>JAQWPL010000024.1 GCA_029245395.1 Gammaproteobacteria bacterium
TTGCGGGTTTTGCGCCGAATGGCTTTAACGAGTGCTTCAGGTGTATCGGTCATAGGTGACTCCTGTATTCATTATTGAATGTACCAGAAGTCTCCCTTAGTATTTAAGGCTAATTGGTCCCATATGTTCTGGCGGGATACAGGTCCCAAATCATCTGACGACTTACAGTGATTAAATTGAAACGAACGTCCTCTGTTGGCCGAAAGCAGCCCTTCAATCACTCCCTGTTAAGTTAACGCAAGCGTTCGAAGGCCCAATTCCCTGACACGTGCACTTCATAAACTGACTTTATTTCACCGTTATCATCGCTATTGAAAATCCAGCCCAAGCCAAAGCTGCTGTCGAAGGCATTTTGCGATTGCGGAACAAGCAAAGATTTTGCTGAATCTGTAATACTGCCAATACCTGAATAGCGAGGTGTTCGGGTCAGAAAAAGTTCGCCTCCTTCCAGTGTCACTTCAGCAGTGATCAAATTTCCCAGCCAGATTCCCTGATAGGTACCGACATAGGTATCCAGAGTCGTCGCGGGAACAACCACTACTTTTTCTTCAGCTTGAGTAATCTCGCCGTTATAGTGGCGCTGCGCGGTTTCCGATTCATTGCAAATTTCTTCAAGTATTTCTGGATTGGTATTGAAACGTAGATCAATGGTTGCCTGTACAGGCTCGATGAGTGCGCCAGGATCCTCATAAGTCACTTCAAGGTTAATAAAGCCAAAACTGGTCCGCGTGTAGCGTTCAGTTGTGCGTAGTTGGTCAGTGTGAGGCAGCCCTGAACGTGTCATCCAGGTTTTGTCGTTGTAACCATTGCTCACCACGACCAGAGTGTCGCCTTCCCAATAAGCAGAGGAATATCCCATCCAGGATGGCAGTATGGGATTTTCTACTGGTTCCCGCCCGTCCAGGTGTATTTGCCGGAAAGTCATATCACTGTTGAGTACCGCGATAAAATCTGTTGTCTGCACTATGCGCCTTTGTTGGGCAGCGTATGCGCCTGGTCCATCGGGTAAACAGTTAAAACGCGGAGCCTTGGCGAAAAAGCTACGTTCCTGTTCTGCCATGATCTCCCGGGCCCAAGGTTGATATTTAAGTGGGTCAAACAGTGTTCCTCGTTCATTTGAGGCAGACCATAAGCCGGAAAAGTCTGTATGCCCGTCAAGGGCGCGAGGAACTGCTGGTGCGGCTCTGTCGATAGTGCCATCAGCATTGCGAGGAATCCCGGGGATAGTCCAGTCAAACCACTGTGCACTCAACGGTAAAGATATCGCTAATAATAAAAGTAAAGCTACGATTCGTTGTTGCATAGTAACCACCGTTTTAAAAATGATTATTTAATTATTGGCCTGGATTTTCCTAGTTTATAGTGATCACCTCTTTTTTCCTATTTGGCTTTATGCTCGTGCCTATTAATGCGTATGCTTGAGGGTGGATTACCCGGGATTGGTGGTTTACTATTTCTAACCTTGGAGTATCAGTTGGGGCAGTCATGACAACAAGACTTGGTCAATTCATCGTATTCACTCTCGGAGTAATCGTTGGGGTTCCATCCCTGGCGCATCATTCGACGGCCGAGTACGACAACAACACGATCACCGAAGCCGAAGGCACGGTTGTGGATGTCTCCTGGTTCAATCCTCATGTACGCCTGACGGTCAGCACGGAAGCCTTTGATGGCGAGACCATGTTATGGGAACTTGAAGGGATGGGCGTCATGCGTCTGGATCGTGCTGGCATCCCCAGAGACCTTGTCAGTATAGGCACGACCGTTCGTTTCGCCGGCAATCCCTCGACACGGCGTAGCCGCCATATGTATGTCACTAACGTGCTCATGCCGGATGGACAGGAAATACTCTTACGTACGACTTCGGAACCACGTTGGTCGGAGGATCTCATCAGCATCCGCGGGGGGTCGGTCATCGATCCGGCCCTGGTAACGGCGGATCAGCCAGAAGGTATTTTTCGCGTTTGGGTCCCCGCCGGTAATCAGGCACCTGCATGGGCAGCAGACCCGCCACTTACAGCAGCAGCGCGTGCGGCGCGTGATGCTTACGATCCGACTCGAGACGATCCGCTATTGGACTGCACGGCACCCGGTATGCCACGTTTGATTTCACGTGCAGGAGGCCATCCCCTGCGTTTCAGTATGCGCAATGAAGATATTATCCTGGGAAACGAGTATTTTGCTGTTGAACGTCTCGTGCGCATGGATGGTAGTTCAGCCCCGGCCGGTCTCGAACCAACACCCTTGGGATATTCTACCGGCCGCTGGGAAAACGGCGACCTCGTAATAACAACGACACACATCGACTGGCCTTACTTCCAGCTCTATGGACTCGAGGGTGTACCGCAAAGCAACGCTGTAGAGCTTGTTGAGCGATTTATGTTCGATGAATCCAGCGATACGCTGAGCTATAACATTACCGTGACTGATCCTGAGACCTTTACGCAGACCTTAACGGCTGAAGACTATATTCAGTTCCGCTGGGAGCCGGGTCTTTATTTTCTGCCCTATGAATGTGTGATGGTACGCTAAGGATTTCCTCTAATGGAGCCGGTCTGGAATGTCTGCTATTGGTCGAATGCAGACCTAATATCTTATCCTGATATGATAAATCTTTAACACTGGAAGCAATCAATATTATGTTCATTTTAAAAAAGTGTTTTTTAGTGTTAGTAACTTTGATTATAAGTATTAATTCAGGGGTAGTTTTGGCGCAACAATTTCCCGATCCCTGGCCCGGACAAAAAAAATTACTCGCAATTGGTGATAGCAGCACTACGTACCAGCATGATTCGGTTTCTCATGCTTTAGCCACTATCGAGCGCTTGGGAAGGGAAAGTGGGGTGTATGTAACGATTGTCCGAACTGACTCCCAATTGATTACTAAAGAAACAGTAATGGCGGGTGATCGTCCTGCTTTAAATGCCAAGAATCTTGATTATTTTGATGCAATTTTCTTTTTTGGTGCGGGGCCGGGCAATCTGAGTGACCAACAAATGGAAGACTTGTTGTCCTTCGTGAGAGACGATGGAAAAGGCTTTGTTGCTGCTCATACGGGTGACAATGCTTTTCAGCAATTCCTAGAATTTCGCGAAATGATTGGCGGTCTCTGGAATCATCCCTGGACTAAAAGTGAAAATCTTGAAATTGATCTACCTATAATCGTAGAAGACCCATTATTTCCTGCCATGAGTTCTTTGCCACCAGTCTTCACTGTTTATGATGAAGCCGCAGTCCATCTGCCTCCTTATTCCAGGAAAAATGTTAGAGTTTTGGCGCGCCTTGATTTAGATAGTGTTGATCATAATTTGGCTCGCGATCCTAATGCTAATGATGTGCCAATTGCCTGGGCCAAAACCTACGGCAAAGGAAGAACATTTTATTCAACATTGGGTCATTCTGATCAATCATGGGATAACCCACTGGTTCAGCGCATGTTCTTTGATGCAATACGTTGGTCAATGGGGTTGGTTGAAGGTGATGCTACTCCACTTGGTGATTAATCAAACATGGATAGATTACAATTATTAAGAACCGCTATTGACTGAATGTAAACAACAATCATATTGATTAACTGGAATATTATGAGACGAAGAAATTTAACGGACTGTTCAGCATTCATTGTAACCATTCCTTTACTTGCACTTTGCTTGGTACCGTTTCACTTGAGTGCCCAATGGATCGGTTATCCGACTGCAAATGTACCGCGCAACGCTGATGGGTCTGTGGACATGCAGGCACCATCACCGCTTATGAGTAGCGGCAGGCCGAATTTGTCCGGCATCTGGATTTCAGACCGGACACCAGAGGGTGAGGAAACACCAAGCGACGGTTTCAGACTTTCTTCATCACGTCAGATGGCGAATCTGGGCGTGGATTTACCTGACGGCTTGCCTTACCAGGACTGGTTGATACCCATCGTGGAAGAGCGCACTAACAACCTGGCCATCAACGATCCTCATATTCGATGCATCCCCGATAATTTTCTGCGCGCTTACGGCCTTCCGCATATGTTGAAATTTGTGCATACGCCAAAAATTATATTAGTGCTCAATGAAATGAATGCCGGCTATCGCCAGGTGTTTACAGATGGAAGGGCGCTGCCGGATTCTCCCACACCTTCCTTTCAGGGTTATTCAACGGCAAATTGGTCTGGCGATACGCTGATCATTGACACTATCGGGGTGCGTGATGATACCTGGATCGATTGGAATGGCAGCGTGATAACAGAGAACGCCAAAGTGCGTGAAGAAATCACTCGCCTTGATTATGGTCACCTGGAAATAAAAGTCACTGTGGATGATCCGGTGGCGTATACCGAACCATGGTCGGCGACACTTACGCAGCGGCTTGTTGTCGATGCTGAGTTAATTGATGAAATATGTTTGGAAAATGAGCGGTTTGTTGAGCATATGAATTTGCCCTTTTAAGCAGGGATAAAGGATAAAAATAAAGGTTTATAAAATTATGATACGGAAAATTACTTTTTTATTATTAACAGCGTTTTCTTTAACGGCAACTGCGCATCATTCTTTTCCTGCACAGTATGATATTAATCAACCTGTCGAACTAAGCGGCACCGTGACGGAAGTGCAGTGGACCAATCCGCATATTTTTATCATGGTGGATGTGGTGGACGAGGAAACCAGTGAAACGGTGAATTGGATACTCGAACTGGGCGGCCCCAACACCTTGCTCAGGCTGGGATGGAAGCGGGATTCACTGAAACCTGATGACCGTGTTATGGTCGAAGGCAGCCTGGCAAGAAATGGCACGCCGCTAGTGAACGCAACAACAATTATCATGGAAGCAACGGGTAAGCGGATGTTGGCGGGATCGAGTCGGGATGCGCAGTAACAAGAGGCAAGAGGCAAAAGGCAAGAGACAAGAGGCAAGAGGCAAGAGGCAAGAGACAAGAGGAAAGAGACAAGAGGAAAAAGATAAGACGTCGGAATGCGGGCTTTGCCTTTTCCGACAGGAAGAAACATTTAGCCGCTTTGGCGGGCTCAAGACTCACATTTACTATATTTCAGGAGCAAGCTATCAAATGAAAGTTCGAAACGTGCAATTGGTTCTTTGGCTTATGGTTAGTTGCCTTTTAGTAGAAGCAGCAGCCCAGGATTTTACCGCTGGCGAGCCTTTGGGTTCTGTTAATGAAGCCGGTCAAAAGATGGTGATGACCGATAACGTGAAAGTCTTCGGCAGTTTTCATTTTACCGAGAGCTGTACTTTTGATCCGAACAAAAATCTGATCCTTGCCATGAATGCAGGTAATCGAGGGGAAGGTGATGCACCTGATGGTTTTGTCTCCCTGATCAATCCCGATGGCAGTGTGCATACAGCGAAATGGATTGGTGCCTCCCGTGATGGACTTGAGCTTGAAAACCCCCTTGGTAGTGCCGTGCAAGGGAGTGTGCTCTATACAGTCGATGAAGGTTACTTGCGTTCATTTGACCTGGGCAGCGGACAACCCCTGGAGTCGATAGCTGTGCCCGGTTCAACTATATTAAATGGTATCGCTGTAGCGAGTGATGGCACCGCCTATATTTCAAATTCCCGTGAACCGGAGCTTATCTACAAAGTCACGGCGGATGGGTCGAGTTCTGTGTTTGCCGAAGGTGGCGATATTAATGTCCCCAATGGCGTGGCAATGGATCAAGACGGCAACGTGGTAGTGATTAATATCGGTAACAATGCGGTGATTACCTATAATCCGAATGGTGAAGTAGTTCGAACAGAGCGCGCCGCGGAAGCGGGCAATGACGGCGTTGTTGTCACTGCTGATGGCACCAAATATGTGAGCAGTGTCCGCTTTGGCAGTGTATCCCGCATCAGGCCAGGCCAGGAGGCTGAGGTCATCGCTTCAGGTATCCCCAGTGCCGCTTCCATGTGTTACGACTCAGTGCAGAATCAACTGGTGATTCCGCTGAACCCGAATAATGCGCTGGCGATTATCAAGCTTTAAGCAAATGGGGACAGAACTATCAATCGCCGCATTGCAAGATTCCGATATTCAGGAGATTGCAAAATTACAGGAAGAAAACCTGCGTGCAAATCTTACTGCTGAACAGATGCTCGATGGCTATTTATCACTAGGGTTTTCTGATGAACAGTTCAGGGCATTTAATCGTGATCTGGGTGTAGTAGTGGCAAGGGCGGAAGGGAAGGTGGTTGGTTATTGCTGTGTTTCAAGCGCGACATTTAACGCGCCGTTTCCGATTCTCGATCAAATCGTATCTGGACTAAGTGATTATGATATTCCCGGTGCTGATGAAAAGCCGACAGAAACAACAACAAGTATTTATGGTCCAGCCTGTATTGCAAAAGACTATCGGGGCCAGGGAGTCCTGAAATTTTTATTTGACCAGGCCGTTACACTCTCTGTTGTTGCTGGATATGCTTTTTGTTTCTCTTTTGTTTCTGTTGAAAATCAGCGCTCCCTGGTGGCACATTTAAAACTACCTTTCCAGGAAGTAGGCAAAGTGTCATTCAATGAGAATGAATACAGTGTCATTGCCTGCAAAATTTAAACTCTGTTAGCCGCTGTCTCTCTTGTTCAAAAACTGAATCAATACCAGAGCTTCATCCGGATCTATTCTACCCAGTGGGGATGAACTGTAGGTTGAAGAATAAATATGCCCTGTGTTGTTAACCACAAATTCAGTGGGCTGGATAAAATTGCGCCGCTCTTCCCAAAAAGATCCCAGGGTATTGCCAAGCTCACGTTCAACTCCCCAGGCTACAGGAAATGTTAGTGAACCAAAGACTTCTTCAGTTTTTTCAAGCGGGTCAACACTTGCCGCAATAATACTGGTATTTAACGTTTTGAATTTATCTAATCTTTGCTGATACGCGTCTAACAGACGACGGCAAAAAGGTCACCAGTGGCCCCGGTAGAAAAGAATAATGGCATATTTTGTTTGAATGTCTGCAGGCAAATTCAATGTATCAGATTCGCCGATGTTCAAAGTGAAGTCTGGTAGCTGGTCGCCGTTATTTAACATAATTTTTTATCCACATGCGTAAAAATCGAGGTCAGAACACAATTTATTATCAGCTTCGCCCGGCGGAGATCGGCCTGCGGCCTCTTCCGCCCTACAAAACTTCGCTGATCCAATGTAGGGCGGAAGAGCGAAGCGATCTCCGCCGAGGAAATCAAAAAAGTAAAAAGAAAGCCGATGTCTCCCTTTAATTAAACCTTTTCAAGCCCAATAGCTACACCTTGCCCTACACCAACACACATCGCCGCAATACCTTTTTTGGCACCGGTGTTACTCATTTGTAAGGCTATGGTGCCGGTGATTCGTGCGCCCGAAGCGCCAAGTGGATGACCTAGCGCAATGGCACCCCCATTGGGATTAATAAAGTCAGCATCATCCGGTAAGCCAAGAGCGCGAGTCGAAGCCAATGCCTGGCAGGCGAAGGCTTCGTTGAATTCGAATAGATCAATGTCGTTGATAGTAAGATTGAAACGTTCGCACAGTTTTTGTGTGGCCGGTGCCGGGCCGTAACCCATAATGCGCGGTGCAAGACCCGCGCTGGCACCACCGATAATTTTTACCAGTGGTGTCAGTCCATATTTGGTTACGGCTTCTTCTGATGCAATGAGCAGAGCAGCGGCGCCGTCATTAATACCGGAAGCATTACCAGCCGTTACCGAGCCCCCTTCACGAAATAGTGTGCCCAGCTTTGCCAGGGCTTCAGCAGTAGTATCAGGGCGGGGATGTTCGTCAGTCTCTACGATAATGTCGTCACTCTTGCGCTGGGGTATTGCCACCGGGCAGATTTCCTGCGCCAACCGGTCACTTGCTATAGCGGCACCTGCTTTTTGTTGGGAGCGCAGGGCAAAGGTATCCTGATCTTCTCGATTGATGTTAAATTCTTCAGCCACATTTTCCGCCGTTTCGCCCATGGAGTCAGTGCCGTACATGGCCTGCATCTTTGGGTTGATAAAGCGCCAGCCCAGGGAGGTTTCATAAATTTCTGCCTTGCGGCTGAACGCGGCATCGGCTTTTGGCATCACCAGCGGCGCACGGCTCATGCTTTCTACTCCACCGGCAATAAACAAATCACCTTCGCCGGCTTTGATCTGACGCGCTGCCATAATCACAGCATCCATACTCGAGGCGCATAAACGGTTCACGGTGAGTCCCGGTACTTCCTGTGGTAGACCGGCCAACAATAACGCCATGCGCGCTACGTTGCGATTGTCTTCACCCGCCTGATTGGTGTTGCCCAGGAAGACATCATCCAGCGCACCCCAGTCCAGAGAGTCATGGCGAGCCATAAGTGCTTTGAGAGGTAGGGCGGCCAGATCGTCTGTACGTACAGACGACAAAGCGCCACCGTAGCGGCCGAAGGGCGTACGAATATAGTCACAAATATAGGCAGTAGTCATTGGTAAACTTACAACTCGTTCTTGCCATCAAAAAAATGCATGGTCAGATTAAATGTATCCACTTCATCAACACAGCCCAGGTTCACTCGACATTGGTAATCCGTATTGTAATAAACATACACGCCGCAGTTACTGCAGAAGGTAAAGGGGATTTCATAGTCGCCCCATTGGTAGGTGTGAATCTTGTCTTCGCCTTTTGTCAGGCGCAGATCTTTCTGATCGACTTTCATTGAATGGACACACGCCAGGCGCTTGCAGATAGAACAGTTGCAGCGCAGGCCGTCGGTAATCTCTTTCGAATCAATTTCAAATTCAAATTCGACGGTGCCGCAATGGCATGTTCCTGTGTAGGTTTTCATGGCATTAACAATTCACGCTGAAGTCGGCTTCGGTATTAGCCCGGATATCTTCTTCCGAGGAGCCGTCCATGATTTTTATTAACACCATGCCCTGTTCTTCAAATTTGAAAACCGCTTTTTCTGTGACAAGAATATCAACGACACCTTTTGCCGTGAGTGGTAACGAACACTGTTGTTTGACCTTGCTGTTTCCATCGCGGTTACAGTGAGTCATGGTGACAATCAGCCGCTTTGCACCGCTGGCAAGGTCCATGGCACCGCCAACACCCAATAAGGGTTTGCCGGGCACTGCCCAGTTAGCCAGGTTGCCAGCTTCATCAACTTCCAGCCCGCCCATCACCGCCACATCCACATGGCCGCCGCGAATCATGCCGAAGGATGTGCTGCTGTCAAAATAGCTGGAGCCGGGCAGGGCGGTCACTGGAATCTTGCCAGCGTTAACCGGGTATTCCATGGCGCCACCGCTTTCAGGTTCTGGTCCAACACCGAGCATACCGTTTTCGGTGTGCATGATGATGCCGCTTTCCGGTGTAATCAGATCTGCTACCAGCGTGGGAATGCCAATACCCAGGTTGACCACTTCTCCAGGCTGTAATTCGTCCAGTACCGACTGCGCCATGGCAATGCGCATCGCATCTACTTTTTTTGCGCTGCCTGATACCGAAGCGGATGAACCCAGATCTTCTTCACTGGTGTGGGCTTGCACCAGGTAGTCCACGAAACAGCCGGGGGTATGAATGGCATTGGGATCAAGTTCGCCCACCGGCACGATTTCTTCCACTTCAGCAATTACCAATGCCGATGCGGTGGCTGCGGCCTGGTTGAAGTTATTTTCTGTCATGCGGTATTGCAGGTTGCCGGCTGTATCAGCCTTCCAGGCGCGAATCAGGCTGACATCGCCTTTAATAGGATTAATAAACACCATGTCCTGACCGTCAATTTTCCGGCTTTCCCGATTCTCGGCTAACGGTGTGCCGGCAGAAGTGGGCGTGAAAAATCCGCCAAGGCCTGCACCGCCAGCACGAATAGCTTCACCCAATGTGCCCTGTGGCAGCAGCTCAACTTCGATACTTCCATCCTGGGCTGCGGCGACGGCTTCCGGGTTGCTGGTAAAAAATGAACCCACGGCTTTTTTGATCTGTCCGTTACGAAGCAGGCGACCTCCACCCAAACCGGGCTCGCCTACATTGTTGCCGATGTAGGTTAGCTCGTTGACTTCAGTTTCTGCCAAAGCGTGGAGCAGATGCACCGGGTTTCCGGTCATGCCAAAACCGCCAGCAATAATGACGCTGCTGCTAGGAATTTTTTCAGCAGCTTGCGCCGCCGTAATAACGGGAACAGTTTTCATGGTTGCTGATTCATAGTTGCTGATTCAAGGCTGGTTGATAGCCGTGCTCACTTCGATATAGTTGCGCGTTGCGGCGAAGCCGCTGAATTCGGCCACCATGTCAGAAAACAGATTCGTTCTTTGTGAGGCCAGATCATGGGACTCCATTGGATCTTCAATCATATTGAACAGTTGCCAACCTTGCTGAGGCCGCTGAACAATTTTCCAGTCGCCCTTGACCATCATGCGGTTGCCGGAATGATCCAGGGCAATGGCTTCATCGGCATCATGAATACGCGCCGGTGCAGAGGCCAGCAGAGGCACCATGGATTTTCCGCGAATAGGCAGAATATCCCGGCCTTTAAAATTGCCCTGGGGAGGATCGATGTCCGCGATGTCCAGCACAGTAGGCATAATGTCCATGAGCGTGAGGAACTGGTGATCAATACTGCCAGAAGTTACTGCGCTGCCATGCCAGATAAATGCCGGGACGCGCATTCCGCCTTCATACGGTGAACTCTTGGTGTTGCGGTAAGGCGAAGAGGAGGCATCCGCCCAGCCCTGGCCAACACTGGCCCAGGAGTCAGGCTTGCCGAGATTGGTCAGGCTGTTATTAATAGGACTGGTTTCGCGGCCACCGATCAAACGTGCATCTAAAGCACCACCCTGTGGACCGTTGTCATTCATGAAAATGATCCAGGTATTATCCATCTTGCCCTGTTGTTCCAGGGTTTCCAGGATGCGGCCAATATCCTCATCCAGATGCGCCACCATGGCCGCATAAATCTCCATCGCCTTGATAAAAGATTGCTGCTCTTGTGTGGGCAAAGTATTCCATGGCCCGGCTTCCTTATTACAAGACGCAGTGCTGGCATTAGCAGGCAGGATATTCTCATTGAGTGCGCCGGCCATGCGTTCATTGCACAGTGCGTCAAAACCGCCATCAAATGCACCGGTAAAACGCTCTTCCCAGCCTGGCGGATATTGCAAAGGCCAGTGCGGTGCTGTGGGTGCATACACGGCGAAAAATGGATCAGTGCTGCCGTCATGGTCTTCCAGGAAACCCAACAATTTGTCGGTATAGCGGATAGTGGAATAGGTAGGGTCTTCCAGTCTATGAACGCGACCGTCTTCACTATACGTGGCATCCCGAATGCTACCGTAATGGTTGTCTGCACCACGCAACAAAGTGTAGTCACGGCTAAAGCCATAAACGCTTGGTAAGGTGCGACCACTGGGATCGCGCTCTCCGATGTGCCATTTACCGGACATCATGGTGTTGTAACCATTTTCCTGTAGCACTTCAGGCATGGTGGCAACTCGCGGTTGCAGGAAGCCTTCATACCCATATTCGCCAACAAACAACTGGTTAAACAATTGCGAACCCAACCCGGCTTCATGGTTGCCCGTTCCAGACATCAACATGGCCCGTGTAGGTCCACAACTGGGGGCGGCATGGAAGTTGGTGAGCCGCACGCCATCCCAGGCCAGCCTGTCCAGGTTGGGTGTAGGGATCTCGTAACCCCCAAATGCACCAAGATCCGTATAGCCCATGTCATCAGTGACTATAAGCAGAAAATTCGGGCGATTATCAGACTGGGCTTGCACGTGAAGTGCAACTGTAAAAAGTGCAAACAACAGACTTGAAATGAAATGTTGTCTCATGGCGATTTCCCCGGTGGACTGAATGATTGATTGTACCCATGATTGGCAGAAAAACTGAAACCTGATCGAATACACTCTTAAATAGAGTGTAGCTTCGAATATCCCTTAACATGGAGCAACCGAATATGATGTACTTGCAGCTATTAATAGGACCAAGATCAAACCATCATGCTTGAATTCAATTACAAAGGCTTACCCTGGAATATCATTTTTGGGGCAGGGGCACTGCAAAGACTGCCGGAAGAGGTTGAGAAACTCGGCTTTGAGCGTGCCTTGGTGCTGACTACCCCGCAGCAGCAATCGGCTGGTGAGGAAATCATGCAATTACTTGGTGGCCGAGGCGCATGTCTGTTTTCCGAGGCAATAATGCATGTTCCTGTGCAAACGCTGGAAGCTGCCAAATCCCTGGCGGATGAAATCCAGGCTGACTGCACCGTTTCTTTGGGTGGGGGCTCGACTACGGGACTGGGCAAGGCACTGGCAGCGCAAAAATCCCTGCCTAACATTGCTATTCCTACCAGCTTTGCCGGGTCAGAAATGACCAATATCTGGGCGGTAACAGAAACTGACAGGAAAGTGACGACCAGAGATGATTCAGTGGTACCCACGTTAACGATTTATGATCCGGAACTGACACTGACCATGCCGGTTGGGTTTGCCATGGTGAGCGGACTTAATGCATTGGCACAAGCTATAGTGAATGTAGCTACAGACAAACCCAATCCGATGGTGGCCAGTATGGCGCTCGATGGTATACGCGCTTTGGTTTCAGCCCTGCCGCGCATAAAAGCGAATCCGGATGACATAGAAGCAAGAGCAGAAGCGCTCTATGGTGCCAGTATGGCTGGTGCGGCACTGGGTACAGGATCAACTGGCTTGCATCATAAACTGTGCCACACTTTTGGTGGCATCTTTAATACCCCCCATGCTGAAACGCATGCCATTTTGCTGGCCCATAGTGTGGCTTATAACGCCACTGCCACCGCAGAAGGGTCGCAACGTATTGCTGGTGTCATGGGCGTGGATGATGCGGCAGTGGGCATCTTTGATTTGGCCGGTAAACTGGATGCTCCACAGGCGCTCAGTGATATTGGTATTAAGGAAAGTGATCTTGATGAAGCGGCAGCAGTTACAACCGAAAAACCATTTAATAATCCGGAACCTGTCACAATCCAAAAAGTGCGGGCAATGCTGCAGCGGGCATTTGAAGGTTTGCCACCAACAAGCACTTAAGCAGCTTTCACAGTCAGATCATTCATCCCCTTTGGGCATTTCTGAAACCACTAACAGGTAGCGGGTATTTGACGCGAATTCATGGTGTTTCAAGTAAGCAGTTAAAGCAAAAGCATTGGCTATTTTCATAAACATTCGTCTTCATTATGAACTATATTAAACGACTTTCAGTTGCTACCAACAATGGCTGCAGGCAAAATCTGGCTATGCAATGTATTTAACAGGAGAACCCTTATGAAACTTTCCAGGATATTATCTGCTGCGGTGTCCATTCTGCTTCTTGGACACGGGGTTTCTGTATCCGCTCACCATTCTTTTGCCGCAGAATTTGATGAAGACAACTGCCGGGATTTTAATGGCATTCTTACCGAAATCGACTGGCAGAATCCCCATGCCTTCTTCTATATGGATGTGACTGATGATAACGGCCACGTAGATAGTTGGTCATTCCAGACCTACGCGCTGATTACGTTGAAACGCGCTGACACAGGACTGGATTACTTCAAGCGAAATATCGGCAAGGAAGTGTTTGTGCGCGGCTGCCTGGCACGAAACGGCCGCGAAAATTACGCCTCAGCCGGGCTGATGCGTGCCGAGGACGGAATCCTGAGGCAAATGGGCCAAATACAAAATTAGAGTTAAATGTTGAGCGGATTAGCACAGCGATCTCCGCAGGGCTCAGTTAAAGAGCGGAATTAGGTAGGGCGGAAGAGTGAAGCGATCTCCGCCGGGCGAAGCTAACTTAAATGTTGAAAGGAGGTGTGCTTTGAAATTCAGATTCAGAAATATATTGGTGTGTTTTGTCGCAATTCTTACAGTAAACATAGGTCCAGTCATTGCACAGGACGAGGAATTTCTGATCACCGTTATGCCTCCAGGCGGGCCGACTCCAAGTCTACCTAATGGCAAACCCGATTTCACCGGCATGTGGCTGCCTAACAGTGCCGGTCAAGGGGTGAGTGGTCGTTTCGGAGTTGATCCAGAAGCTCGGCGTCAGTATGACCCCGAGGTTACCCCCGAAGCCCGTCCGCAATTTCTGCCCGAAGCCGCCGAGCGTATAGTCAACATGTCAGAAATTGAACTTGAGCTGTCCAAGTCCTCTGTCAACTGCATGCCCCGTGGTGTACCTGCCATCTGGCTGCAAAATCCTTATGGCACCATGCTGGCCCATAAGGAAGATGTCTTTGTACAACTTTATGAAGTGCTCAACAATTTTCGGGTTATCTATACCGATGGGCGCCCGGCGCCGGAATATCCCGAACCACTTTTTCATGGCAACAGTACAGCCCACTGGGAAGGTGACACTTTAGTAGTTGTGACCAACACGTTTGATAGCAGAACTTTCATCTTGCCAAACGGCTGGTATCACAGTGACGAATTACAAGTTACCGAGCGCTATTCCAGGCCTTCTGAAAATTATTTAATTGTAGAAATTATTGTTGATGATCCGCAAGTATTGGCAACACCCTGGGAGTCGGCGCCACGTCGATGGACAGTAACCCAGACACCGATCAATGAGTTTTACTGTACCAATAACCAGGAACTGGAAGAGCTTGAAAAACTCAGGGAACAGTTGGAGGATTAAAATGAGTAATCAGTTTTATCTGTCCCCGTTGATATTAGTTTTCCTGCCATTTGTTGTAGTTGCGCAGGAATCTCCGGAAAATTTTCAGGCAGCACGTACCTCATGGGGTGATCCTGATCTGCAGGGTATCTACAACACTGCCACTATTACTCCTTTTGAACGACCGGAAGAACTGGGAGAAAAGGCTTTTTATACACCGGCAGAAGTCGCTGCCATAGAAGCCGATTACAGCGCTGATTTTGCTGCCCAGGGAGAAGGAGACACCGGTACCTATAATGAATTCTGGTACGACGCAGGCACCAAATTGGTGCCGAACTTGCGAACCTCCCTGATCACCGATCCGCCCGATGGACAACTGCCTGCGATCACTGATTTCGCGCAAGCAAAACTGGCCGACAGGACACTTCTACAACAGGAAAGTGGTACTGATGGACCTGAAATGCGACCTCTACCTGAACGCTGTATGTTTTGGCCTAGTACCGGACCACCAATATTTCCCACCTTCTACAACAACAACTATCGCATCGTTCAGTCGCCGGGTGTTGTGGCGATCCATGCAGAAATGATCCATGAAGTGCGTATCATTCCTGTTGCGGAAAGAGGCACAAGCGAGCACTTGCCTGAAGCGATTACCCAGTGGGTAGGTGATTCCCGGGGTTACTGGGACGAAGATACGTTAGTAGTGGAAACCATCAATTTTATCGATGCGTCGAAAAATGAATTGGGCCCGCCAGGGATTCGTTCCATCCGTGGTGTTGGTGCCAATAATCGTGTTATCGAAAAATTTACTCCAACCGCCAATAACCTGCTGATGTATGAGTTCACCGTTGAAGATGATGAAACCTTTGCCTCACCCTGGACTGCAGAATTTGCCCTTCACGCCAGTGCGGGGCCCATCTATGAATACGCTTGTCATGAAGGTAACTATGCGATGCGTAATGTGTTGATGGGTGCTCGGCGAGAAGAGCGGGAAGCAAACGAAGACTAAAGCTAAAAGATAAAGGTTATAAAAAGAATGAGTAATTCAATAAATACCAAATTGTTATTAGTGCTGTTGCCTTGCTGCATTTTTTCAACACAGGTGCATGCCCATCATGCCTTTACTGCAGAATTCGATCCGAATGCTCCAGTTGAACTTGAAGGTACAGTGACTCGTGTCGAGTTCATTAACCCTCATGCCTGGATACATATTGATGTAACCGGCGAAGACGGCGCGGTAACGGCGTGGATGATTGAAGGCGGCACGCCCAATACATTATTACGTCGTGGCCTGACTCCTGCCGCTCTGCCTATTGGTTCGCAAATTGTTGTTCAGGGCTATCAAAGCCGGGACCAAGCCTGTAATCCGTCTTGCAAAGCCAATGGTCGCGACGTGACTTTTCCCGATGGTCGCCAGGTGTTTATGGGCTCAGTCGGAATCGGCGCGCCACCTCCAGCTCAATAGCTAAACATTTCAGTTAACAACAAAAAGAGAATCCAAAAACTGCCCATGCCATTGAACATGAAAAAAAGTGTAATCCATAGCGTAGTGTTATTTCTAGTGCTTGGCTGTGCTCCAGAAGATCAACCTGCTGTTGATGACAGCTCGGTAACCACTGTCGACTCATTGCCTCGCATGGTTGACGGCACTCCGAACCTGAACGGCATCTGGCAGACTCTTAATGAAGCTAACTGGAATCTGGAACCCCATGGTGCATCCCAGGGTCCTGTCTATGCTCTGGGCGCGCAGTTTTCTGTGCCGCCGGGTCTGGGTGTGATTGAAGGGGAAAATATTCCTTACCTCAACAACGCGCTGGCGCAGCGGGATGACAATTTTAGTAACCGGATAACAACAGATCCGGAAATAAAATGTTTCATGGCCGGCGTGCCACGCTCCAATTACTTGCCTTATCCCTTTCAGGTTGTCCAGAGTGACAACGACATCCTGATGGCCTACCAGTTTGCTGGCGCTGTCAGGCCAATCAACATGGGCGCGCCTACCGAAGCTGTCATTCCAGGTTGGATGGGCTGGTCCAACGGGCGCTGGGAAAACGACACTTTGGTGATTGATGTCACCGGACTCAATGGCAACTGGCTGGACCGCGCCGGGAATTATTATTCAGGGAATGCCACGGTGACTGAGCGGTATACATTGCTTAGCCCTAACCTGCTTGAATATGAAGCAACCATTGAAGACTCGAGTGTTTACAGTGAACCCTGGACTTTGACTTTACCTTTGTACCGCAGGCAGGAAGCCAACATGCAGTTGCTGGAATATAAGTGCCCGGCCTTTGCTGAAGAAGCCATGTACGGTGACTTGCGCAAGGAACCTCTGGAAAATACGCTGCATTAAAAAATAAAGATAATTTACATCGAGGGGAAATATTTTGGCCTTACAAGTAGTCAATGCTGGATTTGGTCGTACTGGAACAAAGTCTATAAAAATGGCGCTTGAAGAATTGGGGTTTGGTCCATGCCATCATATGGAAGAAGTATTTAATAATCCTTCTCAGCTATCCTATTGGGAGAAAGCGGCAGATGGCGAAAAAATGGACTGGGATGAGGTCTTTAAGAGCTACCAATCTGCAGTAGATTGGCCAAGCGCACATTTTTGGAAGGAGCTTGCTGATTTTTACCCTGAGTCAAAAGTGCTCCTCAGCGTTCGTCCAGCAGAGCAGTGGTGGGCAAGTTATTCCGAAACCATTAAGAAATTACTGGAAATGCGAGATGAAATTCCAGAAGACTATCCCCGTACCGTAAGTTACATGGCGGATAAAATTGTCACTGAGTTAACATTCGAAAACGCTACCGATGATAAGGAATTCGTTTTATCTAAATTCCAACAAAGGATTGATGATGTCAAAGAAGCTATCCCGACAGACAGGTTATTGATTTTCCAAGTGACAGAAGGGTGGGCGCCACTTTGTGGGTTTTTAAACGTGCCGATTCCAGAAGGTGACTTCCCGCGCAGTAATGCAAAAGTAGATTTTTGGGATCAATTTGGGCCAGGCGTATAATTTTTTTAGCTAATCCGCAGTAAACCGAAACGCCGAAGTACTGAGCCTGACTTCTCTGAGAAATAAAATAAAAGAGATAATCAGGCAGAGCATGGCAACAACAAATAGTGATGCAATTAAAATTTCCACATTAAAGTTAAATAAGGCGCTCAAGAAGAGCATGACGATGACCAGGCTGACTAACAGCGTACAGGAAGTGCATAAAAAAATAGCCCAGTTGGTATACCTTGCCCGAACCTTCAGGCATTCAAGTTCCTCAAGACACTGATTTTTGTTTTCGCTATTAGTACTTAGGCGCAGCTCTTTGAGGTACCTGCCCCGATCTATAATTCTCCCCAGTCGGCTGGACATGACCATCAATGTTCCACTTATACCGGCCAGTAAAAAAACAGGAGCAACTGCCAGTTGGATGACTCCCGATATATCTATTGCCTGAAAAAGAGTTTCCATAATCTGAATTAAACCTCGCCTGCGTATTCTTCGCACTCAAAGGGCAGAATTTCCACGCCTGGTACATGAATCCATTTCTTGGACAGGTGTACCGGTTCGTAGAAATTTACGGCATCAGTCACTGTCATTTGGTAATCCATCATGCTGCCGTCTTCAATGGGAGTGAAGCGTTCTGAAATTCCCGCCGCCGTGCTCAGGGGCATGCCCCGTTGATTGAACCAGGGAAAACTCAAGTGCGTAGTGCGTGTGACTAACGTATCGTTTTCCCACCAGCCAACAGAATAACCCAGGAGGGTAAATGGTGTACCGACCGGTGCGGTTTGCTGATCCATATGGATAGTACGAGTCAAATCATACTCCTCTATGCGCAGTACCACGGTTTCTCCGTCCTGGAGTATTTCCATGGGCAGGGGTTGTTCCATAATCAGTGGCATGCCCTTCGGATTGCAGTTGTTGGTGGGGTTGTCGGTGGCGAGATTGAAACCGGCCAGCACCTCGCGGGCAGCATCCGTCATGGGATAGGTATTCAGGTCATAGTTGCGATTGATGGATTCCGGAAACAAAAAGCCGTCGGATCCGGTAAAGGTCCACATGCGGAACAATCCAAGCTCAGGATTGCTACGGTCGCCCTCGGTACGAAAGCGGTAGGAAAAATCACCGGTGAACTGGTCATTGAATTTTGCATCGGCGCCGGTTTGCATGACCAGTTCCCGGCCGTCGGGCAAGAGCACATTGGTAGCAAAAGCTTCCAGATTTTCTGTCAGTGACGGCCAGGCGGCGACTCGAATGGTCATGCCTTCTTCAATGGCATCCCTGGGAATGCCGGCTCGTTGCATCAGAGTAGGGGAGCCACTTTCCAGATCCCATTTGGTCATACTGCCGTCCGGGTTTTCCACTTCAAGGAAGATGTGCACATGGGGGTTGCGCCAGTGAATTTCTGTAACCGTGCCTTCCATTTCCATGGAGGTGCTGTTATCAAAACGACCAAAAAAACTGTGGTGGGCAAATAAAGGGAGAGCCAGTACGGTAAGAATTATTGTGACGAATAGTTTCATTGAAAAACCAGGTCGATATTTTGCATAGGCCGGTATGATACTTAAATTCGAGCTCCCTGACAGGACTCAGCTATTTATTAATAGAATGAAAAAACAAATAGGCATATATGATTTAGAGGATTAATATCTAGCAATAATTTACGTTATGAATCCCTGGCTACCAGGAATAGAACCGGAGTCTCCAATGCAAATTATGCAAATTATAAAAAGAATTTCGTCACTAATCGTTTTGATGCTGGTAAGTCATACAGCCTCGGCAGCTGCCCAGGAAGAAAATCTGCTGCGCAATGCTTTCCAGGGCGTAGCTGAAATCGGCAAACAGTGGAACGGTGAAGTTAATGTGGCTACCCAGGCCTTATACACTCCCTTGCATCACTCGGTGGATACAGAAGGTCTGGTGCAGCATGCTGATATCGCTTATGGCGATCACCCCCTGCAAACCTTTGATCTGTGGGTCAGTGATGTTGAATTCCGGGAAGCCGGCCCCGTGCTCATTTATTTTCATGGTGGTGGCCTGGTCCGCGGAGAAAAAGTCAGCGCCGCAACCGACAACCTCATTTACAGCAATATCGGTAAATATGCAGCAAGAGTAGGCGGCATTGGCATCAATGCCGATTACCGGTTAGCTCCGGAAGCAAAATGGCCTGATGGGGCTTTAGACCTACGTATGATCATCCAATGGGTGAAGGATAACGTCGCTGACTTCGGAGGCGATCCGGACAACATCTTCATCATGGGTAATTCAGCCGGTGCCACCCATATTGCCACCTATATGTTCCATGAGGCCTCCCAATTACCCGATGGCCCGGGTGTCAGGGCTGCCATACTTAGCTCTGGTGGCTTGGGGGCTGGCACTCCTGCATATTACGGAGATGATGCGGCGCAACGGGCAGCGCGTTCTCCACTAGGCCTGGTCGATTCCTATGAAGGGGAACAAATACCAGTTTATTTGTGGAGTGCGGAATATGACCCTTCCAATATTGAAACCAGTGTGGCTGAAATGTATGCAAAGCTTTGCCGCAAGTATGCAGATTGCCCCATGTACACCCAGTGGCAGGGCTACAACCATGTTTCCCATGTCATGAGTATCGATAGTGAAGATACGACTATTACCAACGGTATTATTCGTTTCTATCATGAAGTTATTGGGGATTAAAAAGAGACAAGAGGCAAGATACAAGAGACAAGAGACAAGAGACAAGAGACAAGAGACAAGAGACAGGATGCATCCTGCATCCTGTAACTAAAACGGTCTTATTGGATCTTCTCCTTCCCAGCGCAAAGCGGCCATGAACATGCGGGTGAACGCCTCATCCATTTCATTGTTTGCGGGTATCAGTTCGACAAACCCTGGATTGAGCACACCATCATCCATATAGCGCACGCGCCCTGAACCGACTTCCGCCGAGAACGCCTCACTGAATCCGCGGGCCTGGTAAGCCTCGGATTCTGCCAATGTATCCTCTATGGCGATACCCATGTGATGAAAACCGTAACCGCGTGAATCGATGATTTCCTTGTAAACAGAAGGGTGATCGTCTTTAGGCTGGACCAACTCAATATTCATATGGCCGGCAAATGATATGGCTATCGCTACATCGGCTTGTGACTGCTGACCGCGATAAATCTGGTCAGGTCCGGTAAAGCTATCCAGTAAAAACCAGGGGCCGGTTTTGGCATCCATAATCCACCAGTTCGTAGCGGCCCTGATGTCTTCCACTACATAGGCCATCTGCATGATCTGCCCAGTTTTTTGCCCAAACCCGTATTCAGCCATTCTGCATTCCTGCTGTTCGCTTATTCTTGATTGATTGGATCAGGAATGGCACAACCATCCACCTTGGCACACTCTTCCTGCAAGTACTGCGCTGTTTCAAAGAAAGGCAGTGGTGGGGTGTCATTGTAAGCGGGTGTATATCGTCCCATGGTGAGATCAAAAGGCGTTGTTCCCGCCTCATCCGTCACCTGTTGACGGGCACCGTTTTCAATCAGGAAGCGCGCAACTTCAGTCCAGCCCTGTTTGGCGGCACCATGTAAAGCAGTCTGGCTATGTATAACAACTTCACCTTCATTGGCTGGATGCAGATTTTTATCGCGCTGGTAGTCGACCGGTTTAACCCCTGGAACCAGGATCGGGTCGCCAGACAACGCGTTGATATCGGCGCCGAAGTCTAAAAGCAGTTGTATTGCCGAAATACTTTCTTCCTGGGTCCTGAACATTCCACGAGTCGGTGAAGTGGTATGACCAATACCGGCGACAATCATCATCGGTGTCTGGCCTTCCATGTTTGGTAAGTTGGGCAGGGCACCCTTTTCCAACAGTAGTCTGGTGGCAGGAATGTCGCCTCCTTTTACGGCACGCATTAACGCTGTTGCACCGGTAGTAAGCACCTTGTCAGAGCCACGATCGAAAATAGCATTTCGCAGAGGAGGAACCATTTTCAATTGCATGTTGGGGTTGGCGCCTTTATCGAGCAGCATCACGGCAATGTCGTAGCCCGTGACCTGGTCCTGTGATGGGATATCTGCCCTGCCAGTAATTGGCACAGTATTCAGGTCGATGGCATTAAATAGTGGGGAGCGTCCATAAAGATCCCATTTGTTAACATCTGCGCCGGCTTCTATCAGGGCTGCCGCCGTATTGAAATGTGAATTGATCAATGCGGTATTAAGTGGCGTTACCCGTTCCGGGTCATGGGCATCCAGGTCAACGCCGGCCTCTGCCAGTACCTGAATGCAGTCGCTGCAGCCCTGACGAGCAGCAAAGTGCAGTGGTGTCAGCCCACCCTTGTTCAGGTGTTTGGGTCTGGGTTCATTCAGGGTCGTGCGATCCCAGTAGCGGATAATGCTCTGAAAATTGGCATCGGCACCATTGTCGATTAAAAATTGCAGCATTGCGGGATGACTCTGCGCTGCTGCCCAGTGCAGGGCTGATTGCCCGCCCCAGTGTTCTACGGCATGAATATCAGCACCGTGATTCAGGAGTAATGTTGCGCCGTCCAGATTACCTGAGCGGGCTACATTCATCAGCGGTGTTTCCCCTTCAGGGTTGCTCCAGCTGGAATCGGCGCCATTTTCAAGCAATAGTTGCAGGACGTCGTTGGCGCCGACAATGGTCGCTTCCAGGATGGCGGAAGTGCCGTAGGAGTTGACCACTGAGGGATCTGCACCGGCTACAATCAGGGCAGCAGTGAGATCAGCATCACCCATATAAGAGGCATACATCAGAGCGCTGGTGCCGTCCGTTTCTAATTCTGTGACATCTGCACCTTCTGAAATCATTTTTAAGGCCAGATCACGATTGCCTGCGGCAATGGCATCCACCAGCTCACTGGCAAGCAAGCATTGGCTGCCTGCAAGGATTATGGATACTAGTAAAAATCGGATTATCATCATGTGTTGAGTTTGTTACCCGGATGGGGGCGTTATAGTATTACTGAAGGTTCAGGCTTTTCAATACTGAAGTAGTAATACACTAACAATATTAATAGCAACCGGAAAGGGGTAAATCCTCTGAAACTCATGCACAACACACTATACAGATTCATTCTTATTAGCCTGCTGGCAACGCCTATAGCGCAGGCGGCAGATCAGGACTCATTTGTCCTTGGCGCTCTGGAATTTAGCACCTCTGCAGAAGGGGAGGCCCAGGAAAAATTTCTTGCCGGGGTCAAGGCTCTGCATAGTTTCTGGTATGAACAATCCCGCGAGCTTTTTCAGGAAGCTCAGGTGCTGGACCCCGCTTTTGGTATGGCCTACTGGGGAGAAGCCATGACATTCGACAATGCGCTGGGTACGGTGTTTGATGCCGATTATGAGAGCCGAGGAGAAGCGGTGCTTGCCAGAATGGTGGCACTGGATGAAGCTGGCATGTTGCGCTGGAATGAGAAAGAGCAGCTCTGGTTTGAAACGGTTAAACAACGCTATGCACCTGGTGAGAACCAGGTTAACAGGCGCCGTAATTACGGCCGCGCTGTGGAAGGGTTGATGGAACAGTATCCAGATGATGATGAAGCTCAAGTTTTTGCTGCCCTGGCAATAATGAGTTTTCCTGGTTTTGACAGAGAGCAGGCCGGCCATGTGGTGCTAGCCGCTGCCCCTCTGGAAGAAGTCTACGAACGCAATCCTGAACATCCTGGTGCAATTCATTACCTGATCCATGTCTATGACACACCTACCTTTGCTCTACTGGCAATGCGTCAGGCAAGTCGGTACGGGGTTGTGGCTTCCTCTGCTCCCCATGCCATTCATATGCCCAGTCATATCTATAAGCACTTAGGTATGTTGGATGACATGCTACTGTCAAATATTACCTCCTGGATTGTGTCTGTTGAATGGCAGCGCTCCACAGGTCGACCAATACATATGCGGGATTTCCATACCCTGAGCTGGCTGTTGGATACGTATTTGTTGATGGGTGATACCGACAGGGCCAGACAATTGATGGTAGACCTGACAGAGATGGAGAGGACCATTGCAGATAACAATGAAGCGCGGGCCCATTTCCCAGAAACTGCCGCCCGGTTGCGCCAGACCTTTATGAATAACACCGGAGAAAGTCTGCCATAACCATTTGATTTATATCGAATTTTAATATGAAGGCATACAGCTAAACGCTAGTTTAATTACTTTCCCTTCCTGCCTTTGCAGAAACAATCACTTATGCTACCTTTTCAGTAGTCATTCTAATTCGCAATATTTTCTTGAGGGCCGGAACAACTCCGGTATTAACTGTTATGAGAGCATTATCATTATTTTTATTGTCAGCACTATCAGCTGCGGCAAATGCCCAGATACAGGGCATACCAGCCAGCGACACCCTGGGTGCCGAAGACTTATACGGCAATCCCAGTTTTATCGGCGGTGTAGCCAACGGAGGCGGAACTGCGCACGGCGTATGGTGACCAGGCTCTGTGACCTTGGACAAGGTCAATAACCGTTTACTTATAGGACATCACGGCAACAGCCGTTACGACATTTACAATATTGATGATCAAGGCCTTCCGGTCGAACGCCATGCTGTAGACAGTATTGGTAGTGAGCTGACTGGTAAAGGTTTCAGCACCCCCGAACTTAATGATACTGACCTGAGCTGGCCCAGCGGTGGCGACATCGATGAAACCACCCAGCGTTTGTTTGTGCCAGAACGTGCCATGACCGGCGGCCCTGGTGGGCGCATCATGGTCTTCAATATCGACCCCGAATATCTTGACACTCTGGAGCCGGGTGAATTGCCTCCCGCGCTGGCCGTCATCGGACAACCAGGTTTCGATACTATTAATCCACGTGCCGGTCAGGCCGGTATCGGCAGTTCCGGCCAGGTCATTGTCGATGACGATCGTCAACTGATGTTTTACACCGATGCAAGAAACAACCGCGTCATGATCTGGAATATTGATCCAGATAACCTTGAATCTGGCGCTGAAGCCATTGCTGTCATCGGCCAGCCAGACTTCAATTCAACGACACCCCAGTCAGGTGCCCAGGGTTTGCAAGGGCCAAGTTTCATCGCTTACGACCCTGAGAAACAATCACTGTTTGTCAGTGATGCTAAAAAACGTGTGATGGTATTCGATGTCAGCGCCCAGGCACTGGACACTAATCTGCACAAAACGGCATTTGCCCTAATCGGACAAACCGATTATGACGCCAATGCACCACGGCCCAGTATGCGTAAATTCAGCAGCGGCGGACCCATCAGTCTGGATTACCGATACAACAGGTTGTTTGCTGGCACATTTACTGAAAACCGCGTCCTGGTTTTTGATGTGTCGCCGGAAAATCTCAATGGTCCTTCTGACCCGGATGCCATTGCTGTGCTTGGTCAGCCAAGTTATGAAGAAACCGATCCTGCGGTCACCCAGACCCGGCTCACCATGACCAGGATCACTGTGGACACCGAGCGGCAACTTGCTTATGTGCCGGACGGCTATCCCTCAGGAAACCACATCAATATTTTTGATATTCATCCGGACCGGATGCTGGAATTTCTGACACCTCAAATAGATCAGATCGGGCATATCAACCCTGAAGGCGACGCGGATTTTGAAGCACGCGCGGCTCATGATCGCGAAAGTGGCAAGTTCTGGACACAGGGTCGAGACGTTACAGTGGATACTGTTGATCATCGTTTGTTCCTGAACGATTTTTACGGGCATCGTGTGCTGGTTTTTCAGCTGGACCGTATGAATCGCTTGCTGGATAGGGAAGCAAGCTGGGCGATTGGCCAGGAAGACACGGATATTGAAGTATTGCTACCGGGTCGAACGTCATCAGCCTTGAAACTGCCCATGGCGGTTGAGTATGACTCTTCCAACAAGCGTCTTTTCGTGGCTGACACCTGGAATAACCGTGTGCTGGCCTTCGACATGACACCAGGGCAGGTGGAAAGCGGCATGGCTGCAACCCATGTGCTTGGTCAGGAGACTTTCGAATCTTATGAAGTGGCCACAGCGGCAGATCGGATCAGCTTCGGTACCCGCAATGCACGAGGAATCGGACCCTCTGGCGGTCGGCCTGCGGCGATGGCGCTGGATAAAGTGAATCAGCGTCTGTTCGTATCAGACGGCGAGAACAACCGTGTTCTGGTTTTTGATATGCATCCAGATCGTATTAACAGTGGTGCAGATGCTATCGGTGTTATTGGTCAGACTGATTTCACCAGTAATGAGTCTGGTTTGAATGCAGAAAAATTCTCACTGCCTGGCGACATGGTGATGGATGAAGCTAATCAACGCCTGTTTGTGGAATTACCCTTTCAGGACCGAATTCTTGTATTTGATGTGGCACCTGGCACGTTCCAAAATGGAATGGCTGCTTCCTGGGTTATTGGTCAGCCGGATTTCACAACCAGTATTCCTGGCATGTCCCGTTCTGGTATACGCCAGCCCGATGGCATTTCCTATGATCCTTTGCAGGATCATTTGTACGTCACGGATAAATTCAATAACCGTATCCTGACTTTCGATGTACACCCGGACCGGATGGCCAATATGCCGGAAGCTATAAGTGTGATCGGTGAAGAAGATTACGTTACGGCTTCTGTGGGTCCTGGAATATACCGGGATCATCATGATGTCCTGTTTGATCCGCGCGGTAATTTCTTTGATCCGGTGGGTAGACGTTTGTTTCAGAGTGAAGGGACTAACGGTCGTTTGACTGTATTTACCTTGCCACGGGAAACTTATGATCTTGATTTTCCTGCCCGCTCGCGCCTGCGCTATGCGTCAACGGATGCCTATAAGTTATCCGGTGGTGAACCATTGACTGAAGGATATGCTGTAAGCACTACCTCACAGGCAGCAAGCCTGGCTTCGGTCAATACCCATTACATTACTCGGGAGTACCGCCAGGAAGGCAGTCGAAGACAAAGTCGAGAGCTGGAGTCAGTTGCCATGGTGGCGGCGGGAGATGCGGTTTCCACTGCTACCTTCTATGTCGAAGCCAGTAATGATTACGATGTACTGCTGTCCTTTGTAAATGATAATTTTGTGCCAGCATCCATCGAATTCAGCCTGCTCACACTGGACGGCGAGGCAGACACGGCGAGCCGGACTATTTTGTCGACTAACCAGTTGTCTCTCAAAGTCTCAGAGCTGTTCAACAGTCCGGATATTCAGGGCACCTTACAGATCAGCAGCAGTCAGCCTGTCTATATACAGGGTTTACTGGAAGTCGATGATGGTCAGGGCCAGACGATTATTGCGCCTGCACCTGCAATTCTGGGCGAGCAGGAACACAGCGAAAGGATGCGTGAACGGCGCGTTCTCCCCGCCATTCCAACAGGCGCCGGAAGTTATGCCCGGATAGTTCTTCTTAATACGTCTGAAGATGTGATACGTGGCACGATTGAAGTCACTGATCAGGAAATTACGTCCTATGAGATTGAGCCTGGTAGAGCTTATGTGCAAAACATTCCGCCTGATGCTCGTCCATTAATGGATGGTCATGCTATCGTCAGTGCTCAAAGTGGTGATGCCCCTGAGGCCTTTGCTCTGGTAGCACGACTTAACCGGGACAATTCCATGAGTAGTCTGCATACGGTGACTTCCCATCAGGAAGGTCCGCTGTTCTGGGCGCCACTGGATACCTATCCTGACGTCCTGCATAACGGCAATATCGATTCCACATTACATGTGGTGAATCCACTTCAAATTCCAGCCACGGTTTACCTGGAATGGTTTGATATGGATGGTAATTCGGTAGAAACTTTCGATCGCACTATTGTACGTGGTGAAAGCGCTGCTCTGAACCTGGAAGAAGTATTCGGTCAGAGTCCTCTGAGAGGTACTTTACGCGTATTTTCCGATACCGGCGTCAGTGCGACGCTGCTGGAAAGTACACGCACTGTGTTGGGGGAAACGGTCATCATGGATGTACCGTTGCAGACAACTCCAACCGAAAGTAAATCCCGGTTTGTGTTCCCGCTTTTCCGTAATGGTGATGGGTTTGCAACGGAAATGCTGACTATCAATACAGATCGTGCACCTCACAGTGGTAGTCTCAGGATGCTCAACTCAGATGGTGAGGCGATGGAAGTCATCCTGCGTTAATACGCTTTAAAAACCATGTTTGCGGCTACTGCTGCAAATATGGTTTAACCCCCTGATTTGTTTTTACTCTTTTAGCTTTCTATACTGGCCCTCCCCTGGAGACCTGGTGTAGTAAATGAGCTCTTCCGCTACCAGCGATATTAATGATCTGATCCGGCAGTTACCCTCTGTTGATGCTGTGTTACTAGCAGGCAAAGGGATAGTGGCTGAATATGGTCATCTTGAGGTCACTAAAAAAATCCGTGATGCGCTGGATGCCGTCAGGGAACAAATTCTTACCGGCGATATCCTTCAAGCCTCCTCGGAACACATAACCAGCCAGGTGCTGGCTGACGTGCAATCTTCACTGGAAGAACAAAGCGCATCCTCGCTGATCCCTGTCTTTAATCTCACCGGAACCATCCTGCACACTAATCTTGGGCGTGCTATGTTGCCTGAAAGTGCTGTGCAGGCAGTTGTCAGGGTGGCAGCCTCACCAGTTAATCTGGAATATGATCTGGAAGCAGGGCAGCGGGGAGAAAGGGACACCCATGCAGAAGCGCTGGTTTGTCAATTGACCGGGGCGCAAGCAGCCACTTTCGTTAATAACAATGCGGCGGCTGTATTGCTGGTGCTCAATACCCTGGCACAAAACAGGGAAGTGCCTGTTTCCAGAGGTGAGCTGGTGGAAATAGGCGGCTCATTTCGCATTCCGGAAGTCATGGAACGCTCGGGTTGTAAATTGGTTGAAGTGGGCGCGACCAATCGGACTCACCTCAAGGACTATAAGAAAGCTATTAATTCCAACACCGCAATGTTACTGAAAGTGCATACCAGTAACTATCGTATCGAAGGCTTTACCGCCGAAGTCAGTGAAACTGAACTGGCTGAATTGGCCCATCAAGTAGAACTACCCTTCGTGATAGATATGGGCAGTGGTTGTCTGTTGGATTTAACAGCTTACGACTTACCCAAAGAGCAAACGGCGGCCCAGGCAATTGAATCTGGCGCAGACATTATTACTTTTAGCGGCGACAAACTTCTTGGGGGTCCCCAGTGCGGCATCATAGCCGGCAAGAGTGAGTTGGTGGAGGCAATCCGTAGCAATCCACTGAAACGGGCGCTGCGTTTGGACAAGATGACATTAGCGGCGCTGGTCGAAGTGTTGAAGCTCTACCGTAATCCAGAAGCTTTGGTGCAGGCATTACCTACACTGCGCATATTTACACGACCTTTGAAAGATATACGCGAAGTGGCAGACCGCCTGTCGGGTGCGCTTGTAAAAGCATTGTCTGAACAGTTTTTAATCACTACCGAGACAGGCACCTGCCAGGCTGGCAGTGGCGCATTGCCGGTCAAAATTTTGTCCAGTATTGCTGTTGTGATTGCATCGGCCGATAAGGACGATGAAAGTATCAGACGGCTTGAGCAGAAATTCAGGAAATTACCACGCCCCGTGATTGGGCGAATAAACAAAGGTCGGCTGCTCCTTGATATGCGTTGTCTGGAAGCCGGTATTCAGGAAAAGGAATTCATCGCACAACTGGCTACACTCGCAGCTTCTCTCGCTGACGCCGCCACAGAACAGTAGCCATGATCATTGCCACAGCCGGCCATGTGGATCATGGTAAAACTTCACTTATCAAACAGCTCACTGGTGTTGAAACTGATCGGCTCGACGAAGAAAAACGTCGTGGATTGTCAATCGATCTTGGTTTTGCCTACCGTAAACCCACTTCTGAAAACGACAAAGTACTTGGCTTTATTGATGTGCCGGGCCACCAGCGTTTTATCAACACAATGATCTCAGGTTTATCCGGGATTGATATGGGCATGTTGGTGGTGGCCGCCGATGACGGCATTATGCCCCAGACCCTTGAGCACCTGGACATCATGCATCTGTTGGGTATCCAGGCGTTTATCGGCGTCATCACCAAAACAGATCGCGCCGACAAAGTACGGACAGAGACTGTTGCAAGCGAAGTTGCAGCCTTGCTGGGGAAATACCAGGCAAATGAGGTAACGTTATTCCCGGTTTCAAATACCACAGGCGAAGGCATAGATGAGCTGCAATCCTGGTTGGATCAGCAATTAAGTGTTCACAAGAAAAAACCGCCCCAGGGGTATTTTCGCCTTTCTATCGACAGGTCTTTTAACCTGAAAGGCATTGGACTGGTTGTCACTGGCACAGTCATGGCGGGTGAAGTTTCAGAAGGAGATTCAGTCAGGCTACTGCCTCAGGACATTATCCTGCGTGTCCGGGGTATGCATGTTCAGGATGAGCCGGCCACGCATGCAGATACGGGAGTGCGTTGCGCTTTGAATCTTAGTGGGGATATTGAAAAAGCGAATATTGATAAAGGCGATTGGCTGATAGGACAGGGGGCCGAAAGCGGGAGCTGCACCTTTACTGCAAAGGTGCAATTTTTGGACACGCCGGTAAAACGGCGCCACGGCATGCCGTTGAAACTGTATCTGGGTGCCAGGCATATTCCGGCCAAACTTGGCTTTCTGTCTGACGATGCGGCTCAGCAGCTGGTTCAGATTATTACGGAAGAACCAGTGTGTTGTTGCAGGGGAGAGCGCTTTATCTTGCGCGATTACAGTGAAAAGTTTCTGCTTGGTGGCGGCAATGTGCTTGATCCTGCTGCGCAACGACTACGAAAACTGTCTCCCGATTACGCCAACTTGCTGGCTACCCTGGAACTGAATGATTTTGCCCAATCTCTGGACACTCTTCTTATACAGATAGGGGCGGTGATAGATTTTGAGGCCTACAGAAGCGCCTGGAATCTCAGTGACGCAGAAGCTGATGCTTTACTGCAGAAAGCTGGATTGAAAAATAGTCTGGAATTTCCTCACACCAGTGAATCCAGGTTTGCACTATCCAGCGACCGGTGGCAAGACATGCACAATATGGTTTTCCAGGCAGTAAAAACCTGGCAGGGGGAAAATACTGACAAGCCCGGAATCCCTGTAGATGATCTTGCAAAATTAGTGGAGGAGGACTTTGACGCCAGACTCATTAAAGCCGTGCTTGATGTTCTGACTGAAAAAGGTGTTGCGGGCAACAAGCTGGAAGTGGCAGGGGGGCTCGTGAAACAGGCGGGGTTTCGCGCCGGTATGTCCGACAAGGTTAAAGAACAATGGCAGCAAGTTGAACAAATTCTGCAGAAACAGGGTCTAGAAATTCCACTGCTATCGGAACTTGAAAATAAGACCAGTATTCGGGGCAGGGAAATGAATCACCTGGTGAATGCTGCTCTTAAAGCCGGATTGTTGCATCGAGTAAGCCAGAAAAGAGTAGGATTACCGGATACGCTTTTGGCGCTTGCAGAAAAAGTGCAGGAAATAGCCGAGAACAAACCGGAATTTTCCGTTATAGAATTTAAAAATTATATTGGGACAGGCCGTAATTACGTGATTGAATTGCTGGATTTCATGGACAGAGTTGGCTTTACCCAGCGAGTTGGGAATGAAAGAAAAATCGTCGATGCCAGTGTGCCAGACAGAGTATTTAGATAGTTTGGTTGTTATATTTATAGTTACATTAATGGTTTGATTAAACTTACATCAAAAGTTAACAGGAAGAGCGATATCCCCGGTGGGGTGCCTGGCCTTCAAAGCCAGTGAGGTGTTTTATAACGCCTGGTGGGTTCGACTCCTACCTCTTCCGCCAGTTTCATGTCAGTTGTGCTTGGGGTATGCTTTTAGGTGTCAACAGGAGGAAAATATGAAAACAGCATTAAACAATTGTTTTGTGTCGGGTAAGCTGCCATTTTTATGCATGGCACTGTTACTCTCCTTTAGCGTCAATGCTCAGAACAAACCGGATTTTTCAGGTACCTGGGAAATGGAAGGCTGGTCTGCCGAAGAGTGGGATGTAGAACCTCCCTATACTGCTGCGGGTTTTGCAGCTTTTCAGACTTGGGAAGCAGATCCCCTTGGCGATCCTGCCCATCAATGTATTTTTTCTTTGGTGCGAATTACCACGGCACCCATGCTTCATGAAATCATCCAGGATGAAGAACGCATTGTTATGTTGTATGAATACGAGCATCAGGTTCGGCGCGCTTATATAGATCGCCCTCATCCGGAAGATCCCTATCCGACTTTTATGGGATATTCCAATGCGGTTTGGGAAGGCGATACTCTGGTCATCGAAGCTGTTGGTCTACAGAAAGGTTATCTCAGGCCACAAGGTGTGCCGCATTCTGACCAGCTTAGGGTTGTTGAAACACGAACCATGCTGGCAGACGGTAATACCCTGACACTTGATACTATCATTGATGATCCGGTCTACTTTACCAAGCCCTGGAACGTCACGACGCAATGGAAAAAGTCGGATTTTGAAATCATGGACTACGATTGTGTTGCCAGACCACATCTTGGTGAATAGAAACAAGCTACCAGCTGAGAAAGAAGAGGATTCAGTTTATGAATAAATTAATCGTTATATTGTTAAGTTTGATTGCTGCTCCAGTGTTTGCACATCATTCGTTTTTGTCCATTTATGATCAGGACTCCCTTGAAGTTATCGAAGGGGTAGTTACTGAAGTCTGGTTCGAAAACCCCCACAGCCGTGTCTATGTTGAAGCCACCGATGCCAGTGGCACTAAAACCGTCTGGGAATCGGAAACATACCCCCGCAACATTCTGGTGCGACGTGGCTGGAACCACAATGACTTGAAAGAAGGTGATGCAGTCATACTGACAGGAAGGCAGGCAAGAAATGGCAGTAACCGAGTTCAAATGCTGACCATCACCCGTCCTTCTGATGGTTGGGAAGGTGTTGGCTTTGATTCGGATTCAATTGACTAACAAATAGTAGTAAAAAAAGTAGTTAAAAATGACTGCAATAACACATTTCACTTTCACTGATCTTGATCTTCCAATACGCGAAGGCATGCAGGAAGCCTTGCAGGAAACGTGGCAACGTCTGGCAAAACCGGGTAACTGGTTTACGGGTATTGAAAGGGTCGCTATAGCGGCGGAATTGCGCAAGGCCAGGGATTGCTCGTTATGCAAAGAGCGGAAGGATTCCCTGTCTCCTGCCAGCGTTGAAGGCAGTCATAATTCAAACGGCGATTTGCCAGAAGCTGTAGTGGAAGTTGTTCATCGTGTGATTACCGATCAGGCACGCATCACCCGGCGTTGGGTGGAAGGCCTGTTGGAAGACGGTATTAACGGCCGCGATGCACAAGGCGAATATGTGGAAATCGTTGGTGTCGTGGTACTTATTTATAGTGTTGATGAATTCATGCGCGGTATCGGTGCTCCACTGGAACCGCTGCCAGAACCTGTTGGAGGCGAACCAAGCTGGTATCGGCCACCAAATCTTGAAACTGAAACCGGGTTTGTACCCATGATTCCAGTCGATGGCAATACAGGCGATGAATCTGATCTCTGGGGCGAAATGACCGCCAATGTGCTCAGGGCGCTGACCCTGGTGCCTGATAATCTGCGCGACTGGAAACTACTTTCTGATCAGATGTATGTGCCACTGCCTTTTATGAGCCAGCCTGGTAAGGAAACCGGTCGTGCCATCGACCGAATGCAGGTTGAACTGGTTGCTGGCAGAGTCTCATCCCATAACGAGTGCTTTTACTGAACTACCGCACATTCGATGGCGCTCCGTGGGAATGCCCAGGCAATAGAAAAAGAAATCGACATCAAGCGGGTTCGTACCGAAGACAATGCGGATGATGGCGGCATTGATTATGGCCAAGAACTGAATAATTTCGTTGATGGCTTCATGAGTCATGACGAAGCACAATTAAGCCAGGCTCGCGAAGTGCTGGTGGATGCGATGGGTGCTGCCGGGATGGTGGAAGCCGCCGCAGTGGCAGGCAATTTTCAGCGCATGGTGCGAATCGCTGATTCCATAGGTATCCCCATTGATGAAGCCAGACTAGAGCTGTCTACAGGATTGAGAGAAGAACTGGGTCTCAACGAATTCCACTCCGCCCAAAACACATTGAACCGGCATTAGCCGTTCTCAGCGTTCTTATCCGTCTAACTGATTTCTGTTAATAACTCCTGTCGTTAGGTTAGAATCTTTTCCATGAACAGGAAAAATTTCTCATTACTCACCCTTACTGTCCTGATTGCCAGTTTTTGGCATCCTGCTTCAGCTCAGCATGAAACTGCCTCTGACCTGATCAGTGGTGAACGTGCCTTTCGGCAATACTGCGCTAACTGCCACGGTCCTGATGGCGACCTGATAGCCAATGTTGATCTTGGGCACAATAATTTTCGCCAGTCATACACGGATGAAAATCTGGTTGGTATCATTATGAACGGCATTCCCGATACGCCCATGCCCCCCACACCACGTGTGACTGATGAGCAGGCCAGTATGGTTGTGGCCTGGCTGCGCAGTCTGGGTGAAAGGGAAGAGGGAATGAGTGGTGATCCAGTACTGGGACTAAACCTGTTTTCTGGTAGAGGAAACTGCATGGGCTGCCATATGGTCAATGGGGAAGGTTCAGTACTTGGCCCGGATCTCAGCAGCATTGCCCTGATACGTTCTTCGGCAGAACTTGAATCCTCTCTGATTGAACCTGATGCTATTGTCCAACCTGACAGCCGTTTTTTTACTGTCCAGTTTAAAAATGGAGAAGTGATCACAGGCAGACTGTTGAACCATGATGCTTTTACTATTCAATTGCTCGACTCAGATGAGCGCCTGCGCTCTCTGGATAAATCAGAGCTTCAAACCTGGGGCTTTACTACTCCCGGGATGCCGTCATTAGCTGGTGATTTCAGTAATCAGGAAATAGCGGACCTGGTGGCTTACCTGGCATCACTGCGTAGGGGGGCAGCATTATGAATAAAGTTCTTATAGTTGTTCTCTTCACTTGTCTGATGAGTGAAGGTGTATTTTCACAGGTCAGTTTTGAAGACATACTTGATGCATCTAACGAGAATAATTGGTTAAGTTACTCCCGCTCCCTCGATAATCAGCGCCACAGTGCTCTGGATCAGATTAATACAGGTAATGTGTCCGACCTGAAACTGCAATGGGTATGGCAGGCGCGCTCCCTGGAAAAATTTGAAACCACACCTTTAGTAGCCGATGGGGTTCTGTATACAGTACAAGCGCCCAATGATGTGGTTGCACTCGATGCGGCTACTGGTCGAATATTCTGGACGTATAACCATGAGCCTGAACCGTCCCGTACTTGTTGCGGTAGGGTCAACCGCGGCCTGGCTATTTTAGGTAATACTATATTCATGGGTACTGTGGATGCCCACTTGATAGCATTGGATGCCAGAGCCGGCAACCTGCTCTGGGATGTCGAAGTGGCGAATCCTGATGAGCTGTTTTCCATCACCATGTCGCCAATGGTTGTCGAAGATAAAGTCTATATCGGTACTGCCGGTGGTGATCTCGGCATTCGTGCTTTTGTTGGCGCTTATGATGTAAAGACAGGTGAGGAAATCTGGAGGACTTACACCATTCCAGGTCCTGGCGAATTTGGTCACGACACCTGGTCGGGGGATTCGTGGATAACAGGGGGCGCCGCTGTCTGGAATGCGGGCGCTTACGATGAAGAAGCTAACTTGGTTTATTTTGGCACCGGTAACCCGGCTCCGGACTGGGACGGCCGTGACCGCCTCGGGGATAATCTGTACAGCGATAGTGTGCTTGCCTTTGATGCCGACACAGGTGAAATCAAATGGCATTACCAATTCACCCCCCACGACGAAATGGATTACGACTCCACCCAGGTACCAGTGTTGGTGGATCGACTGTGGCAGGGCAGGGAGCGCAAACTGATGTACTGGGCCAACCGCAACGGGCTGATGTATGTGCTGGATCGGGTCACAGGTGAATTTCTCCATGGCAAACCGTTTGTTGCAGTGAACTGGATGACTGGTTTTGATGAAACCGGTCGCCCGATTCGAGCCGAAGGTATGCTCCCGACACCGGAAGGCACAGTAATCAGGCCGCATGTTCATGGTGCTATTAACTGGGCGCCCACAGCCTACAGTCCCAAACATGATCTCTATTATGTAGCCCATTGGGAAGATTCGGGCATCATGGCTATCGAAGGCCAGTTTCCGCAGGGGCTGGGTATCAACCGGCGCCAGACTACCATGGGAAGCGTAGCGCTTGAGCCTTTCCTGAATAATGACGAAGAAGCCTGGGGTGTGATTCGTGCCTATAGCCCTGACACTCTGGATCCTGTGTGGGAATTCCCCTTGGGGAATATCACCTGGGGTGGCGTGCTTTCTACAGATGGCGATTTGGTTTTTGGTGGTGGTAAGGACGGTTATTTCGTGGCACTTGACGCAAATACTGGCGAGCTGAAATGGAAGGCTTCCCTGGGCGGACAGGTTAATGCGGCGCCGATGACCTATGCAGTGAATGGCAAACAATATATTGCGATAGCGGCAGGTTCTTCCTTATTCACATTTGCGTTATCTGATTAAAGAATAACTCTGCCGGAATAATTGATAGGGTAAAAGTGAATAAGAGTTTAAGTAAAACTGTCATTCGATGCTTGCTGATTTTGTTGTCAGCAGGTTTGATTCAGTCTGCTCAGGCGCAGGGAGCTATGCCTGCGCGCATTCAACGCATCATTGACGGCCACAATCTGCCGGTCTCCAGTTTCAGTTTTGCTGTGCAGGAAATCGGTGTCGACGAAATGCTGTTCAGTCACAATCCCCGTGCACTGATGAACCCGGCTTCGACGATCAAAACCATTACTACACTCGCTGCTCTGGAATCGCTTGGGCCTGCCTTCACCTGGCAAACTGAGTTGTACCCACTCGGGCCAATTAACGATGGCGTGTTGAACGGCGATCTGTTGATGAAAGGCAGTGGAGATCCTTTCCTGGTGGAAGATCAGTTGCGCGGCATGCTCAAGTCACTGCAACGGGCCGGTGTGGAGAATATTGAGGGCAACCTGGTGCTGGACGGCTCCTACTTCGATGCGTCAGTGGAAGAAAATGAACGGATAGATAATCAGGCTGGACGGGCCTACAACACTAATCCCAATGCCATCATCGCTAACTTTCAGGCTATTACTTTTTATTTTTACCCCCATCCCAACGGCAGTGATGTCATTATCCATAGTGATCCGCGTCTGCCCAATGTCAAAATTACCAACCGTCTGAGTTTGGTGGACAGGGCCTGCGGTGGATTTCAACGTGGCATCAGTTTTAATCTCAATCCGGATGATCCGTTAGAAGTAATTTTTGAAGGTCGCTTTCCCTCCCGCTGCGACCGTTATCAGATGGTCAGAGAAGTGCTCAATGCACCGGATTACACCCTTGGATTGTTTGCCTCTTTATGGTCAGAGCTGGGAGGTGAATTTGACGGGGATGTGCGCCTGGGTGCTGTGCCCGATGAACTGGAGGCTGTCGTGTTGTGGAATTCAGTACCCCTGTCCGACATCATTACCTCCATCAATAAATTCAGCAACAATGTCATGACCCGGCACTTGCTTCTGACGCTGGGTGCAGAAACGTTTGATCCGCCGGCGACAGTAGACAAAGGTATCGAGGCAGTGAAGAGCTATCTGGAGTTGAAAAGCCTCGACTCAACACAATTGATTATGACAAACGGCGCCGGTTTATCCCGCAACACCCGGGTGTCTACAAACCTGCTTAACAATGTGTTGCAAAGCGCCTGGGCGAGTCCGTACATGCCGGAGTATGTGTCTTCACTACCCCTTAATGGGTTGGACGGTACCATGCGCAACCGCCTGCGCGGTTCCAGCATGTCAGGCCGTATGCATGTAAAAACCGGCTCATTGAATGAGGTGGTTGCAGTAGCGGGATATGTCTATGCGCGTAGCGGAAAAATTTATTCGGCGGCCGGTATTGTTAACCATGAACTGGCCGATCGTGGGCCAGGGTCGGAACTACTGGATGAATTTTTGTTGTGGGTTTATCAGCAATAAACGGGAAAAAGAACAGGAAATAATCTGAATGAAAAAAATACAGTTACCTCTTTGCACGCTTGAAAATTCTCTACGTGCAAGTCTGCTTTGTTTCTTTGTGTTGCTTACCGCTTGCGGGGCTGAAAACGGAGTTGAAAACGCAGAGGATGTCCAGCAAGCAGAACAACCCAGTGAAGCCGTATTGGTGTCTTTACCAGGAAATGAGAATAGTGTTCCTGCTCTTAACGAAAAGGTGACTGTGCTGATGCGCACAGGATCAGGCGAACTTACCATTGATATTTTTCCTGCAGCTGCACCCAATGCAGCAGCCCGATTCCTGGAATTGGTTGAAGCAGGGTTCTATGACAACACGCCAGTGTTTCGGGTAGTGCCAGGTTTTGTTGCCCAGTTTGGCATCAACTGGCGAGATGATTACCCAACCTGGCAGGACAACAATTTCGACGATGATCCTTCTCTTTTCGCTTTGGAACGCGGCACCCTGGCTTTTGCCAAAGCAGGACCAAATACCAACTCTACTCAGGTATTTATTAATTACGTCGAAAACAACCGGCTAGCGTCGTCCGCTTTTAATTTCACCACGTTTGGAATGGTGGTGGCAGGCATGGAAGCAGTAGACGCTTTCTTGCCAGTGGGCGATCCCAACGGTGGACTTGATCAGGAACGTCTCTGGAATGATGGTGGCGTCTACCTGGAATCCCTGGACACCAAGCCAGTGATGATTGAGGAAGCCTTTATTGTTGCTGAAGGTGATTAGCCTTAAGATTGTTCCTGGTACTGTTTTTCATCAGCCAACTGACTGTAGCCCAGCCCCCTGGATGTACTGACAACCCTCATTTTGATGATTTCGATTTTTGGATAGGGCAATGGGAGGTCTCAGATAATACTAATGGCAACCTTGCCGGCAGCAATTCGATTACCAAGGAACTCAATAATTGCCTGGTTATGGAAAACTGGAATGGAGCAAGTGGCTCAACCGGAAAAAGCATTAATTATTTTAATCTACTCACTGACGTGTGGCGGCAGGTATGGGTAGCACCGGGTTATTCAATTGATATCAGTGGGAGCTTGATGGATGTGTCTATGGAGCTGGTAGGCACTATCAGTTATCACAACGATGCGGCTTACGATTTCCGAGGCACCTGGACACCCAATGACGATGGCAGTGTGCGCCAGTTTTTTGAACAATATGATTCGGAAGCCGAAAGTTGGGTTGTCTGGTTTGATGGGCTCTATGTAAAAAGAGAGTAATCTAGATTCTTTTTTACTGGTATTAATCTTCAGTCAAACTGTTATGGATAACTAGAAGTGCTTCCGCCTCGCCTGGCCTGCCAGTGATAGTCATAACTTTTCTCGCCAGTAAGGCCTTGAATGATTCGGCCCCTGCGCATTCAGCATAAAAAACTGACAGTGACTCGAGAGCATCGAATCTGACCTGGTCATTAAAAGTCAGGCGAATTACATCCAGGGCTTCCCACAACACAGCATCTGATGCCATAACCGGTCGGTCTGCCATTTTTCGAATCCAATCCCATTCTTCAAGTGTCTGATTCATTGTAATCAGGTGCGCTTGCATTCTTTTTTTCACAATAGCGGTGGTGGCAGGCAGGTTAGCTTGCGGATGAAACACGTTACTCCAGATCAGATTGATACAGGTAACCAATAGGTCGAGAAAGGCGCTTGACGCCAGTTGCCTGTGCTGGAGCCAGTCCAGATCATTAAGGTGTGCAGCATTTCCCAATTTGCGATCAAGAAAATCGAGGATCACCAACACTTCATTAAGTCGTGTGTCACCCCACAGTATAAAAGGCAGTTTTTGGAAATCGCCGGTGAGATCTCGATTCTGTCGAATCACCGGCCAGTTACTGTTGTCCTTTGCCAGGACAATTCGTTCATCGGTAAATGGTACCTGGTGGTGATGGAGAAAGCCTCGAATTAACTGACCCCGACCGCGCAGGTCGAAATAGTGAAAGGAAATGGCCGGATAATCTGACATAAATGGTGTCCCGGAAGTATTGCTTTGGAAAAATTTAATGTTGCGAAGTGGTTAATGTACTTGTTATGTTAATCTTGAAACAGCAGATTGATGAAGAACTAAATACTTTATTCCAGATAATCTAGGTAAACCATTATGAATAAACCTCTACTTCTTATAATTGCTGGACTGTTCAGCCCCCTGATTGCAGCACAGCAAAATGGTATGCCAGCCAGCGATACGCTTGGCGCTGATGATATTTACGGCAATCCTACATTCGTTGGCGGTGTAGCCAACGGCGGAGGCACCGCGCACGGCGTTTGGTGACCAGGTTCAGTGGCCTTGGACAAGGTCAATAACCGACTCTTTATAGGACATCACGGCAACAGCCGTTACGATATTTACCAACTCGGCGAAGACGGTCTTCCCGATGAACGCCATGCTGTTGAAAGTATTGGCCGCAATCTGATTGGTCGCGGTTTCGCTTGGGCGCCTCTAGGCACACAAGAACTGAATTTCCCTTCTGGCGGCGAATTTGATCCTGTCTATCAGCGTCTTATTTTGCCTGATTATTCGAGTCTTGGCCCTCCTGGCGCCAGGATTCTTGTTTTTGACGTGGCACCCGATACTCTGGCTGCGCTGGAACGAGGAGAACTCCCTGAAGCTATCGCTGTGCTCGGTCAGCCCCATTTTGATACCTGGGATCCAGGTCTGAGTCGTTCAAAAATTGCCAGCCGTGCTCGGGTAGTGATCGATCCTGATCGGCAGCTTGCGTTTATTACCGATAGTGCCAACCACCGGGTACTGGTATGGGATATACATCCTGACCGACTTGAATCTGGTATGGATGCGATGACAGTAATTGGTCAACCGGATTTTGATACCAATGTGCCGACTACGACAACAACTGGTCTCAGAGGGCCTTCAGATATTACCTATAACCCTGAGCGTCAGGAATTATTCGTCAGTGACTCGGGCAACAATCGAGTGATGGTATTTAGTGTTAGTGATGCTGAGCTGGCCAGGGAAACTGGTCTGGAAGCTTTTGCTGTCATCGGCCAGAATGATTTCACTTCCCGTGAAATACGCACCGACTTAAGAAAACTGAAAGCGGAAAGAATAGGAATCGATTACCGCTACCATCGCCTGTTTAATGGCGAGCAGTTTGGCAACCGCGTCATGGTGTTTGATGTCAATCCGGATACTCTTCAAGGAGCGATTAATCCAGACGCTATTGCTGTGCTTGGCCAGCCTAACTATCAATCCACCGATCCAGCGGTTACTCAAACTCGTCTGACCATGCCGCGCATTACTTTGGATGTGGAAAAACAGATTGCCTATGTACCCGATGGCTATCCCGCTGGTAACCGCATCAATATGTTTGATATCCACCCTGATCGCATGCAGGAATTTGAAACGCCCATAGTGGATCAGATAGGTCATATCAATCCTGAAGGCGAACCGGATTTTCTGGCAAGGTCAGCGAATGACAGAACCTCGCCTCGTTACTGGACCCAGGCCCGTGATATTTCTATTGATACTGTAGATCACCGCCTATTCGTCAGTGACAACTATGGTCACAGGGTGATGGTGTTTGAACTGGACAGGATGAATCGCCCCCTTGAGCGCGGTGCCTCCTGGGCATTAGGTCAGCCCGATACCAGTACCAGTCAAATCCTTCCAGGACGAGATGCCACCACCATCAAGCTACCTCTGTCGATGGAGTATGACGAATCCCAGAAGCGTCTCTTTGTAGCCGACACCTGGAATGATCGCGTGCTGGTCTTTGATATGACTCCGGGTCAGGTGGACAGTGGAATGGAAGCATCCTACGTGCTCGGCCAACAGGATTTCACCAGTTATGAGCCGGCTACTTCACAGAACCGCATCTTTTTCGGTTCCAGGGACGGTCGAGGAATTTATCCCTCGGAAGCTCGCGCGGCTGAGATTGCCATGGACAAGGAAAACCAACGCATCTTTGTGACAGATGGAGGCAATCACCGTGTGTTGGTGTTTGATGTCGATCCTGATCGCATCGCCAATGGCGCTAATGCCATTGCTGTGCTCGGACAGGATGATTTTACTTCAAGTGAGACTGGACTATCTGCGACACGATGGGAGTTGCCAGGTGATCTGGTCTATGACGAGAAAAACCATCGCCTGTTTGTTGGCGTTGCCTGGCAGCATCGGGTGCTCGTGTTTGATGTGCATCCTGATCGACTCATCAATGGTAAAGCAGCAGACTATGTCATTGGCCAGCCTAATTTTGAAATTGCTGAACCGGGTCTATCCGATACCAAGTTCCGTCAGACTGATGGTCTGTCTTATGATTCCGAAAATGATCGGCTTTATCTCACCGACAAATACAACCATCGTGTGATGGTGTTTGATGTAGATCCAGAGAACATGGGGAACATGCCTGAAGCGTTGTCTGTCATCGGTGAGCCGAATTTTGATGAAACCAATGGCGGCCCAGGTGATCCACGCCATCATCAGGATCGATTACATGACCCGCGCGGCAATGTGTTTGATTCATCTGGCCAGCGTCTCTATCAGAGTGAAGGTCTGAATGGTCGTCTGACGGTATTTACTATGCCGCGAGAGGAGTATGCAGTAGACCTGCCAGCCAGATCGAGCCTGCAATATGCCTCTCTGGATGCCATGATGTCGACAGGGCCTGAAGCACTGGAAAGCGGTTATGCCCGCGCTGATCTGCAATCAGAATCTGGAGTTTTGGCGGTCAGTGCACATTATGTTACCCGGCAAGATATGCATGATCAGAGTGAACGATATAGTCGTGAACTGGTTTCACAGGCCATTTTGCCCGCTGTGGCACCGCAATCGCAGGCAATGGTTTTTGTAACTAAAGGCGAAGACCGCGACGTCCAATTGGCAATGGTAAATCCCGGTGGTCGTGCAGTAGAGGTCAATTTCACTTTACGTTCTGTAGATGGAGAAACACTCAACGCAACTCGATCTATCGATGCGGGTGAACAGTTGGCAACCAGTGCTGGCGAAATTTATCAACGGCAATCTGCGTTCATGGGTGCACTGACAATCAATTCTGATGCACCGATTGCTCTGAATGCACTGCTAGAGGTGCGGGACAATGACGGTAACCTGTTGTTAAGTCCTGCTCCAACTATCATTGGCCAGGAAGTGCTTTCTCAATATATGGACGAACGTCGAGTTTTACCTGGAGTAACCACAGGGGCAGGCCATGACTTAACTGTTGTACTTTTGAATCCGGAAACAGAAATATTAACAGGGCAAATCGAATTACCCGATCAGCCTGCTGTCAACTACCGGATAGCGCCAGGTGAATCATTTGTACATGTTGTTGCCGCGGATGGTCGAATTCCCATGACTGGCTTTGGCATTGTCAGAGCAGAGCAAGGCCCTGCACCTGCAGCCTTTGCTTTGTCAGCATCTCAACTTCGGGATGGCAGTACGCAGAGTGTTCATCTGATCAATTCAGCTCAGGAAGGTACCTTGTTCTGGGCGCCGGTGAATACGCATCCTGACGTATTGCATCACGGCAGTATCGATACTGAATTGAGCCTGGTGAATGAAGGGGAGCAGCCGGCTACTGCATACCTGGAATGGTATGACCTGGATGGCAACTCTGTTGGCCGCTATGAGCAAATTGTTCCGCTGGGTGAGCGGGTTGCGATTTCCCTCGAAGAGGTGTTTGGGCAAAGTCCGATGCGTGGCACAGTCCGGGTGTTTTCAGATGTAGATGTTGCAGCTTCATTGCTGGAAAAAACCAGTACATTCACGGGTCGTGATATTGCTACTTCTATTCCTTTGCAAACAACGCCGGACAACAGTCAACGTTCAGTGGTGTTCCCGTTATTCAGAAACGGAGAAGGGCAAGCGACGGAAGCTCTGTTAATCAATACTGACCGGAAACATCATTCCGGAGCACTTTCTGTGATGAATGAGGAGGGAAATACCAGGTCTGTCATTCTGCGCTGACAGAATGTAGGCCTGGTAAATAACTAATGCATCCTTGGGCCATGAGAGTGAAGATCCTGGAATGACTATCAAGGATTATGCCAGCGGGCATCAACATTGGGGCAATATCCTTATCCATGTGCTCAGCGTGCCGTTTTTCATGGCTGGTACTCTGATTGGTAGCCTGAAATTATTATCTGGCGACTTGATAGGAGTGACAGCCAGCATTATTGTCGCTGTCATGGCTTTTGCCTTGCAGGGAATTGGACACAAGATGGAAGAAAACGCACCACTTCCTTTCAAAGGTCCCCTCGATATGATCAGGCGTATTTTCGCTGAACAGTTTTACCGATTCTGGATTTTCCTGGTTATGAAGCTTCAGGGACTGCATTAACGAACTTCACGCCAGCATAAGATGCCCAGACCGGATATCCTTACTATTTCCCTGCTCGAATGTTGACATTTCGCTTTGATCTGTTGATATTCACTATCAACTGAACAAGTGTTCAATGGATTTCTGTTTATTCATGCTCTGCCAGTAAAATGCTATGTTTTTCATAGGTGGGACAATGCATCTAGTCCGCAAACTATTTTTATCAAGCGCTGCGTTTATATTGCTGCCAGTGTTGGCCTATGCCCAGTCGTTGGAGGACAGTGACGGCAAGCAATTGGTTGAGGAATATTGTCTCTCCTGCCATAACGACGAAGATTATGCGGGTAGCCTTGATTTGTCGCTGCTCTTAGCCGATGACATTGCTCCTCATCAGGACACCTGGGAAAAAGTCATCAGGAAACTGCGTGCAGGGATGATGCCCCCACCTGGGGAATCACGGCCGGATGAGAGTGACTACCTTGAGTTAACCCAGGGACTGGAGAACTGGGTAGATGCCCATTCACCGCGTTATCCTGGCAGCGTCACATTGCACCGACTCAATAGGACTGAATATGCCAATGCCATTCGTGATCTGCTTGAGCTGGAAATAGATCCGACACTGTTGCTGCCATCAGATACGTTGGCCAGGGGTTTCGATAACTTGGCAGGTTCACTGTCGTTGTCCTCGACACAACTGGAAGCGTATTCCACAGCAGCAACAAAAATTGCCAGCATGGCGTTGGGCTATTTAAGATCTCCCACAGAAGCCACCTTTATTCCGCCGGGAGATACTTCACAGAGTCAGCAGTTGGAAGGAATGCCTTTTGGTACACGGGGTGGCATGGTGGTGAAGCATACTTTTCCTGCTGACGGGGATTACAAAATCATCATCAAAAATCATCGAGTAGGCACTTTCATGTCCGGTGAACAACTGGAAATCAGTATTGATGGTGAGCGGGTACATTTGTTTGACTACACCAACCTGGGCAGGGGCCGCGGAGAAGCGGGGGAAGGGGATCTGTCAGTCACTATACCTGTCAAATCAGGCAGCCAGGCAGTGGGTGTTACTTTTATTGCTACGAATTACCGACCCAGCTTCAGCACGATCAAGCAGTACGACCGTAAATCTCTGGAAAATGAAATGTTGCCAGGGCTGTATAACTATCCGGAAATTGGTTTTCTGCGTATTCAGGGCCCCTTCAATCCAAGCCAGCCAATAGATTCACCCAGTATTCGAAAAGTCTACACATGCCGTCCCGGCAACCAGGAGCAGGAAGTGAGCTGTGCGCGACAAATTCTTTCTACCCTGGCAGGCAAGGCATACAGGCGTCCAATCAATGAACAGGATATGGTCCCTTTGCTGGCATTTTTCGAAGAAGGTCGCAGCAACGGATCCTTTGAGGAAGGCATAGAACTGGCCCTGGCCCGGGTTCTGGCCAGCCCGAACTTTCTGCTTCGCGTTGAACAGGAACCGGAAGCACTTGAACCAGGCGAAAGCTACTCAATCTCCGAGCTTGAACTGGCGTCCAGACTGTCGTTTTTTCTCTGGAGCAGCATTCCCGATGACGAACTGATTGGCCTGGCTACCAGTAATCGCCTGCGGGAGCCGGGAGTATTGGACCAACAAGTGAAACGGATGCTGGCAGATCCACGCTCTGTATCACTGGTTAACAATTTTGCTACTCAGTGGTTTTATTTGCGTAACCTGGACATCACCTATCCTGATGGCATTTATTATCCTGACTGGGATGATGAATTGCGTCAGAGCTTTAGGCGCGAACTGGAGCTATTTTTTGACAGCATTATTCGTGAAGATCGCAGCATCGTTGATCTTCTCGATGCCGACTATACCTTTATCAATGAACGGCTGGCTGTCCACTACGGCATTCCCAATATTTATGGTGCGCATTTCCGGCGAGTGGCTCTGGGTCCTGAATTGGACTATCGGCGGGGACTGCTTGGTAAAGGCAGTTTCCTTGCAGTTACTTTCACCCAGAATTTCCGCTCCTCTCCAGTAAAGCGTGGTGTCTGGGTACTGGAAAATATATTAGGCACACCGCCCCCGGAGCCTCCCGCGAATGTACCTGCGCTTGAGGAAACTGAAGGTGAGAACGTAATCAGCACCCTGCGTGACCAGATGGAGTTGCATCGTCAGGATCCGGTTTGTGCCTCATGCCACAGAATTATGGATGGCATCGGCTTTGCTCTGGAAGTGTTTGACGCCGATGGCAAGTTTCGCCCAGTGAATGGACATCCGCGGAAATGGTCGGGCGTGGCCATGCCGGTAAATACTTCTGTGGAGTTGTGGGACGGCAACCGGGTCGATGGGCCTGTAGAACTGCGCAATAATCTTGTTAAGTACTCACCCCAGTTTGTCCGCTTTGCAGTAGAAAAACTGATGACATTTGGGCTGGGCAGAGGCGTGGAATATTATGATATGCCGGTGATCAGGGAAATAGTTAATGCATCAGCCGAAGAGGATTACCGGTTTTCGTCCCTGGTACTGGGTATTGTGAACAGCGCGCCATTCCAGAGCAGGGTGAAACAGAATTCAGAAAATGACACACTAGCGAATAGATAAACAGGCAACTGTTTTGCCGTGACCTGGCAAGGTTGACCTCAGTTACGTGGGAGCAATGGTGGTATCAATTAGTGGTATCAAAAGGAGGAATAATGAAATTTATCAGCAAAAAGTTTCTAGATAGGCGCACATTCCTGCGCGGATCAGGCACTACTATTGCCCTGCCACTCCTGGAAGCCATGATTCCGGCATTGACTCCGTTGTCGGCTACTGCCGCTGCACCGGTCAAACGCTTCGTGGGTATTTGGCATCCCCATGGTGCTGCACCTGGCTACTGGAGTCCTATAACGGCAGGAAGCGACTTTGAATTTTCTTATATCACCAAGCCCCTGGAGCCATACCGTGATCGCATTACTTTAATCACAGGCCTTGATGTCCCGGAAGCCTATTCCACAGAGGAAGAACCTGGCGGGAATCATGCCCGAGGTGCAGTATTTCTTTCTGGTGCACGCCCACGTAGAAACGCAGTCAGTCCTTATTTGGGAACTACCCTCGACCAGATTATCGCCAGAGAATTCGGCCAGGATAATATCCTGCCTTCAATTCAACTTGGCGTGGAGGATGCCGGCAACTACGGCAATTGCAACTGGGGCTATAGCTGCGCCTACACCAACAGTATTTCGTGGCCAACACCAACCCAGTTTCTGCCTACGCAAATTAATCCTTATGTAGCCTTTGAGCGCCTGTTTGGTTCCGGTGCAAGTCCTGAAGAGAGGCAGTTGGGCCGTATTCGCCGAGCCAGCATCCTTGATTCAGTGGCGGAGGAAATTCCCGCCCTGAAATTCAGCCTGAGCAATCAGGACCAGGTACGCCTTGATAATTATCTGGAAAATATCAGAGAACTGGAACGCCGGGTTCAGATTGCTATTAACAATGCGGTGGAAGAACCGGAGAACGGAATACCATTTGGCATTCCCCAAGGCAAAGATGAGCATTTTAAATTGATGTTTGATTTGATCGCTCTGGCTTTTGAAGGCGATATCACCCGTTCTGCCACTATGATGCTGGGTGTTGATATCACCTCGGCAACCTTTCCTGAATCAGGAACCAATGGCGCCTGGCACGGCACCTCCCACCATAGTGACAAACCGGCAAATATTGCAGATTACGCCAAGATGAATCGCTACCATGTGTCGATGCTGGCGTATTTCCTGGACAAGTTACAGAACATCAATGAAGGTGAAGGCACCGTACTGGATTATTCCCTTACCTATATGGGCAGTAATATGGGTAACTCCCATCGCCATGCCCATGAAAAAGTACCTGTTATCCTGGCTGGTGGTTTGGATGGTACTTTTCCCGGTAATCGACATATCGTATATCCCGATAACACTGAAAAAACCTCTAACATGCTGCTAAGGCTTATGCATTTATATGGGATCGACCAGAATAGCATTGGTCAGAGCACACACCCCTTGTTAGAAGTTTGAGAGTTGGATGTTTGAGAGATGGATGTTTAAAGTTGGATGCCTGAATTTACTGATCGCTCAAAAATGAAACTGATGCCTGCTTCAGCCAAAATTTCTCCGCTGTTTTTCCTGCTGCTGATCAGCTGGACAAATATGGCCTGGTCTCAGCAGATTCGGCCACATGTCCCCCTTCCCGATGAGCCTGTCAGAAGCGCGATCTTCGAAGAGTGCAGCGCCTGTCATGGTATTGATGAGTATGCCTACCATGCCCAGGATAAATCCGGCTGGCAGAATTTATTAACAGAGCTGCACGGTGATTCTCCGCAGTTGAGTGTATCGAGTAGTAACTCGGAAATATTGCTGAATTATCTTTCGGAAAACTTTGGGCCTGAACGAAATCCCTTTCCACGTGAATATATACCACAGCCAGTCGAGGAAATATTCAGTGACGTTGATGCGCAGAATTTTCTCGAGCTAACCTGCACAGAATGTCATGAAATCAGGGTATATGATCGCAATGGTCCAACAGGATACTGGCGTAACCTGATACTGGAAATGCGCGGCAATGGTGCCCAGTTAAGTGATGAAAATCTGGAACGTTTAGTGGAGTGGCTGGCCAGAACACAGGGCCCTTGATCTGGATAACCTTATGAGAAAAATAATCAAACGACTAGTTAATACTCTCTGTCTCCGTGTTATGTGCGTGCTGCTTGGTTTTCTTACCAGTTCACTGACTCAGGCCAGTGACATAGCAGACGCCGCCATGGCGGGCGATTTTGGCCAGGTCAATGCGTTGATCAGTCAGGGTATCGATGTCAATGAAGCACAAGTGGATGGGAATACTGCCTTGCATTGGGCTGTCCGCTTTGATGACGTGGATATGGCTACAAGACTCATGGCTGCAGGTGCAGATGTTGCGGCAGTTAACCGGGTCTTAGCACCGCCAATGCTTTTGGCTGCCATTAATGGCAGTGCAGCAATGATCAAACTATTACTGGATCATGGCGCCGATCCTAATGCGCCACTTTCCGTCACTGGTGACACTCCGTTAATGCTAGCGGCGCGCACGGGTTTACCCGAAGCGGTCAATGTGCTGCTCAAGGCGAATGCCGAGATTAATGCCAGGGAAACCTGGGGAGGTGGCACAGCTTTAATGTACGCTGTTGCTGAAGGGCATAGCGAAGTGGCCGCCATACTGATTCAAGCGGGAGCAGAAGTTGATGCTCGCACCGATTTCATCCCCCGCAATACGGGTCGTGGGCTACAGTTTGAGGGCTTACCACCCAGGGCACGTTTGCCTGATGAAATTGGGCCCCAGGTACATACCAGTGGAGAAATGACACCCTTGCTGATTTCAGCCAGAGAGGGGCATCTGGAGTCAGTGCAACTTTTGATCGAGTCCGGGGCAGATATCAATGCCCGTGCTGCTGATGGCAAGGATGTGCTCAGTCTGGCTATCTACAACGGTAATTACGAGGTCGCTAGTCTGATTGTGGAGAGTGGGGCTGATTTAAATCATGCCGATGCCAGAGGATTTACTGCGCTGTTCTGGGCTGTGGATCGCCGTAATATGGAAACGGCGCCAAATTTCCCCTGGATCATCACTGAGGATCCCTTACCCCTGGTGCATCAACTACTGGATGCAGGAGCTGATCCTAATATCATCATCAACGAGACTCCCACGGCGTTGATGCGGGAAGGCTCACCACGGATTGTGTTTGCCACTGCGTTGATGCGAGCGGCCTTTTCCGGGGATCCAGAACTTGTCCGCTTGTTGTTGGCTTATGGCGCAGATCCATTTATCCGCTCCAGTGATGATGAAACAGCGTTGAACGCGGCAGCTGGACTTGGTTTTATAGATGGATTTCACAAAGCGCGGCCTTTAACTGAAAGGCTTGAAGCGGTCAGGATACTGGTAGAACTGGGTCTTGATGTGAACTGGCATGACGATTACGGAATTACTCCGTTGATGATTGCGGCTAATCTGGGTGATGTAGGAATTATTCAATACCTGGTGGACAGTGGGGCTGATATGGGGGCATTTGATCTGGGCGAGAAAAATGACGGTGTTTTCGGTGCCAGCATTGAACCCCTGATGCCAATTGATTATGCCATTGGTGTAGGTACCTTCCGGCCCAACAATGCCATCGTTTTTAATGAGGAAGCAGTTACTTTGATGAGCCTGCTGATGGAAGAAAAGGGTATAGAGCACGTCACCTCGGAGTGTTCTCTACGAGGATTCACCTGTTCCACAGTTGTTATGGATCCAAAATTTGCCACTCCAGCAGATATTGCCCGGGCTCGTGCCTTCCAGAAAGGTTACCAGGTTGATGATATTAGCAAGGGCACAGGACTGGAAGTTGCTGAATAAAGTCACTGTCCCCTTGTAGTTTAGCTCTCGACAACCTCTTGATGGATTTTAAGTAAGTCCAGAATAGTTTCTGGTTCACGTCTGCCAAATCCGCATTCCGTGGCAATACTGTAGTCCGCAATAATTTTATTTGCAGCTCGCATTCGCTCCTGAGTGCCAGCAACTCCATCAGTGTAATGGATTAAGCCAAGTACTAGTTCTGCGTCATTAATATTCAGATTTTCAAGTGCTTGAAAGTAAGCTTCATCATTTCTCTCACGCAAAACTGGCATATGAAAATAGGAAATATTTCTTTTCGATTTCCCCTGCAATGCATTGGCATATTTAACGCAATTACCTAAATCATCCGGTTCAATAATATGTTTGTGCCCAGGATCTCCATAGCAAAGATGGATGCCTGACTGAACGTCATCCGGAATTTGGTCTACTAAATTGGTCACTCTCTCGATGCTGCCATCAAAAGTATCTGCATAGGGTAGAGGGAAATTCCCTTCATACGCCACCAGTTCATGAGCAATGTCCCACTGGACGGCTAATTCGTGGTATGGAATCTTCTCTAATATAGTATGTACTTCCTGTTCCATTGCTCGCGTATAGGCAGGCTCTACCAGGCTTCTATGTCCAGGTGAAACAAAGGCCATAATCACAGCGACAGGCGTTGGAATAGACACCTGGAAACGTGTTTGCTCCGGAATGACCCCATCATTTTTCAACTGCGTGAAGATCTTGTAAGAGGATATCGCTTCCTCGGCATAGCCAACGGGTTCGAAACTCAGCTCACCAGCTTTATCAGGATCTTTCAAACTATATAGCTTTGTTTGGTTGGCTGTATCCGTCAGTTTTTCCCGGTCAGCTTCAAATTCAAAGGCGGGGTGTTGTTGAAAGACTTCGCCTTGCCATTGCACCCAGTAATGCCGTTTTCCGGTTTCACCGTCAGGATAACGCGTTGCCTTGTTTCCAATAACTTCGCTTAACGTGCGAAAAACGGTCTCCGCATCCTCAAGACCGATGCTGCCCACAAAATGAATATTATTTATTGTCATAACTCAGTCTAGAGCATCTTCTAACACGACCAGTAACCGAGACCATGCCTGCTCGGCCTGCTGTTTTTCCCAGTCTTTTATGGTTTGCTCATCACACATTGGAAAACTCCTGTTTTGCGTCTCGCTATTATATAGTGACACTTCACTTTTAAAAAATTCACAGCATTTTAAATACGTTCAATTGGAGAGGGTAAGTGCTGAAAAAAATACTGAAAGGCTTTTTGCTGCTCCTGGTACTACTAGTACTTGTGTTCGCGGGTTTTTTGTACCAACAGGCCTTCAGTAGCCGTTCAATGACAGTCGCCTCCGGTCATGAAAATGGCCGATTACTGCCCTGTCCAGAATCCCCAAATTGCATTTCCAGCCAAATTTCACTCGATGACAGTCATTTTGTCGAGCCCATTGAAGATGCAGATGGGGGTAAGTGGATCAGTCTTTCTGCAACAATAAATGCAATGGATGGTACAGAACTGGTAAGACAAGCCGGTAATTATGCCTATTTTTCGTTTCAAACGCCGTTAATGGGGTTTGTTGATGACGTTGAGTTTTATTACACTCCTGAATCTGCTGTAATTCATGTACGTTCAGCCTCAAGGGTTGGCTATAGTGATGGCGACACCAACAGAAATCGGATTGAAGCGGTTCGATCAGCCTTATAAATGGCTTAATCTCTTACTAAACAAGGGATAAATAGAAAGGAAATACAAATGGTCAAACATACACTGGTTCGCCTTTGTTCAGCGACTGCACTGATGCTTATATTATTAGCAGGGTCTGCATCTGCGCAGGAAGTCACTATGGAGACCCTGTTAGACCGTATTCAGATTGAGGATATGCTGGTACGCTACTACTATGAGCTCTCACAGGGCAATGCTCATGAGATGTCAGAGTATTTCACTGTCGATGCGCTACTGGATGTGGATGGGACCATTGCTACTGGTCGTGACGAAATTGCCAAACTCTACGAAACACCGAACGATGAAGAGGCCAGGGAAGCTCGGGCTAACAGGGGAGTAGGTCATATGCTCCTGACCAATCCCGTAATAGAAGTAAAGGGCAACAGGGCTGTGGCCCACGTTATCTGGACGGGAGTCCTGAATCCTGGTGTTGGAGAGGAGCCAGGCCTTTATGAACAAGGTAGGGAAGACACTGAATTGCTCAAAGTGAGCGGCAAGTGGCTGATCAGTATGCGCTATATCAGTTCAGACAGCGGTATACCAGATCGCTTTGACCAGACCTATGAGCCAAGGGGTAATCCGTTAGCTGATTGGGAATAAACATTTTTTTAAAGAACTAAAAAAACTAAAACAAACTTGAGGGAATAAAACATGAAAATACTACGAACTTTTATCATATTGTTAATTTCAATCACTTCGCTGATGTTGGCCGAGCTGTCAGTAGCCGCTGAGGCTGCAGCAGAACGCCCTGAAATGAGCTTTTTTATCACCAGCCGAGGTGTAGGTGATGGCGGTAATTTGGGTGGTCTGGCTGGTGCTGATGCCCATTGTCAGGTGCTGGCTGAGTCTGTTGGTTCCAATCTAATCTGGGCAGCCTACCTGAGCACGCAAGGACCCAATGGTGTTGATGCCAGAGACCGAATTGGTGATGGGCCATGGGCAAACTCAAAAGGTGTCGTCATGGCTACCAATTTAGACAGTCTCCATCACGATAATTCTAATTTTAACTGGATGCATACTCGAGATGAGAACGGCCACCAGTTCGCCTCACGAATAGATGGCAACCCGGACTTTTCCGAGCATGATGCGCTGACGGGAACAGCAATGAATGGTACGGCAATGCCTGATGGCCCGGATCAGACCTGCAACAACTGGACAAGCAACAGTGAAGGCAGTGCCAGAGTAGGCCATGCTGACCGTTACTCTTTTGTTATACCTGGTTCTTCCTGGAACTCAGCTCACGGTACACCGGGATGCACGCAAGCAAATCTGGTGCAGGTTGGTGGTGCAGGATTGTTATATTGTTTTGCCACTGATTAAAGACATGAACTTGCAGGGATAAGCATGAACTTAAAAAAGAAAAGATTGAGAGGATAGAACAATGGCTCATGAGTTACCGGGAACAACCCTGTCCGGACATCACCACATTACTATTGGTGTAAGCAATCCGCAGGAAGATTTCGATTTTCACACCAAGGTACTTGGCTTGAAATGCGTCAAGCGAACCCTTTTTTACGATGGCGATGTACCTATTTACCATTTGTATTATGGCAATGATGTCGGTTTAGAAAGCTCTCTACTGACTACCTTTCCTCTTTCGCACTTAGGTGTCAAAGGCAAGCATGGCAGTGGGCAGGTCGCCACCGTAAGCTTGTCAGTGCCGGAGGATGCATTGGGTTACTGGTCAGACCGTTTAAAAGAACACGGCATGGAAGTGACTGAAAACGAACGCTTTGGTGAAAAACACCTGGATTTCGTCTCTCCCCATAATATTAATATGTCCCTTGCTGGTGTGGCTGAAGATGGCCGTGAGCCGTATTCCAATGGCCCTGTACCAGCAGAGATGATGATAAGGGGAACCCATTCTGCCGGCATTTCCACTCGCGATATGGAATTCATGGCGGAGTTCATGGAAATCGGTTGGGGCTCACGTGTTGAAGCCGAGGAAAATAATCAGGTGCGTTATGCTATGGGGGAAGGGGGGTCAGGTACCTATACTGATTTCTTTATTGAACCCGAGCGCAGCTCTGGCAGTTGGACCGTCGGAGAAGGGGCAATTCACCACATGGCCTACAATGTGCCTAATTTGGAAGCCCAGATGAAAATCAAAAAGTTTCTCGAAGGAATCGGTTATACGGATTGCTCGGATGTCAAAGACAGGGGGTATTTCGATTCAGTCTATGTACGAACCCCATCGGGGGCTTTGTTCGAAGCCTGCTGCTCCCATGATCCTTCGTTTCAATGCGACGAGCCAATTGAATCGTTAGGCACTCAACTGATGATGTCACCACAGGTGAAGAAGAATGTTGAAGAAACCCTGTCGATCATAGGGAAGATAGACGGGTAATCATCAGAAAAAGAAAAAAGGGCTACAAAAAAGGGGTCAGAGCCACTTGAAAATCAAGTAGCCCTGGTCCTTTTTTACTCCTATCTATATCAGTTTCTATTATGAATAAAATATGGAAATCACCTATACAGGACAGGAAGAGCAGTATCATTGGCCTGTATAAAGTAATTTATAGTTATTGGAAATAATACCACAACACTCCAGGGGCTTTTGGCTCTACTTATCTATGAACTGTTTCTTGAGAAATCGTATTGTTCTGTTCCTGATATTTTGTCTGCTGACAGTCAGTGAGGCATTTGCACAGGTCGACAATATCGGTAACGAAGGTGTCCGCATCTTCGAACCTATCTATTACATAGAATTTGATCCAGTCACTGCGCTTGATTTGGTAAATCGTACTCCTGGTTTTAATTTGCAGTCACAATCGGGAGGCAGGGGTCTGTCTGGTGTCCGATCTAATATATTGATCAACGGCGAGCGGCCACCTCCCAAGGGTCAATCTATTTGGCAGCAGCTTTCCGATACGCCCTATACCAATGTGACACATATCGAGCTTATTGATACTGGTGCGGCACTAGACATTGATATGCAGGGTTATACCCAGGTGGTTAATGTCATTCTTGATGTTGATCGAACAAATTTTTATGAATTATCTACTGATTACAGTAAGGAAGGTTCTGGAGAGATTAATCAACGCAACGAACGAGCATTGCAGCTTGATGCTACTGCTTCATTCTCATTGGGTAAACACGAATTTAAATTAAATGGTGGTAAAGAAGATCGCAGCAACAAGTCACCCGCAGATTTTATTTCTATTAATCCTGGTAATCCTGAGCTTAGATTATCCAGCCCCGATGAGTCAGAAAGAGATAATCAATTTTTGGATTTGAGCTCAATTTTTAATCTGAACAATAAAAGTATGCTTTCAATGAATGCGCAATTTTACCGCGAAACAAATTTTTCGGCGCCAATAGCCTCCTCTGGAGGTCAGGATGCACTCAGCTCGGTACGTCGAACATCCACGGGTGATGTTGAGAGGCAGGAATTTTCTGCCGAATACCGTAGACCATTTGGTGCGCGCAGCGAGATGATGCTTGCGGTGGTTGATTCGCGCGATATTAATGAATCCAGGTCTTCTTTTTTGGAGGAAGATTCACTCCTGTCTTCGGTCAGAAGCAGAGAGTCGGGAGAATCTGCTGCACGGCTTCTTTTGTCTAACCGAATTACTGACAAAATTACTTTGCGCTCTACTTTATCCACTGCGTTTAATTACTTTGAAGGCACTTTTCAGTCTTTTAATAATGGCTCGCTACTTGATCTTGATGGTAGCGATAGCAGGGTGGAAGAGGATCGTCACTCCCTTCAAGTTGAAGCTGACTGGAACTGGCGAGATAACTGGATATTACGTGGCGCTATAAGTGGCGGTGCCTACACTATCAATACCCAGGAATTATCCAGTGGAGCACAATCCGAAACCAAAGGCAGGGGGTCAGTTGTCTATCGTCTAAAGGAAAGAACGACCATAACCTATGAATCTCGTTATGAAGTAGGTCAGCTAAGTTTTAATCAGTTCCTGGCTTCATCCAACCTGTCCTCTGATGTTCTCCAGGCAGGTGCGGGGAGTCTCCTGCCAGAGCGTCAATGGAATCATTCAATAAGTTATGACCAAAGATTTGGCGACAGGGGTGTATTGAAATTCGGTTTGAGTCATCAAAATGTACAGAATCCGGTGCGATCCGTGCCTTTGTCAGATACTCGAGTAGTTTCCCAGAATACATCTCCGGAAAAAATTAATCGTTTTAATGTGTCTTTTGAATATCCTTTCACGCGCTTTGGTCTGGAGAGCCTGGTCTTGAATACCGGGGTTACCATTACTGATTCTGAGACCATTGATCCAGTAACCGCTATAAAACGTGAAGTGCCGTGGGCTGCCCCAATTCAATGGTCTCTTGGCATGAGAAAAAATCCAGGTCAGGGAAAATGGACCTGGGGCTTCAATGTCTTTAATCGAACCTTTAATGATAATTATTCAGTAAGGTCTTTTCGTGAGCGCGATCGTAGTTACGAATGGCGAATGTTTGCAGATTGGGAAATCATAAGTCTATTCAAATTAAGTGCACGAATAGAAGGGCCTCGTACTGAAAGAAATGTAATAAGCTTTTTTTCTTCTATCCGACAAGCAGGTATCGATCCTTCCTTTATTTCAGGTACTAACAGCAAAAGGGATAGCTCAGCCTCTTTTTCGGTCGAGTGGAGGCGTACACGGAACCTGGAAGTCATTGCCAGTATTAATACCCGGCCTAGGTTTCAAAATGAACAATTTTTACGTGCCTTTGGCGAAACAACAAGCTCAATGCAAACTAGAGAGATCGCACAAACGCCACGATTTCAAATTCAATTTCGTTTTTATACTCAGTGATAAGAATTGATTTCATTCAGTCACTTAGAAAAAGTGGCTTCAACTCCTTTAACTTCCCCTTTCATTATTAAACATAAAGTCCGGCCACGTAGCCGGAAGACCATGCCCACTGAAAATTGAAACCGCCAAGATGGCCGCTGACATCCAGCACCTCGCCGATAAAGTACAACCCGGGGGTGTGGTTTGCTTCGAAAGTTTTCGAACTGATGCCTTCGGTATCGACACCGCCCAAAGTGACTTCAGCAGTGCGATAGCCTTCGGTTGCCGACGGTTTTAAATTCCAGACATTCAGCTTCTCTCCAATGGTGATGAGTACCTGGTCCGATATTTCAGCCAGGGGTTTTTCTGTCAATTCCGGCCACCATAGTTCCTGTAATGCCTCTGTCAGTGCCCGGGGAAGTTTTTGTTGCACGACAGTTTTCAGCAGGCTTTTGCTTTTAGACTGTTTGGCATCGCACAGCCAAGCCCGTGTGTTCATATCAGGTAACAGGTTAATGGTGATAGTGTTTCCGGGTAGCCAATAACTGGAGATTTGTAGAATAGCCGGTCCGCTGATGCCACGATGGGTAAACAGCAGGCTTTCCCGGAATCGCTGCCCGTTACAATGCACTTCAATATCGGTTGATACACCGGACAATTGTTCACAGACAGTTTTTAATTCATCCGTAAACATGAAGGGCACTAGTCCTGCGCGGCGTTCGGTTAGTTGTAAGTCAAACTGGCGGGCAATGTCATAGCCCATGCTGCTGCCGCCCAGAGTGGGTACTGACAGTCCTCCGGTGGCAACAACCAGGGAATCGCATATCAGCGTGGCTTGTTGAACCGGGGTTTTTCCAGCTTGGGAAATATCCAGCTGGTAGCGTTTTTCTGTTGAGTCTTCAGCAGCCAACGGTTTGATACTGTTTATTTCGCAATGAGTGTGGATAGTGACACCCGCCTGAGTACATTCGTTTTCAAGCATCATCAAAATTTGATTTGCTGATTCCTTGCAGAATAGCTGCTGGTGCTTGCGCTCCTCAAAACTAATACCATGTTTTTCTACCAGTTTGATAAAGTCCCATTGGGTATAGCGGGACAGTGCTGATTTGCAGAAGTGTGGATTGGCTGACAGGAAATTTTCTGGCTCAACACTGTAGTTGGTGAAATTACAGCGCCCGCCACCAGACATCAGAATCTTCTTGCCTATTTGGTTGGATTTTTCCAGGACGATCACGTGGCGCCCGCGTTGGGCTGCTGTTAGCGCACACATCAAGCCGGCAGCGCCGCCACCCAAAACAATGGCATTGCAGTTTTCTGAACTGGAATTTTTATTCAAAGGTAGGCCTGAATAGGTGGAGTGAAAAAATAAACAGCGGAAAAATTAAAAGGTCAGAGCAAGTAGCTCTGCCCCCTATGGATCAAGTCCAGCGCATTTTTCAGCATCTCACCTGATTCCGGTATGATTGATTCAGCGCCAACTACCTGAAGCAGTTCTCCAGTATTACCCCAGATAACACCTTGTGCGCGGACCACTACCCAAATCCAATCACCTGATTTGTTTTTCAGGCGATAAGAAGACGAATATTCGCGAGTATTTCCTGTGGAAAAGTTCTGGAGTTTATTGAGTACTTTTAATTTATCCTCCGGGTGCAACAAGTCTTCCCAGAAAGGAATATCATTGATTATATCGCCAACTTCATAACCCAACATGCCTAACCAACTGTCACTGTATTTCATTTGTCCGGATTTAATATTCATATCCCAGACCCCACCATTTGATTGTCCCAGCAAGGAATTAAATCTTGCATCATCAAAGTCACTAAAATTTCTGACCATCATATTGTTTGTTTGCTTGTGTTTCAGGGTAGTGTGGAGTTTTTCAAATTCCTCTTGATCAAATTGCAGTTGATTCTCTAACTCAATTATTTTTTCTTCCAGTTCAATTTTTTCAGACTCAATGACTGAAAGCAGCTTGCTGACTTCAAACTGCTTCTTAAGACTGTAAAAAACTGTCTTGTGCATCCTCAAAGCGATAAAGAGAATAAACACCAGGAACAGGAATAGTGAGCAACCGATGACAAATGTCAGCTCACGGTCTAGGAATATCAGATAGAGAGCGCCAGGTAAAATGGCTGGAATAGAAAAGACTGCAAAACTATATTTAAGGCTTGCTAGTGTTGCCGCTGAGCCTGTAACCAATCCGCCCAATAAGAAAACTGCAGCAATGAGATGAATTGTCTGTTTTGGTGGCACTATCAGGATGAGCTGTAATCCCCAGCCCAATCCTGAAAGGAAAACTCCTCCAACATATATTTTCAGCCAAACCTTTATATTGTTTTCGTTTTCTTGTGCTCTGGTATATCTGTATGCCAGATGCTCTCTACAGAGGGTTACAAACAGGATATACGCATCCCAGTACAACAATGCAGAGCGGTTGGCTACTGGCCAAAGAACCCACACTAAAAAGGAAGAGATGAGAACAACGGACCAGTTGGAATAGTTTAGATTTTTGTATAGGCAGTCAACTTGATTTAGAAGAAGTTTGCTGTCTGGGTTTTGGATAATTTCTTTTTGCATGACATCCATTCCAATGTTTCTTTTCCTTTTCCAATTGTGACGTATCCATGGTTCTAAAAGATCTGAATGAAAAGATTCGCCACTAATTTAAATGCAAGTAACTACTTTTATACTAATTGATATTCCCTAAGCAAAAATATATCTCATTTCTGTGATGAGTATCATAAAATATTAAACTGATTCGTTAAAAACTAAGCGTTTTCCTTAGGTGTTTAAGGCAAATGATGGCTTTTTAATATCAGGGAAAAAAGAAGTATGCTCAGTCAAGCTAGGACTTAATGGGGACAAACCAGGTTTTCTCATAAGAAACGTTGTCTGACCCTATTCATCATAGGTATGCCAGTTGTCATAATCTGGCAGGGTGATTCGATTTTCCCAAAACCCTTTGTTGTTTTCGTTGCAGGAATATTCCAGTAATCCGAAACCACCTTGCATGCGGCGAAAAGTGCGCTGGTTGCTAAAGGGCTCAGAGTAGTAAATGGGATCATCGATGGTAATTTCATAATTTATGCTGTCAGCATCCTGCAGGGTAAATCGTTCAGTCACAGTAATGGCATGGCTGTGAGGATGGCCAACAGTATCCAGACGGGTTTTGCCGTTGTAGTTACTAGTACTCACTACAAGAGTGTCGCCATCCCAGACACCATGGGAGTTGCCATACCAGGTAGCTGGAATACGGTCAGTTGTATCTTCGCCGCCAATTTTGAACGAGTGATGCCAGGTGTTTACTTCAAAGAGATAGGCAAAGGCTGTATCAGTCTGGAAAAACTGAACCGGGTTAGGGGAGTTCATGGATCGGACATGGCCGAAGGGCAGGCAGGCTCCGGTGTAATCGCCATCAGTAGCATTGTAATTGTCGAAATTCAGTTTTCCTGCTGCAGTAAAGGGCAGCTCACCTGGGCCAAACTGGTTCCTGTTGTTACTCCTGGCCATGTCGGGGACATAGGGGAATTCCCAGATCCCGTTTAGATCAGGTTTGCCTGAGGAGGTTCTGGGAACGTCGCCGCCCTGCGCAAAACTCTGAAGTGACAAAACAGGTGCTATAAAGAGAAGCAAGACAATAGAAAAAGGTCTAAAGATTATATGTATCAAATTAAGGTGGTTCATTATTTTTCCCCAGTGCGCTTAGCGGTTGCCTGCCCGTGAAAATACCGGCGTGCCATCTTCCAGCGTTATTACCCGCGTGCTGCAAGTATTGGATCCATCCCTGGCCGGATTGGCTTGTGCCTTGATGATTGTCCCTGCTGGTAAGTCTTCCTTTCTCCAGCCCAACCTGATCAATTGGTTGGGCGAGCCCATTTCACACTGCCAAGCAGCAACGTTGCCATTTTCCGCCATCACATCCATATAAAACCAGATATGGGGGTTTGTCCATTCCACTTCTGTAATTGAGCCGCGCAACTCGAAACTCACTGAAGTATCAAATTCACCAACCAGAGAATGATGGGCCAGAGCTGCGCTTATTGTGGTAAATGCGGTGATAAGAGTTGCGCTAAGAACTGAAAAAAATTCTATTGAAAATAGCCGCTTACGTTTGCCTGGAGCTTGCATATTGTTTCCTTTTATATGTCTATGTTAAAAATATTGGCACCTATATACTCGAAAACGATAAAATCTCTAAAAAAGAGTTGCCGGTATTTAATAACAGCCGGTAGATTCATGTCCAGCGGCATATGTTGATGAAAAGTCCTCGAATAAATATGAAAAATTACAGCTTCGGAATTACTTGCAGGAACCCTATGCACATAACTGCCATCCTCCCGATTATGGTGATGATCATCTTTTGTGTGAGCGCTGTAAAGGCACAATCCCCTGAACTGGAAATTCACCCACTTTCGGACAAGATGTTATTTATACAAGGTCCGGATTCAAACGTGCTGGCCGTTAATACCAGCGAAGGTATTATCCTGGTCGATGGCGGCCATGCTTCCTGGTATGACAGTCTGCGTCAGGTTGTCGAAGACCAATTTCCCGGTATTCCCATCAGGGCGCTCATTAATACGCAGTGGCATCCCCAGCAAACCGGTGCCAATGTCCCTCTGGGAATGCAAGGAGTAGAAATAATAGCTCACGAAAACACCATGCTCTGGCTTAGCACCGAAGTCTCGCAACGATGGTCGGGGCAGGTGTTTCCACCATTGCCAAAGGTAGGAATACCAACCACCACGATCTGGGATGACGGCGTCATGCAAATCGGTGATCGTAATGTGCATTACGGTTTTATGTGGACTGCTCATACTGATGGCGATATCTGGGTGTACTTTGAAGAAGAGGATGTGCTCGTTACTGGCGGGCTAGTCTCCAATGGTCGCTGGCCTGAGATTGACTGGTCCACTGGAGGCTACATTGGTGGCTTGCTGGATGGTTTCGTCTCGCTACTTACTGTGCCTACCTCGCAAACCACAATTATTCCGGCATTTGGGGGCATCATGCCCCTCGACGAGCTAAAAGCGCAAAACCAGATGTATCTGACTATTTTTGATCGACTACATGCCCAGGTTATCCAGAGTTTCGATGTTGAGGATATACTGGCAGAGAATCCCGCTGATGAATTCACTGATAAAATGGGTGACCCCACTCAGTTTATGACCCAGGCATTTCAAAGTTTTAAGAGGCGTTATCGAGATTCGCAAAATTTTAGAATGTTAAATATTCCATGAGAATCAACATAAAGCACCATGACTAATTTCAAGCCCATTTCTCAAAAAATGACATTGGACAGCACTAAAGTGCCTGGTCTGATTGGCCTAGTATTTTTGCTCGCAGGCTGTGGAGATAACATCTCTACGCAGACAGATGAGCAGGCAGAATCTGCGCGATCTTTTGAAGCAACAACATTAGCCGCATTACCAGAGCAGACTGAACTGGATGTCCGGGCCGATGAACAATGGGGGCTGCTGAATGATTACTGCATGGATTGCCATAACCTTGAAGATTACAGTGGTGGACTGGCTTTAGACCTGATGGACCATGAGTCCATCCGCGCAGACGCCGAAGTCTGGGAGAAAGTGGTCCGCAAACTGCGCGGCAGAATGATGCCTCCACCAGGACAGGAAAAACCGGAAAATCTACAGATTAATGAATTTGTCGCCTGGCTTGAAGGCAATCTTGACCAACCCAAGGATTTTGTAGAGCCGGGTGAGAAACTGGTTCATCGTCTGAATCGAACTGAATATGCCAATTCAATCAGGGACCTCTTACAACTGGATGTTGATGCCGAGGCTTTGCTACCGGTTGACGGTGCCGAAGATGGCTTTGACAATATTGCGACAGCGTTGCAGATAACACCTTCATTTATAGATCAGTATCTGGGTGCTGCCAGGGTGGTTAGTGAGCAGGCTATTGGTACTCCTTCAGCGCGCCCTTCAGGCACGCCTTATACCTTTTCAACAGTCGGCCAATCCTTTCATATCGATGGTCTGCCATTGGGTACACGGGGTGGAGCGGTAGCCGACCATTATTTTCCCAGCGACGGCGACTACATTCTCAATATTGGCAGCATGGCGACCAGTCAATTTGTAGGCGATATGGAACACAAGCAAACCCTGGTCGCTACCATCGATGGAAAGAAGTTTTATGAAACAGATATTGGTGGCCCGGAAGAGGCTGAGCGCCTGGACAAGCTTCGCGCACCCGCTGTTGCAGAGCTCAATGTAAGATTAAGGAATATCCCTTTTACTACCACTGCCGGTCCTCATAAGTTGGCAGTATTTTTCCGGCATCGCTCTTTTGCAGAATCTGACAGCGCACTGCAGCAGCAAACACCCAGAAGAGGACAGGGCGCTATTGCCGACATAAGCCGGTTTGAAATTTACGGTCCAGTGAACGCCACAGGGCTAAGTTCGACGCCAAGCAGGGATAAAATATTCTCCTGTCATCCTGATAATGATGTCGAAGAGGCTGGATGTTCAAGACAAATCGTGACGGATCTAGCTAATGAAGCCTTCAGGGGATTTTTGACAGACGAAGACACTGAACTGTTGATGAGGATGTATGACGCGGGTTATGCCAACGGTGGCTTTGAGAAAGGTGTCTCCTTTGCTTTGTCCGGCATTCTGGTACATCCGAAATTTCTTTATCGCCTGGAACCGGTTCCGGATTCTCTGCCGGCGCAAACAGCTTTTGAGCTTAGCAGTATGGAACTGGCGTCACGTTTGTCCTTCTTTTTATGGAGCTCCATCCCTGATGATATTTTACTCGAAGTTGCTATAGATGATGGGCTGAAAGATTCGGCTGTACTGGAGGCTCAGGTGATACGCATGTTGCAGGACCCTCGGGCGGAAAACCTGGCTAACAATTTTGGTTACCAGTGGTTGGGCCTGGGAGAGCTAGCGAATATTTCACCGGATGGGCAATTGTTCAGGGATGTGGATAGAAATATAAGAGCTGATATGACCCAGGAAACCCTGCTTTTTCTGGAAAGTATCTTTCGCGAAAATCGCAGTGTTCTGGAATTATTATCTGCTGATCATACCTACCTGAATGAAAATCTAGCATTGCATTATGGGATCAACGACATACGAGGCAGTGAATTCCGGCGTATTGTATTAGCCGATGAAAGGCGCTGGGGCATCCTGGGTAAAGGAGTTGTGCTTATGGGATCCTCCTATCCAAATCGGACTTCGCCTGTCCTGCGCGGAGCATGGTTACTGGAGAATATTTTAGGCACTCCTCCTGCGGCTCCGCCACCGGATGTAGAAGGTTTTGTGGAGATCGAAGTTGGTCAGGAATTCACCACAGTCAGGCAAAGGCTCGAAGAGCACCGCGTCAATCCGTCCTGTAATTCCTGTCATGGCGTCATCGACCCATTGGGATTTGCGCTGGAAAATTTTGATGCCGTTGGCCGCTGGCGGGAAATAGACAGGATGGCAAGAACACCCATAGATGCCAGTGGTGTACTCGCAGATGGCAAGCCTGTGTCAGGACCTGTTGAATTGCGGGATGCGATCCTGGACCGCCCAGATCAGTTTGTGCAGACTTTTACAGAAAAGTTGATGACTTTTGGCCTGGGTCGAACCCTTGAATACCAGGATATGCCGTCAGTTCGGCGCATCGTGCGCGCATCATCAGCAAATGGCTACCAATTTTCATCACTGGTGATTGGAATTATCAACAGTGAGCAGTTCAGAATGAAGCATGTGCAGGAAGCCGAAGAATTACTCGCAGAAAAGTAACCTGAACCTTGCAGTGCACGGTGGGGTAGCCGTATTAAATAGGGTTTGAAATAGACAGGAAATAACCTGTTTGGTGTATAGTTATTGACTGAGTAACATAATAAAGACAATAACCACTCTTTTTTGATGATCCGTGAATGGGTCAGGAGTTGAGCAAATGTTTATCTCAAAGAAACATCTTTCACGCAGGACCGTATTACGGGGAGTGGGCACGGCTATTGGCCTGCCATTACTGGATGCCATGATTCCTGCCGGCACTGCGATGGCACAAACTGCCGCTGCACCCACGCCCAAGATGGGTTTCTTCTATTTCCCCCATGGCGCTATCATGGACAAGTGGACACCTGCCGCTACAGGCAGTGATTTTCAGATATCGCCAATTCTGAAACCGCTTGATGCCTACCGGGATCAGATGACCATTGTCAGTAACCTGCGTAATACGGCTGCTGAAGGCGCTGGTGTGCATGCCACATCGCCAGGGACCTGGCTCAGTTGTGCTTCACCATTCACTGTCGATGGGAATGATCCAAATTACGGTATCTCTGCCGACCAGATAGCCGCTCAACATCTTGGACAGGACACCCCATTTCCATCTCTCGAATTATGTACAGAAGTGAAGGCATCCAGTGCCGGCGCCTGCGATTCCAATTTGGGATGCGGCTACGGTTCAACAATTTCCTTCCGCACTCGGACTCAACCACAGCCCATGGAGAATAATCCCCGGAAACTATTTTTCCGCATGTTTGGTCAGGGTGATACAGCTGAAGAACGTGATTCAATCATGAATCAAAAATTCAGTCTGCTGGATCTTGTGTCAGAAAGTGCATCTTCGTTAACGGGCAAGCTTGGCAATGCCGACCAGGTGCGCATGGAAGAATACCTGGATTCTGTTCGTGATGTAGAACGCCAGGTGCAGAAATTGGGCGAGCAGGATTTTACCGGTGTTGAAATCCCCGACGCACCTCTTGGTGTGCCGGACAACTGGGAAGAGCATATCAGTACGATGTATGACCTGATCGCTCTGGCCTATGAAGCAGAATTAACACGCGTTGCCTCTATGATGATTTCTGCAGAAATCAGCATGCTGACTTACAATCAGGTAGGTGTTTCGGATGCCTATCACCCCCTGTCTCATCACCGTTATATCCCTGACAAGATGGACAAATGTGCAGTTATCCAGACTTATCATTCCAAGATTTTTGCTGGTTTCCTTGATCGGTTGAGCAATACGCCAGATGGTGATGGCTCAATCCTGGATCATTCCATCCTGTTGTTCGGCAGTAACATGAGCGATTCCAATGCCCATAATGCTAACCCGCTACCATCTGCTATTTTCGGGAGTGGTAATGGCCGAATAAAAGGTGGCCAGCATCTGCGCTATGCTGACAGCACTCCCCATGCCAACCTTATCCTGACTCTTCTTGAGCGGGCGGGCATTCCCGGAGTGGAGAAACTCGGCAACAGTACCGGACAGTTCGCAGAAGTATAAAATGTACTCACTATTTATCAGGTTACTCGGCTGTAAAATTAATAAGCTGAATAAGGTGAGGATTCTGGATGCTTGTGTGTTGCTGTTCGTAAGTAGCCTATCAATTGCCCAATCTTTGCCCGACCTTATCAATGAAGGCAACCGTGAATCAGCGCTTGAATTGATCGATCAGGGTGCTGATGTTAATCAACTCTCCGTCGACGGTACTACAGCCTTGCACTGGGCGGTTTACCAGAAAGATCTGAACCTGGTCGAGCGTCTTCTTGCACAGGGTGCTGATCCTGATATCGCTAATGAGTACGATGCGACACCGATGACTGTGGCCTCTGAACATGGGGACTACAGCATCATGAAAGCCCTTGTGGATGCAAGAGGTGATATTGAGTCTCCTAACACTGAAGGTCAGACATTGCTCATGGCGGTTGCCCGGACCGGCAATACTGAGACGACCAGCTTGCTGCTTTCACACGGTGCAAATATTCAGGCGCGTGAAAATTGGGGTGAACAAACCGCGCTGATGTGGGCAGCATCTCAGAATCAGCCGGATATGGTCAGCCTTCTGATCGAACATGGCGCCGATGTGAATTCCAGTGGCAAGGACCATAACTGGCCACGCTGGATTACTTCAGAGCCGCGCAATAAACCTTTGGAACAGGGCGGGTTAACCTCTTTGTTATATGCGGCCAGAGAAGGGTGTGAAGGGTGCGTCGAGGCATTGCTTGATGGCGGTGCTGATATCAATTTCACAGATCCTGATGGGCAGACTCCGCTGATCATGGCCTTACAGAATCTACATTTCGATACAGCGAATATTCTGATTGAACGTGGTGCGGATATTCATCGCTGGGACTGGTATGGCCGCACGGCGTTATACTCCGCCGTTGATTTGCACATTATTCCCAGCAGTCGCCGCGGCGATTTGCCCTCGAATGATAATTTGTCGGCCCTGGATATTGCCAGGACCCTACTTGAGAACGGCGCCTATGTGGATATGCGTCTGAAAAAAGATCCTCCTTATCGCAGTGGTGGCGATCGAGGTTATACCGATGGTACTCCTGATTCACGGGTTCTGAACGGTGGCGCGACAGCCCTGCACAATGCCGCCAAATCAGGTGATGTTGAGGCAGTAAAACTGTTACTGGAATTCGGCGCAAGGGTCGACATTGCCAATATGGTGTATGAAGTGACACCTATTCAGGCCGCGGCGGGAGTCTGGCGAGTCTATGGTATTTTCATGGAATCGCCTCTGGCCGGTGCCTTTACAACAGGTGGAGAAGCTGCCGTAATAATGAATCTGTTACTGGAGGCTGGCGCAGACATCCATGCACGTGCTGCCAATGGCCAGAATGTTGCCCATGGCTCAGCCAAGGTTGGCTGGAATGAAGCACTGCAATTTGCCTGGGATCAGGGAGTTGATTTCACTGTCCCGGATGTCGGTGGATACACACCGCGCGATCTGGCAGCTATGTTGGGGCATGATGAAACAGTTACATTCATTGACGAATTGTTGGGCAACTAGTTTTGCAACTCATGACAATATTTCGAACAATGGCTCTTCTGTTTTTGTCACTAATTGTTTTCAGTGCCAATGCGCAGGTAGCTAACGATACCGCCACTCAACAGGCGATCATCCAGGCCTTGCCAGAAAGTGTCACAGCAGAATCTGCGACGGCGGATGAAATAGCCCAATCAGCGTTGGACCTTGTTTTTAGTATGGAAGGTAATCGTCAAGCCAACATGACTCAGGTCATGGTTTCTCTTGGTGAACTGACCAGATCAGGCACATTCAAAAATGCACCTCGATTTGGTGACAAGAATCCGCCCGGACGGTTTTACACCAGGGTACTGAACCTGGCTTCAAGTGCCCTTGATGTGACTTACACAACTTACTATGGAGTCACCGTGCAGCATATTATGGAACTCACCGCAGGTATGCGGGAAGGACAAAATTTTCTCAATGGCGCGAAAAGTAACGCTATTACTCGCAAATAAAGCGACCTGGACCGTTTAATAATTCAGGCCCGGCACGTCGATCACAAAACGCTTTAACTGGAAATTGTCCCCTAGCATAAAATCCCCTATAAATTCTTTAGAGTCTTATTGAGCCTGGTTTTTGAGTATGGGGCGAATACTGAAGGATTAGGAGACTCGTAAACGAAACAGGGGGCAGGGCAGATTTAACTTACCCTGCCCCCTGGAATAGAGGAGCGTCTGCGTTCCGGACTAGAGAATCAGACGATTGGTTGCTATACCAATGGTGTCGAGCTCTACACCCATCATATCGGCCATGCCAAGTAGCAAGTTTGAAGTTGGTTCGTCTTCATTGGCCTGGATATGTCGGTTGCCTTGCAAACGCCCGCCTGCACCGCCGACCAGTAATGCCGGTACGTTATGACGATCATGCTCCAGACCATTACTCATGCCGGCGCCAAAATAGAGCATGGTTGAGTCAAGCAGACTGCCATCGCCATCAGGTGTGTTGCTGAGTTTATCGACGAACTGGGCGAACTTTTGCATTTGATAGGTGGTGATGCGTGAGTATTTTTCGATACTCTCTTCTGTATTCTTGTGATGCGTGACATTGTGATGTGGTTCATTAATACCAATGTGCGCATAGCTGCGGCCGGTTGCTTCGTGACCCGTCAAGAAACTGAACACACGGGTCATGTCGCCCTGATAGGCCAGGTGCATCAGGTCATAAGTCGTAGTCATGTGCTCATCGAAGTCGTCAGGAATCCCGACAGGACCGCCTTGAGTATTCGCAATGACGGTTGAGCGTGAGGATAATCTCTGAATCTGACCTTCAATGCGGCGGATATTTGTCAGGTACTCGTCGAGCAGGGCGCTGTCACTTGCACCAAGCATACGATCAAGGCGTTTAGACTCATCAAGAATCGAATCGAGCATACTTTGTTTGGTTTCCAGTCGACGCAGACGTTGTTCTGGAGTTCCCGGATCGCCGAACATTTGTTCGAATGTCACCTGGGGGCTTACTGAGACAGGCAGCGGGCTTTGATCGTCGTACCACGACAAGGTGTTGAAAAACATGCAGGGATAGTTATCACAAGCACCCGCTGATGTGCCCATGTCTTCCGTGCCAACTTCCAGCGAGCGTAACGGAGTATCGCCGGCGATTGCATCGGCAATATGCTGGTCGACAGTTTTCTTGGATCTCAGATCGTTAAAATCACCGTTTTCACTAAGCGGACCTCTGCCATTCAGGAAGGCTGAGCTGGCGCCCATATGAATGCCCCCCATGTCCTGTCGTCCTTCAGGCGATTTAAGACGGCTTATGGTAGTGACATAATCCCGATGCGCTTCGATCGGCTTCATGACTTTTTGAAATTCAAAGTCCTTGCCCACTTTCTCTGGATGCCAATCAGCCGGGAAAATACCATTGGGTACGTATACAGTGCCGAAACGCAGTTTCTCGCCAGCCGCTGTGAGTGATTGTGCCGTTACGGCAGGCACCATTGCGTCGAGCAGAGGTAGCGAAATAGCTGCGCCAGCTCCTTTCAGAAGTGTCCTTCTGTTCAAATATTTTTTTGCAATAAACATTGCTTACTCTCCGGCAGTTGCAAGGGTGTTGATTTCTAATGCCGAACTATTGGTGCGCATGAGAAATGGATAACTGCTAATAATACCTAATATTATAGACTGAAGGCTATAGTTGTTTTGTGCAGCATGTTTCACAATACTCCGCACTACGGGCCTGTCTCTGGGGTCTAGCCCACGTCCCAGGGAGTAAACAAGCAGTTTTTCAGTAATTGTGCTGGCGAATAACTCTGGATCTACCAGCAGTGCATTACGCAATGCCTGAGGACCGTTGACGACAGTACCGTCGAGCAGAATTCCTGAGGAGTCAATTTCAAGGCCTTCGCTGGTGGTATCGCGCCATGATCCATCAACATCGAAATTTTCCAGGGCAAAACCGACCGGATCGATGATGTCATGACAGGATGCGCAAACTGGATCTGCGCGGTGCCGCTCTAATTGTTCACGTACCGTTGATGGTCGGCCTACCGGTGCGCTCGCTTCGAGCGCTGGCACATTGGGTGGCGCAGCTGGCGGCGGGTTGTTCCAGAATTCGGTCAGAATGAACTTGCCGCGAGTAATAGGTGAAGTCCTGCTTGTTGCCGAGGTCAGTGCCAACAGGCTGCCGTGCCCGAAAAGACCCCGTCTGTTTGGATCGTCAACAGCTACCTTGCGGAAACGAGATCCATAAACACCTTCAATGCCATAGTGTTTTGCAAGGCGTTCGTTAACGAAGGTGTAGTTGGCAGTAAGCAACTCGTGAACAGGGCGATTTTCCCGCAACACGTAGGCAAACAGCATTTCAGTTTCTTGCCGAAAGGCCTTGCGCAGGTTGTCATCAAAATCAGGGAACATTAATAGATCAGGTCGGGCTCGCATTTCCAGATTACGTAATTGCAACCATTGCCCGACGAAGTTTTCTATGAATGCATCAGAACGGGAATCAGCCAGCATGCGGTGGACTTGAGTGTCGCGCACGTCGGCATCTTCAAGCTGTTCACTTTCGGCCAGCTCGAGTAAATCATTGTCAGGAACCGTTGACCACAAAAAGAAAGATAGCCGTGACGCCAGCTCGATGCTATCGACTGGATGGACTGATCCGGCTGAAGAATCTGGTGCATCTGTTTCGACACGGAACAGGAAAAAAGGACTGACGATCATTCTAGCCAGGGCAACACGGATGCCCTTGTCAAAATCAGCACCCGCAGCACGTTCATCATTGTAGAAGGATAAGGGTGCGGCAATATCCTCCTCATTTACGGGGCGTCGGAATGCCTGCCGCGCCAAATTCTCCAGTATGTCTATTGCACAAGCCTCTTCTTCTGAAGCTGCCTCAGGCTGGCAAACCAGAACACGCTCTCGAGTCGCCATTTCGCTCACGCCAGATATATTGTAAGGGCCTTCAATCATGGCTTGCTCCAAACGCGGCATACCTGAAGGATTATGAATTTCAAGTGAATCGCGCAGAACTGGTTGCCAGGAGTTTTGCTCTGCAGTAACACGTTCGCGCCAGGTAAAAATCACTTCATGGGGACCAGCCGTGACGGGAACTCTCGGTGATGTCAGACTCTCATCGATCACTGGAATGACATCATTGAAGCTCTCCACGCTGATGGCGTGTTGATCAGGACCACCTATTTCGCTCGTGTAAACAAGCTGGCCATCTACATAGACCAGGAATTCATGGGGTCGATCATGCCCTTCAATGCCAAAATAACCTTCTGCTACTCCCTGCAGAGGACGAGCGGAAAAGATGTATTCACCGTCCGCCGGAAAATAGTGGGTTGTACTAACTCCGCCACGCGTACCAATCGGCATATCGGCAAGGTGTTTTTCCTGTGTAGTGTCGAAGGGTATGCCGTAAGTTGTTCGGCTGACTGACGCCTCTGGATTACCCATGGCCATATCGGCAACCCGTAAACCCACGGTCATGTAACGATCCAACAATAGTGGTGAAGTGCGCAGTAGCTCCGCAATATTATCAAAACCAAAATCACCACCGTCGCTCGGCAGCAGTTCGGTAAGGTCAATTTCTATTCCGAGCAAATCGCGGATTGAATTTGCGTACTCAGCACGATTCAGTCGATGGATAGTGGTTGACCCTGCATAGGGGTCTGCTAATGCCGCTGAATCCAGGGTTTGCTCAAGTGCCGCCACAAAGCGCGCTCTTTCTTGAGCATCAGGCTGCGGTTGTTTGCGTGGGGGCATTGCCCGAATCTTTAGTTTTCGCAGAACCTCCTCGAAAACACCCGGGTTGGCATAAACATCGTCCGGCCCAAATTCTTCCAGGGCGAGACCACCCCTGAATTCGTCAAAGCTGTGGCATTCCATGCAGTAACTTTCGATGATGGACCAATTTTCTTTCAGGATCGCTTCCGGATTGGCAGGCATCTGCGCTGCACTGGCAGACATAGCGGTTACTGCGGCGCTAATGACAGCACCTGTCGCATAAGCCCATTTTTTCATTGTGCATTTTCCTCGGCCAGATCGGCCTCAGTGTCAGGAACCGGAATGTCTGCAGCGCCCAATTCCTTGAGTAATGCGACAATCTCAACAGGCTGAGCGAGTGGAGCGTTGAAGTAAAATCCGGGCAGGGGTGCAGGAGGCTCCATGTTCTCGACCTGGTGTAAGGTCGTCTCACCATCCTTGTTTAGCGCGTCAATGTCAGCGCCATTGGCGACGAGTGCTCGTATTATTTTGGGATGCAGTGCTTTTGCAGCGATATGCAAAGCCGAGCTGCCATCTGGGCCCGGCACGTTGACGTCGGCACCGGCTTCCAATAGCAGCATAACGGCTTCAGCAGGATCACGTTCACCAGATTCACGGAAAGGAGGTGGGCCGTAGCGCAGGTCATTGGGGCCACCGGCTACACCTACGCCTTTGCCACCAGTGATAGCAACCATGACGGTGGATCTGCTAACAATTTGTTCTTCACCATCTATGCCAACCTTTTTGGTCTCGGTTGCCGGCTTCCAGTTCGCATCTGCACCATGTGCCAGCATCATTTTGATGCCTGCAATATCGGCTGCTTTTGCGGCTCTGTAAAAAGGGGTTTCATTGGATTTAGTGTCGCAACACATCGACGTGTTATGCATTTGGCCGATGAAAGGCTTGTTCGGATCAGCACCTTCATCCAGCAGAAACTGAGTGAGATCCAAGGCATTAATCTCATTGGAGTGGTCAGCCCGGAACACAGTGCCATCTTTTGCACGCCAGTCTGTGGTGGCGTCACGCATGATCGTTGCATAATAAAGGGAACCATCGTTAGCGTCGGCACCAAGCTCCAGCAACATGTTGGCAATATCGAAGCGGTCATTGACGATGGCCAGCATCATCGGTGTGGACTGATCGCCGTTGGTTATATTGATATCCGCATCTTGCTCAATTAGGAGTTTGATAATAGCTTCATCACCATTGCGCGCTGCCCAGTGCAGAGCCCCGAAACCACCAGATGGATAATCGGCGTTTACACTGCGTTTTGTCAGATCAGAAACACGTGCCTGCATATTTGGATCGGCGCCTTCGTTGAGCAGATGCTCAACCATAGTCAGATGTCCTTCTGCAGTGGCCCACATCAATGCGGTCTGGTTCTGGACAGGCTCTGTTTCATTGGGGTTAGCGCCTGCTTCGAGCAAAACGTCTACTGCAGCAACGCTACCTGATCGTGCCGCCGCCATGAAAGGTGATTCAACTAAACCTGGCGCTGTACTGGAAAGTGTAGCTCCGCTGGCGAGCAATGCCGCAATCATTTCAGCACTGCCATATCGGCTTGCCTGCAGCAGTGGTGATATGTCGAGATTGTTTGAGACGTTTGGATCGGCACCGGCTTCGAGAAGCAATTGCACCAATTCATGGGAAGAATTGTAGACAGCCCAAAGCAGGGGCGTGGTGCCATCTGGTTCAGCAAGATTGACGTCTTCGCCCGCAGCATTGATCAACTCACGTGATAGATCCAGATCACCCATCCGTGCAGCCTGGGCAATAGCACTCGAGGCAGAGGTAATTGGTGAAAACAGGACGCCGCAGGCAACTACAAGAGCCGCTGCCAGCAGGGTTGGGTGTAATGCTTTATTTATAATTTTTATTGGTGCAAACATTGGTGCAAATCCCTCTTCTACTAAGTTGACTCCACCCCTTGAAATCCGGGTCCTAACGCAAAATAATCAAACCATTCTGCTTTTGAAAGGTACGGCAAAATCTAACCAATTATTATATCTAAAGTGCGTTTGAGAATCTATCTTCTGGAATTCCCTAGAATAGCAAAAACAAGACATAAAGCCCGATTTTAGGGTATTTGAATTGAATTATTTCTGAGCGGGAGGCCGCCGAGCCAGTTTTTTGGTTTACGTTATTTGTTATTAATTGAGCCAGGTTATTTTCCGAGCCTGTCAGCAAGATTGGATAGCAGTCAGCAAGCCAGTAAAAATCGACTTCATTAGATTTAAATCAATTAAATCTCGCTCTATCTGGTTTAGCCTCAAAAATACATGTTGCTTACATATTACTTTCATAGAACAAGTCCACATTCTTATTATGGTTATCCAGTGAAAGGGCGAAAAAGCCATATTTGATGCACCGATTAAGAGTTATTTGAATCGCTAGAATAAGTAGTATCAGCAGCAATAAACGAGATATTTCGACAGGAGAATTACCAATGGAAATTTTGAGATCATTTAAGCCTCTTCAAATGGTCATGGCTGGCGTCTTGCTTGGCTCATATGCACAAGGTGTCTGGGCACAGGTTGGGGATGAAGTGGACGGCTTGATCGATGAATACTGTTCCAAGTGCCATAATTTCGAAGACTATTCCGGGGGTATCGATCTTGAAGGGATTGGTGTACATAATATTGCCGAATATCCCGATATTGGAGAGATGGTCATCAAACGCTTGCGTGCGGGGATGCTGCGTTCAGTCACACGTGGGGCTGCGCAAGACAACTATAAGTTCTCGTCACTGGTGATGGGCGTTATCAATAGCCCGGCTTTCACCATGAATATAAAACCGCGAGCCTTTAAGCAGTTAGTATAAAGTTGGAACAAAAGGGTCAGTGCTACTTGAAAATCAAGTGGCACTGACCCTTTTGTTTGACCCTTTTTATTTTCAATGTATCAAGCCGGTGAGAATGTAATAAGTTTCTTTTCCGGAATACCTCTTACTGCATTGCTGTAAATATATGAGACGGGTATCAGTATCAGTCCCAATACGGCATGCCAGTAAAAATCCTGTGCGGTAAAGTGAGCAACGAAAGCAAGTATCATATTAATGTAGTAAGTGGCATAGACCCATTCTTTGAGATCTGAATAGCGGTTGGTAATGATAACTATCACACCGATCAATTTCAGCCAGGCTAACGGATAAATAATATAGGTGGGGTAATTAAAATTCGTAAAAAACTCAACCATTAAATCATGCATCAAATGGTAGGTCACAAAAGACCACAACATGGCAAACAGCATATAACCGATAGCAATCCAGTAGATAATTTTTTGTTTTCTTGTTGTTTTCTTGTTGTTTTCATTGTTGGTTATTCCTTTATTAGTTTGCTGGTCAGTGCGTTTGCCACCTGCTCCTTCCATTCTATTTTCAGAGAGATGCCATAACTGGTGAACTGCATATTTTATTGCTGAGGAGGAGTACAGTTTTCTACGGCGCTATCACAATAAATCTCACCTTCGATAGCATAAAACTTAGCGTTTGCCTTCACATGCGCAAAAATACGCTTGTTTTGTAAATCCAGCACAAGGGAGTCAACACCAATTCTAGGAATTGGCCAGGTAACAAAATATATTTCTTCCGAGATTTGGGTGTAATGAGGATAAGTGAAATAGCTCATGCCTTCGAATGTACCAGTTAACCCTTCCCAGTTAACTCTTTCTTCTGTCATTTCAACTCTGAAATCCCAGCCATTGTTATAACGCCAGTGGAATATTCTATCTTTGAATGATTCGGGTATTTGTGAAGTCTGATGGCTATCCTCGAATGGCGCTCTGCTCCAGAAGAGAAAATAGTAACCTGAAGAGACCAGGACCATGAATATCAACAAAGCTCTATAAAGTTTTAATTCCATTAGAAGATAATTCCGTTCAACTCTTGAGTGATTTCCTTGAAGCTATGGGTTGTTTCTCGTCAAAAACAAAATGAGTGCGTCTAATTCCTTCTCATTAACTTCTGTAATGCGCACGGGTGTCATACCTGGCGTATTTGTACGCACAATGTTACGGATGTATTCAGGTAGCAGATCTGTGCGTTGATGCAGTACGGCTGGCTTGCTGTCCCCATAGCGTCGATGCAGCATGATAGTCCCGCCTTTTTGAAGGCCCTCACCATGGCAATATTCACAGCGTGCCATATACACTTCTTCACCCTGGGCGGTAATATCTTCCTGGGCCAAAAGGTTGAAACTGCTAAGCGCCAAAACAGAAAAAAGCATTTTTAATATCAACTTTCTCATGCGCGTTCCTCCCTCAACCGCTGTGGCCAGACACCGTTTTTACCCGGTGACAAAATACCATTGGGATCCAGCGTATCTTTCAAGGTTTCATGGAAACGACGCAGGGCATGGTCATTAAAATCAAAGGATTCCATAGCATTGTCCATGAACACCAATGGGGTACGATATTCTGACCAGCCTTTTTCACCAGAGACGCGAATCAGGTTTTCACATAAAGCCATCGCACGCTCATTCACCGCATTATCAGTCGAGCTAAGAGGCACTCCTGCTAGAGTCATTAAAGAACGAGGTGCATGAAAATGTAGAGGTCCACCCATATAACGCATTCCATATTCCTGATAAAGACCATCATAGGTTTGCAAGAAATCCCAATAATCTGCACCCGTGAATGGCATCACCATAGATACAAAAGTGCCACCATGATTCCAAATGGGCGCTTCTTGAAAAGAGGGGATACCCGCTGCTAATTTAGACTCAGTCAACATTTCATCGGGGTTATAGGGTGCGGCAAATCGACTCGAGTGAAAAGTAGCACTAGGAATTGCTGATGCAAATTCATCCTGAACCTGTTCCCAGTTAGCTTCCACAACCCGATCATAACCGTAAAAGCCTAAACGAGCTCTCCAGCCTGGTAGACCCGGAGCATGTCCGCCATCTACATTGGGGCCGCCGCCTGCGCCACCGCCAGGGCCTTGCGCTCCTTCTATATGTCCGCCTTGATTGGTACTGGCAGTAGCACTATTAGCGATAACATTAGAAAGTCGAAGGGGGCGTAGAGTATCAATCATGGGAATGATATCTTCATGGCCTGAGACATATACTTCTGCTGAACGAAATGCTGGGGGTTCGGGAATTAACCAGATACCCATCTTGGTGACTATTCCTAAATTAGATTGGGAAAACATACCGTCAACATAGGGCCCCAGTCCGTATTTATATTGTTGCCAGGTCTCTGCATTGCTGTTGGCGCCCATGCCAGTGCGCATCACATCGCCATTAGCGAGAACCACTTCCATACCACATTGGGCGGCGGCGCGCTCACCTAACAAACCATAACCAGCACCACGTTCTAAGGTATTGCCTATAATGCTGGCATAAGCAGGTGAAGGGCCGTCCGTCCAGAGCCGATAGCCACGACGACGAATTTCACGCCACAAATCGTAAGTGCTGACGCCAGGTTCTACCAGTGCATAAGCGTGCTCTTCATTTAACTCAAGAATCCTGTTCATGCGCTTCAGATCAACAATGACACTGCCGTTGACACGAGAATCAGGACCACCATATCCATAATTTTTCCCTGTGGAGATGGTCCACAGCGGAATTTGATAGTCATTGGCAACCCGAAGTACAACTTTTAATTCTTCGACGGAATCTGGTGCCACTGCAGCAGAAGGGATCGGTTGCGCTTCTGTGTTTTGCAGTGGTGAAAAATAATCTTTATACATGGCGATGTGTTCATCAATAGTGAACACCCAATCATTGCCAACAGCTGTTCTGAATTCAGACAATGCGTTGTCAAATTGGCCTTGTGATAATCCTGGAGGTAGGGACATTGTTTTTCTTCCTGGTATTTAGCTGTTGTTTGTTGTGTAAAGCGGGGCTAGAACCCATGCAACTAATTTTTTCTGGGAATTTTCTTTGAGTAATAACTGTAATTCTGGCTCCAGTTCAGAAAAATGTACCTGTTGGTAAGCGTGATCCCTAGCCAACGCCAAAATATAACCTGCGGTATGTTCCCGTGTATATCCAGCAATGATGGAACGTTGGCTGGAAAAGTGTGAAGTGAGCAGATCATAGGCTTCTTCATTTAAGTCTTCGTGAACAACCCCAATAGTAGCGCCATTTTTTTTGGCATCTGTAGCGAAATCAACGCTTTCCTTGTGTTGATCATCAAAAAGTACGAGGTCAAATACACTCCCTTTGTCTTTATCTTTAATAATTCCTTTCGCAAGTGCGGGATTGGTGCTGGCAATGCTTGCCAGGGTTGCGGAGCTAGTTTGCAGAAAAAGCCTTCTGTTGATCATAGTGATTGCCTCTGAGTTTTCAGTATTTTCACTTGTAATAAATATTTTTACAAGTGTAAAATACAGATAATTGCAAATTTATTGAGATTTGGGCATGGCAGCAGGTAATCAGGCAATAGATGTAAACACTGACAATGAGAATACCCGTGAATTGATTCTGAGAATCGCCGCTCTGGCTTTTGCAGAAAACGGTTACAGCGGGACTTCTCTGCGCGATATTGGTGAGCAGGCAGGTATCAATTTCCAATCTATTCGCTATCACTTCGGATCGAAAGAAGATTTGTGGGAAATCGTTGTGGCAACGTTAAGTCGTAAAGCCCTGGAGGCTGGTATGCATCATGAGCAAGCAATTGCTGGTTTGCCACTCAAGGAGCAATTGCATGCTCAGATTAGGGCGCTCGTTTCCTATCAGGTCACCAATCCAGAGTTAATGTTTATATTGACCCGAGAAGCGATGAAGAAAAGCGAACGCTATAAAAATATCTATCCAAAATATGTATCAAATTTGTATGAATTCACCGGAAAGTTTTTTGGCAGACTTCAAAAAGAAGGAATAATAAATAATGAGATTCCTGTTAAAGAACTGGTGCTACTTTTTCGTGGCGCGATGATTTTCCGCCTTATTACGTCTGTTGACGGTGAGTTTTATACGAAAAAATCCATTAAGCCTGATGTGCTAATCGAGCAACATGCTGATGGATTAACTAAATTGTTATTGACGAGTTAAGCCAAATAAAAAACGGAGCTACTATGATTGATTCAAAGACTGATTCAAATTTACAACATCTAAGTAGAAGGCAAGTGATGCTTGGATCTGCTGCTTTGCTTGGCGCTGGTGCAATGAGTACTGTAACTCCACAGGCAAATGCGCAGCCTGGCGGACCACCAAGTCCTTACACTGCTACAGAACGTGAACGCAGATGGGCAGCGCTGCGCGCCATGATGAGTGAGCAAGGCATAGATTGTCTGGTAGTGCCAAATTTGAATAGATTAGAGAATTTAACAATTTATAATAAAAAGAATAAACTTCCCAGCCTGACTTATAGAATTTTTCCGCGATTGAAAAAAACTTAATAGGAATAAATTATGGCATCCAATCAGAATAATCCACTCATCGAGAGCGGCAAACCCCTGTTTTTTAAAGTAGCCAATGCAGATGTTATTGGTTTTGAAATACCGGAAATTCGCCTCGGTGAAGCCGTCAGGTTGTCTGTTCGCTCGTTGACTGTGATGCAAAAAGAAGCCCTGGTTGCGTCGGCGACTACTGGCAATGTCTGGCGCTTGTCTAGTGATGAGGGGGCCTATCTGGCTGGTCTGGATGAAGCGCCCTGTCCTTTATCATTTCTTTCGACCGGTATGGTCTGCTCTTATATGAATGAAATCCAAGCACTGGCCAAAATTCGCAATATCAACATCAATGATATTCGCCTGATCCAGGACAACTACTACACCATGAAAGGCTCCGCTAAAGACGGCACCATGACAGGTGGCGCCAAGAGTGTGGATCTGACTGTGCAAATTGATAGTGACACCAGTCCGGATGAATTAAACAAGCTGGTTCTGGATGCCACGGCGGCATCACCCCTTAATGGTTTGATGCGTGGTGCCAAGGAAAGTCTTTTCACCCTTTCTCATAACGGTAATGAAATCGATACAGCCAAGGCTCTGCCTGTAGGCAGTCCAGCGTTGCCTGATCCAGGCGATCAGTTTGATGAGTCTCAGTCCACCAATGACGACTGGTCTGGTTTAATAACAAGGGGAGGAATGACACCAAAGGCTCAACACTCAACTACTCTGGCCAATGACAGTCTGGCTGATCAACAGAATCGCCTGTTGCATGTAAGGGTTATTTGTACTGTCCGTGAGGATGGCGTCAAGGAAGTGACCCAACACCTGTTTAATCCGCATGGCTCTGTGTTTAATTTTCTCTGTGATGAAGCGGAAGTGAATGGTGGTAAAGGCCTGGCTCCGGATGCGGCGAGTTATATTTCGGCCGGCATAGGCTTTTGTTTTATGACCCAGTTTGGTCGCTATGCCAAGATTGTGAAGAAAGAACTGGAGGAATATCGCATTGTCCAGGACAGTCATTTTTCACTGGGTGGCGCCAGTGGTGGCACAGGAAAAGCCGGTACGGCAGATCCAATTGAAACTCATGTATTTCTGAAAACTGCCCAAGACGATGACTTTGCCCGCACCGCCCTGGATATGTCTGAGCAAACCTGTTTTCTGCATGCCTTCTGCAAGGCAGATTTAAAAACCCGAGTGAAAATTCTATCCATGACGGACGAAGTTACCGTGCCTGAAGTCGCAGTGGAGTGATTTTGGGCCTCACCATTTTTATGTGGAAGGTGTAGTATTAGCTGATAAACGATAAGGCCTGATAGGGGATTGATATGAAATCTGTACTCACCAACAAACCCGCGGTCACTCCATTGCACACTGTAGACCGCCGTGGATTCCTGAAAATCAGCAGTTTGGCTGGAGCAGGCTTTTCCCTGGCCTCTTATTTGCCTGCACAGCAATTGAGTGCAGCTGAATCCAATAACTCTGGCAAGCTTGAACTGAATGCTTTTGTAGAAGTGGGCACTGATGGCTCTATTGCCCTGTACGCCCATACCCCGGAAAAAGGTCAGGGCATTAAAACATCCCTGCCCATGGTGATTGCCGAAGAATTGGGCGCCGATTGGGATGATGTCACTGTAGTCAGGGCGCCCATGAATGAAGCACGCTATGGACAACAAAGGGCCGGAGGATCCACTTCAACTCCACGCGAGTTTGATCCCATGCGCCAGGCTGGCGCAGCAGCCAGAACCATGTTCGTTGCTGCTGCTGCAAAACAGATGTCGGTAGATCCGGCGCAACTCTACACGGAAAACAGCCGGGTTATTCACCGGCAATCCGGTGACAGCCTGCCTTTTGCAGAGCTTGCTATGTCCGCAGCCATGGAGCCAGTACCTGACGTCGACAGCCTTATCTTCAAAGACCGGCAGGACTATTACATTATCGGTACTCATGTTGGAGATGTAGACAACCAAACTATTGTCACGGGTGGTAGCAGTCTGTTTGGCTCTGATGTGCAATTGCCCGGCATGCTGCATGCTGTGTACGAAAAATGCCCTGCCACCTATGGCCGTGTAATCAGTGCCAACCTTGACCATATCAAGTCGCTTCCTGGTGTGGTCGATGCCTTTCTGGTGGAAGGCAATGATAACGTCACAGAACTGCTGGATGGAGTGGCGATTGTCGCTCGTTCCACTTGGCAGGCCTTCAAGGCAAAACAGCAGTTGGAAGTTGAGTGGGACACCTCTCAAGCTTCAAGGGATGATAACGGTGAATTTTTTGCCCGAGCGCATGAAATTGCCCAGGCGCCATGGCCCGGTGAAGGGGAGGTTACGGCTTCTGGTGATGTGGAAGGCCAATATGCCGATGAATTTACCACGACTGTTCAGGGCAATTATCAATTCCCGTACCTGGCCCATGCCTGCATGGAGCCCATGAACTGCACCGCCCATTACCATCGTGACACCAACAGTCTGGATATCTGGGCTCCCACACGCCAGCCCGGAATTGCTTTGAATGTTATGGAGAGTGTTTTTGATATTCCCGAGGAGCAGGTCACCTTGCACCAGATGCGTATGGGTGGCTCTTTTGGCCGACGCCGTTTCCAGGATTACTCCTGCGAAGTGACTGCCATTGCCAGGCGCTTCGACGTGCCGGTAAAACTACTTTGGACCCGCGAAGATGACCTGATGCATGACCAATACCGTCCCGGCGGTGTCTATGCCTTCAAAGGTGCTGTCAGCAGGGAAGGTCGAGTAGTTGCCATGCAAAATCATCTGATCGGGCCCGCAGTACGTGGAAGTGCCACCAATGGTACACGCGTGGGCAGAGCTGAATTCCCGGCGTTGAATATTGATCATTACCGCGCCGCTGTTTCATTGATTGATACCAACACGCCTTCCGGCGCATGGCGCGCCCCCGGGTCCAATTCTATGGGCTGGGCCGTGCAAAGTTTTATCAGCGAACTGGCCCATGCGGCTGGGCGTGACAATGTTGAACTGCTGATCGAATTGATGGGTGAGCCCCGCTGGTTTGTGGAAGGCAATAGGGGCTCGCTGAATACCGGAAGGGCTGTGGATGTTATCAAACTGGCGGCAGAACAAAGCGGCTGGGGTAAAACCCTGCCAGAAGGAAGGGGTTTGGGTTTCTCTTTCCATTTCAGTCATTCCGCCCATGTGGCTGAAGTCGCTGAGGTGAGTGTAGATGCCAATAAAAATGTCACCATCCATAAAGTAACAGCAGCAGTTGATATCGGACCTGTCATTAATATGAGCGGCGCGCTCAAGCAAATCGAAGGGGGTGTTCTGGACGGTATCAGCTCAATGCTGGGACTGGAAATCACCATGCAAGACGGTATTGTCGAGCAGCAAAATTTCCACCAGTACAATATATTGCGGATGAAGAATGCCGCAACAGAAATAGACGCGCATTTTATTCAAAGTGACAACCACCCAACCGGCTTGGGCGAGCCTTGTTTGCCGCCAGTTGCCTCGGCGGTTTGCAATGCCATTTTTGCTGCCACAGGTCACAGAATACGAACGTTGCCGATTACAAAGGAAGGGTTTTCGGTTTAAACAATTAATTCCTTAGGAATAAAAAGAGTAAGAGCCACCTGATTATCAAGGATCTCTTGCTCAAGGCTGTCCAGGTCTTATAAACTTTTTCTCGGAGTTTACTCCTGGGAAGTCAGGTCCGACTAAGCGTTAGTCCAGGCCGAGGAAGCGAGCCGGATTTATTTTGGTCATTAAATCGATCTCGTCCTGTGTGAATCCTTCCTCTACCAGAACTTCCAAAGCCATTTCGAAAGAGCGGGCGTAGTCCACTCTGCCGAGTTGTCCGAGATCTGTCGTTAACACTATATTTTCCGGGCCCAGTTCCCGTATATCCGCAAGTTTTTGCGGACCATAATCATTCACCGGATTTACCAGATCGACGACTGCGGGACCGCCACCTGTAAAACCATCGCCGCTCAGTACAACCTCGATATAGGCACCCAGGCGAATCATTTCCTTCATTGTCGCCATTGAGACAGGCATTCTGCTGTGGTTGGGATGTTGTACATAAACCTGGTCGACCCCTGCGACTTTTGCCTCCTGAATAAGCAGTAATGCTTCATCAGGGCTTACGTGTCCGGTCGAAAGCGCAAGATTATGTTCAGCCATGACTTCCAGCACTTGATACACCTCGGGCAGGAGTTCACCGTTGCGTGTAACCAAAACCGCATTTTCAGGATTAGGATTTCTGTACTCAGCGTCCATTGTTGGCATATAAACCACCTTGCCGTGACCACCGAGGGACAATGCCATGGCTGCAACGGCTGATGGGTTTATGCCGCCAACATAACGGTTTAGTACGATGCCGCCAAACAATTCAATATCCGGTACAACTTGTGACACCAGGTAGGCCCACGATGCCGTTTCAGTGTGATGTTCCTTGAACACAATCCCGCGCATGCCTGAGATGCGAGCAATCTGAGCGGCTTCAATTGCATCGAATTTGCGGCCAAAATTCAGCACTTGAGATTGCGGGGCCACGTGGGCATGGAGATCAATAATGCCTTCAAGGGATGGTGCTTCGTCCGGTTGTGCCGTTACAACGGAGGTAACCGCAACCAGCGACGTAAACATTAATACTATCCAAATCCGAAATTTCATGGTGTGCCCCTTGGAATTATTTTATTTGTCTCTTTGATAACTATTGGTTGTCTTTATTCAACGGCGGCCGCGCCTGCACGCGCCGCAATACCATCTTGTTCGCCACTGCCACCCGACATGCCGATACCACCGATCAGCTCTCCGTCGACTATGATGGGAATCCCGCCGTCCAGTGGAACCGCACCGCGTAAGTTCAATAACCTGATGCCTTGACCACCCTGAGCCACCCCATCCTCGAACACTTTCGTCGGGCGCCGGAACAACGCTGCCGAGCGTGCTTTGTCGATCGCCACTTCGACACTACCGGTCTGGGTTCCATCCAGCTTCTCGAAGTAAACCAGATGCCCACCCGTATCGACAATGGCAATCGCCATCAGCCAACCGTTGTTCTGAGCCACTTCGACTGCGGCGGCTGTTACAGTTTTTGCGTCGGACAAACTAATAGGGCGTCCGTATGGAATCTGCGGCGGCGCTGCAAATTCTTCCTGACCCTCAACGATTAAAGGGAAAACCAGGCACAACGCAAGACCTTTAAGGAGAGTTTGTAACATTTGTCTCGTTGCCATCATCATGTGCTTCCTGAATATATGTACTGGAAGAATAAACGGGTCATCCTGTGTCGTCCAGCATGAAAGTGATTCCAGAACCCTTCAGCCGTTCACGGTCAGGTAGTCGCTTGATTTAAAAGGACTTTTTTCAAGGACTATGATCCCTTTGAATTAAGTAGTTTACTGATCGCAGGCCATATAAAAGTAATAATCGCTACTACAATGATGGCCAAAGCCAGTGGGCGTGAAACGAATCCCATAAGACTCCCTTCACCTACAATGATCTGCCTGCGCAACGAATTCTCGATGAGATCACCCAGAATAAGCCCCAGGATCAGTGCTGCAGTGGAATAATTGAACTTGTCAAAGAAATAACCAACCAGGCTGAAAATAAACATGACAAAGACATCATAGAAGCTGTTATTCAGCGAGTAGGCACCCACCAGGCCGAGGGCCACGATGAAGGTACCCAGTAACGGATACGGCAACTTGAGAATGTGAGCAAACTGACTGGTGACGAAGCGACCGCCAATAAAAAGGAGCAGGGCCGAAGCGATCATCGCCAAAAAAATGGCATTGAGTAATATCGGTTGCTCTCTGATGAGCAATGGACCTGGCGTTAGTCCAATGATCAGGAAGGAGGCCATGATGACAGCCGCGACTGGACTTCCAGGAATACCGAGCACCATAGTAGGCACCATAGAACCACCAATAGCGGCGTTATTCGACGATTCCGGAGCAATAATCCCGCGTGGATTTCCATCACCAAAAGAAGGTTTTTCGTCTTTATGCCTACCGGAGGCTTCCCCGTAGGCAATCAGACTGGCAATAGAACCACCTGCAGCTGGAATGATCCCGATGAGGGTGCCAAGGATCGATCCCTTGAGAAAGGTATCCCACATCTTTGCCATATCCGAGAACTTCATCAATGTCATTGATATCTTGCCTTTGGTGCGCAGGTTAGTGTCGCGTTGATAGTATCGCTCGATATTTTTGTAGACTTCAGCAATGGCAAAGGCGCCAATCATCACAGAAATGTAATTTATCCCGTTAAGTAGAAAGGGTTGCCCGAAAGAGAATCGTTCCATGCCATTGATACTGTCAATGCCAATGGTGGAAATCATCAGCCCGATGAGTACAGCAAGGATAGCTTTCATCTGATTCCTGGCTCCGATGCTGGTGATGCAACCCAGGCCTATCAGGCCCAGGCCGAAGTACTCTGCGCTTTGAAAGGAAAGCGCAGCAGAGGCCAGTAACGGGGCCGCCAGAAGCATGATGAAAGCAGAGAATATAGCGCCAAAAGCAGATGCAGTGACTGCCAGTCCCAGTGCTTTACCGGCCATGCCATTTTGGGCCATCGGATAACCGTCAAATGTCGTGGCAATGGCTTCAGGGGTGCCCGGTGTCTTGAGTAGGATTGCAGAGATCGAACCGCCGGTTGCACCACCCAGATAAACGGTCACCAAAAGTACTATCGCCGGGATTGGATCCATCGAGTAGGTGAATGGCAGGCAGAGAATGATGGCCATGGAAGAACTCAGGCCAGGCAAAGAGCCGCAGATTATGCCGAACAGGGTTCCTATCACAATCAATGATAGAGTCAGCGGATTAAAAACCACCTCTATGGACTGGAGGATAATATCCAAAATTTCGAATCCTTTTTGTTTTAATAGACCAGGTAACTGAGTTCCCGGAACAGACCAATTCCGCGCGGCAGTGGCACGTAAAACACAGAGCCAAATACGCTTACCAATACCAGAGCGCCAACGATTGAAAAAACAGTCAGCAATCGCCACTTGCTATAACCGAATGAAGTGGGGGCAATGAAAAGGTAAAGCGTGGTGCTGACTGCAAAGCCAAGGATACTCAGGAGCACAATGTAACTGGCAAGGAGACAAATATTTACCAGCAGAAGGCGGCCTTCCGGGAGTTTCAAATTGAACAACGAGAGTTGAACCGATTTGTTTTCCTTGATGGTGTTGATGGTTATAAACAACAACACCATCAACGCAAGAACGCCGATGATTTGGGGAAAGCCACTGGCACCCAGAATATCAACGGTGTCATCAATATTCGGCAGTTGCATCGCTTGGTACAGATAAAAGACGATGAACAATCCGAGAATAATATTGAAAATAACTTCGATTGCCATGATTCAGAAGTTCTCCACAAGAACACTGTTAGATAATTATTGCTGGTTGACCAATCCCAGTTCCTTAAAGATAGTCGCGAAATTTTCATATTCGGCGTCCCAGGAATTACTGAACTCACCGGCTTCCATGTATCCAGGAACAAGGTTAGTCATTTCCCTTTCCTCCATTTCCTTGTATTGAGGATCGTCATAGGCTTTCTGGAAAGCTTCTATGAGGACATTCTTGATCTCAAGCGGTGTGTCTTTCCTGATAGAAAATCCACGCCAGGATCCTTGCGTGAAATTGATGCCTTTTTCAACAGAACCGGGAACATCCTGTAAACCAGGAACATCAAGACGCTTGTCATTGAGAACGACCAAAGGACGCACATCACCGCTGGAAACCAGGCCCATGAAGGAAATGAGCTTGTCCTGATAGACGTCGAGTTCGCCGCCGAGAATAGCCGCTTTCAATTCGGCGCCGGATTTGTAGGGTACGTAGGTCCACTCAATTCCGGCAGCCTCGGCAAAGGCGCTGGCGATGTAGTTATCCAGACCGCCGGGAGACAAACCTCCAATTTTCAGGTTACCGGGATTTTCCCTGGCAAAGGTAAGTAGTTCTTCCACAGTATTGTGAGGACTATTATCAGCAACACCGAACAGCACAATGTCGTTTTGGATTTTCAGGAGGGGTTCGAATTCTGTTCGAAACTTGACTGAACTTTTATTCTGGGCTTCGACTATTAACAAAGACGGTGTAATTTCCAGGATGGTGTAACCATCAGCCGGCGCATTTACTGCATAAAGCAGGCCTTCAATGGTACCAGCGCCACTTTTATTAATCGCAACCAGTGATTCACCCAGATATCGGGAGACGATCTGAGAATACTGGCGGGCGAAAATATCGCTGGCACCCCCGGTGCCAAACGGTATGACCATTTCAACGGAATGTCTGGGGAAGATCTCCAGGTTTGCGCTGGAAACAGAGACATCCTGGATATCAGTTATGACGGCTATGGCAATAAGAACGCCGACTGTCAGTGCCATAACTAGATTTTTACTGAATTTCATTTTCCGGTCTTCCAGGAGATAAAAAAATGAGGTCAGAGCACATTGTATCTATGAAAACCTAGAATAGCCTTATGAAAATAGCCTTCACTATAAACATTGCCCACACTAAGTTTTGCCAGGCTCGGGGAAGTAAAATCAAAAGTGGACGACCAGGGATTACAGAGATACTCTTCTTGCAAATATAAATCTGAATAAAGGAATCTTGTATCAGGAATTCAAGTACCTTATATCCCGGTTTCTTTACCATTATCCTTTTGGCATTGATGAGCCAATTCGCTTCCCTGGTCTCAGCGCAAAATGAAACCGGGACGGCGAGAGTTATTAACACGGATTCAGATGTTTCTGATTCTTATGCCGCCACGCACAAGGCAACTGAAGTGCTTGGGCGTTTGCTGTTTTGGGATCCAGTCCTTTCCGGCAGCCGTGATACAGCTTGTGCCACCTGTCATCATCCTGATTTTTCATATACCGATGGGCGTGATCTTTCCCGGGGGACTGGCGCGGAAGGTCTGGGGCCGGCTCGGTTAGACATCAGTGGCGGCACAATTCCACTGGTCAGACGCAATTCTCCTACTGTGCTTAATACAGCGCTCAACGGCATGGGCAGATTCAACGGGAATGGCGGCAATAATTCAGGCAGGCTGCAACAAAATAATACAGGGCAACGCGCTCCGATGTTTTGGGACAGCCGCGTTCGTAGTCTGGCCTTGCAGGCGCTTGAGCCCATCAAGGAATTCGAAGAGATGCGTGGCGATGCTTACCCGGTTGAAGAGGCGCTGGATAGGGTGGTAGCCCGACTCCAGGAAATCCCTGAGTACCCTATTCTTTTTGAAGACGCCTTCGGCAGCGGTACAGTGATTACAGCGGACCGTATCGGTACAGCAATTGCGGCATTTGAGCGCACGCTGATCGCCATGAATAGCCCGGTTGATAAATTCCTCGCCGGGGACACCGGTGCGCTTACCGGGCAACAGCAGCGTGGGCTGAAGACCTTTGAAGAAGTCCGTTGTGACAACTGCCACGGTGGTCCGATGTTCTCGGATTACACCTTACATACGCAGGGCATTCCCGAGAATTCGCTGTTAACAGAAGCCGATCCTGGGGTGGGGAGATTCAATTTCCGGACACCCACTTTGCGCAATGTCGCACTGACTGCACCTTATATGCACAACGGAACGCTAAAGACGCTTGCTGACGTACTTGATTTCTACAATAGAGGTCAATCCGAGAATCCCAATGTAGCCGAAGCGGGAGATGGGCAAAATGCCGGTGGATTGGCTCGCCTTGATGCGAGTTTCATTGATGTACCCCAAATGAGTGATCGCGATATGGAAGATATCATCGCGTTTCTGGAAGCCTTGACCGATACTGACTTCGACCGGAGCGTCCCGACTTCGGTACCCAGTGGGTTGATACCAGGGGGTAGTGTCCAGTAAGTGTCAGCAGATCCAAACTGGCAAACTTCACCCCAACCCGAAACCAAAAGGTAGGCGTTACACAATTATCCAAATTGGGCTTCTGCTATCATTAATCCTGATATTTTGAGCCGGTCCTGGAGTCCCTTTCTACGATGAGTCAAAAAGAGATCCCCTGTATTCTCATGCGCGGTGGCAGCTCGAAGGGGCCCTACATTAATCTTGCCGATTTGCCAGTCAATCGTGAGGAGCGTGACAGACTCTTGCTTGGCATCATGGGTTCTCCTGACAAGCGCCAGATTGACGGAATTGGAGGAGCCGAATTCCTGACCAGCAAAGTAGCTATGGTGGGTACGTCCAGTCGGCCAGGTATTGATGTCGACTATCTCTTCGCCCAGGTAGCCATAGATACACCCATTGTTGATACCGAACCACCGTGCGGCAACATGCTGGCCGGTGTTGGCCCCTACGCAATAGAAGCCGGATTGGTGGAGGCAGCAGATCCGGTCACGCATGTCATGATCTTCAATGTGAATACCAACGCCGTTATCGAAGCCATTGTGCAGACACCGGAAGGCCAGGTTAGTTATGAAGGGGATGTGAAAATCGACGGAGTGCCAGGGTCTGCCGCGCCAGTGGTACTAAACTTTTCCAATGTCGTTGGTGGCAAAACCGGGTCGTTACTACCAACCGGTAATGCCTGCGATACGATTGAAGGTGTTGAAGTGAGCTGCGTTGATGCTTCCATGCCCATGGTGTTGATGCAAGCTACCAGTCTGGGTCTCATCGGTGACGAAGATGCAGATTTTTTCAAAACCAACAAGGATGTCATGACACGAATAGAATCTATCCGCCTGATTGCCGGTGAGCGGATGGGGCTCGGCGATGTCCGCGATACTGTTGTACCCAAGGTTGGCCTTCTATCACAGGCTGTAGCTGGAGGCACAATACGCTCAAGATATCTAACCCCTCATTCTTTGCATGCCGCACATGCTGTGACCGGTGGTATTTGTGTTGCTACGGCGGCATGCATGCCAGGCTCGGTGGCTAATAGTATTGCTGATGTGACGAGCGAAGATAAACAACTCGTTGTCATCGAACACATCGCAGGAAAACTTGAAATTATGCTTGAGATTGGAACTGAAGGCGCCAGTTGGACCATTAAATCAGCAGGCGCTGTGCGTACTGCGAGAAAAATTATGAATGGCGTTGTCTACGCGAACTTATAACAAGTGAAGAATAACAACCGCAATGGTCAGATGAACGCGAGAAAATGCCCACAAGGCGATTAAACCTGTTGGCATTGCTGGTTTCTGGTTTAACTATCTATAACTATTGATATCGATAGGGCTGCGCAGCCAGAGAAGTCATTTTGTCCTTGTCTGGATACAGTGCGCCCACTGCCGCGCGTCTGGCAGATCTTGCCGGATACCAGATTACTCCGTCACCCGCTATTCTGAACTTGGGAAAGTCGGAGAACTGTGGTGTTGGATAATAGGTCCACTTTTCTGAATCAGGCTCGAAATTGATTATCGCGCCACCTTGCCCACCATCGGTGAGCCAAAGTTTATCCTCGGGATCAAGCCAGGTGTCATAGGGCTGGGCAGAGAACATCGGGATATTCCATTCGGTGATGGTGCCTGTGGCCGTGTCGAGTTTGCCAAGCTTGCCATCACTATAGATACCAAACCAAATGGTAGAAGCGGTCGAGTCAACACCGAGTCGCCGGACTGCACACGTTTCCAGCGAAGGCGAAAAATACTGCGTCCATTCTTCGGTGGTTGGTTCAAAACTGGAAATGCCACAACCTCTGCTCAGAGCGGTCCAGACTTTATCGTTGACATCGACAAGTAGCCCGTAAGGTCGCGAATCTGCCTTTGGCTCCATATACAGCGAAACTTCTCCGGACTCCCTGTCCCACACTCCAATGCCGTCATACTCGCTTTCCACGCCATCAAGAATAAAATCCCTGGTTGAAAACCAGACATTATCCTTTGAATCGAGATAGGGCGTATGGCCGCGTCCGACAATCTTTTCATCGCCTGCATTCATGTTGTAGCGAGTCATTTCACCGGTTTCGGGATCCAGGACGCCGAGATGAAAGCCATCTGTTTCGGCCCACCAGACCTTACCAAATCTGTCGATGTTCAGGCCATGGGGATCGCCTTCCGTATCAGGCAACAGGTAATCGGTAACTTCTCCGGTTCGAGGATCAAGTTTACCAATCCGGTTCGGACTGCTTCGCTCGGTGAACCAGACATTGCCATTCTGATCGATATCCGTTTCCTGGGCGCGGCGGTTTGTGTTTCCCGCATCGAGGACCGGATCTAATGGCAGGTAATACTCAACGAACATCGCGCGACTAAGCGCTTCTTCATCGAGTGGAAAATCTGCCGGAACAGCCCGGGGAATACTGTCGAGTCCGAAGTTACTGGTTAAATACGCAGCAATCTCACTGCTTTGTTGGGCATCGAATGTGCCTTCCCTGATATGGCCTCTTGTGATCATGCGGCCCACCACTCCATCCCAATACACGCCTGGCATACTTTGCTGTCCGAAAAAAGTGGGGTTATGACAGCTTAAACAAGAGTCTGCGACGTACTCATATCCAGTGCCAGGCGGAAATAATTCCTCCATGGCAATGAATTCAGTACCGGCCGTACCAAATCGCTCCTGTTGGGCGGCAGGGACAATTCCTTCCTGCATGGAGAAGTCAGCGACAACGTTTGATCCTGACTGGATATCAATAGTTTGTGTAGGTGCCGTTAAACCAAATTTTCTTACACTGATCTCGTAAGTGCCTGAAAGCATATTGACCGCTTCATAGCGCCCATTGGCTGTGTACACCATATACAGAATATCTTTATCGATATTCATGGCATAAATCTGGGCGGCTTGAAACGGCAGCGTCGAATCGACTGTTCCTGACAAGGAACTCAGTCCTGAAAGTGGTCCATCGGCCATGTCTGACTGGGAACTCGTGTCAGGAGTGGTTGCTGCAACCGGGGCAGACGTGGTCACATCAGTTGAATCACTACAACCGGTGATCATGGCTACTGTTAACAAGGGCAGCAGAATTATTTTTTTCATGATGTCGGATCTCCGTGTATCGCTCGCGGACGCTCTTATGTGCCGGCGAAAAAATTTGTTATTTTGATTAGGGCGCGTTGCAGGAAAAATTTGCCGCATCATCAATACTGCCGGTTCCTGTAAAGGTCGCCACCTGTGGATGGGGGCACAAAGGCCGAGTCCGGGTGCCACCATTTTCAATAGAGCCCGAAATGATAATTCGCTCCGGTGCTACATCAGTATCAACCCAGCGTTTTAATTCAGCACCTACATCAAATTCGCCAAGGGCGCCTTCCCAACCACAATGTTCCTTGTTGGGCACCATGAACAGACGCACCGATTCCTGGGCGCTCAGGGAGCCTATCGTATTCACAACACTGTTGTAGTAATCAATAGCGAGGTCTGGCGGGATATAAGTGTCATTCCAGCCTTCCCATAACAGGAGCTTACCCCCACTAGCCACAAATTCACTGATATCCGGGCTCAGGGCATTAACGACAAGATTTTCCGGTGCATCGGCAAGGGCGACATCTGTTGCGTAGTTGACAGGATGCTCCTTGGAGTTCCAGCTCTCGTCCTTGAAGACAAAGTACTTGAAAAAGTTCTCGGATAACCTGAAAGGCGCGTCACCAGTCGTAGTTCGGGTCCAGGTGATCTCGCTGCCAGGTTGTGGCCCGGGAAAAATCTGTTGGTGGGTGAGCGGGTTTGTGGCGCCGGCATAGATTTTTCGAACTGCAGTCACCTGTGGGGCCGTCAGGCAGGATGCGCCATCAGTGCCTGCGGCACACTGGATTGATGCTGGATCAAATTTACAGAGGAGTGGATTTTCAAGCACACCATCAAGAACCCTGTCGAGCACGTCACACTGCTGGATCACGGCATCATGAAGAACGACATATTTTTCCGGCGAGATGTAGCTAGCCTCATTCAGATGAGTTGCGTCCCAGTTCCACATCTGGTGAAAGATGTGGTGCGTTTTATCGGACATTCCAGTGATTGCTACTGCGTCATAGTCTCCAGGATAACGCTGTATCGCATTCTGGGCTGTGACTGCGCTACCGCCACAGCCGTTGATGAAAGAAAAAGCAGGGCCGCTGCCGTAATAAGCCGCCATGATGGCTTTTGCTTTAACCGGCACTTCATGGCCCGACCGATAGCCAAAATCAATCACTTTTTCAGGCTCTGTCAAAGCATAACTTGAGTCGCCGGCATGCCCGGTGTCACTTCCGGCTGTTGCATAACCTGCCCGTAGCGAGGTAGCCAAATCATTGTATGGAACAGACCCTCCGATACCAGAACTGCCCCGGCCCTCGAACGTGCCGTTCCAGCCGTTGGCTGGCAGCCAGGCTTCCATTTTAATGTCTGAGCTTGGCGTCGGTTTCACGGTTGCTGCCACGCGGCAGAAAGCGGGTAAATCAGCATAAGCAGCGGCATTACCAGTAGCGAGGCGAAATTGCCCAGCAGCAATATGCTCAGCCGCCGTAATGGTGGTATAGGGTAAGGAAAGGTCCGTAAGATTTTCACAGACTGCAGGGGCCTGCGCCGCCTGTACCCCTTGTACAAGCAGTGGAACGGATACCAGAAGTACCACACCTGGCAACATTATTTTTCCAGTGGATCGTTTCACGTTTTCCTCTCCTATGTCGGCTTTTATGGCCAGCTTCAAGAATTTAGAAGGCGGTATAACTAATTATTTTTAATAAAATGTTTTATTTGAACAGTTAGTTCAATTCCGAGCCCTGAACCTAGCAGAATATAAAGAAATATACATATTTATTGATATCGGTAAAACAAAAGAAATGTAATTGGAATCTACTTTCTATGGTTTGCAGGCAAAATACAATAAGAAGCGCTGTCTACCCGATTGATCTTGGCGTTACTGTTAACGTAGACTATAAAGACAGCTACTCTGCAGAGGGAACAATATGAAAATCCTGACTACGGCCGCGATACTTCTGGGCTTGAGCTCATTGATCGCTACACCATCTCTTGTTTTGGCACACCATTCCGTCGGCGCCACGTTTGATCCGCAAGCAACAGTTACGCTGGAAGGCACCGTGACCAAAATTGACTGGTTCAATCCTCATATCTGGATATACATTACTGTTGATGGCAGCACGGAAGAATACCAGTGTGAAGGTTCCAGCCCGAACTCCTTGCGTCGGCGGGGCTGGTCCAAGGATTCTCTCAATCCAGGCGACCATGTTACAGTGGAGGGACTGAAGGCCAGGAATGACCCTTACAGTTGCTATGCCCGTTCCGTAAAACTTGCCGACGGTAAACAGCTATTTTCAGGAAACGCCTCGGAGCTTGGTCAATGAGCAAACATGTCTTGAAAGCGATCACTTTGTCGGGCGCAGTGCTAACCCTCTGCACCCTGGTGTCGTCAGCAGCATACTCCCAGTCGCAGGACATTCCCCGGTTGGCCGACGGCAAGCCTGATTTCAACGGCATCTGGGACCGTCCACGGGTTGGTAACATTACCAGGGATGTGCAGGGCTGCGGCTCTGGTAGCGTGGGATGCAGCTCGATATCATCCGGACCATTGGCATTCACGCCCGAAGGCCTGGCAGCTCATGAAGGCCCGAAAATAGATTATCCTGGCCGTTGCCTGCCCTGGGGTTACACCCGGGCTTACCATACAACCTACCCGATCATGTATGTGCAAACAGCAAAGGTTTTTGCGGTCCTGTTTGAATCGAATAACATCTTTCATATCGTGCCCACAGACGGCCGTGAGCATCCTCCTGAAGTCGAATCCACATGGATGGGCAAGTCATTCGGCCACTACGAAGGTGACACTCTGGTCATTGATTCCCGAGGGTTCAATGGCTTGTCCTGGATCGACAACGGCGGCGAACATCCTGTCAGTGAAGAAATGCATATCACAGAACGTATCAGTCACATTGATGCCGACACCCTGCAATACCATATCACCCTCGAAGATCCCAAGTTTTACTCCGAGCCCATAGTGAACACCCGGGTCTTCGTGCGAATGCCTGATGATACCGAACTCTATGAATACTGGTGCATGGAAAACAACAAGGCACTGATGGACGGTCTGCTTCCCGATACCATATTGACGGAGTAACGGTCATGACCATGAACAATCAATTCTGTCTGCTCCGGTCCATCCATTTCCGCCTCCTGGCAGCAGGACTGATTGTCAGTCTCTGGTCAGTGACCGCACCGGCTCAGGAAAATACTTCCTATTCAGACCCTGGCACGTTTCCGGTTCACAACATGGAGACCATCGCCCTGAAAGACAATCTCCGCGGCACCGAAGTCCTGGTTCGAGTGTACTACCCGGAAGGCGCAGGTCCGTTTCCTGTTATCGCTTTCTCTCATATGAATGGTGGTAACAAGGATATGTTCAGTGAAATAGGCACGCATTGGGCCAGCCATGGTTTTGTGGCCGTGCATTCAAGTCATGATGATACTGGCGTCACCATGGCCCCCAACGGTGGAGGCATGCAACCGTCGGAACAAAAGGTTCGCGACCGGTTGCGCGACGTAATCGTAGTCTTTGATGCGCTCGATCAAATCGAGCGCGATGTTCCCGCCCTGGCGGAAAAACTTGATCGTGAGAAGCTGGCTGTTGCGGGACACTCTTATGGCTCATTTATCTCATTTATTGCTGGCGGTGTGACCATCGATATTGGTGGCGAAACAAATACAAATCTCGGCGATTCCCGTGTCAAATGTATTCTGCCAATGTCACCTTCCGGACCTGGTGATTACGGATTGAGTGATGCAAGCTGGCGCAACCTGGCTATGCCAACGCTAATTTTTAACGGCACCAACGATGCGCGGGCCGGGCGTGCAGAAGACTGGCGTATGGAACCTTACCGGTTGAGCCCCGAAGGTAACAAATTTCAAATTATTATCGAAGGTGCTACTCACCGTGAGTACGGTGGAGATATACCCGGTGATGCACCAAAATATGTCAAGGCTGCATCAGCGGCTTTCTTTGATTTCTGTCTGAATGGAACCGCTGAAGGGAAATCCTATCTACAAGGTGGTTTCGACGAATTTGCCGATGGTGCGGCGACGATCTCCTTTAAATAGCGAAATTTCGCTGCACAGTAATTGTAGCGAGTTCTGACAGGTACATTTCTTGTAGGTTGTATTTTGACCTATTCAATTATCAAAATCGTTAAGGTACAAACCATGAAAAAAATTAGCCTATCTTTTATAGCTGTATTACTGCTGTTATCAGGATCATTGCAGGCATTGACCCTTGCTGAATTGAGTGCAGCACTGAGTAATTCCGACACTAGAGCCGAAGCTGATAAAGTCAGAGATGCTGGCCGCAAACCAGCTGAAGTAGTCAATTTTCTGGGTATAGAAGAAGGCATGACTGTCATTGATTTGGTCGCAGCTACTGGCTATTACACTGAAGTGTTGTCACATGCAGTAGGCGCGTCTGGCAAGGTGTATATGCAAAACTCTCCAGCATCACTTACGGGTGACCGCGGAACGCGCACGGCGGCAGCAATTGACGCTCGGTTGGCCAATAATCGACTCGCCAATGTTGAAAGTTTGAACCGGGATTTTGCAGATTTGGGATTATCACCTAACTCGATAGATGCAGCGATTATCGCTCTGGAAATACATGAGTTAACCAGATCCAGTGATCCAGATGCAGCCGGTAATTTTCTCGCCTATATTAGAACAGTGCTGAAACCTGGAGGAATACTTGGAGTTGTTGACCATGCGGGTAATCCTGGTAGTGATAATGGCGCTATCCACCGCGCAGATGAAGAGCAGATTGTAGGGCTTGCTGAAGCTGTAGGTTTTAGTGTGGTTGGAACATCGGACCTATTGCGTATGCCAGAAGATGATCGTACAACGGCGGTTTTTGGTCCGGATATTCGTGGCAAAACTGATCGCTTCCTTTTGAAATTACAAAAGTAATTATTGGGCTGAAGCAGTTAAATGGCACAGCAACCTCCTTCAATCAAACATACTCCGCTGACTGGTGACATTGCCCTGAACCGCCGTACTTTTATCAAACTCGGCGGCATCGCCGGTGGTGGTCTGGTGCTTGGTTTTACCCTTGGCGACAAGACCTGGGCCCAGGAGTCCGGTGATCCGCTAACCACGAATTACATCCAGATCCATCCAGATGGCAAGATAATTATCATGGCAACACAGCCGGAAGTGGGTCAGGGCGTCAAAACCGCCTTTCCCATGCTGGTTGCCGAGGAGCTGGATGCGAACTGGGCCGATGTCGAGGTCCTGCAGTCTGAAATCGATGCCGGTCGATACGGCAGCCAGGCCGCTGCCGGTTCCCGTGGCACGCCAACCGTCTGGCTTCCCTTGCGGCAGGCAGGAGCCACTGCCAGGGCCATGCTGGTTGCCGCGGCAGCCATCCGTCTGGAGGTAGATGCCTCTGAGCTGCGCACACAAGACAGTAGCGTTTTCCACGATGCTTCCGACCGCAGTCTTTCCTACGCCGATCTGTCAGAACTGGCAGCGACCATGCCGATACCCGAGCCGTCATCTCTGCTTCTTAAGGAACGCGATGAGTGGCGCTTGATTGGCGGCAGTATCCCGGGGGTGGATAACACCAACATAGTCACCGGCAGCCCTCTTTTCGGTTTTGATCAGTTTCAGCCGGACATGCTCTATGCCAATTTTGTAAAAAGCCCCAGGGTCGGGGCGAAAGCCGAACTAGCTAATCTGGATTTCATCAAGACCCTTCCCGGCGTGGTTGACGCCTTCATTATGGAAGGCAGGGGTCTTCCTAATGACTATGTCCGGCGAGAACCTGCGATTCATTCCGGTGTGGTAGTAGTGGCCCGCTCTACCTGGAGCGCCATGAAGGCTGCTCGTCAGTTAGAAATCCGCTGGGACAATAGCACCGCTGCATCGGATACCTGGACTGACCATGTGGCGACTGCCAGAACACTGGCCGGGAAACCCGGCCTGGAAACACTCAACGAGAAGGGGAGTGTGGACACTGTTTTTGACAGCGCTGACACAATAGCGGAAGGGTTTTATACCTATCCTTTTCTGGCCCATGCCAACCTTGAGCCGCAAAACTGCACTGCCCGGGTTACCAATGACGGCATCGAGTTATGGGCGCCCACCCAGACTCCGCAGCGCGCCCTTACAGAACTTTCGGCGTTTTTCAATATTCCTGAGTCCAGTATTAATCTACATCAGATTCGCATCGGTGGTGGGTTCGGACGCCGGCTCGCCAATGACTATGTGGTAGAGGCCGCCGCCATCGCCGCCCGTTTTGATGTACCGGTAAAAGCTTTCTGGACCCGAGAAGATGATATGACCTTCGATTTCTACCGTCCCGGTGGTTTTCATTCCTTCAAGGCTGCCATTGACGGCGAAGGCAAACTAACTGCCTGGCAGGATCACTTCATTACCTTTGCTCGGTCTGGTTCCACTGAACCTCTGCGTACTGCCAACCTGCCGCCCGATGAATTTCCGGTGAGTGTGCTTGCCAATGCACGATTAACCCAGACCACTCTGGATTCCGGTATGCCGGCGGGCCCGATGCGCGCCCCTCGTTCCAATGCCATTGCTTTTGTCGTGGAATCTTTCCTGCATGAATGTGCAGTGGCTGCCAATCGCGACCATGTGGAATTTCTGCTGGAAGTGTTGGGTGAATCCCGCTGGCTTGATCCCGGTAATACGGGTTCACTAAACACCGAAAGGGCAGCATCTGTCATTCGCCTGGCCGCTGAAAAGGCTGACTGGGGCCGGCAGATGCCTGCTGGTCGCGCCCTTGGACTGGCTTTTCATTTCAGCCATGCCGGTCATTTCGCCCATGTAGCGGAGGTCAGTGTCAACGCTGGGAACCAGGTGACAATTCACAAGATTACTGTTGCCGGGGATATCGGTCCGATCATTAATATTAGTAGTGCCCACAACCAGGTTGAAGGCTGTGTGATTGATGCCATCAGCGCGCTTGGTCTGGAAATCACGTTCAGAAATGGGCGGGTCGACCAGCAAAACTTCCACCAGTATCCCCTGGGCAGGATCGGCATCACACCGGAAATCGATATTCACTGGATTGAGTCTGATTATAATCCAACAGGCCTGGGCGAACCGGCTTACCCACCTGTTATCCCGGCAGTAACCAATGCAATTTTTTCAGCCACGGGTCACCGGATACGAACGTTGCCGATCACTAAGGAAGGGTTTTCAGTTTAAGTAATTAATACCTGAGTATTTAGATGTTTTGTCTTTACTGTTATTTTATGACTGCTCAGGCAGCACATAATAATAGACAGAGACAAAATGGCAGAAGCTGCCCATTAGCACAAAGCAATGAAAAATGGCGTGGTTAAAAGGTATCTTCCGGATGCTGTACAAGATAGCGCCTATTGAATAAAACAATCCCCCACCCATCAACCAGAATAATCCCGCGGTTGGGAGTTTTTCTATTAACGGTTTAATGGCAAAAATAACCAACCAGCCCATGAACACATACATGAGTGTGGATAAAATTCTATATCGACCGGTATAGAAAAGTTTCAAACCGGTTCCCATCAAAGCAAGTCCCCAGCTAACTGCAAAAATTACCCACCCGACCCACCCTTGTAACGTGATCAGGGCAAACGGTGTGTAAGTTCCTGCTATGAGAATATAAATGGTGACATGATCAAAAACTCTAAGCTTTTTTCGTTGAACAGGGTTTTTACACCGATGATAAAGCGTAGAAGTCACATAGAGTAAAACCAGGCTGGAACCGAAAACTGTAAAACTGGTGATAGGCAGGACGCCGGTTTCCTGGGTAGCTCGCAGTATCAGGAACACCAGGGCGACTATGCTGAAAAAGGCACCAACAGCATGGCTATAAATATTGATCAGTTCTTCGGGTTGAGAATAAACCGGGGATTCGTGGTTTGAGGACAAGCTATTCATGGTTGACTGCGTGGTAGGTTTTCAAAAGTGAAATTAACCAGAAAATTATTCACTGAAAACCATTCTATTAAGAATGTGCGTCAGTCTATTCTCTTCAAAGACAACTTGAAAGCGGATGGGTTAATGCCGCGAAAGCGAAGCGACCACAGTTAATGACTGCGGATTGCACTGCTCAAATCAAAGCGTGCAGAGTAAATTTAATATCCCATAGAAAGGTATACGTGCAATCGTCAGGCATCAAATAATCAATGCTCATAGCAATTACAGCTTTTGCCAGGTTATCAATTGCTGGACTACTCGGATTTTCCTGTTTATTCTTATTTGCTCATATTAAAAAAAATTCAGATAGCACGCGAGGATATTGCGTATGAATAGCCGGACTCCCGGAGTAACTGTCTTAAACAATGAGGCAGAACCCCGCATAAAAGTGGCAGATCAAGCCACAATCGACGGCTGTGAAGCCGTGGCTCGTGTGGCCTACAAGGTCAATGAAGTCTGTATTATCTATCCAATTACCCCTGCCTCACCCATGGGTGAATATGCTGATCAATGGGCTGCGCAAGGAAAAACCAATATTTGGGGCGTAGTTCCTGATGTAGTTCAAATGCAGAGTGAGGCCGGCGCAGCAGGATCCGTGCATGGCGCGCTACAAACCGGCTCGCTGACCACAACATTTACGGCCTCCCAGGGGCTACTACTGATGATCCCCAATATGTACAAGATTGCGGGTGAACTCACTTCCACAGTAGCTCATATTGCCTCGCGCTCCCTTGCTGCCCAGGCCTTGTCAATTTTCGGAGATCACCAGGATGTCATGGCTGCACGGCAGACTGGCTTTGCCATGTTGTGTTCCAATTCAGTGCAAGAAGCCCAGGATTTTGCTCTCATCAGCCAGGCCGCGACGCTTGAAAGCCGTGTTCCCTTTGTACATTTTTTCGACGGATTTAGAACGTCCCATGAGATCAATACCATTGATCTGGTGGATGACGAACAAATAGAAGGAATGATAGATCATAAGCGAATTCATGAGCACCGTGCCCGCGCCCTGAATCCAGAAAATCCCTTCATACGCGGTACAGCACAGAATCCAGATACTTACTTCCAGGCCCGGGAGACTGTTAACCCGTTCTATAACGCTATACCTAAAATTGTGCAAGACCATATGGACCGCTTTGCTGGTTTGACTGGCAGGGAATATCAGGTGTGTGAATATTTCGGTGCGCCGGATGCAGAGAGGGTGATTGTCACAATGGGTTCCTCTTGTGAAGTGGTCAAGGAAACGCTCGACTATCTGGTGCTTTCCGGAGAGACCAAGCTAGGTGTGATTATTCCTCGCCTTTACCGCCCATTCCCCGGAAAAATGCTGGCCAGCATGATTCCTGCTACCTGCAAGACTATCGCAGTGCTTGATCGCACCAAGGAGCCCGGTGCAGGAGGAGAGCCACTATATAAGGATGTGGTCACTGCCCTGTTCGAAGCCCATACAGACGGCGAACTGGCCTGTGAGAGTATGCCGGTGATAACCGGTGGTCGTTATGGTCTGTCTTCCAAGGACTTTACGCCCGCCATGGTCAAGGGTGTATTTGATGAACTTGCCAAAGAGCGCCCCAAAAACCATTTCACTGTGGGCATTATTGATGACGTGACTCATACCAATATTGACTACGATCCCACTTTCATCGTCGAGCAACCAGGCGTTTATTCCGCCATGTTCTACGGACAGGGTGGAGACGGCACAGTGGGTTCCAATAAGAACACTGTGAAGATCATTGGCAAGGCCGGTTCTCTCCAATCCCAGGCCTTCTTTTATTACGATTCTAAGAAAGCCGGTTCCCAAACCATTTCCCATCTGCGTTTTGGCCCCCGCAAAATCGAAGCACCGTACTACATTCAAAAAGCTGATTTCGTCGCCTGTCACCTGTTCAGTTATCTCTCCAAAACTGATGTTCTGGAATATGCTGCGCCAGGTGCCACCTTTCTGGTTAACAGTACCCATGGCCCCGATGAAATCTGGGACAAGTTGCCCCGTGAAGCGCAGCGGGACATCATCGACAAACAATTAAAATTTTATGTGATCGACGCCTATAACGTGGCGGGTGAGGCAGGTCTGGGCAGGCGTCTGAGTACCGTGATGCAGGCTTGTTTCTTTGCTATTTCCAGCGTACTGCGGCCGGACGAGGCGATTAAGAAAATCAAGGAAGAAATTCACAATACCTTTATCAAGAAAGGCGAGAAAATTGTCGAGATGAATTACGTAGCAGTGGATATGGCGCTGGCAAATATGCACAGAGTGGAGGTGCCGCAATTAATTACCAGCCTCTTCGATATGCCGCCTCCCGTCAGGGTAGGAGCACCCGAATTCGTGCGCAACGTGGTCGGACCGCAGATCGCTGGTAAGGGCGATCAGTTACCTGTGAGCATGCTGCCTGTAGACGGCACCTATCCGTCCGGTACCACGGCCTGGGAAGTGAGTGATCTCACCCTGGAAGTTCCGGTTTGGGAACCCGATATCTGTGCTCAATGCGGCAATTGCGAAATCGTTTGTCCGCATGCCGTAATACGAATGAAAACCTATGAACAGGATTCTCTGGAAGAGGCACCCGATGCATTCAAGTCAGTCCGGCTCAAGGGTCGAGGCATCGACCCCGATCAGCGCTATACCTTGCAGGTCGCAGTGGATAATTGCACAGGTTGCGGGCTCTGTGTGGCCGCCTGTCCTGTGGACAGTCATCCCGATAAGCCGGGCATGAAGGCCATCAACATGGCCTTAAAAGATCCCATTGTTGACGAGGAAAGAGAATCCTGGGATTTCTTCCAGACTCTGCCCCAGCGTGAACGCGGTGACCTCACCGGAATGCGTATGCGTGAAACGCAACTTATGGAACCTTTATTTGAATTCTCCGGGGCATGTGCAGGCTGTGGTGAGACCCCTTACCTCAAGCTGTTGACTCAGCTTCACGGCGATCAATTGTTTGTTGCCAATGCTACTGGATGCTCGTCAATATTCGGTGGCAATCAGCCAACAACACCCTGGTCCAAGAATGCCGCAGGGCGCGGTCCTGCCTGGTCCAACTCACTGTTTGAGGATGATGCTGAGTTTGGCTATGGCTTCCGCGTGAGTCTGGACAAATTGCGCGATTATGCGCGTATGGCTCTGAAAGATCTGGCACCAACTGTGGGTGAAGGCCTGGTCACTGAGATCCTGACGGCGTCTCAGGAAAGCGGTACGCAGCTTGAAGCCCAGCGCGATCGAATCGTAGAGCTACGCAAACGTTTGGTGGGTACTCCTGATCCCAGGGCGTTGGATTTGCATGCACTTGCCGATCACTTACTTGACCGAGTCGTGTGGATCGTCGGTGGTGACGGCTGGGCTTATGACATTGGCTTTGGTGGTCTTGACCATGTACTGGCCAATGATCGGGATGTCAATATTCTGGTTATGGATACCGAGGTGTACTCCAACACTGGCGGGCAAAATTCGAAATCCACGCCACGCGCTGCAACGGCAAAATTTGCTACAGGAGGAAAATCTGTGGCAAAGAAAGACATGGGCATGTTGGCCATTGATTACGGTCATGTCTATGTGGCACAAATAGCCTTCGGTTCCGATCCGAAGCAGACAGTTCGTGCCATGCAGGAAGCGGCAGCGCACAAGGGACCGTCAATCATCATTGCTTACGCCACCTGTATCGCCCATGGCTTCGATCTGACTTATACGGTTGAACACATGAGATCCGCGGTGGACAGTGGTTACTGGCCACTTTATCGCTATGATCCCAATCTCGCCAAGTTAGGTCGCAACCCCATGCAACTCGATTCGGGTGAGCCCAACATAACTTTCAAAGATTATGCCATGTCAGAGAATCGCTACCGTTCCCTGGCGCGGGCCAACCCGGAACATGCAGACGAGCTCATGGATCTGGCCGAGGCCGATGTACTCAAACGCTGGCAGGCAGTAAAGCGTCTGGCTCGGGGAGTTGAATAAAGATGGAAGCTAATAAGAAAGAAGTAGCACGAAACGGCAAAGCGATACCACAAGGGCCTAATCGCCAGCCGCATTTCTCTTTGTCACAGGAGCTCGGTGTGGCAAACCAGCCCAAGGATATGGACTGGCTCGACAAAAACATTCCTTGCCAGGCTGCCTGTCCCGCCCATACCCGGATTCCTGATTACCTGGGCGAAATAAGTCTTGGCAATTACGACGCCGCTTATTTAATCAATTTGGTCGACAACGTGTTCCCCGCCGTGTTGGGCCGTGTCTGTTCTCGCCCTTGTGAAGATGTCTGCCGCCATGGCCGCGAGGGGCTTGGCGAACCGGTTGCTATTTGTTTTTCAAAACGTGCAGCGGCGGACCTGGGTAGCAACAAACTTGTTGTACTTGAGCCACTGTATCCCGAGACCGGCAAAACTGTCGCTATTATCGGTGGAGGTCCTGCAGGGCTTGCCGCAGCCAGGGAACTGGCTCTGTTCGGGCACAAGTCAACAGTGTTCGAAAAATATTCAATACCTGGTGGCATGATGAACCAGGGTATTCCCGAATTTCGACTGCCACGAGAAACTATTGACAAGGAAATCGATCAGATCCGCGAGTTGGGTGTGGAGATTCTTTGCAACCAGAACATTGGCAAGGACGGCGACACCACTATAGAAGAACTTTTGAAGTCACACGATGCCGTTGTTATTGCCGCCGGGACACTGTCACCAAATATTCTCGATCTGCCTGGCAAAGACAAGGGTGGCATCCTGCATGGACTTGATTTTCTCCTGGAAGCAAACGAAACCGGAAAATCTGATATCGGCAAGAATGTCATTGTTGTGGGAGGAGGATTTACCGCCATGGACTGCGCCCGAACAGCCATCCGCCTGGGCTCTCCATCCAGTGTCTTTTACCGGCGTTCGCGCGATGAAATGTCAGTGACGAAAGATGAGATCGATGAACTCATCCATGAAAAAATTCCTCTTGAGCTCATGGTTGGTCCGGTCTCCTATAACGGCGACGGTGATGTCAACAGCATGCGTTTCATCCGCAACGAGCTTGGGGAACCAGACGAAGGTGGCCGGCGCCGTCCGGTGGCAGTTGAAGGTAGTGAATTTGATGTGGATGTTGACACCATACTACTGGCTACAGGCCAGTGGCAGGACACCACCTGGCTGGATGCATCAGTTGCTCCCAACGTGCTTGATAAAGATGGCTGGATTCCAGGCGGTTCACCCGTTACTACCAATCATCCGGGATTATTCCTGGCGGGGGATTATTCCATCGGCGCTTCGACTTTGATCCAGGCTATTGGTCACGCCAAGGAATGTGCGCGTTCAGTAGATGAATACCTTATGGGCGAGACGCGTAAAATGGATGTTGCCCAGATTGGCAACTCGTTACAAACTGGCCGTGTGCCCGAAATGGACGACATTCCGCGGCAGATAATCCCTACCATTGCTATCGAAGATCGTACCCTGCGCGCTGAAGTGGAAACAGGTTATGATCCGGAACTTGCCACAAAGGAAACCTTGCGCTGCTATCTGTGCCATTACAAATTTGAGATAGACAACGACTATTGTATTTATTGTGAAAAATGTCTCGATGTGAAACCTCACGAAAACTGCATCGTGCGCATTGATGATCTGGACTACGATGATGAAGATCGTATCGCCGGCTACACGCGAGCGAAGGATCCGACTCCATTCAAATACAATCTTCTTTACATAGACCAGGATCAGTGCACTCGCTGCGGTCGTTGTGAATCAGTCTGCCCCGTGGAATGTATTTCCATTCAGAAAGTGACAAGGGATGTGACACGCCCGTGCGATGTTGACTAGAATTGAGATAATAGCTGCTGTCTGGAAGGAAAAATAAAAGGGGCAAGAGTAACTTATTAAAAAATAAATGGTCGTCTCACCAGGAATTAAGCCTGGGATAAACGGATTTTGAGTAGTTTGAGATTGATCTGGATCTAACTACGATTTCCGTACCAATTCTTTACCTGGTTGGTGCCGCACCAACACCGTTAGAGCTCGCATTGAGTTCTGTGCCGTCGGGTAGCGTGATGGCACCACCGTTGGCCCGGTTCTCACCATCACGGGAACGATAGCCAAGGACGGTAACTTGCGTCCCGGTGGGCAGGGAGTTGCGATTCCAACCCCGTCGAATCAGTGCATTGGGGGCGCCGCCTTCAATTGCCCATTCCTGAACCTCACCACTTTCAGTGGTAACGTTGATATAAATGTAGGAATGCGGATTGGTAAATACCAGGCGTATGACTTCACCTCGCAGTTGTATTGGCTGATTGATATCGAACTCAGACGAAAATGAATGGTGGGCAAAAACCGGAAACGTGGTTGCCATGCCTGACATAAAAATTAGCACCATGATTTTTAATGCAGGAATGTTATCTATGCGTGGCATCTTGTGACCCTCTTTAAAATTCTTTTTGGACTTCAAACCAGTGTTACTCAGAAATCGGTTCTTCGCTTTCCAGATCTCCATACATTAGCTCTTCGGCATATTCCACACAGTTAAACTCAAACAGTCGTGCGTCTGCTTCGATATTTCTGTACAGCGGCATTTCTATGGTCCAGGGGCGTGAAAATGTCATGGGATCATCGATAGTCGCCTGGTATTGCAGGGTGTTTGCGCTGATCGGGGTATAGCGTTCAGTAACTACCATGGCATAACTGTGATGATTACCAGCCCGGTCGAGCCATGTTTGATCAATAGTGGAATTGATTTCTATAACCAGGGTATCACCGTCCCAGGAACCATTTGATCTACCCATCCATAAATCAACCGGTGCAATCTCATGGTCATCCTCATTCATATACACAGGACGATTTGCGTTCGCATACGTGTAGCTGAAAGTCATGATGTCGCCTTCACCTTGCACGATCTGGAATGGATAAGGCATGTACGTGGCGCGGGGGAGCCCTGGCATAAAACAACTGGCTTCAGGGTCGGAGGCTGGCCAGCCGCTACGGTTTTCTTCACGTTTTGCCAGGGCCTCTGGTAAATAGGGGATTTCACCACCAACAACAACACTTTGCCCGGCGGGTATGGCGGCTATTGCGCCAAGTTGCCAGAAATCATCAAGAGCTTCAGCGGAATGTGCTTCCAGGTTCCAGTGGGCTGTATTGGCGGCCTGCCAGATACCATTCAGATTGGGTTTGCCGCCAATGCGTGCAGGGCGGTCACGTTCTTGTGCCACTGCAAAAGCTGAAAATAGTATCAGGGCAAGGACAGCCGCGAGAAAAGTAGCGAGATTTGGTAGCAGTCGTGGTTTCATCTGACCTATTATAGACACACATGGCACTTTTGGGGGAGTAGGAATCATGGTCTTTCACTCTAGTAATAATTCCAGTATTAATGGAACAAGTAAGGTCACAAAGAAATCCTGTACCGTTCTAGGACTAACCCTTTTATCTATGGGGCTTGCTGTTGCCCAGCAGGCTATTTCGCAGAATGATGATGCCCTGGTTCCTGCTGAACGTACTGCTGCAGCCGTCGTCGATTCCAGTTGGGAAGTGCCACGTTTTTCCTGGGGAGATCCAAATCTGGAAGGTACCTTCACCAGTCGTGACATGAGCGGCATACCCATGGCAAGGCCCAGTCAATTTGGTACACGCGATACATTGAATGCGGAAGAATATCGACAACGTGCCGCCGGTGGTTCGGGAGGGCTTGGCTCATTACGAGGCGGAGATGAGTTTGAAGGAGAAGCGCGACTGCAACTCAGTGCACTGGATTCCTCTGAAGTCGGTACGCGTGTCTTTGGCTATACCTCTTATATCATTGATCCCGCCGATGGCCGGATGCCGGCCCTGACTCCAGAAGGCGAGCAGCGTCAGTCTGCAAATCGGCGAGGTCAGGCGGCGGGTCCATTTTTTACCACGGCAGACTTTTCCTACTATGACCGTTGCATCACGCGCGGTGTCACAGGGTCGATTATGCCCTCCCTATATGGCGATGCCATGCGCATTGTGCAGTCACCCACTGAAGTCGCTATTACCTATGAGATGCTCCATGAGACACGGATTATTCCCCTTGGTGAGGGGGCTTTTCCTGATGCGCAAATCAAACAATATATGGGTGCGTCCATTGGCCACTTTGAAGGCGACACCTTGGAGATTGAAACCCGAAATTTAACCGACAAACTAAGGGTTGGTCGCATGCCCCACAGTGAGGACGCGGTGCTTACGGAACGAATCACGCGCATTGATCCGGACATGATCAACTACTCTGTAACCGTAGACGACCCGAGAACCTTTGTGAGTCCCTGGACTTTTCGCATGACGCTGACTACACAACCAGACTACGAAGTACTCGAATATTCCTGTCATGAAGGAAATTTCTTTATAGCCACTGCACTCAGAGCAGAAAAGAACTATCAGGACAGTGTAGCCCAGGCCCTTGCCCGCGGTGAGGCGATCCCCGAACGTAATGTTGCAGGCGGTGGTTCTGACATCTATCTGGCGCCATCATCCGCTGAGGCTGTGGATATCAATGCTGATCAATAGGCATTGTCTGGATAAATTATCCAGAATAACCAGCATGCTATTGCTTGCTCTCCTGAGCGCAAACCCGGCAATGGCACACCATGGTTTTGGCCGCTTCGATCCCACTACAGAGATCCAAATTGAAGGAACCCTGACTGATCTCGAATTTGTGAACCCGCATTCCTATGTCTATTTTGAAACAGTTGCCTCTGATGGCGCTGTCATGGAAATGGGTTGTGAGATGCGTGCTGCCACTGTGCTACGTCGATCGGGCTGGTCTTCTGAACTCTTTATCGAGGGGGCACACATCGTCGTAAACGGCAATCCCCATCGTGACGATCCGTCTTCATGCTATGTAGAGACATTGGCCATTGGCGAGGCGCCAACCCTTGAACGTTACCAGCAGCTCAATGAGGATGATTCCGCACAGAGACCTGAACGGGCATTACGTTTGTCCGATGGCACGCCAAACATTTCCGGTGACTGGGCGCAGGAACAATACCTGATGGCTCAACCCAAGGCGGTGGGTGCACGTGGCGTGTTGGTACCCAAGACTATGGTAGAAAGCATAGAGTCCGGAGAGATTGATTCAGGGCAAGCACCGGGTGCAGGGTGGGGCGCGCGTCCCGTGACCCTGACCGCAGCAGGTGAAGCGGCGGCAGAGGTGTTACGTAATGAGCCGCCGGAAGAAAACCCGCGTGTCACTTGTCAGATTACCAGCATCCTCTTCGACTGGGTCTTCGATGGCCCCATCAATCGCATCAGCCGGGAAGGGGACAGTATAACCATCGAATATGGACGTGACCTGGTACGTACCATAGTCATGAACATGGATAGCCATCCTGCCAATATTGCATTGAGCAGAAGCGGGCATTCAATAGGCCGATGGGAAGACGATACTCTGATTGTGAATACTGTTGGCTTTTTACCAGGCAGACTTGCTGGTAACGTGCCCCACAGTGATCAATTGCATATCACTGAGCGTTTCACGTTACAAAGTGACCGGCTGAATCGGGTGGTATTACAGAGAGAGTTTCAGGCTGAGGATGCTGTTTACTTTACTGATTTGTATTCTGGTAACGATAATGTCCTGCTTGCGGATGCGCCATTTGCTGTTGATGAATGCAAAGAACTTGCATTCGAATACAAATAAATGGGGGATAGACCACTGTTTTCCCTATTTTTCTCATTGCACTTAACACCAAAAAAACTCTGGTCTGTCTTCTTTTGTATTTGCCTTTTTTCAAAGGCAGGCATTATTTATGCACAAGTACCAGACTATGAAGCAGCCTTGTTGCATGAATTCAGTTCGTTAAATGCCAGGCAAGGGGTGGCCGTTAACGCGACGCATTTTTTTGTTGTTAACAATACGCGTATTACCATGCATGACAAAAATTCCGGTGAAACCGTGGAACAATGGGATGGCGAATCAGTTACTAATAGCGCCAGATTGATTCACCTGGATAGCGGCATGGTCAAAGATGGCCTTCTTTATGCGGCTCATTCCAACTACCCCAATTCGCCAATGCGCAGTTCTATTGAAACCTGGAATGCCAACACACTGGAACATGTCGGCTCTCACAGTTTTGGTGTCTTGCTGGGGTCATTGACCTGGCTGGACTTTCATCAGGATCACTGGTGGGCCACCTTTGCAAATTATGATCTGGTACAACTGGGGAAAATTCAGCCCTATGGGACAACGGCGGCCACCACTTTGGTAAAAATGGATAATGATTTCACTATTCTCCAACAGTGGCTTTTCCCGGAAATTCTCCACAGTCGTTTTACCCCGATGAGTAATTCTGGCGGCTCCTGGGGACCAGATGGTTTCCTTTATATAACTGGTCACGATCATCCTGAAGTGTATGTTCTACAAATACCTGAACAGAGTAGTGAGGTTCAATGGGTTGCAACAGTAAAGGTTCCTTGGATTGAAGGGCAGGGTATCGCCTGGGACCGCTCCACAGAGGAGCGCATTATGTGGGGGATATCGAGAAGTGAAGGAAAAGTATTCAGTTTTTCACTCCCGGAAATCAGGTAAGTCAGGGAACCTTGTTCACATTTTAATTTATATATTTAATTAAAGATTTGAATATCGAAATTTAAAAAAAGGGCTCTAAAAGAGCCCTTTGGTTTAAATTCATGACTTACCTTTTTTATTTGAATTTTTTTTTGCGGTGGCGCTTTATATTTTTCCTTTTTCTCTGCCTGTAATTATTCCATTAGTTTTTAAGCTATTGAGCAAATGAGAAACTTCACTAACTACTTCTCCATGCAATTCATTTGAATCGCTTAAGCTATTAATGGTATCTACTATTGTGCAGCCGTTATCCATCAAGTAATTATTGACGCTGGTATCTGTGTCTTTAATGGTTACTGTAAGCAACTATAAGTCGGTATTGGGACAGGCGTCTTCATTATCCGATATACCATCACCATCAGTATCAAACGAGGCCCCATACAGATCAGTAATAGTTCTACTAAAATTGTAGCCAACTTTATCTGTAAACCTGTCATCATCCCGCTGATTAAAAATAAGTACCTTTTTGGTATTGGCGTCAAGATTGTTAAATGGATCTGGATAAATGCCCGGCTCATCTAAATGAAGAGCGGGATCTGTTGGTTTATATATGAACGATGTTAAGGCGTTTCTTCTTATTTCTCGCCAGCTATCTCCATCGAGATTATCATAATTTTTTAAAGTCCAATCTTCTGAATATCTATCCCTGGAAGTGAGAGTGCCAATGCCCCAGTCTGTCCATTGCTGGGAAGTGTTGCTAGAGTCGTCACTAGGATTCCCATTTGATTCGAATTCAATATTATCCTGAATAATTAAAATATTATTTTCATCATATATTGATAATTCAACATTCAAAATACTGTCATTCCAGTTATTAACTTCAAAGCATCTGAGAGAATCACAACCGCTGTTATGAGACGAGAGTGCTGACTCAGGATCATAAGTCACAATGGTCTGAAACTCTCCGTTGTTAATAAATGTTTGTCCATCCGCTTCGTAAAGATACAAGGAGGTTATTGATCCTTCTGTTACAAATACATCATCTGAAAAAGCATTTGCTGAATACATTAAAGTTGATGTTGCCAATACCTGTGAAATTATTAAGAAATAATTATTGTTCATAATTGATTTCATCTTTTCGCCCTCCACTAAATTAAATAACTGGATTAAGACAAATCGCAGTGAGAATTTAACCTACAAGAAGAAGTATTGAAATAATGGAGAACTGGATCACTAATTGGGCATGTGGGCTATTTTAGAGGCTGAATTAATCTGTTTTTGAGAACTGGAAAGGATGTCAAAATGAGATACATAGAAGAAAAGTGTTCTGACCTTGTTTTTAAAGATCACCTACCTGCACATAAAACATATATGTAGAATGCATCAAATCAAGAATCAAGGGGAATTAAAGGGGTCAGAGTCACTTGATTCTTGAGTTGTGCTGTCCTGATCAGGCCTTGCTTGCCGGCGGAACGGGGCGGTCAATCACGAATGCCGCACTGGAAATCAGCACGGCACCAACGCACATTACAGCAAAGAACGGAACTGTACTGCCTGCACCAATATCAAGCAGCGTGCCGCCAAACGCACTGGAACCGATGGCACCAAAGCGGCCCATGAAGATACCAAAGCCGATACCTGCTGAACGGCATGAGGGCGGATAGGCGTGGGTCATGATGGCGTACATACTGGCGATACTGGCACTGAAAAAGGCAGCCGCTATGCCGATCAATGCAACCACTATCATCCTTTCGCTGTCACTCGGCACTTCCGACAGTGATTCCAACATAATGGGGAGCAGGATCAGGGTCACTAATAGTATTCCACTGAAAGAGGCCATGGCCAGTTTCGAGCCGAAGCGCTGCACAATCAGTCCGGCAGCGATGGAAGCAAAAATAGAGGTCAACCCGGCGATGGCAACCGCATTGGCGGCTTGATCAAATTCGAAGCCCTTTGCGGTCAGTATGGTGGTAGTCCAGCCCAAGATGCCATAAGCTACCATCGTCGCTGCAGTAAAGGCAAGACCTACGCCGATATTGAGTCGCTTGTTAGTGCGATGCAGCACGCCAATTGTACCGCCATCGGTATCGGGAAGATGAGTTTCTTCAATAAGATCAAGTTCTTCGTCAGTAACCCTTAGTGCTGCCTTCTTTGCTTCCTCAACTTTACCGCGTGCCATTAGGAAAGTGGGACTGTCGCGCAAGAAGGCGATGATCAAGACAACAACCAGGAGAGTAAGAACACCCAGAAAAACAAAGGAGCCATTCCAGCCATAACTTTCCACCAAACCGGGAGCCATGAGCCCCACCACCATACCGCCAGCGGGTGTACCCACTGAAAGGGTGGTCACGCCCACTGAGCGCCAGCGTTCCGGTAACCACTCACCAGCCAGAGTGATGGCATTGGCATAGGCAGAACCGAAGCCCAGGCCACTGACTAGTCGCCAAAATGCCATTTGCCAGACATCGGCGGATGTACTGACGGCGATGGTACCAAGGGAAAAAACAATAGCAGCAAGCGCCAGCGACCAGCGCCGTCCAACGATATCTCCGAGCCATCCTCCGCTCCAGGAACCGAGACCGAAACCGACCAGCGCTGCACTCAAGGCCAACCCAAAAGTTCCCCGGTCAATCCCAAAATCCTCAATGATGAGGGGCGCTACGACACCGAGCATTTGTGCGTCCATACCGTCGGCGACTAGAACCACCCCGCAAATAATGAATGTAACTACCTGAAATGTACGTAGTGGTGTGCGTGCCATGACTTCACTGAATGTAACTGACATAAAACTTCCCCTAAAGATCGAAAGTAGAATTTACCACTAAATGACTCTTAGCTCTTTAATTCTCACTCTTTTTTTTAAAATGTGTTCTGACCCGGATTCTTGAGGTCACCTACCTGCACCTAAAACATGTAGGTAGAATACATCAATTAGAGTGAAGATTTTCCCAAATATCAGGATGGGATTATGCCAAATTACCTACGGACAATACTTCCAATTGCCATAATGAGTGGCTGTTGTGGTGTCGTCCTTGCTCAATTCAGTACTGGCCAGGAATATATCATGGTCAATTATGCCGCGGAGGCTGAAAAAAACCCGGTTGCTACGCTCCATGCCCGCATAGCCAGTGGGGAGGTGACGTTCGAGTATAAGGATGATCGTGGCTATCTGGATTCCATGCTGGAAGCCCTGGATATCCTGCGCGACACAAAACCTGATTTTCGTCTCTAATACCTAACTGTTGAACTGGGGAGTAGAAGAAGACTATTAAGGGTTTGGTAATGCAGCCAGGCGCTGCCGGGCATTTTTCAGACGCTCGTTTAGAAAAGCGACAAAGTCCTCCTGGTCCACGAAGGGATGAGGTTGTCCGGGTTGTCTCTGGATAAGCATTTCAGCGCGCTGAAAAATCAGTGCTCCCCAGGGATGGCTGGTGAGGTTTACTGCAATATCAGATGGCAGATCCCTTTGCAGGCGTTGTACGCTGTCGATAAACCATTCGAAGTTTTCGGCAACCCTGGAGGTTACATTATGGCCGCCAAACAGGAATGCTTGATGGGCTTCATCACCATCTCGTACGGGAAACTGCATGGAAAGCACGCCTGGCGTATGTCCAGGTGTGATGTAAAACTTAATTGTAGTATCACCCAGCGTAAGTGAATCACCGTCCTCAAACACCAGGTCTACTTCCTGATCCAGCATGGCCCAGTCTGCACTGCTCATTGCAATTCTGGCGCCAGAGACTTCCCTGACTTCCTCGGATCCGCCGGCATGGTCGTTGTGCCCATGGGTAATCAGAACATACTTGACATCGTCCGGCTCAAAACCTAACTCCTGTACGGACTGTAAAAGCTGGGCAGTAAACTCATTATAGAGTGAGTCAAACAGGATCAGTCCCTCGTCAGTAACAAGCAGATAGGCGCTGACAAAGGTGGTCCCCACGTAATAAAAATTATCAAAGAGTTGAACAGGACCTGCATATTCTTGCGTCTGTGGCGTGGCGTCAGCTGGACGCTGCCCGTCAGTGGCGGCGCTCAGTTCTTGGGCATGAGACAACTGGGATATTGAAAGTGAAAGTGACAGCACTAGCAAACAAAAATGAAACAAACCGGTTATTTTTCTCATTACTGATCCCTTGGGTTGATTCATTTGTTCTATGGTAATCGCGAGTAAGTATAATCACCTGATACATGTGAAATGATAAAGCTTTCTACCTCACCATCATTGTTAACAATAAACCGGTAACCGAGTCCCAACCCGTCAAATAAGGTCTCTGAAAAAGGCACCAGTGCTCGCGGCACACCTTCCTCCAGGCCTGCGGCTCCGAGGCCCAATGCGCTGTAAGCGCTAACGATAGTGGCGATCAGTTCGCCTCCTATGAATGATATTTCGTAAACCCGCTCGCCTCCACCATAAATCCCGCTGTAAACACCGACGTACTGCGCCAGGATTTCTGGCGACACAGATACTCTTTTCGCTTCGGTTACTGATAAGTTACCCGACCAATCGTCACTGCCGCGTTCGCACACTGACTCAAGCATTTCCGTATCTGCCTGCACAGTCATATTCATGTCAAAGCCCCACGGTGTTGCGAAGGCATCTGGATCGGTAAAGGTAATCTCTGCTTGCATGTGGCCGAAATCCGAACGGCTGTAGCGCTCATTAACGCGCAGTGCTTCAGTGTGCGAAACCCCGAATCGACTGACCCAGGTTTGATCGTTAAAGCCAACAGTATCGACAACAAGGGTGTCACCATCCCAATGGCCCACTGAATACCCTGTCCAGCTTGGTACCGGGTTTGCTTCCAACTCGCGACCATCCATATGAATCAGCCGATAAGTGAGATTTTCGTTCAAGATGATTAAAGTTGCCGGTGTCTGAATAAAGCGTTTCCAGCCTGCAAAACTTTCTGTCTCGGGTCCGTTAGGCAGACACCGAAATAGGGGGCGTTCCTTATAGAAGTCCTGCTGACGTTGACTGGCAAGTTCAGAAACCCAGGGTTGCAAATTAGCGGGATCGAGACGGGCGACGGGAGGAGGTCCATTCCATATGCCGGTAAAATCCGGCTTGTTATCGAGTCCACGTGGTGCTGGCGCGGTCAGATCAGGTTCGCCATCCGCGGTACGTGGGATGTCCGGCCAGAGACGAGCCAGCCATTGGGCTGTTGCAGGTACCGTGATTGAGAACAGTATTAGTACCACTACAAATTTTTTCATAGGTGAGTTCTTAGGCTGATTCAGAATTTTGCCTTTCATTCAATTTTTTAATTGCCCAGCGCGCTGAAACTCTCGGTTTGTCTGATTGATGATCAACAAGCCTGTCTTCTCCTAATTCTGTAACACGAAGTTGCTGCGCCTCGACCATCGCCTTGTCCTCTGCCAGGGCTACCTGAATTTCTTCCGTTAATTTTACCGTTGCAGCAGGATTGTCAGTTTCGTGTCCATTTGATACTGACCAAAAATAAAAACAAGACGTGTCAGTTTCAGGGGTAATCGTGTGAAATATTCGCATGTCAAAACGTGGCGCACCCGCAGTTTTTCGGTCTTCACCGGCAGGTACACCACCGGAATACTGAATCACAGTAGAGGGAGCGACAAATTCAAATTCTTGCCACCGATCAATCCGCTCTGGTAGCTGCACGCAATTATTGTATGTTTCCGGAGGAGGGGAGTTTTGCATAAATCGATTAAGGACTATGCCGTTGTCGGTAGTGGATAAGTCGTTTTGCGCAACCATATGTACATCGGGTGAAGACCCGCCCACTGAGCCTGAATGAAGGTAAGATAAATGGGTGGCATCCAGTAGATTATCAATCAGCATAATATAATGAGACTTTACGGGGAGCACGTCATGGTAATGAGGCCAATTCTTTGTGTCATTATGAAAGGGATGATCAGGAATTAAACTTTCGTCAGCCTTTTCCGGGGAGCCTATCCATATCCAAAGCATTTGATCTTTTTCAATTAATGGGAAACTGTCTACGCGCGCTTTTGCCGATATGTTTTTTTGGTTAGGAATTTCTACACAAGCACCGCTACAGTCAAATACAAGGCCGTGATAATTACAACGAAGTCCATTTTCTACTACTGCTCCTAAACTAAGCGGTGCGCCCCTATGACTACAGCTATCCAACAGAGCATTCGCTTTGCCTTCCAGTGTTCGATACAAAACAATAGGTTTGTTACATATCCTTCTAGCGATTGGATTTGTAGTAATCTCATCTGCCCAGGCAGCTAAATACCATGAATTATTGACTATCATTTCTTATTCTCATCAAGAACTCTTCTCATTACTTGCCAGTAAGAACCTTAAGGCAAGAGATATTTCATGCAGTATATATATACATATAATAGTAAGTGGAATCAAAGGGGAGGGGAAGCTTGAAATGAGAAAATGTTGAGCCCCTTTAGTTTGGTTTGCCCTGCAGGTCCGTCAGCCGGCTGACTATCTTTGGATTTCTTAAGAAAGCTGTACTAATTCCAGCTAGATGCAAGTTTTATTGTCTCTGGAATGTATAACAGTTTAAGATTGCTTTAAACAGCATTGATATCCGGGAGAATGATCTGATGGAAATTAACCATCTCAATCCGATTTTTAAATTTGTCATCTTAACGGCTTCACTGCTGTTGTTTCCTTTCAGTGCCATTGCTCACCATTCGCATGCAAATCTTAATGCCAATGATATTCAGACTCACCGTGGTGTCGTAGAACAATACGGCTGGGGTATGCCGCATGTCTATATAAAGGTAAGCGCACCCAATTCAAAGGGTGAAATCGTTTTATATAATATCGAGTTGGTCAATCCGCCTGGCATGCTACAACGGGGCTGGGATAAAAACTCATTGAAACCAGGAGACTTGATTACATGGGAAGGTACAGCTGACCATAATCCAAATCGTTATTACTCTGGCCTGAATTGGGCCGAAAAGGCTGACGGCAACCGACTCACGATGACAGTCAGGCCTGCGGAAACTAATCCATCAATTGATTTTTCCGGTCTCTGGATGAGAGATCTGCGAGGTGGTAAGCCCTTTTATACGCCCCCTGAAGATTGGCCCTACAGCGAATTGGGAAAACAAATGGTCGCTAGCTTTAATGAAAACGACAACCCTCAGGTTTCCTGTATTAACCCGGGCATTCCCAAAGCCACATTATTACCTTATCCCATGCACATTACCCGGCAAGATGAGCAAACTTTGATTTTCAAATATGAATTGCGTGAACATCAAAGAACCATCGTATTGGGTCGGCCCAGGTTACAAGAAGAACCCTCTGTTTTAGGAACTTCAGTTGCACGCATGGGAGACAATAAAATTATTATAGAAACAGATAATTTTGTTGCAGATAAATGGGGAACACATACAGGTGTCAACTCCAGTGCACAGAAACGTCTGCGTGAAGAAATTTCATTATCAGAAGATGGTAAATCCCTGAATATTATGATGGTAGTAACGGACCCGGTATATTTTACTCAACCGGTTATTATCGATTATCACATGAAGAAAATGCCAGACCGTGAATTGATTCAGTTGCCTTGTACGCTAGAGAACTCAAGGTTTTTTCTCGATGCTGGTTTAATCGGCCGTGTATCGGAGTAGGTTGAGTGACAGAATGCTGACGATGGTGGGCCCACCAAGACTCGAAACGTTTATCCTTTAAATATATTTAAATAAAATTACTCTGAGCCTTTGCTCTACTTCATTTTTGGAGTTTACTTGTCAAAACAAAAATTTGAGACGCCGGGGAATATTATGAGTTTTAAGAAAACACAGTCATGGTCACACATTAATCGACGCCGCTTTCTGAAAATGGGAGCCAAATCTACCGCTGGACTGGCAATGGGTGGGCTTGCCCTGCCTGGTATGACACAAGATATGCGTCTGACCACCATTGGTGGTATTGCCAGGACGCGGCACGGCCGGGTACGTGGATTACTGAAGGAAGGGGTGCAACAGTTTTGGGGAGTCCCTTATGGATCTTCAACTGGTGGAGCCAACCGATTTATGCCGCCACAAGCACCGAAACCCTGGTCTGGCGTGAATGACCACTTCCAGGTTGGCCAGAATGCTCTGATACAACCGGGAACCAGTGAACCGGCTCCGGTCGTGACGGCATTGAACCGACTCAGTGAACAAGGTGAGGATTGTCTTAGTGTCAATATCTTCACCCCAGCACTGGATAATGCCGCACGCCCAGTGATGGTGTGGATGCATGGTGGGGGATTCTCGGCTGGGGCAGGCAACTACCTGTTATATGACGGCACCAATTTGGCGAAAAAAGAAGATGTGGTTGTGGTTTCAGTTAACCATAGGCTGAATATTTTCGGTTTCTTACATCTGGCAGATATAGGTGGAGATAAATGGGCGCAATCCACCAATATGGGCGTGCAGGATCTGGTTGCTACCCTGCAATGGGTGAAAGACAATATTGAAAACTTTGGTGGTGATCCGGACAGGGTCACCATCTTTGGTCAGTCTGGCGGCGCTGGAAAAACCAACACGGTTATGGCGATGCCGTCAGCGGAAGGGCTGTTTCATCGTTCTGTTGCACAAAGTGGTTCCGCGTTCAGAGGCACATCGGCAGACGATGCCAGTGAAGCCACCGAACGCTTTCTCGGCAAGCTGGACCTCCGGAACAACCAGCTCGACCAGTTACAAACCATGGGCTACCGGCAAATTCAGGATGCTTTCTACAGTGAGCCTGCTATTCGCGGTCTTGGCTCAGGGCCAGTGATTGATGGCACTATTCTTCCTCGCCATCAGTGGGATCCCACAGCGCCATCATATTCTGCCAACGTTCCGTTGATGATGGGTTCCACAGAAACCGAAAACGGCTGGGTAGGGCCTCCGCCTTATGAGCTATCTGAAGCCGATATGCTTAATCGTTTTGTCACCCGATTGGCGAATAATGATGATGCCAGTGGTGGTCAGTTGCTTGCGCTGTATAAACGTGTTTATCCAGAAATGCGCAACCAGATGCTTTGGCTGACCGCGGAATCGGACAACACGCGGCGCAGGAATGCCCATACCATGGGTCGACTAAAGTATGAGCAGGGTACCTCAGAAAGCTATCTGTATTTCTTCGACTGGCATTCCCCGGTGCACAATAATCGTATGGGTTCTTACCATACTCTGGATATTCCCTTTGTGTTTTACAACATGGATCTGGGCGCATCAATGATGGGAGCGTCACAGGAGCGTTATCAGCTTGGACATGTCATGAGTGCGGCCTGGGCAGCCTTTGCCAGAAATGGCAATCCGAATCATGCCGACATGCCAACCTGGCCTGCGTTTAATCCCAATGAGTTTCCAACCATGATGTTTGGGGATGAAGTGCGGATGGTTAATGATCCTAATCGGGAGACGCGTTTGGCGTTGGATGCTTTGCGCGCCAACAGCTGAATATAACGGTTTAATGAATAAAAAATCGAAAAGAGGAACACAAATGCTCAGTTCTCAACGTTCAATTAATAGATTGCGACGCCTAACATTCGCGCTATGCGGAGGCATCTTGTTGGCGATCAGTAGCGTGCTGCCTGTTGCTGCGCAAGTACCGATCACAACGCAGGAAACACTCCTGGACCGTCTGCAAATAGAAGACATGTTGCTCGCCTATTATTATGGCTTTGAGGTGGACGAAGGGCATGACTGGACCGCACTGTATACGGACGATGCTGTGCTGGATATAAACGGATTGGTGTATGAAGGGAAAACAGAGATACAAGGGCTATACGACAACTACGGAGAAATCTCTCCAGAGGAAGACGTGCCTGGTAAGGTCCATGTGCTAATGACCAATCCCCGTATCATCGTCAGTGGCAACACGGCAACAGCGCATATGATCTACACGGAAATCATGAATGATACGGTATACCTGGCACCACGCTTGATAGAGCAGGGCCGCGAAGATACTGAATTCAGAAAAATAAATGGCAGCTGGTTTATCACCAAACGCCTCATCACCCAGGACGGCGGCTTACCACCGGCTTACTTTGATACTTATAAGCCTCGTTAGTGTCATGCTTGGGAATCGAACGCGACCTGTATACCTTACACTACGAAGCGACTATCGATGATCCCGGCGCATACACAGAGGCCTGGACCGTCGCGATGGATATCAACCGGGATCGGGAAGGAGAACTGATCGAATAAATCTGTCAGGAAAACAACTAGTGGGATGGCAGTAATCGGAACAAATAGGGCAAATAGGGCAAATAGGGTAAGTAGGACAAAGACAAAATCACGGCAATGATAAAATTGTTAACTTATATCACTCTTATATAAGGGGAAGGTATGGCGATCATCAGCTTCACGCTCAATGGGAATGTCGAGACAATAGACGTGGTACCCGATATGCCGCTGTTGTGGGCTCTGCGAGATACCCTGGGGCTTACCGGTACCAAATTCGGTTGCGGGATTGCGCAGTGTGGTGCTTGTACCGTGCATTTGGATGGCGCGCCTGTACGTTCGTGTGTGCTCCCGGTGACAGCTGTGAATGGCAGGAACATTACCACCATCGAAGGCTTGCCTGCTGACATTGGCTCCTCAGTGCAGCGTGCCTGGCAGGATGTCGATGTGCCGCAGTGCGGGTATTGTCAATCTGGACAAATCATGTCGGCGACTGCACTGCTCAGTGTCAATGCCAACCCAACAGATACCGAGATCAATTCGGCCATGAACGGCAACATCTGTCGTTGTGGCACCTATCAGGTCATTCGTGAGGCGATTCATCGTGCAGCTGACTATATTGCGGACAATGAACTTGCGAGCAATTCACTTGCAACTAATGCACTTGAGAAAAACGAAGACGAAGCAGGAGGTGCCGTATGAACCATCTTCCTTTCAAGCTGGATCGTCGTCAATTTCTGGGTTCCAGTGTCGCGACGGCTGGTGGTCTCTTCCTGGGAACAGTCTGGCACAGCGAACTGTCAGCTCAGTTCGGGCGCCCGGCACCGGCAGTTGTTCCTGACGCCTTCATTCATATTGGCGCAGACGATATTGTTACCCTGATAATTCACAAGCCTGAAGTGGGTCAGGGCACTGAAACCTCCATTGCTATGCTGTTGGCCGAGGAGCTGGATTGTGATTGGGATAAAGTCCGAACCGTTTTTGCCCCCGTTGATGCTGTATACGGGGCACCTTTTCAGGGGACTGTCGGAAGCATGGCAATACGTACAAGTTGGATGCCCATGCGAATGACTGGCGCCGCTGGCCGCGAAATGCTGATTCAGGCGGCAGCAACTCAATGGGGTATTGATCCTTACCGTTGTCGGACCGGCAATAGTCTGGTCACGGATATAGAGACCAATGAAAGTCTCAGTTATGGCAGCCTGGCCGAAGCCGCTTCAACGCTTGAAGTACCTGATAATCCTCGCCTGAAGGAGGCCAGTGAATTCAACTTGCTGGGCACTCCGGTTAAACGCCGGGATACCGCTGTCAAAATTAACGGGCAGGCACAATACGGAATTGATATCAGCCTGCCAGGAATGGTCTATGCGGTGTTGGCCAGATGCCCGGTTCCAGGTGGCACACTGCTGAGTTTTGATGTCAGCGCTACAAAGGCTGTACCCGGCGTTCTGGATGTCATCGAAGTCCCTCAGGGAGTTGCTGTCATTGCCGATAACACCTGGGCTGCCATTTCCGGTCGCAGGGTGCTTCAGGTACTGTGGGACGAGGGTGAAAATGCCACACTGAATTCAACCGACATCAGTGCGCACCTACATGAACTGGTGTCGCAGCCGGGTGTAGTGGCACTCGATAAGGGTGATGCAGACACAGCCCGGGAAGCCACTGTAAAAACTGTTGAAGCGCGTTATGAAGTGCCTTATCTGGCCCATGCGCCGATGGAACCACTCAATAGTGTTGCTAGAGTGAATGCTGAAACCTGTGACGTGTGGACCGGCACCCAAATGCCGGGTATTGCACACCTCTCTGCCGTTCAAGCCTGCGGTTTGCCCGCAGACCAGGTGAATATCCACTCACAATACGTTGGCGGGGGATTTGGCTCTCGAGGCGGCGGTCCTCTGGTAGCCGAAAGCGTCGAGATTGCCAAACAACTTGGTGGCGTGCCGGTCAAGCTGTTATGGACTCGCGAGGATGATCTGCAACATGATCGTTTTCGACCCGTTTCCTGCGTTCAATTTAATGCTGGCGTCGATGCGTCAGGAATTCCAGTGTCATGGAAGGGAACCGTGGCCTGTTCATCTTTCATGGGTTTGCGCGATGGCATTGATCGGGAATCAATTTCTGGCCTGGCCGAACTTGCCTATGATTTCCCCTATGTCCATTTCCAATACCATGAGCCGGGTATTACAGTTCCCACCAATTATTGGCGCTCGGTCGGGCTTTCCCAGAATACGTTCTTTGCCGAAAGCTTTATCGATGAGCTTGCCGTACAGGCAGGCATGGATTCGGTTGACTACCGCAGGACATTGCTTGCCGACAATCCGCGGTTGTTGGCTGTACTCAATCTGGCAGCGGAAAAGGTTGGCTGGAACGGCCCGCCACCAAATGGCAGGTTTCGAGGCGTTGCCGTGATGAATGGTTTCGGCAGTTTCAATGCGCAGATTGTTGAAATTTCTCTGGAGGCGGAACAGGTACACGTCCATCGTGTGGTGAGTGCTATTGATTGCGGCAGCGTTATTAATCCTGCAGGTGTTGTTCAGCAGGTGCAAAGTGCAATTGTGTACGGCTTGAGTGCAGCTTTACGGGGCGAGATCACGTTTGAGCAGGGTCGAGTTCAACAGACCAATTTGCATCAATATGAGCCACTGCGCTTGAAGGAAATGCCGGTAGTAGAAGTGCATATCGTAGCCAGCGATGCCGCGCCGGGAGGTGTTGGAGAATTAGGAACACCAGCAATCGCTCCGGCAGTAACTAATGCCATTTTCAGCGCTACAGGGAAAAGACTACGTCGGCTTCCAATCGACCTTGCATAACGAATAAAAGGGGACAGTGACTTTTTTAAGAAAAGTCACTGTCCCCTTTTACTGTATTTATATTCTACTAATTCAAAACTGCCTTCGGTTCTTTCTGCTACTTCCAGCATAACTTCGATAAAGCGATAAGCAGTGGTTCGATATCGTTCTGGTTGTGAAAAATAGACAGGAAACATTTTTGTATGGATACGAATATCAGGTGCCAAATTACTTATTATTTGAGCTGCGTCCATGGGAGAGCCAAATTTTGGGGGATTAAGCTGCATCAGTTTAGGGGTTGCTCCTGCTCATCATAAACGACGATCTCTTACCTGTACGGATGCAATCTCAGAGCCATCGTGATGATAATAGCGGGAGTCTGCACCAACTCTGGCCCCTCGTTGAATTACGGAAGCTTCAAGGCTAAGCCGCTGCAGTTGACGGACACTGTTCGGGGTCACGAATATGCCGGCTCCCACCTCGCCAAGTTTCGGTGCCTGCTCGTAGACTGTTACATCTAGCCCCTGCGAGATGAGCGCATTTGCGGTAAACAGCCCTCCGATGCCTCCCCCGACTATGGCTACCCGAAGCGGTTCACTCTTCATTTCTTCCCCTTTATATGTCGTTGTCACTTGTTGAAACTTTCTGCCAGCAATGAGTAATCAGGTGATAATCATTTCACGAAATCCAATTCCATACTATGTGGCCCTGATTTCCATCTGAAATTGTTCAAAAAACAGTTGGGCCCTAGTATAAATTCAATCCTGGTCTTGGTGATCTCGAAGAATTTTTGCCAATCGGGACGTCACCAGGGTCTTTGACGCTCTTCGATTGTGATATAACAGGCCTGAATGGGATAGGCGAGGAAGTAAAAACACCATGAATGAAAAAGACAGAGTAATCAATGATCTGGTAATTGCAAACCGCATCCTTGCCAGGGAGGAGGTGGTTGACGCCTATGGCCATATCTCTATTCGCAATCCGGATAATCCCAATACCTTTTTCATTGCCAGATCACTGGCACCGCAGCTGGTAACAGCTGACGATATCGTTGAGCTGGATTTGGATGGAAATCCTGTCAATGACGAGGCGCGCCCTCTTTACCTTGAAAGGTTTATCCATGCGGCCATACTGAAAGCCCGGCCTGAGATGCATTCGACCGTCCATGCCCATGCGGAAGATATCCTGCCATTTGGTATTGCAAATGGCATACCCCTGCGCCCGGTAATTCATTCCGGCAGCTTTATAGGAGCCAATGTGCCTGTGTGGGATATCGCTGATAACTTTGGTGACACAAATTTACTGGTAACGAACATGGATCAGGCTGACGATCTGGCCAGGACCCTGGCAAATAACAATGTCGCATTGATGAGGGGGCATGGCTTTGTCTCTGCTGCCCGTTCACTGATTGAAGCTGTACGCATGTCGGTCTATTTACCAAGAAATGCCCGCGTGCTATCTCGTGCAGTTCATCTGGGCGGGGATATCAAGTTTTTGTCTCAGGGTGAAATTGATGCAAGGAATCAGGGTTATAAACCCTATTCGCCAGAAACATGGCGTACCTGGGAATATTGGGCCATCAAATGTGACTGTGGTCATATGCTGGTGAAACCCGATGAAAATAACGAATAGGAACGCGGCAGGAAAAGCTCCATTATCCTGACTCGCGCCGGAACAAAAAGACAATTTACAGGGAACCTTAAATGTTAAAACTATCTTTTGCCTGCGGCCCCTACGATAGAACGGAAGCATTGCAATACAAGCGAATAGACGTAGAGGGGATTGACCTAGATTATCTGGAAATCCAGGTCCCACGACAGATTTTTGATCGGATGGTGGGCGAAAGGGCCTTTGATATGTCCGAACTGTCTCTTTCAGAATATATAGTGATGACTTGCAAAGGTAATAGTCCCTTTGTTGCCCTTCCGGTGTTTCCGTCAAAATCCTTTCGCCATGGATTTATCACCATCAATGCAAAATCGGGGATCAAAGCGCCCGGGGATCTGGCCGGAAAACGCATTGGCGTTCCTCTTTATACCATGACGGCGGCTATCTGGATTCGTGGTGATCTTCAGAATATCTATGGTGTTGATTTGTCCGATGTCCAATGGATACAAGGCGCCGTCGAAAAACCCGGCGCACATGGCAACCCCCCCAATGTACCCGTTTTGCTGCAACCGGCGAACATAGTTCAGAACACTTCTGACAAGTCCCTGTCCGAAATGCTCAGGGACGGGGAAATAGATGCCCTGATTGGTTCTCGGTTGCCCGAAACCATACGCACAGATCCGGACAAGGTAACGCGTTTGTTTCCAAACCCCCGCGAAGAGGAAAAACGTTATTACCTTGAACATCATATCCACCCGATCATGCATACGGTCGTCATTCAGCGGAAAATCTATGAAGAGAATAGATGGATTGCCCCCACTCTGTTCAAGGCTTTCGAGGAAGCAAGAAACTGGGCCATGGAAAGAATGTATTTTTCTGCCGCCCAGCGCTACATGCTGCCTTGGCTATTTGATGACCTGCATGAGGTTGATGCTGTTTTCGGTAAGGATCTTTGGGCCTATGGCGTGGAAAAAAATCGCTCTACCCTGGAAGCCTTGGTCAACTATATGCAACAACAGCATTTTATCGAGGAAATAGTGTCGGTTGATGATCTGTTTGTTCCAATACAGGAGTTATGAGGTCAATGGTGAATTCTCGGACAGCGGACATATCAGGTACGATGGATTTTTCCAACGCCAATGCATGGATGCAGTTTGCAAAAGCTAATCTAATTAACGTAACTTGATAAGCCATTGGAGAAGAGGCAAAAAATGCGGCAATGGTTGTTAGCAGCAGGTGTAATGATTCTCTCTGCGGGATGTTCTGAAAGTAACGAAGGGCAATTCCCCCGGGAAAATATTTCTATCATCATTCCTTACGGACCCGGCGGTGGTTTTGATACCACGGTGCGTGTGTTCGCCCCCTATTTTGCGGCACAGCTCGGTGACCAAGTGAATGTGCTGCCACAAAATATGCCGGGCACCGGTGGCAGACGCGGCACTGCAAGTGTCTTTCGGGCTGACCCGGATGGATACACGCTGGGAATACTCAATATGCCTGGTCTGGTTTTGCCGAGCATACTTGGCGAAACAGTAGATTATGACCTGCGTCAGATGAGTTGGATAGGGCGCATTGAGTCACAGGACTTTGTGTTATTGGTTCAGGCTGACTCAGACATCCATTCGATAGAGGATCTTCAGGCCCAGGACCGGATCACCTTTGTTTCTATAGGCTACGGCGCTACTGTATTGGCCGCTATACAAATCATCGCCGAGCAACTTGGCCTGATGAACAGGGACCCGATATTTCTAACCGGCTATGAAGGAACCACTGATCAATTGGTGGCATTGGTACGCGGTGATGGAAATGCCACCCTGTCGCCGGTCTCCACAGCCCTGCAATACATAGAGTCCGGCAATCTGCGGCCAATTGCTGTTACCGGAGAAAATCGCAGCAGCGTACTTGCAGACGTACCCACTTTTGTTGAACTTGGCTATCCGGATTTGTCACAGCTGAATGTACAACGCTTGTTGGCGGGGCCGCCCGGTTTGGACTCAGCGATAATGGCCTTGTTGCGCGATGCATTTTTGCGGGCCATAGATGACCCTGAATTCAAATCCGCTGCTGCCACCGCACAAATGGATGTAGCGCCTCTTGATGGCGAATTGGCCGCGGTCGAGGTTGATGCGAATTTCAATTTCTACGAAAAGTTTAAAAGCAATCTGGCCAATCCCAATTAACACCAATGAATTTCAGAGCCGGCCCTGTTCATGTTTGAGCCTTTAATAACTGCCATCATGTTTCTGTTTAGTGATGGTCTTAACTTCTTCTATTTGATCCTGGGTGTAAGTGTTGGCATTTTGTTTGGCATTATTCCTGGCCTCGGTGGTGTTACAGCGATAGCCCTGTTATTGCCCTTGACCTTCGGCATGTCCCCCGAACAGGCGTTAATACTCATGGGTGGCGTAATGGGTGCTGTCTCTGCCGGCGGGGCGGTAACGGCAATTCTGCTCAATACACCCGGTACAGCGCCGAATGCCGCGACCTGTTTTGACGGTTATCCCCTGACTCAGCAAGGCAAGGCTGGGCTGGCAATTGGTGCCGCTGCATCCGCATCAGCCATAGGCGGCACCTTTGGATTATTCATCCTTGTCCTGGTGCTTCCCATAGCGAAAACTATCGTTTTATGGTTTGGCCCGCCGGCTTTTTTTATGTTGGCATTATTGGGATTGACGTCATTGACCGTATCAAGCGGAAATATGTTGCGGGGACTTATTGCCGGCTGTTTGGGGTTGTTTGTTGGCTTTGTTGGCTACGACGAGATTGGTGGAACAGCGCGCTATACCGGAGGAAGCGACTATTTATGGAATGGTCTCTCCATCGTACCGGTACTGATCGGACTCTTTGCCATCGCCGAGATGATCTCATTGTTTGTTAAAGGGGGAACGATCACAACGCAAGGATCACAATCCAGCATTCGCTTTTCCGACACAATCCAGGGCGTCAAGGCCACATTGAAAAATTACAAGATTGTCATGTGCGGCTCAGGAATCGGCGCGCTTATCGGCGCAATACCCGGTGTAGGAGGAGTCGTTGCCTCATTCATGTCCTATTCATTTGCTTCGCAAATTACCAAAGATAATGAAAATTTTGGCAAAGGGGATATCCGTGGTGTGATTGCCTCTGAGTCTGCAAACAATGCCAAGGATGGCGGGGGGCTGATTCCCACGCTGGCATTCGGGGTCCCCGGAAGCGCTGAGATGGCAGTATTTCTTGGCGTGCTGATATTGCATGGCCTGAATCCCGGTCCGCTGCTGCTGATTGAACGTGAATACACGATTTTTGTCTTGATCCTTACTCTGCTTGGCGCAACCATTCTCAGCGCTGTGTTCATCTGTATCGCAGCATTTTATCTGGTCAGAATAGCTTATATAGATTCCTCCATTCTCATTCCTTCAGTGATATCCGTATCACTCGTGGGTGCATACGCGGTTAATAATACGTTAGGGGATGTGTTTACAGCGGCATTCTTCGGTCTGCTGGGTTATTTGATGATACGTTTTGATTATCCCAGAATTACCCTGATTATTGCGCTGGTGTTATGTAGCCTGATGGAGCGCAACTATACCCAGTCAATGATCATGTTTCAGGGGGACTGGACCGGATTTTTCCGTGATAACACGGCCGTGGTGTTGCTACTGTGTTCTGTTGTCGCCTTGTCAATCCCGGCATTTCAATCAATACGCAAGAAAAAGGGGTATGGATAATGGAGCGATCCGGAAAGTTACCATCCTCTTTGATTGTCGCCCTGGTGATGTTGATCACCGCAATCTTGATGTTAATCACCGCCTATAGCTACAGTGGCGGCAGCGGTATCTTTCCAAGGTTTATCGGCTGGATATTCATCGCTTTGACCATGACAGAATGTCTGGTGCAATTAAAGGCAGTTATGTTGTTACCCGCCACTGAAACGAAATACTTGGTCCCGGTTGCTGATTTGTTCACGGACAAAGTACTGAAGGAAATAAAAGGCTTTCTCTGGATTGGCCTTTTCCTGATGCTGCTGTATTTAACAGGTTTTCTGATTACCGTCCCGCTCTATGTATTCGCTTTCTTGCGGCTGTCGGCAGAAAAATCCTTTAAACAATGCACGATCATGGCGGCGCTTGCTGCCCTGTCTATCTATATACTGTTTGTCGTATTGCTCCAATACCGATTATTTCAGGGCTTACTGTTCGGCGCCTGAGTTTGATAGTGGCAAGACAAAAAAGCTTCGACATGGCTCCGTTTTGACTGGACTTCCCAGCCTTTGCTAGACACCAAATAGCGTTAAAATGTAACTCTATGAGAGGTGTTTATGAAAGGCAAGCGATACACAGAAGAATTTAAAATCGAAGCAGTAAAACAAGTGACTGACCGAGGTTATTCGGTAGCCGATGTCGCACAGCGACTCGGCACCACCACCCACAGCCTGTATGCCTGGCTAAAGAAATATGGCCAGCCAAACCCCCGGCAAGCGGATAAGTCTGAAATAGAAGCTGAGAATGCTCGGCTCAAGGCAGATTTGCGACGCATGACCGAGGAGCGCGACATTCTAAAAAAGGCCGCCGCGTACTTTGCCAACGACCCCGGGTAAAGTACGTTTTTATTCGTGATCATCGGCATGAGTTTTCCATTGAGGCCATGTGCCGTGTTTTTAATTTGAGTGGATGTCCTATTTAAAATTTTAATCCATCATTTGATTAGGGGTAAAACAAGGAATCAAGGGGAACCAGCTACCAGTATGCTGTTGATGTGTGGACTCGTTACTGTTGCAGGTTTATGCTCCCTTTTATACCTGTATTAATAGAGTAGACGGCAAGAAATGTACGTTGATTTAATAACGGAGAAAATGATGAAACGCTTTTTAGCCAAATCTGTATTTTCAGCACTGACACTGACAATGGTGCTCAATAGCGTAAATGTCCTGGCACACCATTCCTTTGCCGCAGAGTTCGATGCTGACTCAATCGGTCACTTCCAGGGGGTTATTACCGAGGTGCGTTTCACCAATCCTCATGTTCGCTATCGGATTGAAGTGGAAAGTGATGATGGCATCACTGAATCCTGGGAGCTGCAAGCTCGCAGTATTACCTCGCTAAGAGCGGAGGGCTGGTTAAAGGACAGTGTCAATGTGGGCGATGTGGTCTCGGTAGAGGGGCAGTTAGGCAGGAACGGCACAAAAAAACTTTTTATACGAGGTATTCAAATACAAGGTGGAGCGGGTTTAGGCAATATGGCGCGCAGTGAAAATGAAAATACCGGAAGCCAGGATGATCTTGTCGTCGCCAATGCGCAGGGTGGTTATGGTTTTGGGGATATTGAAACGAATTATCCTGTCGATATCACCGGGTACTGGAGCAACCGATACAAATTTCAAACCACAGTAGATGACCTTCAACCGAAGCCGGTGCCGTTAACCCCTGAGGGCCGGGCGCTCTATGAAAGTAACGATAAATATGATGATCCGGTACTGCGCTGCCTCGCCTACGGTTTACCACGCACGTTTGGCAATCCTTACAACATGACAGTCTACGATGCAGGTACTCATTACATGATGTTGCATGTTGATCAAAATTCCCCGCGCCGAGTCTGGATGGATGGAAGGTCACCCGATGCCAATACCCCAGCAACGTCCAATGGCTATTCGGTGGGACGCTGGGAAGGCAGGGAACTGTATATTGATACAACCCACTTATTAGGAGGCTGGCTGGATGGTTCCGGTTACCCCATGAGTGGCGAAGGTACACGCATTGAAGAGCGTTTCACCATTGCCGCAGATGGCCTCACCATGGACCGAGTCATGACAATTCATGATCCGTATTACACTGCACCTTTGACGCGAGTACGTGGTTCAGCGCGGGGCACTAACCTGGATGTTTATCAGCAGGGAGCCTGCGATCCCACCGGCTACTTTTCAGATCTGCGGGAAGCCGGCACGTTGGGTGAATACCTAAATCCGGAACAATACCTGGCTCAATAATAACTGCATCAATAGTACCTGATTAAAAAATGGTCATGGGTTTAAACAACATTTGGAGAAATATCGGTAGCGTTTTTACCATGCTGCCGGTTGTCCTTTTTATGATGATCGGCTGGAGTCCTTCAGCCATCAGTGCTGATGAACGGCCCGTGAATGGAAATGTCGCTTACGATAGTCTGGAAGACTGGACAAGTCGCAGTGATCCGGAATTAAATCTTTTAGAGCAATACTGCATGGAGTGCCATAACTCCACGGATTGGGCTGGGGGCGTGGCCTTTGATTTGATGTCTCTGGAGGAACTGGATCATGACGCCGCCATCTGGGAAGAGGCAGTTCGCAAGCTCCGGGCTGGACTAATGCCCCCCCAGGGAAAACCGCGACCGGAGCGAGCAATACTTGATGGCATGGCGAAGTGGTTAGGAACCGGCCTGGATCTGGCCTGGGATGTATCGCCCAATCCGGGTGCGGAACCGGTTTCGCGCCTCAATCGTGAAGAATACAGGAACGCGGTGTGGGATGTGCTGGCGTTCGATGCAGGGGATCTCGTGGGCACGCTTCCTGCGGACGAAATTGCAGGAGGCTTTGACAATATCGCACAGGTTCTTAGCATGTCGCCGACTTTGCTTGAAGGCTACCTTTCGGTGGCGATGCAGATCAGTAAGCAAGCGGTAGGCGATATTGCCACGGTGCCGACACAGGTCGAGTACCGGGCAGGTGGTGGGAATTCTCAACAAGGTTATGTCGAGGGTCTTCCGCTCGGAACACGTGGGGGCATGATGGTCGAGCATTTCTTCCCCGTTGATGCGAAATACGAGTTTCAGATCTCAGCCAACATCGCTGCCTATGGGCGTAGTCCTGATACCGGGCGAATGAGTTGGTGTGAAGGCCCCAAAATTGAAGTGATGTTCAATGGTGTCTCCCTGCCAGTGGAAGACCCCACGCAGTTTCGACTTGAAGTACCCGCTGGTCCACATTCCATTGCATTGGCTCTACTCGATGAGCGTCATTGTATCGGCACCGGCGAGTTCCTCCTCGGCGACACCAACCCGTCAGCCGGAAGTGTCCAGGGTCTGGAAATCGATGGACCGTACAACATAAGCGGAGCTGGAGACACGCCCAGCAGAAGAGCGATTTTTGTCTGCCAGCCTGATCGTCCAGAAGCGGAAGAGTCTTGTGCCCGGCAAAACCTTAGTCAACTCGCCACTCGAGCTTATCGGCGCCCGATCGGTACCCAGGATCCGGAAGTCGATACATTGATGCAATTCTATGATACGAGCCGCAATGTTGAAGGTGGGAATTTCGAAAGCGGTATTCAGAGCGCACTCACATGGTTGCTTGCGGACCCCAGGTTTCTGTACCGATTCGAGGAAGAGCCAACTGGTCTAATGGCTGGTGAGGTGTACCGAATCAGTGATATCGAGTTAGCTTCCAGGTTGTCCTTTTTCCTCTGGAGCAGCATCCCGGATGAGGCACTGCTGGGATTGGCTGCGCAAGGGGAGCTGGGAGAGGAAGATGTGCTGGAGCGGGAAGTGCAGCGCATGTTGACGGACCCACTCGCGGCTACGCTTATAGAGAACTTTGTCGGCCAGTGGTTGCTGTTGCGCCAGTTGGAGGAAGCGGTACCGCAAGCCCCGGCATTCGATGCTGACTTGCAGGAAGCCATGCGGCAGGAGACCTTGCTCTTCTTCCGGAGTCTGGTACGTGAAGACAAAAATCTCCTGAACCTTCTCGACGCTGACTATACCTATTTGAACGAACGTCTCGCGACGCACTATGGAATGGAAGGTGTGTGGGGCGGGTACATGCGCAGAGTCGAGCTGCCAGAGGACAGTCCCCGCCGGGGTCTTCTGGGGCACGGTAGCATACTGACTGCGACGTCGGTACCGAATCGAACTTCACCGGTGATCAGGGGGGCGTGGATCGTGGAAAACATTCTCGGGGCTCACGTGCCGCTTCCGCCTCCAGGTGTTGAGACAAATCTCGACCAGCCGGCATCCGGTCAGGATGTGCAGGCTGACACCCTGCGCCAGAGACTGGAGTTGCATCGGGCTGATCCGTCTTGTGCATCCTGCCACCAGATTATGGATCCCGTCGGTTTTGCACTGGAGAACTTTGACCTGATCGGTCGTTGGCGCTCACTCGACAATGGGCTGTCAATCAACACAGCGTCCGAGATGGTAGATGGTACTTATATAGATGGGCCTGCTACATTGCGTGCCGCCCTGTTGGCAAGACCGGAAGCTTTCATGACCTCCATTAGCGAGCGATTGCTCACCTACGCGCTGGGAAGGGAGCTGGATCACTTTGACGCGCCTGCGGTGCGACGTATCGTTGAGCAGGCAGTCTCGGAAGGGTTTACCTGGACTGCGCTGGTGCAGGCGGTTGTGTTGAGCGACCCGTTTCAGCAGCGCATTAAACCGGAAGTAGAGGGCGTGACCACTGCGCAAACTGCCCCCCGGGACTAGGGGCTGTGTACACTATGACCCGACATATAGACATATATAGAACAGAGAAAAAAGAACAGAGCAAAAGCTGATATGAATTATCTGACGAAGAAACATATATCCCGGCGTAAACTCCTGCGAGGCACTGGCGTTTCACTTGCTCTGCCTTTTCTGGAGTCCATGAATCCGGCCGGGACGCTACGCGCTGCCGAGTTGGGGACACCCAGGTCGAGGTTGGCTTGTATCTATATTCCTCATGGCGCAGTTCAGGATCGCTGGGAACCGTCGGCCGTTGGCAGGAACTTTGAGTTCAGTCCGACGCTGCAGGCCCTGGAGCCATTCCGCGATCACATCAATATTGTCAGCGGTCTGACTTTACCAGCGGCATATGAAGGGGATCCTTCTGCTGGCGCGAATCACCGTCGTTCTTCCCGGTGCTGGCTTACCTGTGTTGCACCTGGCACTGGCCCGTCACCGACTTCGATGGATCAGGTGGCAGCAGATTACATCGGTCAGGATACGCAGCTACCTTCACTGGAGCTCTCTCTGGAAGAGCGTTTCTCCATATCCTACCGAACACCCAACAATCCGATGCCTATGCAGGCCAATCCGCGGGTGGTGTTTGAACGGCTGTTCGGGGACGGCAGTTCTCCGGAAAAACTCGCCGCGCGAAGACAACAAAGGGCGACCATTCTTGATGTCGTACGACAGGAAATTAATTCTTTGCAGCGCACACTGCCATCAAATGACCGCATCCGGATGGAGCAATACCTGAACGATGTCCGTGAAGTGGAGCGACGCCTGAGCCTGGAAATGGATGCTTTACCCCGGGAACTGGACCTGCCTGATAGACCATCAGGCATTCCGGATAATTTTGAGGATCATGCGATGATCATGTTCGATTTGATAGCGCTTGCCTGGCAGGCTGACATAACGCGTGTTTCCACCATGATGTTGGCACAGGAGCTCACTAATCGGGCGTTTCCGCGGAGCGGAGTGAATGAGCCTTTCCATAATTGTTCCCATCACATGGAAATCGCGGAAAATATAAACCGTCTTGCGACACTTAACGCCTACCATTTGCGCAGCACAATGGGTTATTTCGTCGCCAGGCTGAGCGCGACGCCAGACGGAGATGGCTCTCTGCTGGATCATTCCCTGGTAATGTACGGTAGTGGAATGGGCGACTCACAGAATCACAACCACAACTCGCTGCCGGTTGTGCTTGCGGGCGGCGCATCCGGAAGGGTGGCTGGCGGGAAGCATGTGCGCGTGGACGCCAGCACCCCGATTTCCAATCTTCTGGTAACGATGCTCGACAAGGTGGGCGTGCCTGTCGACAGGTTTGCAGACAGCAACGGTAGCGTGGATATCTGAACATGGAGGAGACTCTGTCGTGAGCATAGTAAAAAGTCGGATATTGTTTTACCCGTGTTGGTTGTGCGGTGTTCTGTTGATCAGTTCGCTCGCCCAGTTCGGCGGCTCGGCAATTGCCCAGACACTATCCGTGCCGAGACCGGATCAGTTGCAGGGTTCACCTGTTGCGGAAGCGGCCAGGCAAGGGGACCGGCAAGCTGTGCAGACATTGCTGGAGCAAGGGCAGGATGTTAACGGCTGGAGCAGGGATGGCACACCGGCTCTGCACTGGGCAGTACGCGTTAACGACCAGGGTCTGGTCGACATGCTGCTCACTGCGGGTGCAGACGTGGATGGTGCAAATCGGTATGGGCAAGCCCCCATCCACGTTGCCGTGCAGCATCAACATGCAGACATACTTCAGCGCTTGCTGGAGGCCGGCGCCGATATAGAGACAACGGATGCAAGCGGAGAGCAGCCGCTGCTCCTGGCAACACGACTTGGTGCTTTCGACATGGTGGAGGCGTTGTTGGCCCACGGGGCGCAGGTAGATGCGCGTGATCTGAGCTATGGACAATCGGCCCTGATGATTGCCGTGCGAGAGGAAAATTCTGCACTGGTGCAGCGTCTTCTTGGAGCCGGCGCCGATGTCAACGCGCAGAGTCTGGCTGGTGAGGCAGACAGGTTTATCCTTCCCAGCGAAGTACCTGTGGGGACATCCAAGGGAGTGGGTATCAACCGTATGGGATGGCCGGACCGAGGAATGCGCCTCCCGATCACCGGAATGAAGACTCCTCTTATGTATGCAACAAGGCAGGGCAATCTTGAACTCACACAAATCCTGGTGGAAGCAGGAGCCGACATCGAGATTGCGGATGCAAATGGATTCAAGCCTCTGATCAATGCGATCCTTAATCACAGTATAGTGAACGTCAATAGTTCCGGGCAAAGTGAGCACTTGATGATTGCCCGGTATTTGATCGAGGCAGGCGCGAACGTCAATGCCCAGGACTGGTATGGGCAAACGCCTCTTTGGGCTGCAGTCGATATTCGAAACCTGTATTTCCAGGTGACAGCAGCGTCCAATCGGGTGGACAGAGAGTCTGCATACGCGCTGATAGAGTTACTGCTGGCAGCGGGTGCAGATCCGAATTCACGAACAAAAGAATTCCCTCCCGAAAGGCGCTTTATTGCAGGCACCGGTTCCAACGGGTGGGTCGACATGACGGGACAAACACCATTTCTGCGCGCGTCGCTGGCGGGCGATCTGCGGGTATTGCACCTGCTACTCGAGAATGGGGCTGATCCCAGTATCACTACATACGGAGGCACCACTCCGTTAATGGTGGCTGCCGGTATCACCTGGGCATTCTCGGAAACTTACGATGAAGGCAGTGATGCTCTCCTGGAAACGGTGAAGCTGACACATGCACTTGGACACGGTATCAACGCTGTTAACTCGATGGGGTTACGAGCGATTCACGGTGCTGCCAATCGCGGATCCAACGACATCATCTCCTACCTGGTGGAGAACGGTGCGCTACTGGATGTGATCGACAATGAAGGTCGCACGCCCATCGCCTGGGCAGAGGGCGTACTGACGGGGGCGCGAGCGCCGTTCCAGAAGACGGAGACGATCGCACTGTTGCAGGAGTTACAGTCCAGAGCTCCGTTGCAACTCGAATAATCTACTTTTATCCAAAATGTTTACATTTGAAAATTGGATCAAATGACTCTGACCCCTTTGATTTACACCTTTGATTTTTCTCAGACGGTGTTGGTGCTGAAGGGCCCAGAAGTAGCGAAACCAGAGGTGGAACGAGCATTGAGGTGAACCGATAAGTACTTCACTTGGTACGGGTTTTTATGCTAGTTTCGGCAGCCTGGAAAAGAAACCCCAAAACAATATTATGAAAAGGGATTAAGTCATGAAATCTGGTCGTTTGTTCATTTATTCATTACTGGCATCAGCTTGTTTTGCCTTCAGCGTCCAGGCTCAGGAAGCAGTGAAAAACGGTCCCTGGTCTGATGACTCCATCTGGTCAGAAGGAGAAGTTCCACAAGCGGGTGGCAGAGTCAACATTGGCGATGATGTCAATGTCGTGCTCGATGTTAGCCCTCCCGCATTGAGTGGCATCACGATCAACGGCAAGCTTAGCTTCTCGGATGAGTCAGAGTTTGAATTGACCACTGAGTGGATTCTGGTGTTCGGCGAGCTCGAGATCGGCACCGAAGCCAGGCCTCACACATCCAATGCGACCATTACCCTCACCGACAACGTCAAGGATGAGCAACTGATGGGCATGGGCGATCGTGGCATTATGCTCTCGGGTGGCACTCTGAACCTGCACGGTAACCGCACCAACGCCTGGACCAAGCTGGCTGAAACCGCCGAAGCTGGTAGCACCTCCATTGAAGTGCTAAGCGCCGATCAATGGCAGGTGGGTGACGAGATCGTTCTCGCTTCGACGGATTATAATCCGCGGCAGGCCGAAACTCGCCATATCACGGCCATCAGCGGCAACAGCATCTCCCTGGACGAACCTCTGGAGTACATGCACTTCGGCGAGATTACCTTTGAGGTGGATGAACGCGGTGAAGTGGGACTCCTGACCCGGAACATCAAGGTTCAGTCATCTGAAGATTCGCTTGAGTCATATTTAGGCGGCCACATCATGGCGATGATCACAAGCAAAATGTATGTAGAAGGTGTTGAACTGCATCGCATGGGCCAGCACCTGGAACTGGCGCGCTATCCGATTCACTGGCACCTTGTAGGCGATAGCGGTGAAGGCCAGTACGTCCGCAACACTGCCATCCACGACACCTTCAACCGCTGTGTGACCGTGCACGGCACCAATGACCTGCAGATAGAAAACAACGTGACTTACAACACCGTGGGTCACTGCTTCTTCATGGAAGACGGTATCGAGACCGGCAACGAATTCATCTCAAACCTGGCGATCCAAACCAAGTGTCATCCCACCATGGAATGCGTTCCATCCAATCTGGCCGCAAACGGTGAGATTGATGTTGAAAACAGCGGTGCACTCAGACAAACCAGTTTTTCCGGGGAGCATATCCTGCTGCCATCAGATAATACGGTGTCGTCATTCTGGATCACTAACCCAGACAATAGTTACATTGATAACGTGGCTGCAGGTTCTGATGAGACCGGCTTCTGGTTTTCCCTGCCGCTGCATCCGAATGGCGCCTTTCTGGGCTCAGAAGATAGCCTGAACACCTGGCCGCGCCGAACGCCGCTGCGCGCATTCAGAGGCAACGTGTCTCATTCCAACTTCGACGGGTTCATGATTGACCGGCACATCAACGAAGATAACACCTTCGGTCTGGCCTCCATTCCGTTGCTGCCGTTGGCAAATCCTGCTGACCTGGAAAGCGAAGCGTTGGAGACGCACTTCGAGAACTTGACCTCCTACAAGAACCGCAATGGGGGTCTCTGGGGCCGGGGCGACCTCTACATATACAGCAACTTGAAACTCGCTGACAATGCCATTGGCATGACGCAGGCCGCTGGCGACATCGGCACCTCACGGTTTAGTTCACGGCTGGTTGATTCGCTGGTCGTGGGCGAGACCGATAATATCGGCAATCCCACGACGCCGGAGGAAGTCGCCTACGGTCGCAGCCTGCCGAAGCCTCCCATTCCGGATTTCCCCATCCGCGGCTACGAATACTATGACTACCGCGATGATGTGGTGAACACGACATTCGTGAATTTCCAGGACAATGACAGGCGCAAAACAGGCGCGCTGTCCTTCCTGCTATTCACGAGCGCGGGGCTCAGTACTGGAAGCACGATCAGCGGTGCGCAATTCGTCAACGCCAAGCCGGTCTATTTCCCGAATTTCGATCTCCGGTTCGATAATGATAACCGCGGCGGCGACGCATATCGGACCCTGTCGTTCCGCGACCTGGACGGCTCAGTGACCGGCATCCCCGATTCCCAAGTCATGCTCCACGATGGCGAGCACGACAGTGTCGTCACCGACGACACCTGTGAAATCCATCCCACCTGGAACGCCTCTGTGTGTACGGGTGATATCGGTCGCCTGAATCTCTCGGACAGTAGAGGATGGCTTCCAGGCGCAGTCGATCTCGAATCCCGGACCGCTCGGTACGCTTTGCTCTCTTCGCTCGGTCCAAATGCTCCAGACACTCCCCTCGTTCAGGCCCAACGTGCCGCTCTGTTTTCTCGTCGTGCTCCGCAGGCACCTATCGCGCTTGTTCGCAATGGCAAGGAATTCAAGATATTCGGCGACCAGAGCACTGTGAAAGCCGGCACCGAGATACAGGTAAAAACCGAAAGGCAGGAAGTCACTCTCAGTCTGACCGAAATGGAACAGGGCTCATGGGTCATATTTGAACTGCCGGGTTTCACCAATGCAGCTACCGGAACCGAACAAGGCAGCATGGACGCATTGCACCAGGTGAACGAGACGTCCTATTTCAACGACGGAGCTACCATGTGGGTCAAGCTGGTGGCCGATGCTCCGGTCATGGAGATCATTCGTCCAACGGATCTGCAAGCCAGTATAACGGTCAGCCGCTAGGCCAGATCCAGCCTGAAAACAAAGCCCTCGGCATTCATGCCGGGGGTATTTTTATTACAGACTATGAATCAAAGGGGCCAGAGTAACTTGATTTGGCGGAATGGAAAATGGTGGGCCCACCAGGACTCGAACCTGGGACAAACGGATTATGAGTCCGTTGCTCTAACCAACTGAGCTATAGGCCCTTTTAGCCGGCGTCTTTTGTCCGTACTTTTCGTTGTAGCATTTATTTCTCCTCAGTCATGTATTAGTAATACACTCCTTCGTCAAAAAAATACTACGCCTGGATTACGAACAAAATACTTGCCTAAAAAGTCTTATTTGATTTGTACGGGTAGGAAGCCAGGAATTAGAAACCTTTTTATCAGGTACAAAAAAAACAAGCACGCAATTATAAGGGGATAACTGCGTACTTGCTATATGCTCAGGTTATAAGTGGGGGACCTGAGACTAAGGGAGTCTGTTATTGACGATTTAAATCACCAAGTGTCAATGCAAGGGCCATTACGATGCCAAAGGCTGCGAGGACTGTCATGTTCGTGCTCCTGAGTGGTAATCACTCGCTCGTTTAACTTGGTGGCCACTTTACGCGTCTCAAGGTATAAATAATAATGAATAATTATTAACATACCTATGAATGTGAGTTATATTAAGGCTCATGGATATTCGTCACTTAGCCAGGGTCGACCTGAATCTGCTCATTACGCTCCAGGTATTAATGGAGGAGCAAAGTGTGTCCAGAACAGCGGAAAAGCTGTTCCTGACGCAGCCTGCCATCAGCAAATCCCTCTCGCGCTTGCGGGATATTTTTGATGATCCTCTGTTTACTCGTACCGGCAGGGGGTTAGTGCCGACGCCTTTTACCCAGTCCCTGAAACAGCCGCTTGAATCCATTTTGGATGACATGGAAAACCTGTTTGTTTCGGAAACTTTTGATCCTGCCACTTACAAAGGTGAGTTCATCATTGCCATCAATGAATTTATGGACATGGTGCTGTTTCCTATTCTGGTGGAAGAGTTAAGCCGAGAGGCGCCGGGGATGCATCTGGTCACTCTCACTCAACAGGAAAATCAGCTGGCTGGTTTGGAAAAAGGCGAGCTGGATTTTGTACTGAACCTGAAGTTTTCGGACATTCCACCGAATTTTCAGTCTGACCTGCTTATCGAAGTGCAACCTGCTTTATATGCCAGAGCCAAGCATCCCCTCATGAAACGCAAGAAGCTGACTTTTGAGGAGCTTTTGGAATATCCCCGTGTTGGCTTGAACATGCCGGATATGGATAAGTTGAGCGTATTCATGAACGACACTACTTCTGCAACGCTGATGCCATGGCCAAGTGCGTTTGAAACAGAAAACCTGATTACGGCACTGGAGGTGATTAGCCGGACCGATTACTTGCTTCCTGGTTCCTGCCTGATCAGACATTTTGCGACAAAGGATTTGTTATTCAAGGAATTACCGTTTCAGATAGGCCCTGGGGTGAAGATTGAATATTGTCTGGTATCCCATGACAGGGCGGCACGCTCGCCTGCCCACCAGTGGTTGCGGGAAAAGATTATTTCACTGGCGGGGAAGATAGAGACCTAATAGTTTAAATAATGAAAAAACCTGTAAGTCTTGGTAACTACAATAGCGCTTTTTCTTTATTAACCAGGAAATCAACAATATCCAGAGTTTCCTGTGAAAGAGCTACCAGGTATTTGCCATTTACAATCAGAGAAGGTGTGGACCGTGCACCCGCCTGAATAGCCTGGTTCTTGGCGCGGTTAATTTCACTGTTCACTGTGAATGAATTGTAGGCCTTGTTGAAATCAGCTTCGTTGGTGCCGTGTTCGGCAAATAACTGTTTCAGTTCTTCTTTATCACGCAGGCGGTTGTCCTGCAGGTGCATGGCATTAAATATTTTCATATGCATATCTACCAGCGCCCCAAGTGACCTGGCTACGTAATAGGCGCGGGCGTGAACTTCCCGCCAGTCATCCCATATGGCAGGCAGGCGCAGGCAGATCACGCTTTCATCCTGTTTTTCAATCCAGTTTGCCAATTGCGGTTCAAACTGGAAACAACCGGGGCATCCGTACCAGAAATATGCAGTGACTTCGATGGCGTCGGGGGTTCGATCAGGTAATGGGTTTTCAATGACGGTAAAGTCTCTGCCAGGCAGGAAACGGTCTGGTTGAGCAAAAACACCAGATGCAAGAGGCAGGAGACAAGAGGCAAGGAGAAGTACCGGGATTCTTATTGCTCGCATTGCCAGGATTCTGTTTGTAAGAAATTGCGTTGTATCGATAAATAATTTTTTTATAATCATCTTGTCTCTTGTCTCTTGTCTCTTGTCTCTTGTCTCTTGTCTCTTGTCTCTTGTCTCTTTTTAGCACATGCCCAGTGGTGTTAACTCTGACTCAAAAGTGACCATTTGAAATTCAGGCAGATCAACTGCAGAAGCTGACGCATTAGAGACATCACATTGAGCCAGTTGCCCGGCATCTGACATCTCCAGTTGTTGTTGGCTACTAACCAGTTGCAATACATTGATAGCTACAGAAGCAACCAATGCTGAGGCCAGCACCAGTGGCATATAACGATGCCAAATAGACTCGCCAGATTCGTTATTAATCTGTTCTATGCCTTTTTCCAGATAGTTTGCTGAAGGATTGGCAAGATTCAATTGTGACAGTTTTTTCTCTAATTCATTTTCAGTCATTGAGTAACTCCTTTAACTTTGCAAGACCGCGTCTGTACCAGGATGCCACTGTGTTGGGAGAGGCTTCCATGATGTGGGCGATCTCATCAAAGGTCAGGTCTTCAAATAATTTCAATATAAGGACCTGTTGTTCATCCAGGGCTAACGTCTGGATTTGTGTTTTTATCTGCTGAATCAGTGTGCTGTGTCCTGCATCACCGGAAGTCGTCTCGAGGTAATCCTCTTGTATATCCACCAATGCTACCTGTCGGCTTACCTGTTTCAAGCTATGTAATGCCTTGTTACGTACCACTCGATACAGGTAAGCAGCTGTGTCACGAGGCGCTTCCCGTAAAGAAGCAACTGCCAGCAATGCTTCATGCACACTATCTTCAGCCGCCGCGCGATTGCGGGTGATTGCCAAGGCCGACACATACAGGTGGCGCTGGTGCTGAAGAAATACCTTTTCCAGTTGTTTCAAATGCTTTTACTGCCTTTCTTTACCTTATAAGAGTTCTGACGGGTAAAAATTTGTGCAGTTCCTTAGAAAAAAATATATTTTGGGAAATAATTAAGAGTGAAGAGGAAAGAGGAAAGAGGAAATGTAAGGAGTTAGAAGGAAATAAGAACAATAAAAAAGGCGCCTGTTGGCGCCTTTTTTATAAGTTGGAACTATCAGGATTCGTCCAGGAAGCTTTTCAGGTGATCCGAGCGAGTCGGATGACGCAGCTTACGCAGTGCTTTCGCTTCAATCTGACGAATACGCTCACGGGTTACATCGAACTGCTTGCCTACTTCTTCCAGCGTGTGGTCGGTATTCATATCAATACCGAAACGCATACGCAGTACTTTGGCTTCACGCGCAGTCAGGCTACCCAGCACTTCATTGGTAGCTTCACGCAGGCCTTCGTCCAGGGAAGAATCCACTGGAGAATCAATGTTGGCATCTTCAATGAAATCACCCAGATGTGAGTCTTCATCATCGCCAATGGGTGTTTCCATGGAGATAGGTTCTTTGGCGATTTTAAGCACTTTGCGGATTTTGTCTTCAGACAGTTCCATGCGATCGCCAAGTTCTTCCGGTGTCGGTTCGCGGCCTTTCTCATGCAACATCTGACGTGAAATACGATTGAGCTTGTTGATGGTTTCAATCATGTGTACTGGAATACGGATAGTTCTGGCCTGGTCCGCGATGGAACGCGTAATGGCCTGCCTGATCCACCAGGTGGCGTAGGTCGAGAACTTGTAACCTCGACGATATTCAAATTTGTCCACGGCTTTCATCAGGCCGATATTGCCTTCCTGAATAAGGTCGAGGAATTGCAGACCACGATTGGTGTATTTTTTGGCAATAGAGATAACCAGACGCAGGTTGGCTTCTACCATATCTTTTTTGGCGCGGCGTGATTTTGCTTCGCCTATGGACATGCGGCGGTTGATGTCCTTGATTTCACCAATGGTCAGTCCGGTTTCTTCTTCAACCAGGCCAAGTTTTTTCTGGGCGCGGACAATTTCAACTTTCACCTTGGCCAGAGTCTCGGAGTAATCTTTCCGGCGCAGGTGGCTGTCTATCCACTTTTTGTTGATCTCATTACCCGGGAAGCTTTTAATGAAAACACTGCGTGGCATACGACCGGTGTTGATAGCCAGATTGCGAGCATTTCTTTCATGGCGACGGATACGTTTCAGACAAACACGGATATGTTCCAGCAGCGGGTCAAACTGGCGAGGGGAAAGCTTAAAAAATTTGAACACTTCACCCAGTTTTTCCAGGGATTCGATACCCTTGGCATGATCGCGGCCGTATTTCTTCAGAGCTCGCTGTGTTGAGCGAAACTGTTTGCGCAATTCATCAAAACGAATTTTTGCCAGTTCAGGATCCGGACCGGTAGGGGCTTCATCGTCATCATCGTCAGTAGAAGCAGCATCACCAGTTTTGTCAGTTTTAGCAGGGGCTTCTGCTGCGGGACTGTTTTGTGCGACCTGAACACTGTCATCACCAATATCAAGATAACCAGTCAGTATATCCGGCAGACGCTTCTCTTCTTTTTCTACCATTTCATATTGATCCAGCACGTAATCCACTGTGCCTGGGAAAAAGGCCATGGCCGACATCAATTCACGGATACCTTCCTCAATACGCTTGGCAATTACAATCTCGCCTTCGCGGGTAAGCAGTTCTACTGTTCCCATTTCCCGCATGTACATACGCACGGGATCTGTGGTGCGACCGGCTTCGTTTTCAACTGCTGCCAGGGCGGCTGCAGCTTCAGCAGCAGCCAGTTCATCTGTTTCACTTTCGATCATCAACAACTGGTCGGCATCCGGTGCGGTTTCAAACACCTTGATACCCATGTCGTCGATCATCTGAATTATGTCTTCGACCTGATCCGGGTCAGAAATTGATTCAGGCAGGTGGTCATTCACTTGTGCATAGGTCAGGTAATTCTGCTCCTTACCTTTGGCAATCAATGCTTTGAGACTGGACTGTTGGGTTTGGACTTTGCTCATCTTAAGTGTGATACCTGTATAAGAGAATCTAGTTTTGGTAGGTCAAAAAATAGCCGCGTATTTTAACCAATGCAGTATAGGGATACTAGCTATATTTACTTCTCTAAGTGGGGCTTAGACCGCAGAATTCAAGGGAAAACGCAGTATTTAGCCTTGATCGGGGGTGTTTTCTTCACCAGGAGCTTCGCTATTTCCAGTATTGCGACGAGAGTCCAGTTTCTGGCGGGCTTGCTCAATCCAGGAATGGTGGCTCAGTTTGTGGTGATGGGCTTTCAGTAAATGACCAATAATGTCATTGAATTCCTGCTCTATTCCCTCAGTAGGCGTTATCTGCTCACGGTTTAGCAACTGCGTCAGCTGGCTTCCCAGGGGGGTGGCGTAGATGCGTCCGAGCAATTCAGGTGTGGTGCTGGCCGGGTGCTTTTTTGCCAGGGTTACGACTTGAAGCAGCAAATCCATATCAGGGCTTTCGATTGCTGCCAGATCCGAGTGTTCCAGATCAGCGGCAACTCCTGGCTTCAACAGAATAAGGTTAACGGCTCTCATACACACCGAACGGCCTGCCGGACTTTTCCTGACAGGGGGTTTGCTGCGCACTGGAATTGTGTCCAGTTTCCTGCCTGAATCGGGCGTTTTTTCCATGCCTGCCAGAGTTTGCAAGGCAACACCTGTAATTGTGGATAATTGATCAAGCATTAGCTGGTGATAGATACCTTTTGGGACTTTTTCAATATGGGGTAGGGCCATTCTGCCAAGTCGGGCACGGCCCTCAAGGGAATTCATGTCCACTTGTTTTCCCAGTGACTGGAAGAAATATTCAGCAAGTTGGGTGGCCTCATTCATGTTTTTTACAAAAGCCGACTTACCGATCTTGCGCACCTCGGTGTCGGGGTCTGCTCCATCAGGTAGAAATAAAAACCGGGCAGTACGGCCGTCTTCCATTAATGGCAAGGCCTGTTCCAGTGCTCGCCAGGCGGCCTCGCGGCCGGCATCGTCACCATCAAAGCAAAACACAACCTCTGGCACCAATTTGAACAGGCGGCGCAGGTGGCTTGTGGAAGTCGCTGTCCCCAGTGTGGCGACACTGTAAGTAATGTCATTCTGGGCCAGGGCAATGACGTCCATGTAGCCTTCTACGATCAGTATTTTTTCGAGCTTCCTGGTATTCTTTCTGGCTTCATATAAACCATAAAGCTCTTCGCCCTTGTGAAAAACCGGGGTTTCGGGAGAGTTCAGATACTTGGGCTTGTCGTCTCCAAGCACACGTCCGCCAAAGGCAATTATCCGGCCACGGTTGTCCCTGATGGGGTAAATAATGCGGTCCCGGAAACGATCGTAAAGAGGATGTTGCTTGTTGTCCGGGTTCTCTATCAGCATGCCTGCATTGATCAGGGCTTTTTTGAGTGGCTCATTTGTTCCGATTGATTCCAGCAGGTTGCTCCAGCCTGGCGGGGCATAGCCAAGCGCAAAGTCGCGGGCGATTTCACCGGACAGGCCGCGGCTTTTCAGATATTCCACCGCACGGGTTTTGTCAGGGTGCTTGCGCAATTGTGTTTGGTAGTAACGGCAGCTTTGTTCCAGCACTTCAAACAATACCTGGTTCTTCTCACGGCTGCGCAGGGCATCGTTGGATTCTTCACGAGGGACTTCCATGCCCATCTGGCTGGCCAGTTTTTCAATGGCCTCCACATAATCCATGTTTTCGTAATTCATCAGAAAGCCCAGGGCATTGCCACCGGCGCCGCAGCCAAAGCAGTAATAGAACTGTTTATCAGGCTCGACGCTGAAGGAGGGGGTTTTTTCCTGGTGAAAGGGGCACAGGCCTTTGTAATTCTTACCGGCCTTTTTTAATGTTGTATAGGCATCGATCACATCGACAATGTCGACGCGATTAAGCAGATCATCAATAAAATTTTGTGGGATCAGGCCTGCCATTGTTTTAGGTCTTATTCTTATTGGCGGTCATTCTAGCCAAGTTCGTGAGAAAAAGCGTTATGTTCAGTGTAATCATGGGAATGTCGATACAATTTGCTAAAATGAAAAAATGAGCTATTTTGAAAGAAACGAAAATAATGAATAAAGAACAGATGGGGCATATCTACACTGAGATCAGCCTGGGTAATGCGGCCAATAATACTGTCCGGCCTGTTACCGTCAATGCGCTGGCAGATACTGGCGCATTGATGCTATGTATTCCTGAACATATTGTTGTGCAGTTACAACTGGAAAAAATAGAAACCAGGGAAGTGATGCTGGCTGATGGTAAATGTACGACTGTGCCGTATGTAGGGCCGATCAAAGTTACTTTTGGTGAAAGGCAGTGTTTTGTCGGTGCGCTGGTGTTGGGAAATGAAGTATTGCTGGGTGCCGTGCCGATGGAGGATATGGATCTGGTGTTAAACCCGGCTCGTCAGCAAGTTACTGTAGATTCTGCCAGCCCTAATATCCCTCAATCGAGGGTTAAGAAAGCAGCTGCTTAACTAGTTTACTTACAACCGCCATATCGGCGCGACCCGCCAGTAGCGGTCGAACTTCATTCATTACTTTACCCATGTCCTGCATGGTAGCCGCACCAGAATCGGTTATCGCTTTGTTGACGATAGCCGTAATTTCTTCTTCGCTCATTGCCGCCGGCATGAATTCCTGGATAATTTCAATTTCAGCACTTTCGATATCAGCAAGATCCAGACGGTCGCCATCGGTATATTGTTTTACCGAATCACGACGCTGCTTGATCATTTTGTCGAGGATGGAAATGATACGGTCTTCAGGAAGATCAATGCGCTCATCCACTTCAATGCGTTTCAATTCAGAAAGCATCAGCCGAACGGTTGACAAGCGCGGCTTATCCTTTGCGCGCATGGCATCTTTCATTGCATCCGTGATGCTGATCTTCAGTGCGTGGTCCGTCATAATGAAAGGATTAGTTTAGGAGAGTTTAATAGAGGCGCTGAGTACGACGGGATTCACGAGACACTTTTTTCGCGTGACGTTTTACAGCGGCGGCGGCTTTGCGCTTGCGCACAGAAGTCGGTTTTTCGTAGAACTCGCGGCGGCGTACTTCAGCCAGAACTCCTGCTTTTTCGCAGGAACGCTTGAAGCGGCGCAAGGCGACATCAAAAGGCTCGTTTTCTTTTAACTTTACTATCGGCATTACTGGCTACCTGTAAATCGGTTTATCCCTGAGTATGAGGGCGCAGAATTGTAATGGCAAAGCCCCGGAATTGCAAAGGTTTTAGGGGATAATTGGAGTATCCAGGGGCGCAATGGCTACTTCCATTAGCCGCTATTTTTAGTAGACTATAAATCCTTGAATTCCGGTTTATACCCATGAAACGCAGCAAAAAGATCAAATCCCTGTTTCTGGCAGGCTATTTCTCCCTTCTGGACTGGTCCTGACGCCTGTCTAGCTTCCTTAAACCCACTTTCCTGAACTGGTTTCAGGCGGCGGGCAGCCATTTTTTATAATTAAATCAATGATTTCATACAGGTGTAGCAATGACTGCAGAAAATATAATTGTTTCAGGTGAAGACCTGACTATCGACGAAGTAGTGCAGGTGGCACGCAACGAGACCAACGTAGCTATCTCAGATGATTCGCAGGTTCAGGAGCGGGTCAAAAAATCCAACGAATTCATTCTCAAAGCCGTGGAGAATAATAAACCCATTTATGGGGTTACCAGTGGATTCGGGGCCCTGGCCTACAAGACGATATCCAAAGATCAGGCTATTGAGTTGCAGAACAATATCCCCTGGTTCCATAAAGTAGGCACCGGTAACCGCCTGCCTGTTGAAGATGTGCGTGCGGCCATTCTGGTCAGAATGAATTCCCACTTGCAGGGAGCGTCCGGTATTCGCATGTCCATGATTGAGCGCATGGGCACTTTCCTGAATGCAGGCGCGACACCGGTCGTGCGTGAATTTGCTTCAATAGGCGCCAGCGGGGATTTGTCACCGCTGTCCTATATTACCGCCTGTCTTATCGGGCTCGATGAAAGCTGGAAAGTGGATTATCAGGGCAGGGAAATAGGCGCACAGTCCCTGTTAAAAGAACTTGGACTGGAACGGGAAGAGTTAGGTCCCAAAGAAGGCCTGGCCATGGTCAATGGGACTTCCGTGATGACGGGCATTGCCGCCAATGTGGTTTACGATACCCGGAATTTACTGGCACTTTCGTTTGGAGCCCATGCCTTGTTGTTCCAGGGACTCAATGCCACCAATCAGTCTTTTCACCCCTTTATCCATGCCCGCAAACCTTTTCCCGGGCAGGTGTCCGCAGCGCAGGTCATGCTGGATTTGTTGACTGGATCCAAATTGATTGAGGATGAATTGGGAGGTCAGCATGAATTTCGCGGCGGTGATGAGCCCATCCAGGATCGTTATTCCCTGCGCTGCCTGCCGCAGTACATGGGGCCGATAGTGGATGGCGTGCGACAAATAGCCGAACAGGTGGAAATGGAAATTAATGCCGCCACTGACAATCCTTTAATTGATGAAGCTGAAGGCAACACTTATCACGGTGGCAATTTCCTGGGGCAGTACATCGGCGTCAGTATGGATCAGTTGCGCTACCACATTGGTATGCTGGCTAAACATCTGGATGTTCAGATCGCCATGGCGGTAATGCCGGCATTCAGTAATGGTTTGTCCGCCATGCTGGTGGGAAATGCAGAAAGGGTCGTCAACGGTGGCATGCAGAGCTTACAACTATGCGGCAACTGCATCATGCCGCAATTACAGTTTTACGGAAATTCCCTGACCACTCACTATCCCACTCATGCAGAAGGTTTTAATCAGAATATAAATTCTCAGGGCTTTGGTTCGGCCAATCTTGCCCGGCGTTCTGTAGACATGTACCAGCAATACATTGCAATAAGCCTGTTATTCGGTGTGCAGGCAGCTGAGCTACGCTCAAAAATTATGGTTGGGCATTATGATGCCAGTCAGACTGTCTCGGAAAAAACACTGCCGTTATACAGTGCAATTTATGAGGTTATCGGCCGTGATTTTGATGAGAAACAGGCGTTGATCTGGAATGATTATGAGCAGGGAATGGATAAATATATTGAAGCAATCACCAATGATATCCGCAACAGCGGCGCTATAGTGAAGGCGATATCAGGAATTGCGGCTAGACTGAATACCCCAGCCCCTTAACAATAAGCAGGCATCAAGGATGATGTCAATACATTGTATTTATGTTAACGTTTGAATGGAATCAGGCAAAAGCTCGTCAAAATTTCTTAAAGCATGGTCTTTCATTTACTGAAGCATCTACTGTTTTCGATGATGACAAAGCAAAGTTGTATTTTGATCCGGATCATTCTGAAAATGAGGAAAGATACATTTTGTTGGGTCTGAGTAATTAGTGGTCTGCTCTGCGTAGTTTGTTTTACTGAAAAACAAACGGATGTCTTAAGAATTATATCAGCCAGAAAAGCGAACAAGACAGAATCGCTGGTTTATTTGAAAGGGTTATACAGATGAGAAAACATTACGATTTTTCTGCAATGGATAGTAAAAAAAATCCATACGCCTCAAAAATAAAAAAACCAGTAACCATGCGCTTGAGTGAAGAGGTGGTAGATTATTTCAAGGCAATGGCCGTGGCATCTGGAGTGCCCTACCAGAGTCTGATAAACCTTTATTTAAAAGATTGTATCGACCAGAAAAGAAAAATTGACATTAACTGGCGCGCCAAATAAACGCTAGTTGATGCATAGTTAATGAATGGAATTAGTTAATCGAGAGATTCTGACCAGGATAAATCAGATTGTTGTTGAGACTGTTCCAACGTTTGATGTTTTCTACTGACACCCCAAAACGGCGGGCGATGATGCTCAGGTTATCGCCCTGTTTTACCAGGTAAGTAGTGATAGGGGTGGCGGCTACAGAGTGAATAGTCAATTCCTGGTTGATATAGATGGTTGTTCCGCGGATATTATTCCACTGCTGGATATCCCTGACTGAAATATTAAAGCGTTCTGAAATCTGGCCAAGGGTGTCGCCGCGACGCACCTGGTAAATGGTCGGAACTAAAAAGTCATCTTCGACATCCTGGCTTAGACTGACGGCCATCAATGGTGCCGCTTCGGTTGAGCCGTTAAGTTCAACCAGCTGGAATTCATCCTGCAACTTAATAGGCCTGAACAGGTTTTCTCCGTATACCACTGAAGTCTTTTCACTATTTGCCAGACTGATATCTGTGGAAATTCCACCGCCGGGAATCAATAATTTTTGGTTGGGATAAATTAGGTGTCCCCGAATGCCATTAACAGCCCTAAGTTCCTCGACGTTAGAATCAAAGGATCTGGCAATTGAGTCAAGGGTGTCGCCACGGCGAATGACATATTCGCTGGGAGAGACTTTTTCCTCTTCAGGAAGGTTTTCAAAAGCCCTTACGAAGCGTTCAAAAGTATCCATGGGTATGCGCAGGTCATACGCTGCAGCCTGATCCGGCAGGCTGGCTTTAATTAATGAAGGATTCAGATTTCTGATTGTAGCCAAATCGGTGCCAGCAAGCATGGCGGCGGCTTCCAGGGACAATAAACCATTAACTTTCACAACATCGTAGCCAATTTCCTGGCCAAAATTTTCTGCCTGAATGCCATACATTTTCGGATTGGAAACTATCAGAGCTGCCGCAATAAACTTGGGAACGAAGCCGCGTGTTTCCCGAGGCAGAAAGGGATAGATTTCCCAGTAGGACGGGTTGTCCTTTATAGACTTACCGGCGCGACGAGCGGCACGGGTGATACACCGGTAGCTGCAGTTATAACCTGCCAGAACCAATTCCCAGTTGCCGTTGTAACTTGTATAGAGCTCCTTGAAATGTCTTGCCGCTGCACGTGTTGCTTTTTCCGGGTCGCGTCGTTCGTCGACCCAGGTATTTATTTCCAGCCCTGAACCTTGTGCTGTGCCATACATGAATTGCCACATACCAACGGCGCCAGCAGAGCTTCTTACGGTTGGACGCAGGCCACTTTCCCCAAGAGCAATATATTTGAGTTCGTCAGGAACGCCTTCCTCCTCAAAGATTTTTTCAATCATTGGGAAGTAGGTGTGACTTCTTTCAATCCAGACGTGCAGCAGTGTGCGGCGATTTTGCAGATAATCATTGACTGCCCGTTCAACAACGCTATTGGCAGTCATTTTAATAGTGGGTGTTTCCGGCAGTTGCTCTGCCTGTTTAATAGCATCCTCTTCAGTTATTGGTTCCTGAACACCATCAATATTGACTTCGCCGAGCTCGCCGGCTTCTTTGACCAGTGATTCCACAATGAGATCTTGGGGCGCAGGTCGACTGTCACCTGAGGCGGCACTTTCCTGAAGGGGAGGGGAGTCTGTCTGGAGGTAGCTACAAGCTGTGCTTGCAGTAATGACCAACGCGATAAAAATTATTTTGCAGCTTTGTTTGTAATAACTTATTGGCACTAACAAATCTCACTATTAAGGAAGAAAGTCCAATTATCCATGAATTATTGCGAAGGGGTAACAAATAAATTGAGAAATTTTTGCAATTGTGAAGTAGTTACTCTTTATCTGCTTCAATGCCATATTCGTCCTGGTATTCTTCGACTCGTTCAGAAAGGTTTTGTGCGGCATTTCTAAATGCCGGATTGTTCTCCAGCAATTCCATGGCCTTTTCACGAAGCTGACTGTTCTTCTCCGTTAGTATTGCAGAAATCATGTAATCGACGCCGGATAAACTCAGTGTGGCAGCCGTGGAAAGTTCATCGCGCATGTATTTTGTTTGGCAAATCCGCTCCTTGATGATTGAGCCGACTACTCGCTCATATTGGCACTCTATCCTGAAATCCTCATCATCTACGAGATCGTTAAACAGGGCATAGAATTGGTTTTCTGCCTGGTCGACCTGAAGCTGAAGATTGATTCTATCTCTGCTTGCTTCAACAGTAATTTCTTCAGGCAAGATATCATCTTCTGCCGCGATACTTGGTTGAAAGAGCAGAGTTGATAACAGGACCAGGTATGCAGTTTGTTTCATATTTGATACCAAATGTATTAACCAATTTGTATGACGACTTTACCTAAATGCGCCTGACTTTTGAAGTAACCGACGGCTTCTACGGTGTCATCAAAATCAAACACCTTGTCTATAACGGGGTGGATATCATTGGTTTGAATTGTCTCGTTCATTGTTTCAAACATACGGCGGTTGCCAACAAATATGCCATGAATGCTACTAGCCGTCATCATCAAGTTGCGTGGATTGCATTCACCTTCAGGTCCCGCAAGAACTCCTATCATGCCAATTTTTGCACCCAGACCCAGGCACTGCATTGACTTGCCGATGGTGCCAATGCCGCCAACTTCCACAACGCAGTCGACTCCTTTGCCATCTGTGAGTATTTTAACTTCTTCTTCCCAGTCAGGATGCTCGCTGTAGTTCACCAATGAGTCAGCGCCCAGTGCTTTTGCTTTGTTAAGCTTTTCATCGCTGGAAGAAGTGATGATGACTTTAGCGCCCACGGCTTTGGCAAATTGTAGCCCGAACATGGAGACGCCACCGGTGCCAAGCAGCAGCACGGTGTCATCGGCACCAACTGGCGTGCCAGCTTCCATCATGGCATGCCAGGCTGTTACAGCAGCGCAAGGCAAACAGGCGGCTTCTTCAAAGTTTAAATTGCCGGGTATGTGTACTGCATCGTCTTCTTTGTAAACAGCATATTCACTAAGTACGCCGGGTGCAGAATGACCCAGGGCCGGATTGATAAAGGGGTTGGCAGGGCCGTCTATCAGCCCCTGGAAAAAAGTGCCTGCCACTTTATCGCCGGGCTTGAAGCGGGTAACTCCTTCACCTATGGCTTCAACTTCCCCTGCACCATCTGATCCCAAGATGGTATCGCTTTGTACCGGGCCACCAAAGTACTTACCAGCAATAATGCCCAGGTCACGAAAATTCAAGGATGCGGCATGCATCTTTACCAGAATGTCTCCAGGACCAGCCTGCGGTTTTTCCAGTTCAACTTGCTCTAAACCTTCAATGGAAGTACTGCCCGCTTTTAATTGATACGCCTTCATAATGGGTTTGCCCACACTGTAAATAGATGTATTAATAATAAAAAATTGGCATGCATCATACCACGCTGTAGTAGATAATTGGGTGGTTACCAAGCATCGCTAAGTGCTGCCTGTGGTATTATTCCCTCCCCCTTAATTGCACAAATGCCCATGAAAGTTCTTGGTATTGAAACCTCTTGTGATGAAACTGGCATCGCCCTTTATGATAGTGAAAAGGGACTCCTGGCGGATGCACTTTATAGCCAAATAGAATTGCATCAGAAATACGGTGGGGTTGTTCCCGAGTTGGCTTCTCGCGATCACATCAGAAAAACGTTGCCGTTGATCCGGGAAGTTCTGGATAAGGCTGACTGTGCATTAAGCGATCTGGATGGCATTGCCTACACAGCAGGCCCGGGTCTAGCTGGTGCGTTGCTTGTAGGTGGGTCTATTGGCAGATCGCTGGGGATGACGCTGAATATTCCAGTCATTGGAGTGCATCATATGGAAGGGCATCTGCTGGCCCCATTGCTGGAAAAAAACGGCCCGGAATTTCCCTTTGTTGCTTTGCTGGTCTCAGGGGGGCATACACAGTTGGTGGAAGTACCGGAAATCGGTCGCTATACCGTGATGGGCGAATCACTGGATGATGCCGCCGGAGAAGCCTTTGACAAGGTGGCGAAAATGCTTGGCCTGCCTTATCCCGGTGGCCCTCATGTGGCAAAACTTGCGGAACCTGGTACTCCAGGACGCTTTGATTTTCCACGCCCAATGACAAACCGTCCTGGCCTGGATTTCAGTTTCAGTGGTCTTAAAACTTTTACAATGAATACTGTAGAAAAAAATAAAGTGAATGGTGTGCTTGATGAACAGACTCGGGCAGATATCGCCTGGGCATTCCAGGAGGCAGTGGCTGATACGATGGTGATTAAATGCCGACGCGCGTTTAAACATAGTGGGTTGAAGCGGCTCGTGATGGCTGGTGGTGTCAGTGCCAATTTACGGTTACGTGAAAAACTGGCAATAATGGCCAAAGAAGAAGGTGGGGAGCTGTACTACCCGGGTTTTGCCTACTGTACTGATAATGGAGCTATGATTGCCTATGCCGGATGCATGCGTTTACTAGCCGGCCAGCAAGATGATCTCAGCATTTTGGCGAAACCACGCTGGAACCTAGAAACACTGCCATCACTGTCTTAAAGTATTAATTATTGTAGGGGCGCTGGTTGGGTGCCCAAAGTAAATAAAGAGGTGGAAAATGGAAATAGTTTATATTCGTGGTCTTGAGGTTAGAACTGTAATCGGCGTATTTGATTGGGAACGGGAAATTCGCCAGCGCGTCACGCTGGATCTGGAAATGAAATCAGATTTCAGCAAGGCAACTGAAAATGACGAAATTGAATATGCCCTGGATTACAAGGCTGTCTCAAAAAGACTTACTGCCTATATAGAAGAAAGTAGTTTCAAGTTGCTGGAAACGCTGGGTTCCAGGATAGCTGATATCGTGCAGGAAGAATTTGATGTGGCCTGGCTGCGCATGGAGTTGGGAAAGCCCGGAGCTGTTACAGGCGCCCGTGATGTGGGCGTGATTATCGAACGTGGTGAATTATAAACAGGAGTTAACAACACATGGCGTGGGTAACTCTTAGCCTGGGTAGTAATATCGATGCAACAAATCAGCTAACTAGCTGTCTTGATGCCTTGCTGTTGCAATTCAATGATTTAAGTTTGTCTTCTGTTTTTGAAAGTGAAGCCGTAGGATTTGATGGGGACAATTTTCTTAACATGGTTGCAGGAATAGAAACTGAAGTCGGGATTCCGGAATTAATAAAACTGTTAAAGGACATAGAAGACAAACATGGCAGGGACAGAAGCCAGACCAAGTTCAGTGGCAGGCTTCTGGATATCGATATACTGACTTATAATTCCCTGGCGGGGAAATATGGAACCATTAACCTGCCACGGGCAGAAATAACTGAAAATGCTTTTATGCTCTGGCCACTTACCCAGATAGATGGCAAGGGAAAGCATCCAGTATTACGACAGACCTACAACCAACTTTGGTCAGAGTATGACAAGGAAAAGCAAAAGCTATGGCCTGTGGATTTTGAATGGCACGGCCGAAAAATTTCAAGCAGGCATTAAATGCAACCATGATCCCGATTTTTACACATTCCAATTCAGCTCTGGTGGGGCTAGCAAAAAGTATGCTCGAAGATGCCAGCGTGGGGGCTGTTTTGAAAAATGAATTCTCCTCTGTAGGGTTCCCACCCTACAATTTACAACAGGAGCTTTGGCTCCTCGATGACAAAGATCTGGAAGCTGCACAAGAGATACTGGCAAACCTGAATGATTCACAGGGCCAGCAGGATGAATTGGGAACCTGAAATGAATTCTCTCTGTCACCCAGGTCAGGACATTGTCACAACTCAAGTTAAGCATGCAAAACAGCTGTCTGATTATTACCTCAGAAACCAGAAAAGATTTGCCCCTTGGCACCCCCGGATCGACACGGATCATCACAACGTCAGTACTTGGAAGCGCCGACTGAAAGAACGGGAAAATGATTTCAGTGAAGGCAGGTCTGTTCATTTTATCGGCCTGGAGAAAGGCCTGGTAGTAGGCGCTTGTTCATTGACTAATATTCTTTACAGCCCGGCTTATTATTGCAATCTGGGCTATTCGGTTGATAGTCACTATGAAGGCACCGGGGCCATGACCGCGATTGTCAAACATGCTATGGCCTTTTGCTTTGAGAATCTTAAATTGAACAGGATATGCGCCAATTATATGCCCGCGAATGAGCGTTCTGCGCGCCTGTTGGGAAAACTTGGTTTTGAGAAAGAAGGTTTTGCCAAAAAGTATCTATACATCAACGGTCGCTGGGAAGACCACATACTTACTTCACTGATTAATCCCGTTAGTCCTAACGGGATTGAGCGTTAGCAGTAGCTACTACGCTAACTCCATATTTACGCTTTATTGGTAAGCCTGCGCCTTCCTGGCACTTGACCCTGGAATACAGAAGTGGGAACTTTAACAACCTTGCCATGAGATTAACGGGCTATTTCCTATTAATGTAATACAAGCATCAGGTGATTCATGAAAACCAATCTTCACACCCGACTGACATTCACATTGCTCATGCTGATATTTATGAGCGCCTGTTCTGATAACGCAGAACAAACCACCTTGCAGGAAACCAATGAAACCATGACAACGAATGATACTGCCGATGCAACAAACCCTTTTTATTCGGCTAGTACTTTGCCGTTGCAATACCCCGCTTTTGACCAGATAACTACCGATCATTATTTGCCTGCTTTTGAAAGAGGCATGGCCGAGCATATAGAAGAAATCGCAGCGATTGTAAATCAGGCAGGGGATCCTACCTTCGAGAACACAATGCTTCCTTTAGAGGAATCCGGTGAACTATTAAATCGGGTTGCAACAGTGTTTTTTGCTATGTCCTCAGCTCACACTAACGATGCCATAGACGAGATAGAAGTGGAGATTGCACCCAGGCTTTCGACTCACCAGGACCAGATTTTCCTGGACGCTGGCCTTTTTGCCCGCGTGCAAGATCTCTATGAGCGTCGCAACAGTCTTGGATTAGATGCTGAATCAGTTCGACTGGTCGAAGAAAACTACAAGGATTTTGTCCGCGCCGGCGCGCAGTTGGATGGTGAACAAAAAGAACAGCTCAAAGCAATTAATCTGGAACTAGCTGAGCTGTCTACCAGTTTCAGCCAGAATGTCCTTGATGAGGTTAATGCGAAGGCCATTGTTGTGGATAGTGCTGAAGAGCTGACTGGTCTTACTGAAGCGCAAATACAGACCGCAGCCGATGCGGCAGAATCCCGCGACATGTTGGGTAAATTTGTTATACCCCTGCTTAATACCAGCGGCCAACCCTGGTTGTCATCACTGGATAACAGAGCATTGCGCCAGCGCATCCATGAAACATCTTTGTCTCGTGGTCATAGTGGAGGGGAATTCGACAACCGGGAAATTCTCAGCCGCACCGCCACTCTGCGAGCTATAAAATCCAGGCTGCTAGGCTTCAATAATCACGCGGAATATATCCTGCAGAATCAGACCGCTCAGACAGTAGCGGCAGTTAATCAGCGACTTGCTGATCTCACACCGCCTGCCATTGCCAATGCGCGCAGGGAAGCAGCAGATCTGCAAGCCATGATTGAGGCAGAAGGCGGAGAATTTCAACTCGCTTCCTGGGATTGGGATTATTATGCGGAAAAGGTTCGCCAGGAACGCTATGACTTTGATGCGTCGGAATTAAAACCCTATCTGGAAGCTAACAATGTACTGTTCAATGGTGTGTTCTTTGCGGCCAACCAGATATACGGTATTACTTTTGAAGAACGCCCCGAATTGCCGGTATATCAGGAAGATGTGCGTGCGTTTGAAGTGTTTGATGCCGATGGATCAACACTGGCTTTCGTCATCATGGATCTATATGCCCGTTCCACCAAACGAGGTGGTGCCTGGATGAATGCCTACGTCTCCCAGTCGAATCTTCTGGATAGAAAACCGGTAGTTGGGAATCATCTGAATATTCCAAAACCGCCGGAAGGGGAGCCCACCTTGATGACTTTCGATGAAGTCACCACCATGTTCCATGAATTTGGTCATGCCCTGCATGGTATGTTTTCTGATGTTACCTATCCTTCTTTTGCTGGCACCAGTGTGCCGCGCGACTTTGTGGAATATCCTTCCCAGGTTAATGAAATGTGGTCAGACTGGCCTGAAGTACTGGAAAACTACGCAGTGCATTATGAAACAGGTGAACCTATGCCCCGTGACTTACTGGATAAGGTCTTTGAGGCGCAAAAATTCAACCAGGGCTTTGCCAGTTCTGAATACCTGATGTCTTCTATAGGCGATATGGCGCTGCATCAACTCACGGCTGATGAAGTGCCATCCGCCGATGAGATTGTGGAATTTGAACGCCAGGCCTTAGCTGATGCTGGCGCTCTGATGGAAGAGATCCCGCCTCGTTATCACCTGACCTACTTCTCGCACATTATGGGTGGATACTCAGCCGGTTATTACTCCTATATATGGAGTGAAGTCCTGGATGCCGACACGGTAAAGTGGTTCGAGGAAAATGGCGGCATGAATCGGGAAAATGGACAGTACTTTCGAGACACACTTCTCTCCAAAGGAGGCAGTGTTGAGGCTATGGAACTGTTCCGGAATTTCCGTGGGCGCGAACCTGACGTTACACCACTGCTCGAAAGACGTGGTTTAACACCTCAATAGCTGTCAGTAGACTGGCGTTTTTTGATTCTCAGCATCTATTAACCGAGTGAGACATGGCACTGGATATTCCGGTCAAAAGTGCAGAACAACAATGGGCAGTATGGGATTCCACTCGGCTGAATGATTTCCCCTTTCGTGATGACGACATCATGATAGGTACCTGGTCCAAGAGCGGTACTACCTGGATGCGGCAGTTGGTAGCGCAAATGATTTTTAAGGGCGATCCTGAAGTGTATGGCCAGGCTTTATCTCCCTGGCCTGAATTTCGCATCCTCACCAAGGAAGAAATGTTTACTATCGCTGCGGAACAAAAGCATCGCCGTTTTATTAAGACCCACTCGCCGTTTAATTGCATTCCCTTCAAACCGGAAATGAAATATCTGTTTATTGGGCGTGATACAAGAGATGTGGTTTGGAGTATGTTTAACCACCAGATGATTTTTACGCCTGATGCTTATGATGCTTTTAACAATGCGCCTGGCTTGGTTGGTGAGAAAATGATGCCTATCGATTGTGATGTGCATGAGTATTATCTGTTCTTTCTGGAAAACAGGTATTTTGATGGCTTGTCATCAGAGTCACGTTTTTTTGACACTGTAAAAAGTTGGTGGGATGTCCGTGTCCAACCCAATATCATGTTGCTGCATTACAATAATCTAAAAGCAGATTTTGAAGGGGAGGCCAGGCGGATTGCCGATTTTCTGGAAATTGAAGTTGAGGAAGCCCTATGGCCGCAAATCGTAAAACACTGCGATATCGACTACATGCGTGAATCTGCAAAACAATTTGATGTGCTGGACGCCATTTTCGAAGGTGGCGGCGCCAAGTTCATCAACAAAGGCACCAATGGTCGCTGGAAAGATGTGTTAAACCAGGAAGAAATCGACCGTTGTGATGAGATGGCAATCAGGGAAGAGGGTGAAGAGTGCGCGCACTGGTTGAAGACTGGAAAACTCTGATTTGCTCTAAAAAGCATTTATAATATCGCGAATATCAACGGTCTGACTTCTTTCAAGATATCATCTACATAGGCAATAAATGCGGGATCGCAAGAGGTTCCCTTGAAAGTATTCCACCAACGATTGGTTCGTTCTGAACCCACTAACATTGGCCATGTGACGCAATTCTGTCCGCGTCTGACTCTGGGAAATCTTATTAGAATGCTTTATCTGCATGGCGAGATAGATAAGCGAAAGGACAACGGCTCCAGAGGCAATTGTTTCGCTGATAGCCGAGATGGCATCCCAATTCATGTTGTCACCTGATTTTATTTTTTATAGCAAACTGTAACCTAAAAATTGTTGCTGCGAAATCACCGACCGCCGTCAACGTGAAGAACTGTTCCTGTCATGTAGGTGCCCTGTTGAACAAGAAAGAGAACGGCCTGGGCAATATCTTCAGGTGTCCCCATTCTTTTCAGGCTGATTTCCTCGATGATTTTCTCTTTTATGGCCTCAGAATGATCGTTTCCCTGATCCGCCCATAAAATTGCCCCCGGGGCGATGGCGTTAACACGTATATCTGGGGCCAGATCACGGGCCAGTGTACGAGTCAGGCCTTCGAGAGCTGATTTGGCCATAATATAAACCGCATGATTCTTCAGGCCCTGTTGAGTGTGAGTATCTGAAATATTGATAATGCAGCCTTTCTGTTTTTTCAGTGCTTCGGCAGTGGCATGTGCCAGCAGCAAGGGCGATTTAGCATTGCTGGCGAAGAGATCATCCCACTGATCGTCACTTATATTCTCGAGCGGTGTCGGGTAAAAAGCTGAAGCATTGTTTACCAGCACATCCAGCCGCCCCCAGGCTGCAATGGCATCTTCGCCCAGTTGCAGAACCGCCTGCGTGTCAGCAAGGTCGGCTTGCAGGACACGGGCAGAATCATTTCTTTGAGCATTCAAGGTTTCGGCTAGACTATTGGCGTCCGTGATTGAGCGATTACAGTGGATGACGATGTTGCAGCCTTTGTCATGCAGCAGTCTCGCACACGCTGCACCGAGGCGTACGGCGGCGCCGGTTATAAGGACTACTGGCTGTGAGTCTGACTCAGTCATGAAATTCCCAGCGCTTCCTGTATCACTGTCAGTCTTTTTAGTCTGATTTGTTCACCGATTTGCGCATCCTTGTAACCTTGTTCTATAAAAACACTGGTCTCTACATTAGCGCTGGCAGACAAGGCTTTGTTTAGAATTTCAGGCTGGGGATAGGGAACATCTTCCAGTCCAAGTCTGCCGCGGGAATCAGCTTCACAGGCGAGCAGGAACTGCTCAAAGCGCTCCGGTTTTCGAAAGGCATCAGCTTGCTCAAGGGTTTCAAGCAATTCTTCAGCCGAATGAGAAGCGGCCCTGTGGCAATGGGTATGAAGCAGGCTGGTTAACCTGGCCAGGTCTCGATAATCATTGGGTGCTGTGAGTCGTTTACATGCGCTGTTGATCAATTCTACCCCCAATTTTTCGTGTCCGCGCAGGTTGGGCCACTTGGATTTAGGAATGACACCTTTACCGACGTCATGCATAAGTGCTGCAAAACGTACTACAGGGTCCGGAGAGAGTATGGCCGCTTGCTGCAGAGCCATCAGGGTATGAATACCGGTATCGATTTCAGGATGGTATTTGGGAGGTTGGGGTACACCATACAGGTTATCAACTTCTGGCAGGATGACTGCCAGGGCCCCGCAATGTTTTAAAATCTGGATAAATATCTGAGGTGATGATTCACGCAGTGCACTTTCGATTTCAGTCCATACTCTTTCACTGACCAGATCACTTAATTCGCCGCCGGCAGTCATTGTCTCCATCAGTGCCTTGGTTTCATCAGCTATGGTGAAACCGAGATGATGAAAGCGCGCAGCAAAGCGTGCGACACGCAGTGCGCGCAAGGGGTCTTCTGTGAAGGCAGCCGAGACGTGACGCAGAATCTTTGCTTCCAGATCCTGCTGGCCATTAAACGGATCTATCAAGTTACCGGATTCATCCTGGGCTAAGGCATTGACAGTGAGATCACGCCGCTGCAGGTCTTCTTCCAGGCTGACAGACTTGTCTGCATGCACAGTGAATCCTGTATAGCCTTTGCCGGATTTTCTTTCAGTTCTGGCGAGGGCATATTCCTCGTTTGTTTGTGGGTGAAGGAAAACGGGGAAGTCTTTTCCGACCTGCTGGAAATCCTGCGCCAACATCTCTTCAACAGTACTGCCCACCACAACCCAGTCCCGATCCTTGACCGGAATCCCGAGTAGTTTGTCGCGGACAGCGCCGCCTACCAGATAAGTTTTCATACAGATTAAGCTTTAATAAGGCACACTAAAACGTTGTTTGTCTTCCAGGCGCAGTGCAGTCAGCGTCCTGCCCCAGACACAGCCTGTATCCAGAGCATGCACATTAGGCCAGTTTGTTTCGCCCTCCAATGTCGCCCAGTGCCCAAACAGGATAACTTTGTTTTTCTTCAATTCCTGGTACTCATACCAGGGTTTGAACCCATCTGGCGCTGTTTTCGGCCCGGTCTTGATGGCCAGGTTGAGCTGGGTTTCCCCGTTGCAGAACCGTACCCGGGTCAAATAATTGGTGATAACACGCAGACGTTCCCATTTTTCCAGACCATCGTGCCAGATGTCAGGTTCGTCACCATACATTTTGCTTAAAAATTTCAGGTATTTGTCACTTTGCAGTGCTGCTTCAACTTCGCCAGCATATTGCCTGGCCATTTTGAAAGTCCAGCCTGGTGCGATGCCGGCATGCACCATCAAAAAGGTCTGGGTACCAACTTCTGTGTCCAGCTTTTTACGCAGAAGCAATGGCTGTTGGCGAAGCCAGTCACAAAATTGCGGGCAATCTGGATCATCAAGAATGGCCTGAAGGGTATCTTTTTTACCATGCTTTACTGCACCTGTCGCCATTGCGACGAAATGCAAATCATGGTTGCCCAATACCATGGTAAAGGCCTGCCCAAGTGATTTGGCGAAACGGATGGTTTCAAGGGATTGAGGGCCGCGGTTGATAAGATCCCCCACAGTCCAGAGCCTGTCAATTGTCGGGTCGAAGTTGATCTTATCGAGCAAACGCATGAGCTGGTCATAGCAACCCTGAATGTCACCGACTGCATACGTTGCCATAACTTTTATCCGTGCTGCTTTTACTGAACCTGATTTTAAAACTTATTTTTAAAACTTATTGTAAAACTATGCCACTGTTAGTGAATCATATTGGGAATGGCCAGAACAAAAAGTGGGATAGGTGCTTCAAATTGTGTTCCGTTGGCAGTTTCCATGGTGTAGGAACCGCGCATATCACCAATTTCGCTGCCGATGATTGTTCCGCTGGAATATTCAAAAGATTCTCCCGGCTGAATAACAGGCTGCTGGCCGACAACTCCCTTACCATTCACTTCTTCCACCTTGTTGTTCTGGTCAGTAATTACCCAGTGCCGGTTGAGCAGTCGTACTGGTTCATCGCGGTGATTGAGAATGGTAATCGTATAGGAAAACGCGTAGGAATTTTTGGCGGGTTCTGACTGCAGTTCCAGATACTTGGTTCTGGTGCTGATTTCTATGCCGCATTCGTTGTCAGGGGCATTACTCACGTTGATAAATTGCTACCTGTATATGCTGCAGTTGCACTGCGCTCGTACTGCACTATGTTGTGAAATGATACAGCACTATGTTGTGAAATGATCAGGTCTTTGACTGTTCCAGCGAGTTGCAGATAGTAACATATTCCTCAAGCGAGAGTGTTTCAGGTCGGCGACTTCCGTCGATGGATAACGCGTCAAATTGGGATTTATCGAGCATTTTTTTCAGACTGTTTTGCACTGTTTTTCGGCGTTGGGAAAATGCTGTGCGGACTAAAATTTCCAGTTGGGCATGATCAACAGTAGTGCAGGGCGGCTGCTTCCAGGGCTTGAGTCTGACGATGGCAGATTCGACTTTCGGTTGCGGCCTAAAAGCCGTGGGTGGTACCTGAAACAGTTTTTCCACTTCGCAATGATATTGCGCCATGATGCTGAGTCTGCCGTAGTTCTTGTTGCCTGGTGAGGCAGCCAGCCTGTTCACAACTTCCAGTTGCAGCATGAACACCATGTCTTTAAATAAATGTTTACAGGCAAACAAATGAAACAGCAAAGGCGTTGAAATGTTATAGGGCAGGTTACCAATAACTCGATAGCCGTTCTCTGAAGGTATCAACGAGTTGAAATCAAATTTCAACACATCTGCATTGTGCAAGGTGAAGTTGTCCGCTTTCTCATAGCGGCGGGAAAACTCCTGTGCCAGGTCGCGGTCAATTTCAATAACATCAAGGTGCCCGCTGCGCTCGACAAGTTTGTCCGTCAATGCGCCTTGCCCGGGACCTATTTCAATGAGGTTGTCTTGTTTGTCAGGATTGAGTGACTCGATAATTCGCTCGATGATATTGGCATCAACGAGGAAATTCTGCCCGAAACGTTTGCGTGCGCGGTGTTCAGTCGCCATGATTTTTCCAGTTTGCGGTCATTTCACTGGCCAGGGAGACTGCAGCCAGGAGGCTGCCGGTATCTGCTTTGCCTGTACCTGCCAGTTCAAGGGCAGTGCCGTGGTCAACGGAAGTGCGAATGATGGGAAGACCCAGGGTGATGTTGATGGCATTGCCAAACCCTTTGAATTTGAGCACTGGCAAGCCCTGGTCATGATACATGGCCAGTACAACATCAGCGCCGTCCAGGAATTTTGACGTGAACAGTGTGTCTGCAGGCAGGGGTCCGAGCAGGTCCATGCCTTTGTCCCGGCAATGCGCCAGTGCAGGTTCGATAATAGTGATTTCTTCCTGCCCGAGATGTCCGTGTTCACCGGCATGGGGATTTAGCCCGGCGACAACAATTCTGGGATTGGCAATGCCGAATTTTGTTTGCAGGTCCTGGTGGACAATGGTGAGAATTTCAATGAGCAAGGATTGAGTAATGGCGCCAGGAACCTCGACCAATGGCAAATGTGTTGTAGCCAAAGCAACCCGCAAACCATTTGTGGCCAGCATCATCACGACTCGCTCCCTGTGGCATAAAGCCGCCAGGTATTCAGTATGCCCCGAGAAGGTAAAACCGGCATCATTGATGACACTTTTTTGCACGGGTCCTGTCACAAGTGCTGAAAATTCTCCTGTCTGACAACCGGCTACTGCCCGGTCAAGTGTCGCCAAAACATAGGCACTGTTGTTGGTGTTTAAGTGGCCTGGGGTGCAGGAGGTGTTAAGCGGAACGGAAATGACATTCATCACTCCCTGGCTTGGTTCACTGGGGCTTGGTTCATTGGCATTATATTCTTCGATAGTTATGTCCACACCCAACAGTTTTGCCCGGCCTGCCAACAGTTCAGGATCGGCAATAAAAACCAGCACAGGGGAGTCGGCTGAGCGAGATTCAGCAAGCTGGATACAAAGGTCGGGGCCGATTCCTGCAGGTTCTCCAGGGGTCACGGCTATGGGTGAGGGCATGCTGATCAGGTTATTGACTATTAAATCGGTTTTTAAATTTCTGGATAAACGATTTAAAAGAGTTGTTTAAAAAATTCTTACTCGTCTTCTTTGATGTCCACATACGCTGTGTCGCGTAGTTCGGTAAGCCAGTTTTCCATCTCATTAGCAAACTTGCGTTGACGCAATATCTGTTCAGCCTGGTAGCGCATGTTTTCATCGGTCATGTCCTCAAGGCGCGTATCGAGTAGTTCAATAATATGCCAACCGGATTCTAGCCGCACCGGTTCTGACACATCACCATTCTCAAGTTGCTGAACTGTAGCCAGGAAATCAGGTGGGAACTGGCCGAAAGTAATCCAGTCCAGATCGCCCCCGGCTACAATGGATGATTCGTCATCGGTTTCCTGACGGGCTATATCACCAAAGTCTTCGCCATCCAGGATGCGCTGATGCAGATCATTAATCAGCGTTTCTGCCTGACTTTCAGTTCTGATTTCAGTGGGTTCTATCAGGATATGGCGCACATTAAACTGTTGGATTTCCAGATTGACACCACCACGCAAATTTCTTAACTGTACGATATGCAGACCGCTATCGCTCTGGAATGGTTCGCTGATTTCACCAAGTTTCATAGTGGGCACTACATCCTGAAAATAAGAAGGTAGTCTTTCGGATTTTCGCCAGCCTTCCAGGACTCCACCACGCACGGGAATGCCGCTGACTACACCAGCGGCCACAAATTGCTCCAATTCTGCACCTGATTTCAATTGCTCATGAAGTAAATCAGCCAGCTGTTCGTGTCTGTCCTGTTCTGGCCCAACTGCATGTTCGATCAGAATATGCGCCACCATGTATTCAGGGGCGATATCGGCCTGGCCTGTTTCAGAACGAAGATAGTTCTCCACTTCCTGGCGGGTGATGTCGATACGGTTATTAATGGCACCACTCTGAAGCTGCTGCATTATAATATCCTTGCGCAGTTGTTCACGGGTTTGCACATAAAGATTCTGCTCTTCCAGAACTTGCCGAAACTGCTCAAAATCCATGCCGTTTTGTTGGGCAATGGTATCCATTGAGGAGTTCAGCTGGTTGTCGTCCACCCGCACACCTGCGCGAGCAGCCATCTGCATTTGCAGGTTTTCGAGAATCAACTGATCAAGCAATTGCTCCCTGAGTTCGTCATCAGCAGGTTTAGGTCCTTGTATAGTGGCCACTTGTTCCTGAACCTGGGCCCATCGCATGTCAAATTCACTTTGCAGGATGACATCATCATCAACAATGGCGATGATTTTATCGATAGATATCACTTCCTGAGAAATGGCTATACCAGGCAGAAGGAAACACAGCCCTGTAATTATCAGGGTTAAGGTGCGTCGTATTGATTTGTTATAGCTCATTTTTGTTATTTTACTGAAAATTTCCACGATTTCTGTATCCATTGATGCCATTGTTCAAAATTCCTGTGACATTACCACCTAAGACGCTTCCAAGTCCTTTTAGTTCAAATTGTAGGAAGACACCAGTGTTATCTTCTACATTACCGAAAAATAGCGCATCGTTATCTATCCATTTCCGAGCGATCATTCTGACTGAATAACAGCAATTGTTAAATTCGAATCCGGCAATGGCTTCCAATGTGCGGCTGTTGGAATGATCATAATTCCGTCGGGCAATTAAGCCCCAGTTTTCCGCTACCGGCCATACCGCAGATATATCAGTTTGCTTGATTCTACGGTCAAATCCCGAGCTCGTAACCGGGTTGGCCGAATCCCTGAACCGGTAGCTGAAATTAAGGATGTGATTTATATCAGATTGGTACCTGAATTGAAAATTGCCCACGTCGAGATTGTTGTCCTCGCTATCCCATTCCAGGTAAGAATTGATGCGCCAGTTATCACTGAATTGGAAGCTGAATTCAGAGGCAATGGCAGAACTGTTGGTCCGCTGATCATTTCCTATACGGTTGCTCAGGGTGACACGACGATCCTCGAAATGGTGGATCTGACCAATACTGGCACTGGCTTTCTCCCGCCCCTCCTGGTTCAAAAAGCGGGTGGTCAAAGCCAGCGTCAGTTGGTTGGCATCGCCTATTCTGTCTTTGCCGCTGAAACGGTTTTCCCTGAATAACTGATTGAAACCGAAAGTCATATTTGAGCTGTCGAAGATGGGAATATCACTCTGGTCTTCAAATTCGTTGTACAGGTAGAACAATCTGGGCTCCAGAGTCTGTGTCATCTGACCAATATCCAGTTCCAGTTCGCGGTCAAATATCAGGCCGCTGTCAAGACTGCCTGAAAAAATGCCCCTGGTGGGATCATCAAAAAATACTTGAGAAGGGTCATCAAGCTGATAAGAGGCATACCGGTATTTAAATGTAGAGGTAAGAAAAGCGCCAGGATTGGACCACGGAAAAACGATTTCCGGTTCAACAGTGAGGCGTTGGCCAGTAACCAGTGCTCCACTGGCCAGTTGGGATGCAGATAAACCATTCGGATTAAGGTCGCGGTCAAAGTTGACATATTCCGCGTTCAGGCCATATTCAAAGCCAAGCGGGTTATCAAAAGTCCCTCTTAAATCCACTCTTGGCAAACGTTTGTAGGGTTCCTGGCTTTCCTGAATAGTGGGATCGATCACCTGGTAATTCAGGGCCTGAACACGTAAACGCCAGTTATCATCGAGATACCTGACTCCTCCCTGGCGTGTCAGGTAGCTTCTTGTGGTGGTATATAGCCCGGTATCACCAAGGTCCTGAAAATAATCTTCATCACTGACCGCAGAATAATCTACCAGTGCTGACCAGTTTTGGGTAAGCCTGCTTTGGTGGTCGTAAGAGAGCTGCCATCGGTCTGCCACGGGAGGCGATTCAGGATCAGGTAATAGCAACTCGGCTGAGTTAAACAGGTCATCATCTGGCAAGTAGTTCATTTGCAGGACATTCAGTGAACGTCTGCTGCGATACCTGCCTTCAAAACCGAAGAGGACACCACGGTCCGTCATGAGGCGCGGGTAGAGTGTGGCATCGAAATTTGGTGCCAGGTTCAGGTAATAAGGTGTAGAAATATCGATACCACCATTTCTGGTAGAACCAATAGTAGAAGCAAGAAAACCTGTGGCACGATTATCGTTGATAGGAAAACTGATTGCCGGAAGATAGAAAACAGGAACATTACCTAGCCGCAAAATGACATTTCTGGCCAGGCCACGACCACTTTGCTGGTTAAGAGTAATTGTTTCGCCTTCCATGACCCATGAATTATTGCCTGGCTCACAACGGGTATAGCGTCCGTTATCGATGGTAATGATGCCGTCTGCGTCGGTGTAGACAATGACTTCAGCAGTCCCGCGCACGTTGTCTTCGTGCAACAAATAGCTGGCATTGTTGATGCGACTGAGCTCTCCAGCGTTATCCACTTGCGCGTCTGCACCAATCAGTAACATGCCCGGCTGCCTGATCCGGACATTGCCTTCCAGTGTGGCATTGCCGGATTCCAGGTCATACAGTCCGGAATCCGCATTCAGCAAGATGTTTTCCTCGCGTATTTCTATCTCACCCTCAAGAGTCACCACGCTACCTTCCTGGGCATCCAGTACATCAGCTGAAAGGCCCGTTCCATCTACAGGCGGTAATTCTGGCTCCACATACCTGCCGCAGCAGTTATCCTGCAGTAGAGCGCGCTGCTGCGGGCTGAGATCCTCAAAGCTAACCCAGTCAACGTCACTGGCCTGTTGCACCATGGCGGGCTGTGCAATCACTGTATTGCATGCGGCTGCCAGGCAGAAATAAAGAAGACGTTTCAGAAATCGGGAAGGCAGAGGGAATTGGGGTGTCACTTCTCAATTACTCTGCGTATAGGCATAATGCTGAACATCAAAAGATTCTAGTTTTTATGGTCCTGCTAAACAAGTTTGTATAGGAATTTCGCATTTCATGGCCGAAGTAATAACAGATAAACAGGCATTACAGCAACGGCATAATGAACTTGAGAACTGGTTTTATGATGCTGTACCTGCTGCTGATAAAACCCCACTGCTGCTATTAAGCGGCGATGCAAGTTTTCGCTGTTATTTTAAGGCTACCGTTGGTGATACAACCTATGTCCTGGTCGATGCGCCTATCGATACAGAAGACAGTCGTACTTTTGTCCAGATTGCAGAAAATTTACGTAAGGTTAATGTCAATGTGCCTGAAGTCTATGCCGTGGATTATGAAAAGGGATTCATGTGCCTGTCTTATATGGGTGAAACTCTGTTATGGGACAAGCTGGATATATTGAAACAACAGAACGGTCTGACCGAAGTGCAGGCTATTTACCTGCAGGCGTTCAATATTCTTATAAAAATTCAGGGAATACGAGAAGGCAGCGACATTCTTTTACCACCTTTCGACGGTGTGATGTTGCAAACGGAAATGGATTTATTCAGGGAATGGTTTTGCATTGGCATCATGGGTCTGGAACTGTCTGATGAAGACAATGAATTGTTGGATCATTATTTTGGCTTGCTAATTGATGCGGCCATGGCACAACCCCAGGTTTGTGTTCATCGTGATTATCATTCCCGCAACCTGATGTACCAAGCGGATGGAAATTTTGGTGTACTTGATTTTCAGGATGCTGTCGTAGGTCCTGTTACCTATGACGTGGTTTCCCTAATCAAGGATTGTTATATCAGTTGGCCAAAAACCATGATCAGAGAATGGGCCCTGCAATATGCCAATATGGCGCAAACGGCTGGTATTATAGGCAGCTTCAATGATGAGGAATTCTTGCTTGGTTTTGACATGATGGGAGTTCAACGACACTTGAAAGCAGCCGGTATTTTTTCACGTTTGTACTTACGTGATGGCAAGACAAGATACCTGGCAGATGTTCCACGCACGCTGTCCTACATCAAAGAAGTGTTGGGTGATTATCCGCAAATGTATGGTTTTGGAATTTGGCTGGAAAAAAACATTTACCCGATGCTGATTACTCATGTTAATAATATTCTGAAAGGAAAACAGGCGCTGTGAAGGCCATGGTGCTGGCGGCAGGCAAGGGAGAACGGATGCTGCCGATGACCATGAATACGCCTAAACCTTTGTTGCAGGTTGGCGGCCATTCCCTGATTAGTCACCAGTTACAACGGTTGGCTGAAAACGACATTACCGATATTGTCATCAACCATTCCTGGTTAGGTGAGCAAATCGAAATGGCATTAGGCGATGGCAGTGAGCACAATGTTGATATTGCCTGGTCGCGAGAAGAAGAACCCCTGGAAACAGCCGGTGGAATTATCCAGGCGCTTCCCCTGCTGACGGGAGATGCGGTCAGTGCTTCTTTTATCAGCGTCAATGCCGACATATGGACTGACTACCCGTATAAAAAACTGCCCAATCTTGATGGCTCAAATTTATTGGCATGGTTGGTGCTGGTTGATAATCCACATCACCATCCAGAAGGTGATTTTGTTTTGAACATTAATCGGGTAACTGAACCAGAGGGTAGTCAGCAGACTTTGACGTTCAGTGGAATTTCTGTTTTTCATCCCTCTCTTTTTGATGGAGTGGCGCCAGGCAAGCAATCGGTAGTACCACTTATGAAGCAGGCGATGGCCGAAGGCCGGGTTGGCGGGGAATATTTTCAGGGGAAGTGGTTCGATATTGGCACGCCGGAACGCTTGCAAGCGCTCGATGAGATGCTTACAGGTTAACCCTGAATCTCTACACGTTTATTTGTTCAAAGCGCAGGGAGGATTCTTTTTCAAGCACTAACACTTGTCCCGGATCTGCTTCCTTCCATTCACTGCTGTCAGACAAGGGCTCTGAAGCGACAATCCATCTGTCTTTATCGTTGCGGTAATGCAGTGAAGGTGGTGGTTCAACGGCATTGCTGCTGAGTCTGCTGAACAGGGACACCTGGCCATTACTTACCGCAAAATTCATGTGTGCTTCTGAATCACATCCGGCTTCTGACCTGATCCGGATTATGTTTTGAATGCAGTTGTTCAGTGCCGCGAGTACCTCTGATGTACTCATGGTTGTATTTACACCGGGTTCAAACCCTGCCTCATCCAGGAACATGGCAAAAACAAGTTCTGAATCCGTGTTGCCTCGAATCAGATTAAAAGCCGTATCGGAAAGCGATGCCAACAAGTGGCGCCGACACTGACTGAAGTCACCAAGGTAACCATTGTGCATCCATAACCAGGGCCCATGCTTGAAAGGATGGCAATTCGCTTGGGAAACAGGCATGCCGGGCGTCGCATCCCTGACATGGGCAAAAAATAGCCGCGTGTGAATTTTTGTCGCAATCTGTCTCAGATTACTGTTGCTCCAGGCAGGCTCTATGCTAACAAAGATTCCTGGTTCAGGATCTTCATGGGTGGGATACCAGCCGACTCCAAAACCGTCGCCATTCACTGGTTCATGGCGCATACGGGCTTTTTTGCTCTGACTGACCAGAGAATATGGACTGTCTAGCAGCAGTTCCTGCATAGAAGTGGGCGATCCACTATAAGCGAGAAATCGGCACACGAATTGTGATCCTGTTCAGGGCGATCATTAGAATATTAGTCAATCATGTATGATGATGCGAATAATTTAAACCATTGATTGAAGGAATTCATCATGTCCAGAAGGAAGCGTCCTGGCCATCTTTTCCCGAATGCTGCAGATGACCGTCGTCATGCCTATTCGGACACTGAACAAACTGTCAGTGAGCAGGAGAGTTCATCGGCATATCGATTAGCCTACGATGATATTGATTTTTTGTTACGTGATGAAATGCGCCCAGTCCGATTTCTACTGGAATTGTCAAAGCCGGAACTGGTGTTGCAAGAGCATGGTGTTAATCATTCAGTCGTTATTTTTGGTAGCGCCCGAACTACCAGCATGGAAAATGCGTTACTGCAGAAACAGGAAATTGAACATGCACTGTCAGACAGGCCTGATGATTCAGACTTGCTTGCAGGGCTGGCAAAGGCAGACGCAGGACTCAGGCATGCCGGTTATTATGAACAGGCCAGGAAACTGGCAGGATTAATCAGTGACAAATCAGGTTGTGAGGATTGCCCTCAACTGCATGTCATTACCGGGGGTGGTCCAGGTGTCATGGAAGCGGCCAACCGAGGCGCACAGGAAATCGGTGCAGAGACTGTCGGATTAAATATTGTTTTGCCGCATGAGCAGCATCCCAATCCCTACATTACACCTGAGCTGTGTTTCCAGTTTCATTATTTTGCCCTGCGGAAAATGCATTTCATGCTGCGTGCCCGAGCCCTGATCGCTTTTCCTGGTGGCTTTGGCACACTGGATGAGTTGTTTGAAACCCTGACTCTGATTCAGACAGGTAAAATCCAACCCCTGCCTGTGCTGCTGTTTGGTAAGGACTACTGGGAGCGCCTGATTGATTTCGATTTGCTAGTGGAAGAAGGCATGATAAGCAGGGAGGACCTGGAAATTTTTCAGTTTGTAGATGATGAAGAGCGGGCCTGGGAAATTATTCGCGGGAGTCTGGAAAAAGACTGAGACGCCGCTATTTGTTAAGAGCAGCCACGGCGTTTAGTAAGGGCAGCCACGGTCTTTCTCAGCGTGTCCTGAAGCATTGCCATTCCACGACAAGGCCCCGGAAACCCGGTACAATGCGCCACTTGTGATGATTATGGATTTGCCGGGATAAAAAATGGGCGCAACCAACTACCTTATTGCACCTTCCATTCTCTCTGCCGATTTTGCCATGCTTGGTGCAGAAGTAGACGCCGTGCTCAAAGCCGGTGCTGACGTGATTCATTTTGATGTCATGGATAATCACTATGTCCCGAACCTGACTATCGGGCCGGGAGTATGTGCTTCCCTGGCAAAATACATGTCAAAAAAAAATCTTGATGCCCCCATAGACGTTCACTTGATGGTCTCACCCGTGGACAACCTGATTGTTGATTTTGCAAAAGCCGGCGCTACCTATATTACGTTTCACCCTGAGGCCTCCAATCATATTGATCGCTCTCTCCAGCTGATCAAAGAGCAGGGCTGTAAATCCGGCCTGGTGCTTAATCCCGCAACACCAGTCGATTGCCTCGAACATGTTATGGACAAGCTGGATATCATTTTGTTGATGTCAGTGAATCCTGGCTTTGGTGGGCAAGCCTTTATTCCTTCAACCCTGGATAAACTGAAAGTCGTTCGCAAGCTGATTGATGACAGCGGTCACGATATACGATTGGAAGTTGATGGCGGTGTTGGTATCAATAACATAGCAGACATTGCCAACGCGGGAGCCGACATGTTTGTAGCCGGTTCAGCCATATTTGGCACAGATAACTACGCTGCCACCATTTCAGCCATGCGTAAAGCGCTTGGCTGATCCGCGCCAAGGTGGCTTATGATCCCCGATCAATTTGACGCTTTAGCCAATCAGGGCTACAACCGGATTCCTGTCTACAGGGAAATTCTCGCCGATCTGGAAACACCTCTTAGCACCTACTTGAAACTGGCCAAAGGGCCTTTCAGTTATTTCCTGGAATCTGTGCAGGGCGGAGAAAAATGGGGCAGGTATTCCATCATCGGATTGCCCTGCAAAACCTTACTGAAAGTCAGCGGCAACCTCTTAACGGTAGAGACAGAAGGTGAGGTACGCGAATCAATTGAGACTGATGATCCCTTTGACTTCATTGAAGACTATCAACAACGCTTCAGGGTACCGGAACTAGACGAGTTACCCCGTTTCAATGGCGGACTGGTCGGTTATTTTGCCTATGACACTGTGCGTTTTGTTGAACGTCGAGTTGCAGATAGTGCGCCTCCTGATTCGGTAAACACCCCTGACATTATTCTCATGCTGTCAGAAGAAGTAGTGGTCTTTGATAATCTGCGCGGCAAATTGATGTTAATGGTGTATCAGGATCCTGAAGTTGAAGAGGCCTATGAGAATGCCAGCATCCGACTTGATGAATTAACCGAAAAGCTGAACGAGCGATTACAGGTTGATATCCAGAAAAGCGACCGGGATGTGGGAGAAGCAGATTTTGTTTCCAGTTTCGGTAAAGAAGCCTTTGAAGCAGCAGTTGGAAAAATCAAGGAATACATTGTCGCCGGTGACGTCATGCAGGTAGTGCTGGCCCAGCGCATGAGCTTGCCCTATGACGGCGAAGCCATCAACGTCTATCGCGCACTGCGCCAACTGAACCCCTCTCCTTACATGGTGTTCATGGATATGGGCGATTTCCATATTGTTAGTGCCTCTCCGGAAATTCTGGCTCGCGTGGAAGAGGGCAAAATCACTGTCAGGCCACTGGCCGGTACACGTCCGCGGGGCAAGACAGAGGCCGAAGATCTTGCCCTGGAACAAGAACTGCTAGCGGATGAAAAAGAACTTGCTGAGCATCTGATGTTAATCGACTTGTCCAGGAATGATGCGGGCAGGGTCTCCAGAACCGGAACGGTGGAAGTGACCAGTCAAATGTTTGTCGAACGCTACTCCCACGTGATGCATATTGCTTCTAATGTGGAAAGCGAGATTGCCGATGACAAGACAGCGCTGGATGTACTCAAGGCAACCTTGCCTGTAGGTACATTAAGTGGAGCGCCCAAGGTCCGGGCTATGGAGATAATTGACGAATTCGAACCAGTGAAACGTGGAGTGTATGGTGGCGCGATGGGTTACCTGTCATGGAATGGCAACATGGACATGGCCATCGCCATTCGCACAGCGGTTATCAAGGACAACACTTTATATATTCAGGCAGGGGCCGGCATTGTTGCAGATTCAGTGCCAGAACTGGAATGGCAGGAAACCATGAACAAGGCCAGAGCAATGTTCCATGCAGTGAAACTTGCCGAGGATGGTCTCTGACATGTTATTGATGATCGACAACTACGATTCTTTTACTTACAACCTGGTGCAGTATTTTGGGGAACTGGGTGTAGATACCCGAGTGTATCGTAATGATGAAATCAGCCTGGAAGAAATCGAAGCCCTGGCACCAGAACAAATCGTTATTTCACCCGGACCTTGCACGCCTGCAGAAGCTGGCATTTCTGTTTCTGTTATCAAACAGTTTGCAGGTAAGCTTCCAATTCTAGGCGTGTGCCTTGGCCACCAGAGTATCGGTGAAGCTTTTGGCGGAAACATTATCAAGGCCAAGCGGGTCATGCATGGCAAGATTTCTGCCATTCACCATGAAGGGCAGGGCGTGTTTCGTGAGATAGACGATCCCTTCGATGCCACACGTTATCATTCACTGGTTATTGAAAAAGACAGCCTCCCTGAGTGTCTGGAATTGACAGCCTGGACGGAAAACAGCGATGGCTCTTTTGAGGAGATCATGGGCGTCAGGCACAAAGAGATGCAAGTAGAAGGCGTGCAGTTTCATCCTGAATCGATACTGAGCCAGCATGGTCACAAGATGCTGAAAAATTTCCTGGGAACTGGTTCCCTCTGACAGGATAAGCAAAACATCATGAGCCAGGCCACCATTCTAAAGAAGATACTCGACCGTAAAGCGAAAGAAGTTGCGCAGCGCAAGTCTTCTACGTCACTGGGTGAACTTGACAAGCGTATTGCGTCAGCAGGAGACTGCCGCGGATTTTGTGATGCGCTGATGACCAGAATCTCGCAAAAACGCCCTGCGGTCATTGCGGAAATCAAGAAAGCCTCTCCCAGTAAGGGACTAATTCGAGAAAACTTTGAACCAGCGGCTATCGCTGAAAGTTATGCAGAAAACGGGGCAGCTTGTCTGTCAGTCTTAACCGACCGTGATTTTTTCCAGGGTGATGAAGATTGTCTGATAGCTGCCAGGGCCGCTTGTAAATTGCCGGTAATACGCAAGGATTTCATGGTTGACCCCTGGCAGATCGCAGAATCTCGTGCCATTGGTGCAGACTGCATCCTTTTGATCGTGGCCGCCTTGTCACCGGAGCAGTTAAAAGAGCTGGCCGATTGTACCAGGCACTATGCCATGGATTTTCTGGTGGAAGTGCATAACCAGGAAGAACTTGAGCTGGCTTTATCCCTGGAAGCAAATCTTATTGGCATCAACAACCGTGATTTACATACTTTTAAAACCAGCCTGTCAGTAACTTATGATCTGCTTCCACATATACCGGACAATGTTGCAGTAGTCACCGAAAGCGGTATTCATATTCGTGAAGATGTAGAGGAAATGCAGGAACATGGTGTGTACGGTTTTCTGGTTGGAGAATCTTTCATGCGGGCTGCTGAACCGGGCGAAAAACTCAAGGAGATGTTTTTCAATGGCTAAACCGGGAGAGACTGGCATCAAGCGGATAATTTCTGCCTTTCAAAATTCCATCAAGGGATTCAAAGGCGGCTGGAAAAATGAAGCGGCATTCCGACAGGAAGTCATAGGTTGTATTGTTCTGGTGCCTCTGGGATTTTACCTCGGCGAAGGTGGTGTTGAAAAAGCTTTGCTTGTCGGCGTTTGTTTTCTTGTATTGATTATAGAAATACTGAATTCAGGGATTGAAGCGGTTGTTGATCGTGTGGGAGAGGAGCATCACGAACTTTCAGGCCTGGCCAAGGATCTTGGCAGCGCAGCTGTTTTTATTAGCCTGGTGCTTGTGGGAATTACTTGGGGTTTAATTCTATTTGTCTAACGCCGCATGGGCGAGCGCGGTAGCTACCAGGGATTAGCGTGTTCCGTACACTACTATAGTTTTACCGTGGACTTCGACTAGACCCTGTTCTTCGAGGTCTTTAAGTACTCTGCCAGCCATCTCCCGAGAACAATTCACAATCCTGCCCAGTTCTTGCCGGGTGATCTTGATCTGCATGCCATCGGGGTGAGTCATGGCATCGGGTTCTTTGCTTAACTCCAGCAGAGTGCTGGCAATACGGCCGGTAACATCAAGGAAACTCAGGTCAGCGACACGCTGGGTAGTGCTACGCAGGCGATGGGCCATTTGCTCGCCGATGGTATAAAGAATTTCGGGATGGCTTTTGGTGTAGTCACTGAAATTACTGTAGGAAATTTCCGCCAGTTCACATTCTGTTTTGGTGCGCACACAAGCGCTACGAGCTTCAAAGTGCTCAAACAATCCCATTTCCCCGAAGAAATCACCTGGGTTTAAGTAAGCAATGACGGCTTCTTTACCTTCTTCATCTTCAAGGACAACGGAAACTGATCCAGAAACGATGTAATAGCAGGTTTCGCACTTGTCGCCCTCATGAATAACAGTGGTCTTGTTTGGATATTTCCGCCGATGGGAATGGCTTAGGAAATTTTCCAGGTCCCTAATATGCGGCGTGATTGCCATCAATGCCACTTTTACATCCTTCTTATTTGTAGATTTTTACGATTGTAACCCACACTTTCACGGAGAATCTATCGTTAAGGGAAAAACCTCTGGTACATCGCGTTAACTCTGAAAATGCCTGGGTTTGTTCAAGACGAAATTCCATGAGTATGGGATAATGCCCAATCTTTTTTACTGCCTAACCCCTATCGAGGAGTGCAATGAAAGCAACCATTACCTGGAAACAAGACGCCATGTTTGAAGGTGAGTCTGGCAGTGGCCACAAGGTCATCATGGACGGCCCTGAAAATGCTGGTGGACGTAATCAGGGAGTGCGGCCAATGGAGATGTTGCTGTTGGGTGTAGGCACATGTTCAGCTTTCGATGTGATCAATATCCTTAAAAAATCCAGGCAGGATGTCACAGATTGTGTGACTGAAGTAGATGCTGTGCGAGCTGATGCAGTACCGGCAGTGTTTGAAAAAATTCACTTGATCTTCAGGGTTACTGGAAATGACCTGGATCCGGCTAAGGTGAAAAGGGCGGTAGATTTATCTGCAGAAAAATATTGTTCTGCCTCTATTATGCTCAACAGGGCGGGTGTGGAAATAAGCCATGAATTTGTCATTAAAGAGGCTGGTTCAGAAGACTGATTCCAGGTAGTGAGATGCAAGTCGCAAAAGTTATTTCAGAATTTTGATTAAATACCAGACTAAAGAGAGAAGACTCATGTTGAATAATGTTTGGAGTAAAGCAGTGTCCCAGACCAAGAAGTTTGCCCCAGCCTTCATGCTGGCAGCGCTTGCCGGATGTGCCGTCACAGGTACAGTTGAAGAAAGAAGGCAGGGTATGCAGGAAATGAAAAATGAAGTGCTGACAGAATTGTATGAAATGAAACCGGATGTCAGGGGCCAGATTAATGAGGCTTCCGGTTATGCTGTTTTCAGTAACGCCAATGTTAATTTAATTCTTGCCAGTTTCGGAACCGGCTTCGGCGTGCTTACCAACAATCAGACAAATATGGATACCTATATGCGCATGGGTGAAGTTGGCATTGGTATCGGGGCAGGGGTGAAGGATTTTCGAGTAGTGATGGTGTTTCACACCAATGATGCATTGGAACGGTTCAACGAATTCGGGCTGGCCTTTGGCGCCCAGGCTGATGCAGCGGCTGTGGCAAGTGACCAGGGCGGTGCCGTGGGTGGTGAAGTCACAGTGGACAATGTCACGGTCTACCAGATTACAGAAACGGGGCTGGCTTTGCAGGCTACAATTAAAGGCACCCGTTTTTGGGCAGATGAAGCACTGAATTAACGTTTTTTTTTAAAAGGGCGGCCGGCCGGTCGCCCTTTGTCATCCAGTCAAATTCCGTATCAAATCCGAAAGCTGGATACCTTCATTACTGTCGCCATCAATGCCATGGCTGACTTGATAGGTAGTGGTAACTCTGCAGCCCCTGCAGCTTCAGCGTTTACTGCATGTTTGCCTTCATCTTCCAGCATCTGGGTCAGAATAGCCTGGCTTCTCTCATCCTGTTCGGGGAGTTTCTGCAGGTGATCCTGCAAATGAGTGCAGACCTGCTTTTCAGTTTCGGCAACAAAGCCCAGGCTCCATTTGTCTCCGGCAAGGCCTGCTACGGCACCAAGACCAAAGGACATGCCATACCAGAGCGGATTTAAGAGACTCGGTCTGGATTCCAATTCATCCAGACGTTCTTCACACCAGCCCAGGTGATCAATTTCTTCACTGGCCGCCTCTGTCATGCTGTCACGCACTTCAGGCAGCTTTGCTGTTAGTGACTGTCCCTGGTAGAGGGCTTGAGCACAGACCTCACCGGTATGATTGATACGCATCAGGCCAGCAGTATGTTTGCGCTCCGATTCACTGAGATCAACAGGCTCAGTAGATGCGGCAGGGTTTTCCCGCTGGGTATGGACACTGCCAGGGATAAGAGTTTTCAATGCCTGGTCGAACTGGACGATTACATTATCAATAATATTTAGCATGGTCTGATTAATAACTTTAAAGTTTAATTGTTTCGAGTAATTAATTTGACAGTATTTTATGCCAAATTATCATTTGTCTGGTCTCTGGTCTCTGGTCTCTGGTCTCTTTCCTCTAGTCTGCTATTCAATCCGTTTGAACGTCCACGCCCCAGACACATGCACTTCCGACACTGAACTCACTTCACCGTTTTCGTCCGCGTTGAAAACCCAGCCAAGGCCAAAGCTGCTGTCAAATGCATTTTCAGACTGGGCAATTAATGGTGAAGTAGCAGAATCAGTATTGCCGCCGGTGTCAGAATACAGTGGTGTTCTGGTCAGGAATAACTCACCGTCTTCCAGGAAAACTTCTGCGGTGATCAGTCTGCCAAGCCAGAGCCCCTGGTAGGTACCTACATAGGTATCTAGTACCTCTTCTGGCACTTCCACCACTTTTACTTCGGTCTGCGTAATTTCACCGGTGTAGTGTAATTGCCCCGTTTCGGATTCGTTACAGATGCTTTCAAGAATGTCCGTATCGACTCTTATTACCATATCAATTGTTGCCTGAACGGGTTGCGTAAATGTCCCCGGGTCCTCGTAAATGACATCAAGTGCGATATGACCAAAATCCGATCGGGTATAACGTTCCGTTATGCGTAATTGATCTGTATGAGGTAAACCTTCACGAGTTAACCAGGTTTTATCGTTAAACCCGTTAGTCTCTACGACTAACGTGTCCCCGTCCCAATAGCCTGCAGAGTATCCCTCCCAACTTGGCAAAATAACTTCAGGAATGGGTCGGCCATCTGTGTGTATCTGACGATAATTCATTTCCGAGGTCAGCACGGCAATAAAATCAGGATGTTGCACAATGCGCCTGTTACCACCCGTAGAAGCTCCGGCAGTGTAGGAACCCGGCCCACTGGGTAAACAATGGAATCGTGGGTCATTTAAATAAAAAGTGCTTTGCTGTTCGGCCATGGCATCCAGTGCCCAGCCCTGAACATTATCGATGTCGTAGAGACTGCCGCTGGCGTTAACTGGAAGCCATAATCCAGTTAAGTCAGGATGACCCTCTGCACTACGAGGAGCAGGTGCAGATAAATCCGCTCTGCCATCAGCTGTTCGTGGGATACCTGGCGTTTGCCAATCAAACCACTGTGCGCTTACTGACGTGGTCACAGTCAGTAAGAATAGTATTGCAGTGATTAGTCGTTGCATGATGTCTCCGTGATGATTCTCAAACAAAAATTAAATGTTTGCCCGAATCCGTATAGTCTATATCATACTTGGTTGATGTTACATTTTGATGATGTGATGGAGTCAATAAATGCGTAACCTGTTTTCAATACTGACCATTTTTACAATACTTTGCACGCCAATGACAGTGTTGTCGCACCATTCTTTTTCGGCAGAATTTGATGTGGGTCGGCCCGTCGATTTCACCGGCAGTGTCATTAACATTGAGTGGACTAATCCCCATGCCTGGGTACATCTTGCCGTTGAAGACAGTGAAGGCAATATTCAGAATTGGGCCGTGGAAATGCTGGGGGTTAATGCTCTGGTTCGCGGCGGAATGTCACCACAAACCGTCATAACAGGAGATGTTCTGACAGTGACCGGGTTTGGCTCCAGGGATGGCACCAATACAGCCAATGCGTCTTCCGTAACGCGAACAGCAAATGGGGAATCGCTCTGGGCTAGTGCCAGGGAGTAAGGTTTACTTTATTTGTAACTAATCAGCCAAGCAGTTTTTTTCCCGAGCGATTGCTCGATGTCCGATGTCCTTCCGGTAATACATGGCTTCCCAGTTGATCTGCTCCACTAGCTGGTAAGCACTGGCTTGTGCCATGGTCACATTCTCTCCAAGCGCTGTTGCGCACAACACCCGTCCTCCGTTGGTAACGATGTCATCACCAACAGCTTTGGTACCAGCGTGGAAAATTTTGCACGTAGCCGAACCACTATCAGCATTCAAACCACTGATGGGCATGCCCTTGGCATAGTCAGCCGGATAACCACCGGCGGCAAGGACCACACCGATACTGGCGCGGGAATCAAAATCGATGGATGTCTTGTCCAGTTCACCTGCCAATGCGGCCTGGCACAGTTCGACCAAATCTGATTGCAGCCGCATCATGATTGGTTGTGCTTCAGGATCACCAAAGCGGCAGTTGTATTCCACTACCCTTGGAGCGCCATCTTCACCAATCATCAAACCCGCATAGAGAAAGCCGGTATAGGTATTGCCTTCTGCAGCCATCCCGTTGACTGTGGGCATGATGACTTCCTGCATGATGCGATCATGGATTTTAGGGGTAACCACGGGGGCAGGTGAGTAGGCGCCCATTCCGCCGGTATTGGGTCCAGTGTCACCGTCATCTCTGGCCTTATGATCCTGGGATGTAGCAAAGGGCAGGGCATGACTACCATCCACCAGGGCGATGAAGCTGGCCTCTTCACCCTGCATAAATTCTTCGACAACAACCCTGTGGCCTGCTTCGCCAAAACTATTGCCGGATAACATATCCCGGATCGTGGTTTCCGCATCTTCCTGAGTCTGGGCAATGATCACACCCTTGCCTGCAGCTAAACCGTCCGCCTTGATGACGATAGGCGCACCCTGTTCTCTGACATAGGCAATAGCAGGCTCCACTTCAGTAAAATTTTGATAAGCCGCAGAGGGTATGTTGTGGCGGGCGAGAAAATCCTTGGTAAAAGCCTTGGAGCCCTCTAGCTGTGCAGCACCTTTTGAAGGTCCGAAACAGGACAACCCTTGAGCCTGAAAAGCATCTACGATGCCATCAACAAGGGGAGCTTCAGGACCAATGATAGTCAGACTAACACCGTTGTCCTTTGCAAAATCAGTCAGTGCATCAAAATTGCTGATATCCAGGGCGACATTTTGTACACCAGGTTCACTGTCGGAACCTGAATTGCCAGGGGCTACAAATACCGTATCTACTTGACTGGATTGAATGCATTTCCAGGCTAGCGCGTGTTCTCTCCCTCCGGATCCGATGATCAATACATTCATAGCGCACCTTGGGTTGCAGGTGAGTAAGAATAGGCAAGATTACTTTCGAGAAGAGACAGGATGCAGGATGCAGGATGCAAGAGGAACGCTGTTGGTTTCATGAATCTAATATTGTTTCAGTAAATTTAAAGCTAATAATATTTGACTGTATTGTTAAGAAGAACATCATTGTCCTGCATCCTGCATCCTGCATCCTGCATTAGTTAGTGAAGGAAATGGCGCATGCTGGTAAACACCATAGCCATGCCTGCCTTGTCCGCCGCGGCAATCACATCATCGTCACCCATGGCACCACCGGGCTGGATTACAGCAGTGATGCCCACTTCAGCGGCTGCCTCTATACCATCCGGGAAAGGGAAAAAGGCATCTGAGGCCATTACTGAGCCTATTACCTGCAACCCCTCGTCAGCTGCCTTGATGTTGGCTATTTTTGCACTGTAGACCCTGCTCATCTGGCCAGCGCCAATGCCAATGGTCTGGTTATTCTTAACGTACACAATGGCATTGGATTTAACGAATTTGACTACCTTCCAGGCAAATAACAAATCATGGATTTCTTCTGCAGTGGGATGGCGCTGGGTGACGATTTTCAGATCGGCTTGCGTAATGACACCCATGTCAGTGTTCTGTACCAGAAGACCGCCATTGACCCGCTTCAGATCATGGGACGGTGAGGATTGTGCAGGCCACTGTCCACAAACCAGCAGGCGCAGATTTTTCTTGGCGGCCAAGGCCTGTGCAGCATCATCTGATGCTGTTGGCGCAATTACTACTTCTGCAAATTGCCGTTCAACAATGGCCTGAGCTGTACCCGCGTCAAGATCACGGTTAAAGGCAATGATGCCGCCAAAGGCAGAGGTAGGGTCGGTTGCGTAAGCTTTTTCATAGGCTTCCAGAATTGAACTGCCAATGGCAACGCCACAGGGATTAGCATGTTTGACGATGACGCATGCAGGCTCTTCAAAAGCTTTTACGCATTCCAGCGCTGCATCCGTGTCATTAATATTGTTGAAGGATAATTCCTTGCCTTGAATTTGCTGGGCTGTGGAAACCGAGTTTTCCTTATTACCGGATTCAACATAAAACGCCGCTTTCTGGTGGGGATTTTCCCCGTAGCGCATTTCCTGTTTCTTGATGAATTGGGTGTTGTAAGTGTGCGGAAATTCACTGGGCGTATCGTCTTCAGTGCGGCGGCACCCTAAATAGTTGGCTATGGCACCATCGTATTGTGCGGTATGCTCAAAGGTAGCAACAGCCAGATCAAAACGCGTTGCTGCACTTACCACACCCTTGTTTGCCTGCATTTCATTGATAACCCGGCTGTAATCTGCCGGATTTACTACAACAGTGACCCAGGCATGATTTTTTGCTGCCGCTCTGAGCATGGTGGGTCCGCCGATATCAATGTTTTCAATAGCTGTGGGCAAATCACAATCGGGTTTGGCGACAGTTTCCTGGAATGGATAGAGATTGACCACCACCATATCAATAGGAGGAATAGCATGTTCTGCCATGACAGCATCGTCCTGGCCGCGCCTGGCAAGAATGCCTCCGTGCACCTTTGGATGCAGGGTCTTTATCCGTCCATCCATCATTTCAGGGAAGTCAGTGTATTCAGATATTTCTGTCACCGGGATGCCTTCACCATTTAAGAGTTTGAACGTACCGCCAGTGGAAAGGAGTTCAACGCCAAGGGCTTGAAGAGCTCGAGCAAAATCGGCGATACCAGTTTTATCGGAAACGCTAATCAGCGCTCTGTTTACTAAGGAGGGGTTCTGCGAAGTCATTGCAGTTGGGTTCTTCTGATTGTTTTAAATATGATGTTGAGGGAATTTTTGCAGGAAATCGTTTTCCAGTTCAAAACAACTAATTAAGCATGCCGTATTTCTTTAATTTTTTTCGTAAAGTACCGCGATTCAGACCAAGCATGTTAGAGGCCTTGCTTTGATTGCTGCGCGTGTAATACATAACTTTTTCAAGTAGTGGAGCTTCCATTTCAGACAATACCAGTTCGTACAATTCAGTGATATTTTCGTGGTCAACATTACTAAAATATTCAGTTAAAGAAGTGGCAACACATTCCCTGATGGTCTGATTGTTGACCTGGACTGCTGAATTATTACTGTTTTCTGCTCCATCTATTTCTTCGGATGTGGAGCAATTCGTTTTGATATGGCTGTTGCCAGAATTGTTCATGCTGCCAGCGCCCTCATTGGTTGTTTTTGTTCTTTTTGGTTTTCTTGTTGGTGCTCTTTTTTTTGTTCTAGCGATTGAAAAAACTGTTCCAGGAACTCAAGTTGTGCCGTGCTATCCATCAAGCTGTTAAATTGTTTTCTAGAGGCAAGGATATAATTACTAAATTGATTTCCCGTAAAACTTGAGTCCTGTAATGGCTCAAGTTTTCCCAGATACCAGGCTGTGTGTTTGCGGGCAAACAAGACGCCTTTTTTCGGGCCGTAAAATTTATACAAATGCATCAAGTGAGTATGCATCACCTGATGAATTGCTTCCAGTGACTTTGGCAGCAATTGCGTCCCGGTGTCCAGGAAATGATTAATCTCGTTAAAAATCCAGGGTCTTCCTTGAGCTGCGCGACCTATCATAACGCCATCGGCTCCAGTGTATGCCAGGATTTTTTTGGCCTGTTGCGGGCTGGTTATGTCACCGTTGGCAATTACAGGTATGCAGAGCGCTTGTTTGATGGCCGCAATAGTGTCGTATTCCACATCCCCTTTAAAGGCGCAGTCACGTGTGCGGCCGTGAACAGCAAGGCACTGGATACCGCAATCTTCTGCCAGCCTGGCGATCTCTACACCATTTCGGTTTTCAGGATTCCAGCCCGTGCGAATTTTAAGGCTTACCGGCACATCTACAGCGTCTACCACCGCCTTGAGTATTTCTTCTACCAGAGCAGGGTATTTGAGTAAGGCTGAACCTGCCGATCGCTTTAACACTTTCTTGGCGGGACAACCCATATTGATGTCAATCATCTGGGCGCCCTGCGCAACAGTGAGTTTGGCGGCTTCTGCCATCATCTGAGGATCCGAGCCGGCTATCTGCACAACTCTTGGCTCACTCTCTCCGTCATGGCAGCGGCGCAAGCGGCTCTTTTCCCTTTTCCACAGCAGGATATTGGAAGTCACCATTTCTGAAGGAGTCAGGGCTGCACTATACTGACGGCAGAGAATGCGGAAAGGCTGGTCTGTAACACCTGCCATTGGAGCGAGAACAACGCGGGACTCCAATGTGTAGGGACCAATTTTTATCACTGACCAGGCTCTGTCGGGATTGAGAAAGCTGGTAATGGTACTTGATTTTTTATCCCTTTACTAAGGGGCGCGAGAATATAAATCAAAAATTTATGAGGCTTGTGAAGGAAGCTTATGGATTTCTAAAAACCAGAGAATAGCCAGTGGCATCATCGCCCGGATCTGCCAATTCCAGGCTGACTTGAATGGAGGAATGAGCAGGCATGTGTGTGAATAATTGCATTTCAGGGGGCAGGTATTCCGTTCTGTCAAAAACTCGATTGGCAATAATTTCTCCGCCGATGTTTGTGACATTCAGCTCAGCCAGAGGAAACAATTGTTCTGAAGAAGATTCATTACTGAAAATAAAATCCACCAGCAAAGCATTTTTTTCTGAGGGGTGAGAACGTACCACCAGTTCTTCAGTGATCAGATTGCTCAGGTCAATCACGGTGTTGTCAGGGCATTCAGTAAATTGACATGTCAGTGAAGTAACTGCATCAAAGCGGTTGTCATTAACCAGGGTATCCAGATTGTAAATCAGGTACTGGCCTGCCAGAGCACTTAGTAAAATCAGACAAGTCAGAACCAACCCTGCAGCTTTCCAGTGCTTCAGCTTGGCCCTGATATTGAGCAGTTCTACAGGGGCTTGCTCAATCGAAGCCAACTTCTCACCATCCACAGGTTCAAGCGAGTCCTCATCACTTAAATTGGCCAAATGGCTATGAATCATGGCCTTGTTGCCAGTTTCGCTGAAATTTCCAGGCTCGTCATTCTGCCTGGTTATGGACTTTCTGAGGGACTGGAACCACGCCATAGCCCGCGTATTCATGGAGGCTGGTATAGTTTCAGTGGCTACTGCATCTGGTACCAGAGTGGGGATTTCAGATTCAGTTGGGGGTGCATGGAAGGTATTTTGCGTAGCAAAATCTGGCTTCCCTTGTTCAATTGTGGAAACTGACATTGGTTCAGTGTCGTCCACAGCATCTTCTTCTTGCCCATCAAAGGCTTCTGTAACAGTTTCCGGATTCAGGTTTGCGCTATCGACAGGGTTTTGGGTAGGCAAACTATGTTCCATAGACACTTGTTTAATGGAATAACCAAACGGATTTAACAAAGTGCTGTAGCTATCCCGGTCAGTTTGTTTAGAAGGCTCAGGCGATTGCGTGTCAGTCTGATCTTTCTCAAACTCTGCAAAATCATTATCTGCAATCACATTTTCCGGAAGGTCTTCAGGGTCTTCATGAGCCGCCGTTTCATCCTGCCAGGGCATAAACAAATGTTCTTTTGCTTCGTTTGTTTCACTGTCGTCATTGTTTACCTGCTCAGCTTCTTGCCAGGAATCATCTTCTTCAGGATCGTCTTGTGTTGAATCCTCCTTAATCGTTACCAGATCATCCCAGGGGCTGAAGATGAGGACACTATCTTCTTCCTGAGGCTCTTCAATTACTTCTTCTGGCTTTTCATTCTCAATGTCGTCATTACTCTCACCTTTTTGCTCATCTTCATGTTCATCCTCCTGCTCATCGTCAACGTCTTCCTCCTGCTCATCGTCAACGTCTTCATTTAAGTCAGTAGTAACGTCATTATTGAAGTCGTCAAAAAATGTGTTATCAAGAGCGCTATCAATGTCGTCAAGAATGTCGTCAATATTATCCTTGCTTAATTGCTCAGTGAATCCATTATCAGCGGGTTGTAATTCTTCATTTTCATTCGACTCTTCTTCCTGGTCATCGGCGTCATCAAAAAAAGGAGTTGGCTGGTAGGCGTCAATCACAGGTTCGGATTTTTCCTGGTAATTGTCGGTTGGAGATTTGAGTGTTTGTTCTTCAGAAAGGACTGTATTGTCTTTCAGGACAATCCTGTGTTGGCTAGCCAGAAAAGCTTCCATGCAGGACCCGCACCTGACTACGCCATTGGCGGCTTGCATTTGCTCTTCACTGACCTTAAAAGAGGTTTGGCAAAATGGGCATTGGGTTAACAGAACAGACATAGAAATTCAGCTTTGGTATTTGCCCGTTATTCTAACCCGGCTGCATCATTTTTGGTGTCAGGATTTATGTTTGCCTTCCAGTCTTGTCCAATCATCTTGAGTCACAGGCTCGGTAAAAGTGAACCACGGGGCATAGGCAGCCATAACTTCATCTGCCTGCTCACTGAGGATACCTGACAGAAGGAGACTGCCTTCAGGTTTGACCATCGCCGCCAGATATTGGGCAAGAGAGACAAGAGGGCCTGCCAGAATATTGGCCAGCAGCGTATCTACCTGTTCTACATCACCTGTTGAAAGGGTTCTGGCAAAGTCTCCCGGCAGATACAGCGGGAATTTTTCTTCAACTACTGCATTTTTCTTACAGTTGTCACGGGTTGCAGACAATGCCTGCGGATCATTGTCGACGCCATGGACAATATCAGCCCCCAGAAGCAAAGCGGCGATGCCAAGAATGCCCGAGCCACAACCGTAATCTATCAGGGAAAGATTCTGCAGATTTTGTTCAGCCAGCCATTCCAGGCACATCGCCGTTGTGGGATGAGTACCAGTGCCGAAGGCAAGACCAGGATCCAATTCCATGACAACACCTTCACTGGTGCCAGGGGCCATGCCATTGGGACAGACCCATAAAGTTTTGCCAAATTGAACGGGTTTGAAATCCTTGAGCCAGACCCTTTCCCATTCCTGATCTTCTAAGGGGTTCAAGAGACAAGAGGTAAGCGATAGCGGGGCTAGTTTTGTAGAGAGTGCCAATTCAAGTTTTTCCAGCGACAAATCTGCCGGAAAGAGGCCAACCACTGTCACATGGTCCCATAAGGGTATTTCGCCGGGAGCGGGTTCATAGAGAGGCTGGTCTTCACTGTCCTGCAGGGTTACAGAGACAGCGCCGGCTTCGAGCAATATGCTTTCAACGTCATCAACCTGACTGGCCAGGCATGGCTGTTGTACCTGGATCCAGGAAATAGTCAGGCCCCTCTTATAGTCCCAGCATCTTCTCGAGATAATGGATATTAGCGCCACCTTTTTTGAAGCCTTCATCGCGCATGATCCTGCTTTGCAGAGGAATGTTCGTCACGATGCCGTCCACCAGCATTTCTTCGAGGGCATTCTGCATTCTGCCAATAGCCACGTCACGGGAAGGGCCGTAGGTAATCAGTTTTGCAATCAGCGAATCGTAGTGGGGTGGTACGGTGTAACCACTGTAGATATGGGAGTCGACCCGAATCCCATTTCCACCGGGTGAATGGAACAGGTTCACTTTGCCCGGGCTGGGCATAAAGGTTTCCGGATGTTCGGCATTAATTCTGCATTCAATGGCATGGCCTTCAAGGACGATGTCTTCCTGCTTTACCGACAACTCTTCTCCAGCAGCAATGCGCAGCTGCTCCCTGACGATATCAATGCCGGTAATGCGTTCGGTTACCGGATGTTCAACTTGCAAACGTGTATTCATTTCAATAAAGAAAAACTCACCATCCTCGTACAAAAATTCCAGCGTTCCTGCGCCCCGGTATTTCATTTCCTGACAGGCATTGATGCAGGACTTATAGATAGCTTCCCGGGCTTCCGGTGCAATGCCGGGTGCTGGTGCTTCTTCCACAACTTTCTGGTGGCGTCGCTGCATGGAACAATCACGGTCGCCGAGGCAAATTGCATTACCGCGCCCGTCACCAATAACCTGGATTTCAACATGACGGGGATTGCTCAGGAATTTCTCCAGGTAAACCACATCACTGCCAAAATAGGATTTCGCTTCTGTGCGCGTCACCTGGATTGAATTGATCAAGTCTTCCGCTTTTTCGACAACACGCATACCACGACCGCCACCGCCAGCCGCCGCTTTGATCATTAGTGGAAAGCCGATTTTCTCAGCCAGTGCCAGGTTATTTTTTTCATCGTCTCCCAGCGGCCCCCCAGAGCCAGGTACCGTAGGAACGCCTGCTTTGACCATGACATCAATGGCCGACACCTTGTCACCCATGAGGCGTATGGTTTCAGCGGTTGGGCCAATGAAAACAAAACCGCATTGTTCCACCTGTTCGGCAAATTCGGCATTTTCAGAGAGGAACCCATAGCCTGGATGCACGGCGTCGGCATTAGTCAGTTCCATGGCACTGATCAGGGCTGGAATATTCAAGTAGCTATCGGTTGAGGAGGGCGGCCCAATACAGACAGATTCATCCGACAACCTCACATGCATCAATTCACGGTCTGCTGTGGAATGTACAGCAACGGTCTTGATACCCATTTCCTTGCAGGCTCTGAGTATACGCAGTGCAATTTCACCACGGTTCGCTATTAAAACTTTTTTCAGCATCAAGTGTTACCGAATCAATAGGGGTATGGATGTAGGATTACAGTGACAACGTTAAGAAATAATGACCAGGGGTTGGTCAAATTCCACGGGCTCGCCGTCTTCCGCCAGGATGGCTTCAATAGTTCCGGCTTTGCCAGCTTCAATCTGGTTCATCATTTTCATGGCTTCAATAATGCCAATGACATCATCGGCTTTGACCTTCTGACCCACTTCCACGAAGGCGGCTGAAGAGGGCGAGGGTGCCCTGTAGAACGTTCCTACCATCGGGGATTTCACGGCATCGCCGCTAAACTCTGCTACAGCACTTTCACTGGAAGTGGCTTCACTGAGAGCCGGGGCAGGCGCTGCTGGTGCCGGGGCGGCAGGTGTATAGACAGGAGCTGCCTGAATAGGCTGGGTTGAGTTGCGGCTTATTCTGACAGCCTCTTCACCTTCCTTGATTTCAATTTCCGCGATATCGGATTCTTCGAGTAGTTCTATAAGCTTTTTTACTTTTCTTATATCCATTAAGTTTCTCTTTACCTGGTCTTTTTTATGTTTTTGTTAGTCGTTTTATCCCAATAACCTGGAACTGTATTTTTATGCTCAAACGTCCTGTCTCTGGAAAGGTTTTTAATTACACGTTAGCAAGAGCAACCTGCAGGGCCAGTTCATAACCCCTGGCCCCAAGGCCTACGATACTGCCAAGGGCAATATCACTCAGAAAGGAATGCTGTCGAAATTCTTCTCGTGCATGAATATTTGACAGGTGGATTTCAATAAAAGGAATCTCAATCGCCAACAAGGCATCACGCAGTGCAATACTGGTGTGGGTCAGGGCGGCCGGATTAATAAGAATGAAATTGACGCCATCCTTTTTTGCTTGATGGACACACTGAATGATTTCGCTTTCGCTGTTACTCTGAAAAAACTGGATTTGGTGATCAGTTTTTTCACACAAATCCTTGAGTGTCAGGTTGATGTCATCAAGCGAAGCTAAACCATAGATCTCGGGTTCCCTGGTGCCCAACAGGTTCAGATTTGGGCCGTTAATAACCTGGATAAGTGCCATCGTGTCACCGTATATAGAGGAGTAATTCAGACGTGGGAAAATAACAGTCTGGCGTGAAGATGTATAGGGGTTTTACTATTATATCGGGATTTTTCTGGCTTTTAGAGGACGATAGCCCCATGTTCGAGACTTTTATGTGCGGATATTCTGGGAATGAGTGACTAGTCTGGTAGTGTTAGCTCAACAGTGTTCATTTGCATCGGATAACAAAACCGATCCTGGGCACAGCCCTGGTAGTGCAGGGTAAAAGACAGGGTATTGTCCTGGCGGGAAAAGGCATCCAAAGGCAGCCTGTGTAGCAGCCGTTCAAAATAGACTTTCGACTCACCAAAATACTCATCGTTTATCGTTGCAGCGGCTGGCAATTCACCAAGAACGATGAGTGCTTCATTTCTATCGGTGACAGACAAGCTTTTCTGATACAGGTAATACCCTGCTTCAATTTCCCACAACAGCACAACTGTAGCCGGTGCTTCAATAAAAGTAGTAAGCGCAAAGGCTTCTTCTGCTGATAGAACACTGCTGCGAATGAGCGGCGTGCCGATCCCCGGATTACTAAAAGGGTTGTCCTGGGCTTGAAGAGCGAGCGGAGAAAATATCAACAAAGAGAGAAGGATGGTTTTCATGTTCATGTCATACCCCCCCTTAAAATAGAAACGGCGTTATTCGACCAGACGTTCAAAAACAAGCGTGGCATTGGTGCCGCCAAATCCGAAACTGTTGGACATGACAGTGTTGAGCTCGACATTGTCCTGGCGCTCACGGACAACCGGTACGCCTTCGATTTCCGGATCAAGGTTTTCAATGTTGGCCGATTCGCAAATGAAATTGTTTTCCATCATCAGCAAGCTATAAATGGCTTCCTGTACACCCGCTGCTCCCAGTGAATGTCCAGACAGGGATTTGGTGGAATTAATTGCAGGAATAGCATCGCCAAACATTTCTTTTACAGCCTGAATTTCCTTGATATCTCCCACCGGCGTGCTGGTGCCGTGGGCATTGATGTAGTCAATGTTCTTGTTGATTGCAGTGGCTATAGCCATCTGCATGCAGCGCACAGCGCCTTCCCCGGAAGGGGCCACCATGTCATAACCATCAGAGGTGGCACCATAACCGGTAATTTCGGCATAGATTTTTGCGCCACGGGCCTTCGCGTGTTCCAGCTCTTCTACTACAAGCACACCGCCACCGCCGGCAATCACAAAACCATCCCGGTCAACATCGTAGGCACGAGATGCCTTGCCGGGATTATCATTATATTTTGTAGAAAGCGCGCCCATGGCATCAAACATGCAGCTCAAGGACCAATGCTCGGCTTCGCCGCCGCCGGCAAACAGAATATCTTGTTTGCCAAGTTGGATAAGCTCCACAGCATTGCCAATACAGTGCGCACTGGTAGAACATGCCGATGAAATGGAGTAGTTAACGCCTTTGATCTTGAAAGGAGTGGCAAGACAAGCCGACACGGTGCTGCCCATGGTACGGGTTACCCGGTAGGGGCCAACCCTCTTTAAACCCTTTTCACGCAGTGCGTCAGCGGTGTCGACCATGTCTTCTGTAGATGAGCCGCCAGCACCCATGATGATGCCAGTGCGAATATTAGATACGTCGCTTTCATCAAGACCGGCATCAGCAATGGCTTGTTCCATGGCAACATAGCCGTAGGCTGCCGCATCGCCCATAAAGCGAAGTGCTTTGCGATCTATATGCTCTGAGAAATCTATCTCAGCCACACCAGCGACATGGCTACGCATTCCCATCTCTTCATAAATAGGACGATGCACAATGCCGCTGCGTGCTTGCTGTAATGATTCCACTACAGATTGTTTGTCAGTTCCCAGGCAGGAAGCTATTCCCATACCTGTTACGACTGCTCGTCGCATAATTGTGCCCCTCTAATACTTTAGCACTTGTGTTTAGTTGGCCTGATGGTTGTTTTTTGCTGGTTGTTGCAAAAACCGGCAGCTTACTCGCCCAGCTTTTCATCCGGTTTAAACAGGCCTACTTTTAAGCCTTTAGCAGTATAAATGACCTTTCCATCAACTGAAACAGTGCCATCTGCGATGCCCATGATAAGTCTGCGTTCTATCAAGCGTTTGATATCCAGCTCATAGCTGACTTTTGTGTTGGTAGGAAGGATTTCGCCGGTAAATTTCACTTCACCACAACCCAGCGCCCTGCCTTTCCCGGGATTTCCGCGCCAGCCGAGGTAAAAGCCTAGCAGTTGCCACATGGCGTCCAGCCCAAGGCAACCGGGCATGACCGGGTCTTCCTGAAAATGACAGTCAAAAAACCACAGGTCGGGGCTGATATCGAGCTCGGCAATGATTTGTCCTTTGCCTTCACTGCCACCGTCGGAATTGATTTCAGTGACTCTGTCCATCATGAGCATGTTATCGATCGGGAGCCTGGCATTGCCTGGACCAAACATTTCCCCTTGCCCGCAGGCAAGAAGCTCGTCTTTATCGTAACTGCTTTTGGGTGTAAAAAAGGCTGAAGGCATTGATGATTGGCGGCCAGTGGCCGTCTTCCCTGCAAAAAAGGCGCTATTATAGTGATATCTCCCCCGATTCCATAATGTTTTACCGGGAAAGTCTTTATAATCGCCATTCCTCGTTGGTTAGCAAAGCGAATAACAACGTGGCATTAAGCAGAATAAAAAAAATAGCGAAGCTAGGTTTAATACGAAGCTAAATTTTATAAGAACCTAAGTTTAATAAGAACCTAAGATTAATAAGTAGTGGCAAGTATTTAAGCGGATTAAAAAATGATAATACCCGTGATTATGGCAGGCGGCGTGGGATCCAGATTATGGCCGGTCTCGCGCAAGCTATATCCAAAGCAGTTTGTGTCTTTCCAGCCTGGGGCCAATTCCCTGTTTCAACAAAGTCTTGAACGTATCAGCGAATTCAAGGGTATGGGTTCTCCCATTGTGGTTTGCAACCAGGAGCATCGCTTCCTGGTGGCAGAACAACTCCGTGAACTGGGTGTGACAGACGCCACAATAATTCTTGAACCTGAAGGCAGGAATACAGCCCCGGCGGTTGCACTTGCAGCGTTGGCGGCAGAAGCGCTGGCTGAAAATTCGGTATTGCTGGTGCTAGCCGCTGATCACTTGATAGAAAAGCTACCGATTTTCCACCAGGCCATTGGATCAGGTGAAAATCATGCGGCATCGGGGGCGCTTGTAACATTCGGCATCGTGCCGGACCGGCCAGAAACGGGGTATGGCTATATTCGCCGTGGTGAAGCCGCCGCAGACGGATTCAAGATTGAACGATTTGAGGAAAAACCGGATCTGGACACGGCTCAAAGCTACCTGGAATCCGGAGACTATTTCTGGAACAGTGGTATGTTCATGTTTTCCGCAAGCAGCTATCTTGGCGCGCTGGATCAACATGCTCCGGAAATAATTGCGGCGTGTCGGGAAGCCTGGGAGTTTTGTAAGGACGACCTTGATTTCAAACGCATCCCCGCTGAAATCTTCCAGCGCTGTCCAGCCGACTCCATTGACTATGCTGTGATGGAACATACCGATGCAGGGATTGTTATTCCTCTGGATGCCGGCTGGAACGACTTGGGTGCCTGGTCAGCACTGTGGGAAAGCAGTGAGGCCGATGGCGATGGAAACGTGACTCGTGGTGATGTGATACTCAGGTCAGTAAAGGATTCCTATATCCACGCCGAGTCCCGACTTGTTTCGGTAATAGGGTTGGAGGATGCGGTAGTAGTGGAAACACCTGATGTCGTGCTTGTTGCTGATAAAGACTCAGTGCAGGAAGTTAAAGACATTGTGGATGCCATCAAGGCTGAAGGCAGACCCGAGGCGGATTGCCATACCACGGTCTACCGGCCCTGGGGCTCCTACGAAAGTCTGGCAGAGGGTACAGGTTTTCAGGTCAAACGAATCCGGGTTAAACCTGGAGCTTCCCTGTCACTGCAGATGCATCATAAACGTGCTGAACACTGGGTTGTGGTGCAGAGCAGTGCACTGGTCACTATAGGTGAAAAGGAATTCACGCTCGAAGAGAACCAGTCCACTTTTATTCCCGTAGAAACTACACACAGATTGGAAAATGAGGGCGACAAGGAACTGGTGCTGATCGAAGTGCAATGTGGGGAGTATTTGGGGGAGGATGATATTGTTCGCTTCGATGACATATACGGACGGGTTCAGACGTAAATAAACCGGGATAAAGGATAAAGGATAAAAGATAAAGGGGGGAGATTTAGGTAAAACGGAAAGTTTAATCCCTTTATCTTTTATCCTTTATCTTCTTTAAAGTTTCCTGAAATCCAAATACAAACCATTGATAAGAAAATGTATACATGCCTGACGTACTGATAAAAAAATGTCTGTTTCCTGCCGCCGGCTACGGCACGCGTTTTCTGCCCGCTACAAAATCCATTCCCAAGGAAATGATTCCTGTCGTTAATAACCCCCTGATTCAGTACGGAGTTGAAGAAGCTATGGCAGCCGGTATTGACAGCATGGCAATCATTACAAGCGCGGGAAAAGAAGCACTGAAAAATTATTTTGAGTTGAACGAAAAATTTGAACAGCAGCTGGCAGATGGCAAACAGCTTGATCAGATCCGCCACATTATCGAAACCTGTAATTTTTCCTTCGCTATTCAGGAAGAAATGAAAGGACTCGGACATGCCATCCTCACTGGTGCGCAACTGATTGGCGATGACCCTTTTGCGGTCATCCTGCCTGATGATCTTTGTTATGCCCCGGAACAGGGCGTGTTGTCCCAGATGGTAGATCTGTATATGAAACACCAGTGCAGCATTGTCGCCATTGAGGAAGTGCCGCAGGAAGAAACGAACAGGTACGGCATAATTGCGGGTGATGAAATCGAACCGGGTCTGATCAGGATCACCGACATGGTTGAAAAGCCTGATCCTGCGCAAGCGCCTTCCAATCTGGCCATTATCGGTCGCTATATACTGACACCTGATATTTTCGACATCATTCGGGATACGCCACCCGGCAGGAATGATGAAATTCAGATTACCGATGCCTTACTGACTCAGGTAAAACAGAGCGGCGGAGTGCTTGGCTATAAATTCAACGGCAGGCGTTTTGACTGCGGCACCCCTCCTGGCTTTTTAGAAGCCAGTAATTTTTATTTCGAAAACCAACTGTATTGATTTCGGAGCACTTACTTGCAACCCATTACCTGTTTTAAAGCCTATGATGTGCGCGGTCGCATACCCGACCAGCTCAACGAAGACATTGCCTATCGCATCGGTCAGGCCTACTCGGTTTTTATAAAACCCAAAGAAGTGGTGGTGGGTTATGACATTCGTCTGAGTAGCCAGTCCCTGTGCGCAGCATTAACTCGTGGACTGGCAGATTCAGGCGTGGCTGTGTCCAATATCGGTCAATGCGGCACAGAAGAGATTTATTTTGCCACCAGTTTTCTTGATGTGGATGGCGGCATTGTTGTAACAGCCAGTCATAATCCAAAAGATTACAACGGCATCAAGTTTGTGCGTGAAAATTCTAAACCCATTAGTGAAGATACCGGGCTGAAAGATATTCGCCGATTAGCAGAAGAAAATATCTTTGACATGGCGCCGGAGAAAGTTGACGTCACTCAGGTCGATGTCAAAAAAGATTACATCAAGCACCTGTTAACCTACATCGACATCAAAAAACTCAAACCTCTAAAAATATTGTGCAATGCAGGCAATGGTGGCGCAGGTCCGACTGTAGATTTACTTGAACCTCATCTGCCCTTTGAATTCATAAAGATGTACCACGAACCTGACGGTAATTTTCCCAATGGCATCCCGAACCCGCTATTGCCTGAGAATCGGCAATCTACAAAGGATGCCCTGCTGGAGCATGGCGCTGATGTGGGTATTGCCTGGGATGGTGATTTTGATCGCTGTTTCTTTTTTGATGAGAAGGGTGGTTTTATTGAGGGTTATTACATCGTAGGCCTGTTGGCAGAATCTTTTTTGAAAAAGCAGCCTGGCAGCAAGATCATTTATGATCCGCGTCTGACATGGAACACGCAGGTTGTGGTCGAAGAAAATGGCGGAGAAGCAGTACAGAGTAAATCGGGCCATGCCTTTATGAAGCAAACGATGCGCGAAGAAGATGCGGTCTATGGCGGCGAAATGAGTGCCCACCATTTTTTCCGCGATTTCTTTTACTGCGACAGCGGCATGGTGCCCTGGCTGTTGGTGTTGGAGTTGATGTGCGAATCAGGCAAACCTCTGTCGGCACTTGTTGAGGAATGCATAGCCCGGTTTCCTGCCAGTGGAGAAATTAATCGGGAAGTGGCCGATGCACAAGCCGTCATCGATAAGGTGTTGGCCCATTACAAGGATGATGCCATTGATGTAGATTACACCGACGGTGTAGGTGTCAGTTTTGACAACTGGCGCTTTAATCTACGTATGTCCAATACAGAACCGGTGATTAGACTCAATGTGGAGTCGCGCGGGGATATTAAACTGATGAAAAAGAAGACCGAAGAAATCCTGAACTTGATGGAAAAATAGAGACAGGAGACAGGAGGCAGTAGACGAGAGGAATTCTGAGAGTTTCTTTATTTGGTTTTACTTCAGGCTATATTTAAAATTACCTTTACAAGCTATTTCAGCGATACACAATCTTGTGCATCCTGCATCCTGCATCCTGCATCCTGTATCTGCATTTAATCTTTCTGGGTTAATTTATACACCGTCATCCGCGATGCCCCCGACGTATAAATAGAGCCGTCGGTATCCACTGCCAGGCCATGGGCACGAGGGGCGTAAGCGGTCTCCAGGAGGGTGCCATTAATCAGGATGTTAATAGTGCCTTCGTTTACATCACTGATGTAGGTCATGTTGTTATCCCTGACTTCTATACCGCCACGCGATGGAATAGGCCACGACTCCACGAATCTGCCGTTTGGATTAAATACATTCACGCGAAAGTTTTCGCTATCGTTAATAAGAATATTGCCCTGCGAATCCAGGGCCACTCCATGCACAGCCTGGAATTCACCTGGGCCAGTTCCTTTGACACCACCGTAAATCCGAATGAATTCGCCCGTTGGGGAGAATTGCACAACCCGGGAATTCACATACCCGTCCGAGACATAGATGTCATCATTGTCAGCGATAAAGACATGATTGGGCTGGTTGAATTTGTCTAGTGACTCATTATCTCCAGCTTCCCCATGGGTACCCAGGGTCATCAATAGTTTGCCTTCACTATCGAATTTATAAATTACATGTTCAGCCGCATCACTGATCCAGGCATTGTCTTCATCGTCAAGGGTGATGCTGTGGGCGTTGCCGATTTCAATATCACCACCCCAGGAGCGCACGAAACTGCCGTCGCGATTAAAGATGCGTACATAAGGCGCCGTTCTCACCAGTACATACACCAGGCCCTTGCCGTCCACAGTAATCCAGGACGTTGAACCGTCCCATTCACCGCCGGGCACTTGGGCCCAGTTGGCATCAACGGTGTAATTCTGGACAGGGTTTTGGTTCGCGGCATCTTCGCGCTGTGCCATCGTAAAGTGGGAGCACAGGAGCAAAATGGCTGGCAGGGAAATAAGTAAATATTTGGGCATGGCGTTATACCTGTAAATTGAAGCAATGTGCTCAAGTATATAAGGTTGGATTTGAAAAAGTACATCATCAATCGCGGATGAAACCGCAAATGATTCAGCTTTTAGCCGTAAAGCCTGTTACAACGCAGGCTGGATAATGTCCTGCAGGGTTCATATACTGCATTTCCTGTCCCAAAAAACAAAGCAAGGGGCATAGGGTAGCAAGTGGGGCAGCAAGTGCAGCAAGAGCCCATGAATTTAACTCAAAGGAAATAATCATGACAAAACGTAAACTAATTACCAGTAGTATTCTCGCCAGCCTTGCGCTGGTGGTCGTCGTCAATGCCTTCATCTTGCCTAACATGATCATGGCAGCACAAAATGCTGAGCCTCTGGCAGCATGCGGTCCACAGAGCCAACTGCCTGGAGAGGTAGCGACCAATGTAGATCCTAATGCACGCTGTTTTGAATTACGCATGTATACCGCAGACTCAGAACGCGACGGTGTTGGTGCTTTCAAAGGTGGCATCAATGATTTGCATCAGCGCTTCCGCGAAGAAGAAGTAGCGCTGTTTGAAAAGCACGGTGCAGAAATTATCGGTGTCTGGCAGGATCTGGAAAAACCCAATACTTTGATTTGGATGCTGGCCTATCGCGATCTGGCTCACCGCGGGGAAGTGTGGGAAGGCTTTGGCGCCGACCCAGCCTGGGAGGCGTTACGCCTGAAATACAACGTGCCATTGCAGCGTCCGCAGGTGTTCATGATGAGCGCTACCGACTACTCCAACCTGAAATAACACTATGACAGAGTCCAAGCATTCCCCCGGAAGGCATTTTCTGCAGATTCCGGGTCCCTCCAATGTGCCTGACCGGATATTACGGGCCATGGCCGCGCCCGTGGTGGATCATCGCGGGCCTGAATTTCCCAAACTCACTCACCGCGTGCAGGAAAAACTGGCGGCTGTGTTCAAGACATCGCAACCAGTGATTATTTATCCGGCCTCTGGCACCGGCGGTTGGGAATCGGCCTTATTAAATACCTTGTCGCCTGGCGATAAAGTGCTGGCATTTGAAACCGGCCACTTCGCCACCTTGTGGAAGAATGTAGCGGAAAAACTGGGCCTGGAGGTGGATTTTGTTCCAGGCGATTGGCGTCATGGCATTGATTCAAAGACCGTTCGGAAAGAACTCGACGCTGATCCAAATGGCGAAATCAAAGCCGTGCTTGCCGTACATACCGAAACATCAACTGGCATCAACAGCGGCATAAGCGCAATTCGTGAGGCTATAGATTCTGTGTTGCATCCAGCTCTGTTCATGGTGGATGCGGTGTCGTCACTTGCCTGTTCGGATTACCGTCATGATGAATGGAAAGTGGATGTCACTGTCAGTGCGTCGCAAAAGGGGCTGATGCTGCCGCCGGGATTGGCCTTTAATGCCGTCAGTGACAAAGCCATAGAAACGTCCAAAAAATCTACAGCAAAACATTCCTACTGGCGCTGGGACGAAATGCTCACCAACAACGCCCGCGGCTATTTTCCCTACACACCGGGCACCAACCTTTTATATGGTTTGGACGAAGCGTTGAACATGCTCAATGAGGAGGGCCTGGACAATGTCATTGCCCGTCATGCACGTCATGCCCAGGCAACAAGAATTGCAGTTGATGCATGGGGTCTGGAAAATCTGTGCCTGAACGAGAATGAATATTCCAACTCCACTACGGCAGTCATGATGCCCGATGGGTTTGATGCCGATGAACTGCGGTTGAAAATTTTCGAGCGCTTTAACATGTCACTGGGCATGGGACTGGGTAAAGTAAAAGGCAGCGTATTTCGAATCGGCCATATTGGTGATTTCAATGATCTGATGTTGGCTGGAACATTAAGTGGAGTTGAAATGGGGCTGAGTATTGCTGGCGTGCCTCATAATAAGGGTGGGGTGCAGGCAGCTCTTGAGTACTTGGCTAAATAAAAAGAGACAAGAGACAAGAGACATAAAGACAAAAGACAAGAGATAAAAGGAATGCCATGAAAATGAAAATTACAGTGACAGTATTGTTGGCAATTATGGCGGCGGCAGCCTCCGCTCAGCAACCCGCATCAGAACATGATCGCGGTAGCAGCTTGCAAGCCTGGCAGGATGCTCGCTATGCCGATGTCCTTGCCAGCTGCAGTAATCCACCCGCACCTCGGACCCGTAACATTCAGGAAAATAATTCGACGCCGCCAATGCCAAGTCTGCCTGTGGCCTCTTCCATACCCGGTGTGATCCAGGGTGGCAAGATCTGGCAAGTCGTGTGGCGTTGGGAGGGTAACAATGCCGACGGTCCAATTGCAGGGGAAAACGGCAACATGCTTTTTGCCAATAACGACGCTGGCAATGTCATGGAATTTGATCCGGAGTCAGGCCTTGCACGCATCATCCATGACAACATCAATACCGCAGGCGCCGTATCGCGTAACAAAAATGGTGAATTGTTTGTCGGCTCCCGTGGTATCGGCACCGGTATCGAACAGTTGGAACCTGAACGTAAATTATTGGCCAATACCTACAACGGCGAGCCCCTGGAGTGCGTCGGCGGCGGCTTGAATGATCTGATCGCCGCTGCCAATGGCGGCGTGTATTTTTCTGTTTCCGGTAGCGGTGTGTTTTATGCCAACCCCGAAGGTGTGGTGAGTAAATATGGTGATGTGCCAGGCGCCAACGGCATCATCCTTAGCCCTGATGAACAAACTCTCTATGCCACTAACAGCGGCACGGTTGTGGCCTTTGATGTGCAGGAAGATGGTTCGCTAACCAACCAACGTGACTTCGGCCCTTTGCAGGGTGGTGGTGACGGCTCCGCGGTGGATTCAGAAGGGCGGCTGTACGTTGCAACAGGACGCTCCGCCGATGTGTTTGCACCGGATGGCACCTTCCTGGGTTCCATTCCGGGTCCGCGCGGGATGCATGGTGTGGCCTTCGGTGGTGAAGATAAAAAGACACTCTATGGCATAGTCTTTTATGGGGCTTGGGGAACACAAGCTGCACGTAACGCAATTGTGGCCATCGATACTATCGCGCAGGGCTTTCTGGGCAGGGCCAAATAGAGAGAAACAAGAGACAAGAGACAAGAGACAAGAGACAAGAGACAAGAGACAAGAGACAAGAGACAAGAGACAAGAGACAAGAGGAAACGATCAATGTATGTGAATACCTATATTCTCAGTGTCCCTGAGGAAAAAAAAGATGACTATATTCGCATTGCCAAAATCTTTTTAGAGGTGGCTAAGGATTATGGCGCCATCGAGGTTTTTGAAAACTGGGAACAAGAAATACCCGATGGTGAGCACACCGACTTTCGCAAGGCAGTCAAAGCAGAGCCAGGTGAAAAAATTGTTATGTCCTGGACCATCTGGCCGGATCGTGAAACCGCTGCTGTAGCGCACAAAGGCATGTATGAAGATCCACGTCTGATCGACATGGGTGAGATGCCGTTTAATGGCAATCACATGATTATGGGTGGGTTCGAACCTCTGCTTTCTTACCACAAAGAACAGGGATGATGACTACGGCTAAAACCGCTTCAATCAAGTACCAACGATTTAGTGTTGCAGTAACCTGGCGCGAACGATAACAATAATAAGGAAAATCTTTTGGATCCAGCCACAGCAGTTAGTACCAGCGCCGCCATATCCCTGTTTGGTTTCGCTGTCCTTATATTCCTCTTGCTCTTCCTTATCGCGAAATGGAAATGGCATGTGTTTTTTGCCTTGCTGGTTCCTATCATGCTGTTCGGCATTCTGCCGGGCGTACAGCTAAATAATTTCATTGATGCGTTTGAATCCGGATTCGGCAATACCCTGGGGGGAATAGGGGTAGTCATTGTTCTGGGTTCAATCATCGCTGAGGCACTGAAACACACCGGCGCTATTCAGGTCATCACCGGCTCAATGGTCAATCTGGTGGGGTCAAAGCGCATGCCTCTGGCCCTGACCCTTACCGGCTTCATTATCGGCATCGCCATTTTTTCCGACGTGGCCTACGTCATTCTCAATCCCCTGGTACATTCTTCTGCCCGCGCTATGGGCGTGGGTATCGCCGTGATGTCCACGGGGTTAGTAGGTGCGCTGCAGTTAACCCATGCCATTGTGCCGCCTACACCCGGGCCGCTCGCCGCGGCTGCCATTGTCGGTGCCGACATCGGCAAGACCATAATCTTTGGCAGCATCGCCTGCCTGCTTGGCAGTGTAAGTTGTTGGGCCTGGGGGGTTTATGTCGCTGGTCCGAGAATCAAGACTGAAGGCTCGGAAGAATTCGCCGGTGTTGGTTTTAAAGAAGATGAAGGAAGAAAATTACCCAGTACGCTGAGTTCCTACATGCCTATTGTCATCCCCATTTTTCTCATCGGCACACAGAGTGTCGTGAGTCTGACCTTCGCGGACGGTACACTAATCCGCACAATCTTTAGCTATCTGGGCTGGCCAGTAATATCGCTTTCAATAGGTGTCTGGCTGGCCTACCGCAACATCAGTAATACTGAAGACAGAACCAATGCGCGGGACAAATGGGTGGAAGATGGTTTGCGCACCTCCGCCATGATCCTGGTGGTTACTGGTTTGGGTGGAAGTCTGAGCGCTATCCTGCGCGGCACCCCGGCAGTGGAGTTTATCGCCACGGCCTTTACCGATTACGGCCTGCCGACCATCCTGCTGCCCTTTGTCCTGGGCATCATCGGCAATATGATCACCGGTTCCACCACCGTAGGGGTAATAACTGCTGCCTCTTTGTCAGCGCCCATGCTGGGGACTCTGGGCTTGTCCCCGGAAGCGGCTATGCTCTCTGGGGCTAGCGGGTCGGTGATAATTAAATATGTGAATTCCAGTTATTTCTGGATATGCACGTCGCTGACCAAATTGAGTGTCAGCGATGCGGTGTTCAGTTATGGCGGGGCTACCTTCGTTGGCGGCATGGTGTCGTTTGCTGCGGTGTGTGTGATGTGGGTTTTGGGTTTGATTTGAATTTAAGAGGAAATAAAAGATGGCTAATAAAATAGTGTGGTTCGATGTTCCGGTCACTGACCTGGAGCGAGCGGTTGGCTTTTACACCAACGTATTGGATATGAAAATTGAAGAAGAATTTCCCGGTGTTGCCGTGTTCGCCCATGAAGACAATGAAGTGGCCGGCTGTCTTTTCACCAGTGACGATGCTGAACCTTCGACGGCCGGCATTCTGGTGTATTTCAATGTTAATGGCAGATTGCAGGAAGCTGTCGACATGGTAGATGATTTTGGCGGCATCATCGAGCAGGGGCCCCATGAGATAGGTAACTTCGGCCAGCGGGCGGTGGTTATTGACAGTGAGGGCAACCGGATTGCTCTGCATTCAGAATAAAAAACTCTGCCATTGGGCATAGAGTCGTTTATCAAATAGTAAGTGATTTTGATAAAACAAAAGCCCCTTCAAACCGGCGCGGCTTTTTCCTAACCCGTGGCACTATTCCCCGGCAGCAACCCTGGCCTGATAGGCATCATTTAAAATTTTCATGGTAGTAAATGCAATGTTCAATTCAATATTGGCATTACCCAGTTCGACCATTATTTCTGCCAGAGTTTGGTTTTTCTCATTGATTAAGGACTGTGAAAGGTGGCTGCTACTTGCTGACGAAATACTACCGCCCCCCGATGAATCAGCAGCACCAGCACTGGTCTGTCCTCCTACAAAATCCCTGGCCGCCTCACTAAGAGACGTAGACATAAAATTGGGCATGCAGACGCGTTCTCTTATCAGGGACCGTGCTGATCTGGTTTCCGTACATTCGATGTCGTATTCGTCATCTTCATTCAGCTCATTATAAATGTCATACATGGCGCTCTGTGCTCCACGGATTTCCCGGCGTAGTTTGCTCATGGACATGGAGTCTGTATCCAGAATTTCAGTGTCGGAATTCTGAGCATAGAGCTGTTTATCGGTGAGCAAAAAACTGGTTAGGACGATCAGTAACAGGATATAAAGTTTCATTTCGGTTCCATTCGGGCAGGATTGGTGTTGAAACCAATAGCCATTAAATATCGACGGAAAGGGTACTCTTCTATATTTTTATATTCAAGCTGAGGGTTCAGCTATCCAGCTGGCCAAAGCCAGATTTGATTCTGGCCTTTATCGCCAGGGCTAACACCTGCGGCCCATCAATGTACAAATCCTGACGCTTCATTCCATTTCCCAAGTGGACGTATCCCCACCAGGCGTTTATTCTCCGTAGTCCGGCACAGGGAAAGGTCGAAAAGTAATTCAGGCACCGGAATGAGGGATCAAAACATGCTAAGGATGATGCTAAACGGATTTTTTCTGCTGTGCTTGTCAGTAAGCACCCATGCGGCTGAGAACGATGGCACAAATGGTCTGCCTATATATCAGGAAGTCACCATTGCCTGTCCCCCGGAACAAATTATTAACGCGCTGACCAGTGCCGAAGACTTCAGTGAGCTTTCTGGTTTTCCTGCCACACTCTCGGCAGAGGAAGGCGGTAGTTTTTCTCTTTTTGGTGGGCAGATCACGGGTCGGAACATTGAGCTTGTTAGTGGCCAGAGAGTGGTACAGGCATGGCGGGTTGCAGACTGGCCTGAAGGGGTTTATTCAATAATAAACTTCAGCCTGGAAAAAACTGGTGCCAGTGTCAGTGCTAGTGCCACTGACAGTACAGCGGTCAAATTTACTCAAAGCGGATTCCCCGAAGGCACTGCAGAACATCTCAACGAAGGCTGGCATACCATGTACTGGGGGCCGCTCGGCGCGTATTGTGAATAAGCTTTGGAAATGAAAGAACAAAAGGGGCCAGAGGGTATATTTAACCGAAAAGTCCTGTATATTTTCTCCTCTGCATAATAAAAAACACTGTCCGACGGGGCATGCCCCAGGGGGAACCATGAAGATTTTTCTAAAACCATCCGTAGCAATAGCACTATTATTCTGCAGCCTGTTCGCTGCAGCCCAGGCGCAGCAAACTGCGGAACGCGCCTATCCTGAAGGCTATATCACCGGAGTAGTGACCAGTGCAAACGGCCCGGAGGCCGGTGTCTGGGTCATTGCCGAAACCAAGGAAACCAATACACCTTTCGTCAAAATTGTCGTTACCGATGACGATGGCCGTTACACGTTACCGCAAATGCCCGAGGCTACTTTCAATGTCTGGGTGCGTGGTTACGGACTGGTCGATTCAGAATCAGTTGAGGGTCGCCCCGGTGATCGTGATCTGAATCTGACTGCCGTGGTTGCCGCCACTGCCCGGGAGGCAGCAGCAGTTTATCCGGCTGATTACTGGTTTGCCTTGCTGGAAATTCCCACCTCTGACATGTTCCCGGGCACAGGCCCCGAGGGTAACGGCTTTTCCCCCCAACTTGAGACACAGGACGAATGGGTGCACGCCTACAAATCGCGCTGCCATTTTTGTCACCAGCAGGGCAGCGAGATCACCCGCACCCTGGATCACATGGATCACCTTGGCTTTGATACCCATGAAGAAGCCTGGGATTACCGGCTGCAGTTGGGTGTGCGCGGCGGCGGCATGTATGGCTCCTTTGTCGGCCTGGGCCGTGAAGGCATGATGCGTATCCTGGGCGACTGGACCCGCGGCATAGAAGCAGGCCTGGTACCCGAGCAGCCACCACGTCCTGAAGGGGTTGAGCGCAACGTCGTAGTCACCCTGCGCGATATCGGCGGCGACCATGATTTCATGCACGATGAAGTCACTACCGACAAGAACAATCCCACGGTCAATGCCAATGGGCCGGTGTACGCGGTGTCTTCTGGCCACGGTACGCTGGAAATAGTGGACCCGATCACCAATGACAATTACAAGATCAACATTCCTACCCGGGAAGACCCGCGCATTGTGCGCAATCGCTTTCCGCAGCCGGGCCGTCCCTCCAATTTCTGGGGCATGGAGCATATCTGGGGGGTAGAAAATCCCTCCGACCCTCACAACCCCATGATGGATAGTCTGGGTCGTGTATGGATGACCTCCAAAATCCGCAACGACCAACCGGACTGGTGTCGGGAAGGTTCCGACAACAAATTCGCCCGGTACTTTCCGCTCACGCGCAGTGGTCGCCAGGCCTCTGTCTATGATCCGGAAACCCAGCAATTCGAATTGGTCGACACCTGCTTTTCCACCCATCATCTGCAGTTCGCCAACAACCCGGATCGCACCCTGTATTTCAATGAACTGTCCGGCCCCATGTTCGGCTGGGTCGACACCCGTACCTGGGATTTGACCCACGACGAGCAGGCTTCCCAGGGCTGGTGTCCGCAGATCATCGATACCAATGGCGACGGCGTGATCACCAAACCCTGGAACGCCGCTGGTGAAGAAAACCCCAATCCTGCCCTGGATACAGAAGTAAGTTTCAGACTGTATTCGGTGATTCCCGATCCCAGAGATGGCGACATTGTTTGGGGCGCATCAGAATCCTATCCTGGCCATATCGTCAGGCTGGACCGTGGTGACAATCCTCCCGAGACCTGTATTTCCGAGGTGTATCAGGTAGCAGAAGGGGGTCTTGATCCCCGTGGTCTGGATATCGATTCCAATGGTGTGATTTGGGCGGCCATGGCGGCCAGCAGTCATTTCGCCCGTTTCGATCGCACCCAGTGTGATGTGTTAAATGGACCAGGCACTGCCGAGGGCACTCACTGCGCGCAGGGTTGGACGCTGTTCAAAACGGATGGGCCGACCTATCCCGGCACCGACATTCCCTCTGACTTCCATTACTTTGGCTGGGTAGACCAGCACAACATAAGTGGATTAGGCAAAGACACGCCGATCATTACCGGTTCCAATTCCGATTCCCTGATTGCACTTGATCCGGAAACCGGAGACTGGACCCGATTGCGCGTGCCTTATCCCCTGGGTTTCTACCAGCGTGGATTGGACGGGCGCATCGACGATATCGATGCCGGCTGGAAGGGCCGCAGTTTGTGGGCTAATTACGGCACACATCTGATTTGGCATGTTGAGGGCGGCAAGGGGACTACTGGGAAGATGGTGCAGTTTCAGATCAGGCCTGATCCATTAGCGTTTTAAAACGGATAAAGGATAAAAGATAAAGGTAGAGAGAGCGTAGGGCGGAAGAGCGAAGCGATCTCCGCCAAGGCGAACAAGGTTCGCCCAACTAGAAACATAAACAATAAAAGATAAACAAAAAGACAAAGGAGCCAGACCATGACAAACAAAGAAAGACGCACAGTACCACCAGAAGCAGTTCAGCTTTATGACGAATTCATCCACGGTGAAATCGATCGCCGGGACTTTCTTAATGGATTGAAAAAATTCGCCGTAGCCGGACTAACCGCCGGCGCCATTGCTGATGCCCTGATGCCTGACTACGCCATGGGCCAACAAATCGACCGTGATGACGAACGCATCCGCGCCGAATACGTCACTGTCCCTTCACCCGAAGGCCACGGCTACATCCGTGGCTATCTGGTACGCCCGTTCAGCGCCGACAGCCGTACTGCCGATGCGCGCCAATTGCCCGGCATTGTAGTCGTGCATGAAAATCGTGGCCTGAATCCACACACCGAAGACGTGGCACGGCGGCTGGCACTGCAAAACTTTATGACCTTCGCGCCTGATGTGCTCACTTCAGTAGGTGGCTATCCCGGTGACGACTACCAGGGCGGACAGTTGTTCAGTCAAATGGATGCTGGCAAACGTTTCGAAGACATTGTTGCAGCCGCGCTGTGGTTGAAAAACCGCGATGACTGTACCGGCAGAATTGGTATCACCGGTTTTTGCTACGGCGGCAGCGTATCGAATCAAATGGCCGTGCGTCTGGGTGATGACCTGGCCGCCGCAGTACCTTTCTATGGCGGCGGTGCGCCCGTCGACCAGGTGCCACAAATTAGTGCAGCGATACAGGCACAGCATGGTGGACTGGATGCGCGACTGGTTGCCGCATGGCCGGATTACGATGAGGCATTAACGGCAGCAGGAGTTCCCCACGAAGGACACATCCACCCGAATTCAGTGCACGGCTTCTTCAACGATGCTACGCCGGAACGCTATAACGAGGCGGAGGCTGGGATAGCCTGGGAGCAGATGGTGGAGTGGTTTAATACGCACGTTAGGGGGTAATTAAGGAAATGGGACAGGGATGTCATTTGAATAAAGGGGTCATAATAATAATTGAATAATTGGGGTCGAATAGAATAATTGGGGTCAGATTCCTATTCTTTTGTTAAGTTGATCTGGCCCTCTTTATATAAAAATAGGAATCTGACCCCCTTTTCGTAAAAATAGGAATCTGACCCCCTTTTCGGACCCCCTTTTCGAATAATAGGTGTCAGATCCTTATTCTTTTTTTGGTCTACCAGCCTTTTTGGAACTAACACGCCTTTTCACCAGTAATTCCACGTCAAGTTTGAATTTATCGCTTCCTAGCGCCATACCCGTATTTATAGTTGTTCGTATTTCTGTCAACAAAAGGGGGTCTGTATGTATAAAAAATAATTGCCGATAATGTTTCAAACGTTCTAGCTTGTTGTTACCCAGTGCTAGGTATTGCGGATGAAAAGTAATCAAATCTGACTTTTTGCCGATGCCATTACATTGATAACTTGACCAGGAATATTCAGAGGGATCGGAAACCATTCTGGCTCTGACAGGATTTAGCTCAATGTATCGGTAACAAGCCAGGAGATAGAGTTCAGAATCCACCAGACTTGACTTAAATCGTCCTTCCCATAATGTCCCCGTGCGTTGGTAAGAGAAATTAAAGTATCTGACATAATTCCGCCCTATATCCTGCATCAGTAAGGAAATTCCGTTGTTGATTCGTGGTGTCATCAACAGATGCACATGATTTGTCATTAATATCCAGGCATGGATATCTACGCAATATTTTAATGCCGACTCCTTCAGACAATTGATGTAATAGGCATAGTCAAGCACAGAAGCAAAACAAGGCTGGCGGTTATTACCGCGCTGAATAATATGTTGAGGAATGTCGGGTGGGCAGATTCTTTTGAGTCTGGGCATGTTCTCTCCCCTGAGACGCTAATAGACTCAATCAATATAGTATAGATTGGTGCCAAATCAACTTAACAAAAGAATAGGTATCTGACCCCTAATTTCGATTATTTGTTATTGTGTCTGAAAAAGAAATCAACAAGGTGGAGACTTAACTATGAAGCGACGGGAACTACTCAGCTGGTTGACTGCGAGCCCAATGCTGGCAAGCCTGCCATTGCTTGCACAGGACGATCTACTTTACCGTACTCTTGAGTCTGTAACAGACCTGGATCCACGCTTGCCGCGAAACCTGTCAGCGTTGTCCGGTGTTTTTGAGCTAGAAAAACTGGCTGAAGCAGTATTGCCTTCGGCACACTTTGGTTATATCTACTCGGCGGCCGGAAACGGAGAAAGTAAGCAGGCTAACCGGGACGCCTATGATAAATTTGATATTCAGCCCAGGCGTCTACAGGGCATAGAATCAATTGATACCTCCGTGGAGATATTTGGAGAGCGCTGGAATTCGCCGCTTTTTCTTTGCCCGACCAACGGGCATAAGGCTTTTTATCCACTCGGTGAAGTAGCGTCGGCGCAGGGGGCCAGTGCAGCTGGAGTAACGCAGATACTATCGTCACTGTCCAACACGGCTGTTGAACAGGTCAATCAGGTCAAGTCGGACAAGCCGGTCTGGTTCCAGTTATACCCTTCTAATGATGAGGAAATACGCTATGAAGTAGTACGTCGTGCGGAAGATGCCGGCTGCCAGGTGATCGTCGTGACCGTCGACGATATCGGTGGTCGTGGTTCCGAAATTGCCGCGCCCTTTACAAACCTGGATGATCGGGACTGCACCCTCTGTCACCAGCGAGAACTGGGTATGCAATCTTTTGTGGAACGAAAACCCATGTTCGCCTCCTACAGGAATATTCCTGGCTTCAATATCAGTGATGAAAATATAAACTTTGACGATATTCGCAGACTGCGAGATCAGGTGAAGGGCAAGCTTGTGGTAAAGGGCATCATGCACCCCGATGATGCGTTGGGCTGCTTGGATGCAGGCGCTGATGGCATCCTGGTGTCAAATCATGGCGGGCGGATTGATTCCGGCGGTCTTGGTACTCTGGACGCACTTCCACGCATCGCCAACGCGGTTCAGGGAAGAATGACTCTGTTCCTGGACGGTGGCGTGCGACGGGGAACGGACGTATACAAGGCATTGGCCATGGGAGCAGATGCGGTTGGTTTCGGTCGGCCTTATCTCTGGGGGTTGGCGGCTTTTGGTGCCGAAGGGGTAACCCGTTGTGTGCAGCTGCTCGAAGCTGAATTGCACCGGACCATGGTGCAGGCAGGAGTAAGCAGTATAGAAGAATTGACCAGCGAGACCCTTTTGCCCTGATTCAAATATTCCGGCACCGTTACATGCACGCACGAGACGACGAAGATTGTCAGGAGATTGTCAGGTGTCGCCCCTTTATTTATTTAAATTAGCGTTTAGTAAAAAAATTTAGTGAAAGAATGAGAGATTGCGTTGAAATAAAAGAACCGCACTCGGCCAGACGTAGACATCATAAAACGTAAAACGTGGTCTGTCCCCATTTCTTACTACTCTATACCTGATTAGCTTAAGGCGTTAATCTACTCTCAATGAAATTTTACAAAATTTCCATACTCCTTATTTTACTGCTCCAGCTGAGTACGCCACTGTATGCTCAAAGTGAGTGGAGGGAATATATTAGTATGGAACGTAATTGGAACCGGACAACACTACCGCTTGATTACCAGGTACCAGGTGAATTTGTAGTGGGTCGGTTGATGTTTCCTGAATATGAAAGTGGTCCATTCGGTAGTGGTCGAGGGGACTGGCTCCGAGGGGGCACCGCCTGGACAGTAGACTACCCACAGGGAGACCGTACTTTTGCTCATCTTCTGGAGCGACTTACTACACTGGATGTCCGTTCAGTAGAGCAACCGGTTAATCTTGACGATGGTGATGATGCTTTTTTCTGGCCCTTTCTGATTTCAGGTGTAGTAGGAAGCTGGAATTTGACTGATCGTCAGGCTGGCAAACTGAGTGAGCATTTGCTTAAGGGCGGCTTTCTCCTATGTGACAGTTTTTACGGAGAGTATGAATGGAATGGGTTTATGAAATCGTTACAGCGAGTATTTCCAGACCGGGCAGTTGTAGATCTACCGGACAACCACCCCATCTTTCACACCCTGTTTGACCTGTCTGACAAAAGACAAATTCCCACTTGGCAGTATTTACCACAGGGTTACCGGGATAATGGAGACCAGCCGAAATGGCGTGCCATTCTGGATGACGACGGCAGAATTATGGTCATGATCACCTTCAACAATGATATTGCCGATGGCTGGCAACGGGCAGATGATCCTGGCTATCCCCAGTTTGAAGCCAATCTCGCAATTCGTATGGGTGTCAATTTTGCGATTTATGCGCTTACGCATTAAACAAATCGGAAATAAAATAAAGGGGACAGATTTATTTAATTAAATAAATCTGTCCCCTTTATTTTCTTGAGTCGCCCTACTAAGAAGAGCGTTATGAAAAAACCAGACTAAAAAGAGAGTTACATGACTGAAGAAACAATAGAAAAGCTAATAATTGGTGAGGATGAAGCTTTAACAAATCATGAATTAAGTGAATCAGATATCATTTGTTCAAAAGAAAACAACCTCGAAGTATTTCTTCTTCGAACAAGGATTACGACTGGAGCAAATTGCGGTTTTGCGAGAGGTGGTCAAATCACCTACATATCAAACTTAGACCGTGATAATACTTACGAAGTTACCCATAGAAGATATTGGCAGTATCGCACACAACGAGGGCAACGAGATAATAGTTATACTATTAGTCCGCAAAGTAGAAGAAGCTTAGGGTGTTCGAGAACAGCTGGGCCACCTGGATCGATAACTTCTTATACCTTTATGAAGTGGTCTGATATATCCGGACACCGAGTTAAGGCGTTAAAATGCCATAACGAGGTGAGATATGACAAGAGAAACAGGAGCAAGAAAGGCGTACACAGAGGAATTTAAACGCGAAGCGGTGGCGCTGATCACCGAGCAG
>JAQWPL010000025.1 GCA_029245395.1 Gammaproteobacteria bacterium
TGTGTATTGATGGTTACCTGCCGAACAGTAAAATCGCCCTCTGGCAAATGTATTTCATTCTCTGTGTAATTTAATCCAAAACTTAAGTTTCGGTTGGGTCGATAGGTAGTACTTGCAGTTCTTTGAAACCGAGTGCCGGAAGGCAGCATCGATTACTACGACCGCGTGACGCAAACTCTCGGCGGCGGTTACGCGCAAACACAGGAATTCGCTCGCCTGTTCATGGCACCCGGTGTCGGACACTGTGCCGGTGGTGACGGGCCTCAGCCTCAGGGTCTTTTTGAGTCAGTTGTTAACTGGGTAGAGAATGACGGTGCACCGGAAACTATCCTGGCCACCAAACAGATCGAAGGTGATACCCAGTCACGGCCGCTGTGTCCCTATCCAGCAAAAGCGCAGTGGACTGGGGAAGGATCAAGCAATGACGCGGCGAATTATAGTTGCGCGGTAAATGACTAGTTTGTAATCAATTAGGGATGGACCACGTTTATCAAACAACCTTAATGTTCAGGCGTATTCCGCATACCTTCAGCACAAGCAAATTCACGTAGCTCATCATCTGGATATACCGCTTTTCTATAGGTACGCACAATTTCCCAGGGCTCAGTTAACGCCAGCGGGTCCGTGACTGTAATACGGTCTTCTAGAATTCCTGGTTCAATGAAGCGCATACGCTCATGCACTGTCATCTGATCACTGTGGGGAGAAGAGCTGTCTATAAAGGATTTATCTGACAAAGCCACCGTATCAATAACTAATGTGTCACCTTCCCAATTACCAGTGGAATACCCGGCATAGGTGGGATCGTTCAACACCTTTTCGGTGGGTTCGCGCCCATCTAGATACACTCGACGTAAAGCATCTTGATGCTCACTTAAAAACGTAATGCGTTGTCCGCTCTGCATGATTTCCATGCCGTAACCCATACCCATCATGGCTGGCATACCTGGTGGCAAGCAGTTGTGGATATTGTCATATTCATAGGAGCCAGAAGTTCTTGATGCGGCAATCACTTCCCATTGCGCCATATATTCCGGGGTCAACTTAGGATCGTTAGGCCCGCGACCCAATGACCCGTCAGATGTCGGCGAAGAGCGTGTAGGAGCTGGTGGCGGTCGATTTGCCTGTCCAGCGCGAGGTGCTGCAGGTGCAGGAGCAACAGCGCCAGACCTGAAGGGATAATAGACACCTGAAAAATCCGGTGTGGTGCCTGGCGAAGTAGCTGAAGTAGCTGAAGTATTCAAACTAAGCAGACTGGGCTCATCAACGGTGAAGTTGACTGCCCTATTACTCAAAATAGTGCCATCGGCCTTGGTTACCCGGGCGATAATGCCTACCAGGCTGCCGTCTTTGGTCGGACTGGCATGAACAGTCACTGTTTCACCAACCTGAAGACTATTGCGATTCCAGCCGGCGCGGCCAAGCACGCCAGGCGCACGGCCTTCAACTGCCCACTCCACTTCCTCACCATTGTCACCTTCAACAGTCATGAATAACCAAGTGTGGGGATTGGACCAGCGCCATTCTGAAACGGTGCCAGTCAACGTAATGATTTCATCCACTTGATAGGCTGAATTACTGTGATGGGAATAAGTTGGTATGGCGTAAAAAGAAAAAAGCGCCAGAATAACGATTTTGAATTGTTGTAGTTTCATTTTATTGACCTCTGTATGTTCGATTTTCTTTAACTAGTAAATATTGATGAATATCCCGGGATTTTTTAACGTCTGCTTTCAACCAATAGCAGACATAATTACCCTAACTATGAAAAGTATGACCTTACACTTTTTAGTCGCCGAACCTACTAGCGATAAAAATCAAGCCTTGTTCCATGCGAGGGCCAAAATATTCCCAATCATGTGCACCATCTCCAACTCTGTATTCATGCTCAATCGAATTATTTCTCATCAGAATATGAAGCCTTGCATTGCCATCGTTACGAAAATCATCATCTCCGCAGTCCATATACAATCCCACTGATGTTAGATCGAGCGAATTATTATCTTCGATAATGAAACAAGGATCATGCGCTTTGTAGTGATCGGTGAGTCTGTCTGGCACATCAAGATTAAATCCATAAACAGCCCCGCGAGTTGAATCATTCCATTCGTCATTGGACATATTCTCAATTCTCTCACCCTCACAAAATGACCCGCCAACAGAGACGCTGGCCGCGAACATATCAGGATGACTCATTGCATAGACCATGCTCCCATACCCTCCCATGGAGGTTCCTGCGACTGCCCTGGATTGCTTGGATGAAATAACTCTGAATTTTGACTCAACTTCAGGGATTAATTCATCAAAAAAGAAGTCTTCGTATCGAACAGTATTGTCGTAATTATTAATATAACGTGATCTCTGACCATCCGGCATAATCACGATGAGAGGTGGAATTTGCTTACTTTCAATCAGTCTGTCCAGGATTGACTGAAATCCGTTATCGAAGAAATAGTTTTCGTAACCGCCAGCACCATGTAATGCGTAAACCACCGGATAGGATCTCGTCGAACTCTCGTAGCCATTTGGAAGATAAACAGAGTAGAGAACATCTTTGCCTAATATTTCAGATCCAATGGTAAGACTCCTCTCGACAGCGGCGGCAAAGGAGGACGTTAACGTGAAAGTAAATATCAAAACACTTATTGCAATCGATCTCATGTGATTCAATCTCTTATCTCCTTATTCCTACTTTAACCATTCTTAATTAACGTTGAAATATTACTGCCTGCTCTCACCAGCTACCAGTTTTTAGGTAGCCGTAGATCTTTTTTTCTTTTATTACGGTATTTTTTATCTCTTATCTTTCTATCTATTTCCTTCCTTCTTTTTTGTAAATATTTTCTGCTCAGTTTTCCAACTACTGTTGTTATTAGTGTCTGATAAAACGCATACAAGCCTGTTTTTACTATTAGTGGACGAAGTCCAATTCCAAAAAATATTAACAAGAGAATATAGTAAATAAACAAATTAGGAAAACTCATCATTACTACAACGAGCAACGTCAAGAGTGCTGTGTAGATACCTATTGCTAAAGGACCATATTTGAACTTTTTGCTCGACATAGGGATTGAAGCTGTTTCCAGAGAATTACGTTAAAGAGAATAAATGCTATTGGGGACAGTTTCCTCATTTCATAAGCCTCAACTGCACTAAAACCAGAGGGTTTACTAGTGTGCAGGAAAGCTTATCCGTCCTGTAAGGACATATAGGTTGGACAATTCTCAGTGTCGCATTTATTCTTCCTGTACTCTAGGCTCGATAGACTAAATTCAAGAGGAGTGATTATGAAAAAGAATCAATCGGTATACAGGTCAGCCATCTTCTTTATAGTTACCTTTATAGCTACCTTTCTGGTAACAACAGCAATAGCACAACCCCTTGGTGGTTTTGGTGGTGCGCCTGCTAATTTGCCAACAGAACCCACGGTTTCAGCCCTGCCAGATATCAGTAGAAACACAGGCTCAGGTCCGGCTTTTGATTCATCAGCCGGACAATGGCCTGGTTATGATATGGCTCATTACGAGTATGTGATAAATGAGTATGTAATCTCTGGAACAGCAGATGGTGAAACGTATAAAACCCGACTGGTAATTCGCCAGCCCGCAGATGACTCCAGATTTAGTGGCCTGGTTGTGACTGAGCCAATGCATCCTGCTGGATATGCTCACGCTTTTCAAAACAATTCCGTTTACCTCATGGCTGCCGGACATATCAACGTTGAAGTAACCACTGAAGGCATAGATCCTATAGCCGCCTTCAATACTGCACGTTATGGCGACCATCATGTTGGCAATAATCAGGTCAGTGAAATTCTGGCACAAGCTGGCGCCCTGATTAAAAGTGATCAAAGCCCGATTGCGGAACTGAATCTGCGAAAGATGATTCTGTGGGGAAAATCGGCGAGCTCACGACTATTGGTCAATTATCTGCCAAGCCATAAAATCTATAAAACGGCTGATATGCAGAACATATATGATGGTTTTATGCCAACGGCGAATGGCACCTCTATCGAACCTGTTAATGTCCCCATAATTCAGTTGCCCACACAGCATGAGTTCAAAAATATTGCCACTGCGAAGCAGGATAGTGATGAGCCTGGCAGTCAGTTTCGAGTGTATGAATTCGTCGGTCTCGGTCATTTGATGGCAAGAAACAATCCCCGCCTGACTCCAGGTGAATGCATACATCCAATAACCACTTATCCGTCGGAAGCCTATATGTCTGTCGCCCTTCACCATCTGCTGGAATGGGTTGATAAAGGTATCTCACCACCTCGTGCTGATCGTGTACTGATTGATCGGAACACTGATAACGACGGCTCGCTGATGGTACTTGATGAACATGGCAATCCTACCGGTGGAATACGTAATCCTTATATCGATGTCCCGGTGGCTAAATACACAGCTCAAAATGTATTAACAGCTACTGCAAAGCCTGGTTCAGAAATAATGTGCCGACTTTCTGTTTGGGAAACCTCGTTCTCAAAAGAAAAATTGACTGATTTATATGGCAGCAAGGACAATTATGTTCGTCTGGTTGAGCAAAATCTGGACAAGCAGGAAGCAATGGGATGGTCCTTACCGGTTTTTCACGACCTGATAATGGGCGATGCCAGAGCGGTTAATTTTTAAAATAATTTGAAACAGGGTATTAAAAGGCTAAAGTAAATCGGAAGGCGTTACGTTATAAGAAGCACTTGATGCCGGATAAAATTTTAACTATGGGAATTGCTGAAGAAAACGCTATGGGGAACCTCCATGTTCCCCATAGGTGGATTACTTAAAACGTCATACTTGCGCTAATACCAAGTTCACGGGATCGGCCGATCACGGAGAAATCGTAACCCCAGACATTTTTGGTATCAAAACCACCATTGATATATTGCTCGTCAGTGAGGTTATTTCCCCACAAGCTAATATCCCAGTTACCCTCTTGAGGTGTATAGGTAACCCGACCATTCAAAATGCCATAAGATGGCTCCATAATGATATTGTTACTAGCATCAACCCGTATGCGCTGAAAGGCAGCATCACGAACGTATTCACCCGTCCATCCGTATTTCCCGGAAATAGCCAGGTCAGCACCATTACTAAGATCCATATTGTAAACGGCGCCTAATGTGAAGCTGTTATCGGCAGCATAGGCAAAAGGTGAAGTGGGGGAAATGCCATTAGTACCATCGAAAGTACCCCGTTCAATATAAGCGGTGTCAATCAAACCAACACCCAGAGTAAGAATCAAATTATCTGCCGGAAGATAAGTGATATCCAGTTCTATCCCTGAAGCCTCACCAATCCCTGAACTTGTTGGATATGGGAAGGGTAAAGAAGAACCTGGATTATCAGGATCAGGTGGCAACTGGTTCACCCGCATACCTTCCCAGTCTGAGTCAAAGTAAGTGGCGTTGAAGCGCAAGGTGCCATCCATCCAGTCAGATCGTATACCAACTTCCCAGGTAGTAACGACTTCCGGATCAAGTCTGACAAGACCCACATTATTCACGTTATTCAGCCCACCAGAGGTAAAGCCTTCTCCCCAGTTGGCATAGAACATCATGTCATCAGTGTGCTGGTAGGACACTGCAAACTTATTGGTAGTGATACTACCAAGATCAGCGTCATTATCAGATGTAAGCAGTGCGCCTGCGAAAGAATTCCCTGATGGGGAAATTTTTGGATCGGTTGTTCTGAAAGCCCCCGATGGCGTGTATGACTGCGCACTTCCAGAATCATCCGTAATACGAATGCCAACTGTTGCTTCCAACTGGTCTGTGAATCTGTAGGTAAATTCACCAAACCAGGCGGTGTCTTTATCTTTCGATCCAGTTAAAGCATCAGAAGTAATAAAGGCAATGGGGAAATATGATCCCAGCGCAGCATCACCTATGGTTGCTCCATAGCTTCGTACATAAAGCATGGTGCTTATATCAAGAGACGGATCAACTGGACCTGTATTTGGCTGTACAAAATCCCATAAGGCCCACCGGTAGAAACGAGCCTTGGTTTCCTGTTTCAGAGAATAGTATCCAAGCAGCCAGTTCGCCCTGTCATCGAAAAGTGAGCCGGAAAAGTGAAACTCCATTGTAGTGTTTTCATCTTCATTACGAATGTCATCAGTTGTAATGACGAAGTTCGAACCATCAAAATCGATTACCTGACGTCTATCCAGTTCCCAGGTAGAAAAAATGGCTTCTGCACTAAAAAGTTCACTGGGACTCCAATCAAGCGTTAACGTGTAATAGGACAAATCCGTTCTAATACCGTCTTCAGCTCCGTCGGATTTAGTCTGCCATTCGCCGACTTCACCGCCTGGAAAACCAGATTCATGAGTAAGCGGACCAAAACTATCCTCTATCAAAGTCTTGGGAGGGTCTGGAAAGGCAGGGTCAACTGCTCTTACAGCGCTCAGGAAATCAGGATTTCCTGCTAGTACATTAAGGGCTTTATGTCTTACATGATCAGTATTGGTAAAACGCACAATACGACCATCTGAACTGGATTTTTCTTCATCATTGATGGTGAATCGGGCTGAGAATGTATCTGTGGGCTCCCATAAAATATCGCCACGCAGTATCAGGTCGTCCTGACCACCAAAGTCATGACCGATTGTAATACCTTCAAGGAAACCATCATTTTGAAGACTGGATACCATCCATTTGGTTTTAAAGGTATCACTAAGAGGCACATCGATAGCCGCCGTAATATCTCTGCGATTAAATTCGCCAACACCCACATTTACTCTGGCACCAAATTCATCCGCAGGCCTTCTTGTGGTTATATTGATTGCCCCGCCATTGGTATTTCGACCAAACAGGGTCCCCTGAGGACCTCGAAGTACTTCCACCCGCTCCATTTCATTAAAGTTGGTTTGCTGAAATCCAAAACCACCTTGCCAGACCCCATCAATATAAACACCAACGCCGGGTAAGCCTCTAATATAGAAATCAGACTGACCCTGTCCTGTACCCGCATTCAACACAACATTAGGGACCATGATGCCCAATTCACTGCCAGATAGAATGCCACTGTTGGTCAGTTCATCAGCAGAAAAAGCCGTAACCGACATGGGAGTTTCCTGAAGATTGGTTTCTCTTCGTTGTGCAGTAATTACTATTTCTTCCAGTACACCTTCCTGCGCTATCGCTGTTACCGGTGTAAATGAAAGTAGCGGAGCAGTTAGTATCAGCCCTGCGAGTTTTGTGAGTTTAAATTGCTGATTCATATATATTCCCCTTGTTTAAGAACCATAATTCTTAATTATAGTGTCTGTCCATGCATCTCTAGCAATAATGCTTAAAAGGCTTCACCTAATAATAACGTATCAAGTGTACCGTATAGTGTTACAAATACGAATATTTAGAATTAAGTATTTTCCAATTAGTTAAAATTGACGCTTATTCCAACAATAATTTCTATTACCTAGGTCCACAGCTTGAGTTATCTGCCCATATCTATGTTTTTTTGAAGATGAAAGGCTCTATAATTTTATAGGCTTGTTTTCGACCAAAGCGGCCATTAACAAAGCATTTATTTTAAGAGGAAACACTGATGCGTCTTTTTATAACGATTACATGCCTGATCATCACTTCTATGGCAAATAGCCAGCAGGAATATCCAAATGTCGAGGGTGAAATCTTGATGGAAGATGACCGCGTTATCGTGCAGCGTTTCGTGCTGGAACCAGGGGTATGGGAAGGTATTCATGAACATCCTGAATATCAGCTCGTCATCGTTACGAATACCACCGATGAACTTATCACTCAATTTCGTGGTTCGGAAAGCGTCATCACTCAGCCTGATGGCGAACCAGCCGATACATTAAGTGCGTTCTGGCGACCAGGGCCCATAATCATGAGCGATCAGCATCAATCGGGGAACACAGGAAGTCGGCCACTCGAATGGATCGCCATCACCTTTAAAAGTGGTTCAATCGCCATTGAATAGAAAAAGCAAAAAGGGGAATCATAGGTTTTTTTTAATCTCTGAACCCCCCTTTTTCAAACTAAATTCGCTATAGGAACTTCAGGATTTACTTCGGCTTCATAGTCCACCCCAGGGACTTCAAAACCGAACAACTGCAAGAACTCCTGCTTATAACTGGCAAAATCAGTCAACTCTCGAATATTCTCAGTTTCCACCTTTTCCCAGAGGGCAGCCACTGCTTGTTGAACCTCAGGGACCAATTCCTTGTAGTCGGCACGCCATCTGCCGTCATCATCAAGCCTGGGTGAATCCCCGTACAGACTTTCCCTGAACAACAGATCTATCTGTTCAATACAGCCTTCATGAGTGCCCCGCTCTTTCATGACTTTAAATAATATCGACAGATACAGCGGCATAACCGGAATGGCGGAACTGGCCTGAGTGACTACAGCCTTCAGTACTGAAACCCTGCCCTCACCTTCAAGATCTGCCAGACTGCTCTGAATACCGGCCGCTTTTTTATCCAGGTCTTTCTTGGCCTCGCCAATAGTACCGTTCCAGTAAATATCCCAGGTTAACTCTGCACCCAGGTAGTTGTACGCGGTGGTTTTTGCCCCAGATGCGAGTACATCGGCTTCTTTCAAAGCATCAATCCACATCTGCCAGTCTTCTCCCCCCATAACGGCGACTGTGTTGGCAATTTCTTCATCGCTTGCAGCGTCTACTGACATCTCCTGAATCTGTTCCTTGTCTGTATTAATTCCGCGCATGGTGATGTCCTGACCGATGGGTTTCAACGTGGAACTATGCACTTCACCGGTTACCGGGTGCTGGCGCTTCGGTGCGGCCAGACTGTATATCACCAAATCAACCTGGCCCATATCCTGTTTGATGGTTTCGATTGTCTTCTGTTTTATCTCATCAGAAAAAGCATCGCCATTTATACTTTTTGCATACAACCCTTCAGCCTCTGCATATTTGTGAAAAGCCGCTGAGTTGTACCAGCCTGCAGAACCCGGCCGTTTGTCTGTACCCTCTTTTTCATAAAAAATACCCAGTGTGCCAGCCCCACTGCCAAAGGCCGCCGTGATGCGTGATGCCAGTCCGTAACCAGTTGATGCGCCAATGACCAGAACATTCTTCGGCCCGTTTTTAATTGCACCATTGGATTTCACAGTCTCAATCTGCCTGTTTACGTTGGCATCACAACCAGTGGGATGGGTGGTAATACACATAAAGCCGCGGACACGGGGTTTGATAATCATGAATTCTTCCTGAAATAGTTATTGGAAATATTGGCGTTATTAGGCTTCAGAGCCCGTAATTTTATCACAGGGTCATTATTCTTACTGAGCCATCCCTGCCAGAGCAGTTTTTCTTTCAACAGCAGCCAATTCACTAAATTCCTCAACTTTTTTATAAAAATCCGGCAAGGAATAATCGACAGAGGACAGTAAAGCATCAAAAGCCGGCACCAGATTAAAATAAGTAGCCACTGTATTGAGTTTGGCGTTGTTGATCTCTGAGGAAAACCAACCGTCATAAGTATCATAGCCTTGCCATTGCTGTTTTTTGACAGCGTAGTCTTCGCGCAGTTGGTCGAACAACTGTGCTTTTGCACGCCGTTTTTCATCTACTGGTATTGATTCTTCATACAAGGTTTCCAGTTGTGGCCGGTAGCTCTGAACCAGCTCCACAAATTCCTGGCGGTATTGATTTTGACGCACTGCATTGTCGACACGATCCAATGTAAGACTGGAGCTTTCACCGCTCTCCTCACTCCGCCCACTCTCTACCCAGCGTCTTAAACCTTCTAGTTCCACAGCCGTGGCAAAACTTTCGTTAAATTCCGTATCACCTGGAATATAAACAACCTGATGGGCGAGCTCATGGAAAATCAGCGCGGCTAGTCTGAACTCATCACGATTGATCACCGTATTGAGAACGGGGTCTGCAAACCAGCCCAAAGTGGAATAGGCAGCGACGCCGCCTACATAGACATCTTTTGTTTCTGCTTCCAGTTTATCAGCAAAATTTTTCGCCGCCGCTTCTGAAAAATAGCCTCGGTAGGTCACACAACCTGCCACAGGAAAGCACCAGTCATCCGATACAAGTGAAAACTCAGGTGCAGCAAACACATTCCACACCACGAATGGGCGTTCAAGGTTTACATAAGAGGAGAAGTTTTTATTCACTGGAAGGCCCAGTTCAGATTCTGCAAAACGCCGGATTTCAAGAATGGTTTCCAGTTGCGTCCGAAGCGATGCGTCAGTGGTAGGATTATCAACCAGAGACTGGATGTTTTCCCTTTTGCTGACAATGGACAACTGACCCCGGATAGCCTGGCTATAGAACTGCAGGGAATCACAAGAGACCAATAACAGTGAAAGAAATAGCAGTAAAAATGTTTTCACAGCATTCAAAAACAATCAGCCTTCGATGGGTTCGCCAGACAAAGTCACGACGATAGAACGTGGGCCACCATGATCGCGGTGCTCCCCCAGATACAATCCTTGCCAGGTACCAAGCGCCAATTGGCCCTCACTGACCGGGATAGTCACTTCGCACCCTACCAAAGCGCTTTTGATATGCGCCGGCATATCATCTGGCCCTTCATAGGTGTGTACATAGTAAGGCGCATTTTCCGGGGCCATCACATCCATGTGCTTATCCAGGTCATGACGCACAGAGGCATCGGCATTTTCATTGATGCTGAGTGAAGCCGAAGTGTGTTTTAAAAAGAAATGAGCCCTGCCACAAACGTAATCTTTTAATTCAGGCACCTGCTCCAGGATTTCGCGGGTGACCAGGTGAAAACCACGAGAGCGGCCTTCAAGAGTAATGGTTTTTTGGAACCAGCTCATTCCCGGACTTGTATCTCATACAGATTTGGCCAGAGCTTGCCGGTCACAAACACGCGCTGGCCTTCTTCATCCCAGGCAATGCCATTGAGAACTTCATCCCTGGATCGCCGCCCTGCATATAAACCGGACAAGTCGAGCATACTGTTCACCTTACCCGTCTGCGGATCAATGCGCACGATGACATCCTGGTACCAGATATTGGCCCAGATTTCGCCATTGATAAATTCCAGTTCGTTCAGGTATTGCACAGGATCGCCATCCAGAGTCACATCGATTCGGGATATTTCCTGCTGAGTGTCCGCATCCAGGAAACGTAATGTGGGACTCCCGTCGCTGATGATCAGTTTTTCACCGTCATGGGTGATACCCCATCCTTCTCCTGCCACAAAAAAGGTTTTTTGCTGAGTGAAATTTTCCAGGTCGTAGACAAAACCCAGATGGGATTGCCAGGTAAGCTGATAAATTTTGTCATCTACCACTGCAACGCCTTCACCAAAATAGCGACGATTGAGATTGTGACGATTAAGAAGCTCACCGCTTTCCAGTTCCACCTTACGCAGACTCGATTCACCGTTGCGGCCAGTACCTTCATAAAGGAAACCATCATGCCAGGTGAGGCCCTGGGTAAAAGCGGCAGTGTCATGGGGAAATACACTAACAACATCTACCTGGTTTAGAGGAACAGGAACGGATTCGGAGGCGGCAAAAACACAGGTGCAGGCCAGCCACAGAAAGGTGAGAACTCCTGCAGACTTAATCAGGTGCTTGGATACGGTTTTCTGACGCTGTATTTCAATCATAATAAATCGATATTTCCGAGCGACCAATTAAGTCTATTTAGTAGTTTCTCTCAGAGAGGCAATCCCCTCTTCAGTGGCAGCCACTATGCCTTTTTCCGTTATCAGGCCTGATACCAGCTTGCCCGGGGTTATATCAAAGCCGATATTCAATGCGGCACTGCCTTCCGGGGTTAATCTTACGCTATCAAGCTCCCCCTGGTCATTTAGACCGCGGATTCTGGTGATTTCTTCATTATCTCGCTCTTCGATGGGAATATTGTCAGCATCCCAGTCAATACTGGACAAAGGCACTGCCACGTAAAATGGCACTTCATTGTCATGGGCGGCCAGAGCTTTGAGGTACGTGCCAATCTTGTTGCACACATTGCCGCGAAAGGTGGTCCGGTCACTGCCGACCAGGCAAATATCTACCTGCTGTGTCTGCATCAGATGCCCGCCAGTATTATCACTGATCACAGTGTGAGGTATGCCTTGTTTAACAAGCTCCCAGGCGGTAAGGCTTGACCCCTGATTTCTGGGCCGGGTTTCATCGACCCAGACATGCAGCTCTATTCCCTCTTCCCAGGCCCGGTATACCGGTGCCAGCGCCGTACCTCGATCTACGGTTGCCAGCCAACCAGCATTACAATGAGTCAGGATATTTACCGGGCCCTGTTTGTTTCCAGCCAGTTCCCTGATAAGTACCACACCATGCTCACCTATTGCTGTGCAATTGCTAACATCTTCCTCGCAAATAGACTGAGCCGTTGCCAGCGCAATGTCCTGGGCTGCATCACCTGATGCATTACCTATTGCCGTCATAACCCGAGAGATCGCCCACTGTAGATTAACGGCGGTTGGACGCGTGGCAATCAACTGCCGGGCTGCGTCGTCCAACTCTGTTATGCCTTCTTGTAAAGCCAGGTAAATACCAAAGGCTGCGGTTGCACCTATTAAAGGCGCACCACGAACCTGCATGGAATGAATGGCGTGACAGGTTTCCTGAAATGTAGACAGCTCAATAATTTCAAAGAAATGGGGCAAGCGGGTCTGGTCAATGATTCGGACTGATTGGTCAGATTCATCGAACCAGATACTTCGGAAATGTTCGCCGTCTACATTCATTACTCATCCAAATTACGATAAATGAGATACAGGATGCAGGATTCAAGTTGGAAATCACTGTTATGCAAGCCGTGTGTCTCTAATGCCTCTTAACATGTTGCTATTTACAAAGGGTGAACGGGTTGTTCCTTTTATCTTGTCTCTTGTCTCTTATATAACCCTTTCATTCCCACCATCCACCGCCACCTGCGCACCAGTAGTAGAAGACGTTTCATTTCCGCTGAAAATTCTGGCGAGCACAGCCACATCATGACTGGTCACTGTCTTTTTCAATACATTGTTCTGTTTATATTCCGCAACACTCAAACCGTAATGTTGCGCGCGTTTCTCCAACGTTTGTTCATCCCAAACGCCAGTATCAAATACGGCGTTAGGATGCAGGACATTGACACGAATACCTGCACTGCCCAGTTCCAAAGCGGCGACTCTCGCCATCTGGGTTAGCCCGGCCTTGGCGGCTGAATAGGCGCCAGCACCTGGCCCAGGTGCGGGCACATTTTTCGATGCAATGAACACAATGGCAGGCTCAATTCCCTGTTCCAGAAAAGGCAGGGCAGCGCGCATCAGTTGCATGTGAGAAGACAGGTTCAGATCAAGGCTGGCTTGCCAATGTTCGTCTGACATTTCAGCCAGTGACTGACTCGGCGTAAAACTGCCGGCATTGCTCACCAGAATATCAATCCCGCCGAAGGCGCAAACTCCTGCATGAATGGCTGCCGTTATGGCAGAGTTATCCGTCACATCACAAATCAGCCCTATAACTTGTGCAGAAGTAAATAATGACGTCACTTTAGGGTTGAGATCCAGAGCCAGAACACAGGCACCCGCTGCAATAAACTCTTCAACACAGGCTTTGCCAATACCTGAAGCTGCTCCGCTAACTAGTACCACCTTTCCTTCCAGGGCGGGGGCATTGCCGCCTTTTTTCAGTTTGGCCTGCTCCAATTCCCAGTATTCCACGTCAAACAAGTCTTTTTCAGACAGTGCCTGCCATCCCCCCAGAGCTTCTCCCCATTGAATGGCCTTGATGGTGTGCCGACTGATGTCACCAACCACTTGCAGGCGTTTCGCATTCTGCCCAAAACTGAGCAGACCCAACTGCTTCCAGACAGCAAAGCGCGGCGCAGGATCAAGGCAGGTCAATCCATTTATCTGGCTGTTTTTATTTTTGGCATTTCTTGCAAAATAATCACGGTAATCATCCGCATAGCTGTTGATTGCTTGAACAGAATCCTCAGCAATGATCACTGGTTTAAGCTTGGTGTGTATAGTGTGATCAGGGGTGATTGGTCCACGAGTAGCAATGGATTCCAGTCCTTCCAATGCAGCGAAACCAGCCGCCAGTGGCTCGCAATCGAGCCTGGCCAGCATGGGTTTGCCTGTCAATTCAGAAACCTGTTTCCTGATTCCGACTAGTGCCCGAATATCGTCTGTCGCGGGATTGCTCTTTGCTTGCGCGCCGTTTTGAATAATATTTTTTTCAGTCAGAAAGTTTTCAATGTTTGATACCAGCTCAATCATCGTTTCATAGCTGGTTCGAGCATCATCATTAAAGGTAAACAACCCGTGATGCATCAGAAAAATACCTTTGATGCTTGACCAATCCAGGTCTTTGGTTTGGGTGTACACCTGCCTGGAAAGAACAAAGCCGGGCATGATATAGGGAAGCAGTAACACCTCATCACCAAAAATGTCAGCAAGCCGCTTTTCACCGTCTGGTGTGTTGCTCACAGCAACGACTGCATCCGTGTGGGTATGATCTACAAACTTGAAAGGAATAATGGCATGCAGGATAGCCTCAACCGAGGGTGTGGGTGCTGCTGGATCAAGCAACGACAGACGCAGTTGCTGCATCATTTCACTGTCTGTCATTGCCTCAAGCGTGACTAGTTGCTGCAGGTAGTCAAGATCGCAGGGTGAAAAACCCGGCGCTTCAATAGTTTTTAAATCCCAGCCAGAACCTTTGACATAAAGTGTCTGCGTTGTCTCACCGAAAATATCTTGTGCAGTGCTCTTTACAGAGGTATTACCACCGCCATGCAAGACAAGATCCTCTTCCTGACCCAGCAACCTGGAGGTATACACTCTGAGGTCAAGATCCGAGTCAAGAAAAGCGGAAGCTTCTTTGTCCTGCCAGCGGCTTTGCATACTATCTTTCAGCCAACATTAAACGAAGGAAATAAGTATGCATACCAGGGTTCCCACCAACATCAAGGCGGAGGGCAAAAATGTCATCATAAAGCCAATCGACCGTGAGACAGGATCCCTAACGTAACTGGAAGCATACAAGTACCTGCCGATGATCCAGATAACGCCCAGGCCTGAAGCAATGTAATTACCGGGCCAGCCGATTGACTCTGCCATCCATGAAAAAGCGAGGATGGCGGGAATAAATACTATCAATTGTTCCAGGGTGTTTTGCTGGACACGGAAATAGCGTTCAAATTCAGGATTGCCGGTTATTGCTGGTGCCTGGATACCGTATTTACCTCGGGCCATACCAACTCGAAAAGTAAATAACATGTATTCCATCAGGGCGAGAATAATTATCAGAATTACCAGTGTCATATCAGTCTCCTCTTTTTTGTTTGTGTTTCTGTTTAAGAATTATTTAACTTAACGTAAATACCGCCTGCCAAAAACAAACAACCCGGGATATACCCGGGCTGTAGAATTAAATAGTGGTCTGGGAATTATTCCATAACCGAAATCGTGGTTACACCAGCCTCCCTGGCTGAATTCATTGCCGCAACCAGTACTTCAGCACTCGACTGTTTGTCTGGACGTACAATGACCGATGCAGAAGGGTTTTCCGCTCTAGCCGAAGCAACTCTTGCACGAATGGCCGAAATATCGATTCGTTCCTGGTTAAAGAAAATAACGTTGCGGGCATCGATCTGGATCAACACATTTTGAGGGTCGTCAAGAGAAGGAGGTGGCGGATTGTTGTCTGGATCCTGACCTTCAATATCCATAGCATTTTCTTTAAGAAATGAAGCCGTTACCACAAAGAAAATCAACAGGATAAAAACCACATCCAACATGGGAGTCAGATCGATATTGGTCTCATCCTTTTTCCTTTTGATGATTGAACCGCCTACTGTCTTCATTTATTACCCCTAAACTGTTTTCTACTACTTGTTTCTAGTAATTAACTGCTTTTTTTAGCCGTTATCCAGGCCCACCTACCCTTTCAGGATAGGCGAGTATATCACCTTCAGAGTCAATCTCAATATACCCATTCGGGTGCTTCCAGAGCTAATTACGTGGCCCATAAAAAAGAGGGCCTGCGCCCTCTTATTTTAATAACATACTGTTTTATATACTATTTTTTAATTGATGCCAATGTAAATTCAGTCATGTCTGCCAATTGCCGCGGACTCTTGCCACTCCTGGCTCCAACTTGCAGTCCAGAATACAGATTCATCAAGATATCAGCTGCCATATCGGCTTTCACACCACGTTTGAGCTGGCGGGCTTTTTCCAACTCTTTCGCCCTGCTGAGTAAGGCCCGACGGATAATATTCAGTGAACTTTTTAGTATTTTCTGCATTTCACGATCCCAGACAATACTTTCGCACACTGAATTGATCAACAAACAACCAAGCACTCTCTGCTTGCCAGGCGCAGTAATAACGGCTGTATCAAAGTAAGCTTTAATGGCTTTCCAGGGATTTAATTTGTCATTGCCAAGCGTTTCTTCAATATCAATTTTTACCAGCTCATTGTATTTTTCAACACAGGATTTAAAGAACGCGCCTTTATCTCCAAATGAGTTATACAAAGTGCCTCGGTTAATATCTGTAGCATCCAACAATTTCTGAATTGAGCTTGCCTCATATCCTTCCATCCAGAATTGATGCATGGCATTGATAAGGACACTTTCTTTTTCGAATTCGACAGGTCTGGCCATAATGGTATTTCACTCCTCAATACGTTATTAAAATTGAATAATTGAATTGAATAACTTAATTGAACAGATGATTTAAAAATCAAGTTATTGGTTGAAATTCAATGCTACTATCTAAAAAAGGGGCGTATTCTAGTACATATGAAATTAACGAACCAGTTAAGATTGTCATTTTTGACAAGTAAATCCATAAAAAAGCAGATCAGGAAAAATTCCTGAAAATCTAAAATGTAAAGTCCATATCAATTGTTTGCAATTGTCCTGTTACCGCACATTAAACATTACCAGGCGCGCTTAGGCAGTCACCGATTTTCTAGGTATAATTCCGTCTGCTTTTTATCGATCATGTTGATCCAACGTAATTCCTGGCAATATTGACAGGACAACCAGGGCCCGAAAGTGAACAACAGCCATATCAGACACTTTTCCAACTCCTTGTCTGCGCTGTGTTTTCCCGTTTTTTTGCTCTTAATCCTGATGCCTGCCCTGGGCTTTTCTCAGGAAGAGCCTGTCGAAGAAAGCACAGATCCTGATTTTGCCCTTGTAACCAGCACCGACGGAGATCTGCTCGCTACACACAATGTCTCTGTCAGTATGAGGGACGGAATCAATCTTTCCGTTAATGTCTATCGCCCGGTAGGCGTCAATACTTACTCTACCCTTTACGCTGCCGGTCCCCTGCCCCACACCGAGGCCATTCCTGGTAATGAAGCCACTCTGGCAGGGCCAATCTCATGGTATGTAAGCCAAGGCTATGCTGTGGTTCTGGCCAGCGTTCGTGGTACAGGACTTTCAGAAGGAGAGTTCTCCTTCTTCGCGCGTAATGAACAACAGGATCATTATGAGGTTATTGAATGGATCGCTGCTCAACCCTGGTCCGATGGTCAAGTAGCTGGCACTGGTGCTGGATACTACGCTACTGCCCAGTGGCAAATGGCAATACAAAACCCACCCCACCTTGAATGCATAGCACCTATAAATGGTGCGCTCGATCCCTTCAGGGAATGGATAATGCCAGGAGGCCTTGCCAATAATGCCTTTATTTTAGATTGGTTTGACTCAGATGTCAGGATTGCCAACGCTAATGCTTATGACACACCCCGACTGGTCAGTCTGGATTTACGCCTGACTCAGCTCAGCCATCCTTTCTATGATGACTTCTGGCAAATTCGGAACAACCTGGACAGCGCTTCATTAATCAATATCCCTGTATTTGCTCTCCATGAGTGGAGTCTTGCAAACACGGTGGCAGACTTAACTGGCACGATAGAGGCAATGGACCGGCTCAATGTCATCAACAAGCTCCTGGTCAAAAACCCCGGCGAAATCCTTCCGATATACAAGGATATTGAATTTTTGGGGGGTGAATTGCTGCCTTTTTATGAGTGGTGTTTCAATGACCGGCGTTCAGATTCTGTTTTCATTGAACAACCGCGTATCAGATACCAGGTCCAGGGCCTGAACACTATTAAACCTGAAAATAACTGGCCCCCCGGCAACATTGCCCATGAAGCCTGGTTCCTTAATAGCCCATCCGGCAACCTTGATCTGCCAGGTAGCCTGTCCATGCAGCAACAAGTTAACAACTTCAATTTCAGACTTTGGAACCGGAAAGAACAAGGCGACTCGTTAGAATTCATCTCTATGCCACTGGAGAACGATCTGGAAATAAGCGGCCCTGTCATGACCGAACTTTATGTATCAAGTTCCAGTGCCGACCGCGCCTTTGAAGTGACGTTGTATGAGGAAATCGTGAACAAAAATATTATTACAACTGTTCCACTGCCAAGTTTTCTTGTCAGAAGCACTGAACTAACTGAAACAGAGGAAGCAGCGACAGTTACACGCAATACAATATCCAGAGGTGCATTAAAGGCTACTGCCAGAGCTAGAGATTCTGCAAGAAGTACAGATTACCTTCCAGTGTATTCACTGGAAGGTGAAGCATTCGTTGCACCCGGTCAATCTACTCGACTGGATATCGCCATGCGCCAAACGGCTTATAGATTTAAGGCTGGTAGCCGGCTGGTACTGGAAATCAAACCTGCCAATGACGGCTCTCTGATTGATGTGCCCGATGAAGATATCCTGCATCACAATATTCGTTCGCCCTCGCGTGTTTGGCTACCTGTGGTTCAAAGTCCCCTATCAATTACACGCACACCTGCAGAAACAGCGCAGCCCGATTCCGAAACTGAGATCCCTATTGCTATAACAATCCCTGCGACTTCAATCCCTGATTCGGCAGTCGAAGACGATAGTGATATTAGTACGGAGGAAAGCCAGCGTTTCTTTGTGCCGCGGTAGGCGCAAAAAATTACTTTGATTTAAAGGCAATATTTGAGAAAGAGTTTTTTAGAACAGTACCAGCGTCGTCACCAGACCGATGAAACCTCCGATTACTCCTCCCCACACAACCAGCCAGCCCAGATGTTTCCTGATCATTTGCTGAATAATTTCTTTTACCAGTTGCGGTGTTAGCTCATCCAGACGTTGATCCACAATCTGTTCAACACTGGCCATCAGTGTTTCCGATGAATCCTGGCGGATGTGGTCCAAAATTTCCTTGTCTTCGCCAACCTTGACAAAAAATTCCCGCATTTTTTCAATAAAAGGCTCTCGCAGTGGGGTCAGGGCATTGGCGCCCCCTACCATGGACAGCATGCCAGCAAAGGATGAGTTCATAATCACTTCTACCAGAGAATCAAAAGCACCTTCAAAATCCACTGATCCTACAATTTTGTCCATTGCTGTTTTTCCTGTGTCTCCGGAATCTGGTGCAGAAATTTTACTGAAAAAACTTTCCAGATTTTCCTGACTGAAAAACTGCTCCATCACTAAAACCTTAATACCTGTTTTAAATTCCTCAAACCGGGCCGGGATTACGCCTGATCCATAGAATCCCGGCACCTTTTCAAACAACATATGGATAGCCAGCCAGTTTGTGAGGCCCCCGGAAAGAGCGAACAGGCCAGTATTCAATACCAGGGTTTTGTATTCGCCCGTTATAGCGATACCTGCTATGACAATCAGCAAGGCGACCAGGTTAGTGAGAAGGCTTTTATCCATCGAACTACTCATAAAACAACTTATCGAAAAAGGAAATGCGGCGCATCAGATCTGGCTGATATGGTTTAAGGATTGCCTGCGCTGTTAACATCTGCAGCACTTTCCAACCCATCAACACCTATAGCAGGTTCCTGTTCTTCGGTGTTGATTTCAACCTCAAGAATCTCATCAGAAGGCTCAAATCTGGAGTCAGGATTGTCCCACGGGCCCTCAAGGCGGTAAACCACGGTAGTAAAATCATCCATCTGGTTTCTGAAGAGTCGTGATGCTATAAAAGTACTGACAGCGATGGGCCATGCGCCAAGAATGCCGGCCAGAACGGAGAGATTCTGACTCAAAGGAACATTCACCAGCATATCTGCATCAATAGTTTCGTTGTTCAGGTCAATTTCGCCATCGATCATTATTCGACTTGATGGCCCGGCAATAACGAAGTCACCATTATTGCTTACAATTCCATTATCGAAATCAAGCCTGCCCTGAATCGTGTCATAGGCGAAGCCGCTTTCATACAGGTCTGAAAAATCCAGTTGCAAACGCCTGACCAGTGAATCAAAAGTGAAGGCACCAAACAGACGGCTGCTGCCTGAATCCACATCAACAAAGCGACCGTCTCTGATATCCAGTTGGATATTGCCAATAATTTTATCCATGTCAAAGGCGGCAGGTGAGCCATTCCACTGCAGGTTGCTGATAAATTCCGCGCTCTGACTTTCAACGTTTGTGTCATAGCCCCAGGACGGGAGTAATATGGCCAGGTCACCGGCACTGAAAAGCCCGGTAAAACTGCTGGTGTGCATACCTTCGTTGTAGCCCCAGCTCAGATTGGCACCCGACTGTCGTGAATTATCAGTAATGCGCGCATCAGCAGCTGTCATCCGCAAATCTGAAATGGAAGCAGACTCACCGTTAGTGCGAAGGACGAAATCCCAGGCACCTAGATTTTTATCACCAATGATAAATTCGTCTGTATGAAAATCCATGTCCGGTAATTCCCCAGGAATTACATCTGCAAATATATCTACTTCTTCAGATTCTTCGCCAGGTATTTCTTCTTCATCTTCATCTTCAGGAAAACGCAGGTACTTAAGATTTATATCCCAGGGAGTGTTTTCAGCATCGGGGAAAATGAAATCACCGCTCATTACTTCGTTTTCCAGAGTCACCTGCCAACTATCAGCAGGCGCATCACCCGTTTCACTGTCATTTGCTAAACCGCCTATCCTGAAAACCTGGGTCTGAGCGTTTTCAATTTCTTGACCTGCAACTTCCAACAGTCCAATCCTGACATCAAAAAGGGATATGAAATCTTCCAGTCCTCTTCCCTCATCGGGATTCATGGCCATGTCACTGAATCGTTCTGACGCTGTTTCCCAGTTTTCAAAATTGGCTCTATCCTGGAAGCCCTCAAAATACAGACCATTACCCTCGAGCTCTCTGGGACCAAATTCCATCAGCCGGACATCGGGACCCAATAAAATTCTGCCGCCTGTAAAGTCGTCTCCAGTAATTAAAATGTTCGCTCCTACCCTGTTGTCAAACCGGGCAGAAACCCATTGTTCGTCATCAGAAAACTCAATGTGCAGTTCCAGAGGGCGGATGTTATTGACTGTTTTGTTGAAAGGATGAGGAAGATCAAATGACAAACCAAGTAGCTCGGAAGTTAACCGTAATGATGTACCGGCCATCTCTTCCCGAGCCTGGTCGGCATAGGGAATAGAAATTTCAGCCAGGTAATCAATTTCACCACTGGCAAAATTCATCACATCCCTGACGAACTCTGGTTGACCTTCCCAGGCCTGTAATGCGGATTTTGATGCCCTGCCGCTGCCTACAATCCGTGTCCCAAAAATTCCACCCTCAGTATTTCCTTCCTCTACAAGAGGTTCAATGGTGGCGGCGATAGGGAAATCAAACAGCATGCCACTCAAGGCACTGGCAGATAGACCACTTTCACTGCCATAGACGATATTGCCACGTAATTCTTCAACGGATAACGAATACTCGGGAATTGTCAGTTTGCTAGTGTTGCTGAACACATTCACAAGCACATCAGTACTCTGTTGTGGATTGTTCAAAGGAATTCTTAACTGAATGTCTACCTGGATATTTCCCTCTCCCTGCCATTCGTCGATGAAATCACCAATATCGTCGCGAACTGGTGTATTGCGAAGAAAAGCCAGGCCTAAGTCAGTGGAAGTTTCGGCGCTGCCTCCCACAGATAACCAGGTACCTCCCTGCGCTCCAGGACGAACTGTAGCCTCGGTATTTTCCAGGAGAATTTCTTCGATGAGTCCACTCTCTGCAGAAACATCAACTTCATTGTTATCTACTTTGACAAAGGCTTTTATTTCTTCCAGAACTGGCCACTCTGGCTGGAATTTAAGATCACCATCCTCAATATGGTAAAAGGACATCACGGTACCTGAATTCAGAGGGGCATCGCTGCGAGTTGAGGTACGTGAAACAAAACCACTGTTGGTTATGAATCCAGACAACAGGGTTTCTTCTACCCAATCCAGGGTAGATTGAATATTCTCCATATTTGGCAGCAGAAAGGATTTATAAGCCACATCCAATTCCAGAACTCCTATTAAAAGAGTCAGCTCAGACTGCATCTGTCCTGTCGAGTCGCGGTGATTGTATAAATCAAATTGCACATGACCATGTATGGACTCATTGCTGACATCAATAACGCTGCTATTAACATGAATAATGTCATCCTGCAGTCGCCAATGGACTCGACTGCTCGCTGAATCAAACTGCCAACTATCAGTGAACAGTTGGGGTAAGTGGATTTCAAAATCCCTTGAATCCAGCTCAACTAGTCCCTTGCTGGCTGATGCCTGAACATACCCCTGTATGCCCTGTGCAGCCGGAGCGCCTTGCCAGGCACCTACCGCCACATTGTCCAGATTGCCTTGCAATAAAAAACCATCTTCATAATTTCCATTCAACTCTGTCTTAACATGCAGGTTAGTCAATGCCCCGGAAGGCGTCAGATCGTTCAGGGCATCAACTGCGCCTTGAGGTAACACCAACAGGTCATCAACAATGTCATAGGCCATGGCCAGTTCTATGCTATTGGCCTGTATGTCCAGGGGTCTGAGCTCATCTTCCTGCCTATAATCCAGGTAAAGACTACTGAAATCCCACGGTCTGCTTTGCCAGTCAAACTGAACATCATCAAGCCAGACTTGCCACTGATCAGGGCTGTCGTGACTCAGGGTCAGGCCCATTGAGGCATTCTGCAATGCCAGCGCATTCAGGCTGCTGTCTTCTGACCCTTCTCCTTCTAATGTCAGTGCTTGCACTTCTGCCTGAACGCTGTACAACAAACCTTCCTGAAAAGTCACCCACATATCGCTACTGATTTTTGCACTATCAAAAACCAGCGCATCGGTACTGATCAGATCACTGATTTCTAATTCCGTGGTTTGAAGATAGGCTGATCCGGAAAAGCGGTTCCTCGGGTCTCCTGTAATTTCCAGATGCAGGAGAAAAGGGCTGGGTTGTCCAGCAATGCGTGCTTGTATGTTAGCCTGATGCTTGCTGTCACTATTACCCAGATCTATATAAATATTTTCCAGGTTCAGTTCACGGCCATCTGACCAACGTAGATCCAATCGGGCTTCAACTAACTGCAGGCGTTTGGTGTTTAGCAGGATATCGATAATGGCATCTGTGTTATTACCACCGCCTGCCAGCCCCTCAAGGGACCAGTTACCATCAGGATTCTGCACCAGTGCCAGTTCGGGCGCTGTCACAATAACCTGGTCAATAATCAGTTTCCCAGACAGCAGGCTGCTTAAAAAAGCCGGCCTGATACGCAGGTTTGGAATAATATGTGATGAGTCAGGCGAAGCCGGGTTAGGGATTTCAAGATTGCTGATTGCCACGATGGGCCCCAGTCGAAACCAGTCTCCTTCAAGGCTTCCAATAGATACATCCGTACCCAGAGCTTCAGCTAATTGTTGCTCAATGGCAGCTTGTTGACCTCGCATTAGCGGCATCAACAAACGACTCGTTGTTAACAGGAATGTCGCAAGAATTAACAGAACAAAGCAGCAACGGCTTATCAAGCCAAGAATTTTTTGCCAGGTAGCAGGACGCTGGACGGGTTTATCACCGTCTACTTGTTCCTCTTTGTTCTGCACTTCACCCATAAAATTCAGTTACCGTTTTTGTATCTTGTATCCCTTTATCCCTTCCTCTTGTCTCTTGTCCTTAAGATAGAACCACATCAAACTGCTCAGTGTGATACATCTGCTCTACCTGGAAACGAATATTTTTACTTACCAGTTCTTCCATATCGGCAACCATGGCCGAGTCCTCATCCAGTAATCGGTCAACTACTTCCTGGGAAGCCATGACGAGAATGGAATCATTCTCATAGGCCTTGGCAACACGAAGTATTTCACGAAACACCTCATAACAGACCGTTTCCGGTGTTTTTACTGTTCCACGTCCATCACAGGTAGGACATTCATGGCACAGCATCTGCCCCAAACTTTCCCGATTACGCTTGCGGGTCATTTCCACCAGCCCCAAGTCTGACAATTCAGTGACCATAGTGTGCACCGGATCTTTTTCCAGTGCCTTGAGCAGGGTTCTGATTACCTGGCGTCGGTGTTCTTCATTCACCATATCAATAAAATCAAGAATGATGATGCCCCCCAGGTTCCTGACTTTCATTTGCCTGGCGCTGGCCTTTGCTGCTTCCAGATTGGTTTTGAAAATTGTTTCGTCCTGATTTCTTGACCCCAGGAAAGTACCAGTATTCACATCAATAGTTGTCATGGCTTCATTCTGGTCAATGACAAGATTACCGCCTGATTTTAGTTTTACAGTCTTGCTGAGAGCTTTCTGAATTTCATCATCTACACTGTAAAGATCAAATAAGGGGCGTTCGCCCTTGTAATACTCAACACGGCTGACAGTTTCCGGAATGAAATTGGTGCAAAAGTCCAAAACTTCATCAAATGTCTTTTTATCGTCTACACGAATACTCTGAGTTTCAGGATCAAATAAATCTCTCATTGCGCGAATATAAAGAACCAGATCCTGATACAGGGGCCTTATTTCATCAGAGCCTTGCATACGCTTTAATACCGCACTCCATAATTTCTGTAAAAATTTGATGTCAGCGAGAACCTCTTCTTCGCTGACTCCTTCCGCGGCAGTGCGAAGGATGAAACCTGTTGCATTTTCAAGGCCTGATTTTTCAACACATGACTCTATCAAGCTCTTCAATCGCTCGCGTTCTTCTTCATTCTCTATTCGCTGTGAAATACCAAGATGCCGATCGCGGGGCATATGCACTAGATAACGAGAAGCAATGGAAAGATGAGTCGTCAGGCGCGCGCCTTTACTTGCAATAGGCTCTTTGACCACCTGGACAACCAGCATTTGCCCTTCTCTGAGCAGGCTGCCGATCTGAATATCTTTTTGTTGGTCGTCATGCTCCTCAAAACCCTCTTTATCCAGTGTAGTGATATCCTGGGCATGAATGAAAGCGGCTCGTTCCAGACCGATATCCACAAAAGCAGCCTGCATGCCAGGCATGACGCGAACAACCTTGCCCATATAGATATTACCAACAGGACCTTTTCGATTGCGCCGTTCAATATAGATTTCCTGCAACAGACCCTGATCAATCAGAGCGACTCTGGTTTCCATGGGTGTTGCATTGATCAGGATTTCTGCACTCATACTTTCTGACTCAGAATATTAATAGTCGTTATGCCAACTTCTTTTAGTAGTAAGAGGGTTTCGATTACCGGCAGCCCCATAATGCCGCTATAACTGCCTTTGATTTCACTCACAAAGACTGCACCAAGACCCTGAATACCATAGGCACCAGCCTTATCTGCCGGCTCGCCGGTAAACCAGTAAGTCCTGATTTCAGCCTCGCTTAATTCTCTGAATGTAACCTCTGACACTGATTGCCTGATGTGTGTTGTTTCTCTGGTCGCAAGGGCGACAGCAGTCATTACCTGGTGAATCTGACCGGACAGCGCCGTAAGAATTCTCAGGGCATCTGCCTCGTCAACCGGCTTTTCAAATATTTCACCACCACAGACTACTGTAGTATCTGAACCCAGGCAGGCCCCCTCTTCGTTATCTTTTAAACTGGCCAAGGCTGCCTCAGCTTTGGCAATGGCGAGTCTGCAAACAAAATCATCAGGCGCCTCTCCAGGCAGTCTCTGCTCATCAATATCCTGGGGCAGTACCGAATATGTTATGCCCAATTGCTCTAGAATTGCCCTGCGTCTGGGCGATGCAGAAGCCAGGTAAAGAGTGACTGCCATAAAGGATTAGGCCGATAATTCTGTGCTATTGAAAAACAGAACCATGCATTATCCCTCATCTATTCATCCTTATATAGCGCTCAGAATACCCTTATGCACCAGCACCCATTAACAGGAACTGAACTGTCATTCTCCTTGAATCCTATAGATAACGTGGCTTTCCCAAGGATGACTCTTTATACTTTCTACTACTTTTAAACCTGTCCTGATCTTAGTAGCACTATGCACTACCTAAAAACTCTGCAGTCAGACTCTGACAGACAGCCAACTCCCTGCTTATTATCCGTGTAATTTTTCTCAACCCGTCGAAATCATGCCCAAACTGACTTTTAACGCCAGTACATTCGAACTGAATCAATATGAAACTGTGTTGGACTGCCTGCTGCGTAATCAGCAGTCAATACCCTATGCCTGTAGAGCCGGTATGTGCCAGGCCTGCCTTATCAAGGCGGTAGATTGTGAAGCTACGCAAGTGTCAAAAAAATGGATCAAGGAATCATTACAACAAAAAGGCTATACATTGGCCTGCCAATGGGCACCGGACACCGACGTGGCTGCCGCTCTGCCCACTATAGAAGAGTTTTCTGTCGCAACACGACTGCGCACATGCGAACCACTCAATGAGCATGTGCTACGAGTAACTCTGGAAGTGGTGGACAAGAGCGTCATGTTCCATTACTACCCAGGGCAATATGTGACGTTGATCAATCCCGGTGGCATAGCCCGTAGTTATTCCGTTGCCAATGCCTATGAAGATGATGGTTTTCTGGAATTTCATATCAGTGAAACCGCACAAGGCATTTTTACTGGCTGGTTATTTGGCGAAGCCAAACCCGGCGATGTTTTGCATATGCGAGGCCCAAGTGGCGATTGTTTTTACAGCAATACTTCCGCAGAAGCCTTTCCCATGATTCTTGCTGGAACAGGAACGGGGCTTGCTCCCCTTTACGGCATTATCCTGGACGCCCTCACACAAGGACATAGCGGTGAGATTAGCCTGTTTCATGGCGGCCGAACTTCAGACCATCTCTATTATGTGAAGGAGTTAGAAAGCTTACAGAAAAAATACCCGCAATTTCATTATTACCCCTGTGCACGGGAAAATTCTGGCAAGCAAAAAGTGAAGGAGTTGCAAGATGGCAGTATTGAAGATGTCGTGGATGCACATTTGGACACGGGTGTTTTATCACGTACCCGAATCTATCTCTGCGGGGCACCGGATTTCGTCAATACTCAGCGCAAACAGATTTTCATGAAAGGAGCCAGCGCCGGCAATATTCATTGTGACGCATTTCTTGAGCGCAGTGTGGCACCGACGGGGGGGACGAATTAAGAGCGGATACAAGATACAGGGCTGTCCGGTGAATATGTGTTGATCTGGTGTCTTTATTTTTACTTCAGCAAATATGTATACCTGCAATCCATGGAAACGCTTACCCCCTTGTATCTTGTATCCTGTATCCTGTATCTGATTTTATAAGGATTGCTTTTTCATCCACTCCAACACATTAGAATAAGGTATATCCCCCCCGAAGATATCCAGGGCACTACCAATTGTCAGGTCTACCCTGTCCTTACCCAGCTCCTTCACCAGGGCAAGGTCTGACATGTTGTGCACACCACCAGCATAGGTAACAGGCAGAGGTGAATGTTCACCCAGAATAGCAATCAGGTCTTCCTGGATACCCTGGCTTTTCCCTTCCACATCCACTCCATGGACCAGGAATTCTGCACAGTCACCTGCCAGGCGTTCCAGTAGCTGCGCATCTATTTTTTCTTCAGTAAAGCTCTGCCAGCGATTAGTGACAACATAAAATTCATCATCCCGCAGGCGGCAGCTGAGATCGAGCACTAGCCTTTCCCTGCCAACACTGTCGCGCATAGCAGAGAGTTTTTCTGTATCCAGCCTGTCGCCGCTAAATATCCAGGATGTGACAATGACATGACTGGCGCCTGCTTCCAGGTATTCAGAGGCATTGTCTGGATTTACACCACCACCGTAATGCATCCCGTTCTGAAAAGCAGATAGTGCTTCAAGCGCCGCATCCTTGTTGCCGCTCCCCAGGGAAATGACATGACCACCAGACAGGTTATCGGCCTGATAAAGGCTGGCAAACTCAGAGGGCGATTTTTCAGAAACGAAATTGGTTTCAGGCGCAGTTTCAATATTATCGTGGAGAGTGCTTCCGACAATCTGCACAACTTTGCCTTCATGGAGATCTATACAAGGTCTAAATTTCATAAACTGCGGAAATTTTCCATTACATACTGATCTATTCTTTGTAGATAACAGGTAATACGCCCACAGGAAACACTCAGGAAAATTGAAGCTAGACAAAACAACTTTTTCATTCGTTTTCCCTCTTTCGGGTGAACTCTGAAGCATACCAAAATGCCCTTGTGTGGCATACCACGCCTGGATAATAAGGAATTAGCCAATTCTCAACCAACTGGGCCACTCACTGGACGGAATATTAAGGGTATAGAATGCTGTCGGCGCTGTCCGGCATGTTTAATAAGCTGTTTAAAGATGATAGAAACAGGCTGGTTTGCGCACCTTTTAATCACAGGTTTCCCAGCACAATGCGATTTCCTTATAATCCACTTCTTCTTCATTTTCTGTTCCAGTCTGGAGACCCATGAATAGTCTTGACCAGCAAGTATTAGTCCAGTTGAGTGACTGGCTGGAAGCCGGCAAGCAGTGTTGGCTTTGCACAATCATAAGTACTTTTGGTTCTTCCCCGCGCCCCATAGGCTCATTATTAGCCTGTAATGAGGATGGTCTGTATTGCGGCTCCCTATCCGGCGGTTGTGTCGAGGATGACCTACGGGAAAGCATCAATAACAGAGAGCTGGCCACCAGCAAGCCGGAAAAGATCAAGTATGGTGTGACGGTTGAAGATGTCCAGAGACTGGGTCTGCCTTGCGGCGGCACATTGGAAGTGGTCGTTGAACCGGTTATGCCTGATCAGCATGCACTCTATAAAAGCCTTGCAGAAAAAATTTCAGCCAGGGCGCTGGTGAAACGAGAAGTGAATCTGGACACGGGTGAGACCACACTGGAAGCAGCAGAAAAATTCGAACCTCTGGAAATCAACAATAATATTCTACGCCACACCTATGGTCCGTCGTTTCAATTGCTGCTCATCGGTGCAGTGCAGGTGGCTTACTATCTAGCCAATATGGCCCAGGCTCTGGATTACCAGGTGGAGGTTTGTGACCCACGCGCTGAATTGGTGGAAAACAGTCCTATCGACAATGCACCAGTAATCAATGCCATGCCGGATGACTGGTTAAGAGAAAAATCTCTGGATCAACAAACCGCTGTGATTGCCTTGTGCCATGACCCCCGCATCGATGATATGGCACTAATGGAAGCTCTGCAGGACACAGACGCCTTTTATATTGGCGCCATGGGTTCGGAGCGTACTTCTGTTCAGCGCAGGGAGCGCCTCGCCATGCTGGATATCAGTGAATCCCAAATTGATAAGCTGCATGCCCCAGTGGGCCTTTCCATTGGCAGTAAAACACCTCCTGAAATCGCCATCGCGATCCTGGCTGAACTGACCTCTCTGCGCGCACAAGCCAGAAAAGATGCAGACAAGTAATGACTTCGATTACCGACACTGATATCGGCATCATTATTCTCGCAGCGGGTAGTAGTCAACGCTACGGCTCAGACAAACGCACAGCCACATTATCGAATGGGACAGCACTATTGTCAGCAACACTCGCCAATGTTCCCGACTCCTTTACTCGCAGAGTTCTGGTGTTGAAAAAAGAAGATGAGGATCTTGGCAAACTGTATGCCGATAACTGGCAAATTTGCCACGCTGCAAACCCGGAGACTGGTATGGCCAGCAGTCTGGTTAGCGGCATTACCATGGCTGGAAACTGGCCCGCTGCCCTCATTGGTCTTGGGGATATGCCTTATATTTCAACTGAAACGTATCTTGCCCTGCAGCAGGCGTTAAAAAAACATGACATTGTCATTCCGGTTTTTAAAGATCAGCGCGGCAACCCTGCAGGATTCAGACAGCGATATTTCGATGAGATCATGCAGCTTCAGGGTGACCAGGGAGCAAGATCTTTGTTGGAAAAATATAAAAAGGAATGTTTTGAAGTGGAAGTTCAGGACAGTGGGATTATCCAGGATATAGACACACCTGAAATGCTCAGGAAGTAAATAAATCGTCCTGCACTTTGCCGCTGCCTTTGCAGGTTTAGCAATCTTTGCCAGATCTGACAAAACCAAGTCCGTTACAAGTGTCACAGGATGTCTGGAACGGATGTTTCAGGACATCAATAATATCCTGCAAGGCCTGTGATTCGACCTCCTTCTTTCTGGTATTAGTTAAAGAGGCGAATCCTTGAGGAAAGCCTTTTTTGCTGAGATTTATGTTTTCATAATGTTAGTGAAATCCGTAAAACCATTCCAGATTCAATAGTATTTGCATTGATTAATCATAAAGTGAAGCCTAACCAGGTTTTGTTAATGGCATCACACTTTTTAAAATATAAATTTGCCTTTAAACTATGAAAAACCCCGTTTTACTGGATGATTTAAGAATTGAAAACGAAGCTTCGTGAAAATCGATGCCAACTGATTCTATATTGACATTAAAAAGAAATCTGCCAGCCTTCTCGTGTCTACCAAAGAAATTACAGTGACTAGAAGAACATTTGCGCAGAGACCAATAAGCCCCCCCATGACATCAAGAAATACATCCTAAGCACTGCCACGCAATCTTCCCTAAATACCTAGATAGAACAACCACTTAGCCTGGTGAGATGGGCAGGCTCTATTTTTCAATCGTTAATTACCAGGGTTTTTATTCCCGAAAATCTTAACAGAAATTTAATAAATAATTAATGGTCTCCGGAATTGTCATCAGTATAATGACGGAAAAATAGTAAAGGACAATCCATGGCTAATCCCATATTTTCGCTTTTCGCCAGCTCCCCTTTCAATCCATTACAGGAACACATGCGTAAGGTTTTAGCCTGCACTTCTGCGCTGGAAACATTCTTCATAGCAATTTTCGACAATGACTGGGAAAAGGCCGCTTTGGCATACAAGGAAATCAATCAGCTTGAAGAAGAGGCAGATGATCTGAAAAGAGAGATCCGTCAAAAGCTGCCAGAAGGATTGTTTATGCCTGTCCCCCGCACTGATCTTGTCGACCTGATTGGACGACAGGATCGAATCGCCAATAAAGTCGAGGATATAGCCGGTTTAATGATTGGCCGTAAAATGGATTTTCCTGCTTCCATGCAAGAATCCATGGTGCGATATGTCCACTGTACGATTGGAGTTTGCGAGAAAGCAAACCAGATTATCCAGGAACTGGATGAGTTACTGGAAACAGGATTCAGAGGACATGAAGTAAGAAAAGTCGAAATCCTGATTTTTGAACTGGATGACATGGAATATGAAGCGGATAAAATTGAAAGGGACGTTCGGCTGGAATTATTCGAATTGGAAGATGGTATCAATCCTGTGAATGTCATGTTTCTTTATAAAATTATTGACTGGATCGGGGAAGTCTCGAATCGCGCCCAGTCGGTCGGGCATCGGCTGCATCTTATGCTGGCTCGATAGTCATAAATACTCTTCTGTTAATTAAGGTAATCAATTTTGGAAATCATTGAGCATTACGGATTAATTTTGCTTGTGTTGGCTGTCGCCTTCGGTTTTTTCATGGCATGGGGTGTAGGTGCCAACGATGTTGCCAACGCCATGGGAACTTCAGTAGGCGCCGGCGCATTAACCATCAAACAGGCTGTTATTATCGCCGCCGTGTTTGAATTTGCAGGTGCCTATCTGGCCGGAGGACAGGTTACCTCTACTATTCGTAGAAGTATTATCGATCCTGCTATTTTTAGTGATTCACCAGAATTACTGGTTTACGGCATGATTGCTGCCTTGCTAGCGGCAGGTATCTGGTTGTTGATTGCTTCCCTTAATGGCTGGCCGGTTTCAACTACCCATTCAATTGTTGGCTCAATTGTAGGATTTGCAGCAGTGGGTATCGGTTTTGATGCAGTCAATTGGGGCAGAGTTGGAACGATCGTTTTGAGCTGGGTTACTTCACCTTTATGTGCGGGAATACTTGCATTCGTCCTGTTTCGCTCCGTGCAGGTCCTTATATTGGACAAAGACGACCCTTTCGAAAGAGCAAAGAAATACATTCCCTATTACATGTTTCTGGTCGGTTTTGTCATGGCTATGGTGACTTTCCTGAAAGGGCTTTCACATGTTGGCCTGGAATTATCATTTCTGGATGCTACAACCTATTCTGCAGGTGTCGGGTTTATTGTAGTGATTATCGGAATGATCTTGTTACGAAATATCAAGGTGGATAAGAATGCTGATCGGGATTTTCATTACGCCAGCGTGGAAAAAGTCTTTGCAGTGCTAATGATATTTACTGCTTGCGGCATGGCCTTCGCTCATGGATCAAATGATGTTGCCAATGCGATAGGCCCACTGGCAGCAGTCAATTCTGTCATAGCCAGTGGCGGTGTAATTACATCACAGGCACCGATACCGGTATGGATACTGGCACTCGGAGGTGGAGGAATAGCATTAGGGCTGATCATGTATGGTCATAAAGTAATAGCCACCATTGGAAAAGGTATCACTCACCTTACTCCTTCACGCGGATTTGCAGCTGAACTTGCCGCAGGTACTACCGTGGTAATTGCGTCAGGCACCGGAATGCCAATATCTACAACCCATACCCTGGTAGGGGCTGTTCTCGGGGTGGGCTTTGCCAGAGGTATCGCCGCTATTAATCTGAGAGTAATCAGGACTATTTTTATCTCCTGGGTGATCACTTTGCCTGCCGGGGCCATCCTTGCCATTATCATCTTTTATATTCTCAAAGCTGTTTTTGGCTAATCCCGAACATCCTCCCCTTTTAGCCTGTTTCTAAATCAGACAGACAAAATAAATTATTATGAGATCAAACCTCTGATTTTCTGGAAAGGAAGGAAACGAGAATAAATTGGAAAGATTGGAAGGATTGGAAAAAAAGAAGCAGGATAAAAAAAGCCCGGATTAATCCGGGCTTATAATTTGTAACTCAATTGCACATTACAACAAAGGTGCAAGGAGAAGTGAAAGTGACAAAAAAGGGGAGAATTTGTCTTTACACACCTATTTAGAGGGCAGTGATTAAGAAAAGTTCAGTAGTTTCCAAATTTTTTAGAACTGGGACTTAGGTAATCTGACCACAAGTCCATCCAGATCATCAGTCACATTAATCTGGCAGCTCAGGCGGCTGTTCGGCTGCGGCTCCAGAACACACTCCAACATGTCTTTTTCCATTTCACTGGCTGCAGGTATTTTGTCCTTCCAGGCTTCATCCACGTAACAATGACATGTAGCGCAACTGCAAGAGCCTCCGCATTCAGCAACAATGCCATCAATCATGTTATCCACAGCTCCCTGCATTACCGAGGATCCACTTCCAACTTCGATTTCATTAATGGCGCCATCTGCACTGATATAGGTAATAACTGGCATAGTACTTTGCTTCCTCTTCTTAATTAAATTCCGGACTGACTAATATTGATGAGCGATTTCATAGCAACAGCCGGATCGCTAAGTTTGCCCTTATCTACTGTCAGTCCCCTGGCAATAATCTGTTTTCCGATCATGAATTCCTGTGGACTATTAACAGCATCCACAGCGATCATTTTCCCTTCTCTGTAATAAAAAGCCGCCATTTTTCTGCCGCTCTCAGGATCACCCCGTATCACCAGTTCATCATATTCATGGGATAAACCGGCAATCTGCAGCTTAAGGTCATATTGATCAGACCAGAACCATGGCAGCGCATTATACTGATTTGGCTTGCCACATAAAGTTGTCGCAGCCACCTTGGCCTGATCCATTGCATTTTGAACACATTCTAGGCGCAAATGCCTGTTATAGAAGGCATTAAAGTGACTAGTGCAGTCTCCAGCAGCGACAATATCAAGGTCATTTGTCAAACAATTGCTATCCACACAAATGCCATTGTCTGTTTTCAGCCCTGCGGCTTCAGCCAGCTCAATGTTCGGTATTACGCCGATACCAACAATGACCAAATCTGCCGGGTAGGTATTGCCATCCTGACACCTCACTTCACTGACATGGGTATCGCCTGCAAATTCCGTGATGTTTACTGAGGATTCTATGCATACCCCTTCTTCTTTGTGGACTCGGGCATAAAACGCAGAAAGCTCCGGTGCAGTTACCCTGTTCAGAATCCTTTCAGCGGATTCAAGTATGCTGACTTCAAGATTGAGCTGCCTGAGCATGGCAGCGGTTTCCAGACCGATATAGCCGCCGCCAACTATGACAGCTTTTTTTCCCGGGCCTATATATTGCCGAATTTTTTCCACATCACTGATGTCTCGAAGGTAAAGCATTCCCTCTAAATCACTTCCCGGAAGATCAAGAGTACGAACCCTCGCTCCAGTGGCAAGGGCCAGTTTCTCATAACTGATCTCATCTCCCTCAGCCAGAATGACCTTTTTTTGTTCCCGATCAATGCTGGTAACACTCTGACCAAGCAGAAATTCAATACCCACTTTTTCATACTGGGTGTGTGGCCTGATCATCAAATCATCCACATGCTTTTGGCCGGAAAGAAAAGTTTTCGACAGTGGCGGCCTGTTGTAGGGTAGATAAGGTTCTTCACCAATGACAAGAATAGGGCCCTGCCATCCCTGCTGGCGCAGGCTCACCGCAAGCTGACCTCCGGCATGACTGGCACCAACAATAACGCAGCGAGAATCAGTCATGATACGGGGTTAATTTCCATGGATTTTGCACAGACTATTTACTCTCAGAGACTACACATCGTACTGGCAACCGGCTATATTTGTCCTCCCAGTTTAACGCAAATTGATTCCAACAATCAGGCTGTAAATGTCTGAATAATCAAAACAGAAGGACCAAACTAATGAAAACACGAGCTGCAGTTGCCTTTGAAGCCGGAAAACCACTGGAAATATGTGAAGTGGACCTTGAAGGTCCAAAAGAGGGCGAAGTCCTTGTTGAATTAAAAGCCACCGGGGTTTGCCATACCGACGCCTTTACTTTAAGCGGTGAAGACCCTGAAGGGGCTTTCCCTGCCATACTTGGCCATGAAGGTGCAGGGATAGTGGTCGAAGTCGGCCCAGGAGTCAGCTCACTCAAAACCGGCGACCATGTGATTCCGCTCTACACAGCTGAATGCCGACAATGCGATTATTGCCTGCATCCCAAAACCAATCTCTGTCAGGCTGTGCGTGCCACCCAAGGCCAGGGTGTGATGCCGGACGGCACCAGTCGCTTTTCACTTGATGGAAAACCCATCCTTCACTACATGGGCTGCTCAACCTTTTCAAACTATACAGTGCTTCCCGAAATTTCCCTGGCCAAGGTTCGTGAAGACGCCCCCTTCGACAAAATTTGCTACATCGGCTGTGGTGTTACCACGGGAGTGGGCGCAGTTGTTTTCCAGGCCAAAGTGGAAATCGGCTCAACGGTTGCCGTTTTCGGTCTTGGCGGTATCGGTCTGAATGTTATTCAGGGAGCTAAACTGGCAGGCGCCAGCAAGATTATCGGTATCGACCTGAATCCAAACCGCGAGGCATTGGGTAAGAAATTCGGTATGACAGATTTCATCAATCCTAAGAAAGTTGAAAATGTGGTAGATCATATTGTTCAGTTAACTGGCGGAGTGGATTACAGTTTTGAATGTATCGGAAATGTTAATGTCATGCGTCAAGCCCTGGAATGCTGTCACAAAGGCTGGGGAGAGTCGTACATCATTGGTGTAGCAGGAGCCGGACAAGAAATTTCCACACGTCCATTCCAGCTGGTCACCGGCCGCTCCTGGCGAGGCACTGCCTTTGGTGGCGCCCGTGGTCGTACTGATGTACCCACAATTGTTGACTGGTATATGGAAAACAGAATCAATATCGACGATCTGATTACTCATACCATGCCACTGGAAGACATTAACAGTGCGTTTGATCTGATGCATGCCGGCGAAAGCATTCGCTCGGTTGTGCTTTACTGATAACCTGATAAACATCGGGGACAGAACAATAGTTCTGTCCCCTTTTTTTTATTTTTTTTAAATAGTTCTGTCCCCTTTTTCTCTTTTTTAATGCCGGAGTAGAAAAGCCATGAGTCTTGAACAAGTTAGTACCAATGCCATGTTTGGCGGTAAACAACTTAAACTGAAGCACAGATCTAGCATCCTCAACTGCGACATGATTTTTTCAGTTTATTTACCTCCCCAAGCTGATTCAGTAAATGTGCCAGTGATTTACTGGTTATCAGGACTAACCTGCACAGATGACAACTTTGTACAAAAGGCAGGTGCTCAACAATTTGCGGCTGAAGCCGGTGTTGCCATTGTTTGTCCTGACACCAGTCCACGCGGTGAAGACGTTCCGGATGATCCTGAAGGGGCCTACGACTTCGGTCTGGGTGCTGGTTTCTATGTCAACGCCAGCCAACCCCCCTGGGCAACCCATTACCATATGTATGATTATGTGACCAAGGAATTACCCGACGTCCTTGCCGGCAGCGATCTTCCTCTGGATACGAATAACTGCTCGATCATGGGCCACTCCATGGGAGGTCATGGCGCCCTGACCATCGCCCTGAAAAATCCCGGAACTTACAAAGCTGTTTCAGCCTTTGCACCAATTTGTTCTCCCATCAATTGCCCCTGGGGAGAAAAAGCGCTGGGGAACTACATCGGCGACGACAAAAGTGCCTGGGAGGAATATGACACTTGTGCACTGATTGCTAAAGCCCAGGAAAAACTGCATATCCTGGTAGACCAGGGACAAGATGATGATTTCCTTCGCGGCCAACTCAAACCAGTCATGCTGCAACAGGCATGCCATGAAGCTGAACACCCTCTCACCCTGAGATTCCACGCCGGATATGACCACAGTTATTTCTTCATGGCTTCGTACATTGAAGACCATATCAACCATCACGCGGCGGCGCTTTGGGGATAATAGATACAAGAGGCAAGATACAGGATACAAGGGCTGTTTCTTCCTGACTCAGTGATAAATACAGTTTTCAGGACTATTATCGTTTATGGATCAACTCACACTCACCCTTGTTCAATCCAATCTGGAATGGCAGCAAGCTCAAGCTAATCGGGAAATACTTGGCGAGCTTCTGAAATCTCAGGTTAAAGAAACTGATCTGATCATTCTGCCGGAAATGTTCACCAGTGCTTTCAGCATGGATGGTTCGATTGCCGAAACCTGGCGAGGTGATACGGTGGAATGGATGCAGTCTCTGGCAGCACAATACAATGCTGCACTATGCGGAAGTATTGCCATTGTGGATAACGGCAAACGCTTCAATCGTCTGGTTTTTGTCACACCAGAAGGCAATGTGACCACCTATGACAAGCGCCATTTATTCCGCATGTATGGGGAAGACAAACGCTACACAGCTGGCAGTGAACGTACTGTTGTTACCTGGCGGGGCTGGCGCATATTGCCTCTGGTCTGTTATGACCTGCGCTTTCCGGTCTGGTGCCGAAATACTCCTGATCTCGATTATGACCTGATGATTTTTGTGGCCAACTGGCCAGCGGTCAGGAATCACCATTGGCAGGCACTGCTAAAAGCCAGGGCTATAGAAAACCTGGCCTATGTTGCTGGAGTCAATCGTATTGGCAAGGACGGCAATGGCATTGATTATATCGGTTCCAGCGAAGCCATTGATCCTTCCGGAGAAATTCTTTTGGATGCTGGCGAAGACACAGGATGTTTTTCAATCACAATCAATAAGCCTGAGCTGGAGAAATATCGGGAACAATTTCCGACGCATCTGGATGCAGATTCCTTTGAATTAAAAATATAAACCAGATGGAGGATGCAGCCTTACTCTTGCCTCTTGCCTCTTGTCTCTTGTCTTTTTGTATTGTCTCCTGCATCTTCACCGCGTTTCCGGTAATATTCAGACATGCCCCAACCCCGCGCCTACCTCATCGATTCAAGCATTTATATTTTCCGCGCCTGGTATGTTTACGATGAATCCATCACCGATAGTAATGGCAATCCCTGCAATGCCGTTTTTGGTTTCTGTGATTTTTTGCATCAGTTGGTTCGGCAAAAAAAACCTGAATTTATAGCCTGCGCCTTTGATTCCTCCCAGACAAACTCCTATCGCAAGGAGCTTTTTCCGGAGTACAAGGCAAACAGGGATCCCGCTCCGGAAGAGCTTAAAGCCCAGTTTCAACATTGTCGGGATTTTTGTGATGCTGTAGGAATTTCCAATTTCGGCAGTGACAGATATGAAGCAGATGACATTATCGGTTCTCTTGCGCATAAATTTCGGGAACAGGGAATGGCGGTAACTGTCGTTAGCGCTGACAAGGATTTGGCCCAACTGATTCTGGGTGAGGAAGATGCCTGGTGGGATTTTGCGCGTGGTAATGTATTGAATCACAAAGGTGTAGAAAGACATTTTGGCGTCAAGCCGGAGCAAATTGCAGACATGCTGGCACTCACTGGTGACAAAATCGACAATATTCCGGGCATACCCGGGATCGGTTCAACAACTGCATCCAGGATTCTTCAAAAGTATCCGAGCGTCGAGGAAGTCATCGCCAATTGTGAGAACATTGCCGCTATGAAATTCAGGGGGGCTACTCGCGCACAGGCCCTGGTAAATTTACATAAGGGGATGCTGCCACTGAACAAGCTGTTAACTACCGTGGTAACTGATATAGAATTTGATGAAGAACCGGACCTGAACTGGACAGGTATCAACGATGAGGCATTTTCTCGAATTAGTGAACTGCTAGCCATTAGTGAAACAATGCAAAGGCGTTGGCTGGATCTTGAAAGAAGCTGATCACCCGCTGAAGGAAAAGCTGCCACTGCCACTCATGGCATCCATTTCCGCCCTGCCCGCACTGTCCATTGACATGTATTTACCTGCTATACCTGGCATGGCTGAAAGTCTGAATGCGCAGATTAGCACTATCCAGAATTCTCTCAGCATCTTCCTGTTGGCATTCGGTTTTGGCATGTTGTTTTTTGGACCATTAGCTGACAAATATGGACGCAGGCCACTCGCACTTTTTGGTCTTGCCGGCTTTGGTCTCGCCTCCCTGGGGCTTTCCCTGAGTTCTACTGCAGGCGAATTCCTTTTCTTCCGTTTTTTCCAGGGCGTATTGGGCAGCGCAGCTACTGTTGTTATTCCGGCAATAATCAGAGACTGTTTTGGCAAGGATACGGCAAAAGGCATGTCCACTGTGACCATGATCATGTTGACCGCTCCCCTGGTTGCCCCACTGATTGGCTCTGTCCTGCTGATTATCAGTGACTGGCGAGCAATTTTTCTTTTCCTGACAGGTTACTCACTGATTGCTTTCCTGCTCACACTATGGAAATTGCCAGAAACACTTTCTACTGAGTCCAAAACTCAACAACGCTCTTTCCTGAAAAATTACCTGCACATTTTTACAACACCCAGGATCTATCCATATCTGGCCACCTTCCTGATGTCCTCGCTGGCATTTTTTACTTACCTGACTTCGGCACCCTTTGTTTACATTACCTGGTTTGGCATGTCAGAAATTCAGTTTGCTCTTATTTTTACCACGACTGCCGTCTCTCTGATCGTAGCTAACTTCATCAATGTCAGGCATGTGTCTCGGCAAGGCCCCCGGAATATGATGTATTTTGGGCTCGCTTCCGGGTGTCTGTTTTCACTGATGCTGCTGCTCGTCACCCTTGCCAACCTGAATATGTTTCTGACAGTAGCCTGTTTTTTCATGATTATCGGCAGCCTTGGGATTATTTCCGTTAACGCCGAATCCCTGATCCTGATTGAATTCCCCAACCAGGCCAGCACCGCTTCAGCCGTTACCCGCACCTTGCGTTTTAGTACCGGCGCTCTGGTTGGCCCAATCCTGGCATTGGTCTACACAGGCACACCTGTACCCATTGCCATTTTGGTGGTAATCGGTCTGGGCCTGGCAGCCCTGATGCAACTAGTTACTTTCATGCAAGCAAAAAAAAGCCGGGGATAACCCCCGGCTAAACGCCTGTCTCAGGTGTGGCAGGCCATTGGCAAGTCTACTCCCGTAAACTAAAACTGAATCGGGTTCTCAGACCCGTCATTTTTACCGCTTTACCATTCACGATACGCGGGTTGTATTTCCAGCGCTCGATAGCCCTGAGGGCAGCTCGGTTTGGATAAGTGGGTTCGATACGGGCTAAAGGCAATGCATTACCATCAACAGGACCAGAGATAGACCAATCCTCTATCTCTGCCTTTTGTCCGGACTGAAGTGGTCTGATATATCCGGACACCGAGTTAAGGCGTTAAAATGCCATAACGAGGTGAGATATGACAAGAGAAACAGGAGCAAGAAAGGCGTACACAGAGGAATTTAAACGCGAAGCGGTGGCGCTGATCACCGAGCAG
>JAQWPL010000026.1 GCA_029245395.1 Gammaproteobacteria bacterium
CTGCTCGGTGATCAGCGCCACCGCTTCGCGTTTAAATTCCTCTGTGTACGCCTTTCTTGCTCCTGTTTCTCTTGTCATATCTCACCTCGTTATGGCATTTTAACGCCTTAACTCGGTGTCCGGATATATCAGACCACTTCAACGTGGCGTTTCAAATTTCTTTAATAATTTGGACGACATTAATGTCGTTCTCAATGATCTATTGCAATTGAAACTAAGAAATGTAATTCAGGATTCCGGAAGATTTGCCATTAACACTACTATCGGGATTGCCGGAATATTTGATGTTGCATCGCAGTTTGGACTGTATAAAAACCATGAAGATTTTGGTCAGACGCTGGGTCACTGTGGAGTTCCTACAGGTCCTTATTTAATGTTGCCTATACTTGGTACCAGTAATGTAAGAGATGCTATTAGTCTCATTCCTGACACCCTGATGAATCCTGTTTTCTGGATTGATGACAGTGAAACACGATTTTATATTTACGCCTTGGATAACACAAATACGCGGCTTTACTATATGGCTGCAGAATCATTGATTAAAGGTGATGAATATAGTTTTGTGCGTGATGCTTATATTCAGCGACGTGAATATCTTGTGGCAGATGGTGAAGTGTACGATGAATGGGATGAGTTTTAAGGCTCACTAAAAGCGAAATCCTTCACCCTTTTTAGAACATTTCTAAAATGGCGGCACCAACCTGACAGCGCCCTTTCGATAATGGAAGAATATGTTTGATTTCAACCAGTGCCTGGAAAGGTCCTGCGTTCTGGTGACCATCGTGTACTTTCACCTGGCACTCTGTTCCGATAGGGACAATTGCAGACAGTTCAAGTCCGAGTCCACAGTCGCCGATATTAATGCAAATACCTGCCACTTCCTTTGACGGTGCACCGTAGTACAAGATCACAGTAGCATCGGTTTTTACTCTTTCGAAGTCACGCTTCTCGTAGGCGTAAGACACATTTAATACTTGCAGTCTAATGGATGGGTTAACTTTACCTTAAAATTACCTGTTTGTGACGCAGTTTGAAAAATTTGTAAGAGTGTAACCCTGATATCTTGCAGGGTGTAGAAGAAGGGAGTAAGGTGATGCAACCCTGATTAGGAGTAGTCAGGTCTCAACATCGAGTACTTAGTGTAAGACTAAACTATGTAATCGGAATTGTTTTTTTTACGTAGCACGGGTAAGTACCAGTAAGCACCAGTAAGCACCAGTAAGAAAGGTATCTTGCCTAAGAACTTTTTCAGTTCATCTTGGAATGAAAAACGGGGAAAATACGATAGTACTTGTTATTGATGACGATACGGTCATCAGGCAAAGTATTGCCTCCCATCTTTCAAATGAAGGTTGCCGGGTGGTTCTTGCCGGTAATAGCAAGGAAGGCATCGAGTCCTTTCATTCCTCCTGTCCCGACCTGGTTATCTGCGATATCAACCTTCCCAAATCCAGCGAAGGCTTTGATACGCTAAAGACTATTTTTGAAGAGAACGCTACCCAGCCAATAATCATACTGTCTGAAGAAGGTGGTACCGAAGATGTTATTCGAGCGATGCGCCTTGGTGTCAGTGACTACCTAATCAAACCTCTTGATGATTTAGAAATTCTCGCAATTTCAATAGAGAATAGTTTAAAACGCGCAACCATGGTCGAGCAAAATACTCGCTACAGGAAAAACCTGGAAGAAATTAATCGGGAACTGGAGGAGAGGGTCGAAATTTTTCGAATGGACCAACAAGCTGGCCGCCATGTGCAGTTGAGCATGTTGCCGAAACCACCACAAATAATTAATAATTTTCTTTTTAATCATTGTGTTATCCCATCACTGTATCTCAGTGGCGATTCCGTAGATTACCAGCCGATTACCAAAAGAACTGTTCTGTTTTATATAGGGGACGTTTCCGGGCATGGCTCATCTTCTGCTTTTATTACGGTTCTTTTACGCTTTAGAATTGCTCAGATGCGCCGTGAATACATACGGGGTAGATTTGCAACGGATCTTTCACCGGCGCATATCCTCCATGAACTTAATAAGGACTTGTTAGATACAGGTCTGGATAAACATATTACGGTGTGTATAGGGATGCTGGATAATACCAACAACTACCTTGAATATAGTGTTGCTGGTCATCACCCACTGCCAATTCTTTATGAGAAAGGCAAGGCGGCATTTATAGACTCAGGCAAGAGTAGTTTTCCTATTGGGTTGGTCGAGGATGCTGAATATTTCAATACCCGTTTGGAGTTGGCCGAGGATTTCACGTTATTTCTTTTGTCAGATGGAATTCTTGAACACTTGGAAGGTGGCAGCATGGCCGACAAGGAAGATAAACTGTTGGATACTATTACGAAGCACCAGGGTGATTTTATTCAAGTTAAAAAAGCATTGAACCTGAATATGGGTATCAAAGTGCCTGATGATATAGCTATGTTAAGTGTGACAGGAACATGAATTCTGGGAAAATACTTGTTGCTACTGTAGACCATGTGCCTATCCTGAAATTTAGCGGGGATGTTCGGGTGCTCATGAGTAGCGCGTTGGATAATTATTTTTCATCCCTTTATCAGAAGTCTGTACTTGACAGGATGATTGTGGATATGACGGAAACCCAGGGCATAGATAGTACGGCTCTGGGTCTGATAGCAAAAATGGCCATTCAGTTACGCAATAGATTCAATGTCAGTCCGACAATTATTTCCACCAACCCGGATATCACTCGGATCCTGAAAAGCATGAGTATGGATCTGATATGCAATATTGTAGAAAATATGGATAACAAAGAAATTCAGTTCGATGAATTAAATCAGGTGAATGAAACCGAAGAAACTGTCAGGCAAAAGGTAATCGAAGCTCATCAAACACTGATGGCGCTAAGTGACGAGAACAAGGCGGAATTTCAGGATCTGATTTCAGTGCTTAAAGCGGATCGCTGAACAGTAACTAGTTAGAAAAAGAAAAATAAAAAAGAAGCTAGACAATGCCAGAGAACTAAGTTAATTTTTTGGCTCAGGTCTGGCCTTATGCTTGCTTTTGATAAAGTCCTTGTGTGAGAGGTAAAGCAGTTCAGCCACCTGGCGAATCAGGTGGTCTTCGTAGCGGTCAATCTTGCCATCAGCATAAGCCACTTCCCACATATTCGTTATCAGCTGGACCTTTTCTTCGTATTCGAAATGAGTGTTCATCAGGCTGGTGAATTGATACAGAGATGTAGCTTCCTTAGTCTCCTGCTCTGCCAGTTGCATAAGCTCGCTCAAATCCTCTTCACTCAATTCAAAGCGTTGTTTGAGGATGGCGACCAATGCATTTGTTTCTGATTCATCAATAGATTGGTCTGCCTTGCAAAGTTCTATCATTAACGCAGCACTGGCCAGTTGCAACTGGTGAGTCGTGTGGGCTTCAGTACTGTCTTCCTCTGGACTGAAATGAGTATCAAAAAAACCTGTTATGGTACTCAACATGTCGTTTCCTTTTGTAGTTTTATATCCTTCGATGTGCTTGACCGAATCAGTTTACCTGCTTCTTCCAGTATATGGATATCGGCACCGGCTTTATGGGCGTGTTCACTCAGGTAGCGTCTGAATTGCTTTGCTCCTGGCTGCCCCTGGAACAATCCAAGAATATGTCTGGTCATATGTTTGAGTGCTGTGCCGTTATCAAGTTCCTTACGGGCATAATTGACAAATTGAGCCAGTGCGTCCTGTTGTGAAACTTCAGGGTTGTTTTCACCAAATAATTCCTGATCTACCTGGGATAGAAAACCAGGATTCTGGTATGCCTCGCGGCCAATCATTACTCCGTCCACTTTTTCCAACATGATCCTTGATTCATCCAGGCTTCGGATACCTCCATTAATGACGATATCCAGTTCGGGGAATCGCTCTTTGATAGCAAACACGCGCTCATAATTAAGAGGGGGAATGTCCCGGTTTTGTTTCGGACTGAGGCCGTCCAGCACAGCAATCCTGGAATGAATAATAAAACAACGACATCCAGCTTTGGCTGCGGTGTCTATAAAATGCGCCAGGTGCTCCAGTGAATCCAGATCATCAATGCCAGTTCGGCATTTTATTGTGACAGGAATGTTGACTGATTCCAGCATGGCTGACATACATTCTGCAACCAGATTTGGTTCAGCCATCAGGCAAGCACCGATTTTGCCTCGTTGTACCCTGTCGCTTGGACAGCCAGCATTTAAATTGATTTCACAGTAGCCGGCCTTTTCGCCCATCTGCGCTGCCAGTGCCAGCTCCCCGGGGTCGCTGCCGCCCAGCTGCAGGGCGACTGGTTGCTCTTCCTGATTGAAGCGCAGGAAGCGTTCAGCATCACCATGGAGCAGGGCGCCAGTGGTTATCATTTCGGTGTAGAGCAGTGTGTGTTTGGAAAACAGGCGCAAAAAATATCGGCAATGCCGATCCGTCCACTCCATCATTGGAGCGACACAAAAGCGATGTTGAATTTTTTGACTTGTTTTCATCTTTATTCACCCAGCCTTCCATTATATAAAAACATAGCAGGCAGGTCTGTGGACTTGTGATAGTAAGTTAGTGTATGTTGCACGGCTGTATTATTAAGGAGAAAAGCACGTGAAGAAAATTGCCCTGGCAGTATTAATTGTAGTTGGCCCTTTAAATCTCGCGTTTGCTGATGATTATGTCATCGACGGCTCTGATGGAGGCATGCATTCATCCATCCATTTCAAGGCCAGCCATGTAGGTATCAGTTCGTTGTGGGGTCGTTTTAATGGTCTTACAGGAATTTTCTCCTATTCTGCTGATGATATTGCAGCAACCATAATAGATGTGAGCATTAGACCTGCAAGCATAGATTCCAACCACGAAGCCCGGGATACTCATTTACGCACCAGTGATTACCTGGACGTGGACAGTTATCCCGCTGCACGGTTTGTTAGTTCTTCTGTAGAAGACCTTGGTAATGGCCGTGTGAAAGTTAACGGCTCGCTCTCCTTGCATGGTGTTGCAAAAGACGTCAGTTTCGAAGCAGTCAGAACTGGCGAAGGTGAATCTCCCTTTGGTGACTACCGTGTTGGCTTTGAAGGTGAAATGGTTCTCAATACCGGAGATTTTGGAATTAATGCCGGCTCGGTGGAACTGGTTCTGGCTATCGAAGGAATCAGGCAGTAAGCATCATTGTTCGGAGTGCTTGTCCGGGCTTTTTTCCAGAAGCTTATTAAGAATTTCTTCCAGTGACGGTTCACTTGTCACATTTTTGAAGCTTTCTTGCCGAGAATAAATGTCAGCTGCTCCCTGATGAAACTCAGGGGGCAATCCTGAAGCTGCCAGTGTCGCCGCAATTTCGTGCATTTCTCCCGTAAAACGCCAGCTTTTGCTAGCCACTTGTCTTATACGGGCATGGCTTTTTTCAGTGAACCCCGGCGTGTAAATGTCCCATTGTTTTTCCAGGGCATCACGTACCCCCATTGATTCGGCAGTTGCCAAAATGGCACTTTGCATTGCAGCTGTGCCTTTGCTATTGGCTGCAAAACACATTTTGAGTCCGGATGCCTGACCAATCTCTGAACCGAGAATTACTGCTTCCATGGGGCCCTTCGAGAAACACTTGGCGATCTGCTCGGCATCGGGGCCTGACAGGTACAGCCAGGTAGTTCCCGCAACAGTTGCAGGCAAGCCAATAATACCGCCATCCACGAAGGTAATTCCGGCATCCGACAAACGCCTGTTTAGTTCTCTTGCAGTGGCTGGAGCGATGGCATTTATATCGGCATACAGACCTGTAAAACCGGCTGCAATCACCGCATCGGCCTGCTCAATCGCGGCATGGGGTGGGCACACAGATACTAGGACTTCACAAGTTCTGCAAAGCTCTTCCAGGGTATTTAAGTCCTTGAGTCCAAGGCTGTCTGCCCTGTTACGGGTTTGTATGCTCCTGTTTTGGCTGCACCAATAAACGCAACATCCTGAATTCTTTGCAGTGACTGCCACAGAAATGCCCATTTCACCGGGATGTAGAATACCAATAGATTTCATTGCAGGTTCTCGACGAGGTACCCCTGGTTATAGAGCCAGACCAGCAGTTTAAGGCAGGCTTCGTTGCGTTGATAAGGCATCAGGTTTAATGTCCTGCCAGTAGCACTTTGCAATTCTGTATTCAAGGCTGAGAGTTTTTCATGGTCAGCCGGAAGCACCAGGCACTCGCCATTAACAAAAACATAGAGGCCGTCTCCTCCGTGGTGGCAGGCTAATCGAGTGGCTGGGTTGCAGATAAGCTGCATTCCCTTTTGCAATTTAACTATCATTTGTTCAGGTGCCAATTCAGTCTCAGGTGTTTCCAGTAACTCCGGCAGTCTGGGTTCCGTCATCAGACAGCCAAATGACTGCAGGAGTAATTCTTCATTATCCAGTGCGTGCTGGATGAGGAATTTTACCTGCTGTAATGTACTTGCGCTTATTTCGCCTGGTTTGGCATCAGCTTCAACTACGGGGTCGCGATAACGCAGGTCACCAGGAAGCGTGTCATTTGCCAGGTGGCTATAGGCGGATAGCAGTTCAGCCACATCAGGCGCTCTGAAACCTATCGAATAACATAAACCAGCTTCCACCGCTGTGCCGCAATGTGACATGCCGGCAGGTATATACAGGAGGTCCCCGGTGGATAGATCAAAGCTTTGCTCGGGGCTGAAATCTTCCAGAATTTTCAAGCCGGATGCAGTATTGAGTGTTGTGTTGCTGTTACAGGTTTTACCTAGCTGCCAGCGTCGGCTGCCCTGGCCCTGGACCAGAAAGACATCGTAATAATCAAAATGCGGTCCGACACCGCCGCCCTGTGCAGCATAACTGACCATTACATCGTCCAGACGCCAGGATGGAATGAAAGCAGCTTCCTTAAGCAGGGACTTTATCTCAGGTACCCAGTGATCCACCGATTGTACAAGTAGAGTCCAGTCTTGTTCTGGCAGAAAGGTGAATTCCCTTTCAGAAAAGGGCCCATTCTTCATGTCCCAACTGCCGGAATTATTAAAGACAATGCGTGACTCAATGCTCTCTTCGCAGGCCAGACCAGCAAGCTCTTCGGGACTGAGAAAATCAACAAACCCAGGGAGGGCGTTTTTTAACAGGAGTGGTTTTTTTTGCCAGTATTCGGAAAGGAAAGTAGGAAGGTCGACACTGGCGTTATTGTCCAGCAGCATCAGATCTTTTTCGCCTGGGCGATAGCATTGCCCAGGTAGGTATTAGGTCTCATTGTCTTTAATTGTTCGCGGACTTCCGTGGGTAAATCAAGAGTATCCAGAAATTTTGCAAGCACTTCGGGGGTGATGGTCTGTCCACGAGTCAGGACTTTAAGTTTCTCATAAGGCTCTTCTATGCCATAGCGGCGCATGACCGTCTGGATAGGTTCCGCAAGGACTTCCCAGCTGTTATCTAGATCAGCCAAAAGTTTCTGCTCATCAATAAGCAACTTGCTAATTCCCTTGAGAAAGGCTTGGTAAGCAATCACGCTGTGAGCAAGACCTACACCAATCGTACGTAATACCGTTGAGTCTGTCAGATCCCGCTGCCAGCGGGAGATGGGTAATTTTTGTGCCAGATGTTGCAACAGTGCATTGGCCACGCCAAGGTTGCCTTCGGAGTTTTCGAAATCAATGGGATTAACTTTGTGCGGCATAGTGGATGAACCCACTTCACCTGCCACGGTCTGCTGGCGAAAATACCCCAATGAAATATAACCCCAGATATCCCTATTGAAATCAATCAGGATGGTGTTGAAACGACTGACGGCATCAAAATATTCTGCAATGTAATCGTGGGGTTCAATCTGAGTGGTATAGGGATTCCAGGTCAGGCCCAGATTAGTAACCAGCGTTTGGGCATTTTGCTCCCAATCCACTTCCGGGTAGGCCGCCAGGTGAGCATTGTAATTACCCACGGCCCCATTTATTTTACCGAGAAACTGCATGCCTTGAATTTGCTCCAACTGGCGCTGCAGCCTGGCAACCGTATTGGCAAACTCCTTACCCATGGTGCTGGGTGTTGCCGTCTGACCATGAGTGCGGGAGAGCAGGGGAGTTTCAGCATATTCAAGGGCTTTTTCGCGGATTGTACTGGTGACATCCGTCAGCATAGGGACAATGACCTGCTCCATGCTTTCCTTCAGCATCAGGGCATAGGACAGATTGTTGATGTCCTCTGATGTACATGCGAAATGGACAAATTCCATGTTGGCCGCCAGTTCGTCATTACCCGTCAATTTTTCCTTGAGGTAATACTCTACGGCTTTCACATCATGATTAGTCACCGCCTCCTTTTCCTTGACCAGGCCAGCCTGCTTCTCATCAAACTCTGCTATCAACTGCTCCAGAAAGGCATTGGCTGATTCAGAAAGAGGGGTAACCTCACCAATGTCCACATTGGCTGCAAGTTGCTGTAGCCAACGTATCTCTACGATAACCCGGTAGCGGATGAGGGCGTATTCACTGAAGAAGGGTTGCAGGGCTGAAGTTTTGGATTGGTAACGGCCATCAACCGGGGAAATGGCATTGAGGGTGGTCAGGGTCATTTCACTATCTGCCCGTGTAGAAAAGCGAGCAATTATACTCCAGTTTTGTAATGAATAGCAGACTCAAGCCCTTATATTTACTGTATTTGTTGGTAAACGGCCTGTTTAGTGCAACGGCTGCATATGCTTGACATATATTAGGTGAGAACTATACTCATCGGTATCAAAATGTGCGCAGGAGAGCAGAGCGATGGCGACTTCTATTGAGGGCGATAAAGGGGCGATCAAGGCCAAACTGTTCACCAATGGCCGCAGCCAGGCAGTACGTATTCCCAAGGAAATAGCCTTTCAGGGTATTGATGCTGTCAATGTAGAAAAACGCGGCAATGCTGTAATTCTTACACCGGTAAGGAAAACCTGGGAGTCTTTGGCTGAACTGCCTAAAGCTGAAGATGATTTCATGGTCGTTCGCCCCAGGCTGATCAAGTCCACATGAAACTCACCACAAACAAGCAGAGACTCTGGCCATGATAGTTATGCTGTCAGCGGATATTTGCCGGTTAATCATGAAAGAGCAACCCGCTGAATTATTAAGCAAATTTCAGCAGTGGTCTGCTAATAGTGACGAATTGGTGATTTCAGCCATTACCTACGCCGAATTGGTCGCTGCTGCACTGCTCACGGGAAACTCGGAAGGGCATATGTTTGTGGTGCAGGAATTTTGTGAAAGGCTCGAAGATATAGTTCCCTGGGACAGGGGTGCTGTGGACTGCTATACAACTATACAGCTCAGTGCCATGCTCAAAGAGCAAACCTTGAACATGAATGATGCCATGGTTGCGGCACATGCACTAAGCCTTGATGCCACGCTGATCACACAGAACACCAGGCCTTTTGCTGAAATTCCGGGCTTATCTCTGCAATCCTGGCCGGAGTAATTACCCTCAGGACTTCTTCTGGAACACCAACCCCAAAACTATCGCCTCATATAGGGAATCAATGGATTTCATGCACCTTGTTCATGAGCAGGAGCAGGTTCCGGTCAATTTTTCGACGTTGAAGCAGTAGTTGCCAGCGTCGGCCTCCAAGCTGCTGCCATAAAACAGCCGAGCGAATACCGGCAAGCAACACGGCGCGAATTTTATCCGACGTCTCTTCATTCTTGAGGATGTTTACTTCACCTGTTACCTGAATGCGAAATGGCAGTTTGCTCAATGTGTCCTGATAGAGTTTTGCCAGCGTATTAATAATCTCAGGGTTGCCCAGGTCTGGGCTATCCAGTTCCATCGTGTCCATCTGTTCCAGGCGTTCTCCCACAATGGCAAGCATGCCTGCGCGCGCTGAAAGCTTACGCTCAAGATGCAAAATACCCAGGAAGTATCGCATCACATCCGGCGTCTTGAGCGAACCCTCTTCATTTCTGGTTATTTCCTGCAACACCTGCATACCAAGATTTAGCCGGCTTACTGATCCATAGACGTCTTCAGTCGTGTGTGGATTGGTGATGAACAGGCTGCGTACCAGGGTATTCAGTTTGTCCTGCCCAACCATGCCGTGATGGGCAAGTTGTTTAACCATGTAGGAGGCCTGTGCTACACCGGAAAGGGCCAGGCATTGCCTTAGTTGTTTATCCATATCGTTTGCTGGTTAGTCGAAAGTGGATTCAATTACAGCACCACCGAGGCAGATATCATCCTGGTAAAACACGATGGACTGCCCGGGAGTAACCGCTCGCTGTGGCTTGCTAAAAGATACCATGTACGCATCGTTTGTCTTTTCAAGATTGCACACCTGGTCAGGCTGGCGATAGCGTACTTTCGCAGAACAGGCCAGTGGCAACTCGGGGTTGTCCTTGTTTATCCAGTCTATCTGACTGCATTTCAGTCCCCGAGAGAAGAGCAGGGGATGGTCATTGCCCTGGACAACAATCAGTGTATTACGTTCCATGTCTTTATTGGCCACATACCACGGGATTTCGGCTTTGCCTTTTTTGCCGCCAATACCCAGACCCTGACGTTGGCCAAGAGTGTGGAACATTAGTCCGCTGTGTTCGCCAATGCTTTCGCCTTCGGGTGTTTCAATGGCACCTGGCTGGGCTGGAATATAAGTTTCAAGGAAGTCCTTAAAGCGGCGCTCACCGATGAAGCAGATGCCTGTGCTGTCTTTTTTATCATGGGTAACCAGGCCATTGGCTTCAGCCAAATTACGCACATCCTGTTTTTTCAATTCGCCGACAGGAAATAGCGTGCGGGCGATCTGTGACTCGTTTACAGCGCAGAGAAAATAACTTTGATCTTTATTGTCATCCAGGCCTTTGAGCAACTGTGTACTGCCGTTGGTTTCCAGTTTTCGAACATAATGACCTGTGGCGATCATGTCGGCACCCAGTACAGTGGCGTAATCAAGAAAGGCGCGAAATTTGATTTCACGATTACACAGGATATCCGGATTGGGTGTTCTGCCAGCACGGTATTCAGTCAGAAAATGCTCAAACACATTATCCCAGTATTCTGCAGCAAAATTTGCGCTGTGTAGTTTGATGCCAAGTTTGTCGCACACGGCTGTGGCATCAGCCAAGTCTGTTTTTGCTGTGCAATATTCGGTGCCGTCATCTTCATCCCAGTTTTTCATGAACAGCCCTTCGACCTGATAACCTTGCTCAAGCAATAGCAAGGCAGCCACAGAGGAATCGACCCCTCCGGACATGCCGACAATCACTTTGGTTTCAGTTGTTAAGGTCATAGGGTTATTGTTGCATTACAGGCAATGATTAACACATTCCAGGGGCAGCCGCGTACCACTCAGGTAATCTTTTACAACCTTGGCCACCAGGGGGCTGCGTGCTGGAAAGTTATTCGCCATGATCTCATCAGCACAAAGCCAGTGTGTGGCAATGATACCCTCATCCAGGGTAAGAGAAGGATCATGTCGTTCTGGTCGACCTACAAAGCAGTGCCTGACATAGGTAATAGTATTGGGTGCCTTGTACACATAAACACCGAGGTAATCGGTTAGAGTGACATGCCAGGCGCTTTCTTCCAGGGTTTCCCGTATAGCGGCATCAAACAGGGATTCCCCTTCCAGATGACCTGCAGGCTGGTTAAAGACGGTACGGTTATCCTCTGTTTCTTCCACTAGCAGGAAGCGTCCTTTCTGCTCGACAACAGTAGCAACAGTAATGTGAGGGGTCCAGATCATGAGTTGCGCTTCAAAAAGCCCGCATGCTAACCCAATTTAATGACTTCATAAAAGGAAGATGAACAGGGATAATGGCTTTTTGCATAATGTCCTGGTTTTGTATGACTAAATTAACCCATATTGATGACAGCGGTCAGGCCCGTATGGTGGATGTTGGCGCCAAAAATGTCACTGAACGCATTGCCATTGCCGAGGCAATTATTGACCTGCAGCCAGAAACTCTGAAACTGATTCTGGAAGGCGGCCACAAGAAAGGTGATGTATTTGCAGTAGCCCGAATAGCTGGTATTCAAGCTGCAAAAAAATGCAGTGAGCTGATTCCCCTTTGTCATCCACTCATGTTGAGCTCCGTCAATGTGGATCTGGGAGCGGATACCAACAATAGCCAGGTCAGAATAACCTCTACTTGCAAGTTGGCGGGACAAACGGGAGTGGAAATGGAAGCCCTGACAGCGGCATCGGTTGCCGCATTAACTGTGTACGACATGTGTAAGGCGGTGGACAGAGGAATGACTATTCATTCCGTGCGCTTGCTGGAAAAGGCTGGCGGTAAATCCGGGCATTTCAAACATGAAGGTTGAATCTTCACTATCGTCTTCAATATGGTTTTCACTATGATTGCTGTACATTATTTTGCCAGTATCCGTGAAAACCTTGGAAAGGAAGCTGAAACTATTGAGTTGCCGGAAGGGGTTGAAACAGTAGCACAGCTTATCGATCACCTGATTCAGCATAACGGGAGCACCTGGTCAGAAGTCTTTACTGACAATGCAGTGATGATTGCGGTAAATCATGAAATGACGGATCGTTCAGCGGTACTGTCGGCTGGCGATGAAGTGGCTTTTTTCCCACCGGTTACCGGAGGTTAGATTGCCTGGAAAACCCTACCTATGAAAATCTCCATACAACAGGAAGATTTTGATATTACCCATGAAACACAGTTGCTTCGAGAAGCGAACAGTAATATCGGCGCAATTGTCACATTTAGTGGGCTGGTCAGGGACCTTGAAGGCGCTCGTAAAATCCTCTCTCTGACGCTTGAGCACTATCCGGGTATGACTGAAACAAGCCTTGAAAAAATCATTACAGAAGCCAGGTCGCGCTGGTCTATCCAGGATGCAACTGTCATTCACCGGATAGGTGAGATGAAGGCTGAAGAACAGATAGTCTTTGTGGCAGTTGCCAGTTTGCACCGGCACGATGCTTTTTCGGCTTGCGAATTTATCATGGATTATCTGAAAACCCGGGCTCCATTCTGGAAAAAATGCCGAGATGAATCAGGTGAAAGCTGGGTAGAAACGAAGGCGTCCGATCAGGAAGCCGATGAGCGCTGGTAAATCAATACCAGTAAAACTATAGCCCTATTGTTGCAAGAGGGCTGCAAGTTGTTTTTGGCTCACCTGAGCCTGCTTGAATTCGCCAGGATTCAAATCATCCAATGTCCAGGGCCCTATTTTTACTCGCACAAGCCGCAAAGCTGGAAATCCCACGGCAGCAGTCATGCGCCGCACCTGTCTGTTTCGACCTTCTCTAATGACTAATTCAATCCAGCTGGTAGGTATGTGCTTGCGCTCGCGAATTGCTGGCACGCGCTCCCAGAGTAACGGCTCTTCAATGATGACCGCATTGGTGGGACGGGTTGCCCCATCTTTTAGTGTGATACCACTTTTGAGTGAATCCAATGCTTCATTGGAGATGTCTCCTTCCACTTGAACCCAATAGGTTTTATCCATTTTATTTTCGGGATCACTGATGCGTTGCTGCAATTTGCCATCATCTGTCAGTAGTAATAATCCTTCTGAGTCCCTGTCCAACCTGCCAGCGGCGTAAACATTTGGAACGGAAATAAAGTCCGCCAGGGTAGGCCGGTTTTCATGGTCAGTGAACTGGCTTAGAACGCCAAAAGGCTTGTTAAACAGGATCAGGTCAGGCATATAGGATTAGAGTGGCAGGTTGATACTAAAGTGTCTGAACCAAAACCAGCCGCATGGGCACAGCACCCTGTAAACCTGATATGAGGGATGAGGTTTATTTAAGCTAGATAAGAACAGAATAAAGCGGTCTTTGTAATCTTAATAGCCGTTCCAATAGCCCAAAAGTAAAGCAGTTAAAAAGACTAATAATTATTTTAGGTATTAACCATTAGAAAGAATGAGCGTTCAGGTATTGGTTTCAGCATCATCTGCATCATCTACATTACCTTCAGCTTCAATTTCTCCGTCGCTTTCTTCACTATCGGAATCACTTTCTTCCTGACTACTGTCCTGATCATCTGGTGCAGCTGTTTCTGGTGCAGGAGTATCCGCCGCAGTAGTGCTCTCTCCGAGAGAAACAATATTTGCTGCGTGCAATCCTTTCGGTCCTTCAATCACATCGAATGAAACAGTCTGACCTGCTTTTAACGTTTTATAACCTTCCATAGTTATTGATGAATAGTGAGCGAACAAATCGTCGCCACCATCATCAGGCAAAATAAAGCCGAAACCTTTGGCATTATTAAACCATTTTACTTGACCGGTACTCATCTCCGTTTACCCCTTCTTTAAATCGGCATTAGATTTCGATTAAATTCCGGTACAGCAAAAAAACGTATAAACCCTTTTAAATACCTTGTCAATGAATTTAGTTTGGACAGGGTTGACGGCCACGTTTTCTCTATACTGACTGGCACCTGAATATCAGATATTTTTTTGAACTGGACTCATTTTTCAATTCCAGAAACATGGTATAGTTATTGCTCATTTTGCTATTCAGCAAACGGGCCTTTGACCAGGCCGTAAAGCAATCAACTAACTGAAAAACCTGAAGAAAAGATTTTCACTATAGCAATGAAAGAGTACAACTCAGTAATAATTTGCAGCCAAGATAACCAAGATGATAATGGTGATGATTTGCAAAGGAGTGGAGGAATCAGGGAGGCTCTGGCACCTGAAGAACTCAAACTTAAACCACCATCACTTTATCGTGTTGTCCTGTTGAACGATGACTATACGCCCATGGAGTTTGTCGTCGATGTACTGCGTAAATTCTTTGGCATGGATGTTGAGACAGCCACCCGTGTTATGCTCAAAGTGCATACAGAAGGAAAAGGTATTTGTGGGGTTTTCCCCAGAGAAATCGCGGAAACTAAAGCAGTGCAGGTTAACGATTACGCTAGAGAATCGGAACATCCATTGCTTTGCGATATAGAAGTCGAAGAGTAAGTTTGAGAAGAGTAAGGGCAGGATAAAGTAGATAAAGGTAGATACAGGCAGAAACATGTTTAGCAGAGAATTTGAAAACACATTAAATATTGCGGCGAATACGGCGCGCAGCAAACTCCATGAATTTATCACTGCGGAGCATTTGCTACTGGCTTTGATTGATGATCCGTCTGCGCGGGAAATACTGCTGGCCTGTAACGCAGACCTTGATGCTTTGCGGCAGGAACTGCTTGATTACGTTGATACACAAATTCCTATTATCACCGAACCGGAACTAAATCCTGAGGTCGACCAGACCCTGGGTTTTCAGCGCGTTATCCAGCGTGCGGTATTTCATGTGCAATCTTCTGGAAAGCGGGAAGTAACAGGGGGAAATGTCCTGGTTGCCATTTTTGGAGAAAAAGAAAGTCAGGCAGTCTATTACTTGCGTAAAGAAGGTGTCTCTCGTGGCGACGTGGTGAATTTCATCACCCATGGCACACCGGGGGTACCTGGACTCAATGAAGAAGGTGGGCCAGAGATTCAAACTGATGTGAGTGAAGGAGAACAGGCACCTTCACCCCTCGAAAGTTTTGCCACCAACCTGAATACTGAAGCCATTGCAGGCAGAATCGATCCCCTTATCGGTCGCGAAAAGGAAATCACCCGGCTGATTCAAGTGCTTTCACGCCGACGGAAAAACAATCCTTTGTTCGTGGGGGAAGCAGGCGTAGGTAAAACAGCCATTGCCGAAGGCCTGGCCAAACACATAGTAGAAGGTGTTGTGCCAGAGGTGCTCAAAAACAGCGTGATTTATTCTCTGGACATGGGGGCTTTGCTGGCAGGCACCAAATACCGTGGTGATTTTGAAAAACGCTTCAAGGCTCTGCTTGCCGATCTGGATAAACAGGAATATGCAATCCTGTTTATCGATGAAATTCATACCATTATAGGAGCCGGTGCTGCCTCAGGTGGGGTTATGGATGCATCTAACCTGCTGAAACCAATTCTGGCCTCCGGCAAATTACGCTGCATAGGTTCTACGACTTATAGCGAATATCGGGGTATTTTCGAAAAGGATCGAGCCCTGTCCAGGCGCTTCCAGAAAATTGACATCGAAGAGCCTGATGTAGAAACCACGTATCAGATCTTGAAAGGGCTAAAGTCGCGCTACGAAGAACATCACGAACTGCGTTTTACCGACAAGGCCTTGAAGGCAGCCTCGGAAATGGCCAGTCGTTATATTAATGACCGCTATATGCCAGACAAAGCCATCGATGTAATCGATGAAGCGGGGGCCTATCAGCGTCTGCAACCGGAAAACAAACGTAAGAAAATCATTCAAGTGGGGGATATCGAACGAGTCATATCCCAAATAGCCCGCATTCCACCCAAAAATGTGTCTGCCTCCGACAAAAGTTTGCTGCAGGACCTGGAGAAAAATCTCAAGTTGGTGGTGTTTGGGCAGGATCCGGCTATCGAAGCACTGGCTTCGTCCATTAAATTGTCACGGGCAGGGCTAAAAGAAGGCGAGAAACCAATTGGCTCTTATCTGTTTGCAGGTCCAACAGGTGTTGGCAAGACAGAAGTCAGTCGCCAACTGGCCAAGATTATGGGCGTAGAGTTGGTGCGTTTTGATATGTCCGAATACATGGAGCGCCATACGGTGTCGCGCTTGATAGGTGCGCCTCCTGGGTATATCGGATTTGATCAAGGCGGACTATTGACTGAAGCGGTAGTAAAGAACCCTCACTGTGTTCTGTTGATGGATGAAATCGAGAAAGCTCACCCTGATGTATTCAATCTGCTGCTGCAGGTTATGGATCACGGCACCTTGACTGACAACAATGGACGTAAAGCTGATTTTCGCAATGTGGTGCTGGTTATGACAACCAATGCTGGGGCACAGGAAATGAGCCGGGCTTCAATTGGCTTTACTCAGCAGGATCACACCAGTGATTCAACTGAGGTACTCAAACGCGTCTTTACTCCAGAATTTCGTAATCGCCTGGATTCCATTATTCAGTTTGCTGCACTGGATGCAGATGTTATCCGGACTGTCGTGGACAAGTTTATGGTGGAGCTACAGGTACAGTTGGATGACAAAAAAGTCACACTGCAAGTTGATGAAGATGCAATAGACTGGTTTGTGGCAAACGGATATGACAAGTCGATGGGCGCGCGACCGATGCTGCGTCTTGTTCAGTTAAAGATTAAGAAACCCCTTGCCGAAGACATTCTGTTTGGAAAACTGGTTTCAGGTGGCGATGTGAATGTCTCCGTAGTAGATAACGACATACATCTGGACATTGAATCTCCAGACAAAGGTAATTCAGTTGACAGGAAATCCCGCGAGGTGGATGCAGGAGCCTAGAAGGATAAAGGGATAAAGGTCTAAACTCTCAAGATTTAAGCACTATCCTAAATGGAATATTTATTGCGGTAGAACCTGGATGGGTTCTGCCGTTTTACGTTTCGGGGGGATAGATTAACGTGCGCGGTAGGTGATGCGACCTTTGCTCAGGTCGTAAGGGGTTAGTTCTACTGTTACCTTGTCGCCGGTAAGAATGCGGATGTAGTTTTTACGCATTTTGCCGGAGATATGCGCAGTGACGACATGATCATTTTCCAGCTTTACGCGGAACATGGTGTTAGGCAGAGTGTCGATGACCTCGCCTTCCATTTCAATCTGATCTTCTTTTGCCATTCAGTTCTCATGTATATCAATGAAAGCGCAGCATTTTGCCTGAAAACATCCTTATTATCAAAATAATGATGCATTTAATGAATTGCGAGTTGCGAGTTACTAGTGGCGAGTCAGGTAGTCAAAGTTCAATTGCTACTTTCTAGTCACTGGTTACTCGTAACTAGCCACTTGTTTTGTGGAATCAGGTTAGCCGTATCCAGCGCTGGTTTAGCAGTAATTCAATAGGCCGGTATTGGAGTTTGTAATTCATTTTTTCACAATCTCGAATCCAGTAACCCAAATATACGTAGGGCAAGCCTCGACGACGGGCTTCTTCAATCTGCCAGAGGATGGCGAAATTACCAAGTGAGCGTTTCTGCTCTTCAATTTCATAATAGGTATACACGGCCGATAAACCATTACTCAGCAAGTCGGCAATCATCACGGCGATGAGTTTGCCGCCAACACTGACCCGGTAGAATAATGTGGAATCGCAATTTTGTACCAGGAAAGATTCAAACTGATCCCGTGTCGCTGGGTACATGTCGCCATCCTTGTGGCGATTATTAATGTAGTTGGCGTAAATCTTGTAGTACTCGTCTGTGTCTATTGCATCCACAGTCTCTATACTCAAATCTTCATTGCGCCTTAATATGCGTCGAAAGCGTTTGTTGGGCTGGAAATTATCCACCACCACACGGCAGGCTACACAGTGCTGACAGTTGGAGCAGTGAGGGCGGTACATGTGCGCGCCGCTGCGACGGAACCCGATTTCTGACAGGTGGGTATGGAATTCTGTCGATACCTGGTATTCCGGGTCGATGAAAAGGGTGCGTGCTTCTTCACCAGGCAGGTAACTACATGCATGGGTTTGCGTTGTGAAAAGTTTGATGTCTTTCAGCGAGGTCATGGCTGAAGTAGTAGATTCCTGTAATAACCGGAACTTATTGTAATGGCCAGTGTGTACTATTGCGACCATAATCCGTGGATTCTGGGAGCCAGTTCATAAATGCCTCACGGGGGATTTCCCGTGCACCAAAGCTGGCAAGAAAGGGGCTGGAAACCTGACAATCGACCAGCGCGTATCCCAAAGCTGCCAGTTTTTCCACCAACAAGACAAACGCTATTTTTGAGGCATTGTCACGATAGCTAAACATGGATTCGCCGAAAAAAACCTCACCTATGGCTAGTCCGTACAGTCCGCCAACTAGGGTATTGTGCTCCCACACTTCAATGGAATGCGCTGCGCCCATCTCGTGCAACGTGCAATACGCCTTCTCCATGTCAGGTGTGATCCAGGTGTCAGTGGAGTAGGGTCGTGTCCCGGCACAGTTGTGAACCACAGTGCTGAAGGCTTTGTCGCTGGTGACCTTCAAAGAAGACTTCTTAATAGCTTTAGCCAGGCTGCGGCCTATGTGTAACTCTTCCGTGAAAAGCACCATGCGTGGATCTGGTGTCCACCACAGTATTGGTTGCCCTTCTTCGAACCAGGGGAAAATGCCTTTGCTGTAGGCATCAAGCAGGCGTTCAGGATCCAGATTACCACCTGCCGCCAGCAAGCCGTTGGGCTCTTTCAGGGCGGAGGTTGGATCAGGAAATTCGAAATCGGATTCGTTTAGCCAGGGTAAGGAAGACATGGCTCAGGTATTCCCTATGGGGCCAGATCGTCTAGGTATTTTTCAGCATCCAGCGCAGCCATGCAGCCAAAACCGGCGGATGTTACCGCCTGGCGATAAACGTGGTCGGCCACATCGCCTGCAGCAAAAACCCCGGGGATACTGGTCTGGGTGGCATTTCCGCTGATGCCTGAATGAATATGGATATAGCCGTTTTCCATGTCCAGTTGACCATCAAATATCTCTGTATTGGGCTTATGGCCTACCGCAATAAAAACAGCACTAAGGTCCAATTCCTGATTGCTGTCATCCTGGGTATTCTTGATACGCATACCACTGACTTCGCCACCTTCACCGAGCACTTCATCAAGGGTATGGTTCCACAGGATGTTTACATTGCCGCTTGATTCTTTTTCAAACAGCTTGTCCTGCAGGATTTTTTCCGCGCGTAAGGAATCGCGCCTGTGTACCAGGGTGACTTCACTGGCAATATTGGACAGGTAGAGGGCTTCTTCCACGGCAGTGTTTCCGCCGCCAATAACCGCTACTTTCTCTCCTTTGTAGAAAAAGCCGTCACAGGTAGCACAGGCACTGACGCCGCTACCCATGTATTTTTCTTCGGATTCCAGTCCCAGATACTGGGCAGAAGCACCTGTTGTGATGATAAGGGCGTCGCAGGTATATTCGCCGACACTGCCTTTCAACTGAAACGGTTTTTGGCTTAAATCGCAAGAGTCTATATGGTCAAAAATTACTTCAGATTCAAAGCGTTCCGCATGATTCTTCATTCTTTCCATTAAGTCTGGGCCCTGCAGTCCTTCCACGTCTCCGGGCCAGTTGTCCACGTCAGTTGTGGTAGTTAATTGCCCGCCTTGCTGCATGCCGGTGATAACAACGGGACTCAGATTTGCCCTGGCAGCATAAACAGCGGCGGTATAACCCGCGGGGCCGGACCCGAGAATGATCAGGCGGTGGTGTTGTGTATCGCTCATGGATTAAGTCTTCCTGCTTAATTGGTGACTGATTAGGTCTCAGAATATTGGTATCCGAAGCCTGTTTTACAAGGTTGTCTATGTTATTTAAAAAGGGGCCCAATAAAAAGGCATAAATGTTCTACTAAATCGCGTATATGGGTGATTTTGCCGTTTTAAGCCCCAATATATGGGCTAACCACCCCTTACAAAGAGTGACACAAAAGGGCGCTATCGGGTTACAATAGTCCTTTTTACTAGGGCAAAGACTTTACATGATAAACAGGCCCCTGGTCGCAAATATGTAATCACTCGACCGGCGCTGTAATCAACACATTGCAAAGCTGAAGTAGATATAAACAGAAGATTTAACTATAAGGTATGAAAAGCAGACTTTAATTGTGAGCAAGAAAAATACCAAAACGCCCCCGGCTGAAGAGCACGCCATTACCCTGAAGGCACTGTTCCTGAAGGAAGGGCTGATGATTTTGTTCCTGGCCCTGGGACTGTACCTGTTTCTGGCCATCAACTCCTATTCACCCCTGGACCCAGGTTGGACGCGAACAGGCGACTCCAACAATATTGCCAATGCAGTAGGTCGCAGTGGTGCCTGGATTTCTGATGTACTGCTGTTGCTCTTTGGTAATTTAGCCTACCTGTTCCCCTTATTTCTTGCTTACCGAGCGGTCGTTATATTTCGTCAGCGGCGGGAACAACATGAGTGGTCATGGGAGTTATTTGCGCTAAGAGGAACAGGCGTAATTTTGACCTTAATAGGCGCCGCTACGCTCGCGACCATCCATTTTGCCACTGAACTGAACAACACAGCCGGGGGCCTGCTCGGAAATGCCATCACAAGTATCGCGCTGCCATCTTTTGATCTGGCAGGAACCACCCTGGTTTTCCTCACCATGCTGATCCTGGGTATCACTCTGGCAACCGGATTGTCGTGGTTGTCGGTAGTAGATAGCGCCGGAAGCTCGTGCATTTTTATCTGGGAATACTTGTTGGAACGCTGGCAACACTGGCAGGAAGCTCGACGTGAAAGGGCAGAAACTGAACGTAATGTCAGGCACCGCAAGGAATCCCTCGATCATTTCGTGGAAAAGGAAAAGAAACGCAAGAAACCCATTGCCATTGCCCCTGTGCGCAAAGCGCCGAAGGAGCCCAGCAAGCGGGTACAAAAAGAGAAACAGGGCAAGTTGTTTGAAACGGCTTCAGTGTGCGAACTGCCGCCTATCTCTCTGCTGGACCAATGGCAAGAAAATCCCCATGTAGGCTATTCCAAGGAAGCCCTGGAAGCCATGTCCAAACTGCTTGAAATCAAGCTGAGGGACTTCGGCATCGAAATAGAAGTTGAGGCCATTAACCCCGGACCTGTTATTACCCGTTTTGAAGTTCAGCCGGCACCTGGAGTGAAGGTCAGCCGCATCACCAATCTGGTCAAGGATTTGGCTCGCTCTCTGGCTGTGTCCAGCGTACGTGTGGTGGAAGTAATCGCCGGCAAGACTGTCATTGGTATTGAAATCCCCAACGAATCCAAGGAGCTGATTCAACTGGGCCAGGTCTTGTCCTCGGCAGAATTTGATAATGCCCGATCCCCTATCAGTATCGCGCTGGGCCACGATATTGGCGGTAACCCTGTTGTTGTGGATTTGGCAAAAATGCCGCATTTACTGGTAGCAGGCACAACCGGTTCAGGTAAATCCGTTGGGATCAATGCCATGATTCTCAGCATCCTGTTCAAGTCCAGCCCGAAGGATGTGCGCCTGATAATGATAGACCCAAAAATGCTGGAGCTTTCGGTCTACGACGGAATACCGCATCTACTCACGCCCGTCATCACAGACATGAAGGATGCAGCGAACGGTTTGCGCTGGTGTGTGGCGGAAATGGAAAGGCGCTATAAGTTGATGTCTGCTATGGGTGTGCGCAACCTGGCCAGTTTCAACAAGAAAGTGAGTGATGCTGTCATTGCAGGCAATCCCATTCCAGATCCCCTTTGGAAACCGGATCCGCTTATCGAAGTACCAGAAGAAGACCAAATACCTGATGATCTGGTCGAGCTGCCACAGATCGTAGTCATTGTGGATGAGTTGGCTGACATGATGATGGTGGTGGGCAAAAAAGTGGAAGAGCTCATTGCCCGTATTGCTCAAAAGGCCAGGGCGTCTGGTATCCATCTCATCCTCGCAACACAACGTCCTTCGGTAGATGTACTAACAGGACTGATCAAGGCCAATATCCCCACCCGTCTTTCTTTCATGGTGCAAAGCAAAGTGGATTCTCGCACCATTCTGGGGGGAGGCGGTGCCGAGCAGCTGCTGGGGCATGGCGATATGCTGTTCCTGCCTCCGGGCGCAGGTATGCCGCACCGAGTACATGGGGCTTTTGTTTCTGATGACGAAGTGCATCGCGTAGTGGCCGCCTGGAAAGAGCGGGCCGAGCCCAATTACATTGAAAGCATCACTTTGGATTCCTCAGGCAATGGTGTGCCGGGTCTGTCGAATGAAGGTGGAGGTGATAATGCTGAAGAAGATGATGAATTGTATGATGAGGCGGTGCGCTTTGTTACCCAATCACGCAAGGCTTCCATCTCTGCCGTTCAGCGTAAAATGAGAATAGGCTACAACCGCGCTGCACGCATGATCGAAGCCATGGAAATGGCTGGTGTGGTGTCTGAAATGGGCACCAACGGGAGTCGCGAGGTGATTGCTCCACCACCCGTTAGCGATTAGTTTTATTGACGTTCAGGCGATCATTCTTTCGTCCATTTTCATTCATGTACTAAACCTTAATCCACCGTATAGCTGCGTACCTTGCGCGTGCATTGTCCTGTAGAATTCCACTTACTATGAAAAAACTACTGACCTTACTGACATTCACCACCTTGTTCTCAGGCGCAGGGATTACTTCACTTGCCCAGGACGAAGTGGTTGTGAATGATTCGAATGCTGAGGCGGCCTTAAAACTGGCTTTGATACTGCAGGAGATGGACACCCTTAGTGCCGATGTGGAGCAGCTCACACTTGATCAGGATGGCAGAGAAATTCAGGAATTTCAGGCAAAACTGATCATCGATAAACCGGATCATTTCTATTGGGAAATACAATCGCCATATTCTGAATCCATAATTGCCAATGGCAATCGCATCTGGCGTATCGAACCAGACCTGGAGCAAGTGACAGTGGAAGAATTTCAGAATGATGCAGGGCGCAATCCCTTGTTGCTGTTAAATGGGGATGCAGAATTACTGGCCGGGTCATACACCATCGCTGCAGCGGAGTTGGAGCTTGGTAATCGTCAGCGCTTTATTCTGACTCCAACAGCGCCAGACAGCCAGTTTGAACGACTCAGCCTGACCTTTGCTGAAAATGTTATCCAGGAAATGCAATTTGAAAGCAGCCTGGGACAGAAAACCAGCCTGAGTTTTAGCAACCCGGAAATCAATGCCGTTATTGATCCGGAGATATTTGAGTTTCACATGCCTGAAGGTATGGAAATAATCGATAACACGGGCGACTAGCCCTCTTTTTATTTACAACGTTAATAAAAGACGTTTATTTAAGGCGTTTATCCAAGACGTGACCCTTTCCATTTTTCAAAAAGATGAGCAAAGCTACCAGCCTCTGGCGGCAGCCATGCGTCCTCGCACGTTGGATGAATTCGCCGGTCAGAGACATATCATTGCCCCGGGAAAGCCTCTCTATGAAGCAGTAGCTTCAGGGGTACCTCATTCCATGATTCTTTGGGGTCCACCCGGCACCGGCAAAACCACGCTGGCAAAAATCATTGCCAGTGCCTGTGATACTCATCTGGAAGCGCTATCAGCGGTATTGAGCGGCGTTAAGGAAATCCGCCTGGCCATTGAGCGGGCTAAAGAGGAGAGGGACGTACGTGGCCGCCGCACCATTTTGTTTGTCGACGAAGTGCATCGTTTTAACAAGTCCCAGCAAGATGCGTTTCTTCCTCACATTGAAGACGGCACAGTCATCTTCATTGGCGCCACCACGGAAAACCCATCTTTTGAGTTGAACAATGCACTGTTGTCACGAGCTCGGGTCTATGTATTGAAAAGTCTTACAGACACTGACCTGACCACAGTACTTAATGGTGCGTTGGAAGATTCTGAAAGAGGTCTGGGCAGTCTCAATATTGCACTTACAGAAAAACAAAAAGAGCAATTCACTGCAGCGGCAGATGGAGATGCCCGGCGCGTGATAAATCTATTGGAAGTAGCGCTGGATTTGTTTGAAGTAAACGCTACAGGAGCTGAGGAAGTTGAGGGAGCAGAAGGGCAGCGCGTGCTCTCCGAGGAGGCACTGGCTCAGGTAGTGCAAGGCAACAGCAAACGTTTCGACAAAGGCGGTGATTCTTTTTATGAACAGATATCTGTATTGCATAAAGCGGTAAGGGGCTCATCACCGGATGCGGCTCTGTATTGGTTATGCCGGATGCTGGATGGCGGTTGCGACCCTTTATATATCGCCAGGCGGGTCGTACGCATGGCAAGTGAAGACATTGGCAATGCAGACCCACGTGGAGTCCAGATTGCGCTCAATGCCTGGGATGTGCAGCAGCGTCTCGGCAGTCCGGAAGGGGAGTTGGCGATTGCCCAGGCATTGGTTTATCTGGCCTGTGCACCAAAGAGCAATGCCGTGTACACCGCGTTCAATCAGGCCATGGAAACCGTGAAAGCCACACCGGATTATGACGTACCCATGCATATGCGTAATGCGCCTACAGAACTGATGAAGACCTTGGACTATGGTAAGGAGTATCGCTATGCTCACGACGAACCTGATGCCTATGCCGCCGGAGAAAATTATTTATCAGAAGAATTGAAGAATGAGCAGTTTTACCACCCGGTGGTGCGAGGACTGGAAGAGAAAATCAAAGAGAAGCTGGATTACTTGCGTAGCCTTGATAAGGCAAGCGCGGATAAAAGATACACATAAACGTGATACAGGATACAAGATACAAGAGGATATTCTTGAGCCGTGCGAGTAGCGAATCGAGTGGAGAGCATTGCACCCTTTTCCGGATTACCATATTCTCGAAAGCTTCTTCTTGCATCCTTATAAGACGGGTTCAAGCGTAAGTGAAAAACAACCTGAAACAATTGAGTTAACTGGATCGTCAATGACATATTTAGCAGTCGCTGTTGGCGGCGCCCTTGGTGCCTTGGCCCGTTACGGAGTTTACAATGCCTTTCTGAAAATGACGGACAGTAAATTTCCCTGGGCGACCCTGTCTGTGAATATCGTTGGCTCTTTTCTGATAGGCATTTCCTTTGTGCTACTCACCGAGCGCTCGGAATTTGGTCCGGAAGTGCGTGGTGTCATAACCGTGGGATTTCTTGGGGCATTTACCACCTTTTCTACATTCTCCATGGACACCATAGGTCTGTTGGAGCAGGGGCATATTGCCAGCGCAATAACCTACGTGCTCAGCAGTGTCCTCGTCTGTATAATTGCGGCCTGGCTTGGCCTGACCTTTTCGAGAGTCTTTTTTTAAATATTGTCAGGTCGGGCGACTAGCCGGTCGTCCCAACATTGAAATAACTACACTCAACTGGAATATACATGCTTGATCTGAAAAGGTTGCGAACGGAACCGGAAACCGTCGCAGAATTACTGAAGAAGAAAGGCCATGATTTTGACGTCGCGGCGTTTTCTGCGCTGGAAGAAAAACGCAAAGCCTTGCAAGTTGATACGGAAAGCCTGCAGAACGAGCGCAATACCAAATCCAGGAACATCGGCAATGCAAAGGCTGCTGGTGAAGATATCGCTCCGCTGTTAGCCGAAGTGGATGATCTCAAGGCTACCTTGCAGAAAAAGGAAGTCGAGCTGGATGTCATTGTTGGTGAGCTTGAGACAATACTCCATGGTGTACCGAATATTCCTGATGAGCGAGTGCCGGAAGGCGCCGACGAGGAATCCAATCAGGAAATCCGCACCTGGGGCAAGCCTCGCTCTTTTGATTTTGAAGCAAAAGATCATATTGAATTAGGTGAAGCAAGAGGCGGATTGGATTTTGAAACTGCTGTAAAAATTACTGGCTCGCGTTTCGTAGTGATGCAAGGTGAAGTTGCCAAACTGCATCGTGCTCTGGTGCAGTTCATGTTGGATGTGCACACCACTGAACATGGTTATACAGAAGTGAATGTGCCTAATATGGTCAATGCAGAGTCTGCCTTTGGCACCGGCCAGTTACCAAAATTTGCCGATGACCTGTTTGAGTTGAAAGACGACAGGGGCTTTTACCTGATACCTACGGCTGAAGTACCAGTGACTAATATCGTTCGTGATGAGATTGTTGAAGCAGATGCGTTACCAATGAAATTTGCCTGTCATTCTCCTTGTTTCCGTTCCGAAGCCGGCAGTTATGGCAAGGATACCCGCGGCATGATTCGTCAGCACCAATTTGAGAAAGTAGAGTTGGTCCAGTTGGTAAAACCTGAACAGTCCAAACAGGCCCACGAAGACCTGACTCACCATGCGGAAGTCATCTTGCAAAAACTGGAGTTGCCTTACCGTGTTGTGATTCTTTGCGGCGGAGATCTGGGTTTTTCTGCCGAGCTGACTTACGACATAGAGGTGTGGGTCCCCGGACAGGACACTTTTCGTGAAATATCTTCCTGCTCCAACTTCGGAGATTTCCAGGCGCGGCGAATGCAGGCGCGCTGGCGTAATCCTAATACTGGCAAACCGGAACTGATTCATACTGTTAACGGCTCTGGCCTGGCAGTGGGTAGAACTTTGATAGCCGTACTGGAAAACTACCAGAATGCCGATGGCAGTGTGACTGTGCCCCTGGCGCTACAACCCTATATGGGCGGCGCTTCAACTATTCTCTTCCCCTGATTGTCAGCCTAGAAAATGGACTACCTGCCTATTTTCATACGCATAACCGGGCAGACAGTGCTCGTGGTTGGCGGTGGTCAGACAGCGTTGCGCAAAGCTACCTTGCTGATGCGTGCCGGCGCCAATATTCGCCTGGTGGCAATTGATATAGAACCAGCCCTGGAAAAGCTCCTGTCCGGAAATAATGACCATGACTTTATTCATCGTGCATTTGAGCCAAACGATTTAGAAAAAGCACGACTGGCGGTTGCTGCTACCAATGATGAAGCTGTAAATAAAGCCGTTTTCAATGCAGCGCGCAGCAGGCATTTACCAGTTAACGTCGTCGACAACCCTGAGCTCTGTGATTTTATTTTCCCTTCAATTGTAGATCGCTCTCCTGTTGTGGTGGCTGTGTCTTCCAGCGGCAAGTCGCCCATGCTGGCAAGATTGCTAAGAGCCCGGCTGGAAACCTTTATTCCGTCAGGTTATGGCAAGCTGGCAAGCCTGTTGGGGGAATACCGGGCAAAAGTAAAAGGTGCAATTCCCGAGATGAGCCTACGCATGAGGTTCTGGGAAAAAACTCTCGATGGACCAATTGCAGGGCAACTGCTGGCGGGCAAGGATAACAATGCTCGACAGCTTCTGGATGAGGCTCTTGAGAATGCCGAACAGGAGGCAGCTTCTGGCGAAGTTTATCTGGTAGGGGCGGGTCCGGGTGATCCTGATCTGCTGACATTTCGTGCCTTACGCTTAATGCAGCAAGCCGATGTGGTGTTGTATGACCGTCTGGTTGCCGAAGAAATTCTGCACATGTGCCGCCAGGATGCGGAAAAAATCCATGTGGGCAAGCAGCGCAAACAACACACCATGGCCCAGGAAGATATCAGCAAGATGCTTGTTGAGCTGGCACGGCAAGGCAAGCGTGTGTTACGCCTGAAAGGGGGCGATCCTTTTATTTTTGGTCGCGGTGGTGAAGAGATCTCTGAATTGGCTGATGCAAAAATCCCTTTCCAGGTAGTGCCAGGCATTACCGCAGCTTCCGGTTGTGCCAGTTATGCCGGTATCCCGTTAACCCATCGGGATTATTCTCAGTCCGTGCGTTTTGTCACCGGACACTTGAAAAATGACACCTGTGATCTGGACTGGAACAGTCTGGTACAGGGCGAGCAGACCCTGGTGTTTTATATGGGTCTGATCGGACTACCCATCATCTGCAAGGAATTGGTCAATCATGGCATGGCATCGGAAAAACCGATTGCCCTTATTCAACAAGGCACAACGCCGAACCAGAAGGTCTATACCGGCACATTAGCCACGATGCCGGAAATAATTGCCAACAATGAGGTGCGGGCACCTACCTTGATAATCGTCGGGGATGTGGTGAGTTTGCATGACAAACTTTCCTGGAAATGACAGACGGAGGCAAGAGAACAAGAGGCAAGAGACAAGATGCAAGAGGAAATATCTTATAATGGCATCAATAGTTTGCCTCTAAGGAGCGAGGTATGACAGACAGTTTGAATATTTCATCCATCGGGCAGATAGCCATTGCTATTACCGACCTGGAAAAGGCGACGTACTTCTACCAGAAAATCCTCAAGCTGGAACTGCTGTTCGATGTGCCGCCCAATCTGGCTTTTTTCAATTGCGATGGTGTGCGCTTGATGCTGACCACGTTGCAAGGACCGGAACAGGATCACAAGACATCGGTCATCTATTACAAGATTACCAACATCGAGGAAATCTTTGAGGAACTCAAATCCTTGCAGGTGGACATTGAGCGCGCACCCGGCATGGCGGCAAAGATGGAAGATCATGAGCTGTGGATTGGTTTTATCCGTGATCCGGATGGCAATTTAGTTGGACTGATGGAAGAAAAACCGCTTCCAGCTACCTGATTTTAGAAACGGAAATTAAAACTCATGTCGTCACCACAAGTTCGAGAAGCTACCCCAGAGGATAGTGCGCTGATTCTGCATTTCATCAATGGGCTTGCTGTGTATGAAAAACTGGCCGATGAAGTGGATACCAATGAGGCCATGATTACCGAGACATTATTTGGAGACAATCCTAAAGCCTTTTGCCTGATAGGCGAAATAGACAATGAACCTGTGGGCTTTGCCATTTACTTCTACAATTACTCCACCTGGAAAGGTAAATACGGTATCTACCTGGAAGACTTGTTTGTGTCACCGGAACATCGCGGCAAAGGTGCCGGAAAAGCCTTGCTGGTTCATATTGCCGGTATAGCCGTGAAGAGTAACTGCGGCCGCTTCGAGTGGAGCGTATTGGACTGGAATACCCCGTCTATCGAGTTTTACGAGTCACTGGGCGCCAGGGCGATGGAAGGGTGGGATATTTATCGGGTGGATGGCGAGAACCTGGAGAAACTGGCTAATAATGAATAGTGCGTCCTGGAACCTGAATTAAAATACTATGAATTTTTCCGAATACGCTGAACAAATTAAAGCTCTGGGCCGAGAACTCACGCCTGATGCCTTGGGCGGAACCCGGGCTGTGGTCGAGCTGCTTATCCCCGACAATTTTCTGGATGGGATCACTGTTTCCCGCGACATTGCCTACGGGGACCATGAACGGCACCGTCTGGATGTATTCAATGCAGAAGGGGGTAGTAGTCTGAAACCGGTTTTATTGTTTGTCCACGGAGGTGGTTTCATCGCGGGCGATAAACATGCTGATGGCAGCGCCTTTTATTCCAATATTGGTGCCTGGGCTGCAAAAAACGGATTTGCCGGGGTGAATATGGCCTATCGGTTAGCGCCGGAGCATCCCTGGCCAGCAGGTAGTGAAGATATTCGCAAGGCTATCGAATTCATTCAAAGTGAAGGCAATGACTATGGTCTGGATGCAAATAATTTGTTTCTCATGGGCCAGTCTGCCGGCGGAGCCCATGCTGCCGGGTACCTTGCTCATCCGGAGCTTTATAACAACGAAGCCCATGGAGTGAAGGGTGCAATCCTGCTTTCGGCAGTCTATGACTATGTCACCATGCCCACCACTCGGATGGAGCAGGCTTACCTGGGCGATGATGAGACGTTGTACTTTGATCGCTCCGCTTTGCAGGGACTACTTGAAGTGGATATTCCCTTATTAATTAGTACGGCAGAATACGATCCGCCCAAATTTCAGGCGCAGGCGTTGCAGTTCCTGAATGCCTGGCAGGGCAAGAAGGGCGAAATGCCAAACTATGTGCATATGCTGGGGCAGAATCACTTATCGGTCGCGCTATACCTGGGATTACCGGAAGACCAGTTGGCACCGCAGCTGCAACGCTTTATTACTGAACACATGGCCTGAAGATGATTTATATCTCGCCGGAAATTCGACTGGCTGATCACGAAGTGGATTATCAGGCCACCCATGCACATGGTCCTGGCGGGCAAAACGTAAATAAAGTAAACAGCGCCATCCACCTGCGCTTCGACATTAACAAGTCCTCTTTACCCCGGGAAGTTAAACAGCGCCTGCTGGGTATGCATGATCACCGAATCAGCAAGGAAGGGATAATCGTCATTAAGGCTCGGGAAGAGAGAAGCCAGGTCAGAAACCGGGAAGAAGCCACACACCGACTGAAGCTTATGATTCGCAATGCGCTGACTGTGCCACGCAAACGCGTTCCTACCAGACCGGGAAAGAATGCTGTGCGCAAGCGTCTGGATAAGAAAGTCCATCGCGGCAGGGTAAAACAGCTGCGCAAGTCGGTAAATCCTGAATAAGTGGATACAGGAGGCAGGATGCAGGATGCAGGATACAAGAGGAAGGCTTAGAATTTAGCGATATATTTTCAGTGTTTGAGCGCATCGTTGGTTACAGAGTAATTATTAATGACAGCAGTTAGAGCCGGGTTCTTAAATAGCGGATTATTTCTTCTTGTATCCTGACTCTTGTCTCCTGTATCTGTAGTCTAAACCCCGTATAATCGCCTGCCATAAATAACCAGGATTCACGCCAACACGATGTCTGAAGTCAGGACCCGCATTGCCCCGTCACCCACTGGTGACCCCCACGTCGGTACCGCCTACATTGCGCTCTTCAATATGTGCTTTGCTCGCCAGCAGGGCGGTAAGTTCATCCTGCGTATCGAAGACACAGATCAGGCGCGCAGCACCCCTGAATCAGAACAGGAAATCCTCGATTCCCTGCGTTGGCTACATCTGGATTGGGACGAAGGTCCCGACAAGGGCGGCGATTTTGGCCCCTACCGGCAGAGTGAGCGCGGTGAAATCTACAAGGAACATGCCAACAAACTAGTAGACAGCGGCGATGCGTTTTACTGTTTTTGCACCCAGGAGCGCCTGGACAACTTGCGCAAGGAGCAACAGGAAAACAAGGAACAACCTGGGTATGACGGGCACTGTCAGGCCTTGACCCCTGAGCAGGTGAAGGACAACCTGGACAGAAACGTACCCAATGTCATTCGCATGCATATACCGCGCAGGGGCAGCTGTGTTGTCAACGACATGCTACGCGGGGAGATTGAGATTGATTGGCATCAGGTTGATATGCAAATACTGATGAAATCCGATGGCATGCCCACTTATCACCTGGCAAACGTGGTGGACGACCACCTGATGGGCATTACTCATGTTATCCGTGGGGAGGAATGGATCAATTCAGCACCAAAGCACCTGAAACTGTATGAATACTTTGGTTGGGAGCCACCGGTGCTGATTCATATGCCGCTGCTACGCAATACCGACAAAAGTAAGCTTAGCAAGCGCAAGAACCCCACCAGCATCGGTTATTACAAGAAAATGGGTTATCTCAGCGAAGCTGTAGTCAACTTTCTGGGTTTAATGGGCTGGTCCATGCCTTCCGGACCGGATGAAGAAGGCGAAGAGCTGTTTTCAGTGCAGGACATGATCGACAATTTCGATATCCAGCGTGTTTCACTGGGTGGGCCGGTCTTTGATACCGAAAAACTCGACTGGCTTAATGGCCGCTACTTGAGAGAAGTACTCTCCGACGAGGAATTTATTCAGCGTTTCGGCGAATGGGCCTTTAATCCAGAGACAACACACCAGATCGTGCCACTCATCAAACAGAGAGTGGAGCGTTTTAGCGACGTTGCACCCCTAGCCGGCTTCTATTTTAGCGGCATGCCAGATATCAAGACGACGGATTTTGAACATAAAAGCCTCAGTCAGGAAGACAGCGTAAAAATTCTCCAGTTTATTGCCTGGGCAGTCGAAATCCTGCCCGAATGGCACCGCGACAGGTTGGAAAAACTACTTATGGACATGGCGGACCAGATGGACATCAAGATCCGCGACTTCCTGTCCCCGGTCTTCATCGCCATTGCCGGCTCATCCGTTTCCACCTCGGTGATCGATTCCATTGCGGTGATCGGTAAAGACATAACAAGGGCGCGACTACGCCATGCTATAGGGATACTGGGTGGAGTTTCTAAAAAGGGTGCAAAGAAGCTTGAGTCAGAATATAGGGAACTTGATTTAAAATAGAGCCGCCAGCTACCAGCCTCCAGCCGCCAGAAAAACCCGCAAAGCCCCAGAACGCCTGATGTTCTTGACAGGGCAGAGGGGCATCCCTACAATGCGCGTCTTTGCTAGAACAGGCGTCTGTCTGGCAAAAAACAGCAGGACTTTGTAGAAGTAAACTTTTGCTTCATTCCTGTTTCGTTATGAGTGAAAAGCGGGGCCATAGCTCAGCTGGGAGAGCGCAACACTGGCAGTGTTGAGGTCAGCGGTTCGATCCCGCTTGGCTCCACCACTCATAACACATCAGCTTTAGTCCCCTTCGTCTAGAGGCCTAGGACACCTGGTTTTCATCCAGGCAACAGGGGTTCGAAACCCCTAGGGGACGCCAAATAAGCTTTTAAATCAATAGGTTATACTGATTTAAGAGTAAAGTCCTACAAATGGACTATCAAAAGGGGAGCTTTCGCTCCCCTTTCTTTTTTAGGTAATTTGCATATGGCTATATCTACGCTATATTGATCTTGGAGTCTGATCATTTCGATGGTCGGAATAAGCGGAGCGGGAATACTTTAATTAGTGTTCCCGTTTTTTTTGGGCGGGGATAAATAACTAGGACTAAGTTGATAATGTATTCTGGTAAGGCTTTTCTCTTTAGCTAAAGGTTACTCAAGATGTCTGAATTGACAATACCTAATGATCAATACTGCTTTTCTGGTCGTGGAGATAGTTGTCACTGTATGAGCATTAAAAGAGCAAGCTGCGATTGAGTAGTTGGTATTTGTTGGACTTCCCAGCCTTTGCTAGACACCAAATAGCGTTAAAATGTAACTCTATGAGAGGTGTTTATGAAAGGCAGTATCAAACGAGGCTGAAAAGCGTCTAGTGAACTGGTGGCGATTCAGTTGATGTTTTCGGAAGGTCCGCTATTGGCCGAAAGCAGACCTCAAGTCAAAGGGGGCAGAGTAACCAAAATCAAAAAAACGCCAGACTAACTTCGGCCACATTCCTTCTCCCTTTTTCAACAGTACCAATCCTCCCCACAATCCAATACCATCAAACAAAATCCTAATCCTCAACTATTCTAATAACCAAGGGGAACCAAAATGCTCACGATTCTCTCAGCAGCAGCCATGGCCGCATCACTCACCACCGCCACGTGTGAAGACCTCGCTTCATTCCCATTAGAAAACGCCAAGGTAGTATCAGCACAAGCGGTACCGGAAGGGGTATTCCAGAATCCGGCCAGTAACAGGCCTAACCAGGATACCGACCCAATTCCGGCTCACTGCCGGCTCACCCTGAAACTCACACCAACCTCTGACTCGCTAATCAACGCTGAGCTGTGGCTGCCCATGGATAACTGGAATGGCCGCTTTATGGCAATGGGCAACGGCGGTTGGGCTGGTTCCATCCAGGGCTTCCGCGAAATGCAGCCAGCTCTGCGCAGGGGTTATGCCACGGCAGGGTCTGATAACGGACATTCGGCCGCCGATGGCCCTGGCGGCATGTTTGCCCTGGGACATCCGGAAAAGATTGTGGATTTTGCCTACCGCTCGATTCATGACATGACCGTGAAGTCCAAACGCCTCATCACCGAAGCTTATTCACAGCCGGCCGATTATTCTTATTTCAAGGGCTGTTCCACCGGTGGCCGACAGGCGATGATGGCTGCACAGCGCTACCCCGGGGATTTTGACGGCATTATTGCCGGTGCACTGGCCAATCGGCATATTTATATGCACACCGCAGGGTCTTACCGCAGGCTGCAATTGGCGCGTAATCCCGAGATGGCGATTCCTGAGGACACTGCCGCCATGGTCAATCAGGCCTTGATGGCAAAGTGTGATGTGCTCAAAGAAGGTTTCCTCAATGACCCACGCCAATGCAACTTCGATTTTGCCACCTTGCAGTGCCCGGTAGGGACCAGTAATGCGAGTTGTCTGACATCACCACAACTGGCCATGGTGGAGCAGTATTATGGCGGCCTGCATAATAGTGACGGGGAATTGATTTTTTCCGGGCAAACTTTGGGGAATCCATTGCCCGCAATGCTTAGTCAGCCCGAAAGCCCCATGGGCAGTTCGGATTCCATCCGCATCCTGGGTTTCCAAAATGCTGACTATGACATGAACGATTTTGACCTGGATCGGGATATGCCTATTATCGACGCGACGACCGGATTTATTGATTCAGTGAATCCTGATTTGCGTGCTTTCAAAGCTCATGGAGGGAAACTCTTTTTGTATGCTGGCTGGAGAGACACCGCCATTACACCAGTCAATACCGTGTTTTATTACGACAGTGTACTGACGGAAATGGGTCAGGAGCAGGATGACTGGATGCGTCTGTTCATGGTGCCGGGCATGGGACATTGCCGGGGTGGTGATGGTCCGCACGATTTTGATTCTATTACCGTACTGGAACAGTGGCGGGAGCAGGGCAATGCACCGGACCAGATCATGGCCCGCAATCCCGAGTCTGGTCTGAGCCGCCCCCTGTGCGCTCATCCGGCAGCATCACGCTACGATGGCAGCGGTGACCTGGCTGACAGTGCCAACTGGAGTTGTGAAATAACGCCATGATTACTCCCCATTTAGTCGCAGGAGAAGACCATGAATAAAATTCTGCCAATGATGTTGTTAGTTTTGCTTTTCCCATCAGCGATTAGTGCTCAGGGGTCGGGTGCTTTATACCAAGGGCTCTTGCCAACGCTGCCGCCAAACCAGGAAGTGGTTATCCAGGAAATTACGCTGCCGCCGGGGCGTGTAGGTAGTGCACACCGCCATGATGCTTATGTTTGGGTGTATGTGGTAGAAGGCGCTATAGATATGCAGGTGCAGGGCGGTGAAGTGACCCGCGTCAACGCGGGGGAAGTGTTCGTGGAATCTCCTGACGACATCCATATCATGAATAATAATCCAAGCAGTACAGAGCCGGCCAAATTCCTGGCGATTCTCATAAAAGAGGCAGGCGTCCCGGTGGTTCTGCCTGTCGATTGAATTCGATCCCTAACTCTACGAGGAAGCGCCTTATTGGGGGAGTACGGCCAATGAATTGCAAGGAAAGGGGGGTGTTGACAATATTGATCGAATAAAAAAGGGCCAGATGTAACTATAAGTACATCCAGCCCTTTTATAGAGTTCAATAATTCAGATCAATTGAACAATACGATCGCTGTTAGTCCTGAAACTCCAGAAATTCAAACGTCAACTCATCACACTCATGTGCTACATACGGCACATCAGCTACCAGCACGGTATCTGTACCAATCCACTGATCAGAAAAATACACAGGATCCGTCGCTACATAATTCCGCGTCAGCGCAAAGGTGTCGGGATTCAGCGTATAGCGCACTACGATATGCAGTTGGTCACTGTGTTTAACCGGTGATGCCAGTACACCCGGCTGAAAGCCAATAGTATCTACAACTAACGTGTCGCCTTCCCAATGGCCAATAGAGTGGCCTGAGGAACTAAGTTCGATATTGGCCGGATGCGCATCCATGTTCATATGCACAACTCTTTCAAAACTGTAAAGACCGTAATTGATAACTATGCGGTCTTCTTCCTGAGAAATGCGGTTGATGGCGCCATCAAACACCCAGTCAAACAGGATGCTGGTGGGCAGGCAACGCAATCGCGGATTATCATCCGGTGACCACATTTCAAAGGCATCGGCTTCGGCCTGGCCGCGGGCAGTTAAAGTAACAGGGCGTGGACCCCAACCTGAACCTGGAATATCATCGGTTGAGATTTCACCCGATTCGATGCCGGGCTTCATGCTCTTGGGCACCAGGCCGACACCACGGCCCGAAGGCGGTACGGCAATGACATACTGCTCCTGGGCCCAGTCACCGCTGAGATTGACTTCACCGGAAGGCAGGCGGTAGGGACGATTAGTCAGGTCTATTTCCGGGGTCTCCAGTTGGTCGTTGCGGTTCATGAGCGGCATTTCGCCGATGGTGATTTCTTCCACGTAGCATGAGCCAGGATCTGTGCGGTGCATGTAACCATAGATGGTGATGGGTAGGCCGTTGGCAAACATCTCCCTGGTCCAGCCGGAACGGCGCATCAGGGTGGCGGCGCGCATTTCACAGCGCATTTCAACAGTCTCTTCGGTGTCGCTAGAGTCAAAATACAGATAGGCATGGGGATTGACGAAGTCGATGTCGGTAATGGTGCCGGTAAGGGTTGAATCGTTGGCACGATCAAAACGGCCAAAGCCGTGGTGAGCAAAGGCAGTGGTAGAAAACAGGGCCAGGAAACAGGTGGTCAGAGTAATTGGGTGTTTAAGTGTGTGCTGCATTGGATCGACTCCTGAACTGTATGTATATATTGATGACAGAGGGTAATGATATTACAAAACCCTGCTAATATTTGGACATCCTTATTAATTCCTAAATTGGGAGAATGTCATGAAAAACCTGTATCTAGTACTGACTATCCTGGGTGCTATTGTTCCCTACCTGTTCTTTTTTCAATTTATTCAGACTGAAGGGATTGATGTGGCTGCTTTCAGCGCGGCCATGTTTGTCAACGGGGCGGCCGGGGGTATTAGTGCAGACCTGTTATTGTCCTCGTTTATTTTCTGGGTTTTCATGTTCCAGCAGTTGAGGAAAAAGGGTAGCCCCAAACCCTATGCGTTCATTGTGTTGAACCTGTTTATTGGTTTGAGCTGTGCCTTGCCAGCTTATTTGTATGTGCGGGAAAGACCTGAATCAATGAAAGCAGGCTAGCGAAAGCTACCCAGGGAATCATATTCCATTGGCCTTACTATCCCGTCCTCAAAATGGGTCTCCTTGATCTTCGCTCAGGGCCTGTCCTAGAGATCAAACATTATCTAATCAATAATGATACTTGCGTGATGCGTTTGTAAATCAGGCATATTGTGAACCGGTTCTCTTATTTTTTTCGTACGAAGCGCATGCTAGCAGTATTATTCATGAAAGCTAGTACAAGGGGTTCACTATGAAAAAATTAGCACTATGCGCGGCTATTTCTGCAGCCGCAGTCATGATATCGCAAACGGCGCTAGCTGATCGCGTCAAGGGCTCTGCAAGGGCGGATTTTGCCAATGGCGAGTTGCTCGTTCCATGTGTGGTGATCGACGGACTTGGTGACAGTGCCGATGGACAGTATTTCGATATCATTCTGGACCAGCGCGGTAATTCATTCAATTATGAATTGATCTTTGCTGAACCTGAAGATACCCCCATCTGTGAAGAATTGGCCAACTACGCGATTTTTATCGATGACGACGAAGAAGAGTCAGACGAGAGTGAATCAGAAGATGACGATTCAGATGACGACGACTCGGATGATGATTCGGGAGATATCGCCAACCTGTTCCCGTCCTGCGAGGTCAGACACGAAGAAACTGAACAGGTTCGTTCGAAGGTGAAAGTGAAGGCAAAAGACCTCATTCCAGGAGATTATTATGCCATCGTCACTTCAGGAGAGAATTCCATCCAGTCTGAAACGCGAAGTATTTCAGATGATGAAGTGGAGTTTGAATTTGACAGCGATGCGGATGATGTCCTTGAAGGGGCAGAAGCTATCGAGGCCGGTTTCATCCAGGGAGAGTCGGTGACAGTCGAACTGGCTGATGGAGCTACAGATGAAATCTTGCTGACTGAAACTGTCAGCTGTTTGGTAAAAAATAAAAATAATTAGTTTAAGCTGGCTCTGCTAGCGTTCAGAAAAGCCTGCATTATGATGCGGGCTTTTTTATGCAGGCCACCGGCTTGTGTAGCGGAATCTAAAAGGAATCAAGTGCCACAGTTATAGTGAGCAGAGCAGAAAGAACGGTTGATAAAGAAATATTGAAAACAGTGATCAATATTCTGTGCATGTTCTCTCTCAGAGTGTTAAAGACCAATTCCAAATAAAAAAGCCAGGGCAATTTCCATTGCTCTGGCTTTCAAGATCTTTCTTGCTGCTTAGTTAGGAATTAACTTTTCTGCAGACACTGCTTGTTGAAGTATTCAGGAGTGATGCTGCACGTGCCTGGTTGCCGTTTGTCATTTCAACTGTTAAAGCCACTACATGTCGTTCAATGGCTTTGGTCAGCTTCTTTAAAGTGACTTTATCACCATTGCTGGCCTCACCAAGAAAATGTTCAATTTCCGCAGTCAACAATTTAAAGCCTTTCCTTTCATGGGTGAAAGGCATTCTAACCAGTATCTTGAATACCTTATCCTTGTTTTCAATATAAATAAGTGCGAGCAATAAGTAAGTGGTTGCCAAGGGTAGTATCAAGGAAGCGTTAATGTTTGCGCCGGCCTGCATCAGCAGAATGATTGCAATACCGGATATAACTATAGGCAGAAAACATAACAGTGTTGCCTTGCACTTGTGCCCTGAACTGCTCTCACCAAATGCGCCATACACATTCAGGCCTATGGCTAAGAGAAGACCAAACATGGCGTATACCTGGAATAACCAGTAATACGGTCCAGCTAGTCGGGTAATGGAGCTGCCAATCATCTGGTAGCCAGCAATAACCAGGTCAGTACCTAGAACCAACAAAACAAGTACTGTCGTTAGGCCATTTAATATGTGGCTGAAATATAGGGTCAATTGAGCAGATAGTTTGATATTTCTTATTGATAGACACAACAGCCCAAAGATCGAAAGGATCACCCCCAAATAATAGATCTCGAGGGCTGCCACTCCGGGTGTAATGAGCTGTGAAAAAGTCAGGAATTGAAGCAGGTTGGTAACACCTGTTCCCAGAAGTACAAGCATCAGTGGCCAGTGGGTAACCAGCAGATTTCTTTTGTTGCTATTAACGAGTAGCCACAATTTGATAGCGATGGCCAGGAATGAGGGGAATGTGATAAAAAAAATAGGGGAAAAAGCTTCCATAATGTCAAGAATCCAGAAAATCCATCTTAGTCCATGTGTCCAGTTGCACATTGTAAACACATTCCTACGAAACTAATAGTTAACTACAAGTTAATGCCCTGAACAGGGGCGTGACGCCCAATACAAGAACCGTCGTGTGAAGGATTCCAGATTTCCTTTTTGTAATAGGAGGCCTGGGTCTTGTAATAATATATAAAGTTAGTATAAACAGTTATTTACAGCAGTCTTCTCGACAGATATTTGCAGTAGATTCCTCAGTATATAAGCGTTGACTTACCCATGTAGACTCTATACCGTGCCTCTCCAGCAACAAGTTAGTCAAAGTTTGTCCCTTCCATTGCGCAGTAAATTTACAAATTTCTCCGTCCTGTAAGTTCCAAATTTCAGTCTGTTTTGTGCTACGCCGCCTCGTCTGAAGGCGATTTATATGTGTTATTTACAGGAGATATTCAATGTCCGACAAAGTTAATGGAACCATTAAATGGTTCGACGAAAGCAAGGGTTTTGGTTTTATTGAGCAGGAGTCCGGCAAGGACGTTTTTGCTCACTACAGCGAAATCATTGGTGAAGGTTACAAATCACTCAACGAAGGTCAGCGTGTCGAGTTTCTGGTAACCCAGGGACAAAAAGGCCTGCAGGCTGAGCAGATTGTTGCCGTGTAGGCATTGCTTACAAGCAAGATGCGAAAGGCAGGCTGGAAACAGCCTGCCTTTTTTATGTCTGTTTTTTAATGTTTGCAACGTGCGGCCATATTGACTTCACACGTTTTCAGTAATAATGTTCGAAATAGCAACAAAACTGTTTCATATTTGTCCCTTCGTTACGCGAATACCCCTAGTAGTGCTTCGTCCCGCAGGCTCCAAATCTAGACTGTTTTCATGCACAACCTGACCGCCTGGTGGGCGGTATTAAATGTTCAAAAGAGGAAATAAAAAATGACTGAGAAGGTCAAAGGAACCGTTAAGTGGTTCAACGAAAGCAAAGGGTACGGATTTATCTCCCAGGAAGGGGGGGCTGATGTATTTGCGCATTTCAGCGCCATTCAGGGAGAGGGTTTCAAAACCCTGACAGAAGGTCAGCAGGTAGAATTTACCGTAGGTCAGGGCCAGAAAGGGCCGCAGGCTGAAGAGATAGTCGCGATTTAAAGCGGACACAACTTTTTTACCGCAGGATTTACCATGAAAAAGCAGGCCTGGCGCCTGCTTTTTTTTGTGTAAAAAATCTAGCCCGGATAATCCCGCTGGGTAGGACCCGTATATAATTGACGTGGGCGACCTATTTTGAATGGGTTGCTGATCATCTCGTGCCAGTGGGCTACCCAACCCGGTGTTCTGCCGGTAGCAAAAATCACAGTGAACAAGTTGGTAGGAATGCCAATAGCTTTCAGAATAATCCCTGAATAGAAATCCACGTTGGGATAGAGATTGCGCTCAATGAAGTAATCGTCTTCCAGTGCAATTCGCTCCAATTCCTTGGCAATTGGCAACAAAGGATCGTTTTCTATGCCCATTTCCTTCATAACATTTTTTGCGGCATCTCGCAGGACATGAGCGCGGGGATCAAAATTCTTGTAAACGCGATGACCAAAGCCCATCAGTTTTACCGGGTCATTCTTGTCCTTGACGCGCTTGATGTAGTCCGGGATGTGGGATATATCGCCAATTTCATTGAGCATGGTCAGCACAGCTTCGTTTGCACCGCCATGTGACGGGCCCCACAGCGCTGTAATGCCAGAAGAAATACAGGCATAGGGATTGGCGCCAGTTGAGCCAGCCAAACGTACTGTGGAAGTTGAGGCATTTTGCTCATGGTCGGCATGGAGTAAAAAAATCTTGTCCATGGCATCCGCGAGCACCGGATTAGGAACATATTCCTCACAGGGTGTGGCAAACATCATGTGCAGGAAATTCTCGGAAAAACTCAATTCATTGCGCGGGTACATGAAGGGCTGGCCAATGGAATATTTGTAGGTCATAGCCGCCAGGGTAGGGATCTTCGCAATCAGACGTACAGCAACTGCCTTGCGGTGTTCAATGTTATTGATCTTCAAATCGTCATGATAGAAGGCAGACAAGGCCCCAACTGCACCAATCATAACGGCCATTGGGTGGGCGTGGCGGGGAAAACTGGTAAACAGGTTACAGATTTGTTCGTGCACCATGGTGTGGTGCTTGATGTTGTCGATGAAGGTGGCTTTTTCTTCCGAGTCAGGGAGTTTACCATTCAATAATAAATAGCAGCATTCCATGAAGTCGGATTTTTCGGCGAGCTGTTCTATGGGGTAGCCACGGTAAAGTAACACCCCTTTGCTACCGTCTATATAGGTAATGGCAGAGTCGCAGGAGGCCGTAGACATAAAGCCAGGATCGTAGGTAAAGATACCTTTGGCAACCAGGCTGCGGACATCAACGACATCTGGGCCAGTGCTGCCCTCATATACGGGTAACTCGATAGGCTCGTCAATGCCATCCATTGTCAACTGAGCTTTTTTCTCAGTCATTAGGACTCCTATGTACTTTGGACAGATAAATTGTAATTCGGTGACGAACGGCAGGGAATTTTGCGCGCTGTTACGGAGGCGCAACATTATCCGCTGATCTCGTAATTGTCAATTTAAAAGCGTGGCGTCGGTCACGTCAAGTATGCGTGTAATATACCGATTGAGCACCTTTAAAGCCGGAATATGTAAGGAAAAATTGTTTGTTAGTTTTTTCTGTATTTGTTAGAAAAGGATTCAAACAAAGCGGGTAATTAGGCATAATGTCAGCCGCTTGCTACAGCACTCTTAAGATTGATCGATTTTAGTTATCAGAAAATGCTTGCCTGATTAATAAAATTTATAAAAAGCTATGATGAATTATGAAACGAATTTCACGCTGTATCGCAAACCATTTTTAGGTTCTAAAATTACTCCTATAAATAGATGTAGCAAGAGGATAGTGTGACTTCTCCTTCCCGGGACAAACGGCCCGTCAATCTCGACATCAGCACCATTAAGCTGCCGCTGGCGGCTATTACCTCTATTACGCATCGTATATCAGGCCTTATCCTGTTTGTTGGCATTGGCATTTTGTTGTGGATGCTGAACTTGTCCCTGTCAGGACAGGCAGGCTTTGACCGCCTGCAGGATCTACTCACTAATCCCCTGGCTACATTTATTGTTTGGGGTGTTTTGTCAGCGTTGGCTTACCACATGGTGGCAGGGGTCAAGCATTTGCTTCTGGATATCGGTTTTGGTGAAAGCAAAGAAGCTGCGCCGATTGCTGCCACCGTGGTAATTATTGTGAGCCTTCTCCTGATTGTGATCCTGGGGGTGTGGTTGTGGTAACAAACGTGATTAGCTTCGGACGCAGTGGTCTCTATGACTGGATAGTTCAGCGTATTAGTGCTGTCGTTATCCTTTTATATGTACTGTGTCATGCCGCCATTATTCTTAGTACCCCGGACATGGATTATGTGCGCTGGCGTGCCTTGTTTGCTGACACCGGTATGCGTTTTTTCAGTCTGGTGGCCCTTGCGGCTCTGTGCGCCCATGCCTGGATCGGTATCTGGACCATCGCTACCGATTATTTGACTTCGCGTATCTTGGGGCCAAAGGCCACCTTCATCCGGTTTCTGTTTCTGTTGATCTGTCTTGGGACCATTGTGGTCTATTTCATCTGGGGCATCATGATTTTGTGGAGTGCATAGGGCGTGGCCAATATTCGAACAATTACATTTGACGGCCTGATTGTTGGTGGCGGTGGTTCCGGACTGCGTTCTGCGTTGGAATTATCTCAGTCTGGTTATAAAACGGCCGTCATCTCCAAGGTATTCCCGACCCGCTCCCATACAGTTTCCGCACAGGGCGGCATCACCTGTGCCATTGCCAGTAACGACCCCGATGATGACTGGCGCTGGCATATGTATGACACGGTGAAAGGTTCCGACTATATCGGTGACCAGGACGCCATCGAATATATGTGTAGTGAAGGCCCGCAGGCTGTATTTGAGCTTGAGCACATGGGCTTGCCATTCTCTCGCAACCCCGATGGGCGTATTTACCAACGTCCCTTTGGTGGTCAGTCAAGGGATTATGGCAAAGGTGGACAGGCATCCAGAACCTGCGCAGCTGCTGACCGTACCGGCCATGCACTGCTGCATACTCTTTACCAGGCCAACCTGAAAAACAATACTGTTTTTTTTAACGAGTGGTATGCGGTAGATATGGTTAAGAACCAGGACGGTGTTATCGCCGGAGTCATTGCTATCTGCATGGAAACTGGTGAAGTCGTCTATGTGAAATCTAAAGCGACTGTCATAGCCACTGGCGGAGCGGGGCGCATTTATGCGTCTACCACTAATGCTCTGATTAATACCGGTGACGGCATTGGTATGGCACTGCGTGCCGGTTTTCCCATGCAGGATATGGAAATGTGGCAGTTTCATCCCACTGGTATTCACCTGGCCGGCGTTCTGGTCACTGAAGGTAGTCGTGGTGAAGGTGGCTATCTGATTAATAAGGATGGCGAGCGTTTCATGGAACGTTATGCACCGAATGCAAAGGACCTGGCTGGACGCGATGTAGTTGCCCGTTCCATGGTGCTGGAAATCCTGGATGGCCGTGGCTGTGGACCGGATGCAGATCATGTGCTGTTGAAACTGGATCATTTAGGCGAGAAAGTCCTGAACGAAAAACTCCCCGGCATACTGGAGCTATCACGGACCTTCGCTCATGTGGATCCTGTGCACGCACCGATACCTGTGGTACCAACGTGTCACTATATGATGGGCGGCATACCGACCAATATTCATGGGCAGGCACTGAGTATGGATGCCGAGGGCAACGACAATGTAATTGAAGGCCTGTTTGCTGTAGGCGAGGCCGCCTGCGTTTCTGTGCATGGCGCGAATCGTCTCGGCGGCAATTCCCTGCTCGACCTGGTGGTCTTCGGTCGCGCTGCGGGTATCCAGATAGAAAAAATGCTAAGCCAGGGGCTGGAACAACGTGAAGCCAGTGAAAGTGATATAGAGGGTGCAATGGCACGCCTGGACAGATTGAACAATTCTACCTCCGGTGAAAAAACCGCCGATCTGCGAAAGGAATTGCAGAACATTATGCAGAATCATTTTGGGGTATTCAGAAAAGGGGATTTCATGCAGGAGGGCATTGAAAAGCTCGCTGATTTGCGTGAACGCATTAACAATGTGCATCTGGAAGACAAGAGCAATACTTTTAATACGGCACGAGTTGAAGCGCTTGAACTGAAAAACCTGTTTGAAGTTGCCGAATCCACTGCCATTTCGGCAGAAGGCAGGAATGAAAGTCGTGGTGCTCATGCCCGTGAAGATTTCACCACACGGGATGACGAAAACTGGTTATGTCATTCCATGTATTTCCCGGAGAGCAAAACATTGGGTAAGCGGGATGTAAATTTCAAACCGAAGACGGTACCGACGTTTGAGCCCATGGAAAGAAAATATTAGCCGCTTCGCGGGATAAAAAATAAAGCATTAGAGAACAACTCCATGCAAGTCAGCATATACCGATATAACCCGGAAACAGATCTGAAACCCAGTATGCAGGATTTCCAGGTCGAGATTCCCAACGACAAAGACATCATGATTCTGGATGTTCTCGCCCTGGTTAAAGAGCAGGACGATAGTGTTGCTTACCGCCGCTCCTGTCGGGAAGGTGTTTGCGGTTCAGATGGCATAAACATGAACGGCATCAACGGATTGGCATGTATCACACCAATTTCCGCCGTGACTAAAAAAGACAAACTGATTCTGCGCCCGTTGCCTGGGTTGCCTATAGTTCGTGATCTGGTTGTCGACATGACAGCTTTTTACAAGCAATACGAGCGCATCAAGCCCTACTTGCAGAACGATGAAGCTACGCCTGCAATAGAACGCCTTCAGTCTCCAGAAGACCGAGCAAAACTGGACGGCCTTTACGAGTGCATTCTCTGTGCTTGCTGTTCTACCAACTGCCCTTCATTTTGGTGGAACCCGGAAAAATTCGTCGGCCCGGCGGGCTTGCTTCAGGCTTACCGGTTTCTTGCGGACAGTCGGGATACCCATACGGAAGAAAGGCTGGCTGATCTGGAAGATCCGTTTAGTGTCTTCAGATGTCGTGGCATCATGAATTGTGTAGCTGTATGCCCGAAAGGACTCAATCCCACCAAAGCCATTGGTCATATCCGTTCCATGCTGATGGAAAGGGGCGCTTGATCCATTTGTTTACCCAGTCTATTCCCCAGGGAATCAGAAGAGAATAAACAATGCTTGAGAATTTTCGCGAACAAATGCTTAAGTCCGGGCATATAGATGGCGGCAACCTCGATTATGTGGAAGGCTTGTACGAATCCTGGATACAACAACCAGATTCAATCCCTGAGGAATGGCAGCAGTATTTTACCGATCTTCCGCAAGTGGAAGGTGGCAATGGCACTGATGTAAGCCATGAAGCCATTCTCAATCAGTTCAAGGGCTTGCCACGGCGCGGCATGGGTAATGTCCATGTTGTTACCAGTGCGACGCCTGGTAGTGAGGCCCATGAAGTCAAACAGGTTAGTGTTGTTCAACTGATGGCCTCTTACCGTGTGCGTGGTCATCAGCATGCCAATCTTGATCCACTGGGTCTGATGTTCAGGGCTAAAGTTCCTGATCTGGAACTGGTTTACCACCACCTGTCCGAAGCAGATATAAATACTGAATTTGCTACTGAATCCCTTTATATAGAACAAGACAATGCCAAATTGGCAGACATTGTTTCCACCCTTGAAAGCATTTATTGCTCATCTATTGGTTATGAATACATGGGCATTATCAGCATGGAAGAGCGCCGGTGGATTCAGGAACGTATTGAGCCTAACAAGGGCAAGCCGAATTTCAGCAAAGCGCAACGTTTACATATACTGGAAAGACTGAATGCTGCCGAAGGCTTGGAAAAACACCTGGACGGTAAATTTCCCGGCACCAAACGCTTTGGTCTTGAAGGAGCCGAGAGTGCAATTCATGCCCTGGATGACATCATCCAGCGCGCAGGTAAGCAAGGTACAAAAGAAATTGTAATGGGCATGGCTCATCGTGGTCGGCTCAATGTCCTGGTTAACACCATGGGTAAAAATCCGACAGACCTGTTTTCTGAATTTGAAGGCAAGAAAGTGCATAAAACCTCCGGTGATGTGAAATACCATTCCGGGTTCTCCTCCAACATTATGACTGAGGGCGGTGAGGTTCACTGTAGCCTGGCATTCAATCCTTCCCATCTCGAAATTGTAGCGCCAGTAGTAGAAGGTTCAGTCAGGGCACGTCAGGACAGGCGCCAGGACACCGAAGGTGAAAGTGTGTTGCCGATCATCATTCATGGTGATGCAGCGTTTGCCGGGCAGGGAGTGGTAATGGAAACGTTCCAGATGTCACAGACTCGTGCTTACAAAACCGGTGGTACTGTCCATATTGTCCTGAATAACCAGGTGGGCTTCACTACATCCCGTCAAAACGATTCACGCTCAACCGAATACTGTACTGATATAGCAAAAATGGTACAGGCACCTATTTTTCATGTGAATGGGGATGATCCGGAAGCCGTTTTGTTTGTCGCCCAACTGGCGCTGGATTACCGCACCAAATTTCACAAGGATGTCGTTGTGGACCTCATTTGTTACCGTCGTCGGGGTCATAATGAAACTGACGAGCCAACAACTACTCAGCCCTTGATGTACAAAAAGATCAAGAGTCATCCTTCAACACTCACACTGTATGCCCAAAAACTGGTTGCAGAAGGATTGTTGACGGAGCAGGCGGTTGAAAAGATGTATAACAATTATCGCAAGTCTCTGGATGAAGGGACTCACATGGTGAAATCCCTGGTGCATGTGCCGAACACAGCCTTGTTTGTGGACTGGAAACCTTTTCTTGGCCATTCCTGGGATATGCCCTGTGAAACCAATCTACATATCACTCACCTGAAGGCGCTGGCAGAAAGACTGGTGGCCATTCCTGAAGGATTCGAACCCAATCGACAGGTGAAAAAATTGCTTGAAGGCAGAGCGAAAATGGCAATGGGGGAGCAACCGATTGACTGGGGATTTGCTGAATGTCTCGCTTATGCCAGTCTGGTAGCAGACAATTATAAGGTGCGCATAACAGGACAGGATGTGTGCCGCGGCACTTTTTCCCATCGCCACGCTGTTTTGCGTGATCAGATAACTGGCAGGAGTTATGTCTCGCTAAGTCATATCTCCGAATCGCAGCGCAAGTTTGTGATTTTCGATTCATTATTGTCAGAAGAAGCCGTTCTGGCCTTTGAATTTGGCTATGCCAGCACACGCCCCGACGCTCTGGTGATCTGGGAAGCGCAGTTTGGTGACTTTGCCAATGGTGCGCAGGTTGTGATCGACCAGTTTGTCACCAGTTGTGAATACAAGTGGGGCAGATTGTGTGGTTTAACCATGCTACTGCCTCATGGTTATGAAGGGCAGGGGCCAGAGCATTCTTCGGCTCGCCTGGAGCGTTTCCTGCAAATGTGTGCAGAAAAGAATATACAGGTGTGCATACCGACTACACCTTCCCAGGTTTTTCATATGTTGCGCAGGCAAATGATCAGGCCGTTACGCAAACCGTTGATTGTGATGACGCCAAAGAGTCTGCTACGCCATCCGGAAGCAGTATCCTCGTTGACAGAATTGTCAGAAGGCAGATTTGAGATGGTGTTGGATGAAACTGATAGTGATATTGAGCCGGCAGGCGTCAAACGCATCGTTCTTTGTAGCGGCAAAATCTACTATGACTTGCGAGCAAAGCGACGCGAAGAAGGTATTAAGGATGTAGTAATAATTCGCCTTGAACAGTTGTATCCCTTTCCAAAAGATTTGCTTCATACAGTACTTAAGCAATACAAACATTATGAGGAAGTGGTCTGGTGCCAGGAAGAACCCCAAAATATGGGGGCGTGGTTTCCAAGCCAGCACCATATGGAAAATGTTATCCGCAGGAAACATCCCAACATAGAGCTGATCTATGCGGGGCGCCCAGCCTCAGCTGCACCGGCAGGAGGATATATGGAATTGCATATGAAGCGCCAGGATCTAATAGTCAGACAGGCACTGGGCATTGTAGAAGCGGATCAAGAGTTTGAATTAGATATTGGATAGAGCAGCAATATCAGAGTAGGGCAGGGTCGACCCGCTGATCGCTCTAGTCTGAACAATCAGAAAACTTAAGAAATAGACAGAGATAGAGAATCGACATGACAACTGAAATCAAAGCCCCAACTTTGCCTGAATCAGTCCCTGATGGCACCATCGCCACTTGGTACAAGCAACCCGGTGAAAGTGCCTCAAGGGACGAGTTGCTTGTGGATATCGAGACCGACAAGGTTGTTCTGGAAGTGGTGGCGCCAGCAGATGGTGTCCTGAAAGATATCAAGAAAGCAGAAGGGGATACGATAGTCAGTAATGAAGTGTTGGCTGTGTTTGAGGAAGGAGAAATCTCACAAAAGTCGGCTTCTGGAGTCAGCACTGATAAGCAAGCCTCGGCAGCCAGTTCCACTGCTTCTGCAGAAAACGTTGCCCCTGCTGCAGTTCTTGTCGAAGCGGCGGTCGACAAGAGCGCTGAAGAAGTATTGATGAGCCCGGCTGCACGTAAACTGGTGGAAGAGAATAGTATCAATCCCAATCAGGTGCCCAGTTCAGGTAAAGATGGACGTGTGACCAAAGAAGACGTAGTGAATTTTCTGAAGGAGTCAAAGTCGGCTCCAGCTTCGGAACTATCTACACCCCCTGCTGCAGCACCTGTTGCCTCTGCTCCCTCTCAAACAGTTAATGGCAACAGATCAGAACAGCGAGTTCCGATGACACGGCTGCGTGCCAAAGTGGCCGAACGTCTGCTGCAGGCGTCGCAAACTACTGCCATGCTAACCACTTTCAATGAAGTGAACATGGAAGCGGTAATGAATTTGCGAAACAAGTACAAGGATGCCTTTGAAAAACGGCATGATGGAACAAGGCTGGGATTTATGTCCTTTTTTGTACGTGCCAGTATTGAAGCACTGAAACAGTTTCCAGCCGTGAACGCGTCCCTGGATGGTAATGACATTATTTATCACGGTTATCAGGATATCGGGGTTGCAGTCTCTTCACCCAGGGGCCTGGTTGTGCCGGTCTTGCGAGATGCTGACGCTCTAAGCATTGCAGATATTGAATGCACTATTCGAGATTTAGGGCTCAAGGCCCGTAACGGAAAATTGGCCATTGAAGAAATGACAGGTGGCACCTTTACTATTTCCAATGGCGGTGTTTTTGGCTCTCTATTGTCGACGCCTATTCTGAATCCGCCGCAAACGGCCATACTCGGGATGCACAAGATTCAAGAGCGACCAATGGCTGTGAACGGAAAAGTAAAAATACAGCCGATGATGTATCTCGCCTTGTCCTATGATCATCGAATGATAGATGGCAAAGAAGCAGTTCAGTTCCTGGTAACTATTAAGGATTTGCTCGAAGACCCGGCCCGAATATTTTTGGAAGTCTAGGGCAGGCCAGAACAAATCGTAAGTGTGCACGATGATACGCTCGATGACTCAACTTTTGATTCAAAACACAGAAGACAAAATAGTTAGGAATAAGTAATGGCAGATTATGACGTGATAGTAATCGGTGCGGGACCGGCTGGTTATGTGGGAGCAATTCGTGCATCACAACTGGGATTGAATACCGCTTGTGTTGAAAAGTGGATTGATGCTGACAGCAAACCTGTATATGGAGGCACTTGTCTTAATACGGGCTGTATTCCATCAAAAGCATTGTTGGATTCCTCACATAAATTCGCTGAAGCCAGTCATGATTTTGCAGTGCATGGCATCAAGGTGGGTAAAGTCTCTATGGATGTGCCTGCTATGATTACACACAAGGATAAAGTGGTGAAGCAGTTGACTGGCGGCATTGCGGGATTGTTCAAAGCCAATAAGGTTACTGGCATTTCTGGAACAGGAAAGCTGTTGAAGGACAAACAAGTGGAGGTCACTGATCATGATGGTAAGACGCAAATCTTGTCTGCGGACAATATTATACTTGCTGCGGGATCCGTGCCAATCGATATACCACCCACGCCGATTGATAACGATGTGATTGTAGATTCAACTGGGGCACTGGAATTTCAGGAAACCCCTAAACGTCTTGGCGTGATTGGTGCAGGTGTCATTGGTCTTGAGTTGGGTTCCGTTTGGTCGCGCCTTGGTTCAGAGGTTATTGTCCTGGAATCCATGGATAGCTTTTTGCCAATGGTCGACCAGCAGATTGCAAAGGAAGCGAAAAAGTTACTGACCAAACAGGGACTGGATATTCGTCTTGGCGCCAAAGTCACAGGTAGCAAACTGAAAAAAGGTAAAAGCAAAGGCGTGACTGTCACCTTTGAAGATAAGGAAGGCCAGAAAGAAGAAAATTTCGATAAACTCATTGTCTGTGTGGGACGCAGGCCTTATTCCGACTCCCTGTTGTCTGACGATTGTGGTGTGGAAAAAAATGAACGGGGTTTTATTTCTGTGGATGACCACTGTGCCACATCAGTACCTGGAGTGTTTGCTGTAGGTGATATTGTGCGTGGCCCAATGCTGGCACATAAAGGTTCGGAAGAAGGTGTCATGGTGGCGGAAAATATCGCCGGGCATAAAGCGTCCATGAATTATGATCTGATACCCTCGGTGATTTATACCCATCCGGAAATTGCCTCGGTAGGAAAAACGGAAGAACAGCTAAAGAATGACGGCGTAGAATTTAACGTGGGCGTTTTCCCATTTGCGGCATCTGGTCGCGCCCTGGCGGCTAATGATGCCCAAGGCATGGTAAAAATTCTCGCAGACAAAACCACTGACAGAGTGTTGGGTTGTCATATCATTGGTCCCTCTGCAGCAGACCTGGCACAAACGGTGGTCGTTGCGATGGAATTCAGTAGCAGTGCTGAAGATATTGGACTCACGGTGTTTTCACACCCGGCATTGTGCGAAGCTGTGCATGAAGCAGCACTTGCTGTTAATGGACATGCTATCCATATTGCCAACAGGAAAAAATAATAGCCACAAGGTCGCACTGCGTGTGCCTAATTAACAGTTAACTAACCAAACGGACTAAACCAGAAAAATGAATTTACACGAATACCAGGCCAAAAAATTATTTGCCGATTACGGCTTGCCAGTGTCCAAGGGCGTTGCCTGTGAGAATGCTAAAGAGGCTGTGGATGCAGCCCGTCAATTGGGCGGTGACAAGTGGATCATCAAGGCGCAGGTCCATGCCGGTGGACGCGGTAAGGCGGGTGGTGTGAAGCTGGTTTCCAGTGCTCAGGAGATTGAGGATTTTGCCCAACAGTGGCTCGGTAATCGTCTTGTTACCTATCAGACAGACAAGGACGGTCAGCCGGTTTATAAAATCCTGATAGAAGAATGTTCCGACATTGAGCAAGAGCTTTACCTGGGCGCTGTTGTTGATCGTGGTTCCAGGCGTATCGTTTTCATGGCATCTACTGAAGGTGGGGTAGAAATTGAAAAAGTAGCCCATGAGACGCCGGAAAAAATTCTGCGTGCCACTATAGATCCACTCACTGGAGCTTTGCCTTTCCAGGCTAGAGAAATGGCTTTTCAGCTTGGCTTATCCGGTGATCAGGTCAAGCAGTTCACCAGTATATTTCTTGGTCTGGCAAAGATGTTTGTGAAATGTGATTTGGCGCTTCTTGAAATCAATCCTTTGGTTATCACTAAAGCAGGGGATTTACTTTGCCTGGATGCGAAACTGAATATTGATGGCAATGCGTTGTATCGTCATCCCAAGTTGAAGGAGATGCATGATCCAACTCAGGATGACGAACGTGAAGTGCATGCAGCGAATTGGGATCTGAATTACGTCGCTCTGGACGGCAGTATAGGCTGTATGGTCAATGGGGCTGGTCTGGCAATGGGCACTATGGATGTCGTCAAACTTCATGGTGGTGAGCCTGCCAACTTTCTGGATGTAGGTGGCGGTGCGACGAAAGAGAGAGTGTCAGAAGCGTTCAAGATCATATTGTCTGATGAAAATGTAAAAGCTGTATTAGTCAATATATTTGGCGGCATCGTTCGCTGTGATCTGATTGCAGAAGGTATTGTGGGTGCGGTTGAAGAAGTTGGTGTCGAAGTGCCGGTTGTAGTGAGACTGGAAGGTAATAATGCCGAGCTTGGCAAAAAGGTACTGTCAGAAAGCGGTTTAAACATTATAGCAGCGGACAGCCTTGCTGAAGCGGCCAAGGCAGCTGTAGAAGCAGCAGGATAACAATTTAGTAGTTAATTCGCGGGAAATATCGAATGAGTATTTTGATTAACAAGGACACCAAAGTAATCTGTCAGGGTTTCACCGGCTCCCAGGGGACTTATCACTCTGAACAGGCGATTGAGTATGGCACCAACATGGTTGGTGGTGTCACTCCTGGTAAAGGGGCTCAAGTACACCTCGATTTGCCGGTTTTCAATACTGTCAGTGATGCGGTCAGGGAAACCGGCGCAGAGGCTTCTGTGATCTATGTGCCGGCACCGTTTTGCAAGGATTCAATTCTCGAAGCGGCTTTTGCAGGTATTGGCCTGATTGTCTGTATCACTGAAGGCATACCGACCCTGGATATGTTGGAAGTTAAAGTGAAGTGTGATGAGTTGGGAGTCAGGCTTATTGGACCGAATTGCCCTGGAGTAATTACGCCCGGTGAATCCAAGATAGGTATTATGCCTGGCCACATTCATCTTCCAGGCAAGGTTGGCATTGTTTCTCGTTCAGGCACACTGACCTATGAAGCGGTGAAACAGACTACAGACTACGGTTTCGGCCAGTCTACTTGTGTTGGTATCGGCGGAGATTCCATACCAGGCTCCAGTTTCATCGATATTCTGGCATTGCTGGAAGCAGATGCCCAGACAGAAGCTATTGTGATGATTGGTGAGATTGGTGGTTCAGCCGAAGAAGAGGCGGCTCTGTTCATCAAGGAAAATGTCAGTAAACCGGTAGTTTCCTATATAGCAGGTGTTACTGCACCTGCCGGGAAACGCATGGGCCATGCCGGTGCGATCATTTCCGGGGGCAAAGGTACAGCTGACGAGAAGTTTGCTGCACTTAATGATGCTGGCGTGACTACTGTACGCAGCCTCGCCGAAATCGGTGAAGGACTGAAAAAAGCAGCGGGCTGGTGATTGACTGAAAAGTCATAATAATATTCCTTCCCTATAACATAGCCGCCTCTTTTCAGGGGCTTTTTTTTGTTGAAATTGGCCTGAATTATCAAGCTTAAATTTAGATTAGAATCGCGCTAATATCCTTTGAAAAATTTAGGATTTAAAGTGTTCAATCTAAAGGCGGTATTTGATATGCTGTGCCGCCTTAGGGAATAAGGAGAAATTCAGGGAAGAATACATATAAGCGTATTTAAAGAATTGTTGGTTCGAAAGATCCAAAACTGGATTAAAATTAAGGTGATTGACCTTCGGATTAGACTTTTGCGAATCTTCCTGCGTCAAAATGTAATAATTCTGCATAAGACAGAGTAAATTGCTGGATGTCGGATGAGAGATTGGAAGTCTGTTCATCTTTTTGTTAGATTTTCTAAAATAAGTGGGATTACACATGAACTACCATCGTTTAAAGCAAAGGATTCTTGTTCCTTTATTAGTATTGCCCTTGGTATTTGGTTTCTTTACAGCGTCTGCTCAAGATACTGTTATAGACACCAGTATCCTAGACAGGGCCAATGAGGCAGCTGGACGGGCAATGGCCGCAGCAGCACAAGCACAGACTCGTATCAATCAGCTTTCGGATGAAGCGGACCAACTGGTCCAGGAATACCGTGAAGTCACAAAAATTGTTGACGGTCTGGAAGTTTATAATGCTGGCTTTCGCCGCACTATAGCCGAGCAGGAACGTACTATTGCTGAGTATGAATTGTCCATTGAAGGAGCCGCCGCTCTACAAAGGCAGGTTCCTCCCTTAATGGAAAGGATGATGGTTGCCATCGAGCAATTTGTTGACCTGGATTTACCTTTTCTAATTGATACAAGGAAGTCGCGGCTTGAACTTATTCGTGGCACCTTTGATGATTCCAGCGTTAACGTCGCAGAGAAATTCCGCCTGGTTCTGGCGGCATATCAGCAAGAGATCAATTACGGTCGAGTTATGGAACATTACACCGATACTCTTGAAATAGGCGGCATTGATCGTGATGTTGATATTCTTCGAGTTGGCCGCGTGGCGTTGTTATATCAGACCAGCGACCAGACAGAGACTGGCGTGTGGGATAAGACATCCACTCAATGGGTAACACTTGATGATGTATATCGACGTCCTGTCGCCAACGGAATTCGGATGGCCAAGCAGGAGGCCACCATTGAAATTCTTGAACTACCAATAGCAGCGCCGGAGTAAGCAGTCATGAGAATTAATAATATTATTACTAAAACAGTGACAACATCAGTCTTGTGTCTTTCTGCGGTATTTGCTTTTGGCCAGCAACAGGCTGCCAACCTCGATGATCTTCTTGCTCTGGTTGAAAGCGCTACTTTGAGTGAAACCGAAGAGCATCAACAGCGCATGCAGCAGTTCCAGTCTAATGTAAATCAGCGTCAGGCCCTGCTGAATGAAATGATTGAGCGCAGAGAAACAGAAGAACGTATTTCTGTAGACCTGGAAAATACCTACAACCAGAACGAAATACTCAAAGCTCAACGCTTTGAAACTCTGCAGGAACGTCTAGGCGACCTGGATGAGTTATTTGGCACTATTGCCGGTGTTGTTGGTGATACTCGAAGCCAGTTTGAAGCGTCTCTGGTTTCTGCAGAGTATCCTGGTCGTGAGGACTTTCTGACTGAACTGGCAGACATTATGGCCAGTGAATCACAACTACCCAGCATTGAGCAGTTGGAAAGGTTGTGGTTTAACCTGTTACAGGAAATGACTGAGTCCGCCAATGTCACACGATTTACAACGAATGTGGCACAGCCTGACGGCACTCAGAATAACCAGGAAGTAGTACGAGTTGGATCCTACAATATCGTTTCTTCTGGTCAGTACCTGGAATTTGACGCCAACACCAAGCGCCTGAGTGTTCTGCCCAGCCAGCCAGCCAATTACACAGGTACAGCAGCCGATATCGAGGCAGCTACAGGTGGTTTTACAATGGTAGGTATCGATCCTACCGGTCCAACAGGCGGTTCTTACCTGGCAGCCCTGATCAGCTCACCGTCTTTCCGTGAAAGATATTGGGAGCAAGGGCGCACTATCGGGCAGATCATTATCTTTGTAGGCCTGTTTGCAACCTTATTGGCAGTAGAAAGGATGATTACCCTGACTATGGTGAACGCCAGGGTGAAACGCCAGCTTAAAAACCCCGATCGTCCAAGCAAGAAAAATCCACTGGGTCGCGTCTTGATGGTGTACGAAGCTGACAAGAACATGGATATTGAAACCCTGGAGCTGAAACTAGGAGAAGCTATTTTGCTGGAAACGCCGCCACTTGAGCGCTTCCTGACACTGCTGAAGATTATCGCTACAGTGGCCCCATTGGGCGGACTGCTTGGTACAGTTACCGGTATGATTACTGTGTTCCAGGCAATTACCCTGTTTGGTACTGGTGACCCACAAATCATGGCAGGCGGTATTTCCGGCGCCCTGGTAACAACAGTACTTGGTATTGTTGTGGCTATCCCGACTATTCTGTTCCATACCATTGTAAAATCACGCTCTGACCAGGTGATTCATATAATGGAAGAGCAGGCCACCGGGATTATTGCAAGGCGATCCGAAGCGGGTGCAGCAGCTTAAGCTAGCTATAATTGATAGCAGAAAAAGCTGGAGAATAGCTTATGTTTGATACACTCATTTTAAGTTTCGAGTCCATCGGTGCCTTCATGGACAGGGGTGGCCCTGTCCTGAATCTCATCGCCATTTTGCTTTTTGTTAAATGGACTCTGATGATTGAACGCTTCTGGTTTCTCAGGACAGTGCATAAAACGAATGTGGTTGCTGCATTGACTGAATGGGAAGCCAGAACGGACAAGAAATCATGGAACGCCCATGCCATCAGGCAGGAACTTGTTTCCCGAGTTACCTTAGATCTAAGATCTACAATACCTGTGATTGAAGTGCTGGTAGTTGTGTGTCCACTGTTTGGGCTGCTGGGCACTGTAACGGGTATGATCGAAGTCTTCTATGTCATGGCTGTAACTGGTGGTGGTGATGCTAAACAAATGTCAGGTGGTGTAGCCAGAGCGACTATACCCACCATGGCCGGCATGGTGGGCGCCCTGTCAGGAATTTTCGCGAGTACTATGCTGAAAGTGCGTACCAACCGCGAATTGCAACTACTGGAAGATCACTTGGAAATTCAGCACGCTTGATACTGTTCTTATCAATAATAAGGGTAAAAACCAGTATCAAAAAGCAGGAAAAACATTGGAAAAACTATGAAAGGTTTTGGAAAAAATAAAGAAGAAGAACAGGCAGGTGAAATAGACCTGACACCAATGCTGGATGTGGTGTTTATCCTGTTGATTTTTTTTATCGTTACCTCTGTTTTTGTGAAAGAAGCAGGTTATGAAATTAATTATCCAGAAGCTACGATGGTGGATGGTGTGGATGGAGAACCGATACTTATGGCCATCACGCCCATTGGAGAGATATGGATGGATGGCGATATTATTCCACCCAGAAACTTACGGCTTCGTATAGAGCAGCGACTGGCAGAATCGCCGAATGCCGCTGTTGTTATCCAGGCAGACCAGAATGCACCTAATGAATTCGTTCTGATGATTATGAATGCTGCCCGTGAAGCGTCAGCTCCCAGTGTACAAATTGCTGCAGAGGAATAGAGTATGATGAGAATAGTTAATCTTGGTGTCGCGGTTGTTTTTGCAGCCGGTGTCACTTTTGCCCTGTTTTTTTTAATGCAATTTCTGATTTCCATGGATGCGACTGAACCTGAACAGGGAGAGGGCCGCAAAATTGCTGATATCACCATGCCTGAAATCGAACTTGAAGTTCAGCGTCAGGAACCTAAACCTGAAGAACCTGATGTACCAGAAGAAATTCCGGATTTACCAACACCAGATATATCCCTGGATGCGCCGACAGGCGAAGGATTTAATATTGACCGTGTTGATGTGGACATGTCGGGGCTCGATAACAACGCCTCTATATCTGCCAGCGATTCGGAAATGCTACCGATTGTGACTATGGAGCCACAGTATCCCCAGCGTGCTGCTTCCAGAGGGATAGAGGGTTGGTGCCTGGTGTCTTTTACAGTGACTGCGCAAGGGACTGTTGATTCGGACAGTATTATTGTTCTCGATGCTGATCCGCCGAATATATTTGATTCATCTTCTCGCAGGGCAGTATCCCGGTTTAAATTCAACGCACGCGTTTCTGATGGCGAACCTATTTCGGTTCCAGGTGTCAGATATCTGTTTCGCTACAACTTGGCTGAAGAATAAGAGAGAGAATTATGAAACCAGAAATTCATGAAGCTCTATTGCAAAAAATCATAACTGCAGCAGTATGCTTGTTGTTGTCAGGATTTATATTTGTATTGCCTGTGTTGGTCAATTTAACTGGAAACCAGCTATTCAGTAATACTAGTGTAATGGCTGCAGACGATGATGGCGCTCGAGCACCTCCGGCAGCAAGATCCACTCAGACACTAGGACGTCGTGTTTATACCCGTATCAATGAAGTCATGGAATTGCGTGATATGGAGTTATATGCAGAAGCTCTGGAAGTACTCGGAGAAATCAGAGAGGACTACGACAGAGATCGTCTGAATGACAGGGAAAAATTTGTCATGTGGCAGTTTTATGCCAATCTTTATCAAATTCAGGAACAATATCCCCAGGCCATTCAGGCTTATGTTGAAATGCTGAATCTGGACAACTTGACGCAAGAGCAGGTTGAGCAAACATTATATTACCTTGGCTCGCTATACTATGTAGAAGAAAATTTTAGAGAAGCCATTGATTATTTCATTCAATATAATGATTTCGCCATAGAGCCGAATGAAGATGTGTATTATCGAATTGGCACTGGCTATTATCAGCTTGAGGAATTTCAGGAGTCTATACCTTTCATTCTTCGCAACATGGAAATCCTGCGTGCCAAGAATGAAGAAATCTCCAAGAATACCTATGATCTGCTACGAGCCCTTTACTTTAATGTAGAGGACTATGAGGCAGCCTACCAGGTATTGAGAGAGTCGGTTGTACTCTTTGATGAGCAAGGAGACTGGGTATTACTGCCAGCTGTACTTGGCCAGGTTGAACGCTTTACTGAGCAGGCTCAGTCCTATTATGTGGTAGATACACTTGGTCACCTGGACTCCGATTCCCAGCTTGTAAACCTTGCAGCTCAGCTATATAACAATGATTATCCCTATGGTTGCGCCAGAATTATGGAACGCGGCATGTCTGATGGCATCATTGAACAAGATGAAGACAATCTCAAGTTCCTTTCCACTTGTTACCAAATAGCCAGGGAAGATGCGAAAGCAGTTGAACCACTGGAAAGAGCCGCAGAAATGTCTGAAGATGGTGACAGCTATGCTCGGCTTGGGCGCATTTATTCCACTTTAGGTGATTTTGAGAAATCTGTCGAAGCTTTCGATCTGGCTTTAGAGAAAGGTGACCTGGATCGTGAAGACCAGGTTCAATTATCACGGACAAGATCTTTCTTGGAGCTCAATCGTTACGATGAAGGCCTGGCTGCAGCCCGTGAGGCCCGCAGTGATGAGCGCAGTGAAGACACTGCAGATACATGGATTGCACACCTCACCCGGGAAAAACTACGTTACGAAACCTTACAGCGCCAACGTAGGGAATTGGCTGATTATTTATGATAAATATTATTGATGTTGGATAGAGAAAATTTCTCCAGATAACAATAATAAAGATAGAGCAGTAAGAATTAAAAAGCGCATCATTTGATGCGTTTTTTTTTGCCTGTTGATAGGGCATACCTTCTTGTATCCCTATTAGAAATCTATATTTATATTTAATTTAGGTTTGTGTGGGTAAGAAGGGTAATAGGGACAAAATTTATACCTAGATAACCTTGAATTTCAGTGCTTTGCCCATATCTTGGAACAGTATTTATTGAATCAATGGGAGTAACCAACATATGGGTGTAGAAGCCAAACAAGAAACTCTGGGTTTCCAGACAGAAGCCAAACAGCTACTGCATTTAATGATCCATTCCTTGTACTCAAACAAGGAAATTTTCCTGCGTGAACTTATTTCCAATGCTTCTGATGCTGCTGACAAGTTACGGTTTGCAGCCCTGGCTAAACCAGACCTTCTCGAGGATGATCCGGTTCTGAAGATAACGGTCGATTTTGATAGCAAGAAGAAAACCATCACTATCAACGATAACGGTATCGGTATGAATCGCGATGAAATCGTTGATCATCTGGGTACCATTGCCAAATCTGGTACTGCCCAGTTTTTGGACTCTCTCACTGGTGATGAAAAAAAGGACTCTCAACTCATAGGTCAATTTGGCGTTGGTTTCTATTCAGCATTCATTGTTTCAGACAAAGTGGAAGTGTTCAGTCGCAAGGCTGGAGAATCTGCTGACCAAGGAGTGCTCTGGGAATCTGGCGGTGAAGCGGACTTTATAGTGGAGTCAGTTGATAAGGCCGATCGAGGTACTCGTATCGTTTTGCACCTTAAAAAAGCTGAAAAAGAATTTGCTGAAAGCTTCCGATTGCGCGGCATTGTCAGGAAGTACGCTGATCATATATCCATTCCAGTGATGATGGTCAAGGAAGACGTTGATTCAGATGAGGACGATAAAGAGAAAAAGAGTAAAAAGAAAAAGGCCCCGGAATATGAGTCGGTCAATACAGCCAAAGCACTCTGGATCCGCCCGAGAACTGAATTAAAGGATGAGGAATATAAGGAATTCTACAAGCATATCAGTCACGATTTTGAGGATCCTCTGGCGTGGAGTCACAACAAGGTTGAGGGCAAACTGGAATACAGCAGTATGTTATTTTTGCCTGCAAAGGCCCCTTTTGATTTATGGAACAGGGATGTTGCCCGCGGCCTTAAACTCTATGTCCAACGCGTATTCATTATGGACGATGCGGAGCAGTTCTTGCCCTCGTACCTTCGCTTTGTCAAAGGAGTCGTTGATTCCAATGACATCAGTTTGAATGTCAGCCGTGAAATCCTGCAAAAAGATCCTGCTGTAGACTCCATGAAAAGTGCGCTAACAAAACGCGTGCTGGACATGCTTGGAAAACTGAAGAAGAAAGACAAAGAAAATTATCAAAAATTGTGGGATGAATTTGGGCAGGTGCTTAAGGAAGGCCCTGCTGAAGATTTCGCCAATCGTGAAAAGGTAGCGAAGCTACTGTTATTTTCCACCACGCATACCAACGAGCCTGTTCAGGATCAGTCCCTGGAAAATTATGTGGCGCGTATGCAGGATGGTCAGGACAAAGTGTTCTATGTCACCAGCGAATCCTTCAACACGGCGAAGAGCAGTCCGCACCTTGAAGTGTTTCGGAAAAAGGGTATTGAAGTGCTGTTATTGTCTGAAAGAGTGGACGAATGGTTTATCAGTCACCTCATGGAGTTTGATGGTAAACAATTTCAGGATGTCACTCGTGGTGAACTTGATCTGGGGAAACTTGATTCTGAAGAAGACAAGAAGCAACAGGAAGAGTCTGACAAACAGGCAGAGCCCTTTTTGAATCGTATTAAGGAAAGCTTGGGTGATCAGGTGGCTGAGGTGCGTACCACGCATCGTTTAACGGATTCCCCGGCCTGCCTGTCAATTGCAGAAAATGATATGGGTGCTCAAATGCGCAAAATCATGGAAGCTGCTGGTCAGACAATGCCTGATTTCAAACCCGTGTTTGAAATTAATCCTGAACATCCTCTGGTTCAAAAGCTTGATAAAGAAGCCGATGAAGACAGATTCAGTGATCTTGCTGCGATCCTGTTTGACCAGGCAAGCCTGGCAGAAGGAGGGCAACTTGACGACCCGGCCAGTTATATTCAACGACTGAATAAGCTGTTACTGGATTTGAGCCAGTAGTATTTGATAAGGGCGCACGACGTGCGCCCTTGATTTATATTCCAGGTTTCTTTCAGCAATCCATTCCAGCCAGCACAGAATTCAATAATGTGCTTGGACACATAGCCTCGACACACAGTGTTGAATCTGGTTTGTAATATCCACCAAGCTCTACGCTATTACCTTGAATATCATTCAGTTCGCTGATGATGCCGTTTTCGTGCGTTACTAGTGTGTTTGCAAGCTCAGTGAAGGCAGATTGAAGTTCAGCATTGTCGGATTGAGATACGAGCGCCTGGGCCCAGTAAAGTGCCAGATAAAAGTGGCTACCTCTGTTGTCCAACTCGCCTGCCTTGCGTGACGGATTTTTGTTTTCCATCAGCAGCTTACCTGTAGCGTCATCCAGAGTGCTACCCAGCACCAAGGCCTTGTCATTTCCGGTTGCATGACCAAGGTGTTCCAGGGATGCGGACAGTGCCAGGAATTCTCCAAGTGAATCCCAGCGTAAGTGATTTTCTGCCTGGAATTGCTGAACATGTTTCGGGGCGGATCCACCAGCACCGGTCTCAAACATGCTGCCGCCGTTCATTAATGGCACGATGGACAACATTTTCGCACTGGTTCCCAATTCCAGGATGGGGAACAGGTCAGTTAGATAGTCACGTAAAACATTACCAGTGACTGATATTGTGTCTTCACCATTTTTCATCCGTAGCAGGGAAAAGCGTGTAGCTTCTACAGGGGGCATAATGCGGATGTCCAAACCTTCTGTATCATGCTGAGGTAGATAAGTATTTACCTTATTGATTAGTTCGGAATCATGGGCGCGCTCAGGGTTCAGCCAGAATACTGTCGGATTACCAGAAGCTCGGGCTCGATTAACAGCCAGTTTTACCCAGTCTTGTATCGCAGCATCCTTGACCTGGCACATGCGCCAGATATCTCCTTTTTCAACCTCATGGGACAACAGGGTATCGCCTGCGGCGTTTACGACACGAATAGTGCCTGTACTGCTTATTTCAAACGTTTTGTCGTGAGAGCCATATTCCTCAGCTTTCTGTGCCATCAGTCCGACATTGGGCACAGAACCCATGGTACTTGGATCAAAAGCACCATGTTGTTTGCAGAAATCGATGGTTTCCTGATACACATCTGCATAGCATCGGTCAGGAATAATAGCCAGAGTATCGTGCAGTTCACCATCAGGGCCCCACATCTTTCCGGAAGTTCGTATAGCGGCGGGCATGGAGGCATCAATAATGATGTCGCTTGGCACGTGGAGATTGGTAATACCTTTATCGGAGTTCACCATTGCCAGGTCAGGACGGGCGTCATAGCAAGCCTGGATATCTTGCGCAATTTCCTTTTTCTTTTCATCTGGCAAGGTTTCAATTTGGTCCAGGATAGCGCCGAACCCGTTATTGGGGTTCACTCCAAGTTCAGCAAATGTTGCGCTGTGTTTTTCAAACACATCGCTGAAGAAGACTGAAACAGCATGGCCAAATAAAATCGGATCCGAGACCTTCATCATGGTGGCTTTCAAGTGCAATGACAGAAGCACTCCAGATTGTTTTGCTTCGTCAAAGGCCTGCTCAAGAAATTCGCGCAGATCACTGCAACTCATAACGCAGGCGTCAATAATTTCACCAGGTAGAAGAGGCGCCTCTTCTTTAAGGGTTTTAATATTTCCGTCCTCGTTAACGAATTCGATACGAAAATTATCATCTTTTTTCAATGTCACGGATTTTTCACTGCCGAAAAAATCACCCTTATCCATATGAGTAACCTTTGTCTGTGAATCTGCTGACCACTCTCCCATGCTGTGTGGGTTTATTTGGGCATATTGTTTAACGGCACCAGGAGCTCGTCGATCCGAATTGCCTTCACGCAGGACCGGGTTGACGGCGCTGCCTTTAATTCTGTCATACCGCTCTTTGATATCGCGCTCTTCATCAGTCTGAGGATTATCAGGATAGTCGGGGAGGGTGTAGCCCATGGTCTGTAATTCCTGAATAGAGGCATTCATCTGTGGCAGTGAAGCGCTGATATTAGGCAATTTGATGATATTGGCTTCAGGCTGCAAAGCCAGATTGCCCAGATAGGTGAGGTCGTCAGATTGCTGTAAAGCATCCGGTAAATACTCAGGAAAAACGGCTATGATCCGCCCGGCAAGAGATATGTCCCGGGTTTCTACATGGATGTCAGCCTTCGCAGTAAATGCTTTGATAAAGGGAAGCAACGAATACGTAGCAAGTGCTGGCGCCTCGTCAGTCAGGGTATAAATAATAGTCGGGTTGTCAGACATGTTTTACCTGGTCAATAATTAGTGAAGAGTTTGCATTGGAATGAGGTTGTCAGTGCCCGGATTCATGCGGCGCGCATTATAGCAACATGCATAGGCAGGGGGTAGGGTGGGCGCAAGGGTTAGAGCAGGTAAGTGTAGATTCCGAGCTGCCAGTTTTACATTTGCTCGAGGGTCTCTATGCCTAGCAGTTTGAGACCCTCTTTGAGGGTTTTGGCCGTTAGATGACTTAAACCGAGGCGTGAACCGCGAACAGCAGGCCCTGCCTTTAAAACCGGGCAGGCCTCATAAAACCGCATATAGAGCCCAGCCAGTTCATAAAGATAAAGACACAATTGGTTAGGCAGGCAGTCCTGCGCCACTTGTTCCATAGTTTCTGTGAATTGTAAGAGCTTTAACGCCAGGGCTTTTTCTTCCGGCTCTGAAATCACAATAATGAAACCAGACGACTCATCCTGGTCAATCTTCCGAAAAATACTCCGAATTCTTGCATAGGCATACAACAGGTAAGGTGCAGTGTTGCCTTCAAAAGAGAGCATAGTGTCCCAATCGAAAATGTAATCGCTGTTACGGTTTTTGCTGAGTTCAAAATACTTGATCGCGGCGATACCAACAATATCGGCAATGCTTTGCTGTTCAGCCCCTTCCAGGGATGAGTTTTTTTCCGCTACAACATCATGGGCCCGGTTGACGCCTTCTTCCATGAGGTCCAGTAGCTTTACAGTGCCGCCCGAGCGGGTTTTAAAGGGCTTGCCATCAACGCCCATCATGGTGCCGTAAGACAGATGCTCAAGGGAACAATCCGAGTTTATAAACCCGGCTTTATCGGCCACCTGGAATACCTGCTGGAAGTGCAGACTTTGGCGTGCATCCACAACGTACAGTACACGATTGGCATTGAGCTCGTTGCAGCGATAGCGGACAGCAGCAAGATCGGTAGTAGCATACAGATAGCCGCCGTCTGATTTCTGAATGATAGTTGGCTGGGGCGTGCCATCTTTGGACGTAAATTCATCCAGAAAAACACAGCGCGCACCGTCTGATTCAGTCAGCAGCTTTTTATCGTCTAATTCTCTGACGATCTCGGGTAAGTCGTTGTTATAGAAACTTTCTGCCCGAATATCTTCAGGTGTAAGAGTTATACCCAGCTTTTCATAAAGCGACTGACAATGTGCTACAGACACTTCAATAAAGGCTTTCCACAGTGTCAGGCATTCAGTATCACCAGCCTGGAGTTTGACTACGTTGTCGCGGCTGGTTTTTGCAAACTCCGGATCAGCATCAAACTTTTCTTTGGCATGGCGGTAGAAAATTTCCAGGTCAGCAAGTTCATTTTCCAGACTGGTTTCATTGCTTTGAAGTTCCTGCATGTAGGTAATCAACATGCCAAATTGCGTGCCCCAGTCACCAAAATGATTTTGTTTAATTACAGTGTGGCCCAGGTAGTCAAATAATCTGGCCAGGGCATCGCCAATGATAGTTCCCCGCAGATGTCCGACGTGCATTTCTTTGGCAAGATTAGGGGATGAATAATCGACAACAACTGTTTGGGGCTGTGTTGATGAAACGACAAGACAATCATTTTGTATCAGGGTATTTAATTCTTTAGCCAAAAAATCTGCTGAAATGAAAATGTTGATGAAGCCCGGACCAGCGAGTTCCATTTTGTCGGCTATGCCTTCAAGATCCAGGTTTTCCAGAACTTTTTCGCCAAGTTGTCGGGGGTTTTGTTGCAGTTTTTTTGCTGCACCCATAATGCCGTTGGCCTGGTAATCGCCAAACTTTTCCTCTCGGGCATAATTAATCAGTGCCTGGCTGTCATCAAGGCCGGATGCTTCGCTAATCCGGGCAGAGATGATGGCATCTAGGTGGTGTTTCAAATTCATGGGGAAAGTGGGGCCAGCATCCAAAAGGAGGGCATTTTACACCAAAGCAGAAAGCGCTGTCAGAGTAAAAACGAGCCCCAGAAACAGTTACTTTGCTGCTACTTTAGAACCAGCCTCACTCGCCTCTTACTCGACTAAGGCACGTACCCTCACACAGCGCTGCATGTCCTGTAAGGCTGTAAGCAGAGGTCTACTGACAGTTTGTCGGTATTGTCCCCAGGTTTGTACGGCCGATTCAAATCGGGCGATACTGCCTTCATCACAGCGTGTTGGCAGCAATGCCTGATAGACATTCATAAATCTATCTTCTGCAGTTTCTGCCCAGTCAGACCAGGCAGCAAATATTTGATCCGCAAACATATCAATCAGTTCATGCTGTTCATTTTCGAATAAATAGGAAGCGATATATCGTTGATTGGCTACCTTGTATCGGTCCGGCTCGTTAATCAGGCTGTTTAAAAAAGCTGCTTTTACTGAAGCCTGTGGCCGGCTCGCTGTGGCAGCAAGAGCGGAATTCATGCCTAAATCCGAAGGGTCCATAGTCATTTCTGCTGTAAGCAGTGCTTCATAATCTTCATGGAGATAACGGTTCAACATGACAATAATGTCCCAGCGCTTGTCCTGGTCAATCTCGATAACTGGAATACTGTCATTTCCGGTTAGCATTGATTGAAGGGCATTCAGCGCCTCTTTTGTGTGCGCCAGATTAACAAAACTGCTATACCAGATTTGCTGAATTTCCGAGCCCGGCTCGGCAGACTCAAGTGCATTCCACGCAAAATTTTGCAGCGATTCTCGCATTGCTTTATGGCCGCCGAAACGATTGTAATAATTGAAAGCGGCCCGAAGATTGCCGCTGACCTGGCGGACGACAAGATCATCACTTTCTTCACCAATATTATTGACAGCAAAATCAACGAATTCATTCAGTGGCATCGCGGCATTTCTGACACTGGACCAGAGTGATTCCCATAACATGAGGCGTGTTGTGGCGCTGGAGAAGTCATTAATATGCTCACGAAGTGTAGACCTGGATATCGGGTCAAGATCAATGACCAGGTAGGCATGATCATTTTCATTAGGAAAGACCATGTCAGGGCAAGGCTCACCCACGGCTTCAGGAATCCACGTTACAGCGCCCTTGTAGGTCACAGGTATTGCATTGCCAAGTACCATTGTATCGTCGGTGTAACGATACAATCCAACCAGTGTGCGTTGGCTACGCAATACTTTGTCTGCCACTGCAATGCCAGGCACAGACTGCACCAGGCGCATCTCGGTAATGCGCTCATTTTTGCAACTGAACTGCGCACGCAACGTGTTGGCACCTGATGTTTGCAGCCATTCCTGTTTCCATCTGCTCAGGTCAAGGTTGGCACTGTCAGCCAGCGAATCTACCAGGTCATCGAGACTGGCATTGGCATAGCTATGCTCCTTGATGTAATTGCTGACACCCTGGCGAAAGTTTTCTTCACCGATGAAATAGGGCAGTTGTTTTAGCAGAGCACTGCCTTTCTGGTACGTGATGGTATCGAAACTTGAAAAAGCATCGCTGGTAGTAAGGACATTTCCCGGGGAGACAGGATGAGTCGTGACCAGATCGTCGGCACGATAAGCGCTGGCCTTACCGCTGGAATAAAAAATGTCCCAGGCATTGGTAAACTCGGTCGCCTCGACTGTGCCGAGATAACCCATATAAGTGGCAAAGCTTTCGTTGAGCCAGAGGTCATCCCACCATTCCATGGTCACAATATCCCCAAACCACATATGCGCCATTTCATGGGCTATCACATACGTAAGACGGAATAGATCGGCGTTGTCTTTAGCGCCTCGTGAGATATACCGTTCATTGAAGGTTACTGCGCCCATATTTTCCATGGCACCGGCATTAAAATCAGGCACTACAATCTGGTCATATTTACTAAGGGGATAGGGGACATCATAATAATTCTGAAAAAAGTTCAATAACTGGCGTGTAGGAATAAACCATTCCTGTGTGTCCACAAATTCTGCCAGGGAATTGCGGGCAAACAGTCGCATTTGTATCGCTCCCGCCTGCTCTTCCCAAACGGTGAAAGGACCCGCGTGGAATGCATAAAGATAGGTAGACAGTGCCAGTGTAGGTGGAAACTGCCAACGCTTGCGGTTGCCCTCTGTCTGAATGTTGTTTTCTGCCATATTGGATATGACTTGCCAGCTTTCAGGAACAAGCACTTCCAGAGTGAAAGTGGCTTTCAAGTTAGGTTGGTCAAACATGGGAAAAAAGCGATTGGCACTGTAGGGTTCAAAATTGGTGTACAGGTATTCCTCACCATTTTCCTGATCGGTGAATTTGTGTAATCCATCACCATTCTGGGTAAAAGGTCGGCGGAATGTGATGACGAGTTCATTGGCGCCAGTTGAAAACTGTGCGGGCGGCAGGCTGATGAACCACTGTGAGTATTCCCAATCTGCAGTGTTGCCATTCAAGCTGACGGCTATAATATCACCGGAATCAAAATCCACGGTCAGGGGTGAACTATTTCCAGCGGCCACTTCAAAGCTGATTTGAGAAGTACCGCTAAATTCATCAGAGCCTGCTTCTACATTAATAGAGACCTGATAATTCACCTCGCTGATCTGTGTACTGCGGAACATTGCATAATGCTGGTGCAATTGAGCTTCTGCTTCCCTGATAACGGCTTCTTGTCCCAGGGCAGGACAGACTAAAACCAAGTGAGATAGCAGAGCGGCAAAGGTGCAGAGTGATTGTTGGCGAAATTTCATGTGCACTCCATTCAAAATTGACGGGTGTTTAAAGAGAGATAATATGAATTGCCTGTATTCAACTCAAGGTGATATTCCCCACGCTCTTACGAGGCGTAGAGGTGTCTTCAATAAATAAGTTCAACACCATTTTTATTTCTAAGATATAAAAAGGTATATAAAAAAAGGCGCCATCAGGCGCCTTTTTTATTTACTCAAGGGTAATTATTCCCCTGTAGCAAAGCAATAATACAAACCATTGCCGCCTGAAGCCTGCAGTTGTTCCTGGCTGCAGCCACGGGAAACATGCGCAGCATTCCATGACTCTGCCATGGCGCCACCACCGACTCTGTCGAAGTGACCAACGGTAGCACTGGACTGATCAGTATTGCTGGTCCAGTTGTTACAGGTCAGACCAGATGAGGTGCCGTCTGGGTTAGAACCGGTGAGTACGTCATGCATGTTTGGGCTGTCGCCCACACCATTCACGGTACCGCCACTTTCTGTCAAAGATACTTGCTTATTCAGGTTGGCATTGCTGTAGTGAATATCCATAACGCCACGTCCTGCCAATTCACCCTCGGAGTTATACCAGGGCCCACTGCCGATTCTGTCTCGTGCATAGACGCCGTCAGGACCTGTGGTACTCAGGTATGCGCGCCAGGTTTTACCATTGACGCCTACAGATTCAGCAAGAGTGGCGCAATGGGCATCAGCACCTGCAAGGCCACCCAGGTTGGCCCCATCACCGGGTCCTTGGCTAGTGATGAAAAAACTCATACTGGTATCTTGATCCCCCCCGCCGCCCGGTTGTGCAAGCACTGGAAATGTGGTGCAGACAAGAACAGCGCCTGTTATTAACAATTGGTTCATTTTCATTATATTACCCCTTTGAATTCCCTTGCGGGACAGCTTACATTGACTTAAAAATGTGACACGTGTTACAAAAATTCACACAGGTGGCGCTAAAAGTCAACAACAGTCATTACTCCATAGCCGATTGCTGGAAACAGACGCTCGCTTAAGGCATGATATAGTGCATACAAATAGAAAGAATGTCCTCCATAATGCATGTGCTAGAGAATAAAGGGTCAGGCCAAATTATGATAAATCGCCGACTGTTAATTACATTACTCACTGCCTTTGTAAGCAATAGTCTTCTGCCTGTTTCAGCAGCGCAAGCCCCTGCAGGTATACGTGTAGAAAAGCTGAATTATTTTGAAATACGGGTAAGTGACATTGATAGATCTCTGGCTTTTTACCAGCAAATGTTCGGCATGCCAGTACAGTCAAGGAGCGACGACCGGATTTTGTTGAAGATAGGTGAGCAAAACAAGTATATGGCCATACGGCCTTTGCTGTCAGGTGAAGCGCCTGCAATCACGCAACTGGGTTACTCGGTGTTAAATTACGACCTGGAGAACCAGTTGGCTGTACTCAAGGCGAGTGGCTTTCAGGAAATAGACCCTCCTGACATCACTCTGCCGGGTATTGAGAATACCATGAGCACCTGGGTCAAACTGCAAGGAAATACACCTACCCTGTATTTTTCAGATGCCCGCGGATTGATTGTCCGGCTGACTGATCCTGCCTGGTGTGGAGGACAAGGACCTCTCGGTAATACCTGTGGCACGCCGGAAGCTGTGTCACCTGGAGTGATCCAGTTGGGTGAGATCAATCATTTTACTTCTTTTGTTAACGATGGTGCCGGTGCGAATCTTTTTTACCAGGATTTCTTCGATCTGGAAATTCAGGCATACCAGGGACCCAATTCTCCAGTGACAGGTATAGGAGATGGTAAACAGTTTGTCATGTACGCCGGTCCTTTCCCTGGCGGTGAGAACGCACCCGCCAATATTCACCATGTCAGTTTTAACCTGGATGGCTTTATTGTGGATGATATCCTCGGTCGGTTCGAGACTCAGGGTATAACGGACAGAGGGGAACGCCAGATTGGCCCGATGATGCATTACATCAGCTTACGAATGCCTGAAAGAGGTGGCGTGGAAGGTGGTACGCCGGAAGTGTATTTTACTGACCCCGATGGGATTCTCGTGCAACTCCAGGATACGACCTACTGTGGTGGCGGCGGCTACTTAGGGAATCAGTGCCTGAAGTAGGGAGCTATTGCGCTCGCCATTTCTGTGTTAAAAGTAATTCCTGATTCCCTAGGCGTACTCCTTTGTACTGCTTGTGATATCAGGAATCACTTTTGCCTTGTTCTGGCTTCGCTCATGACACTCCAGTGACTTATCGGTTTTATTAATAAGCCTTCACTCCTTCCCTGCGTGCATTTTGCCTCGATTAATTTTCGCTCGCTAAGCTTAGGAATTACGTTGATCTGAGCAGCCCGGTTGCGAAGATCCGGTGGCGTACCAAACCAGCGGCGTTCAATTTGTTGCGTCCCATCCTGAAGCTGGCTGACGGGTCCTATCTGGTCGGGAACTATACCGAAGGCTATACCGGTGACTGGCGTGTGACCGAGTTTTCGTTCGCGAGCGTCCGGTGGCGGAGCTTCGATCCGGTAAACTGCGTTACGACGCGCACTATCGCGGGCTGGATCGAAGACCCTGATCTCAGTCGGGTCGAGGAAGTTGGCTTTACTGATCTGACGCGCGGCAGCGGAGGGGGCGCCGGCGGCGGTAGCCGTGTGGACTGGATCGAGGTCTATGGCTTCCCAATTCCGAGGAGTTAGATCTGTGACTCGAGCCATTTGAGTGTTAGATCGATTCCCTGTTGCCGTGGAACCGGTACACCGTATATTTCATATGTGAACGATACACGCACCATTCATTCCAGACCTGGAAAAGAAAAACAATTGAGTTAATCTGCCAGACTGGCCGAATGCAGAACAGCTGCCAGAGTTTCCGGGCAGGACAGGAAGGGGCTGTGGTCGGCATCCAACTGTACCATCTCTTTGCAGGGCTGCTGCTTCATCATGTGGCGCTGGTGAGAGATCGGGATGACCTTGTCGTCAATGCAGCAGATATAGGTTTTTGCAACTTTTCCAAAGCATTCCTCTGTCAATGTGACTTTTCCAGCCAGTGGAAGGGCTGGTTGGAGCGGTAAGGTCAAAGGAACTGTTGCCAAATGCTCTGACTGTACGCGGTTGTAGAACAGGGGGCGTATATCATCCGGTGAAATGCCATAGAAGCGTTTGTCTTCGCTTAGCTGCATGGCTGTCTCGATAGGGGATGCCTCCAGAGCGGCCTGATTTGACGCTATCAGGTCGAACAAGCTCTGGCCGTTGCTGGGCAGATAGGCGCTGAGATAGATAAGCCGGTGTATATTATCCGGCCGCATTTCAGCCGCCTGGGATATAACCATGCCACTCATGCTATGCCCAACTAATATCACTTTATTCTCTATATTATCAATAAGATGGACTATATATCGAGAATATACATTAAAACTTACTTTAGCAGGGTTCTTGGTATTTTGACCATGACCGGGCAGATCCGGGGTCAGTACCTTATGTCCAAGGGATTCGAGCAAAGGCGCGAAATTTGCCCAACAGGCGGCATCGTGCCACGCACCATGAACCAGAACAAAAACAGGATCGTCCAGGGATCAGTCCTTGTCGTTCTGGTGGTGGTCCATGTCTAGCGCAGGTTGCTCCGTCCTGGGCCGGCCGACCACCTTGGCGGGAATTCCCACAACGGTGGAATGAGCTTCGACATCATTTAACACAACGGAGCCTGCACCTATCCAGGCACCTTCGCCGATGACCACATTGCCAAGCACATTGGCCCCTGCGCCGATAAGAACACCGGTTTGTATTTTTGGATGACGGTCGCCCGAGTCTTTTCCGGTACCGCCGAGGGTGACACCCTGAAGGATAGAGATATTGTCATCCAGAACGCAGGTTTCACCAATGACGATGCCGGTCGCATGATCAAGCAGTATACCCTTGCCAATCCTGGCGGCCGGATGAATGTCTACGCCAAAGACTTCTGAGCACTGGCTTTGAATGTACAAGGCCATACCGCACCTTTCCTTATGCCATAACCAATGAGCTATTCGATAGGATTGCAGCGCCTGGAAACCTTTGAAATGGAGGATAGCTGTGGAATAATTCTTGACAGCAGGGTCTCTTTCCCGAATAGCCAGTAAATCAGTGGTAATCAATTCAATGATGGATACATCGGTACGCAGAGCTTCGTCAAATACACCTTTCAGAACTGGTTGCGGCATATCTTCGCTGGCCAGCTTTCCGGACAACAGCTCACTGATCGCAGATTCCAGATCTCCGTGCTGTAAAATACGTTTACTCAGGTAGTTACCAAGATCAGGTTCATTAAGAATCTGTTCATTGATCTCATCCCTGATGCTTGCCCAGAGATCTTTGTTCATGACTTCGCTCTGACTGTCCGGAGGGCCTGCGATTCTATAGCATGTCTCTGGGGCTATCAATTGCCGGGCCACACTGGCAGAGAGAATTGATCGCCGCTTTCTGGAGTTGAATGCGCAATACTGCTATCTTTCCGCGCTCAATTCAGGACGTCAGCAATTCCAGAGCGTACCTGGAGCAGAAGTAAGCAGAGAAAGACATATGTCGGTTAAAAATGTGAGTATTCTCGGTGGCGGCAGTTTTGGCTCAGTCATCGCTAATATCATTGCCCATAATGGCCACAAGACCTTGCTGTGGATGCGTGATTCCGAGCAGGTAGCCTCGCTCAATAAACTCCACGAAAACGTCAATTACCTGCCTGGTTATAAACTTCACAAGGATGTCGTCGCAACCGATGATCTGGCCATTGCTGTCAAGGATGTTGACCTGATTTTTGTGGCGGTTCCCAGTAGCAGCTTTAGGGATGTTGTAAGACAAATGGAACCCCTCATTCATGAAGATGTCATTCTCGTCAGTCTGACCAAAGGTATAGAAGCAAAAAGTTTTGCCCTGATGAGCCGAATCCTGGGTGAAGAAACCAATAATAGTCACATCGCTGTTTTGAGCGGTCCTAACCTGGCGAAAGAGATTGCCATAAACAGTCCAACTGGAGCTGTCGTAGCAAGCAAGGACACGGCAGTAGTAAAAGAAGTCCAAGATGTGCTGCGTTCGGAAAATTTCCGGGTTTATTCAAATTCAGACATGCTGGGGGTTGAGCTGGGGGGCTCCCTGAAAAATATTTATGCCATTATTGCCGGCCTGGCAGAAGCGGTGGGGATGGGACAAAACACCAATGCCATGTTAGTGACCCGAAGTCTCACTGAAATGGCGCGATTCGGTGTTGAGTTGGGCGCTGACCCGATGACCTTCCTGGGGCTTTCTGGTGTAGGTGACCTGATTGTTACCTGTTCATCACCTTTGTCGCGTAATTTTCGCGTGGGCAAGGCGTTGGGCGAAGGCAAAGATATCGATCTTGTAATACGGGAAATGGATCAAGTGGCAGAAGGAGTGAACACCTTGCAGCAGGTCAAGGAGAAAGCGGATGAGCTTGGGGTAAAAATGCCACTGGTTCAAGGTCTTTATGAAATTGTGTACAACAATCAAAGCGTTGACCATATAATAAGTTTTCTAATGCTGGAGGAGCAGGGATTGGATGTTGAGTATGCTACCGGAAGGCGGCATGACTGACACAGACAACTCGGTTACCAGGAGTAATTTTATGAGTGAAGACAAAACAGAAGAAATAAAGCGCAATATATTATCTCCATCACAATGGTTCCGAATCTTGTATATGGTGTTTTACGCTGTTGCCTGTTGGGTGGTGCTGTTTGTGCTACCTATCATTATTGTCTGCCAGGTTCTTATAAGCCTGATCAGCGGTGCGGATAACACAAACCTGCGGGATTTTGGCGCCGCATTATCTAACTATCTACATCAGGCAATAAATTACCTGTTGTATGTGTCAGATGACAAGCCCTGGCCATTTAACGAGACAGTGAACGATGATGATTCAGAATCCAATTCAGCAGACCCTGAACCGGCTGATCCTGAACCAGCAGACCCTGAAACAGAAAGCGCTGAGGTAACGTCAGCAACTGAACCAGAACCAGTTCAAGCAGAGACTGCAGATGATGACTTTGCCGACATCAGTTTTACCGGAGAAGCTGACAATGAAGATCAGACTGCTCAAACCGACGTTGGAAGTGACACTGAAGACGACGATACCCTCAAACAGTAACCAGCAGGTCTGGCATTAGTCATCCTGAAGTTTTTTATGAATTTATACCTTTTGCGGCACGGTGAGGCCGAAGCAAGCGCCTCAACCAGTGCGGGCCGGCAATTAACAGAAGCAGGTCATCAGGAAGTTGCGAGTGTTGCCATGCAGTTTGCATCAAGGCGTCTGGAAATTGATGCCTGTTATGTCAGTCCAGCATTGCGAGCCAGGCAAACGGCAGAAACCTTCCTGTCCCATATTTTCAATTCCCCCGAACCTTCCATTATCGACGAACTCAGTGCTAATCAACGGGCCGCGAATCTCATGCTTTTCCTTGAGAAGATTAGCGCTAACAATGTACTTCTGGTGAGTCACAACCCAATCCTGTCTGAGCTATTAGCGTTACTGACCAAGGGCAATATGGATGATCTTGTCATTTTGGACACAGCGGATATGGCCTGTGTTTCTCTTGAAGTCATCGGGCTTGGTATGGGCAGATGCCCGTTTATTTTGCAGGCTTGCGCTTCTACACCAGCATCCTGAACTGGCCATGACAGCCGGCGAACAATTTGTCACGATCAATGGCCTGGAACTAGCCGTAAAAACCTGGGGAAATCCGGACTTGCCGCCAGTGATAGCCCTGCATGGTTGGCTGGATAATGCGGCCACTTTTGACCAGCTAGCCCCGCTGGTTGATTCTCACTACTGGATTATTCCAGACCTGTCTGGGCACGGACTGTCGGCTCATAGAGGCATTGCTGTTGATTACTCTCTCTCGAGTTACTGCATTGAAGTTATGGCACTGGCAGACTCACTATCTCTAGACAGGTTTGTGCTTGTAGGCCACTCCATGGGGGGAGGAGTAGCCAATCTATTGGCTGGCCTTTATCCGGAGCGTATCGAGAAACTGGTTTTGCTGGATGTAATAGGCACTCTCACCACTCCGGCCGAAGATACCCTGACACAAATGCGCAAGGGACTTGATCAGCGCCTGGAAAGAACGCCACGCAAGGCAGGCTTGTACGCAACCCGAGATAAGGCAGTAGAAGCGCGTGCCAAGAAAGGTATCGATCTGGATGCTGCACAAACACTTGGGAGAAGGGGGATAGCTAAACAAGAACAAGGATATTATTGGTGTCATGATCAACGACTGATACTCAGGAGTTTGTTAAGCATGACTGACGATCAGTTAGTGCCATTCATGGAAGCTGTTTGTTGTCCGGTTCTGGTTATTGGCTCACAAGAAGCCGTGATTCGTCAGCAGGTTGTTCAAAAGCGGGTCGCTTTAGTGAACGAGATTCGAACGGTAAATTTGCCAGGAGGACATCATCAACATCTTGATGGGGATGTTTCAGGTATTGTGGCTTTGTTAAAGGAATTCCTGGGTCAGTCTTAAAAAGGCCGCTTAATCAATTAATGACAAAAATTCTGATCGGGTGCCTTGTTTATCCCGGAATGCGCCAAGCATGCAGGATGTTGTCATCACCGAATTCTGTTTTTGTACGCCACGCATCATCATACACATGTGCTTAGATTCTATAATCACACCAACTCCACGGGCATCAGTAATACGCAGAATGGTTTCCGCAATCTGCTGGGTTAAGTGTTCTTGAATCTGTAGGCGGCGCGCGTACATATCCACAATCCTGGCTACTTTGGAAAGTCCGATGACAGTATCCGTAGGCAGGTACGCGACATGGCATTTGCCGATGAAGGGCAACAGGTGATGTTCACACAGAGAGTAAAGCTCAATGTTTTTCACGATCACCATTTCATTGGAGGTTGAAGGAAACAGGGCATTGTTGACGACTTCATCAACGTCCAGCGTGTATCCCTGGGTGAGAAACCGCATCGCCTTGGCAGCGCGGGTAGGCGTGTCCTTGAGACCGGGCCGGTTCAGGTCTTCGCCAGATTGTTCAATGATGGCCGCGTAGGCGTCCTGTAAGATCTTGTCTTGCATAGGATTTCTGGTGTTTTCCAGTAGTAACTTTGGTTTTGCTTTGGCCTGATTATGAGTAAACTGCGCACCCTACGCGAATCTTGAATCCGGGTAAAGAAAATCTGTGAAAAAGCCAGCGCCAGACAGTGTCCAGGCATGGATCATGAAAGCCAGTGAATTTCTGGCGGAACATGAACTTTATTTCGGTCATGGAACTGATAATCCGTACTCTGAAGCGCAGTGGCTTGTGGTAGCTGTTCTTACGCAGCAAGGGATGAAAAAGATTTCTCCAGACACCTCAATTTCTGCAGCAACACAGCAATTCATAGAAAACCTTCTCAGAAGGCGAGTTGAGGATAAAATTCCGATGGCTTACCTGCTCAATGAGGCCTGGTTTGCAGGCCATTGTTTTTATGTGGATGAACGTGTGCTGGTGCCCAGATCTCCTTTTGCCGAGTTGATTGACAATGCATTTGAGCCGCTGGTAATCGATCCGCCAGCAACAATCCTGGATTTGTGCTGCGGCAGTGGCTGCATAGGTATTTCTTGTGCATTAGCTTTTCCTGATAGCGAAGTCTTACTGACAGATAATTCCAGGGAGGCGATAGCCGTTGCTAACATCAATATCCAGCGATTTGACCTGGGAAGTCGAGTGAGTACCGCAGAGTCAGACCTGTTCAAGGCTGTGAGCGGAAATTTCGACCTCATTGTAAGTAACCCGCCGTATGTATCCAGAGATGAATACCAGGCACTTCCCAGAGAACATCATCATGAACCGGAAGCAGGGCTGGTCTGTGGTCATGAAGGGTTAGGGCTTCCCTTGCAGATTTTTGCTCAGGCAGATGAATTTTTGAATCAAAATGGGCTGCTAATTCTCGAAACCGGATATAGCTGGCAAGCGTTGGAAGTTGCCACACCTGAAATTCATAAGCTCTGGCTGGATTTTGAATTCGGCGGCGAGGGTGTATGTGCCGTCAGCGCAAAGTCATTGTCCAATCAGGCTTAGGTTATCAGGCTAAATCCCCGGTACGACTGGATTTTTCAGTAACAAAAGCCCGGTTGGTACGTTATAATATCCGCCTTTTTTAGTCGTCAACTCTCATTAATTTTATTGGTACCCAAGAATGTCCGGCAATACTATCGGCAAACTTTTTACAGTGACTTCATTTGGAGAAAGTCACGGTCCAGCACTCGGCTGCATAGTTGACGGGTGTCCGCCGGGCCTTGCCCTGAACGAAGCAGATTTGCAGGCAGATCTGGATCGCAGGAAACCAGGGGCTAACCGATATACGACACAGCGCAAGGAAGCTGATCAGGTGCAGATACTGTCCGGAATTTTTGAAGGTATAACCACCGGCACTCCGATTGGTATGGTAATTGAGAATCAGGATCAGAAAAGCAAGGATTACAGCAAGATTAAGGGCCTGTTCCGCCCAGCCCATGCGGATTATACCTACCAGCAGAAATACGGGATCCGTGATTACCGTGGCGGCGGGCGCTCTTCGGCGCGTGAAACAGCCATGCGGGTGGCTGCTGGTGCCATTGCAAAGAAATATCTGCTGGAAAACCAGGGCATCCAGATCCGAGGCTACCTTTCTCAGTTGGGCCCTATTAAAGCTGACCTGGTGGATTGGGCTGAAGTGCCTAACAACCCTTTCTTTTGCCCTGACCCCTCCAAAGTAGAGGAAATGGCTCAATATATGACTGATCTGGGTAAAGAGGGCAATTCAGTCGGCGCGAAAATTTCTGTGGTTGCTACCGGTGTGCCCCCGGGATTGGGAGAACCGGTATTTGATCGTCTGGATGCTGAACTGGCGCATGCCTTGATGAGTATCAATGCTGTAAAAGGCGTGGAAATCGGGGCTGGTTTTGACTCTGTAGCTCAAAAAGGGTCCGAACACCGGGATTTAATCAGCCCTGAGGGTTTTCACAGCAATCACGCTGGCGGCGTCCTTGGTGGCATCAGCTCTGGACAGGACATAGTGGCTCATATTGCCTTGAAGCCCACATCCAGTATTCGGATTCCTGGTGAGACTGTAGATATTGAGGGCAAAAGCGCAGAAGTAGTGACCACCGGCAGGCATGACCCCTGTGTGGGAATCCGGGCCACGCCTATTGCCGAAGCCATGATGGCAATTACTCTGATGGATCATTTGCTCAGGCACAGGGCGCAAAATGGTGGTGTGGAATCTCAGACTCCAGTGATTCCGGCACAAAATCAATAGTATAAATTACATTATTTTAATAATTTAAGACACTGAAATATGAGAGATATATAAGATGTCAGGAAAGACTTTATACGATAAATTGTGGGATTCTCACTTGGTCAAAAATCAGGATGATGGTACTTCCTTGATGTATATCGACCTACACTTTCTTCATGAAGTGACTTCACCACAGGCATTTGAAGGACTGCGCCTGGCTGGCCGTAAACCATGGCGCGCCGATGCCAATATGGCAACTCCGGATCATAATGTCCCAACTACCAAGGATGAGCGCTCCCAAGGGGTGGAAGGCATTGTTGACCCTGTATCAAAAATACAGGTGAAATCGCTGGACAGTAACTGTGAAGAGTTTGGTATCCATGAATTTCATATTGATGATCCCAGACACGGCATTGTTCATGTAATCGGCCCTGAGCAAGGTAGGACTCTGCCTGGCATGACGATTGTGTGCGGAGATTCCCATACCTCTACGCATGGCGCCCTTGGGGCATTAGCACACGGCATTGGCACTTCTGAAGTGGAACATGTGCTGGCCACCCAGTGTCTTGTGCAGAAAAAGGCGAAAAACATGCTGGTGAAGGTCAATGGACAGCTTAATCCAGGGGTGACGGCCAAGGATATCGTCCTGGCCATCATTGGCAAGATTGGTACGGCAGGTGGAACGGGCTACACCATTGAATTTGGTGGTGAAGCCATACAATCCCTGTCTGTTGAAGGCAGAATGACTGTCTGCAATATGGCCATTGAAGCAGGTGCTCGAGCTGGTGTTGTTGCCGTGGATGAAAAAACTATCGATTACGTCCAAGGTAGGCCCTTTGCGCCCTCTGGTGAGTTATGGGACAAGGCCGCTGTGGTCTGGCGTAATCTTGTCAGTGATGATGATGCACAATTTGATGCCGTTGAGGAGATGGATGCGGCGGAAATTGTGCCCCAGGTCAGCTGGGGGACATCTCCTGAAATGGTTGCCCCGGTAACCGGACATGTGCCCGACCCGGCTGATACGGGCAATGACTCTAAGCGTAATAATTACTTACAAGCCCTGAAATACATGGGACTTGAGCCCGGCACGCCGATTCAGGAAATCAAACTGGATCGGGTGTTTATCGGTTCTTGTACGAATTCCCGAATTGAGGACCTGCGTGCCGCCGCTGCCGTGGTCAAAGGCCGGAAAGTGGCTGAAAATATCAAGGAAGCACTGGTAGTACCGGGTTCCGGTTTGGTTAAAGCCCAGGCGGAAAAGGAAGGTCTGGACAGAATCTTTACAGAAGCCGGCCTGCAATGGCGAGAGCCAGGATGTTCTATGTGCCTGGCCATGAATGCTGATCAACTGGGAGAAGGGGAGCATTGCGCTTCAACATCCAACAGGAATTTTGAAGGCAGACAGGGATTTGGGGGTCGTACCCATCTGGTTAGCCCCGCCATGGCAGCGGCTGCTGCAGTGCATGGGCACTTTGTTGATGTAAGGGATATAAAAATACTTTAAATTCAACAAGTTGTATCAATAATCTAGAGCTGCAGGTTAATTTACTTTAACTATAAAAAAATAAATTTATATGGATAAATCAATGGATTAAGTTAGTAAGTTACAGTAAAAAGCGATAAGTTTTAAATATACAATATAAGTCAATTAAATCAGTAATATGTATTGATAAATTAGAGTAAAAGATGAAGAAATTTGAGAAAGAAGATGGCATCGTCATGCCCCTGGACAGGGCTAATGTGGATACGGATTACATTATTCCAAAGCAGTTTTTGAAATCCATTAAACGCACAGGGTTCGGCAAGAACCTGTTCGATGAAGCCAGGTACCTGGACAAGGGACTTCCTGATGCGGAATGCACGGGACGGCCGCTGAATACTGATTTCGTGCTGAATCAACCCAGATACCAGGGTGCGTCCATTCTGCTGGCCAGAGAAAACTTTGGCTGCGGTTCAAGCAGAGAGCATGCCCCATGGGCCCTGGATGACTATGGGTTCCGTTGCGTAATTGCCCCGAGTTTCGCTGATATTTTCTTCAATAACTGTGTTAAGAATGGAATATTACTCATTGTTTTAGAAGAGAAGACTGTGGAGACAATGTTCGAAGAAACATTTGCTGAGGAGGGCTACCGTCTGGCAGTGGATATAGCATCCCAGACAATTACCAAGCCAAATGGTGAACAAATTGCCTTTACTATCGAGGATTCCCGTAAAAACGTGCTTCTGAATGGGTTGGATGATATATCCCTGACCCTGGATAGCAAAACAGATATTCTCGGTTTCGAAGGCCGCTGGCAGCAGGAATCACCCTGGCTCTTTCCCCAGAGAAATTCTTGATATAAGCCATAACTATCTAATTTAATAATACTTTTGTCCTTCAGGACAGGTAATAAGGTTTTCCTATGAGTAATAAAGTTAATGTGGCAGTAGTAGGTGCCACTGGCGCTGTGGGGCGTACTATTTTAAACATTCTTGAGCAGCGCAATTTCCCGATAGATAACCTGTATTTATTGGCTAGTGAGCGCAGTGCTGGGGAACAGATTGCGTATAACAACAAGCAGTATACTGTTGAAAATCTTTCAGATTTCGATTTCAGTAAAGCTCAAATAGGGCTATTTTCACCGGGTGCCAGCGTTTCGGCCATATATGCTCCGAAAGCGGGTGCTGCTGGCTGTGTGGTTATTGATAACACTTCCCAATTTCGCTACGAAGAGGATATCCCTTTGGTAGTACCGGAAGTCAATGGTCATGCCATTGCGCAGTACACCAATCACAATATCATTGCCAACCCCAACTGCTCCACAATCCAGATGATGGTTGCGCTAAAGCCCATCAAGGATGCTGTTGGCATTACCAGGATTAATGTTTGTACTTACCAGGCAGTTTCGGGAACTGGCAAGAAAGCCGTTGATGAATTAGCAGGGCAAACCCTGAAGCTGATGAACGGCAATAAAGCGGAACACGAGGTATATCCCCGGCAGATTGCCTTCAATGTCATTCCCCAGTGTGATGTATTCATGGATAACGGCTACACCAAGGAAGAGATGAAAATGGTCTGGGAGACCCAAAAAATCTTTGAAGACAATGAGATACTGGTAAATCCTACCTGTGTCAGAGTGCCTGTGTTCTATTCGCACTCAGAAGCAGTACATATCGAAACCAGGGATAAAATTACTGAGGAAGAAGCCACGAAATTACTTGAGGAAGCTCCAGGGGTAAAAGTAATGGATGCCCGGGAAGATGGCGGATATCCAACCCCAATCGGACAGGGAACAGACAGCGATAATGTCTGGGTGGGCCGTATCAGGCGTGATATATCTCACCCTAATGGCCTGAATCTGTGGATTGTGTCGGATAATTTGCGAAAAGGCGCTGCTTTGAACTCAATACAGATTGCTGAAGTATTGATAAAAGACTATATTTAATGAATACTTGCGACGAAATCTTAAAAAGGTTTCTGTACATTGTAAACAGCACCTAAAAACAAGTAATAGCAATTTAGTAGCCAATGACAGGAAGACGTATGCTGGCTGGATGTAGAAAATTTTTCGCCATGTTAAGTCTGATCGCAGGCTGCTTCCATGCTTGTAATGTCCTGGCCGTGGGGCTTGGCGATCTGGAAGTAAATTCCTCTCTGAGCGAACCGCTGGATGCCACTATTCAGTTGCTTGGCTTGGAAGGTCTTGATGAAACCCAGATACGAGCTGTTTTAGGTACACCAGCTGATTTCGAGCGCGCGAACATGGAACGGGTCGGCCTGATCGACGATATTCTCATGGAAGTTATCGTTTTTGATGCCGATCAAGGTCTGTTGCTCCTGACCAGTGACGAGCCAGTCGAAGAACCTTTCCTGAGCATGGTTATCAGTCTGCGTTGGCCCAATGGCCGACTGCTGCGCGATTACACTGCACTGATTGATCTGCCTCTGTTTATTAGCGATGAGCCTGAGACAGTTCCTGTAGATATACCAGAGACCCCTGCACCTGTTCAGCAACCCAGAACGCTGTCCTCAGCTGACATCGATGAAGGTATTCCTGGCACTCCTGAGCCTACGGAGGCTGAGCCGACTCAAGCTGCTTCAAATGAAGTACCGGCCGACGTTGTGGAGGAATTGGTAGAGGACGATACCGTTGTTATTCAATCAGGTGACACACTTTACGATATTGCAGCGAGAAGTCGTCCAGACACCAGTGTTTCAGTCGAACAAACCATGCTGGCCATACAGCGCTATAACCCGGATGCATTCATTGATAACGATATCAACAGAATTCGCGTTGGTCAGGTTATGCGCATTCCTTCTATTCAGGACATAGCCAGTATTGATCAGACCCAGGCCCTGAATCAGATTGCCCTGCAAAACCAGGCTGCTACCACCCAACCTCTTGCCCTTAGTGACAATGACCCAGCAGGCACGCAGCAAGGTCCAGATGAACTAACCATCCTCGGTGGCGATGAAGGCACCAATACTCTGTCTGGTGACAGTGATCTGGCTGAATCCATCGCCGCGCTTGAGAATCAGCTGGCCGTCAGTGAAGAAAATTTGGACAGAGCCAGGCTGGAAAATGAGGAATTGTGGGCGCGTTATACTGAACTGGAAGATCAAATTGAAATTCTGCAAAACATCATAGCTATGCAGGATGAAAGACTGGCTCAACTCCAGGCTAATCTCGCGGCCAGCCCAACAGAAATAGAAGAGCCTGTAGCTGCCCAGCCGGTCGTAAATAACGTACAAACTCCACAAACTGATGACTCGTTGATGGGTCAATTGAGCAGTGTATTTGAAAATACTCTGGTGCTTGTTGCCAGCCTCATCGGCCTGATTCTTCTTGTCGTTGGCTTCCTGGTCTGGCGCCGACAGGCGGCACTGGATGTAATAGATGAATTTGATCTTGGTGGTGCGGCTGTCGCCTCAGGATCTGAAGCTTTTGATACTGAAGAGCCCGATGGAGCATCAGCCGGTTTCCTGGCAGCAATAAAAAGTCGCTTTAGTCATGATGAAGATGTCAGTGACGACAGCGTTGATGAATATGCCGAAGACGACAACGAAGAAGGTGGCTTGCTGGCCAGATTGAAAGGCATTTTCTCCCGCTCTTCGGATGATGGCGACGACTTCCATGACGATGTTGAAGATGATGTCCAAGAGGAAGACAAAGGTGAAGCCGAATCTGAAGAATCTGCTACTGAAGACCTGGATGGGTTAGATGAGCAAGAAGACAAGGACGAGGAAGAGAACGAAGACACTGAAACTGCGCTTGCCTTTGATGATGAGGAAGAGGACGTCGAAGACGAGGCTGTCGATGATTTTAATGATGAGTCTGTTTCTGAGGAATCAGAAGAAGAGTCAGTTGAAGAAATAGAGGATTCTGCTGATGATGATCTGGTGGAAGAAGCTCTTCTTGACGACTCTGATAACGACCTTGAAATAGATGTTGATGATGAAGTCGAAGAAAACGAAGACGCAGAGCTCTCAGAGAGTGAAGAACCTGAGCAGGATATTGTTGAAGAAGAATCAGAAGACATCTCGCCAATTGACGAGCCAGTAGAAGCAGCCGCCGAAGAGTCTGGTGATATCCTGGATATCAGTGATGATGATCTAGACCTTGGTGATTTTGGTGATGACGATTCTGAAGATATTTCTATTGGCGAGGTTGGGGCAGATGCTGAAGTAGATGAGGTTACGGAGACTGCGGAAGAGACTGAAGAGCCCGCTACGCAGAGTGAGTCTGAAGAGGCAGAAAACGTAGAGACTTTCGATTTTGCTCTTGATGACACAGAAGAAAATACCGAAACATCTGAAGAGACGGTTGAAGAAGCCAAAGTTGAGGATGTAGAAAGTTTTGATTTCAGTCTGGATGAAAGCACCCCTGAGCCTGCGGATGAAACTGAAGATGCGCCTCAGGAAGATGTTGAGAGTTTTGATTTCAATGTTGATGAGTCACCTGCAACAGCAGAAGAATCTGCCCAGGAAGCAACAGAAACTGATGTTGAGGCTGGAGTAGAGACGCTTGAGTTCGATGTCAGTGCTGTATCTTCTTTTGAGGAAGAATCGAAGAATGACACCACTGAAATAGTAGATGCTGATGTTATTGAATTAGATGAAGGCGAAGAAATCGCTGCTCCTGTAGATGAAGAAATCTCTTTGGGTGCACAGAGCAGTGCCGAGGATCCTTTGACAGCGGCTCTGGAAGAAATTGACGCTGAGGCCGAGCAGGAAACAGACAGTGACGATTCTTCAGCGGATGATGATGGTGATTTGGATTTTGGCAATATAGACATTGACGACAGTCTGTCTGAAGAAAAGGCCAGCGAGGAAGTAGTTGAGCCTATAACTGACAGGGATGAATCGTCCACCAAGTTGGATCTGGCGGTTGCTTATGAAGCCATGGGAGATCTGGACGGAGCCAACGAAATACTCAATGAAGTGATAAAAGAAGGCAACGAAGAACAGATTGCCGAAGCGAAAAAACTCCTGGAGAAATGGGAGCAATCCTAGGGCAATTCAGTCCTGCCCGATATGCCTGATTCCACCTCAGCTTCCGTCAGCCTGGAACGAGTCGCACTGTGCATTGAATATAATGGCAGCTGTTTCAATGGCTGGCAGTCCCAAAAATCACCCCATGTAAACACGGTACAGGAATCACTGGAAGACGCTCTGTCGGAAGTAGCTAACCAGAAAATCAAGGTACATTGCGCAGGGCGCACAGATGCTCGCGTTCATGCCAGCGCGCAAATAGTGCATTTTGATCATACCAATCCTCGTCCTGAGGATGCGTGGGTCAGAGGAGGCAATTCGATATTGCCGGGCAGTGTTAGCATTCGCTGGGGAAAGCAGGTGCGAAGTGATTTTCACGCACGCTTTTCGGCAACGGCTCGGCGATACCGTTATATTATTTATAATCATTCAATAAAACCTGCTCTGCTACATGGTCTGGTGACGCCGTATCACCGACTATTAGATGCTGAAGCTATGCATGCTGCAGGTCAGAAATTGCTTGGTGAAAATGATTTTTCTGCCTTCCGAGGCGCCGCATGCCAGTCCTCGACTCCCATGCGTGAAGTAAAATCCCTGTCGGTGTATCGCAAGGATGATTTTGTCATTCTAGAGATTGAAGCCAATGCATTTTTACTACATATGGTTAGGAATATAGCCGGTGTGCTCATGGAGATCGGGGAGGGTAGTAAGCCGACAGCCTGGGCAGAAGAGCTTCTGATGTTGAAGGACAGGACGTTGGGTGGTGTAACAGCGTTGCCTGATGGATTGTATCTGGTGAAAGTCAGTTATCCAGCTGAATTTGGGTTGCCCCAAGTGTCGCAAGGCCCCCATTTTTTGATTTGATTTGACGCTCTGATATAGGCGAGGGGCCAGTGTTTTGGTAGAATCTGCGTCTTGAAAATCCCTTCAGATTTTATTGTTTCAATCGCTGTTTAATTTCGCATTTGATGCTTAAATTTTTGGGAATGTAGATAGGGTGATCCGGGCTACATTCTGAATTGGTGTTTTGTTATGGCAGAAAAGCCGGTGCCGTTTATAAAGATTTGCTGTATGACCCGCGAGGAAGATGCCGTAATGGCCATCAACCTTGGGGCTGATGCGATTGGTATGTTGTTTTACGACAAAAGCGCGAGATATATCAGCGTAGAAAAAGCAAAAGCTATCTCAAAGGCAGTGTCTCAAGATGGTCTGAAAGTAGGGTTATTCGTTGATGCTGAAGAAGCCTATATCAGGGACATTCTTAATCAAGTGCCTTTGGATATTTTGCAATTTCACGGCACTGAATCTCAGGACTATTGCAGTAGTTTTGGTTTGCCGTACTGGAAAACGCTCAGAGCAAAAGATCATGCTTACTTGCAAGAAGAGGTTGAACACTATCCGGAAGCAAAGGGGATACTTCTGGATACCTGGCATCCCATTAAGATGGGCGGTACAGGAGATGTTTTTGACTGGACTATGCTTGAAGGCCTGAAAATGGATCAGCACCTGATACTTGCTGGAGGTTTGAACCCGGGCAACATCAGGGAGGCAGTGACTAAGGTGCAGCCCTGGGCAGTGGATGTCTGTTCGGGAGTTGAAGAAAGTCCTGGAATTAAATCCGGGGCGTTAATGAAACAATTTATAGACGGAGCAAGACATGTCTAAAGTCGAACAGCCGCAAGAAGACTATAACGAACCTGACGAGCATGGCCATTTTGGTCAATACGGCGGCATCTTTGTGGGTGAAACCCTTATGCCTGCATTGGAAGAATTGAATCAGAAATATGCCGCCTTGAAGAGTGATCCAGATTTCTGGGCAGAATTTGACTACGACCTGAAACACTATGTAGGCAGACCATCACCCTTGTATTACGCCGAACGCATGAGCGAAATTCTTGGGGGCGCACGCGTTTATCTGAAGCGGGAAGACCTGAATCATACTGGCGCGCATAAGGTTAATAACACCATCGGTCAGGCACTGCTTGCCAAGGCCATGGGCAAGACTCGAATCATTGCAGAAACCGGAGCAGGTCAGCATGGTGTGGCATCGGCGACAGTGGCAGCCAGGCTTGGACTCGAATGCCATGTTTATATGGGCACTGAAGATATTCGCCGTCAGTCGGCCAATGTCTATCGTATGAAGATGCTTGGAGCGAATGTTGTTGGCGTGGATTCCGGATCCTGTACATTAAAAGATGCCATGAATGAAGCGCTCAGAGACTGGGCGACCAACGTTGATAATACCTACTATATTATCGGGACAGTTGCAGGGCCACATCCCTATCCTATGTTGGTACGTGATTTCCAGAGTGTAATCGGCCGCGAAGCCAGAGAGCAGTGTCTGGAGATGACCGGCAGGCTCCCAGACACATTGGTTGCCTGTGTGGGTGGAGGGTCTAATGCTATTGGTCTGTTCTATCCATTCATCCAGGATCAATCTGTCGCGATGGTGGGTGTTGAAGCAGGCGGTTTTGGCCTGGACACCGGTAAGCATGCCGCTCCTTTGTGTACGGGGCAGCCAGGTGTATTGCATGGCAATCGAACCTATCTAATGAATGATGAAAATGGTCAGATTCTTGATACCCATTCCATTTCTGCAGGCCTTGATTACCCGGGCGTAGGGCCCGAGCATTCACTGTTGAAGGATTTGAAACGCGCCACCTATACCTCAGTGACAGATGCAGAAGCACTGGAAGCCTTCAAATTTCTTACCAGTAAAGAAGGGATAATTCCTGCGCTGGAATCAAGCCATGCCCTGGCCTGGGTTATGCAAGAAGCACCCAAACTGTCTGAAGATCATATTATTGTGGTCAATCTATCCGGCAGGGGGGATAAAGATATGCATACGGTGGCTGAAATAGAAGGCATCACAGTATGAGTAGAATCGCGCAATGTTTTAAACAGTTGCATGTTGAAGGGCGCAAGGCGTTGATACCTTTCCTGACGGCCGGCGATCCGAACCTGGAGACCACGCTGGAATTGATGCATGCCCTTGTAGCAAATGGGGCCGATATCATCGAGCTTGGATTTCCCTTTACAGACCCGACATCTGATGGTCCTGTCATTCAGCGTGCTGTGGAAAGGGCGCTTGCCAATAACACCAGCCTGAAGAATGTACTTGCTACAGTGACTCGATTCCGGCAGGAAAACAATGATACGCCGGTTGTGTTGATGGGTTACCTCAACCCGGTTGAATGTATGGGTTATCAGGAGTTTGTAAATGCCTGTATCGAGGTCGGTGTTGACGGTGTATTAATCGTGGATATGCCACCGGAAGAATCCCATGATTTAAAGAGTATCGTTGACCAGACTGCTCTGGACATGATTTTTCTGGTGGCACCGATAACATCAGACGAGCGGGCAAAACAGATCTGCGCCCAAATCTCTGGATATGTGTACTATGTGTCACTGAAAGGCGTCACTGGTGCTGGTAATCTGGATATTGAATCCGTGAAATCGAATCTGGCGCGTTTTCGCAGTAGTACCGATTTGCCTATTGGCGTCGGATTTGGCATCAGCGATCCGCAAACTGCTGCACAAATTGCAGCCATTGCTGATGCTGTTGTAGTAGGCAGCGCCCTGATCAACAAAATTGCCGAACTGGATGCAAACACTCCTTACGACCGAAATACCCTGCAAGTGCACATTGCACTGATCAGGGAAATGCGTGAAAGTATGGATGAACTCCTTCTTTCCGATGAACTTCAGGAACAATAAAATTCAATGAGCTGGATTGACAAAATTCTCCCGTCTGTAGGTCGCTCGGCTGACTCAGGCAAGACCCGTAGTATTCCGGAAGGTCTTTGGAAGAAATGCCCCCGGTGTGAAGCTGTGCTGTACAGGGATAACCTCCTGGAAAATCTGGACATCTGTCCCAAGTGTGACCATCACTTACGTATCTCTGCACGTCGGCGCCTGGAAATTTTTCTGGATAATGAGAATCAGGAAGAATTGGGTACCGATATCATCCCTTCTGATATTTTGAAATTCAGAGATTTGAAAAAATACAAAGACCGACTCGTAACGGCCAGTAAAGCTACTGGTGAGAATGATGCTTTGGTCGTCAAAAAAGGCAATCTCAATGGTCGACCAATAGTGGTCGCTGCATTTGAGTTTGGTTTTATTGGCGGCTCTATGGGATCGGTTGTAGGCGAAAAATTTACCTTGGCTGTGAATAAATGTCTTGCTGAAGAGTTGCCATTAATCTGTTTCGCCACAAGTGGTGGGGCACGTATGCAGGAAGCTCTTGTTTCGCTCATGCAGATGGCGAAAACTGCAGCGGCTTTGGAAAAGATGAAACAAAAAGGCTTGCTGTATATTTCGGTCCTTGTTGATCCTGTGTATGGAGGTGTTTCTGCCAGCCTTGCCATGCTGGGAGACATTAACATCGCGGAGCCCAATGCGTTTATTGGATTTGCTGGCCAGGATGTCATCCGTCAGACAGTACGGGAAAAACTTCCGGAAGGGTTTCAGCGCAGTGAGTTTCTTCTCGAACATGGTGCCATTGATATGATCATCCATCGCAAACATTTGCGCACTCGTATCAGTGCTCTGGTCAATAAGCTGATGCACAGGTTTGCAGATCGTCCAACTCAGCAGGAGTTGGTCTGATCAGTTTAAGGGTATTAAGGGTATTTGGGAGTAGGGCTTGAATCTCGAAGAATGGCTTGAATACCTCGAGCAGTGCCATCCCAGTACAATTGAACTTGGTCTTGATCGCATTACCAGGGTCGCTGAAAAACTCCCCATAGAATTTCAAGACACACGCATCATTACCGTAGGTGGCACCAACGGCAAGGGCTCCACAGTCAGTATGCTCTCTGCAATCCTTGAGGAGGGTGGGTACACAACTGCCTGCTATACATCGCCCCATCTTCTTGTCTATAACGAACGCGTAAAACTTGGCACACATTTGGCTACTGATGCGCAATTATGTCAGTCCTTTGCGGCCGTCGAAGCTGTCAGAGGAGATAGTCAGCTCACTTATTTTGAATTTGGCACGCTGGCAGCCCTGCAATTGTTTTCAGAGTACAAGCCGGATTTTATATTGCTGGAAGTGGGGCTTGGCGGACGTCTGGATGCTGTGAATATTCTGGATCCGGATATCGCCATCCTTACCAATGTTGCTCTGGATCATACCGATTGGCTCGGTGAAACCCGCGAAGCGATAGGCTATGAAAAAGCCGGTATATTCCGTAAAGCGAAACCTGCGTTAGTAGGAGAAATCGATATCCCTGAATCAGTGGTGCAATTTGCCAGCGAAACAGGTGCCAAACTTTATGCCAGTGGCAACAGCTTTTCAGCACAACAAAGCGGCGAACAACTCTGGGCGTGGGAAGGGGAAACCTCCGAAGGCTCCAGGATAGAACTGGATAATCTGCCGCTGAATAATTATCCACTGGATAATTGCGCCACGGCAGTGCAGGCGGTCACCCTGGCTGCTCCGGAAATTAATCAATTGCAGATTGCAGCGGGTTTGGGCAAAGCTGACTTACCAGGCCGCTTTCAACGTAAAGAACATGACGGTGTCGGTATTATTCTCGATGTCGCCCATAATCCCCATGCAGCACAACGACTTACAGAGAAAATGCGGGCAGAATTCCCGAATTATTCAATTCACTTAGTAGTTGCCATGCTGGCTGACAAGAATTACCAGGAAGTGCTGACAATCAACAACATGCTGGAGCCGCATTGGTATGTAGCCGGTATTCATGAAGATCGGGGCCTGGAGGGAAAAATATTATATAATCTCCTGTCTGATGCCGGTGTCGATAAAGCTCAGTGTTTTGACAACGTGACTGAAGCCTACACAGCAGCACACACTGCTGTGAAATCACTTCAGGATCAGCACAAAGAGGCCGTAATCCTCGTCACCGGATCGTTTTTTACCGTCTCGACGGTATTGGAGTTGATTTGAATACAGCGATGAAACAGCGCCTGGTAGGCACAGTAGTCATTGGCTGCCTGGCCATTATTTTCATCCCCATACTGCTGGATGGCGAAGGCGTTTCCGCCCCTGAAATGACGGCTACCATACCTGAATCGCCCCCCATGCCAGTTGTCCCTGTAATAGGAACGCAGCGCCCGGAAATCAGCCCTGATACCGTGACTTCACCTCAGGATGACAATGCAGCAAATTCAACCAATTCCCAGTCTGACCAGGCAAACACTACCCCCGACACGCCGCCAGCCCCAGAACTACCACGTTTGAACGCAGCTGGACTTCCTGCCACCTGGAGTGTTCGCCTGGCCTCTTTTGGCCAACTTGCCAATGCTGAAGCGTTGGTAGATAGATTGCGCGAAAGTGGCTACAAGGGCTTCAGTAGGCCCATTGAAACCAGTCGGGGGCCATTGACTGCTGTCTATGTAGGGCCGGTTATGACAGAAAATGAAGCGGCCAGGCTGCAACCTGATCTGGCAGAGTCTTTCGAACTGGAAGGAGTAGTAGTTCAGTTCGGTATCAATGAACTGGAACAATAAGCGGATAGCCTGAGCGATGGGAGTGATAGACATCATCATTCTGGTGATCGTGGCAATTTCTGCCCTGATCGGCGTGTTCCGGGGGCTGGTTAAGGAAGCCCTGTCCCTGGCTAGCTGGTTTGCTGCAATTCTTGCTGGCACTTTATTCAGCGCCCAACTAGCTGATTTAATGGAAAATTTGATTAATAACGCCAGCTTACGCAGAATGGCAGCCTTCGCTTTACTGTTTATAGCCGTTATTTTTGCTGGCACGCTAATAAGCAATATGGTGTCGAAGCTGACTGAGGCTGCAGGACTGAAAGGTGCAGACAGAACACTGGGTGCAATATTTGGGGTACTACGCGGGATTATTATTGTATTGGTCATCATCCTAGTAGGTACCCAGTTTGATATTTCGCAGAGCTGGTTTGAAGGCTCAAGACTGGTTCCCTATGCGGTGGCGATGATAGATTATCTTCAGGGAATGTTCGGAATTGGCCAACCTGCGGACGAAATTACGGCATGAAAAAGCAAAAACTAGCGGGATAACTTAGACAGGACAAACTATATGTGTGGGCTCGTCGGTGTAGTAGGTAAATCCAACGTTAACCTCGCGCTCTATGACAGTCTGACTGTTCTGCAGCACCGGGGACAGGATGCTGCAGGCATAGTTACCAGTGATAAGGGCAAGTTGAACCTGAGAAAGGATAATGGTCTGGTTCGGGATGTGTTTCGTTCCAGCCATATGCGCCGGCTGACTGGCAATATGGGGATCGGCCATGTCCGCTACCCCACGGCGGGAAGCAGTGGATCTGCCCAGGCACAGCCTCTATATGTCAATTCCCCCTATGGGATCAGTCTTGCGCATAACGGTAACCTCACCAATTCAGAAGAGCTCACCGAAGATATTTTCCGGGATGACCTTCGACACCTGAATACAGATTCAGATTCGGAAGTTTTACTCAATGTGTTCGCCCATGAGCTGCAAGTACTGAACAAAATCAAACCCACCGCTGAAGATGTTTTCACGGCAGTAGAAGGTGTCCACAAACGTTGCCGAGGTGCTTATGCTGCCATCGCCATGCTAGTGGGATATGGCATTGTCGGATTCCGGGATAAATACGGGATCCGGCCCCTGGTCTTTGGTAAAAAGAAGAGCCGCAAGGGTGATGAATACATGATTGCTTCCGAGAGTGTTGCCCTTGACTCCCAGGGATTCAAACTGATCAGAGATGTGGCGCCTGGTGAAGCGGTTTACATAGATCATGAAGGCAATATCCAGACCCGCATCTGCTCAGATGAAAGCAAGCTCACCCCCTGCATTTTTGAGCACGTCTATTTTGCCCGCCCGGATTCCATGATTGACGGCATTTCTGTGTACAAATCTCGTTTGCGCATGGGTGAAAATCTGGCCAAAAAAATCAAACGAGAAAGACCGGAACATGATATTGATGTTGTGATCCCGATCCCGGACACATCCCGAACCTCTGCTGTAGAATTAGCCAATGCTCTGGGTGTGAAATACCGGGAAGGCTTCGTTAAAAATCGCTATATCGGCAGGACATTTATCATGCCGGGGCAAAGCCAGCGCAAGAAATCAGTAAAACAGAAACTCAATGCCACGCCACTTGAGTTTCAGGACAAAAATGTATTACTGGTGGATGATTCCATTGTGCGCGGCACAACCTGTAAACAGATTATTGATATGGCCAGGGATGCTGGTGCGAGAAAGGTGTATTTCTGCTCAGCGGCACCGCCGGTTCGTTACCCCAATGTGTACGGTATCGACATGCCAGCCGTCAGCGAATTGATAGCCCATGGCAAGACTGTAGAAGAGGTACGTCAGGCTATTGGGGCAGACTGGTTAATATTTCAGGATCTGGAAGACCTGATAGCTTCCTGTGCGGAAGGCAGCATTATTCCCATGGACTTTGAATGCTCAGTGTTCAATGGCAAGTACGTAACGAATGATGTCAGCGAGGAGTACCTGAGCAAACTGGAACAAAAACGCAGTGATTTCGCCAAGCGCAAACGCACTACTAGCAATTCTGAGATATCTAAAAACGCGGAGGATGAAGACGTTCTTGAGCTTCATAATACGGGATAATGGAACAGACAATGAGTAAAGAGGAGTCGCTACCAGTTTCCGATATTGCACCTAGAAAAATACGGGACAAGATCGAAGAAGCTGTTAGTGAAATTAGTAATGTAATTCTCGGCAAGGAAAAGCAAATCAGGCTGTCTCTTTGTTGCCTGTTTGCTGGCGGCCATTTGCTGATGGAAGATAAACCCGGCATGGGTAAAACCACTTTGTCCCAAGCACTGGCAAATGCTTTTGGCCTGAATTATTCCCGTATACAGTTCACCAGTGATCTATTGCCTGCTGATATTCTCGGTGTCACCATTTATGACCAAAGCAACGGTGAATTCTCTTTCCATCAAGGCCCCATTTTCTCCAACCTGGTCCTTGCAGATGAGATCAACAGGACCACGCCAAAAACACAGAGTGCCTTGCTTGAAGCCATGGAAGAAGGACAGGTTTCCATCGACAACAAGACGATGGTATTACCGCGACCGTTTTTTGTTATTGCTACTCAAAATCCAGTAAGTTTCGCTGGTACCTACCCCTTACCTGAATCCCAACTTGATCGTTTTTTAATGCGTTTACAGATAGGGTATCCGGATCCGGCGGCGGAAAGAGAGCTGCTTAATAACAGGGATCAACGCGAAAAAATTGCTGGCATGAAGCAGTCATTGAACGCTGAAGATGTCATCCAGATTAGTAATCAAATACCTGAAGTTCATACCACGGACACCTTGTTGGATTATGTGCAGCGTATCGTCGCCTATACTCGCCAGGACAACCTGTTTTCCTTTGGTTTGTCGCCACGTGGCGCTATGGCCCTGACTCGTAGTGCCCGGACCTGGGCACTGATGCATGACCGGATGCATGTGATCCCCGAAGATGTTCAGATGGTGCTGCCGGCAGTTGTGGATCACAGATTGCGTGCTATTTCTGATGCGTCAGGGCGCAGCAGTGAATCCTACTACCAGCGCTTGCTGAACGAGGTGGATATTTTTTCTGAATAGCGCAGTGCCGACGTAACCTGTCTTGCCTATGAATACGAGCGTACAACAGAATCCATTAAATTGGCGCCAGGAGCTAGGCGCCAGATGGCAGCAGCGTTTCAACCGTTGGGTCAAAAGGCGCATTCCACCCTCGCGACTGGTGGTGCTTACCCAATACAATATTTTCATTATCCCCAACAAACAGGGCCTGGGTTTTGTCGGTGTTTTGGCATTGATGTTCATAGGGGCAGTTAACTATGAGGCCAGTTTGGCCTTTGCCCTGGTCTTCTGGTTACTGGGGCTTTTCATCCTTTCTATCTTCTACACCTTCCGTAATCTGTCCGGGTTGCATATATCGGCTGTTGCAGGGAGCTCAGTATTTGCTGAAGAGCAGGCCGAAATCACCGTTATTCTTGCCAGACATGGCGAAAGAATTCACGAAGCAGTTGATTTGAAGTTCCCGAATTCCAGGCGGGTGACAGCCAATCTGATCAAGTCAATCGAAGAGCGCAGTAGTCTGTATATCAGGGCAGAACACCGTGGCTGGTTTACACCAGGTCGCTTGAGGATTGAAACTATATTTCCCTTTGGTATTTGTCGTGCCTGGTCATTGGTAGATCTTGACCTGCGCTGCATAGTTTATCCCAAGCCGGTACCTTGTGATCTTGACTGGCTCACCTCACAACAGCAAAACAGCGGGCATACCAATATCACACGCGGTAGTGATGACTTTCATGCCCTGCGCGAATACAGAGAAGGCGACTCTCTTCGGCACGTGGCATGGAAAATTGCTGCCCGGGGCAGGGGTATGTATACCAAGGAATATGCCTCAAATGTTGATGATAAAATCTGGCTGAAATGGGACATGTTCCCGGATTTGGGTATCGAACAAATAATGTCCCGGCTTTGTTATTGTGTTTTGCAGTTAGATGCTGTTGGACTAGATTACGGCCTGGAATTGCCCGGTGTGAAAATTGAACCGGCAAAAGGCAGTGTGCACTACAACAAGATAATGGAAACACTGGCACTTTATGGCATCAGCGATCCGGCTAGTGACGATGAGGTGGTGGCATGATAAGACAAGTGTTCGCCTGGTTTCTCAAACGTCCAGATATTAAAGTAAAGTCAGGTGTTGAAATATACCGTATGCCCAGGACGGCGCTCATATGGATTCTGGCTTCCCTGACATCGGTCATAATTCCACATATGTTGCGTATGCCAGTTTGGCTCACACTATTGTGCGGCTGCTGTATAGGCACAAGCGTTCTCATTTTCCAGGGCCGTATTTCCCACCCTGGATCAAAAATTAAAACGTCTATCGTGTTTGTCGTTTTGTTTGCCATTGTTACTCAATACGGACGGGATATTTTTTCTACCGATGCCATAGTGGGTGTGCTGGTTGTTGGTATAGCACTCAAACTGCTCGAAATGAAAAAGAAGCAGGATGTATTGATGGTGATATACCTGTGTTATTTCACTGTCCTGGCTGAATTTATATATTCCCAGTCTATTCCGGTAGCCATCTACATGGCGTTAACAGTTCTTGTTATAACTTCGGCGCTCATGTCCATAACCCAAACGGAAGAGTTTCAGCGTCCGATGCGTACTTTGAAACTCTCTGGAATTGTGTTGCTACAGAGTATTCCTTTGATGGCAATCCTGTTTTTGATATTCCCGCGTATTGCCCCTTTATGGTCAGTACCCATGCAAAACTCTAATGGCATAACAGGCCTGAGTGATGAAATGTCTCCAGGCGATATAGGCGATCTGACGCGGTCAGGCGATTTGGCATTCCGTGTGGAATTCAGTTCCGAGATTCCACCCTATAGCCAGTTGTACTGGCGTGGCATAACCCTGGAGCAGTTTGACGGCCGTGAGTGGTCTAGAAGACGATTCCGCAACGCCCAGTATTTGGGGGTAGACAAGCAGGAACTTTACCCCTGGTTCCGTGAAATTCGAACGTTGGGTGAGCCTGTCCGCTATAACGTTATCATGGAGCCAACCCAACAAAGCTGGGTGTTCACTTTGATGGTGCCTCAACTCACAAATGAACGCTTGTTCATGCGCAGGGAATTTCAGGTTGGAACCCAACGTCCGATAAATCAGCGCATGAGTTACGACGCCACCTCTTATCTCGACCATATCGTTGATCTTGAAATGTCCCGTGGAATGACCAATAACAACCTGTCAATTCCAGAGAGTGGCAATGAGCAAAGCCGTGCCTTTGCTGAACAGATGTACGCAGAAGCAGAATCGGATGAAGACTTTATCAATACCATACTGCAGTACATCAGAAACAATGAGTTTTTCTACACCTTAAGCCCCAGCTTGTTGGGAGAAAATGCCATCGATGATTTTCTGTTCAATACCCGGGAAGGATTTTGCGAACATTATGCCAGCACATTTACCTACCTGATGCGTGCTGCGGGCATACCTGCACGTGTAGTTACTGGCTATCAGGGTGGTGAATTTAACAAATATAATGATACGTTGATTGTGCGCCAATACGATGCCCATGCCTGGTCAGAAGTGTGGTTAGAAGGCCGAGGCTGGGTTCGAGTAGACCCAACTGCGGCAGTAGCGCCAGGGCGAATTGAATTCGGCAGCCAGTTTACATTTCAGGAGGATGAAGGCTTTCTCGATGATGAAGTTTTTTCCTTGCTCCAGTTTCGCAGCAGCAGCCTACTGATCAATGATTTGATCCTGCGCATGGAAATGATTGATTACGCCTGGAATCGTTTTGTCCTTAATTACGACCAGGGTATGCAGTTTGCTCTGTTCAGTCGGCTTTTTGAAAACGTCAATCAACGCAAAGTTCTGCTTTCATTACTGGTCTTCATGTTTTTATTTACAGGTCTTACAGCCTTCATGGTCCTGAGAAAGCCGATCAAAAAAGCGCAGACTCCAGTAAACGCCCTTTACCTGAAATTCTGCCGCTTTCTGGGAGACAATGGCATCAATCGCCACTCAGGCGAAGCCCCCATGATATACAGCGAGCGCGTAGCTGCAGTTCAGCCTCAGTGGGCAACTGATGTAGCCGCCATCACCAGGCTGTATATGGAACTGGCGTTTAATAAAATCAGCCCTGAGGAACGTTTGGGGAAAACTCATCAGTTAAAACTGGCAATCAGAAAATTTCAGGTGATTAACTGAACCGCATTCTTGGCGTTTAAATTTGTTCTCATTTCTACTGCCCGACCAATAAGGACGACTCATGCATTCATTAATTCCTATTGGGCGTTACCGGCACTATAAGGGCAACGATTACGAAGTGGTGGGTACAGCCAGGCATTCGGAAACCGGGGAAGATCTGGTGTTGTACTATCCCCTATATGATGATGATGAGAAAAAACGAAGTTACTGGGTTAGACCATTAACAATGTTCATGGAGTCAGTTGTCGTTGAAAGTAAAACACTGCCAAGATTTGAATTTCAGGAAAGCCAAATTTCTTAAGTCATAAATTTTCAGTACGTTTTAGAGATGATACGAGCCATACAAAAACCCGATATTGCCAGTGTCGCCAAGATATATAACTACTATATCGAAAACACCATAGCCAGTTACGAAGAAAGCACTTTGGACACGGCTGGAATGACAGAGCGAGTTCGCAAGGTAATAGAGGATGGCTTTCCCTGGCTGGTGGCTGAAATTGATGGAGTCATTGGCGGATACAGTTATGGGTATATGTGGAACACACGCTCTGCCTATAGTCATTCAGCAGAAGTTACGGTCTACCTGCTACCGGACTATTTCCGTAAGGGGATAGGGACACAGTTGTAGCAGGCCCTGTTTGCTTTACTCAAAGAACAAGGAATCAGAATGCTCATCGGGGGAATAGCTCTACCTAACTCGGCCAGTGTGGCATTACACGAAAAAATGGGTATGAAAAAAGTCGCTCACTTTGAGAAAGTGGGGCACAAATTCGATCAGTGGCTGGATGTTGGCTACTGGCAGGGTGATTTGGATTTCCTCTAGGTTTATTTGATTGCATGGAATTTTTCAACAACTCTCTTATGCTCAACGTATCCAGACCCTGAACAGGGTTGCATTTATTGAATAGATCCTTCAGATTCATTAGTTAGTTAACAAAATATAATTATGCAAGTTCAACTACCAATTTTTATTCTCTCCCTTTTGGTCCACACAGGTATCTTCCTGACGTCTGAAAAGACGGATCGGAAATTGAGTTTGATGGCCGGGTTAACTATTGTTTTTATGACCTGGCCAGTTTGGTATTCGGGTTTTATGCTGGAAACGCCATCTGCATTCCTGGATATCGCTTCATTGATGGCTTACGCCCCGTATTATTTGCCCATTCTGAGTTTTATAGTGTATTACCGGCCAAAAAAACCTTCCTGATCCGGCCCAATTCAACCCTTGAAATATCCTTTTCAGACCCTACTTATAGACTTGTGAAGGCTCATGAGAGCTTCACTGACTTGCCTGCAAGTCAAAACGGTCTGGTTCATAAGAACAGGCTGCAATTTAATGATTATTGCTTCTTAGAGAGGATATCAGTATGACAACTTTTGATTTTTCACCCCTTTAACGATCGGCTATTGGTTTTGACCACCTGGCTTCACTGTTGGATAACATTCCTACCAATGACAGGAGCACCTCTAGCTATCCCCCTTACAACATTGAACTGATCAAGGACGACGAATACCGGATCACCATGGCGGTTGCCGGATTTACTGATGACGACATCAACGTTGAAGTGGAAAACAACACGCTGACCGTCGCTTCTAACAAGGAAGAAGAGACAAATGATGCAGAAAACAATTACCTGCATCAAGGTATTGCGGAAAGGAATTTTCAGCGTCAGTTTAAATTGGCTGATCATATCAACGTGACAGGTGCTAGGCTTGAGAATGGATTGCTGCACGTTGAGCTTGAGCGTGAAATACCCGAAGCCATGAAGCCTCGCCAGATTTCAATTAATGGCAACACTAAAAGGCTTCTTAAATCAGCTTAATAAATAGGTAATGGAATAAAAGAGCCCGGAGAATTCCGGGTTTTGTATGGTTTGAAAATACTTTTTGCCTTGCCTGGACGAGCGCAGTAGATACTGATGAACGTTTTATTAAATCACACCGTAAGCAAGCATGGCGTTGGCGACTTTAATGAAGCCCCCGATGTTAGCGCCTTTGGAATAATTCACCCCATCTTTGCCTTTGCCATGCACAACACATGTGTCATGAATACTTTTCATGATGCCACTTAACAGGCTATCAATTTCCTTTTCAGACCAGCTGATCTTGGATGAGTTCTGGCTCATTTCCAGCCCGGATACTGCTACGCCACCAGCATTGGCTGCTTTACTAGGTGCAAACAAAATATTGTTTTCCTTAAAGTAGTCTACGCCTTCCTGGACTGTGGGCATATTGGCTCCTTCGACAATGTGTTTGCAGCCGTTCTCAACCAAAGTTCTGGCGTCATCGCCGGAAATTTCATTTTGTGTTGCACAGGGCAGGGCAACATCCGCAGCAATTGACCAGGGGCGTTCACCCTCATGATATTGCGCATCAAATTCATTGGTGTAATCCGAGATACGGCCACGTTCTTCTAGTTTGATTCTTTTAATGGCGGCCAGTTTTTTATCATCAAGTCCATTCTTGTCATGAATAAATCCTGAAGAATCTGACATGGTGAGAACTTTTGCGCCAAGGTTAATGGCTTTTTCTGCGGCAAAAATAGCGACATTTCCAGAGCCAGAGATCAGAATTTTTTTACCAATTAATTCATCGTCGTGGTGTTTCATCATATTGTTCAGCATATAAACGGCGCCATAGCCGGTGGCTTCATTGCGGATGAGGCTGCCGCCATATTCAATGCCTTTGCCAGTAAGGGTGCCAGTATGTTCGTTAGTAAGTCTTTTCAGTTGACCAAACATGTAACCGATTTCCCTTGCACCAACGCCGATATCGCCAGCGGGCACGTCGGTATTAGCGCCGATATAACGACTAAGTTCGGTAATAAAAGACTGGCAAAAGCGCATAATTTCGCCATCACTTTTCCCTTTAGGATTAAAGTCTGAACCACCTTTGGCTCCACCTATAGCCAAGCCAGTCAGCGAATTTTTAAATGTCTGCTCAAAGGCGAGAAATTTAAGAATGCTCAGGTTTACACTGGAATGAAAACGCAAGCCGCCCTTGTAGGGGCCAATCGCGTTGTTGTTCTGAACCCGATGGCCGCGGTTAGCACGGATATGTCCCTCATCATCTACCCAGCAAACCCGAAACGAGATTATACGATCCGGTTCGGTCAGCCGCTCCAGGATCAGTCCATGTTTATATTTAGGTTTATCCTCAATAAATGGAATGATGTCTGCAGATACTTCGGCAACAGCCTGGTGAAATTCTACTTCACCAGGGTTGCGACGTTTCAGGCCTTTAAGAAAAAGTTCCTGAAATTCCTCAGCATTCATGATTAGAGTCCTTTAATCTCACTTGCGTTATTCGAATAATTGAAAAGATCGACTCTGTAAATTAGTTTTTATACAGAGGAGGAAGATTGTAATTTTTGCCTGCGCTTTTTGGCTTGCTGGCACTCTTGTGGATTCGACTGACAGCTGTTTCAATAATTTCTGTACTAAAGTCTTTAGTGTCTGAATTTTTGTACACAGATTCTTCTAATAACAGAGTTTGCTTTTCAAACTCTCCATCCTGGCATTGTCGAGAAATAGCCGTGAGGGTTAGCAGGGAATTATCCTGGAATAAGGCCTGTCCCCAGGCTATCAGACAGCATCTGATTTCTGTCGGTTCTCCTCTGGCCAGAGCAGTTTTCAAACTCTTAAAATTTGTTTGTGCGTTTTGAGAGACTATTTTTTCAATGTCTTTTTTCCGCGGAAGCATACCTGGTGTGGCCGTTGTCACAAAAGCAAGCTGATTTCTGTAACGTAGCCACATGCCCGTGGAAAACAACCATGCCACTGCAAAAACAGCGGTACTGGTAATCCAGAACAGGTACAAACCGGATGTTTGTGCTGCCGGTGCAGCAGCGCTGCCAGGGCCGGGAGGGAAATTTGCTTGTTGTAGATTACTGAAATCCGGCAAGGCCTGTTGTCCAGGTCCTGCACCAGGTAAAACTGTCATTGTTTGGGCGGGAATAACAGTGCGCTCAAGTGAATCTGTGGTGGTATTCCACCAGGGAATGACTACTTCAGGAATAATAAAACTGCCGGCCTCTGATGGAACAATTGCAGTACCCTCTGCACGTGAACCGCTTACGCCTGTTTCATCGGCATTATCTTCCCGAATGGGTTGGTCCGGGTAAAATTTTAGCCCCGGAATATCTTCATAAGAAATACCTGGTAACAGAGAACTACTCAGACCTGTAGCAGTCAGTCTGATGTTTCGGGTTACCGAATTGCCAATTGCCAGATTGGTAAGTGGGCCGCTCCAGTTTTCAATGATGCTGAGATTGGCTGCAGGCAACCAGGTTTGACCGGGGAAACTGGCCGGTTTTCCCAATACGTCAATGAGGTGGGCATCACTGGAAAGGTCTATTTCCCGGACACTGGTGCGGTTATTGAAGAAACGTGTCAGACCGCCGCGCCTGCCAACCGTAGCGGTAAAATACACTGGAGGTATGGTCAGCTCGCCGCTGCTTTGCGGGAAGATAACAAATTTTCTTTCGGTGACGTTATAGCGAATACCATCAAGAATTTCAGAGTAAGTTTCGTCGCTCCCAAGTTGTTGCACTACAGAATCGGCTACCTGGGGTGAGGTAAGTTGTGCGCCCTGATCAAAGCTGATGGAATAATAGAGTTTGATGGTGTACAGCAATTGCTCCTGCACATAGAGTCGTTCTTTACTGACATTGGAGAGGATAAAAATTTCATTATTGCCAGCACTGTCTGTCTGATTGGCTTCACCCACATTAATACTGATAGGAGATGTGACTTCTCCACCAACGCGAAAGGAAGGGATGATCAGTGTGCCGCTAGACAAGGCACGCAATCGAATTATGAAATCCACGAAGGACTGTACCGTGCCATTCACGTTAGTGTAGGAACTACGTGTGTTGACATTGCCCACCTGTTCGAAGTCCCGATTCAAACCCGCCAGAGAAGGGCGTGTGGTTCCCAGAGAATTATCCACTCGAATAGTCAGGGTCAGAATATCATTGAGAGCAATGTCATTCTTGTCGACAAAAGCGGACAAGGCCTGACCCTGTGTCGGTGTCTGTGAAACGACAGACATAGTCAGGCACAGTAGACTAATAAAACCAATTAAACGCTTTACCATGTTTCTTCATTCCCCTGCTGTTCGAGCAGGTTGGGATTCTGAATTTCTTCGAATCTTCTCCGTGCTGCCTGGTACTGGAATTTCCTGCGTAATAATTCGCCTGGATCATCCGGAATTCTGCGTAGCCATTGTTGCATAGCCTGTTCTTCTTCAGTATCCGGTTGCTCTCCTTCCTGGGGTTCAGGCATCTCCTGTTCCTGAGACTCAGACTCACTTTCTTCATCGGATTGCTGCTGGTCCTGGTTTTCTTGTTGCTCCTGTTCCTGCTGTTGATCCTGTTCAGATTCTTCCGATTGTTGCTCCTGGTTTTGTTGATCTTGCTGCTGGTCCTGCTGTTCTTCGCTTTCCTGCTGATCCTGGTTCTGGTCTTCACTCTCGTTATTTTCTTGCTGCTGTTCCTGCTCTTCCATGACCTGCTCCAGCAGTTCTTTGTTGAACTGGGCGTCTTCATGTTCAGGCGCCAGTGCCAGAACCTGATTATAAGCTTCAATGGCTTCTGGATAACGATTTAACCGGGCCAGGGAGTTGCCACGATTATAATGAGACTCTACATCTTCAAGAATACTCAGGTCTGCTACAGCATTCTCAAAATTGCCGGTGCGATAATTTGCCACAGCACGCCAGGCTTCGTCTTTAAACAGCGTAGCAGCCTCGGAATACGCCTCTTCCACAAAGGCTTCAGCCCCTTGGTTATCCTTGTTAACCCACAGATCTTTTAGCTCCCAGGCGTATACAGGCCGCTCAGGAATTAAAATCATAGCCAGCGTGATACTGAGCAACCAGCCCCGGCGAAAAGCCATAGCAGCAAATGGCAGGGCGAGTAGCAGGAGCCAGGGTCCGGTTTCATACCAGATATCAAATTCACGCTCCGCTTCCACCAGGTTTTCATTCTCATCTAAAAAGTTTTCATCAAGCAGGAAGTTAATGTCGTCATCTGTCAGTAGCGCGTCGGCATAGCGTCCATTGTTGGAATTGGCAAGCTGTTGCAGCAAATCGCGTTCCAGTCGGGGAATCACTATCGCATTGTTATTGTCACGCAGGAATCCACCCCCTTCCTGCGGGATAGGCGCGCCATCCTCAGTTCCAATACCCAGTACGAAAAGAGTATGCCCTGTATTATCCAACAGGTTGCGGATGGCACCGATATCATCTTCATTGATGCCGTCAGTCAGCAGGAGAATCTGAGCCTGGGGCAGATTACTGTTTTCGAGTAAGGTTAGTGCGAGTTCCACCCCGGTTGCCGGTTTACTACCAAGAATAGGCATGATATTAGGCTGAAGTGAGGACACCAGATTGTTGATAGTTTCCACATCATCAGTCAATGGCGTTACCGCATGAGCATCACCAGCATAGACCACCAGTGCAGTCTGGCCTTCTTGCCGACGTTGGTTAAGCACATCAATAATCTTCCGTTGTGCACGTATAGCCCTATTGGGTGATACATCCGTGGAATACATCGACATGGACATATCAGCAACAATCACCAGTGCATCTTCACGCTCCTGGACGGGGACTGGTATCTGTTCCCAGACAGGGCCAGCCAGGGCGATAAGACCCAGAGTCCAAAGCAGCAGCAATCCAAAAACCGGATAAGTTGCACGCGGTGTGGCGTTTTTGTCCAGCAGGAAAGGCAGCAGAGCAGGATCAATTGCTCGACTCCAGGTACTGCGATTGTTTTGAATAAACAACACCAGGCAAACAAGTATGAAGGCGGGCAATAATCCCCAAAGAAATAAAGGGCGCAAGAAATGGAAATTATCCAGAAATTCAGCTGGCAGCATCGACATCATGCTTGAACCTCCACCAAATTGTCAGTGTCCGTTTCACTCGCAGCGGGCGCAGTACTGCGCCTCAGGTTCATCAAAATAGCCCAGGGCATACGCAGCAGTGCAATAAGGAAACTGAAGGCCAGAGCGAGTCCAAGCGGCCAGTAAAACAACGAAGAGGTTGGCCTGAAGGTTTCCGCTTCCTGTTCCACCGGCTCAAGCTCGTCCAGAATTAAATAGATTTGTTCCAGTTCTTCCCTGTCCCGGGCACGAAAATACTGACCGCCAGTATTTTCCGCAATTCGGGTCAAGGTATCTTCATCCAGGTCTGCAGAAGGATTAATAGTACGGGGGCCAAACAGAGAGTTGGTGGTGGAAGCATCGGCGCCGATGCCAATGGTATAAATACGGATATTTTCCCGTGCGGCCAATTCACCTGCCTGAGTTGGCGTGACTTCCCCGGCATTGTTAACCCCGTCTGTAAGCAGGATCAGGATGCGACTGGTTTCCGGCCGCTCTCTCAAATGTTTTACCCCAAGCCCAATTGAATCTCCAATGGCTGTGGCATTTTCCTCGATAATTCCGATTTCAGCCTCGACCAACAGGGTTTCTACAGTCTTTCGATCAAAGGTCAGTGGAGCCTGGGTATAGGCCCGCGCTGCAAACAGGATCAGCCCCAGACGATCACCGGTTCGCCTTTCCACGAAATCTCCCACGACCGATTTCACTACCTGCAAGCGGGTCGCATTTTGGCCATTAAGCTGGATGTCCTGGGCCTCCATGGAGCCTGAAATATCAACAGCAAGCATCAGGTCACGGCCAGTAGTGGGTAACTGTACAGGATCGCCAACCCACTGGGGGCGACTGGCTGCCAGTACCAGCAGCAACCAGCTGAAAATGGCCAGGACTGCAATCAGACGGTTACGCGCGCTGATACGCGGAGTCACAGATTCTATTCTCGACAGGGATTTAAAAAACGGTACATACAGGGAAGCGTCGCGATTAGCCGCTTTCGGAAGCAATTGGTGGCACAACCAAGGCAGGGGTAGCAGCAGGAATACAAGAGGCCAGATAAACTGAATCATGTGGCAGTCTTCCTGAAGCTAGCAAATATTGAGGGTTTGCCTTCCTGTATTCGGTAACGGTTTTCAACCCATGTTCTGGTGATGGTATGCAGGGATTGTGTTTCTGCATCAAAGTTGCGACGGTAAATCCCATCTTCAAGAATTGTCCCAGCCCCCTGGGTGAAGACCTGCGTGTTATCACAACTGTCGAGGAAACGTAGCCATTTACTACCGGTCATGCTTCCAGTACCGGCCTGGGGGTAACGCACCAAAGCAACACGATTGAGCAGAGTATTTATTGTGGCCAGATACTCAAGGCCAGCCTGGTTACGGTGGTTATCGAAGGCCGATTGCTCGGAGTACAGATCAAAGGCCTGGTCAAGCTCTGAGAGCACACTTGCCAGTCTTCGACGTTCGATCAGCGCAGCAATAGCATGACGGTAAGCATAGACCAACCCCACAATGAGAAGCGCAAGCAACAGCCACCACCCGAGGGCTGGCGGCCAGAAGGTCACAGCTCCGGGGAGGTGAATATCCTTGAGTTGGCTTAACGGGTCTTCTGCTTCCATGTTTCCAACTGGTCAAGAACAATCTGGTCTGTGCGTAAAGGGATTAAGGGAACTTTCATTTTGTTGAACTCATTGACCAGGCCCTCCTGGCGATTTTCAAATTGTTCGTGGTAAAGAGTACGTACGGTGTTTTTGTAGGTATTGATAGTGCTGCGATCAAGACCATCGGTAATACTATAGACACCGGGAATTGGTAGATTTTCCTCGAGGGCGTCGTAGATGAAAACACAGGTGACACTGTTATGAATGGCCAGTTGATGCAGGTATTGCCGGCATTTGTCATTAAAATTCTGAAAATCACTAAGCAGATAGACATTGGATCCAGGACGGGTAATCCGATACATCTGTTCAAGTGCTTGCAGCAGGTAATTATTTTCACCATTGGTTGTTTCATGGTGTTCGACCAACTCCTGATTATATCTTGCCAGTGTGTCGAGAAAACGTAGTGCAGAGCGTTTACTGCGTCTGGGCTTGATGAGTTCATGTTTGTTGTCATTAAAGACTACACCGCCAACACGATCGTTATTGTCCACGGTGGTCCAGCAGATTATGGCGGCAGCCTCTGCAGCAACGACTGACTTGAATGCCACCTGACTGCCGAAAAACATGTTATGACTCTGGTCGATACCAATAATCACAGGTCGTTCCCGTTCTTCACGGAAGACCTTGGTAAAGGGTCTGCCGGTGCGGGCGGTGACACGCCAGTCTATCTGCCTTATATCATCGCCCGGTTGATAGGCCCTGAATTCCTCGAAATCCACACCCCGGCCTTTGTGCTTAGAAGTATGCGAGCCTGACATGCCCAGACGCGATCTGGACTGATAATCCAGTTCAAGAGATTTGGCTACATAGCGCTGGTCAAAAAGCTGCTCAAGGGTAATAAAAGCACCACGACTGCGGTACTGATCTTGTTGAATATTGAGCTGGCGTTTACGTGACAAAGGTTGTTCCTAATTGAACGTCAGGCAGAAGGCACCAATTCGAGAATGCGCGTGAGTACCGAATCAGGATCGACACCAGCTGCTTCGGCTTCAAAACTCAGCAACACCCGGTGGCGCAGTACGTCTGCGAATACTTCGTGGATATCTTCAGGGCTGACAAAGTCCTTGCCCTTGAGCCAGGCATGAGAACGGGCGCATAGATCCAGGGAAATGGTGCCACGTGGACTGGCTCCATAATCTATCCATTTGGCCAGTTCTTCGTCGTAAGGCCCAGGGTTGCGGGTTGCCATTACCAGTTGCAGGATATATTCCTCTACTGGCTCGGCCATGTGAAGATTCAACACTTCCTGACGCGCTTCAAACAGACTCTTCTGAGGCACCACCGTGGGCGGCTTGGTATCAATATTACGGGCTTCATCCCTGACCAGGTGCAGGATTTTCCGTTCCGAATCTGTATCCGGATAATCCACGGTGACATGCATCAGGAAACGGTCGAGCTGCGCCTCGGGTAGGGGATAAGTACCTTCCTGCTCGATAGGGTTCTGGGTAGCCATGACCAGAAAGAGTTCTGGTAACTGAAAAGTTTCGCGGCCCACACTAACCTGATGCTCTGCCATGGCTTCCAGCAGGGCGGACTGCACCTTGGCTGGTGCTCGGTTGATCTCATCGGCCAGCACCAGGTTGTGAAATATCGGCCCCTGTTGAAAACGAAAACTGCCGTCTTCCGGGCGGTAAATTTCAGTACCAGTAATATCGCTGGGTAGCAGGTCAGGGGTAAACTGAACTCGGTGAAAATCTCCCTCTATGCCTTCCGAGAGGTTTTTGATGGCCTTGGTTTTAGCCAGCCCTGGTGCGCCTTCCACCAATAGATGACCATCGGCGAGCAGGGCAATAAGCAGGCGATCAATCAGCTTTTCCTGACCGATAATATGCTCGTTCATCCAGTTTTTGAGTGTGGTGATTACTTCAATTTGTGTCATGTGTGGTTACTCTTACTGCTGACTCTTACAACTGACAGGAGGTGGCCTGTGAGCCAAATAAAAGGGCGATTCTATAGTGATTCCCACACTAATGAAAATCCTCCTTGAGAGGCCTGTAATCAGACTATATAGTGAGACCGCATTTGTTTCGGGACTATCCCGCCGATTTTAAATTCCGCCCTATTAATAGAAGCAATATTTCTCACTAAATATGTCTGATCAGGCCAGAAAACTTATCCTGTATTCCACCCCAGCCTGCCACCTCTGTGAAACGGCCCATGCTGTTATTGCCCCTTTTTTGGGTAGCTTGAAGATATCTCTTCAGGAAGTGGATATCAGTGATTCAGATGACTTGATGGAAAAGTACGGTATTCGCATCCCGGTACTGCGGTTTTCAGAGTGTGAGCAGGAGCTTGGCTGGCCCTTTAGTGCAGAAGAGTTTCTGGCCTTTGCAGCAGCAGACTGGTCTAATTCAAAGAGTGCTAGATAATCTTGATATGCCAGGGTTCATAGCGAACCCCATAGCGATTGGTGTCTGTGTAGCGTATATCCACGTAACCGAGAGTGATCAGGCGTTGAAATTCCTCGGTATTGGAAAAATCTATGGTGAAATTGGCTTCTCCCAGACCGATTTTGCCCACATCAAAATCCCCTATGCCGTGAAATGAATATCCAGGTGGAGCCAGCGAGCGGGAAGCCTTGGACAAATTACCATTGGACTGGCGGGTTTTGGCCAGGAACAGATGCATCTGCTTAACCACATTGCGGATTCCTGAGGTGAGAAGCAAATTTTCACCGACATCACCACGAATCAGATTATATTGATCCAGTGATTCGCCCTTGAGCAGGTAATGCCCACTGCCATCGATTTTTTCTACTTCAGACTGTGTAATCCGACTGGACAACTCTGGATTAACTTTGTCACCAAAGAAACCGTATTGCGTGGCATCGTTAAAAAATATTTCTTCCAGGAAAGCCAGTTCGGCTGGATCAAAAAGGCCTATTTCCTCATAGTTGCGAGCAAAATAAAGCATTTCATCGAACCCGATAAGATTGAAATTGCCATGACCAATAAAGCGCTGGACACGTTCAAGGCGTTCAATGGTGGGTTGCAGCAGAAGCTGGTTGATTTCGCTCAGGTAGATGTCGCCCGCGAAGTCGCCATCAAAGTTACGAATTTTTTCCAGGTAATTAGTTACCTGATCATCTTCCAACTGTTCAAGTTCTTCAGGCAGGATTTGCCGTTCTGAATGTTTGAAGCCTTCCTGCAAGTCATTTTCCGGAGCCACTGCCAAATCGCGTTCAGTTCCTGTTGGCATGGTTTCCATCACCAGTTCATCGGCAGCGGTGGAATCGGGAATACGTTGATTGAAGGGATCGAGCTGGGGCAGTTCGAAGGAAAGCCGGTTGTTTTTGTATTGATTAAATAAACGGGTGCTCAGGAAGGTAATACCTCCTCCCGCAACTAACGTAGCTAAAAAATCTCGCTTATTCATATTCGCCGCAATACACCAGAGTTTATAGTTTGAAAAAAACCCTGGCGTTTAATGTTGTCTGTTCTGCAATGGATTTCTGGTCTTTTCCGAGACAATTTGCAATGGTTTCTAGCACATACACCAGATTGGCTGGAGTATTACGCCGGGAAGACGGTTTTGGTTTGATCGTCCTCGGTAGCAGGTATGGGGCATCGGTTTCCAGCATTAACCGGTTATCTGGCACCAGGCTGACACAGTCATGCAGATGCTGACCTCGGCGCTCATCGCAGATCCAGCCGGTAATACCTATGTGCATGTCCAACTCAAGATAATCTCTGAGTTCCTGTTTCGTTCCGGTGAAACAGTGCACTACGCCACAGGGAAGGGCATTACGGTATTCACGCAGGATAGTCATAAAGTCTTCATGGGCATCACGCTGGTGAAGAAATACCGGCATGTGTAGTTCGGCGGCCAGTTGCAGTTGGCTGGCAAAAGCTTCCCGCTGGCGCTCTCTTGGTGAAAAATCCCGAAAATAGTCCAGACCAGTTTCACCCAGGGCTTTCACTGTTTCGCCTTTAACCAGATGCGTAAGCTGGTTCAGTGCATCTGCGTCACAATGCACGGCCTCGTGAGGATGAATTCCAGCGGTAGACGATAAAAACTCTGGATACTGTTGCGCCAATTTGGCAGCGTCCTGACTACCATTCACAGAGGTACCCGTAACCATGATGTGTTCAATACCAGATTCTCGAGCCTGTTCAAGAATCTGATCCAGGTCGTCGGTGAAACTGTCATGGGCGAGGTTGGCACCGATGTCGATTAACGGATAGTTTGTAGAACTCATTTTAAAATTGTAGAACAAGTTAATAAACCAGCGCATGGTACAAGTCGCAAGCTGCAAGCCGCAAGTCTCAAGCAGTAAGGTTCAGCCTCCTGACGGCTTTGCTAATTCAACCTGTATTTGAAAATACTAACATTTGGCAATTCCTGTGAAATAGATTCCGGCTTGAGTCTTGAGGCCTGGGACTAAAAAACTTGAGAGAAAACTGGGATTGCCCGCTATAATAGCGCCCCTTTGAAACAGACGGCCTTAGAATACAGGTTATGAACGCCCAAGAAAAAAAGTCCATCGACTGGAAGAGCCTCGGTTTTGATTACACAAAGACCGATTTCAGATTTACGGCAAAATACAGCAAAGGACAGTGGTCAGAAGGTGAATTGATTACCGATGAGGTGATGCATATTCACGAAGGCTCACCGGCCCTGCATTATGCCCAGCAATGTTTTGAGGGCATGAAGGCCCAAACTGCAGCCGATGAGCGTATTTTGTTGTTTCGCCCTGAAATGAATTGCGAGCGCATGCGCAATACGGCGGATCGATTGTCCATGCCTGAGGTTCCGGAAGACTTGTTCCTGCGCGGTGTTACTGAAGCCGTCAGAGCAAATACTGCCTGGGTACCTCCCTATGGCAGCGGGGCTTCACTGTATGTGCGTCCGCTTTTGATTGGTATTGGGGAGAATATGGGATTGCGGCCAGCCCCTGAATACGAATTTCGGGTGATGGTGTCGCCCGTGGGTCCGTACTATAAAAGTCGCGGGCTTTCAGTCATCTCTCTGGCTGTCTCAGATTTTGACCGTGCAGCTCCTCACGGCACAGGGGATGTTAAAGCCGGCGCCAATTACCCTGGAGGCTTATACGCCACCCGTAAAGCTCAGGAGCTGGGTGCCAACGAGGCACTTTACCTGGACGCTGCACAAAGACGTTATATAGAAGAAGCAGGATCAGCCAATATCGTGATCTCCACCACGTCTAACACCCTGATCACGCCCAAGTCAGCCGCCATACTGCCCAGTATCACCCGACGTTCTATTATGGATATCGCCAGAGTGGATCTGGGCATGGAAGCAGAAGAGCGCGCCATTGACCTGCGCGAAGAACTCGACACTTTTGTAGAAGTCGCTGCCTGCGGTACGGCGGCGGTACTGTCGCCGGTTGGAAAAATCTGGTTCGATGACACCTGGCATAGTTTTTATGGCAACGGTGAAGAAGTCGGCCCTGTTATGCAGCAATTGTATGATGGCCTGTGCCAGATTCAGAACGGTGAACGTGAAGACAGTTTTGGCTGGACGGTTGAAGTATAAATAGCCTCAAGCAACAAGCCTAAAGCTACATTCGATCTACTTGCTCCTTGTAGTTCAGGGTGTAGAATCACTTCAAAAAATCTTCCGCAATTTTAAAAAAATTACTCGCAGCACTTCTTTGCGACTTGTGGCTTGTTGCTTGTGACTTTTTAATTTCTCTTTACTTTTTTCCAGAACCAGTGTTTTAATGCCCGCCTTTTTCAGGGCTCAGCTGTATGTTGTTCCCGGGGATGGATGGATTTAACCAAAAACCCCTGTATTTAAAGCATATTTCTCTCTGAAGTTGCGCAACAATTGGCAAAACAGGAAATAATATCAATCGTGGTCTTGACCATGTAGGGTGTTGTCATTAATCATGGCGCCTGTTTTTGGGACGATAAAATAGTTTTTATTTGTAACACATACTGAAGTATAGGCAATTATGGGCAAGTCACTGGTTATTGTTGAGTCACCTGCAAAGGCGAAGACCATCAATAAATACCTTGGAAATGATTTCGTTGTGAAGTCATCCGTTGGTCATATTCGCGACTTGCCTACTAGTGGCTCCAACGGCAAGGTGGACACAAAAGCCCGTGCCAAAGCTGCCGCAGAAACCCGGAAAATGGCACCGGAGAAAAAGGCCATCCATAAGGCCAAAAAAGCAAAACAGCAACTCATTGCCCGTATGGGCATCGACCCGGAACACAACTGGGCAGCCAACTATAAAATTCTCCCCGGCAAGGAAAAGGTCGTAAACGACCTGAAAAACTTTGCTAAAGATGCCGATACTATCTATCTGGCGACTGACCTTGACCGTGAAGGAGAGGCCATTGCCTGGCACTTGAAAGAAGCCATCGGCGGCGATGATGACCACTACAAGCGTGTGGTGTTTAACGAAATTACCAAGAAAGCCATCCAGGAAGCCTTTTCCAAACCTGGCGAAGTGGACATGAAGCATGTGCAGGCTCAACAGGCCAGACGCTTCCTCGACAGAGTGGTCGGTTTCATGGTCTCGCCTTTGTTATGGGCCAAAGTAGCCAGAGGCTTATCCGCCGGTCGTGTGCAATCAGTAGCAGTGCGCTTGCTGGTGGAAAGGGAACGTGAAATTCACGCTTTTATACCAGAAGAATATTGGGAGCTGTTTGCCAACCTGCTGACTTCTGACATGGGTAGCGATGCAGAGCCACTGCGGTTCCAGGTGGCAAAAGCGCCGGATGGCGATTTCAAACCTGTTAACGAGGAAGAAACAAACGCCGCCATGGCGGCGTTGAAACCTGCTGCCTATGTCGTTTCCGATCGGGAAGACAAGCCCACTTCATCCAAGCCTCGTGCCCCTTTTATTACCTCAACTTTACAGCAAGCCGCATCCACCAGACTTGGTTACAGTGTCAAAAAGACCATGACCATGGCCCAGCGCTTGTATGAAGCGGGTTTCATTACCTATATGCGTACTGACTCCAACGCCTTGAGCAATGATGCCATTGCTATGGCCAGGGACTACATCAAAGACCAGTTTGGCGACAAGTACTTGCCAGATAATGCCATTGTATACACCAGCCGTGAAGGCGCCCAGGAAGCCCATGAGGCGATTCGCCCTTCGGATGTGAAAGTGGTGGAAAACTCATCAAGCCTCGATAAGCTAGACCGTGATGCAGTGCGTCTGTACAACCTAATCTGGCAGCAGTTCCTGGCTTGTCAGATGACGCCCGCCCAGTATAAAAGCAGCACAGTAAAAGTAACTGCCGCGGACTATCAGTTGCGCATCAAGGGCCGCATTATGCAATTTGATGGTTATACCCGTGTACTACCAGTGAGCAAAGACGGGGATGTGCTGTTACCGGATATGCAGATAGGCGACACAATGAGCCTCAAGCAACTGGAACCCATACAGCATTTCACCAAACCAGCACCGCGCTACACCGAAGCCAGCTTGGTAAAGGAAATGGAAAAACGCAGCATTGGTCGTCCCTCAACTTATGCCTCGATTATTTCAACCATTCAAGACCGCGGTTATGTGAAGCTGGAAAATCGCCGCTTTTATGCGCAGAAAATGGGCGATATTGTCACTGAGCGGTTGGTTGAAAACTTCTCGGACCTGCTCGATTACGAATTTACCGCCCGCATGGAAGACAACCTGGATGATATTGCCCAGGGTAAAAAGCAATGGATGGATGTGCTCGATGATTTTTATGCCGAATTCACGACTCAGTTGGAGCAGGCAAAATCGGAAGAGGGCGGCATGCGGGAAAACAATCCCACCGAAACTGATATCAAGTGCCCAACCTGCAGTCGTAATATGCAAATCCGGACAGGCAGCACCGGGGTCTTCCTTGGTTGCTCAGGATATAACTTGCCGCCAAAAGAGCGTTGCAAAACAACGCTAAATCTTACCTCTGGCGATGAAGCTATTAGCGTGGATGCTGATGAAGACGCGGAATCTCGACAGCTGCTGGAACGACACCGCTGCAAGATTTGCGATACCTCCATGGATTCTTACCTCATCGATGAAGAACGCAAACTGCATGTATGTGGCAATAATCCGGGTTGCTCAGGGTTTGAAGTAGAAACCGGCAAGTTTAAATTGAAAGGCTACGATGGCCCAAGCCTGGAGTGCGACAAGTGCGGTGCGCAGATGCAGCTTAAGAATGGCCGCTTCGGCAAGTATTTCGGTTGTATGTCAGAGGATTGCAAGAATACCCGCAAGCTGTTGCGTAGTGGTGAAGCCGCACCACCAAAAATGGACCCCGTGCCGATGCCGGAACTGGAATGTCAAAAGGTCGAAGACACTTATATTCTCAGAGATGGAGCAGCAGGGTTGTTTCTCGCAGCAAGCCAGTTTCCCAAGAACCGGGAAACTCGTGCACCACTCGTTGAAGAGCTATTGCCCCATAAGGATGAAATAGACCCCAAGTATGCCTTTCTGATGAAAGCGCCTGTAGTAGACCCGGATGGTAACAAGACAGTGGTCAAGTTCAGCCGCAAGCTTAAAGAACAATTTGTGCAAAGCGAAATCGACAAGAAACCCACTGGCTGGAAAGTGGTTTACAGAAATGGTAGCTGGGTGGAAGAAACCGCTGGTAGCAGCGCCCGCTAGCTAATTCAAGCCAACTATTAGTCAACTAGTTAGTTAACTATTGGCCGCTTATTATTAGAAGAACAGGAATCGATGATGGCATCACTGCTCTCCTGGATAAATGATAACAACTGGATAGTTCATATCTTTGGCATCGTGCTGGCCACAGTGCTGACAAATTTCATATTGCGCCGCGTGCTCAATCGGCTTCAGCAAAAAACCACCAATACATCGAATCTCTGGGATGACGCCGTTATTGAAGCAGGCCGCAAACCACTGCTGCTGTTTGTTTGGGTAGTCGGCGTCTCTTTGGCCGCTGAAGTTATCGAGCTTAGTACAGACACACCAAACGACATATTCCAATACACAGGACTGGCGCGTCAGATAGCCATTATCGTCTTGCTGATGATGTTCCTGGTCAAACTCATCAGCAAAATCGAACAGAATATAATCAAGAACAAAGCACTGAAGGATGTGGATGCTGATGAAGTTACCGTCAGAGTGCTTGGCAGGTTGCTGCGCATATCGGTGCTTATTACCGGCACCCTGGTTGTCCTGCAGACACTGGGCATCAGTATCAGTGGTGTGCTGGCCTTTGGTGGTATTGGCGGTGTTGCAGTAGGTTTCGCCGCAAAAGACCTGCTGGCGAATTTCTTCGGCGGGTTAATGATCTACCTGGACAGGCCTTTCTCCATCGGAGACTGGGTTAGCTCACCGGACAGAAATATTGAAGGTACAGTAGAAGACATCGGTTGGCGCCTGACCAAGATCCGTACCTTTGATAAACGCCCGCTGTATATCCCTAATTCCATGTTCAACACCATCATCGTAGAAAACCCCTCCCGGATGAGCAATCGCCGTATCTATGAAACCATTGGTTTGCGTTATTGTGACTCAGCAAAAATGGGCGATATTGTTGATGCTGTGAAAACGATGCTCCTGAACCACGAAGAAATTGATTCCACTCAGACTCTGATCGTTAATTTCGATGCCATGGCGGCATCGAGCCTGGACTTCTTTGTTTATACTTTTACCAAAACCACCGAATGGGTACGCTTCCATGAAATCAAGCAGGATGTACTGCTTAAAATCATCGCCATCATTCATGATCACGACGCTGATATTGCCTTCCCAACGCGGACTCTGGATGGTCTGGACTCATTGCAGCAGCAATAATTACAATTTTCATAACATTGAAAAAGGTGATTAATGGTGGCGCAAACAATTCCCTTAATATCGCCCTAAGGACCGGGACTTCACCAGCTTCGCTTGAACCACCCCATTAAAAAAGGCGTTAGGCTTGTTAGAAATTAATTCGGAGGAAGAGTTGACTGGTATGTCTGAAAAGAAGTTATCAGTTTTCGAGCGTTACTTAACTATATGGGTAATGCTTTGCATTGCAGGTGGGATTTTCTTAGGAAAAATAGCACCAAATGTTGCCACTATCCTGAATAATTTTTCTATTTATCAGGTGTCAATTCCCATTGCCGTATGCTTATTCTTCATGATGTATCCCGTTATGGTGAAAATAGATTTCGCACACGTCCTTAATTCAGCAAAGACACCAAAACCAGTTTTGTTGACGCTATTCATAAACTGGGCGATTAAACCATTTAGCATGTTTGCCATATCATATTTATTCTTAGGGTATTTATTCCGAGACTTTTTACCTGGCACAGAAATACTCGCAAATGGAGAGGAAGTGGAGTTATGGAGAAGCTACATTGCCGGCACCATTTTACTTGGCATTGCTCCATGTACAGCTATGGTCTTAATGTGGGGGCATTTATCCGGAGGAAATGACGGGTTAGCCCTGGTTATGGTGGCGATCAATTCAATCATGATGCTTTTCCTTTATGGGCCGTTGGGCGGTTTACTATTAAACGTAAATTCTATGCCTGTGCCTTGGGAGACCATGGTCCTTTCAGTCTCTATTTATGTCGCTTTACCAATAGTAGCCGGGTATTTTTCGAGTAAACTAATTATCAAACATAAGGGGATAGTTTGTTTTAATCAAAGGTTCCTGCATTGGCTAACACCCGTCAGTATCACGGCGTTATTAATTACCCTGGTTCTTCTGTTTTCGTTTAAAGGCGAAGTTATTGTTTCAAACCCCTTAACCATTCTATGGATAGCTATTCCATTATTAATACAAACAGTATTTATCTTTTCACTAGGGTATTTTGTATTTTCCAGGTGGTTTAAGCTTTCTTATCAAGATGCTGCACCGGCATCACTAATTGGCGCTTCCAATCATTTTGAGGTAGCAATTGCTACAGCCGTCTTACTGTTTGGTTTATCCTCGGGCGCTGCACTAGCAACCGTTGTAGGCGTTTTGATTGAAGTGCCTCTAATGTTAATGTTGGTTACTTTGTGCAAAAAAAACATCGTATATGTTTGAAAGTCAGCAACCAAAACAAGCCTGACAATTTACGTCAAGGGACATTCCCCTGAGCCTGATCGTTAAGTATCCAAGTCTAGTCGAGATAATTTGTCGTGAAAGAATGTAATCAATGTGGCAAGTGTTGCAAGAATTATAGTCATGGTGGGTTATCGGCCTTGAAAAGTGAAATAGACTATTGGGAAACGTTCAGACCAGATATATTTAAATACGTTAGTAATGGAAATATCTGGATGAATCCTGGCACAGGTAAGCTAATGGAGCAGTGCCCCTGGTTACGGCATTTGCCGAATGAGAACAAGTACATCTGTGATATTTATGACGACCGACCAGACGATTGCAAACATTACCCGGTTACCATAAATCAGATGGTTAAAGACGAGTGTGAAATGCTTGAAGTTAAAGATTTGTCTAACCCCAAGCAGGCACAAAAATCTCTTGATAGACTCATGGCTGGAAGTAGACCCTCAGTCGATAATTGACAAAATCAACCTAACTAAATGCAAGAGTATAAAAACAATGCACGACCTGGAGTTAAATAAGAAAAACGCCATTGCATTTTATCGCACAGCTTACTTGGGAGACCCCTCTAAAGCAGTTAAAGAATTTGTAGGAGCAGAATACATACAGCACAATCCACTAGTTGCTGACGGGAAACAGGCATTCATCGACTACTTCGAAGAAATGAGTCGTGACTACCCTACCAAGAGTATCGAGTTTGTTAGAGCGGTAGCAGAAGGTGATTTGGTGGCTCTTCATACTTGCCAAACATGGCCAGACAATAAGCAATACGTAACAATGGATTTTTTTCGCTTTGATAATAATGGGAAAATCATTGAGCATTGGGATTCAATGCAGGAGATACCGAGTGAAACAAAAAATGGCAACCCTATGTATTAAAAGAACACATAACAAGTCACAGCAGTTGACGCATTAGCACGTTGCGCCAATTCGCTCTATTCTGTATTACTGAGTCAACTGAGCGTAAGCGAAATATAGGAAAAACCACCGAGGTAAAGTATGAGCCACCATGAAATTCATCGATTACATCGTGTTGGCTGGCTACGTGCAGCGGTACTAAGTGCCAACGACGGTATTGTCTCTACTGCCAGTCTCATTATTGGTGTTGCTGCGGCAGGTGCTACTCAGACGAGTATTCTTCTTGCAGGTGTTGCGGGATTGGTTGCCGGGGCAATGTCTATGGCTGCTGGCGAATATGTATCTGTAAGCTCGCAGTCAGATACAGAAAATGCTGACATTGCACTTGAAAAGCATTCGCTGGAGCATGATTTCGAATTTGAGAAAGAAGAGCTGGCACAAATTTACGAAAGCAGGGGGCTTGAGCCAGCTTTGGCGGGGCAGGTCGCAGACCAACTGATGGCTCATGACGCACTTGGGGCTCACGTTCGAGACGAATTAGGAATTACGGATACTGCTAGTTCACAACCCGTTCAGGCGGCATTTTTTTCAGCAGTAACGTTTACCATTGGTGCTGCTCTGCCTTTGTTGGTTGCCTGGCTTGTGCCTGGTTCTCAGTTAATCACATTAGTTGCCTGTACCTCTTTATTATTTTTAGCGTCTCTGGGCGCTCTTGCCGCGCAAGCTGGCGGAGCCTCACTTTCCATTGGTGCAATACGTGTTGCTTTTTGGGGTGCTGTCGCAATGGTTCTAACCGCAGGTGTTGGTCGAGTATTTGGCATAGTTTCCTGATAGATCTAAAATCGATCACTGTAATCACCGGATATTGGCAGAGGGGAATTTTGTACTTAGCGTGAGCGAAGGCTCCCATCGAGGCAATCATTCATCCTTCTTCGATCTGTTTCGAGTTTCTGAAGCAAAGCTTATTGAGCATTGGGGTACCATTGAAACGATTCCGCCACGCAATGAATTGAAAAACGATAACGGTAAGTTTTGAATTCAAAATGACTATTTCAGAGATCATCAATAAGTCCAGAATCATTGTTGATGAAACAGCCGGCATCTACCGTACGTGTGCTAAAGGCGGTTGGCTGTATAGAGTCTGTTTGAGAAACAGGATAGCTGTTACCTATGTTTACTTTCCGTGAAGCACATTCAGGCGATGCTGAGCGCATTGCCAACTTGCATGCTGCCAGTTGGCAGCGCACTTTCCGGGGTAATTTCACGGACGCCTATCTTGATAGTGATGTGTTTACAGAACGTCAGGAATTCTGGAAAACAAGCCTGACTCATCCTGGCGATAATCAACGTGTAATTATTGCCAAATCAGAGACAGCCTTAACTGGTTTTCTCTGCGTGTTTGGAGGCGAGGATCCTCAATGGGGATCTTTTATAGATAATTTACATGTAAATAATATCTATCAGGGGCAGGGTGTAGGGTCTGACCTGATGATCCAGGCTTCAGGTTGGTTACAAAAATATTTCAATGAATATGGTGTGTACCTGCACGTTTGGGAGTCAAACCCGGCGTTGCACTTTTATGAACAGTTAGGAGGGCGCAACACCGGCCTGGTGGAAGAAGAAAATCCCGATGGTGGTGTTGGCAAGTATTTTCGTATGGTATGGGATAAACCTAAGTTTATTATCCGGTGATTTCTGGCTGGTTTTACAAATCCCTTCTTCATATACTGCGTTTGGGTTTAAATAATTCGGCACACTGGTTTTCGTTAATGGCTTAAATGCCTCTAGAGATTTAATTATGTCTTCACGTCCTGTATTCCTTCTAATTCCTGCCATTTTGGCGGCTATGCCTACCATGGCGCAGGATACTGTGGTTTCTACAGATATTAATGCCAATGGCGAGCGCTTATATGAAGAAACCTGTGCTACCTGTCATGCCATGCCTGTAGAAACCAAATCGCCCCCCATAGACACATTACAACGGATGGGGCCGCGGGCAATCCGTTATGCCATGACGAATGGCAAGATGAAAGTTCAGGCGGAAGGACTGGGTGACCAGGGTATTACGGATGTAGTGGCTTACCTGTCTGCTTCAGCAGACGTGAACAATAGCTGGATCAATGCAAATTTATGTCCTGCAGAACGTATGGATGTGGATACAGGCGAGCCCACTATCTGGACCCAGGGTTTTGACCTCATGAATCATCGCCATCTGACAGCAGAGCAGGCCGGACTTACTACGCGGGACATGGGCAATCTTGAACTGGCCTGGTCCATGGGCTTTCCCTCCGCTGCCAATATGCGCTCCCAGCCAGCTATTGTGGGAAATACCATGTATTACCCCATCGTCGATTCGGGGCAATTATTTGCCCTGGATATTGGTGGCCAAACACCTTGCGTGAAATGGGTATATGAACATGACATTCCCTTGCGCACCACAATTGGCTATCACACGGTGGATGATCGCCCGGTACTGGTTTTTGCCGATGTCTCGGCACACACCCTGTTAATGGATGCGGTTACTGCAGAAATCCTTTGGGATGTCAGTGTCCAGGTCACCAGTGTGTCAAATGTCACTGCTATGCCGGTGCTTTATGGAGATCGTGTCTATGTGCCCATTTCTTCAGGTGAATTAAATATGGGCGCAGCGGCCGATTATGAATGCTGTACCAGTCATGGGGCCTTAGTTGCCCTGGATGTGCGCAGCGGTGAGCGGCTTTGGGTCTACCGCACTATGGAAGACGCACAACCGACCACCATCAGCCGTGTTGGTACTCAACAATGGGGGCCTTCCGGTGCGCCGATCTGGACCGCGCCGGCGATTGATGAACAACGCAACCTGCTCTATGTGGGTACAGGGGAGAACACCTCAGCACCAGCTACCGATACCAGTGATGCCATCCTCGCCATCAATATGGATGATGGGTCTTTAGCCTGGAAATTCCAGGCTACAGAAAATGATATTTTCCTGACAGGATGTATGCGCGAACCGGATGGTCCGAACTGTCCGCCTGAATACAGTATCAATCTGGATGTAGATTTTGGCGCTGCCATCATGCTGGCTCAACGCAGTGATGGTTCAGATCTGGTGCTGGCAGGCCAGAAAAGTGGGGTTGTCTGGGCCCTTGAACCCGATTCTGGTGAGTTGGTCTGGAATACCAAGATTGGTCCCGGGGGTGCCTCGGGCGGCGTGCACTGGGGCATGGCTTTTGATGGCGAGAAAGTTTACGCACCCAATAACCTATCTACTGGCCAAACGGCCGATGGTGCTGACCCAGGCCTGTTTGCGCTGAATGTAAATACTGGCGCTATTGAATGGGAATACCATCACACACCGGATTGCTCAGGCAACCGCAAGGAAAACATACCCAGTTGCGATAGAAACTGGGGCATGTCAGCCGCAACGATTCTTGTGGATGGTGCCGTAGTGCAAGGTGCCAACGACGGTTTTGTGAAGGTGTTTGACAGCCAAAGCGGCGAGCCTATTTTTACTTACGATACGGCGCGTACATTTAACACACTCAACGGTGTAGAAGGCAAAGGTGGCGCCATCGACAACTTTTCTATCTGGGCGGCCAATGGCACTTTGTTTGTGCAATCGGGTTACGGCCTAATGGGGATTCCAGGGAATGTGCTGCTGGCTTTTAAACCAGCGACTCCCTGATTACGGTCATTAACGGGCTGGAAGGATGTCTTTCAGCTCTTTCCTGGCGTGGCGAATGCACTGCTCAGTAGTATCCCAGTCAATACAGGCATCGGTAACTGACACTCCGTATTGCAGTTGCGTCAAATCTTCAGGAATATCCTGCCGCCCGGCACTGAGATTGCTTTCAATCATCAGGCCGATAATGGATGTGTTGCGGTCAAGAATCTGCTTGACCACATTTTCCAGCACCATCGGTTGCAGGTTGTGATCCTTGTTGGAATTGGCGTGGCTGCAATCAATCATGATATTGCTTGAAACACCGGCCTTTTCACATTTTTCCTCGCACTGGCCAACACTAACTTCATCGTAGTTTTGTATACCGCGGCCACCACGCAGGACCATATGCGCGTAGGGGTTACCCTTCGTATGAACGACGCTTACCTTGCCTTTGGGATCTATACCGAGAAAACGGTGAGGGCTGCTGACGGCTTGCATGGCATTGATGGCTACATCCAGGCCGCCGTCGGTACCATTCTTGAAGCCAACCGGGCAGGACAGGCCGCTGGACATTTCCCGGTGAGTCTGTGATTCCGTTGTCCGTGCGCCTATTGCAGACCAGGTAATGATGTCATGCAGGTACTGGGGTGAAATAGGATCCAGTGCTTCGGTGGAGGTCGGCAGGCCCAGGGCGCTGAGCTTTAACAGCAGACGTCGGCCCTTGTGCAGACCTTCTTCAATTTTGAAGCTGTCGTTCATGTCCGGATCATTGATCAGGCCTTTCCAGCCTGTGGAGGTGCGGGGTTTTTCAAAATACACACGCATGACCAGAACAAGGGTGTCACTGACTTCATCGGCCAGTTGCTTGAGCTTATCGGCGTATTCCAGCGCCGCATCCACATCATGAATTGAGCAGGGACCGACGACGATGAAGATCCGATGATCTTTACGATCTAGTATATTGAGCAGTATCTGCCGATTTTGTTCCACCAGTTGGGCTGTGTCACCGAACAGTGGGAGACGCTCTTTCAACTGCTCAGGTGTGATGAGCGTCTGGTACTCATCAATATTGAGATTTTCAGTAATCCGATCCGACATGGCTAAACCTTTTGAGGAAGAACTGCACTTTGTGAAAAGGCGCGCATTATAAAGGGGAAATGCAGTTGATACACTGGCAATTAGTCCATTTCAGGCAAAACAAGCCGTAAAAGGATGCTCAGGAAGGAGGATCGAGGGATATTTCCCGGAAACAGGGTATCGCAGTAAAAAACAAGGCTGTGCGTACTGGCCCCTGTTCCATTTCGGTGAACAAGCGGGCGTAGGCAACTAATTGCCCGCGGTATTGCTCAACCTGCCTGTCCAGGAAGCACTCAAGGGTTTCCTGGTCAGCAGGGCGCGAGGATTTGTAATCGATAATCCAGCGTTGACCTTCTTTATCTCGAAAAGTCCGGTCAATGACATATTCCTGACGGCTGCCTCCAGTGAAATCACTGAGCGACAATTCACTGCCCTGTTCAGCGTATTCATCCAGCATCATCCAGGTAAATTGTTCGTGCTGACGGCAAGCCTCCAACTGCTGGTGGATTTCACCAATTACAGCATTTGGCTTATCAGTCAGACTTTCTACTTTACTGCGCCAAACTGGTTCCAATTTCTTAAGTTGGCTTGTATCGCCGGGATCGAGTTTGCCTTGCGCTATACGCATCAAACAATAGTGAATAATTTCACCTACCTGCTTTTCCAACAAATGGTGGTGAGATGTGGTTTTTTCATTTGCACCCCCTGGTTCAGCCGGACTGTCATCAGCAAGAAGGGGAATCGAATTTCGCCAGGCAGGGGGGAGTCTGCGTGACAAAGTGTGAGCATTTTCTTCTTTAAACGGCACTCTGGGCTGTAACTCCGGTGGCACGAGAGTTTCGTCATTGATCCGTACTACTTCAATACCCCCAACATCCATTCGTTCTACCAATTGCGGCCAGATGTTTGCCAGCAGAGATCTTTTGGCTGGTGCCTTAAACTCTTCGCCATCATTGAACACGCTACCCAGTAGCAGGGCCTGCCTGATTGCTCTGGTGACAGCGACGTACAAGAGTCGCGTGGTTTCCATACGCTGTTCCAGCTCCAGCTCAAATTTCAGATAACGGTAGATGCTGTCTTTATCTCTGTCTCTGCCTTTTTGTGCGGGCAGGCTAAGTACAAGCCGTTCTTCCCCTTTACCGGTGATATGTTCTTTCCATTGCAACAAGGGGTTGTCATTACTGCCAGTGACTCTGTCCAGTCCGGGCACAATGACATGATGGAACTCAAGGCCCTTGGCCTTGTGAATGGTCATGATATGCAGATTGGCATCCGGGTGCTGACCGCTTCCATACATGGCGCCGACTTCGTTTTCAAAGAGGTGGATATCCTCGATATCACCTCCCGAATCATGTTCCTCGAGCAAAGTAAAAAACTGTTCAAGATTTTCTGCAAGGTTGTCTTCTTCAATGCTGGCGGGCCCACCCAGGAGAACCCAGAGATTCTCAATCCAGTCGCGCAGCGGCAGACGTTGTCTTTGTTCTCTTGCCAATTGCAGGACGGGTAAGACTCTATCTAAAATTTCATGTGCTTCTGCGCTTAACTCAGTAACAGCGGAATAATACTGCAGGCTTTGCCAAAGTGAGCAGGGTTCTTTTAACGCATGTTCTTGTTTATATCGGGCAAGGCAATGGATGTCGGTAAGACGCAGGCCAAGCATCGGTGTGCGCAGCAGAGCTAACCAGGCAATAGTGTCTGCCGGGTTGAGCATACAGCGTGTCAGACTCAATAAATCGCGGATTACCGGGTAGGAGAGCAAAGGATCTATTTCTGCCGCATTCCATTTCAGGTTGCGCTCACGCAAGACGGGAATAATAGTCTGCAGTTGATTTCTTGAGCGTACCAGGATCGCAATGCTTTCATCGGGGAAATCGCGCTGTATAGAGGTAATGGTCTCAGCCACTTTCAATGCTTCGGCATAACGTTGGCGCTCCTTGCCCATTTCCAACTCCTTGTCAGCACTGAACAGGCAGGTGCGTACACCGACAGCCGCTGAGCTCTCATTGACAGCGTCTGCCGGGTTATAACTAACTCCGCCACGGCTGATGTCATCTTGTGCCGGGAAAGCGCCCTGGAATACATCATTTACCCAACTGACTACGACAGCCTCACTACGAAAATTACTGGTCAGTTTTAAATCATCAAATCGTACATTGCCTATGCCGTTGTCGCGTGCTGCCAGGAACAGACCAACCCGGGCATTACGGAAGCCGTAACAGGATTGCATGCCGTCACCAACAATGAACAGTGTTCTGCCATCGCCTTCTTCCCAACCACGGGTTAGTTTTTTGAGTAAGTTAATCTGCATGGTGGACGTATCCTGAAATTCATCCACGAGAATATGCTTGAGGTGGTAGTCAAGGCGCAGTGCAAGGTCAGTTGGCTGCTCCTCATCACCCAGCGCTTCCAAAGCCGACGCACTGATATGGGGATAATCTGACAACTGATGCCTGGCGAACACCAGATTCAGCCGGGAAACCAGTTGCGGCAGGATAATCGTCAAGCTCTCCAGTACCCGCCACTGATTATCTTCAAACGTTGAGTCCGGAAGGAAGTGAAAGGTTTCAAGACTCGTAACCAACAAGGGGTCATGTGCCATTTCTTTTAACAAGGCAATTATATTGTCTTTGTGCTGTTTACGCAGAGCCTTGTCTTCTTTGCTGCCAGGCACAGTCTGAGCCGGAAATCCCTGGGCCGCCACCACGGTTTTACGCAGGGCAGGCTTGTCAGTTACAAGCAAGGAAACCAGCCCGCGCCATTGGTCAAGGCACCGTGCTGTGTTTTCTGGCAGGGCGTCATGCAATTCCCAGTCGCCGAGTACTGTGCTGTCATCAAGGGCAAGGTTTTCTGCGGCAAATTGCAGCGTTGGCAACAGGCGAGGCAGGTAGGGACTAAGGGCGTCATCCAGCTCAGAAAGTGCAGACTCTACAATATCAATGAGAGTTTGTTCCATCAGCTGGCGGGTTCTGTCTGGATTCAGACGAATTTCGAGGATATAGCTCAGCCACTGGTCGCGACTAAACAGTAGTTTACAAAACAAATTTTCCAGCGCCGCCCATTGATTATTCATATGCCCAAGTAGCACTTCAAGTTCTTCGCCTAACTGGTTTTCCCTGTCGAGCTCTTTTAACGTATCCCTGACAGCCTCGCGAAATATCTCCAGGGGCTTTTCAGTAATGGCTGGCAACATTCCCAGCGCAGAAGTAACAGGTAACTGGGACACAAGGAACTGATTGAAGCTATCTATAGTGTTGATACGTAATCTGCCGGTATTGTCCAGCAGGGACCAGTTTAGCGCTGCATCCCTGTACAGAACGGCTCGCGCCAACTTCAATGTTGTTTGCTTGTGGTCTTCCTGTGTAGCAATATCTGCATCGCTCAGTCGCTTTGCATCATTCAAATTTTCCAGTAACCGGTTGCGCATTTCTGCAGCGGCTTTGCGGGTAAAAGTAATAGCCAAAATTTCTTCAGGACGCTGACAGGTCGCCAACAGTTTCAGTATGCGTTGAGTGAGCAGTTCAGTTTTGCCTGAACCGGCAGGGGCCTGTACACAACAAGAGCGAGTGAGATCCAGAGCCTGTTCCCTTTGCGCCAGATCTTGAGGGGAGTGGGAAATCAAGACCCAGGCCCTCCAGCTTTTACAGGCTCTATAACTTCATCGATTCGGCAGACGGGCCTGATTTGGCAATAAGTGCAACTGCCGGCTTTCAACGGAGCAATGGCCACATAGCCACTGAGAAACTCTGTCACCAGGGCACCAAGCGATGCTTCCCAGTGATTTATCAGGGATTCCCAACTGGCCTCATCAGACAAACCATTCCATTTACCACGCAACTCCTCGACACTGACACCAGGATAGACGCCTTTGTCCTGCGCAAGTCCTCTAAATTCAGTATTTTCTATATTGACCTGAGCAAAAAAAGTGGCGACAACCGGTTCGGGATGGCGTTGTTCCTGGGCCACTGACAGGCTATACAACATCAATTGTGAATTAACCGGGCGCGCATCTTCCCAATCCACAGAGGTACTGCGTGAGGTTTTGTAATCCACCAGCACCAGTTTGTCTTCAGCTGTTTTATCTATCCTGTCGATGCGTAACTTCAGAGTCAGATTCTGGAATTGCCAGGTAGTCTCACACTCACTGTCCAGAACTGTGAAACTGCCACGTAAGCGTTCTTCTTCAAGCCATTGCAGTAGTAAGTCATGCAAGCGCCTTTTTTCCAGTGCACAGTATTTTTCGGTCATGGTGAATTTGTGCCTGGCAGCGGTTTCGATCACAGCGGCGTTGATAATGTCCGCAAGTTTTGTCTCCAGATCTTTGGGCTGCGTGGCAAATAAATTACTTTGGCTTTGCATATGCTTCCAGAACATTTCCAGTACCAGGTGTACGAGGGTACCGGCATCCCTGGCTGACAAACCGGGCACCAGTTTTTCGAGCCTGTTTGCATCGAGTCGCTTGTTGGCAAAGTTACGAAATGGACAGTCGGCCTGGTCAGCCAATAGCAGGGAACCCCCGCTTGCTGTTTCACCTTCTTTCAGTGGGACAATGACCTCGTCTTTCAGGATATCTAATTGTTTATTACTCTCTTGAGTAGTCGCCAGAGAATGTAGACTGGCGTCCAGATTACTCTTCAATTCATTTTCAAACTCTCCGCTCAGTTCTCCGTCCATTTCCAGCAGCATGGCAGCCGGTTTGACAGGAATGTCACCGTCCTGCAATGGAAAACTGAAGACAATATGTTGAGTACATCTATCTGCCAGGCCAGTGAGAAATGCTCTTGCCTGCTGCGTTTGCAGGTTGATGTCGGCTTGAGGGATACCTTTGGATTTTTGCAATGCGTAGGGAATGAACGGAGAGGGCATGGCCTGGGGTGGCCATTGTTTTTCAGACACGCCTGTCATCCAGCAATGGGTGAACTGCAACCCATCGGCTTCGATGGGAGTCAGTATCTGGATGGCTGCATCATGTGCAGATTGTTTCATCGCAGTACTTTCAGTCAGACGAAACAACAGTGCCAGGGCCTCATCCCGTGAAACATTGCCAATAATGGCAGTGAGTCGGTAATAAGTGGTAAGCAGCTCCGACCAGGATTCCAGTGCCCTGATATCGGATTTATTCAAGGATCGCGCACCGGGCCAACCAAGTGCTACCAACTGCTCTTCAAAAAGTTTGCCCCATGCCGCCAGATCCTGTTGGCGGCCAGCACCTGGTTTAATCAGTTGGTCGAATGCCATTAGAGCATCGGCAAGTATCGGTGACCAGGTGTCCCAGGATTCCTGGTTGCTGTAGTAGCGCAAGTCAGCATTACTGAGCTGGGGGATGTTTTTCCTGCGCAGGAAACGCTCCAGGTTTCCACGTGACGTTTCTTCTTCGTCGGCACCAACAAGATAGGGCGAGCGTATGATGCTACAAAATTTCAGGGTTGGCGTGTTATAGCTGTTTAAAGCCAGAAATTTGAGGGCAGCATGGAGAAGTGGGTGGCTGCTTGCCGGACCTGAAACGGAGACATAATAAGGCCAGGAGGAGGAAGGCTGTAAGGATTGTGTTTCGGCTGCTGAATAAACTCTTGAAAATAAACGCTGCGTTTGCCTATGTCTCCCATACAGATCTGGAACAATGATCCCTATCCTGGCATCAGGCTGGTCTTCAATGACTTGTTTTGCCCACTGCGCTGCTGCTACCAGTTCAGTGCTGGCATCCTGCAATCCGGCTTTGGTGATTGTCGGTGTGCAGGCAGGTGGGGAATATGGCGTCGACTCTTTGATTATTTCTTCCAGCTCATCAAACAGAGACTGATAAAGCGGGGGAGATTGTTGGAAACCTGCCAGTATAAGATTGTCAGGAAGCGACAGGCCTTTTGCCTTGACGACAGTGATAAGGCGTTCCAGTACCTGCACCAGAGTAATAAGAGATTTTTTTTCACAGAAAGCGGTGAAACTGTCACTCCATTCAAGAAAAGCATCCACATCATCTACCGTCTTGTCTATACGGGAGGAACGGGGTGAGGAAAAGGATTGCAGTTCTTTTCTATCAATACACCACAGGTGTAGTAGTGACCAGGCCTCTTGAACAGCGCGGGCCGTGGCCGATTGATTGAGCAGATGTCCACCGCTGTCTGACTGGCTGATGACTTGTTGCCATAGCATTTTTTCCTGACTTGATTCCAGCAGAGTCAGTGCGGGGAAAGCATCGTTGCCGCTCTGGACCAGCATGTCGAATTGTTGCCTGATCCAGATATCCACCGGGAAGATGTTCGGCGTGGGGCAAATAGTCTTGTTTTGTTGGCTGCGTACGTGCTGGCCATACAAGTCAAGCAACTGGGTGCTGGTGCGATGATTGGGGGTCAGAACCAGACAGCCGGCATCTATAGCTGAAAGCAGGGTCAGGTCAGCGTCGGAAAATGATGCCATGGATTTTCTTTAACAGCTCCTACATGTTCGGGTAGTTGGGACCACCGCCACCTTCAGGTGTCACCCAAATAATATTTTGGGTGGGATCCTTGATGTCGCAAGTTTTACAATGTACACAATTCTGGGCATTGATCTGGAAGCGGGTTTCCGTTTTTGTGCGGACAATTTCGTAAACACCGGCTGGGCAATAGCGCTGCGCAGGTTCATCGTATTCAGCAAGGTTAAAATCAAGGGGGGTGTCGGGATCAATCAGTTGAAGATGACAAGGCTGATTCTCTTCGTGATTTGTATTTGAGAGGTAGACAGAACTCAGGAGGTCAAAACTGATTTCATTGTCCGGCTTTGGGTAATAAATTTTAGGACTGGAGTCTGCGGTTTTCATGGTGGCATGGTCTGCCACTTTATCCTGCAGGGTTAAAGGTAATTTTCCACGGCATATGACCTGATCGATAAAACTGAACAAGGCGCCAGCTAGAATGCCTAATTTATGCATGGCAGGGGCCACATTGCGGGAAACGTGCAACTCACGGTAAAGCCATGATCGGCGCAGGTTGTTCTGATAACTGGTTAACACACCGGACTCATCACTTGCAGAAGCTTCTGCGCCTTCTATAGTTCCTTCTCCTGTACCTTTTCCTTTGCGAATGAGTAGGGCTGCAAACACACTTTCGGCCGCCAGCATGCCTGACTTCATGGCCGTATGAGACCCTTTCAACTTGAGAAAATTAAGAAATCCGGCATTGTCACCTGCCAGCAACCCGCCGGGAAATACCAGTGCAGGGAGTGACTGCATGCCGCCCTTTACCAAGGCGCGGGCACCATAGGAAATCCGCTTTCCACCCTGGAGTATGGTTTTGAACCTGGGATGGCGTTTCAAACGCTGGAATTCCTCAAAGGGGCTGAGCCAGGGGTTGCTGTAATTCAGATCGGTTATAAGGCCAACAGCTACCTGGTTGTTGTCCAGGTGATAAAGAAAGCTACCACCAGTGGTTTTACCTAAACCCAGGGGCCAGCCTATAGCATGAATGATTTTGCCGGGTTGGTGTTGCGTGGAGGGAATTTCCCAGAGCTCCTTGATGCCAAGACCATAATGCTGGGGAGCTTTGCCTTTATCCAGGGCGAATTTTTCAATTAACTGTTTGCCCAAATGACCACGGCAACCTTCGGCAAACACCGTGTATTTAGCGTGTAATTCATAGCCGGCCTCATAATTGCTTTTTTCATTACCAGACTGATCTCTGCCCATAGCGCCAGTGCCAATACCAATGACGGCGCCAGTGTCATCATAAAGAATATCCGCCGCTGTAAAACCGGTAAAAATTTGTACTCCCAGGTTTTCTGCTTGTTCACCCAGCCAGCGACACAGGTTACTCAGGCTGATAACAAAATTACCACCATTGTGTAACGCGGCCGGCACAAGAAAGCCGGGCACATTTAGTGCGCTGCTGCCATTAAGTAAAAGTAATACTTCTTCATCACTCACTTCAGTCTTTACCGGCGCGTCCATGCTTCGCCACTCTGGAAACAGCTCGTCCAGAGCGGTGGTTTCAAGAACTGCGCCCGAAAGGATATGGGCACCTATTTCAGAGCCTTTTTCAATCAGACAAATATCAAGAGAGATTTCATGTTCCTGGCATAGTTGTGCCAGTTTGCAGGCTGTCGATAGTCCAGCAGGACCACCGCCGACAATGACCACGTCAAAGGACATTACTTCACGGTGTGACAAAGGGTTTCATCCGAGTTACTAAAAGACTTTTATTCTGCCAATCATTATAATTGCACCGACTTTTGATATATACGCTATATACGATATATATAAGAAATTTTTCCGCTCTCCTTAATCAACACACAAGATTCCGCAATAATCATGAAAATTCTGGTCCCGATAAAACGCGTCGTTGATGCTAACGTCAAAGTGCGTGTGTTAGCCGATCATACCGGTGTTGATCTCAACAATGTAAAAATGGCCATGAATCCATTCTGTGAAATCGCCATTGAAGAGGCGGTCAGGCTGAAGGAAAAAGGCCTGGCAAATGAAATCATTGCCATTACTGTCGGCGATGAAAAGTCCCAGGAGCAGTTACGAACAGCTATGGCTCTGGGTGCTGATCGCAGTATCTGGATAGAACAGGGCGGAGCAATTGAGCCTCTAGCTATCGCCAAGCTGCTAAAAGCAGTGGTAGATAAAGAAACTCCCGACCTGATTATTCTTGGCAAACAAAGTATCGATGGTGATAACAACCAGGTGGGGCAGATGCTGGCCGCCATGTGTGATATGCCTCAAGGTACATTCGCCTTTAACCTTGAAATTGCAGAAGGCCGAGCCATCGTCAGTCGTGAGGTTGACGGGGGTGAACAGATAGTCAGCCTTTCACTACCGGCTGTTGTGACCACTGACCTGCGTCTGAATGAGCCGCGCTATGCCAAGCTACCGGACATTATGAAGGCGAAAAAGAAACCTCTGGAACATCTCACTGCGCAAGCACTGGGAATCAATATCACTTCCAGCCTGACACTACTTAGTGTTAACGAACCACCCGCCCGCGCCGCCGGGGTTCTGGTCGCAAGCACTGAAGAACTGGTCAACAAATTGCGTCATGAAGCCAGAGTTATTCAATAATTGAACAGTGAAAAATCTATGAGCGTTTTAGTCATTGCCGAGCACAGTAACAGCTCCCTGAATATCATTACAGGCAGTGTTATTACCGCAGCTGCGCAGTTCAATACCGATATCCATGTTCTGGTGGCTGGTGAACATTGTCAGGCAGCTGCCGAAGCTGCCAGACAATATCAGGGGGTCAGTAAGGTACTTATTGCTGATAACCCGGCAAATGCACATCAATTACCCGAAGCACTGACACCTCTGGTGACAGAGTTGGCTGGTAACTATTGCGCTGTTATGGCTGCTGCCAGCACCACAGGCAAGAACTTAATGCCACGGGTTGCAGCAATACTGGATCTTGCTCAAATATCCGATATCGTGACTGTAATATCACCTGATACTTTTATCAGGCCCATCTATGCAGGCAACGCACTGGCTACAGTGCAATCTTCTGACTCAATCAAAGTTATTACTGTACGCAGCTCAGCTTTTCCTGAAGCAGAAAAAAGTGCTGAAGCAAAAAAGGGCGGGCAGGCTGAACTGGAGAAAATTGACCTGAGCATAAATCAGGACAAAAGTCTTTTTGTTAGTGAAACCCTGGTGAGCAGTGAACGTCCAGAACTGGCCTCAGCATCTGTTGTCATCTCTGGCGGCAGGGGGCTGGGCAGTGCAGAGAACTTCAGTGTTCTTGAGAGGATTGCAGACAAGCTTGGTGCGGCCATTGGCGCTTCTCGCGCTGCAGTAGACGCCGGTTATGTAGGTAATGATCTACAAGTAGGGCAAACCGGTAAAATTGTTGCTCCAGATCTGTATATCGCCGTAGGTATCTCAGGTGCAATCCAACATCTGGCCGGGATGAAAGACAGCAAAGTTATCGTCGCTATCAACAATGATGCTGATGCCCCCATTTTCCAGATAGCTGATTACGGTCTCGTGGGAGACTTGTTCAACGTCCTGCCTGAACTGGAATCTCTTTTATAGGATTGTTTAAAGGACTTTCTAACCCACTCTTGGACCTGCCCAATTTGCCGAAAGAGCTCTCTGTTTTCATAGCACTTTACCTTGTGAAGGTTCTATAATCATTTCAAGTCCAGCCAAGCGGCGTAATACCTTGTGCTAGTCGTCACCTCAAAGGAGTTCATCATGCTTAACAAAGTCAGATTATTCGGGATCGTTTTATCCTCCAGCTTTTTATTTAGTTCTACTGTTTTCGCCGGGTGGACTCTGGACGGAAATAATTCGAGCCTGTATTACGTCACCAGCAAAGCGGCGGCTCTCTCTGAACTGAATTCCTTCACTCGCCTTGCTGGTGAAATTCGGGATGATGGCAGTGCCAGGGTAATCATCGGCCTGGAAAGCGTAGATACCGCCATCGATATTCGCAATGAGAGAATGCGGGACATTGTTTTCCATGTGGAAAATAACGAGCGCTCCAACATTTCGATAAATACCGACATAGCAATTCTCAATACCCTTGATGCAGGCGAAAGTATAAGTGCAACTTATGATGCTGTTATCGAACTGATTGGAGAGGAACAAACGCTGCCGGTCAACGTAGTCATTACCGGACTGGAAAATAGGGGGCTACTGGTAACTCTGGCTAGGCCTCTGATTGTTAATGTGGCATTATTCGGCCTGGCAGACGAAATAGAGCAGTTAAGGGAAATCGCCGGACTGCCGAGTATCAACAACAATATAGTTGTTGATTTTACTCTGCAGTTCGACGCTGATAATTAATCCCCTGATTGGGTTTTAACCCGATCCTCTTTTTCGTCGCTATCGTCGTCACTTGTGTCACTAGCATCACTTACATCACTTACACCACTCACGTTGCCTTTGCTATCTTCCGCACTATTTGCAGAGGCGACTTCTGAGACGTCTGTAGCGCCATCTTCCATAGTGTCTTTAGAAAGGGCTTTTTGTTGTTGATCCGCCACTTTGGCAGTATCAGGAGTTTCCATAGCGCTTTCACTTGTTTTAGATTCACTTTCACTTTCAACTATAGGCGCTGAATCAATAATTGGACTCTCAGACTGACTTGTTTCCTGGACAGGTTCTGGAGAAGTGTCCGCAACAGGTTGTTCAGCGACGGTCTCTTCTTTGGGGGCGTCAGTTGATTGCTTTTGATCTTTGCTTTCCTCAATGGCGTCCTGTTTGGCGTTTTCTGCGCCTGCTTCTGCGACTAAATCTGCAACTATTTCTGTGCTTTTTTCAACAGAGTCTTCAGCACTATCTTCAGCGCTTTTTTCTGTACTATCTTCAACGCCACCGCGATTACGCGGATCATTTGATGCCCGTTGACGTCCCTGTTTCTGAGCAGGCGGTTGCACGCTTTCTGATTCAGTAACGTGAGTAGTGACTTCGTTCGATAAATCTACGAATTCTTCAGGAGCTTGTTCGTCACTTTGTTCAGACCCGGCAGATTGCCCGGCTACTTTTTCACTACTGTCATCTGATCCTGAAGGGTCGGTTACAGGGGCGGCAGTTTCTGTAGTTTCAGGTTGCTGTTCATTTTCTGCTGCTGACGAACTGGCAGATTCTGTTTGCGTTGGTGCTGAGTCTTTCAAATCAGCAGGTATGCTAGTTATCTGATCGTCAGTGGATACTGAAGTGTTCTGCTCAGGCTGTTTATCCATGCCAGAATCCACAACATTGTTAGTTGCAGCTACTGCCGTGTTATCCACAGTCTGCTCAACAGCCTGATTTCCTATTTCAGGGCTCGTAGCTGTGCTTACTGCTAACTCATCAATTTGGCTTTGCGGATTGCTTTGCTGGGCACGATGTTCCTGTTGCTCATCACGACTGCCACGACGTCTGCTTCGGGGCTGACTTGGTTGTTTTTCAGTCGGGCGCTTCCTCGGCAGATCACTCTTACCTTTAGCAGAGTCTTTCGTTGAGTCTGCCGACTGTTGGTTTCTGTTCTGTGACGGAGCCTTTTCCTGTCCTTCGGACTGGCTTTTGCTTCGAGTGCGTTTCCTGCCACTGCCTCGTCTGGAATCTCTGGTGTCCTTTGTGTCTTTGTTACCCTGTTCGCGGGATTGTTGTTTATCCCGGTTTTCGTTTTCAGTTTTTCTACCAGCATTCCTTTTGGCCTGGTCAGATCGGGCAGGGCGTTTACGATTGCGGCCTGTCTTATTTCCTGGCTTGCTTTTCGCAGCGGATTCAGCACTTTTCTTGGTTTCTTCATCGTTGGCTGATGCACTGAACAGACTGCCAAGGGCGGAACTGATACTGGACATGAGCCCACCGCTGTTTTTGTCTGAGGCACTCTTATTGGCAGAACCGGACGCAGAAGGGCGAGTATTGGGTGCCAACTGAGACGACTTTACTACAGCCGCATCTGCTGTTTCAGGCTGTTTTGGCAGAAACTCATCAATTTCCTCGTCGTCTTCCGGCTGAATGTCGTAACTGCGTTCACTGGTCTCATCGACAATATTCTGAACTTCATAATGGGGCGTATCCATATTCGGATTAGGAATAACTACCACCTTGGTATTACTTTGAGCTTCAATGCCGGCGATGACTTCGCGTTTCTCATTAAGCAGGTAAGAAGAGACACTGATAGGGACGATAGCGCGCACTTCTTTTGAATTGGTTTTGTTAGATTCTTCTTCCATGATGCGCAGGATAGACAGCGCAAGAGATTCAATATCCCTGATACTTCCCTGCCCATTACACCGTGGACAGACGATAGCGCTTGTTTCTCCAAGAGAAGGGCGTAAACGCTGCCTGGACATTTCTAGCAAACCAAATCTGGAAATACGGCCAATCCGGACTCTGGCTCTGTCCATAGCTAAAGCATCGCGCATGCGGTTTTCTACTTCGCGCTGGTTTTTCTGAGACATCATGTCTATAAAATCAATGACTGCTAGTCCGCCCAGGTCACGTAAGCGCATTTGTCTGGCGATCTCATCAGCAGCTTCAACGTTGGTCTGCAGTGCAGTTTCTTCAATATCAGCACCGCGAGTAGCCCTGGATGAGTTGATATCAATTGAGATCAGAGCTTCAGTGGGATCAATGACAATGGAACCACCGGAAGGCAGTTTCACTTCACGCTGAAATGCCGTTTCAATCTGTGTTTCGATCTGGTACTTGGTGAACAGCGGCGCTTTACCGTCATACAGTTTTACCCGCTCTTCATACTGAGGCATAACCTGTCGGATAAATGTTTTTGCTTCGTCAACAGTGTCTTGTGTATCAAGAATGAGTTCCCCGATATCCTGACGCAGATAGTCCCTGATGGCGCGCAAAATGACATTACTTTCCTGGAAAATCAGAAATGGGGCATCTTGTGCATCGGCAGCGGTTTTGATTGAGCTCCATAACTGGAGCAGATAATCCAGGTCCCACTGTAGTTCTTCAGGGGCCTTGCCTACTCCGGCTGTGCGGACAATGGTGCCCATACCATCTGGAATAGTGAGACTGCTCAAGGCATCGCGAAGTTCGCTTCTATCATCTCCCTCAATACGTCGGGAAATCCCGCCTGCACGAGGATTGTTTGGCATCAGCACAAGGTAGCGACCGGCCAATGAAATCATGGTGGTAAGCGCGGCTCCCTTGTTGCCACGTTCTTCCTTGTCCACCTGAACAATCACTTCGATACCTTCCTTGACGACATCCTTGATATTGATGCGGCCACTGATTTCTGAAGGCTTCTTGGAAAAATATTCCTTGGAAATTTCTTTTAACGGCAGGAAGCCATGACGGTCGGCGCCGAAATTGACAAAGGCGGCTTCCAGGCTGGGTTCAATGCGAGTGATACGGCCTTTGTAAATATTGGCCTTTTTCTGGACTCTGGCACGATTCTCGATATCCAGGTCATATAACCTCTGGCCATCAACCAGAGCTACGCGCAACTCCTCTTTTTGAGTTGCATTGATAAGCATTCTTTTCATAACTACCTTCTACTTTTCTGTGATGGGAAAAGCAGGGCAAAGATACTTAACAAAGAAGGTTAAAAAGATTATGTAACCAATTGAATAATATTGGTTTTAGTATAAATAAACCTATGAAAAGAAGAGCAAGTCCATGGCTTTTTATACGCCACGTTTAGGCTGGGATTATGGCAAGGCCTGCTAACAAACCTTTATAGAGTCTTCATCATATCCCTTTACTGATCAGATGTATTACACATACCGTCTGATTAAAGGGGTGACTCTTAGTCGCTTTGGGAAAAGCAAACAACTGGTTTGGCTAATTTCCCTGGTGGTATCTGATTCCTCAAATACGTGTAATTCAATATTGCCGAATTTCCGGCGTTAGCTTGCAACCAGCGGCTGCCATATCCTGTCTATATCTATTCTTTTAGTTTGCCAGTCATACGACCTACCTGGTTGTTGACTGGTAATTTATACTTTTAATCTCCTGACCACATCGCTGCGGTGCTAATCCTTTATCCGATCGTTTAATCGTTTGATATCTTTTACCCGCATTTCCGGGATTGTGTAGCCCAATTCAACAGGAACAGGAACAGGGCACTTTATACATTGTTGTTTCTGGTTTAAATTCGTTTAGTAATTCTTATTCTATTCAATAACCCTGGTTTTCCGGGCTTTTAGACTATGTAAATTGAATGATTATGAGCAGTGTTTGCTGCTGTTCCAGCCGGGTGAGAAAATGTGTCAGCAATTAATCTTGTCTTTGGCTAACTATTTCCAGCTGCTACTCACTTTCTCCGGAACAAATAAAAACCGGATATTTGAGCAAGCAGGGAATATAGCAGTAAATATTAGCGCCTACAATGATTTACGCGCATTTACTACAGTGTCACTGGAGCAATCAGAGGCTATTCAAGCGTCCATTTACCGGAATTAACGGTATACTCCGTTTTTCAGTAGAGTGGACAGTCACTTGAGCAGTTCAACCCCCTCCAAACCATCCTTAGCGCCCGCTGTTACTTACCAGGAAGTCGGTGAAAACCAGGACGGGCAGCGTTTGGATAATTATTTATTGGCCCGGTTAAAAGGTGTCCCAAAATCCAGGATTTACCGGATCATCCGCAAAGGCGAGGTGAGGGTTAATAAAAAACGCGCGAAACCGGAGCACAAGCTAAAAACCGGTGATTTGGTACGAATCCCACCTGTTCGAGTAGCCACCATAAAGACCCTCCAACCACCCACGGATGAGCTACAGGCTTTACTTAGGCAGGCAGTGCTATTTGAAGACGATGCAATACTTGTCATCAATAAGCCTTCAGGCATAGCGGTCCATGGTGGCACAGGCGTTAAAGTAGCCCTTATTGATGCGTTGCGGCACATGAATCCTGATCTGGATGGATTGGAACTGGTACACAGAATTGATAAAGGCACCTCAGGATGCCTTGTAGTGGCCAAAAACAGCAAGGCTCTAAAAACACTTGCTCAACAGTTCAAATCCAGCGCAATCAGTAAGGTTTATCATGCGCTAGTAGAAGGAAGCTGGCCTGAACAATTAACGGAAATCAATGCCGCATTAAGACGGCAGGATGAAAAAAATGGGGAAAGATACGTGGATGTTGCAACGGATGGAAAAGCAGCCTTAACCCGTTTCACCATTCTTGAAGTGCACCCAAATACTACGCTGATTGAAGCCAAGCCGGTTACTGGTAGAACTCACCAAATCCGGGTTCACGCGCAACTGGCCGGCCATCCAATTATTGGCGATGACAAATATTCAGCAACGAAAGCCAGGAGGGCTTTTGCCAAAGCAGGGGTCAAAAGACTTTGCCTTCACGCTGCCGCCATTGAATTGATGCACCCTGAAACAGGTGAAAAGATGACGTTTAACGCGCCTTATGACAAACAATTTGAACAGGCTCTCGCTACTCTTCGTGTGCGGCGTGTGAAAGCAGAGGGCTAAGCCCTTCAGATTGCAGCAGCGTTACCAGCGAGATCATAGGCAATCCCAATAAAGTGGTGAAATCGCTGCCTTCCATCGCTTCAAACAGACTGATACCCAATGACTCCGCCTTGAAACTGCCCGCACAATCTAGTGGCTGATCCAGTTGAACGTAAGCTTTTATCTGGTTATCCGTAAGCTGCCTGAATTTGACTTTGAATGTCTCAACAACAACCTGCTCATTGCCAGTTTGCGTATTAACCAGTGCTAGTCCGGTATGAAACTCTAACCAATTGCCACTACACATTTTCAGTTGCTTTCGGGCGGCTTCTTTCGTTCCAGGCTTTCCCATGATCAAACCATTGAGAGTACAAGCCTGATCGGAACCAATCACTAGCGTGTCCTTACGCTGACCTGCTACCTCCCTGGCCTTGGACTGCGCCAATCTGGACACATAGTCATGGGTGTTTTCACCGGATTCCGCTGATTCATCAATATCGGGTGCACAGGTATCGAAAGGCAGCTTCAGTTGCTGCAGAATTTTAGCCCGGTAAGGCGAGGAGGACGCCAACATTAGTTTCATAACAATCCAAGTATAATCAATGGCTTTCAGATGAAAAACGGCAATTTTCTTTGACAGCGGGTAGCTTCATCCTTATCATGCGCGCCTATGTCAACAGACCCGTTCCCAGAGCGTGTAGTGGCACGTAAATTGTGCCAGCAGAAGGGGACTATAAACAGCACCGTATCCATCAGCAAACTCCAGCGATTTAGTGAGTACCTGCATGACCAGGATGGACAGGTGACAGTGAGTTTACTCTTTGACCGGGATGACTCTGGACTAAGGGTTGTCCAAGGACAGATTGAAACTACGGTTCGTATGCTTTGCCAGCGTTGTCTTGAGCCCACTGAAGTTGAGGTGGTGGCATCAGAGTTGAATGTGACCCTGGCTGACTCTGAGACAGAAGCAAGCAAAATAGCTGAGAAGTTTAGTGGGCCACTGGATAAGCTGGAAATCATCGTCTGTGAAGAAGGCGAGCTTGAACTGCTTTCTTTTGTTGAAGATGAACTGATCATGAGCCTGCCCGTTGTGGTCGCCCATGAAGATAAAAATTGCAATATTGAACTTAATGTCATCCAGGCGAGCAGTCATTCGGTAGAGCCAGCCAAAGGTAATATTGAGGGTTTGGAAGTTCTGGAAAAGCTCAAAATTGAATTGCAAAAAGACAAGCAAAAATAAATTTACAACCAGGTAATATACTGGGTACAGTTAGAATAAATTGAGGTAAGAGGCCATGGCCGTACAAAAGAGTAAAGTATCACGTTCCAGACGTGATAAGCGTCGCACCCACGATTCACTTGGCACTGCAACAATCAGTACAGATGCAGAAACCGGTGAAAGACATCGCCGCCACCATATGACTCCGGATGGCTTTTTCAAAGGTAGGCAGATCGTCCGCAACGACCAAGACTGATCACAGTCGGTCAATAAAGGTTGTAATACCAATGTTTGTATTACCTATGAAAGCAGCTCCAGTTGGGCTGCTTTCTGCATTGTAAAACCCACTTTTTTTAGTCCCGAGAGAATCAATTCATGCAGGCAGAAAACACAGGGTTTGTTTTTCCTGGCCAGGGATCACAAAAAACAGGCATGCTCACTGAGCTGGCGAATTCCTGTTCTGAAGTCAAAGATATATTCGCTGAAGCCAGCGAAGTTCTGGGATATGACCTTTGGCAATTGATCCAGTCTGGAACTGAAGGGGAGCTTTCAAAAACACATATTACTCAACCCGCTATTCTGACAGCTTCATTTGCTATCTGGACAGTCTGGGTTTCCAGAGGTGGTGCTGAACCAAGCATAATGGCAGGCCACAGTCTTGGTGAATATTCAGCACTGACCTGTGCCGGCGCTATTGCTTTTGCCGATGCGGTTGCTCTGGTGAAAAAACGTGGCGAATACATGCAGGCCGCTGTTCCTTTGGGAATAGGCGGTATGGCTGCTATCGTTGGTCTTGAAGACGATAAGGTGATTGAAGCTTGTAATCAGGCCAGACAGGGAGAAGAAGTTGCTGCGGTAAATTTTAATTCTCCGGGCCAAGTGGTGATTGCCGGTCACATTGATGCAGTCAACAGGGCGGGAGAGCTTTGTAAGGAAGCCGGCGCTAGAAGAGCACTACCGTTACCTGTTAGCGCACCATTTCATTCCGTACTCATGCAACCTGCAGCGGAACAATTTGCTAAAGACCTAGCAAACATCAACATCATAACCCCGCGCATTCCCGTAATACAAAATTATGGCCTGGAAAGTGATTCAGATGCAGAAACTATCAAAGCCAATCTGGTTGCGCAGATATTCAATCCGGTCCCCTGGGTCGACACTATCAACAAATTTGCTGGAGCAGGTATCGGCAAGATCCTGGAGATAGGCCCTGGTAAAGTCCTGAATGGGCTCAATAAACGGATTCAGCCAGAAATGTCAGTCATTTCAGTTAATGATCCTGAGAGTCTTGAAGCTGGTCTGGATTTCGTAACAACTCCCTAGAAAAAGGTGTAATGCCATGAATGATGAACACAAAAGAACTGCCTTGGTAACCGGTGCAAGCAGGGGTATAGGTAAGGCCATCGCGTTAGCTCTTGGGAGCACCACAACTATGCTGGGCACTGCTACATCAGAAGTTGGCGCAGAAAAAATCACGGCTTACCTAAAGGAAAATGGCATCGCGGGAAAAGGCTATTGTCTGGATGTTGCTTCAGAAGAATCCATAGAGAAATTTGTAAAAACCACCCAAGATGAATTCGGCCCAGTGGAAGTACTGGTTAATAATGCTGGCATTACCCGTGACAACATTTTAATGCGCATGAAATCAGATGAATGGGAGCAAGTGATTAACACTAATCTGAGTTCCATCTATCGTATGTCCAAAGCTCTTGTCAGGGGCATGACGAAAGCACGTTGGGGACGGATTATCAGTATCAGCTCTGTGGTTGGCTCCAGTGGCAATATTGGTCAGGCCAATTACGCCGCTGCAAAAGCTGGTCTTGAAGGGTTTTCCCGAGCCCTGGCCATGGAAATTGGCTCTCGCGGGATTACAGTTAATGCTGTAGCACCTGGCTTTATAGATACGGATATGACCAGAGACCTTCCTGAAGAACAAGCTGCTGCATTGTTGTCCAAGATACCTCTTGGCAGGTATGGCAATCCCGAAGAAATAGCCGCCGTTGTGGCATTTCTCGCTTCAGAGCAGGCAGGGTACATTACCGGTGAAACCATCCATGTCAATGGTGGAATGTATATGAGCTAATGTACTTTTATACCTCTGAAAGCCCAGGAAATACTGACTAAAACAAGAGTGAAAATAACGAATTTTAAACATTACATAATTAATGTAGTTACGGTAAACTGCGCCAATTAATCGCAGGCAGCGACGGTGAAACCAGTGATTAACAATTGCTGTTACAACCAAAATTAGAATAATCATTGTCTACCTAGGAGCTAGGAAAATATGAGTAGCGTCGAAGAGCGAGTAAAAAAGATTGTCGCCGAACAACTCGGAGTAAATGAAGACGAAGTTAAAAGCGGATCATCTTTTGTCGAGGATTTGGGAGCTGACTCACTTGACACTGTAGAACTTGTTATGGCGCTGGAAGAAGAATTTGAAACAGAAATTCCGGATGAAGAAGCCGAAAAAATTACAACTGTTCAATTAGCCGTTAGTTACGTGAGCGAACATTTATAATTTTTGTGTAGGTTTTTGTATAAGTTCCTGTAAAAAATCTGTAATTAAATAATTACCGAATCAAAAAAGCTACTTCCGGAAAACCAGAAGTAGCTTTTTTATTGTTCGACTATTTATTTGCCGCGGCGCTTGTTTAGCAGCGGTGCATTTCAAGTGGCATCTGTTTAAGTGTATTCTCAACATTGTTTACAGGCGAAGTTATTCAGTATAGTTGCAAGACAGTTGATAAATAATTGCTGGCAGAATAGGTACAGCACCTGCAGTAAATTCATAATTAGAAGACAGAGGATTCAATCTTGTCCAGAAGAAGAGTTGTCGTTACCGGCCTGGGAGCTCTGACTCCTGCTGGTAACAATGTTGAAGACACCTGGAAATCCCTAAAGGAAGGTGTCAGCGGCATCTCCAATATTGATCATTTCGATGCCTCTGCGTACACCACTCGCTTTGGCGGCATGATCAGAAACTTTGATGTTACTGATGTCATGCCAGCGAAAGAGGCGCGGCGTCTTGATGAATTTCTGCATTACGGTATGGCAGCTGGAAAAGAAGCTGTGGCTGATGCAGGCCTTCAGGATGCGGGCTATGCCCCACAAAAAATTGGAGTAGCTATTGGTTCAGGTATCGGCGGGATCACGAATATTGAAAATACCGTAGGGCTGATCAATTCCAGCGGCCCTCGGAAGGTGTCTCCCTTTTTTGTCCCGGGTTCAATTATCAACATGGTGTCCGGAACCCTTTCCATTGAGTTTAATCTGCAAGGGCCTAATCTAGCTATTTCCACTGCGTGCACCACAGGTACCCACTGTATCGGTCTGGCAGCCAGAATGATTGCCTACGGAGACGCTGATGCCATGTTGGCCGGCGGTGCCGAAAAATCAGTTTCCAGAGCAGGACTTGCCGGATTCTGTGCCGCCAGGGCCTTATCCACACGGAATGACAATCCTCTGGCTGCGAGCAGACCCTGGGATACTGACAGGGACGGTTTTGTATTAAGTGATGGCGCCGGCATTCTGGTTCTTGAAGAATTGGAAGCAGCAAAGAAACGCGGCGCCTCAATCTACGCTGAGATTATTGGCTTCGGTATGAGCGGGGATGCGTACCACATCACCTCGCCAGCTGAAAACGGGGCAGGTGCTGCCGCATGCATGCAAAACGCGTTAAATGATGCCGGGCTGAATCCGGATCAGATTCAATACATCAATGCCCATGGCACTTCCACATTGGCAGGTGATCTGGCAGAAACCATGGCCATTAAAAATGTGTATGGCGAGCACAGCGCCAAAATTGCCATGAGTTCCATCAAATCCATGATTGGACACTCTCTTGGCGCAACGGGTGCTGTAGAGGCTATCTTTACTATCAAGGGTTTGATTGAAGGGGTTGCTCCACCCACCATCAACCTGGAGCAACCAGGTGAAGGTTGTGATCTTGATTATGTCCCAAATACCGCCCGTGATTTGCCCATGGAAGCTGTCATGAGTAATTCGTTCGGATTCGGGGGCACTAATGGCAGCCTGATTTTCAGCAAGCCCTGACAGGTATCGTAAATGCTGGTGAACGGATCAGACCAGGACAGCATTACCGGCAATGACCGTGGGCTTGCATACGGTGATGGTGTGTTTGAAACCATTCGGCTCCACAACAATAAACCTCTGCTTCTGGGATCACATCTAAATCGACTTGCATTAGGCGCTCAACGTCTTCAAATATCGTTGAATCTGGAACACCTCGAACAGGAACTGGAACAACTCACTTTTGAATATCCGGCTCAAGGAATTTTGAAAATATTGGTAACCCGAGGAAGAGGGGGCAGGGGGTACCGCCCACCCGCTGAAGCAGACACCACTCGACTTCTTACCCTGCATCCTTTGCCTGATTACGCAGGAACCGAAAAAGGGATTAACGTATTTGTTTGCAATCAGCGTTTAGCTAAACAACCATCACTGGCCGGTATCAAACATCTGAATCGTCTGGAGCAGGTCATGGCCTCACTGGAATGGCCTGGAGCAGAATTTCATGAAGGGCTTATGTTGGACACCTCAGACTTCGTCGTAGAGGGTACACGTAGTAATATATTCTGGGGGGAGAAAGACAGACTATTCACTCCTGCCTTAGACAATTGTGGTGTAGAAGGGGTGATGCGTAATTACCTGTTGGAAAAAATACCTGAAGCAGAACCAATTGAAAATTGCACCTTGGATCGGCTCCTGGATGCGGAAGAAATATTTTTCTGCAACAGCATTTTTGGCATCTGGCCTGTATTGAAAATTAAGACTGACACTGACATGTTTTCCTTAGAACCCAATACAAATACATCTGGCTTTACCCGCAAAGCGAAAGATATTTTCGCGCACTTATTGGAATCAGCAGGCTGAATGGTGCTGGAAAAAATCAAAGAGAAGACCTTGCTCATCAACAGAAAACGAATTCTGCTCTGGCTTTATATTATTCTTGCCTGTGGCATTGTCCGGGGAATCTTTTTTTTCCTTCATATTAACAGTCCACTGCAGCTGGAAAATGACTATCCAATTGAAGTGGTATCCGGGACTACATTTAATCGCCTGGTGACTCGTCTGGCCGGCGCAGGCATTACAGAGCATGCCTTTGATATGCGTTTGTATGGACGGCTATCTGGCCGGACTAATGAGATCAAAGCAGGGGAGTACGTGCTCAACCCTGGTACAACGCACAAAGAATTTCTGGAGAAACTGGTTGCTGGCGACGTCATCACACACCAGACTATTCTGGTGGAAGGATGGACACTTAAACAGGCGCTCGATACCATCCAGTCGAATCCTATGGTGACAATCACGCTGGATTCTTCTGATCAGTCACAATTACAAAGTCTTTTGAATTCTTCCTTTTATCCAGAAGGCCTGGTGTTTCCGGATACTTATAATTTCAGTCGGGGCACAAATGATTCAGACCTGTTGTTGCGTGCCCATGACCTGATGCAAGTCATTCTCGAAGAAGAATGGGCAGCAAGAGATGTTGGCTTGCCATATGAAACGCCCTATGAAGCACTGATCATGGCATCAATCATTGAACGGGAGACTGGCCTGGCATCTGAACGGCAGCAGATTGCAGGTGTTTTTATCAGGCGTCTGCAGTTGGGAATGCGGTTACAAACAGACCCCACTGTCATCTATGGGCTGGGCAGTGATTTTGATGGCGATCTCACTCGCGCCGATCTCCAGCGCCCGTCTCCTTTCAATACCTATCTCAATTCAGGCCTTCCACCAACACCCATTGCATTGCCTGGTAGGGAATCTATTTTTGCCAGTCTGCACCCTGACCAGGGTGATACACTTTATTTCGTAGCCCGCGGCGACGGGAGTCATTATTTCTCCAGTACCCTGGAAGAGCATCAAAGAGCTGTTGAGCAGTATCAGCTTGGCAACTAACTTCGCAGATATATTCGGAATTTGGAAATTGGAAATTAGAAGGCCGAACACAATTCATAAGTTACATATGACTACTAACTAATGAGCAAAACAATAAATAATCCAGGTTTCATAGTGCTGGAAGGTATGGACGGTGCCGGCAAAGGTGTTCAAAGCCGGATGCTGTGTACAGCGATGAAAGCAGCGGGGCTCGATGTCATCCTGACCAGAGAACCAGGCGGCTCTCCAGGCGCAGAACAAATCAGAAGCCTTATAGTCGAAGGGAATGTGGATCGTTGGGACGATATGACCGAGTTGTTACTAATTTATGCGGCGCGTCGTTCTCACATAGTTCAGACCATTAAGCCAGCCCTGGATAAGGGCACCTGGGTTATTTCAGATCGCTTTGCCGATTCTTCCCGCGCTTTTCAAGGTGTGGCCGGTAACCTCGGGCTTGAAACAGTTGAGAATATCCATGGAGAAGTGGTCGGTGATTTTGCCCCGGACCTGACATTGATTCTGGATCTGGATCCAACAATTTCCCTCGACAGGGCGGATGCCAGAGGCGGTAATGAAGATCGGTTTGAGCAAAAAGGACTGGCCTACCAACAGAAGGTTCGGGAGGGCTTTTGTGCACTGGCTGCCAGTACCCCGGATTCAAGAATTCTAGTTGATGCATCCGGTAGTATCAGCGTAGTTAACAACGAAATTATCACTACTGTGAATACACATTTCGGTTTAGCACTGGAAGAAGCGGAATGAAATTTAGCCCACATCGCTCAGAACTCTTGCCCTGGATGACAGAAGACTATGAGCAGCTAGTAACCCTGCATGCCAGTAATAAACTGGCTCATGCCTACTTGTTTGGTGGACAACAGGGCCTCGGAAAAGAGTTTCTTGCGAAACATTTTGCCCACTTCCTGTTATGTGCTGATGTGAAAGACATGCAGCCGTGTGGCCAATGCAGGAACTGTGAACTTATCAACGCAGGGTCACATCCCGATCTGAAACTGATTCAACCGGAAAACTCGAATGAAATAAAAATAGATCAGATCAGACAAACTATAGACTTTGTTCAGCAGACAGCCCTGCGAGGCGGACACAAAATTGTCATCATAAGGCCTGCAGAAGCCATGAATATAAACAGTGCTAATGCCTTGTTGAAGATTCTTGAGGAGCCTTCATCTTCAACCTTGCTCATCCTGGTCTCCCACCAGCCGGCCTTGCTACCAGCTACCATTCGCAGCCGTTGCCACAATTTTAAATTCTCAAGGCCTGCGGCTGACAAAGTTATACCCTGGCTTGAATCCAAAAACATCCATGCTTCTCCAAATGAATTGCTGCGCATGGCTAATAACATTCCTTTACGAGCACTTCATTATGCCGACGATGATGCCCTGCATGACAGGAGCATTTTACATAGTGTGCTGGAAAAATTATTACAAGGAGAGTTGGATATCGCTGAGGCGGCAAGCGCATGTGAAAGCTATAGCCTGGAAGAAAATATCGAGGGCATGATGTTGTGTACTTCCGATATTATTACCCATAATCAGGTCGAGTTTTCGAAAAAGGAATTTTCCTTGCATGATCATGACCTGAAATCACTTGCGCATTTTTTCCAGGATGCGACTAGACTGAAATCACTGCATACGTTTTACCGAGCATTACTTGCCGCGCAAAAAGCGACTAAAAGCACCAGCAATCCAAACCCTTCATTGGTAATGGAATCATTGTTTTACAACTGGGCAGCTATAGTTCGTTAATAGTGATGCGCTAACTTGGGAATAAAATAATTATCACTTCAGGCCAGGGAAAGGCTTATGTCAGGCATTTCACCCCCTAAACAGAAACTGTTTTTTCTGCATTTCAAGAATCAGCAACAACTCGTTGCAGCCTATATGCCTTTTATCAGAAGCGGCGGAATATTTATTCCAACTACACCCTGTTATTCACTGGGCGAACAGATATTTATTATGCTCAGGCTGCTAAATGAACAACAAAGATTGGCTGTTATTGGGACTATAGTCTGGATTACTCCAGAAGGAGGGCAGGGAACCAGTAAACCTGGTATAGGTGTGCGCCTGGAGGACAGGGAAAACAAGATCAGGAATACACTGGCACATTATCTCCCTGAGGACAGCAAAGGCTATGTTGGATTTACACCCTAGGCTTTTAAAAGCTGTTTAAAAACCAGCCACTCCGCCGACATTTCTAGGATCTGAAACTCCTTCAACAAAGTTTTCACCCACAAAAATTGTATTGGCATCGCCTATAGGAAAACGCGAACCGTTCAGGTTTTGATGGCCAATAGCTTGTAATGCGCCTGCAACTTCATCGCTTATGGCGCCAATTTCATAACGAACTGTGTTGGGCAGCCATTGATGATGAATACGAGGGCTGGCTACAGCAGCTTCTACCGACATTTTATGATCGATGACATTCATTACGACCTGTAGCACGGTGTTGATAATAGTGGAGCCTCCAGGGGAGCCAGTTAACAGTACAGGTTTGCCCTCTTTAGTTACGATGGTAGGTGTCATTGAACTCAGCATGCGCTTTCCTGGCTGAATTTCATTAGCTACACGGCCAATCAGACCGTAAGAGTTCGGTGTATCCGGTTTGCTGGAAAAATCATCCATTTCATTGTTCAACAGAAAGCCGGCACCAGGTACGACAATCTTGCTGCCGTATGAGCGATTCAGTGTGGTGGTCACAGAGACGGCATTACCGAACTCGTCCATCACTGAATAATGGGTAGTATCAGGACTTTCATTGATCCAGCTGCCAGCTGTAATAGTTGCGCTGTCACCGGCCTGATCTGGATTAAAGTTGGCAAATCGTTGGCGTGCATACTCTTTGGAAATAAGCCGTTGTGCAGGGACATCCACAAAATCAGGATCACCCAGATGCTCAGCGCGATCGGCATACGCGCGGCGCTGGGCTTCAATCATCAGATGCACTGTTTCCTTGGTGCCCCATCCCAGGCTGACAATGTCATAAGGCTCCAGCATATTTAGCATTTGCACCAGCAGAACGCCTCCGGAAGAGGGGGCTGGCATCGACCAGACATCAAAACCTCGATAAGTGCTATGTATAGGCTCCCGCCATACTGGCTGATAGTCTGACAGGTCCTGATGAGTAATCAGGCCATTATTCGCCTGCATATCTGCAACGATTAAATCAGCCACACGGCCCCGATAAAAGCCGTCACGGCCCTGGTCAGATATGGCTTTCAGGGTAGAAGCTAGATCAGCTTGAAGCCAGCGGTCTCCACTTTCGTAGAGACTACCAGCGTTTGAGAATGTTTGCAGTGACGCTGGAATGTTTCGGAAATTATTAAATTGGCCGCGAAACTGACCGGCAATATCGTTATTCAGGATAAACCCTTCTTCTGCCAATCGAATGGCTGGTGCTAATACCTGCTCTCGACTCAATGAACCATATTTATCCAGGGCTTCAAGAAGCCCGGCTACCGATCCGGGAATTCCAGCGGACTGGTGGCTGTTCAATGCAAGATTGCTGTCAACATCACCAGCGGCGTCAAGAAACATGTCTCGGGAAGCATCAGCCGGCGCTTTTTCGCGGTAATCAAGGGATAAGGATTCACCATTGGCGAGGGTTAACACCATAAAACCACCACCGCCCAGATTACCGGCGGAAGGGTAGGTCACCGCAAGGGCAAAACCTGTAGCAACAGCAGCATCAATGGCATTGCCACCCTGGGCCAGGATATCTCTGCCAACTTCTGAGGACAGCTCTGAGCGCGAAGCTACCATGCCATGGTCACTACGTTCGTATTCCCCTAATGCAATGGAAAAAGGCAGAATAAATAACAAACAGGCTGTGAAAAAAGTGGAAAGACGTTTCACTGAGATTCCGTGTTAACTGATGTATGAGTATTGGATTTTAGCAAAAAACCGGGGATGAAAGTGAACCGATCACGCTGACACGACTATTTTCCTGAACGTGAGATTAATTCTGCCTGTTGTGATACCCGGCTGCTTGGGAATCTGATGTTTCCAGAATTGCTGCATCCCTTTGCCCATCACTAACAGGCTGCCATTGGACAGCTCACAAGAGGATTTGGGGAGCTTATTATTCAGATGTTTTAGATCAAAGCGGCGAGAAGTGCCCAGACTCAAAGAAGCAATTATAGGTTTTTCGCCAAGCTCATTCTCATCATCACTGTGCCAGGCTACGCTATCGTTTCCGTCGCGGTAATAATTAAGGAGTACTGAATTGAATTCAGTCTGGCAGCAATCAGCAACCTTTTCTTTAAGATTCGTCAGTAACGGGGTCCAGGGCAGGGGGTTTAAGGCCAGGCCTGAGTAACCGTAATTGCTGCGCTTGTTTCCATACCAGGCCTGTAGCCTGGGAACAGGTACTATTTTGCCAGCAAATTTCAGGCTGTCATGACGCCATGGAGTCTCATGCACTAGTTGAATAAAGTTGGAGTCGGCCTCACTGGTTTCAAGAAATCCTGGATAAAAAAGAATTTCAGCATCCGGCAGGAAAAGTTTTTCTGGCTTGGCGGCTTCCTGCCCTATGGCAAATGAGATCTGCATTGGAAAATGCTACAAAAAAGGAGGTTTTGCTGACATAGATTCGAACAGCAGTTTAGATGTAGCTGGAATAGCTTATCCAAGCAATTCTAGTAACGCCTGTTTTTTCTCATCAGGTAGATTCTGAAGTCTTTTCGTCAACTCATCAGCAGGGGAGTTACCCGAAGTGTCTGCTGCGGCCATCGCTGCAGCTATATCGTTAGTCAAATCTTGGCCTGAATCACTGAGGTGCTGCTGGATATGTTGTTCCAGAACCATAATAATCTTGGAATTCATGCTGCGGCGGTTGTTTTCTGACAGGTGTTTGATTTTCTTTCGAAGCCCTTTAGGCAAGCGAATCACAAATTTTTCTATGAGTGCAGGGCCGCTCTTGTGTTCGGTGCCTTGGTCTTGCATAAGTTTAGTATCGTATGGAGAACCTGGGTTTGTGCCTTTATAATCGATCATTTTTCATCCTTACTTTTCATCCATTTCCGTTTCCATTTCTGTTTATTTTATTCCTTTGCACTTGTGTAGAATGACCAAGCAGGCAGAACATCTAAGAAACAGCGCAAATGTAATAAACCTTTCGAAAACAAATAGGTATGTTTTTGCCGGGCATTCCGTCACGGAATTGCCTTTTTACATAATGTGATCTAGATCTAAATTTTCACTCAGTTCTATGCTAGGAATCCATATGGATCAATTTGATTTGTTTATCATCGGCGCAGGATCAGGCGGCGTCAGGGCTGCACGTATGGCGGCCAGTTATGGCGCTAAAGTCGCCATTGCTGAAGATCGTTATATGGGAGGAACTTGTGTCAATGTGGGCTGTGTACCCAAAAAACTATACTCCTATGCGGCGCACTACCGATACGATTTTATTGATAGTAAAGGTTTTGGCTGGAATTCGGACATACCCGAATTTGACTGGAACCAGCTCAGGGATAACAAAATAATCGAAATATCCCGGTTAAACGGTATCTATGATGATTTACTGGAAAACTCAGGTGTCACTGTCTTTAAAGGCAAAGCGACTATCAAGGACAAACATACTGTCTTGGTCAACGAATCGGAAATCAGCACTAAGCATTTATTGATCGCTACTGGGGGATGGCCCTTTGTGCCCGAATTTCCAGGGTGTGAACTAGCTGTCACCTCTAATGAAATATTTGATCTGCCTGTTTTCCCTAAACGCATATTAATAGTGGGGGGTGGTTATATTGCCGTTGAATTTGCCGGCATTTTTGCAGGCCTGGGCTCAGAAACCACGTTGTCCTACAGAGGTGAAATTCCGCTGAAAAACTTCGACAAGGATGTACGAAACACCCTTTTTCTGGAAAGTCAACATCATATGACTATGCTTATGAGTAGCAATGTTTCTTCAATCAGCCAAATAGAGGATGGCCTGGAGGTTACCTTCAAAGAAGGCAATTCACTGGTTGTAGACACTGTGCTTTATGCTACAGGTCGTAAGGCCAAAACTGAGGGCCTTGGACTCGAAAATCTTGATGTAAAGACTCGGGCTAACGGCTCTATCGAAGTAAATGAGTATTTCGAAACAGCTGAACCAGGCGTTTTTGCCCTCGGAGATGTAATAGGGCGGGTTGCCCTGACGCCGGTTGCCATCGCTGAAGGCATGGTTCTGGCATCAAATCTGTTTAACGACACAAAACAAGTACTTGAATACAGCCTTATCCCTACCGCTGTATTCAGCCACCCCAATATAGGGACAGTTGGGCTCACAGAAGCTGAAGCGAGGGAGAAATACGCCGATATCGAAATATTTGAGAGTGACTTCAGGCATCTGAAACATACCTTATCGGGTAATAACGAGCGTACTTATATGAAAATCCTGGTGGACAAGGATTCCAGAATAGTTCTTGGCACCCATATGCTAGGTACTGACGCCGGTGAGATCATCCAGGGATTCGCCGTAGCAATGCAATGTGGACTGACAAAAGAACAATTGGATAGCACGATTGGTATTCATCCGACTGCGGCTGAGGAGTTTGTCACTATGCGGCAGGAAAGGGCATGAAATTATCCATTTATTGAACCTGAATCATGAGCTTATATACATCTTCTATTATTTCCGGTAATCTTTATTACCGGAAATAATAAGATGGGCAAATTAAGAGCTAAAGTAACCATATATTTAGCCCTATTAATAACTTAGCTCACATAGTTAAAATTGATATAAATAATAGATTTCACCTATTTCAGGATCTAGCGGCCTTTTCCATACGAATGAATTCCAACTATCATTAATATTATTATTTAAAATATCAGAATTATTTATGTTACTGATTAACCCTCCCACAGCATTTTTCGACACTTTGGAGGAAATGCAGAATCCCTACAAAAACAGAATCTCTTCGCTGGAACACTTGGTGGATGATGAACCAGACAATGCGATTGCAGATTATCAATATGCCAGCGAGTTTCTGTATTCATACCGTGGTAGTCCCGATACATTTTCTACCTATAGACGTGAAATTGAGCATTTCCTGCACTGGTGTTGGTTAGTAGCCAAAAAGTCACTACAAACTGTACGCCGGGAAGATATTGAGGGGTATGTAGAATTTGCCAAAAATCCACCCAAAAACTGGATTGGTGAGAAAAATGTCTCCAGATTTGAGCTGAAAAACGGTGAAAGGGTGCCCAACCCTGAATGGCGACCCTATGTAACGCAGAGTAAAAATAGTACGCAAGCCCCCTATTTCCTGTCCCAAAGCGGTATTCAGAGCATTTTTGCTGTCCTCAGTAGTTTTTGTAATTACCTCATCCAGGAGGAATATCTGGAATCCAATCCCGTTGCCCAGATACGTCAAAAAGGTAAGTTTCTGCGTAAATCCCAGGCCAGCAAACCTATTCGCCGGCTTTCCCAATTACAATGGACCTATGTCCTTAAAACTACTGAAAAAATGGCTAATAAAGAGAAATTGCATGAACGCAGTCTTTTTATAATGAATGCCCTGTTTGGGATGTACCTGAGAATATCGGAATTAGTGGAAACCACTCGCTGGACTCCGCAAATGGGGGACTTTGAGCGTGATATGGAAGGTAACTGGTGGTTCAGGACAGTAGGTAAAGGCAATAAAGAACGGCAGATATCAGTAAGCGATGCCATGCTGCAAGCCCTGAAACGTTATCGACAGGCAAGAGGGCTGTCAGACCTACCCTCTCCTGGTGAATACACGCCTCTCGTGTACAAAGCACGGGGCCAGGGTGGCATAGCCAGTACCAGACAAATTCGCAGTATAGTTCAGGACTGTTTTGACAGGGCTGAACAAGCCCTGCGTCAGGATGGTCATCTTGAAGAAGCTAATCAACTAAAACCAGCAACAGTCCACTGGCTGCGACATACTGGTATATCCGAAGATGTTAAAACCCGTCCAAGAGAACATGTCCGCGACGATGCAGGCCATGGTTCCAGCGCTATTACCGACCGCTACATTGATGTGGAGTTACATGAACGCCATGCCAGTGCCAGGAAGAAACGTATAAAACCGGATTAATGCCTGCCTAACCAAGGCATCGGTAGTTTTGAAGGCGTTTTGACCTCTTAACAGAAACTGAAGAACCTTTGCATTTTTTTACCCAATTTCAGGGATATGATAGTAAGATGATTCGTAATCTCCAGCCGACTCAATGTCAGTCAGATTGCGAGCAGAGTGCAAGCAGAGTGCAGGTGAATTTTTAATACAAACAGTTATTTAAGGCAGTCTTATCATGCAAGGTAAATTTTTCAGGTTACCCAACAGGTTTTGGAAAACAGCAATGCTGCTATTAGCTGTCCTGGGGCTTAATTATAGTATCGGCTTTTCTGGTATCCAGGCCCAACAGCCCCTCTATCTCCCGGCAGAAATACCTCTGGATGTTGAGGTTATTTATAAGGAACTCATTCCTGCAACTGATTACTCGGAAACAACCCAGGATATTATTCGTCAGATGACCCGAAATCATTTTTCCGAAATCATATTTGATGATGAATTCTCTACTACCCTTTTGGACAGTTTTATCAAAACCCTTGATGGCTCCAGAATTTATTTTACTCAAGCCGACATTGATGAATTCGAGCAATTCCGCACTACCCTGGACGACTTGCTCCAGGAAGGCGATATCGCTTTTGGCTACCTGATATTCAACCGCTACCGTGAAAGACTCATGGACAGGCTGGTCTATTCTTTACAACGAATTGAGGAAGATTCCTCCGATTTCGATTTTACTATTGATGAATTCATCATTACAGATCGCACTGAAGTTACCTGGGCAGCTAATGAATCTGAACTTGTAGATCTCTGGCGCAAACGGGTTAAAAGCAGCGTGTTGTCAATGAAACTGGATGATGACGAAAAAGAGATGCAGGAAATTCGCGAGGATCTAAGCGAACGTTACCGTTCTCAGCTAAGTCAGGTGCTAAAAACCAACGGTCTTGATGTATACCAGCGCTACATGGATGCCATGACAATGGCATTTGATCCGCACACTCAGTACTACGCACCCAGGGCGGCGGAAAATTTCAACATGAGCATGCGCCTATCATTAGAGGGCATTGGCGCAGTCCTGACGACAGAAAATGAATTTACCAAGGTGGTCAGTATTGTCAGTGGCGGGCCTGCAGATCTTGGCGGTGAATTGCAACCTGCTGACCGCATTGCTGGTGTTGCCCAGGGTGATATGCCCTATATGGATGTCACTGGCTGGCGTGTTGATGATGTAGTGCAATTAATTCGTGGTGAAAAAGGCTCAGTCGTAAGATTGAATATACTGCCCGCCGGTTCTTCTTTGGAGCAAAAGGAAATCAGTATTACCCGTGATACGGTCAAGCTTGAAGAACAGTCTGCGAAAAAGGAAATCGTAGAAGTGGAATACGAGGGTGAGACTCATCGCATTGGTGTTATTGATTTGCCTACATTCTATATAGATTTTGAAGCTCTGCAGCGACGCGATCCAGATTATCGTAGCAGTACACGTGACGTACAAAGACTGCTAAATGAATTGAAAGAGGAAGGCGTCGAAGGTGTGGTGGTTGATTTACGCAGGAATGGTGGAGGCTCGCTTTCTGAGGCAAATTCATTAGTCGGTTTATTTATCCGTCGTGGTCCTACCGTCCAGGTACGAGATGCTGAAGGCAACAATATTGTTCAGGGCGATCCTGATCCCGAAATAATCTATGACGGTCCTTTGGCAGTTTTGGTTAACCGCCTGAGTGCTTCGGCTTCTGAAATTTTTGCCGGTGCTATTCAGGATTATCAACGCGGGCTTGTTCTTGGCAGCCAGACATTCGGCAAAGGAACCGTCCAGGAATTAGTAGGTCTGGGTGAAGGACAAATGAAAATTACTCGTGCCAAGTTCTATAGAATTTCCGGGGAAAGCACACAGCACAAAGGTGTTACACCTGACATTGTATTTCCAGACCTTTATGATGCTGCTGAGGATATCGGTGAAAGTGCATTGCCTACTGCCCTGCCCTGGGACACCATCGAGCCGAACTATTACCGCCCCTACACTGATTTGAAATCTGTTATTCCGTCGCTGACATCTCTTCATGAGACCAGATTGACTGGCGATCCTGATTTCAACTTCATTGAAGCGCAGATTGCACGGTCTCTAGAAAACAGGGAAAAGAACCAGTTGACTATCAATGAGGCAGCACTTCTCGAAGAACGCGCTGAATCAGACCAGTGGCGGTTGCAAATCACCAATGCCAGACGTGTTGCTAAAGATCAGGACCCGTTCGCTTCAGTGGAAGCTATGGACGAGGATTCAGATAGTGACGAGGATGAAGTGGCGCAAAATAATGCTGGTGCAGATCCTGTAGGGCCTGAAGAGCGGATTAGGCAAGGCGAAGAGAATGCTGATCCCTACCTGTTGGAAAGCGGTAAAATTCTTATGGATTTGATTGAGTTGCAAAATGAGCAAGTCACTTTGGCTTTGCAGCAGTAGTTTTTTTGTTTGGATTTACTGAAGGCGCTTTTCGGCGCCTTTTTTGTTTTGGGTTACTGATTAACTAGTGAGAATGGAGAAGATTTCCATCAACTCCTTCGGAGTTGAGGAGAGATAGATTCGTACACTGCTGCGCAGGAGTACGAACCGCTACGCGGCGCGCTCGTAAAGCGCAGGTCCTGCGCACCTGGAAAACGGTGCTGGTCGAACTAAGAGTTCTAATCGTCATCCGCCTTCGGAGTAAATAAAAAACCCCGGTATTACCGGGGTTTTTTATTTATGGCGGAGGAGGAGAGATTCGAACTCTCGATAAGCTATTAACCTATGCCGGTTTTCAAGACCGGTGCATTCAACCGCTCTGCCACCCCTCCGGAAAAGTGGTGAATCTTACCTTAATCCCTGTCTCAGTCAACCGGAATAATGGCCCTTCCCTTACCCTGAAACTTCTTGCTTTTAGTTACGGTCTAAGTATGATGAACGCATTGATTTTTGGGGCTTTATCCCCATATATGACCTAATTAGTGAAATTACTGTTAATAGATTTTGGAGATGAAAAATGAGTGATTATGGTTTCAGGACAGATGCTCAGGTAGCTGGTGGCATCAGAAGCCAGGAAACAATTCTGGCGACAAACAAGGTACTGAAAAATACCTACATATTGTTGTCTATGACTCTGTTATTCAGTGCGGCGACCGCTTCCGTTGCGATGATCTTGAACTTGCCCCAAGGTGCCGCTCTGATTCTTATGCTAGTCAGTTTTGGCCTGTTGTTCTGGGTGCATAAATCGGCAGATTCTGCGATGGGAATAGTCGCTATTTTTGCCTTTACAGGCTGTCTAGGCGCTTCCCTTGGTCCTATGCTGAATTACTATGTTTCAGCAATTTCCAATGGCCCACAACTCATTATGCAGGCACTGGGTGGTACTGGTCTTATCTTCCTCTCATTGTCCGGCTATGTTCTGACCACACGGAAGGATTTTTCCTTTATGCGAGGATTTCTCTTCATTGGTCTGATAATTGTTGTTATAGCTATGCTGGCCAATTTATTCCTGCAGATACCTGCGCTGTCCCTGGCGTTGTCTTCAGCAGTTATCCTTATCATGTCCGGGTTGATCCTGTTTGATACCAGCCGCATTATTCATGGTGGTGAAACCAATTACATCAGGGCGACGGTTGGACTTTACTTAAATATTTACAATATTTTTATACACCTGCTGCATCTGCTTGCTGTACTTACTGGCGGCAAGGACTGAGCAAGGACTAAAGTAGACTGGTAGGAACTAATAGGGAAATAGCTCCCTGACACTTATTAAAAAGCCCTGCAGATTCTGTAGGGCTTTTTTATTTACACCTTTCAATACACGATGAAATTTACTCTGGTCATCAATGGCGCTCCCTGGTCTTCACCTTCCGCGCATACAGCATTGAAATTTGCTGAAACGGCGCTGTCCTCCGGCCATGAAATTTATCGCCTGTTTTTTTACCAGGATGGTGTTGGCAATGCATCGAGATATTGCGTGGTTCCTCAGGATGAAGAAGATATTCCTGCCCGCTGGGAGACCTTAATAACCACTCACGGCATTGATGCTGTTGTGTGTGCAGCCTCAGCACTTAAACATGGTGTTCTTGATACTGACGAATCAGAGCGTTATGACAAGGAAGGCGCCAACTTGCGATCTGGTTTTACGGTAAGTGGCCTTGGCCAGTTTATTGATGCGGCTACGCAATCAGATCGCGTGGTCAGCTTTGTAAATTAGCTTATCCTGTTATGTCATCCGTCCAGTCATATCTCATTCTTACCCGCTCCTCTCCTTATGGCAGTCACAAACCCAAGGCGGCACTTGATATGGCATTGACTGCTGCAGCATTCGAGCAGGAAGTATCGATAGTATTTCTGGATGATGGTGTTTTGCAATTGCTACCGAACCAGGACACCGAATCAAGTAGCTTAAAAAATATGAGTAAGATGATTTCTGCACTAAAAATTTATGAAGTGAAACATGTCTACGTCCATATTCCTTCTGCAGAAAAAACCGGTTTAGATTTATCAGATGCCCCTAATGATGTTGAGACCATCACAGATAAATCCTTGCAAGACCTGGTAAGCAGCTCAGACCATATCATGGTGTTTTGATGATCCTGCATACTGTAAATAAAACAGGTGAGAGCCTGTCACGCTGTCTTAGCCTCGCATTACAGGGCGATGCTGTTTTGCTTATTGAGGACGGGGTTTATGCAGCCATGGACAATACTGCCAACCGTCAAACCTGGGAAGCAATACCTTCAAATTTGACCTGTTATGTTCTGGTCGAAGATTTGGCAGCCAGAGGGTTATCTGACAAAATGCTGCCGCAGGTTACTCCCGCTAATTGGACTTCATTCGTATCCCTGACTACTGAGTATGACAAAGTCATCAGTTGGGGATAGATCACACACCTGAGTATGTCATGACTCAAGAACTCGCACTGGCTGACATAAAGGTCTCCCTGGATAAGGAGGGTTACCTTGAAAACCTGGATGACTGGAGCCCTGAAGTCGCCACAGCCCTGGCTGCAAGAGAACAAATTGCTCTGACCAATGAGCATTGGGAAGTTATCCACCTGCTCAGGAATTTTTATGACGAACATAATTTGTCTCCCATGATGCGAATCCTGGTAAAACAAATGAAGGAAAACTATGGCTTAACCAAAGGCAGCAGCCTCTATCTGATGCAACTGTTTCCCGAGTATCCAGCCTTGAAAGCCAGTAAAATTGCCGGACTACCCAGATCTACAAACTGCCCTTGAATACCTCACCAAAGCCGCAGACGACTGGCAACAATTACAGTATCCAGCCGTTGCCTTATGTAAGCACTCCTTATCCCCTATTTAAAAAAATAAGGCATCTTCCCTTGCCAGTATTACTTGCCAGTGGCAACGACCGGCGACGCAATGACTCCCGCTTTGAATTTATTAGCGCTGCTCCCGACAAGATACTTAGAGCAAATGGAGATACCACCGTTATTGAATTTCTGGACGGTACAACACGGGTTAGTCACGGCAATCCGCTAGATATCCTCGCCGCTGAATTTCCATTAACCCCCAATAGCAAACCAGAAGAAGCTTTTCCTTTTACCGGGGGGGCCATTGGCTTCTTTGGATACGAATTACTCCATCTCTGGCATCGCATTGCAGCTAATCAACAGCGGGATATCGATTTGCCGGACATGCTGGTAGGGTTTTATTCGTGGGTACTGGTCATTGATCATCAGGAACAATGTTGCAACTTGATCATTCAAGATGATTGCCCAGACACCACCAGGCGTGCTGTAAAAGAGGCTTTTACTCAATCCCGGGGGCAGACATCAGGTAAATTCAACCTGACTGGAAAATTCATTTCGAATTTTTCTCGCGACGAATATCAAAAGGCCTATCAACAGGTCATTGATTACATTCATGCCGGGGATTGTTATCAGGTCAATCTGACACAACGGTTTAGCGCCCCCTGCTCTGGCGACCCTTGTACGGCCTTTACCCGATTACAAACTATTGCCAAGGCACCCTTTGCCGCTTTTATGGAAGATGGAGAGCAAGCTGTGTTGTCTTTTTCGCCCGAGCGTTTTATTCAGGTCAAAGACTGTCAGGTCATGACTCAACCCATCAAAGGCACCAGGCCACGCGATAGTGACCCAATCATCGATTTACATAATCGAACGGAGCTCGAAACCAGTCTTAAAGACCGGGCAGAGAATCTAATGATTGTAGATCTCATGAGAAATGATCTAGGACGTATCTGTTCCACAAGCAGTATCGCTGTGCCCGATTTATTCGAAACCCAGAGCTTTACCAATGTGCATCATCTGGTGAGTACCATTACTGGCTCTTTAAAGAATGCCCAGGATGTGTTCGCTCTGCTTAAGGCAGGTTTTCCCGGGGGCTCAATTACAGGAACGCCGAAAATCCGGGCAATGGAAATAATTAACGAACTGGAAACGGTAATGCGGTCTGTTTATTGCGGCGCCTTTGCCTGGATTGATCTTACAGGGAACATGGACAGCAATATTTGTATTCGTACACTGGTCAAGGATAAAGGGTCCATTCATTGCTGGGGCGGAGGCGGTGTGGTAGCCGACTCTATTGGAGAGCAGGAATACCAGGAAACCCTGGACAAAATTTCCCTGTTTATGGACGCACTGAAAGCCGATTTTTAGCAAACACTGACTCCATGCCAACTATTACTCTCAACACATTGAAATCCCTGTCTGGCAGTCTGACCACTGAACACGGACTTGATCTGTACCGAGCTGAACATAGATTGGCGGCTGTTTTGATTCTTGTTTATCCGGGAATTGAAGAGCCTCATATCATTCTGACCCGGCGCAGTGAGAACCTTTCTAATCATGCCGGACAGATCAGTTTTCCAGGGGGCATTATCGATCCTTCAGACCCTGACCCTGTATTTACGGCGTTGCGAGAAGCCCGCGAAGAAATTGCCCTGAAAGAAAACATGGTGGATGTCCTTGGCATCCTGGATGTTGCTCTACTTCCGTCAGGATTTGCAGTGGCCCCTGTGCTTGCTGTGGCAGAGCACCATCCTGAACTGCAGGCGAATCCGGAAGAAGTGGAAGAAATTTTTTCTATTCCCTTGTCTCTGGCATGCGATTTATCCCAATACAATCAGGATTACCTTATTCATGAGGGGCAGCGGCGGGACTTTTATGTGCTTAATTACGGGGACTATGCGATTTGGGGCGCGACAGCAAAAATGTTGAGATCTCTGGCTAAATTCATAGCCAAAACGTCATAATTCCAGGCTCCGTTCACTGGCAGTGATAAAAGACTGCTTCAGATCTTCAAAACTGAATACTGCTGGAAACTGGGGAAACTCGGCAACTACATTGTCTGGTGCCATAAATAAAATACCAGCATCAGCTTCTGCCAGCATGGTGGTATCGTTGTAAGAGTCTCCTGCTGCAATGACCCGATAAGTCAGTGAATGAAATGCTTTTACTGCCTGTCGTTTCGGATCTTCCTGACGCAGTTTGTAATCCACAACCCTGCCGTCTTCGGCAATTTCCAGGCGATGGCACAACAAGGCGGGATAACCCAACTGACGCATCAAAGGTTGGGAAAATTCATAAAAGGTATCTGAGAGGATGACTACCTGGAAACGTTCTCGCAGCCAGTCGATGAAATCTACCGCTCCTTCTAGCGGCGTAAGTGTTGCAATAACTTCCTGAATTTCCCTGAGACCAAGCCCTTGCTCATCCAGTATCTTCAGGCGCTGCTGCATCAACTGATTGTAATCAGGGATGTCTCTGGTGGTGGCTCGCAGGGCATCAATCCCTGTTTTTTCCGCAAAATTGATCCAGATTTCGGGAATCAGGACCCCTTCGAGGTCGAGGCAGGCTATTTCCAAGGCAGGCTCCTAATTAAACGATGCAACAGTAAAACTGCCTATTTGAGACGACTTAACTAACAGAGTCCAAAGTCAGTAATTTACTTCATGCTTTGAAGAGCGCCATTTTCCCTGTTTCACGAGAACCTTGCAATAAGCCAATATAAAGAAACACAGAACTGAATAAATCAGAACAAACCACAATATCTAGTAGTTGAAATGAACAAAGACCCCATATTTAGCGATTTTCATCTTTTCAAAGAATGTAAGTTATTAATTTCAAAGGTATTTTTCACGTGGAACCTGAGATAATAAACTGATCAAGTTTATCGGCTAAGTACCTGTTAAATTGGCGATTTAATGTCACAGGCAAGCGTTGTACAATGCCCCCTCTTTAAGACCGATGTAATCCAAATTATGGCTCTGAGTGCTGATCGAATTGCTGAACTTACTCTGGAATTCGCTGAAAAAGAACCTAAATATATTATTAACTATGCTCTGCAAGAGTTTGATAATATTTCAGTTTCTTTTAGTGGCGCTGAAGATGTGCTGTTAATTGAGCTGGCTTCCAAGGTAGCTAGGAAGTTGGATAAAACAGTCTCTGTGTTTACTCTGGATACGGGCCGATTGCATCCTGAGACCTACCAATTTATTGATAAAGTCAGAGCACATTACGGAATTGTTATTGATGTCATGCACCCGGATGCAGACAGCCTGGAGACATTTGTACGAGAAAAAGGCCTGTTCAGTTTCTATGAGACAGATCACCATGAATGCTGCGGTATACGTAAAACTGAGCCTCTGAAACGGAAACTTGCCACGCTCGATGCCTGGATAACCGGTCAGCGCAAGGATCAAAGTCCCAGTACGCGAAATCAGGTCCCTGTGATTGAAATGGACCCTACATTTTCTAGCCCGAATAAGCCTTTGATCAAATTCAACCCCCTGGCCAACTGGTCATCCAAACAGGTCTGGGAAACTATCCGCATGTTTGATGTACCTTACAATACGCTCCACGATCGCGGCTATATCAGTATCGGCTGCGAACCCTGTACACGCCCTGTTGGTCCTAATCAGCATGAACGTGAAGGTCGCTGGTGGTGGGAGGAAGCCACAGCTAAAGAATGTGGGTTGCACCAGGGTAACGTCATTGTCAGCGATGCTGACGGTGAATGATTCCTCTTTTTCACCGGATTCTTACAGTTCTTGAATATACCCTCTTCTAACTGGAGCCGACTCCTTTCATGTTTGATTTGATACTCCTGATTTTTTCGGGGGCTCTTGTGGGCTTTGCCATTGGGCTGACCGGTGTTGGCGGCGGCTCGCTGATGACTCCGATTTTGTTATTGTTGGGCTACCCGGCTCCTGTGGCTATTGGCACTGACCTGCTCTACGCAGCAATAACCAAAAGCAGTGGCGTGGTCTTTCATCATCGCAAAAGCAATGTGAATTGGAAGGTCATGCTGATGTTGGCTGCTGGCAGTATTCCAGTTTCAATAGGGCTAACGCTGATGGTCATGAGGAATGGCATAAGCGATAGTGAACAATATGAATCACTCCTGACCTCCTTCCTGGGCGTCATGCTGATCATCACAGCTCTGGTCATTGCTTTTCAGAAGCATATTCAGCGACGAATAAGCCCTGTAGACGACAATACAGAAAGCCATATGGATGAGTATGAGCTTGAACCTGCTTTTACACGGTTTTCACATAAACACACCGCCCTGATGACCTTCATACTTGGACTGGTGCTGGGATTTTGTGTAACTATGGCTTCGGTAGGCGCAGGTGCAATTGGTGCGGCAATTTTGTTCCTGCTTTACCCTCACTGGAAAGCCACCACTGTAGTCGGCACAGGAATTGCCCACGCAGTACCTCTCACGCTTGTCGCAGGACTGGGTTATCTCGCCAATGATCTGGTAGATATGAGGCTTCTGGGGAGTTTGCTGATTGGATCACTACCGGGTATTTATCTGGGCACCCATGTAGGCTCACTGTTTCCTGACAAGATCATGCGAGGGATTCTGATTTTGGCCCTGCTCTTACTCGGCCTCTATTTTACGTTATTTCACTGAGCTCTAACTAAGCTCTAGGAAGATCCTTCTGCCAACTGATTAGCAATCCCGTGTGGTACATGACCCGTTGCTACATGCTCCCGAGTTGACTCGCAGTGCCCTTCCTGGTCATCAAAAAATACATCTGCATCATAGGCTCGCAGAAAAGCGCCCTTGTCTTCTCCACCGAGAAACAAAGACTCGTCTATATTGATATTCCAATCCCGCAGGGTGCGAACTACGCGTTCATGAGCGGGCGCAGCCCTTGCCGTTACCAGGCAGGTCCGAATAGGCGAATCGTCAGGCCCAAATTCATGCTGCAGCATTTGCAGGGCAGCAAGGAAGTCTTTGAAGGGCCCACCCGTTAATGGCATCTTGGCTGCTTTCCTTTCACTTCGAGCAAAGGCTTCCAGGCCTTTGGTTTTATATATTTTTTCAGCTTCATCCGAAAACAACACCGCATCGCCATCAAAAGCAAAACGCAATTTTTCATCGTCTACATTGGCTTGTTTTGAGTTCAAAATAGTTGCCGCCGCTATACCATTTTCCAGTGCCATCCGGACATCCTGACCATCTGTAGACAAAAAGAGATGTGAATTAAAAGCTGAAATATAACGGTAAGGGCTGGAGCCACTGCAAAAAGCGGCTTTCTGGATCTCCAGATGATGGTGCTCGATGGAATTGAAAATGCGTAATCCAGTGTCTGCCGAATTGCGGGACAGTAAAATGACTTCTACACGTTGTTTACCGATCAGAGAATTAAGATTAAGGAGTTTTTTAACCAGGTGGAAAGCATCCCCTGGTTCAAGTACCTCATCTTCATATTCTATCTGGTAGCGTCTGTAAGCTTCAACCCCTTCTTCAACGTAAATTTTATGACTGTCATCCAGGTTAAAAAGAGCACGTGAGGATATAGCGACAATGAGTTTTTCTGTTGAAGGGTCTACCATGGAGGTATTTTAACGTATTAGACACTCGAACTGGCAGAATATGTTGTTAGCCGCAACTGATACCTGTACCGCCAAGACCGCAATATCCGCCAGGATTCTTTGCCAGATATTGTTGGTGACAGGCTTCTGCATAGTAGAATAACTCTAATGCTTTTATTTCTGTCGTAATTGAACCGTATCCCGCAGCATCCAGCTTTGTCTGGAAGTTTTCCCGGCTAAGCGCAGCTTCCTCCTCCTGGGTTGTATCCTCAGTATAAATACACGATCGATATTGTGTGCCGCAATCATTGCCTTGCTGCATACCCTGAGTGGGATTGTGTGACTCCCAAAAAGCAGTCAATAGTTCGCCATAGCTGAGTTTATCCGGGTCAAAAATGATCAAGACAACCTCAGTATGCCCCGTCAGACCACTGCACACTTCTTCGTAGGTCGGGTTCGGCGTGTAACCTCCTGCATAGCCTACGGCGGTTGAATAGACACCCGGCATAGTCCAGAAACGTCGTTCTGCACCCCAGAAACAACCGAGACCAAACACCGCCTGGGACAGATTATCTGGGAACGGTTCCATCATGGGATTCCCTGTTACGAAATGCTCCCCCTGGACAGGTATGGCCGATTCCCTACCCGGTAAGGCATTTTCCTGTGATACCATTGTGCCCTTATCCAGCAATGTCATAACAATCTCTCGTAAAATGTTGAATTACAGGAATTTTTCCTATTGAGACATACTTGCCCAAACAGCATAGTAACGTCATCTTAATAGGCAGATAACTGAATGGAAAGGTCGATTCAATAAGTTATTGTTCGCAGAAATTTCTTTCAGTTAGAATTTAAAACTGCCCCAGAGTCAGGAAGCTAACAAAGATGTATTTTGAATTCTTTGGCATGCGTGAGCTGCCCTTCACCCTGACCCCTAATACAGATTTTTTCCTGGATCTGGATGGTCACCATCAGGCGCTTGAAGTTATTCAGCTCGCCTTGGAATGCGGTGAAGGATTTATTATGATCACCGGAGAAGTAGGTACCGGTAAGACCCTGCTGTGTCGCCGACTCCTGAATATCATCGATGATGAAAAATACATGACGGCTTATATTCCCAACCCATTCCTGAATCCCGATAGCCTTTTACTGGCCCTCGCCGAAGAAATGGGCCTGGATGTTGCCTTTGCAAAAGGCCGCCATCATGTCCTGGGTGAAATCAACAAAAAACTGATTGAAGTAAAAGATGGTGGTAAGCAGGTGGTTTTTCTTCTCGATGAGGCTCAGGCCATGCCGGAAGAAAGCATTGAAGTTCTTCGCTTGTTAACTAATCTTGAAACTGAAACGGAAAAACTCTTGCAAGTAGTATTGTTCGGTCAGCCAGAAATCAACGATCTGTTATCCAAAGAGTCCTTACGCCAACTGCGCCAGCGCATCACTTTTTCCTACGTTTTACCTACTCTGACCCTGGACGAAGTAGGCAGCTACATTAACCATCGCCTTAATAAGTCGGGGTTCCCAGGTGTAAACCTGTTTAACTCAAAAGCTATTCAGGATTTGGCCCGAGCCAGTGCAGGGATTCCACGAGTAATCAATATTCTGTGTCATAAAGCCCTGCTGGTAGCCTATGGGCGTGGTGATACCAAAGTCACTAATATCCATGTCCAACGCGCCATTATGGATACTGAATATGTGCGCATTGAGAAGAATTTCAGCGGGGAAAAGAAATCAACAGGCTCTGGATGGGCCGGGGTTATCATAGCTGCTGCTGTGGCCAGTTTCCTGACGTTCCTGGCTGTATATTTGCTTGATACACTGGAAATTGCACTTGTAGTAGAAAACCCCGAAGCAATAATAGAAGAAGAACTGGCAGAAGTTATAGTAGAAGAGATAGAAGAAACTCTACAAGAACCTGCAAAAGTCGTTGCAACATTCCAGGAGTCAGTGACTGCAACCTCAACTCCAACAGAAGATGCTTCTCCAGAAGAAAATATTGAGGCTGTACTGAACGCAGCAGTTAGCACCTGGGTAAATGCCTGGTCAGATGGCAATTTTATGGGCTACCTATCTGTCTACCATGAAAACTTTATACCCAGCAATTTAGACTCCTACGATAGCTGGGTTAATCAGCGCAAAGCACAAATAGAAGGCGTTCAAGGTATCAGTATCGGCTTTGACCGCTTTGAAATCATTGAGACAAGTTCAGAGAATGCCACTGTTCGTTTTTGGCAGTCCTATGCCCGAAATTCCTATTCAGATGAGACCTGGAAGGAACTACAGTTTCAAAATAACAATGGCACCTGGCTTATTACTTCAGAGCGTAACTTGCAGCTAAATAGACTCAGTAATTAGCTCACTTGTATGCATCAGATGCAGGCAATGCTTCGGCAAGATATTCAATCCAGTGATGCACCCTTTGTTCGGTTCCACTAGCAAGATGACACTGACACCCAACATTGGCTGTAGCGATGTTATTGCTGTGTCCAGCTAGCAAGTGCGAAAGTTTGTTGTCACGTAACTCCCTGGCCATCTTCGGCTGAAAAAGTGAATAAGTGCCCGCTGAACCACAACAAAGATGTGAATCCTGTACCTGGTTAAGACTGAAACCGGCTTGTGACATTAATACTTCTACGGTCCCGCCCAGCTTTTGTCCGTGTTGTAACGTACAGGGGCTGTGAAACACCAGGCGCTCACCACAGATAAAATCTAGATCGGAAATCCCTTCTTGCACCAATAACTCGGAAATATCCAACACTTTGCTATTAATGTGTTCTGCCTTGTTTTTATAAAGCGCTTCATCTTTGAACAAGGAGGGAAAATCCTTGATGAAGCTTCCGCAACCACTAGCTGTACTGACAACTGCTTCTGCACCTTCTGACAAAGCAACTTCGATCTGATCGATCAATCTTCTGGCCCTGGTTAAGCCCCCTTCCTGTTCATCGGAATGGTAATGCATCGCGCCACAACAACTTTCCTGAGCTATCTCTATAGTGTCAATCCGTAGTGCCTGCAGTATTTTTACTGCTGCCCTGTTGGTCTGTGGAGACAGACTGTTTTGCACACAGCCATTCAGCAATACCACTTTTCTATGAAAGGATTGCACTGCATCCTGTTTAGAATGCTCTGTTTTTGTTTGGGGAAGTTGTCGGTGAAGACTTGCTGGCAACAAGAAGTGGAGTACACCACCTATACGCACCAGAAAAGAAAATAAATGCATAGAACCTAGAACTGCAAGCAGGACCTTTCGTTTTAGTTTATTCCAAACAGAAGCAGGTACTGTTAACGCCAGCATGCTTCTGCCAATGTTTAGAAGCTCATGGTAATGCACATCAGAGGGGCAAGTGGTTTCACAAGCCTGACAGCTCAGACAACTTTCAAGGTGAGTGCGCGTGACACTACTGGCCGTTCCTTTTTCAAGCATCTCCTTAACCAGGTATATTCTGCCCCGCGGACTATCCAATTCATTTCCAGTGATCAAATATGTTGGGCACGTTGCTGTACAAAATCCGCAATGCACGCATGACCGCAGAATATTGTCCGCAGTCTGCCCAGAAGAAGTAATGAGTAATTGTTCGGGTAAGCTTGTTTGCATGTTTTATAAATTATTTAGAATTCCACATACATTTTTCCACGATTTAGAATGTCCACCGGATCAAAAGCGTTTTTCAGCTCCTTATGCCAGTTGCTAACAACTGCTGACAGGGGCTGGAATCGATTAGTCACAGCATCATTATTAGTTTTAAACACAGATGCACTGCCACCAATATTTTTAGCGGTATTAAAAATTAACTCAGATTGACTGTTACTTTTAAACCAATATACGCAGTTGCCCCATTCAGATATAAAGTTGGTTTGTGCATCAATAAGACTGCTTACATCAGTATCAGCAGCAACTGATAAACGCCAAAGCGATAAATCAGCATCTTCTTTATCTAGTGAAAAAAATGGCAAGGAATGCTCTTTGAGATCTAGCCAGAAACCTGAGTCATGCAATTGCCGAGTATCAATGTAAGCGTAGTTTGTACCCAATGACTTATTGAGACTTTCTATTTCATTGTTACCCCCAGAGAACCGCACCAACAATTCCCCTTCGAAATGACAGCTAGCTGACACAGGATATCCCTGGTGACGTAATTCATTCATAAATGCAGGGCATTGATTTGGTTTCATTTTAAATATAAATGTCGCTTCAGCTGTTGTTTCCGGAATTACTTTCAGGGTTACATCCAGAATGATTCCAAGGCAGCCTAAAGAACCCACCATCAACCTGGAAACATCATATCCGGCTACATTTTTCATCACCTTGCCGCCGAAACGTAGTACTTCCCCTTTGCCGTTCAAAATTGTGCAGCCCAATACCGCATCCTGCACACTTGCCCGGTAGGGTCTTGCTGGTCCAGACAAACCAGCCGAGATCATCCCACCCACTGTTGCTTCACTGGAAAAATACGGTGGTTCGAAAGCCAGTGTTTGATGATGAGCCGCTAATGCCTGCTCTATTTCAGATAAGGGTGTCCCTGCTCTAGCAGTAATAACTAGTTCAGTAGGCTCATGCTCGATAATACCGGTGTGACATGTTGTTTGAATGGTTTGCGCATCAAGCGGATTGCCGTAAAAATTTTTACTATTCCCACCTACAATTGACAAAGGCTTTTGATCATTAAAGGCCTGGGTAACCTGCTGCTGAAGAATATGAACGCTGTCTTGCATGAAATAAAGTTCTCTTCACTCAACCGTTTTGTGTTGAGTCAGCAATCGGTTGGGTTCGAGGTTTCTGGAAAGGGCCCTATACTCCTGACAATGTTTAAGCATTGGTATATTCTTCCCGGGGTTTAATAAATCATCCGGATCAAAGGCCATCTTGACCGCATGGAACTGACTAATTTCCAGGTCAGTAAATTGTAGAGGCATTTGCCGAATTTTTTCCAGGCCAACACCGTGCTCGCCAGTAATTGTGCCTCCTACTTCAATGCATTTCTCCAGAATACGCCCTCCCATCTCTTCCACGCTTTCCAACTGGCCTGGAACGTTGGCGTCAAACAAAATCAAAGGATGCAAGTTGCCATCACCCGCATGAAAGACGTTGGCGACAAGAAAGCCATATTCATCAGACAAGGCAGTAATAAAACCAAGCACTTCGGGTAGTGCTTTCCTGGGAATAGTGCCATCCATGCAGTAATAATCTGGCGATATTCTTCCTACAGCCGGAAAAGCGCTCTTTCTACCTTTCCAGAACAGAGCTCGCTCATTGTCATCACGGGCTATTTTTAATGCCGTTAATCCTGAATTATTCAGTACTTCACGCATTATTTTGAGCTGTTCTTCAACGTTAGTGGTACTGCCGTCTATTTCAATGAGAAGAATAGCGGCTGCATCCCGGGGATAACCAGCATGTGCATAATCCTCTGCGGCGCAGATAGCATTGTTGTCCATCATTTCCAGGCCTGCTGGAATGAGACCTGCTGCAATAATGTTACTGACAGCCTGTCCTGCTGTAGCAATATCATCAAACGCGGCTAGCAGGACTTCGGTATGCTGAGGCTTGGGTAACAGATTGACTGTTATTTCTGTAATCACCATTAACATCCCTTCTGAACCAATGATCAACGACTGTAAATTAAAGCCAGCACTATCGAGGCCTTCAGCACCGATTACGACTTCTTCACCAGTCATACTGAAACCTTTTAGCCGCAGAATGTTATGAACGGTGAGTCCATACTTCAGACAATGAACTCCTCCTGCATTTTCAGCGATATTGCCGCCAATGGAACAAGCAATCTGAGAGGAAGGATCAGGGGCATAAAACAAACAATGCTCCGCCGCCGCTTCAGAAATAGCCAGATTTCGTACCCCGGGTTCTAAGCGGGCTGTCATTGTCTTGGGATTGATATCAAGAATTTTGCTTAGTCTGGTCAATACCAGCAACAGTCCTTCAGGATGAGGTCTGGCACCTGCCGACAAACCAGTGCCGGCACCACGGGTGACCAACGGTACGGCAAGGTCATGACACAACATAATAATTGCCTGCACCTCGGCGGTGCTTCCTGGTAATACGGCAACCAATGGCAGTTCACGATATACCGACAAGCCGTCACATTCGAAAGGTTTTAACTGTTCCTGTGTCGAAAGGATGTACTGAGCGTCCAGGAGTGATTTGAGTCCCTCGAGCAATTGCCTGCGCTTTTTAGTGTCAGGCATGGGTTATGTCCAGGTAACGCCCTATGATTTCGTCCATACCCAATTCAATACATTCAATAGTTAGCGCATGACCAATGGAAACTTCCAGTATGCCTGGTATGGATAGGAAAGCCGGCAGATTCTGTAGATCAAGGTCATGTCCCGCATTCACCCCAAGGTCCAGTTCCTGTGCTTTTAAGGCCACCTCACGATATTGTGCCAGCACCTTGTCTTTGTCTGTAGTAAGCCAGGCCTGGGCATAGGCTTCCGTGTAAAGCTCAATCCGATGGCTGCCGGATTCAGCAGCCAACGCCACTTGTTCCCTGTCTGGATCAAGGAAAACGGCTGTACGTACTCCCCAGGCATTTATTTCGTTAATCACTGTGTGGACAAAATCACCCTGCTCATGAAAATCCCAGCCATGATCAGAAGTGAGTTGGTTTTCCCCGTCCGGAACCAGTGTGCACTGATCAGGTCTAATCTCATCGATTAACTGTAGAAACTCCTCGTTTGGATAGCCCTCAACATTCAGTTCAACCTGAGAATGCTCTTTAAGAAAATCAGCCAGATCATAGGCATCCTGCCGTTTGATATGGCGTTCATCCGGTCGAGGATGAATAGTGATGCCCTGAACTCCCAGAGTGACAAATCGGCTGGCAAAATCCACGACAGAAGGATAATCCCGGCCTCGGGAATTCCTCAGTAGTGCAATTTTGTTCAGGTTTACACTTAATGCGGTCATGGGATAGGTTACTACTCAGAAAAATAAATTATAACCGGATTGAGCTCTGCGAGGAATTAGTTGGCACTGACATGGCCGAAATACAGGCAGCAAAGTAAAAGAGTTGAAAATATTCCGAGAAATCCAGATCAGGCGGTATTCACTACCAGCATGGCGACATTGATTACTATCATGAGGAAAAAAACCCCAATGAGCAACGGATAGACTTTTGAGCGTTTTCTGCCCTGACCAGAGATAAGGTCTTTGCGGTTTTTTAGATATTCCTTGTCATCCATAGACTACAAGCATAAACGGATTTCGTTGCTTTTTTAACCCCTGTCGACAATCAAATTCCTCTTTTAAAGCAGTAGCAAACAAGCGATATTTAAAGCTATAAGTCGGTAATAGGGGAAAGTTGGCCTGGCTATCCAATCAGGACCAGCCAGACCAGACTCAAATTTCCATTATTCCCCGGCTATTGTTGCCAGTAATTCAGCGCGGGTTTGAGAGACAGCAGCCGCATGAACCCCCTGGTAGCTTTCAAACTGCACGTCATTTTCACTGATGTAACGTGCCAGGGTTTTCACGAAGGGATTGGCATCAGTGTCAGGCTTCGGCAGGGTGAAATCGGCCTGAAAAAGGATGCCCTGCTCCGGCAGTAGCCCAACCACCATGCCATCAGTATGCAGATTGGGCACATGATGCAGTTCCAGGCGATTGGTAGCGTCTTCCAGCAAACCAACACCAGTGACACCCATGACTTGGGCATTAAGATCTGTTTCTCCTAGCAGTGAGCGCGGTGTATTTAGCGCCCTATCCAGAAATTCCACGTTTTCCTCATGCGTAACCAGAATCACGCCTTCACGCATAAAGGGAATCAGGCCGGCGGTATGATCCGAATGCGGATGAGAATTAATAATGTAGCGAATTTCCTTATCGGAGATATTGTCTTTGATCTGTTGGATTATCATCTCACCACGGCTTTCTGACTGCCCTGATTCGAAAACAGCCAGATGATCACTAAATTCAACAACGAGAGAGACGTAACCGCCATTAACCAGCCAGGCACCATCGCCCACCTGTTGCGTCAGATCTGCAGGCGGCTCACTGGCTGCAGGAGCACCGCCGCCACCATTATTCGGGGCATTGTTTTCGGGCGTAGGAATTAATTCAGCGAGGTTAGCCGGATTGGCTGAAGCAGATGAAACAGTGACACCGAATACACCACCACCACCGCGCTGCTGCTCAAAAGTCGTCGGCACCATCAAACCATCGTGGCTTTCGTAGTCAGCATAAATGCCAACCACATGCATATCACCCATAAAGGCATCTTCTAGCCAGGTTTCCGTACGCACGACCTGGCCGTCGGTATTTACATAACCATTAACCGTATAACGCATGCCTGATGGTGAAGTCATCGATTCAGGAGAAGAAAAAGAAAAGCGTGTGTAAGAGTTTCCGTTCCTTTCTAGCTGACTACTTTGCGCCCCATAACGCTGCGCCCCTTTCACAAAACCCCATGGGGTCAGCCAAACCTCCATTTGCTGACTCCATGAATCGGTGCCAGCAGGTGCATTAATGACATGGGTCCCTGCTACAGGCGGCGCAAAAAAGAGGTTGGAAGCAAAAGTATCACCCTGTCCCCTCATGGCAGAGACTGTGAAATCAATCGTTTGCACCCAGCTGGTAACCTCATCCCTCTCAGGCCATGGTGGGCTGGCCGTCAGAGTCTGCCGAAAGCTGTTGCGAATACGCCAGGCAGAGCCTGACAAGGTTAATGAATCCACCCCATCCAACCCCATGTCGGTGGCAACATCAGCGATGGAAGGTGCCATGTCTTCCCCGACCATTTCTGTGGAAGCGGCTGATCTATCGGTTTCATTCGAACAGGCAGTCAGGAAAAGCAATGATAAAGCGGCAAAAAATGATATTGAGCGGTACATAATATCCCCTGGAAATTGTTAGCAGAAATTATTAACGAGTTGAGCTACATCAATGATGTGAGTATAGGCAGTATGGATTTGGTATGCCAGACCAGAAAGAGTGAGGGCTAAGTTGTTTATAGGCCTTGTTCTACTTATAATCACCTCTTAGGATGTTCGCCGACAACTGAAGTCGCCGGGCTACTTCATTAACCATAAGCAAGGGGACAATCATGACAAGCACTGATTCTGGAAACAACACGGAAAACGAAAGAACGGTAGGACAAAGCGTTTTGTACTGGTCAGTAGTCTATGCGATTGCGCTACCTGTCTCATTTGTGGTCCTCGGTCTAATTGTCAGGACCACTTTAACGCTTGGCATGTAACTCCTCAGACGAAAACACAGCAAGCTTAAAAGTAAATGATTTAATTTGGGGGCAAGCTAAAAATAAAGCGGCTTTATTTAAGTTGAAAGTAAAGCCTGACTTTTTGGCCCCAAAAATTCGTAATGTATTCCTCTTGTGCATTCGCGCTCACCCTATTTAGTTCTTTACTGTGATTGGGTGGCAAGCCGTTTATGAGCGTCACTTGAAAATTTAACTTGTTAACTCTTCTCCTTAACATCCGCTTTCGGCCAATAGCGAACGT
>JAQWPL010000009.1 GCA_029245395.1 Gammaproteobacteria bacterium
GTCGGCGAAAATCTACGGCACCGTTGTTAAGGCGAAACCCTCCCAGTTCTTCGGTATCCACGACTCCGTCTTCATCCGCATCGTAGGCGTACACAATACAGGTGCCTTGTGTTGCTGCTGGTGAACCACCAGTATTTATCCAGCCATTGGCCAGGTCGGTAACCATTTGGACATTACTGGCTACGCTGTCAAAAACTTCCATAGCCGTATTGTCGACCTGATTAAATACATTGGTGGTCGGGTTTGTGGCAGTGGCCGCGTCGCCTGAATAACCAGATCGGCGCAGTTCTGAAATCATCAATGCCATAACGGCATTAATGTCCTGGTTCATTTTACTGGCGGCTAGCGTATCCATTGAGCTGGTATAGGTTGCCAAATAACCAACCATGACAGAGCTCATCACGCTCAGACTGAGTGCGATACTGATGAGCATTTCCGTGATCGTAAAACCGGCTTGGCTTTTTATGGCTTCCATGTTTTTCATACGCCCTAACATCCCCTGTAATTGCTGACTGTAGTTGTCAGGGAACTGGACGGGACACAGATTGTGGGTCTGCCCAGGAGGCTGACATTTATCTGCAATTTTCTTCCCATACCGCTTTCCAGATTGATTACTCCGTTCGAGGAGGTGGCGCGAACCGGGTTGAATACAATCTGGGTAGTGGCACTGGAAAAGGAGGCTATATCCATTTCCACATCTATCCATTCCACATTGTCATTACGCATGAGTATCAGGTCGCCAGTATCTAATGTGCCGTCCCCTGGATCCACAGTGCCATCACCATCATCCACGACGATGACGCAGGCATTGGCCGTAACAGGATTGATCAGGGCAAGATTGCAGAGTGAGTTAGCCGTGCTGATCCCGTATTGCCAAGTGGAAGATCCTGAGGCGTTGAAATTCACATAGCCGGGGACATTTCCGGTCACAGACTCAGAGCGGGCCTGCTGGATATGGTTGTAAAGTTGCTCCGTGGCACCAATCAGGCGTTGTGAATCACCGATATCAGAAAAATTCGGCATGGCGACAGTAATTATGATGGCAAGGATTGCCGTGGATATCATAAGCTCCAGGAGGGTGAAACCCTGCTGGATGATTTGCCTGATTGGTCTGTTTACTTTAAAAGTTGTCATAAACCTTGCCATAAAACCTTTTAATAACAGTAACCTGCTGAAGTGCTGTGAACTTAATAAGTGTATTATTTCATGGTTATTACGTTTAACTACAGAGAAAATTTCCCGTCTTTAAATGTTTTCCTTACATTTCAAAGGGCTGGGCATGCCAGTAAAGATAGGGCAGAAAGGCAGGATTTGGAGTGAACTGCCCATCAGAATGGGCGTTTGCCGCTGTTTTTTACCTACACTGTGAGGGAAATCACACTCCCTATATTACACCTATATAGAGGTATTACCTGACATCTGAGCACTAAACAGCCTGTGTACTAGTTGTTGGGTCTGTTTTCAATAAGGTGATCGACTACAGCGGGGTCAGCAAGTGTGGTGGTATCGCCGAGATTATCCATCTCGTTGGCAGCAATTTTGCGCAGGATGCGGCGCATGATTTTACCGGACCGGGTTTTTGGCAAGCCAGGAGCCCACTGAATAATTTCAGGTTTGGCAAAGGCGCCGATTTCCTTACTGACAAAATGGCGCAATTCATTCACGAGTTCGTCTGATTCGTCCACTCCTTTCATCAGGCTGACATAGGCATAGATGCCCTGGCCTTTGATGTCATGGGGGAAACCAACTACAGCAGCTTCTGCCACACTTTCATGCAGTACTAAAGCGCTTTCAATTTCCGCAGTGCCTAAACGGTGACCCGATACATTGAGCACATCATCCACGCGGCCAGTAATCCACCAGTAGCCGTCTTCATCCCGACGTGCGCCGTCACCGGTAAAGTAATATCCGGGATAAGTAGAATAGTAGGTATCCATGCAGCGTTTGTGATCGCCATAAACGCTACGGATCTGGCTGGGCCAGCTTGCAGTGATGACCAGATTGCCTGAGGTAGCGCCTTCCAGAATGTTACCGTCCGGGTCGACCAGTGCTGGCTGGACGCCAAAGAAGGGCAGGGTAGCTGAGCCTGGCTTCAGGTCGGTGACTCCAGGCAGCGGCGTAATCATGTGGCCGCCTGTTTCTGTTTGCCACCAGGTGTCCATGATCGGGCATTGTTCATTACCGACTATATGGTAATACCATTCCCAGGCCTCGGGGTTGATGGGCTCACCCACGGTTCCCAGAATTCTCAGGGAACTGCGTGAAGTCGATGTTACGGGATCATTGCCTTGCGCCATTAAAGCGCGCAGGGCAGTAGGCGCCGTGTAGAAGGAGTTCACCTGGTACTTGTCAATCACCTGCCATAAGCGTGAATAGTCAGGATAAGTGGGCACTCCTTCAAACATCACCTGTGTGGCCCCGTTGGCCAGGGGACCATAAACGATATAAGTGTGCCCGGTTACCCAGCCCACATCGGCAGCACACCAGTAAATATCGCCCTCGTGATAATCAAACACATACTTGTGTGACATGGCGGCCATCAGCAGGTAGCCGCCGGTCGTGTGTAGCACCCCTTTGGGTTTACCTGTTGAACCGGAGGTATAGAGAATAAAGAGCGGATCTTCGCTGTCCATGGCTTCCGGTTCACAGGTTGTCTCTGCTTTTTCGATGGACTCGTGATACCAGATATCACGACCTTCCACCCAGTTAATGTCACCCCCGGTGCGTTTTACAACGAGTACAGTATGGACATCAGGGCATTGCTCCAGGGCACTATCTGTATTTACCTTGAGGGGGAATTCACGACCGCCGCGAACACTTTCATCAGAGGTGATGACCGCCTGGCAGTCTGAATCCAATATTCTGTCTTTTAGAGAATCAGGAGAAAAGCCTCCGAAGACTACCGAGTGGACTGCACCTATGCGAGCACAGGCGAGCATGGCAAAGGCGGCTTCGGGAATCATGGGCATATAGATGCAGACACGGTCGCCTTTTTTGACGCCCCTGTCTTTCAGGACATTGGCAATCTGACAGACATGATCATGCAGATCTTTATAAGAGATTTTTCGTTCAGTACCGGGTTCATCACCTTCCCAGAGGATGGCTGTTTGCCGGGCACGTGCCGGTAAATGACGGTCGATGCAGTTGACGCTGACATTCAGCTTACCGTTAATGAACCATTGGACGTTGCCTTTTGCCATATCACAGTCACTCACCTGGCTGAAAGGAGCAATCCAGTCGAGAAAGATAGTCGCCTGTTCGCGCCAGAAAGTATCTGGATCATCTACCGATGCCTTGTACATGGCATCGTATTGCTCCTTATTCAGGTGGGCTGAGGTTTTGAAGCTTTCAGGCACTGGATAGATTTTGTTGTCTGACACAGGGAAACTTCCGATTAGTTAATTTTTTCTAATAATATAGTCAGGCTACTTGAATAGGAATGGATTTGTTGGAACGAATCAAATTGTTGTTTTCATCAAGATACAAAAGTTTGGGTTGATGGTTCAGCATTTCGGCTTCAGTGTAAGCCCCGTAGATACAAATGATAATCCTGTCCCCTACATTGCTTTATGGGCTGCTACTGAAATAATTTTTGAGTCGTTTTCAGTACGAATTGCACAAGTAGTGAAACGCTCGTCATTGCTGATGTTGTAAATCTGAATTTGCTCAAATTCATGAATACCAGGTTGATCCAATAGTGTACCGTCTATTGCACAGGAGCCTTCATAATCAAGTTCAGGATGAGAAACAAAAGCTTTATGCAGCTTGGCTTTAAAAATCAAAGATTGCAATTAAGATTCCCTTGTTGTGTCGATTTCAAGCGGTGCGCATTATCCAAAAAAGGACGTGGATTTTCAATTCAGTGGCAATAGATTCTGACTATTCTTCTTCTTCAAAAGCAACGGGAAGATATTCTTCATCTTCGTAGTCATCAACACTCAACAAGTATTCATATTCAGGATCAACAAGTACACGCCCTTCCATTGCTTCCCGGCCCAGCAGCATCATATAGGTCATTTCAGAGCGATCAGTCAGGTTTATTTTGATAGGCCATTCAATTCCAGCCATTCGGATGTTGGTGGTGATGACGACACGTTTTTCAAGTTCTGCCGAGGAACTTTTTACTTTCTTGGTTTCTTCCACTTCAACAGTAGTCCGAATAATTTTATTCACGTTGTGAATATCTGGATGCAGATCAAAACTAACAAAATGTTCCCCCCCCCTGGAATACTCCTCAATATTGTCAACATGCAATGAGGAAGTAGCCGCGCCAGTATCTACTCTGACCTGGAGTTTTTCGACACCCAGTTCAGGGAGGTCGCACAATTCTAGTGCGCCAATATTCAGTTTTGAATGTTTTTGGTAAATCGATGTCATAAAATACTAACCTTTACCCTTGGGCTTATTGGGCCCGAGTTTGGAATCTTTTTCTATATACTCAATTATTTTGTCAGCCACGTTTTTTCCAGTCGCTGTTTCAATACCTTCAAGTCCAGGTGAGGAGTTCACTTCGATTACAAGTGGTCCATGAGAAGACCGCAGTATATCCACACCGGCGAGATCCAGCCCCATAACCTGGGCGGCACGAACAGCCAATGCGCGTTCTCCCGGACGCAGTTTGATCACTTGTGCTGTACCGCCCCGATGTAAGTTGGAGCGATACTCTCCTGTCACAGCCGTTCTTTGCATGGCAGCAATCACGGTTTTACCGACGACGAAACAACGAATATCGGAACCGCCTGCTTCCTTGATGAATTCCTGGACCAGGAAATCGGAACCAATGCCACGAAAAGCATTGATCAACGCTTCTGCAGCTTTTTTCGTTTCTGCCAGCAGCACACCTTCACCGTGCGTGCTTGCTGTCAGTTTTAATATCAGTGGGGCTCCACCGACAGATTCGATCAGTTTATCCGTAGCTTGTGCGGAGTGCGCATAACTGGTTACCGGTTGCCCGATCCCCTTTCTTGCCAGAAGTTGATGAGCGCGCAATTTATCCCGCGAGCGGTTGATTGCAATCGATTCGTTGATGGAATACACATGCCCGACTTCAAATTGTCGAAGCACCGCACAGCCGTAAGTTGTGATGCTGGAACCGATACGGGGAATAACGGCATCAAATTTCAGCTCTTCGACCAATTCCGCATTACGCTGGTAGTACACAGCCGGATTATTGGCTGTAATATTCATATAACACTTCAGCACATCAATGACGCGTACCTCATGGTCACGCTCTTTGGCAGCTTCAACTAAACGACGAGTAGAGTAGAGATTACGACTCCTGGAAAGGATACCAATTCGCATAAAGTGTATTGCCTGAAACCTGAGGTAAAGGGAAAAAGAATTAATACTAAGATACAGGTGATGAGAAAGAAAGGAACTTATCCGTTCAGGTCTATCTGAATATTATCGATCAATCTGGTTCTTCCTAACCATACAGCTGAGAGTATAACTAGTTGTTGATCAGATGGGGATGCAGGTTCGAGCGTACCTGCATGACAGATATGGAAATATTCAGGTCTCAGGCCAGCGTCCTCTAAAACCAATGCAGCCTCATCTTCCAATTCAAAAAAATTGTTATTGCCGGTTTCAATTTTTTCAGCTGCGTTTTGCAAACATTTGTACAAACTGGACGCAATTTCCAGCTGATTGTTATCCAGATAGAAGTTTCTTGAGCTCAGGGCCAGGCCATTATCCATTCGCTCAGTTGGTATACCAATGACCTTGATCGGGATACACAAATCACGGACCATTTTTTTTATGATTTGCAGTTGCTGGAAATCTTTTTCTCCGAAAAAGGCCAGGTCTGGCATGGTGAGATTAAACAGTTTGCTTACTATCGTGCAGACACCGCCAAAATGCATGGGACGGCTAACACCGCAGTGCCGTTCCGACAGGCCAAGTACAGTAACTAGTGTTTGACTATCCAGGTCGCCTGGATACATTTCTGAAACGGCAGGCTCAAAAACACCATCGCAGCCCTGTTGTTCCAGTTTTTCATAATCGGAGTCGGGCGATTTTGGATAGTTTTCGAAATCTTCGTTAGGGCCAAATTGTAATGGGTTCACAAAAATGCTGGAGAGTACAAAATCGCATTCCTGTTTGGCGGCATCCACCAGGGCCAGGTGGCCTTGATGCAGATTGCCCATGGTTGGTACCAATCCGATTTTTTTTCCATCACGACGAATCTGTGCCAGGTGGCTCTGGAGATCATCCCGTGTTTCAAAGAGTTGCATTGAATTACCCGGATTTAATCGTAGGAATGCTCGGGCCCTGGAAAAGAACAGGCTTTGACTGCAGCAACATAATCAGCGATAGCGCCAGGAATTCCTGTTTGAGAGTCTGCCAGGAAGTTTTTTACAAATGAGGGTGTGATAGGAGAGATACCAAGCAGATCATGTATCACCATAATCTGACCATCAACATCCTTGCCCGCACCGATACCAATAACAGGAATACTTAAGGCTTCTGTAATGGTATTTGCAAGCGCCTGGGGAACGGTTTCCAGCAACAGACAGCTTGCTCCTGCCCCTTCAAGTAACCTGGCTTCCTCAATCATTGTGTCCGCTTGCTCTGGATCACGGCCCTGGACCAGAAAACCGCCAATGCGATTCACCGATTGTGGCGTGAGACCCATGTGTGCGCATACTGGTATTCCCCGTTCGGCGAGCAGGCTGGTAGATTCTGCAATCCAGGCACCTCCCTCCAGTTTTACCATCTGGGCACCGGCGCGCATTAGACGCGCGGCATTTTCCAGGGTTTGCGACTCCGACGCGTAGGACATGAAGGGCAGGTCGGCGATCAGGAGTGAACCTTGTGCACCCCTTTTTACGCATTCCATGTGATAAATCACATTTTCCATGGTGACAGGTAACGTGGTGTCGTGGCCCTGGATGACCATGCCTAGCGAGTCACCAACCAGAATAACTTCGACACCGGCTTCGCCATAGAGACCGGCAAAGAGTGCGTCATAGCATGTCAGGCAGGCAAATTTCTCGCCACCTGCTTTCAACTTATGCAATGTATTGATGGTAACGTTTTTCAATTTTTTCTCAGATTATTCGCGTTATGTAGTTCGTTTTGTCTGTGCTACTTAACCTTTTTACAGGGTGATTAAAAATTGTCAATAAAAGGTGTGTATCAAATTAATGTGGGTTTGGGATTGAAATAACTTCTACTGCCTTTAGTAGTGGTTAAAATAAAATCCAACAGCTGTTGGTAGTCGACATCATTATTAACCAGATCTATTTCCGAGCTGTTGACCATCAGCAAAGTGCCTTCATCATAATAATGGAAATAATTGGTATAGGCATCGATCAGGCTCTCTAGATATTGCTTCTCAATGAGTTGCTCGGCAGGTATGCCGCGTTTCAGGATACGCTCCATGAGGATATCAGCTGGAGCTTGCAGATATATCACCAAGTCCGGGCGTGGGGCATCAATGGTCAGGTGTTCGTAGACTTTCTCATAAAGCTCAAATTCATCATTTTCCAGGTTTTGCCTTGCAAAAAGGCGGTCTTTTTCCATGAGAAAATCAGCCACCCTGACCGGTTCAAACATATCATCCTGGCGTAGATCCTGAATTTGTTGTGCGCGCTGAAACAGGAAAAAGAGTTGGGTCGCCAGCGCCATTTGCTTCGGGTCATGATAAAAGCGTTCAAGAAAGGGGTTTTCTTCACTTCTTTCCAGCAGGATTTCATAGTTGAAACTTTCCGCCAGCCGTTTTGCCAGGCTGGTTTTGCCTACACCGATAGGGCCTTCAACAGCGATATATCGGGGAATGGAACTGGAGCTGTTAATTTCCTGTGACACGTTATTACCGCTTAAGGCTGCAGTGAAAAGTTTGCTGGTGTATAGGCAGCCGCATGATTGTCACGAACCGCTTTCTCGCTTACCTGACGATTTTACTCTGCGTTTGGATGATTTTGAATGTTGATTTCCTTTTCTGTTCCCGTTGAGCATTTGTTCACGCTGCTCATCATCCGCTGCCTGGAAATCCGTCCACCACTGGCCCAGACCCTGAAGATCCTCACCAGTCTGCTCTCTAAGGAGGACAAAATCATAGGCAGCGCGGAAGCGTTTATGACTGACCAAAGCCTTGGCACGACGGCGCTTACCCAATCGTAATTGAAATTCCCAGATTTCCCGCATCGGAATACTGAATCGCTTGGGAATTGCAATTTGATTTATCTGATTAGAGATCACAGACTGGGTTGCCTGATGCATTGCAACCATTGGAGGCATCTTGCCACTGAGGTTTCGGTGATATTCTTTCTGCAATGCAGGCCATAAAATAGCTGCAAGTAAAAAGGCAGGGTTGACACTTTTCAGCTCCGCTATGCGCCGGTCAGTGCTGGTAAAAGCCAGGTCAAGCAGTTTCCCTGCAGCAGGGTTTGTTTCTACTTCTGCAACAGATGCAGGAAACAAGTATTTGAATACCTCATGCCGGCAAAGCGATTGGTAGGTTTCCAGAGAATTTCCAGTAAAGAACAATTTCAGGATTTCATCAAACAGCCTGGCCGCTGGAATTAATTCGAGCAAATGTGCCAATGGTTTAATTGGTGCAGCAGTATTGGCTTCAATATCAAATTTAAGTTTGGCTGATAATCTCAAGGCGCGGAGGATGCGCACTGGATCTTCCCGGTAACGCTGTTCAGGATCGCCAATCATTTTTAATTGGCGTTGTTTCAGATCTTCCATGCCATTGACGTAGTCATGTACCAGAAAGTTTTGCACAGTGTAATAAAGTGCATTGACTGTGAAATCGCGCCGGTCTACGTCTTCTTCCAGTGTGCCATAAACGTTATCCCTGAGAATCATGCCGCTGTTGGAGTGAGCTGAATCAATATGCCTGATGTTTCGGGCCAGGCGTTCGCCCTTTATTTGCAGACTATCGGTATTGGAACTACGGAAAGTGGATACCTCAATAATTTCGCGACCCATAGTGACATGTACTATGCGAAAGCGCCGACCGATAATTCGTGCTCGTCGAAATTCAGCTTTTACCTGTTCAGGTGTTGCGTCAGTGGCAACGTCAAAATCTTTCGGCGTTTTCTCTAACAACAGATCACGTACTGCGCCACCTACAATAAATGCCTGATACCCTGCGTCATTGAGCGTATAGAGCACGCGAAGACAGCCAGGGCTAATATTTTTTCGTGAAATACAATGCTGATCCCGTTTAATAGTAGACAGAGATTGCTGCTTCGAATGTGATGGGGTTTTGTTGATCAACTTTGCCAAGGCCGGGACTGCTGAGACTATGGCATTTTACACACTTGTAGGGATGATGGGTAAAACTGAAAAAGAAACAGGGATACAGGGATACAGGATAAAGGTATGGCAAGCCGTTGATTTAAGTCAGGCGGATTTTTTCTTGCGCGGTATATCGAATCGTTGTCTGCGTTCCCACAGGCATTTTCTGCTGATGCCCAGTTTTTTGGCCAGTTCGGTTTCATTCAGATGGCCCTGGTGTTCCAGGACAAATCCCTGGAAATAGTCTTTCAATGACAACTCCCTGGCTGAAACTGGTTTCCCTGTTAGATGACCCTCGGAGTTGACTGCATTCTGCGAGCTTTTATTTGCAAGAAAATTTTCAGAACTGACCAGCTCTACATCCAGGCCAAGTACTGCCAGTGATATTTCCTTGCCTTCTGTAAGCACGACTGCCTGTTCAATGACATTTTCCAGTTCTCTGACATTTCCGGGCCATGAATAAGTGGTAATTGCCTGTAAACAATCGACACTAAAATGCTTTACCTCGAGTTCCAATCTGTCACAGCATTGTTTCAGTTTCGTGTTTGCCAATTCCAGAATGTCTGCACCGCGATTTCGCAAGGGAGGTATGTTCAGAGTCATGACGTTGATGCGGTAAAACAGATCTTCGCGAAACTTTCCATCATTGACAATTTGCTGCAGGTTTTGGTGAGTAGCTGCAACCAGTCTGATATCCACTTGCTGTGAGTGCACTGAACCCACTTTGCGGATTTCATGTTCATGTAAAACGCGCAGGAGACGAGCTTGCGCCTCCAATGGAAGTTCACTGATTTCATCAAGAAACAGTGTGCCGTTATTGGCTTCTTCCACCAGGCCTGTACGATCTTCATTAGCGCCATTGAATGCGCCTTTTTCATGACCAAAAAGCTCAGATTCAATCAGGTTCTCGGGAATGGCAGCACAATTCACAGAGACAAGTTTTCCACTGCTACGAACGCTGCCCTCATGCACGGCTTTTGCTACGAGTTCTTTTCCTGTACCGCATTCACCTTGAATCAACACGGCTGAATCTGTCATGGCTACTTTACCAATGCGCCTGAACAATTCACACATTCCTACACTTTTTCCTACCATGCCAGAGGCTGCCTGGCAGTCTGTTTCAGATGGTGTAATGGTTTTTGGTGCAGTGGAATTTAGTTTGAGTTTCAGTTGGATAGATTCAAGGAGGGCATCTTCTTTTACGGGTTTGGACAAATATTCGATAGGCGGCAGGTTGGTATTGTCGATAGCTGAGCCTGTACAGACAAAAGTGCTCATTAACAAAACAGGGGTTGTTGTCATTTGCAGCAAATCAGATCCAGGCTGCCCGGGCAGTCTTAGATCGCTAATAATGAGATCAAAAGAGTTCCTGGATAGTTTTTCGTTCGCTTCTTGCACTGATTGGACTGAGATGACCTCAAAATCATTGCGCTCAAGCAAACTGCTCAAGGAGTGATTTGCGGATTGTTCCGCGTCGACGATCAATAATTTCTGCATAGGGAAATTGTAGGGTGCTCATTTCCTGTGAGAGTAATTAGGGCCCGCAGGATGAAGGAAAATTCAAATTCTTGCAGTTAAAGTAACAATTGATGTGTTTCATTTCTACCCAAAATTGGAAGAGAATGCTGCTATTCATAGATAACCTATTGAAATATATAAATATATTAATTTTGAATTGACACACTATTTAGCAAAATAATGCACCATTTTGCTACATCTTGTGACAAATGAGAATTATTGAGACGCCTAGGTCTGGCTGAGATTTTATGCATCAGGCTGGAATTCTTGCAGTTCAGACAGATTTATCAAATTGTCTGGATTCCAGTGCCGGATACCCCAGTCCAGAACTTCTTCGGGAGAACACTGAGCAAGATCCTTTTCTGGTGACTGTTGTAGAAACCTTAAACTTTCGATCAGTAATTCAACAGGCCGGGAAGTGTCTATGGGTGACGCCCTATGCTGTTTGCTTAATTTCTGTCCCTGCTCATTGACTATGACTGGCACGTGAACATAGTTGGGTTGTGGCAGTCCCAGCAGTTGCTGTAGTCGAATTTGCCTTGCCGTTGAATCCATCAGATCAATGCCGCGAACTATGTCAGTGATATTTTGAAATGCATCGTCCACAACTACGGCAAGCTGGTAGGCGAAAAGACCATCTTTGCGTTTGATGACAAAATCACCTACATCGTGTTCCAGGTTTTGCTGCTGTTTTCCCTGTAGCTTGTCATTAAAAATAATGTTTTCCCCGGACACTTTGCAACGTAGTGCTATTCCTGAAGTTTCCTGCAGTTGGCGATCTCGACATGTGCCTGGATAAACACCATGGCTTTCCTGGATTTGTTGGCGCGTGCAATCACATCCAAATACCTGTTGGGCCTGTGCCAATTTGTTAATAGCTTCCTGATAGGCTGGATAACGTTGACTCTGGTAGAGCACTGATTCGTCCCATTGCAGGTGAAGTTTTTCCAATGCAAAAAGGATGTCGTCAGCAGCTTCCCTGGTTTCTCTAGGAGGGTCGAGGTCTTCCATGCGTACAAGCCATTTACCCCCACGGCTTCGAGCATCCAGAAAGGAAGCCATAGCAGCCATCAGTGAGCCTGAGTGTAATGGACCAGTCGGGGAAGGAGCAAAGCGACCAATGTATTGATTGGCGGTGGAGTGTAAGGAAAGGTCCGCAGGATCGGGCATCTGTTGACCCTTTATAATATTTTAAACCTGTTTAAACAAAGAGGGCGACCAGTCGGTCGCCCTACATATTTCCTGGAATCGTAATCAGGCGCCCAGTTGCTTTTCTTTGATTTCGTCCAGCGTTTTGCAATCGATGCATTTGTTGGCAGTGGGCCGGGCTTCAAGGCGACGGATGCCGATTTCCACACCGCAGGAATCGCACCAGCCGTAATCACCATTAGCAACCATTTCGATGGTGCTATCAATTTTTTTGATTAATCGACGTTCACGATCCCTGGTTCGCAGCTCTATACTGAATTCTTCTTCCAGAGTAGCGCGGTCGGCAGGATCCGGCGGATTGGCTGCTTCGTCCTGCATATGATGCACAGTGCGATCGACCTCAACCATTAATTCATTACGCCAGTTCAAAAGGATTTGTTTGAAATGAAATTTCTGGCTTTCATTCATGTACTCCTCGCCTCGCTTGATTTTATAGGGCGTGAAGCCTTCATTCTGTAAGAGAGTGGCAGTATTGTTTGTAATGGGGGCTTTACTCCTGGGTGCCGATCTTGGCCTGGTTTTTGGTGCTACTTTCTTTTTAGAAGCAGCCTTTTTTGCAGTAGTCTTTTTCGGGGCGGCCTTTTTAGGAGCGGCCTTCTTTGCAGTAGTCTTTTTAGGGGCTGCCTTTTTTTGTTTAGCCTTTTTAGGCGCAGCTTTCTTTTTAGGCGCTACCTTTTTCTTAGGTGCAGCCTTGGTTTTAGCCTTGGTTTTGGCTTTTGCCTTAGCTTTTGCTTTAGCGGTTGTTTTTTTGGTTGCCATTCCAGTTCTCAAAAACTAATCTTAAAACTCAAAAATATGATTAAAAATAGTGAAATAGTCTCGCTGATTTTGCGAGGGACGCTACGCTACCAGATAATCAAATCCAGTTCCACAAAAATGCACGAAAAATCAGCCGGGATGTAGAATGGCACCTTAGCATTTCGAGGCAACAGCAAATGAAATTTACCCCCCCTTTTCAATCAGCAACGCTGATCAGGCGCTATAAACGATTCCTGGCCGATGTTGAATTGCCTGATGGGTCCGCTATAACTGTTCATTGTCCAAATACGGGTTCAATGAAAAATTGTAATGAGCCTGGAAGCAGGGTGTGGTATTCCACTTCCGACAATAAAACCCGGAAATATCCCCATACGTTTGAAATGATTGAAATAAATGGGACACACCTCGCAGGTATCAATACCAACAGGGCTAACCACCTGGTCAGGGAATTGATTGAAAAGGGCAAAGTACCTACTTTGAGCGGTTATGCTTCACTGCGTCATGAAGTTAACTACGGGAAGGAAAAAAGCCGTATTGATTTTCTGCTTCAAGAGCATCCAGATGAGACGGGTAGAGCATGTTACATCGAAGTAAAGAATGTCACATTGGGAATGGGCAAGGGCCTGGGGCTGTTTCCTGATGCAGTTACCACCAGGGGCACTAAGCACCTGAGGGAACTGATGCATATTGTCAGCCAGGGCGACAGGGCTGTATTGTTTTTCTGTGTCCAGCACACTGGCATCAAGCGCGTGGAGCCAGCTGTGGAGATTGACCCTGAATACAGTGCCACCCTTAATGAAGCGGCTAATGCCGGGGTTGAAATCATGGCCTGGCAGGCAAAATTGAGTGCCGAAGCAATCACCCTGGTCAGGGAGATTCCGGTAGTTCTTCCTCCGGGATAAGAATGTGGCCATCTACAATTTGAAATGCAATTGACCAGAGGGATTCACCCAGGCAGGGTCCCTGGATGCATTCACCGGATTCAGGGATAAAAAAAGCACCATGGTTACTGCACTTGATATACAAGGCTTCTGAATCCAGAAAAGCATGGGGTTCCCATTCCAAAGGTAAATTCAGGTGTGGGCAGCGGTTGAGATACAGATAGATCTCACCTTTTTTCTTCACAGCAAAGAGTTTTCCCCGGGCATGCTCAAAACCTCGGGCACTTCCTTCAGGTATCTCATCAGAATGGCACAGGGTAATTGCCATGGGCTGGGATTAAATGGCGAGTGCCTGCTCGAGATCTGCAAGCAAGTCTTCTGTGTCCTCAATACCGATTGACAGACGCACCATGGAATCTGCGACTCCCATGGATGCCCGACGTTCAGGGCCCATTTCCCAATAGATGGTGTGGGCTACAGGTATTCCCAGGCTGCGGTTATCGCCCAGATTACTGGAACAGACGACCAGATCAAGAGCGTTGAGGAAATCAAAGCAATCAATGGAATCTTCCAGTTCAAGACTGAGAATGGCGCCAAAATCCTTAAACAGGGCTTTTGCTCGCTCATGTTGGGGATGGTCTGTCAATCCTGGATAAAACACCTTGCGAACTTTTGGGTGAGCTTCACAAAATTCAGCAATAGCCTTGGCGTTACTGCAGGCCTTGGTTAGTCGCATGCTGAGGGTGTCGCTACCAACTGAAATGAGGTGGGCAGCTTCCGGCGCAAGTGCTGCACCAAAATCCCTGAGACCTTTTTTTCGTATTTGGGTAATGCCCCATTGTTGAGTGTCGCTTTGTTTGTAACTATCGTAGATATTGTCAAATTCAGACCAATCAAAAAGGCCGGTATCAGTAACACTTCCGCCAAGAGCGTTACCATGCCCACCGATATACTTGGTTAGAGAATTAATCACCAGGCTGGCATTAACATTGACCGGTAAAAACAGCCAAGGTGAAGTCATGGTGTTGTCCACTAAATACACCAGATTCTTATCAGCACACAATTCGCCTATGGGCACCAGATCGGCAACCTGTGTGACCGGGTTGGCAATGGTCTCGACAAAAACCATCTTGGTGTTGGGTTGAATTGCGGCTTCCACGTTTTTTACGTCGGTGGCATCGACAAAACTCACTTCAATGCCCAGTTCCTTGAAAGTATTGAACTGTGAATTGGTGTTGCCAAAAAGAAAAGCACTGGAAACTACATGGTCACCCTGGCGCAACAAGGCAATCAGGGTAGAGCCTATAGCGGCCATTCCAGTACCAAAAATTACTGTGGCTAAGCCCTGTTCCATTTTAGTGATTTTTTGAGCGAGGGCTTCTACTGTCGGGTTGTTCTGTCTGCCATAGGCAAAACCCTTACGCTTATTCTGAAATACTTCGGCAAGTTCCCTGGCATCCTCATAGGCAAAGGCCACCGAAGGGTGTACTGGCTTATGCAGTACGCCATGCTCCGGCTTGCCTTCCCTGTCGGAATGCAGCGCTGTGCTATTAAAGTGCTTTTTCTTCATGGTTTTATGTTGGTATTAATAGTTTCCAATCGTTCAGGTTGACCCGAAAAATCAGGACTGGGGATGATACTCCTGCTGGCTTTGACAAGCAAAACAACAGGGTGCTTCAGGGTTTACCTCCAAACGAGCCGGCGCGATTTCATCGCCACAGGATTCACAGTATCCATACTCACCTTCGGCAAATTTTACCAGTGCGGCATTCACCAGCTTCATGCGGCTCTCAATATTGCGCATGGTCGATTTAGCCATGTTCTGTTGTTGCAGAGCATCCATTCTTGAAAGCCTGCCTACTTTGGTTTGATCCAGGTCGACAGTGTCCGCAGCCATTTTTTCACGCTCATATTGCGAGACCAACTCACCCTTCACTGAATGCAGTCGGTTTTCAAAAATAGCCTGGTTTGTTTTGCCCTGTGTTGTCATGGGATGAATCGGTCCTGTATTCAAAAGGATTGATAAAAAGGCCTGACAGCAATGCTGTCAGTAATTTCTTGTACTCTTTGCAGGTAGGCTTGCGACTCCCTGCTGCCAAAACGTGCAATAAACTCCTCTTCGGTTATCCCATCATAGGTTCCCAGTGGAGGCATGAATTCTGACTCATTCAACATAGATTTCATAAGGTCCTGGAACAAGAAAGCATCAGTTTCCGATCGACTGGCCAGATCACCCAGTCGGGAACCTGCCTGGTTGGCGGCAATATCCGTAAAACTGAAACCGGTTCGGTAGCGGCTATCATGAACTTCCTTGTAAACGGATAGAACTTCAGCCATACCGGCGCCAGCTGAAGCTGAAATGGCTGCTGAAGTGACCACATGACGCGCCAGATCTTCCCGGCTATCGATGACCACATCCACATCTCGGGGCAAGGCTAACTCCACATCATCTCCAATCAATGTGGCTAAATTCAGGTCTGTGAGGTAGGCGCTAAGGACAATGAACACAGCGCGATTTTCCGCGATGGGGTCGGCACCTGCTGCGCTATTCACACTGGCGAAAAGAAACAGGGGCCGCAATAAATCGTTCAGACCGATAGTATTGATTTCGCCAGGCAAGTCATTGGTGGCAGTCACCAGTCTGTCATGGTAATAAATCATCCTGTCGGCTTCTCTTGCACTGACAAAAACTTGCCGGGCCTGGTCGCCCAACTCTTCCAGGTTGTCGCCTTGCCAGTCGAGCTGGATAACAATGTTGTCTTCGCTGATGGACTGGAAATGCAGGGAGTCGATAAAGCTTGATACCAGCTGAAAATTACCTTCCTCACGCATTCTAAGGGCAATTAATTCACGCATAGGAGCCAGCAAAGGCGCAGGAATATTCAATGAGCCAGCCTCAACATTGGTCAGGGACAGCCCGTCATCCACATGTTCAAAATTCAGGGCAATATTGAAATATCTGAGCAAACCCATGGCATTTATCGGGATGCTTAAACTGGTAATTGCGCCATTTTCGACCAGGTCGGTATGGACATTAATGGACTTCAGGACTGAATTACTGTCTTTTACATAAATTGCCAGGGCGTTAAGCTCAGTTTCTGTCAATCGGACCTGTTGGTAATCGCTTGCCAACAATTGCCGCGGGTCGTTATCAATCAGAAGTTGCTGGATTTCAGCCATTTGCGCCTGGTCCAGCGCAGGATTTGCAGGCACGGTGGTGCCACGCTGTATTATCAGAATCAGCATGATTAAGGGCAGACTGGTAATGCACATGACCACGCTGCCAAGCAGGGTATCCAGAAATTTCATGGAAAAGCGCCAAGCGGTTCACAGGCCCGGGTAGAGAGGCTCCTTAATTTAAACATTATGCGTTATCATGGCGCATTCGCTGGTGTATATCCAGATTCAATTATCTGTAACCCCAGCAGTATCATAAACTTACAGATGGTTTCCAGGCGTGTCAGAGACTATTTGTAAAGTAAGTCCGGAATATAAAACAGGTACACACAGGGTTGTGAACAAGGTCCAAAAAGATTCTAAAAAAGGTGAATTTTATGCGTAATTACAAAGAGACTGGCCTGATAATTCTGGCAGTCCTGTTCCTGGCTTCATGCGGTAGCACAGGATCACAGACAGTTTCTACATCGGGCTCAACGTCAACAGCCGAGGTCGAACGGCAAGCTGTTTTAGAGCAGCAACGGGTTCTGGCTGAAGAGCGTGCTCGTCAACGTGAGGCAGCACAACCGGTTGAAAGCCAGTCCGTATCGGCAACTGAGGAGGCTAGACAGGCAGCTATCGAGGCAGAAATGGCTGAAAGAAGAGCTGAAGAAGAGCGCCTAGCGCAGGAGAATGCGCGGCGTGAAGTGGAAGAAACTGCCAGGCAAGAAGCAGAAAGTCAGCGCGAACTGGCAGCCAGAAGAGCCCAGGAGCAGGTAGGAATCGTTGCTGCACAGCAGGCGCGTGTTGATGAACTGCGGGCACAAATAGCGGCAATTGATGGAGAGGCTGAAAGCCTGGATGCTGTAAATGCTGTTCTCAGACAGGCAGTAGCAGCGGCCGAGCAGTTGACAGATGCGCTGGCTGAAGAAGAAGACAAATACAACAATACAGATCCTGTAACCGGAGAGCCCCTGGAAGCGCTGGATTCAGATCGTCTGGATCAACTGGCAGAAGAAGTCAGCAGTCTTAACAACCAGGCTGAATCACTGTTGTCCCAGCCCTGATTTCTATTCAAGCATTATCGGGGCGCAGGCTATGCGTCCCGACAAACGCTCAATTATCCATGCGGGCAACCGGTGGGTCGCCTTGTTTCAGGCAAGAGTAGTGAAAAAACAAAAACCAGCCAAAGTGCTTGATTTCAATAAGACCGCTGACAAAGCAGTATCACGAAATCATGCACAAAAAGAAGCCAAGGCCAGGAATCTCAAACAGCGATTTTCTACGGCTCGCCAGTCTGCTGAATCCAAATCAAGAGCCGCTGAACGACTGAAAAAGCTGTTTAAACACCCCAAAAAATAACCCTTTGGTCTTATCTTTTCTGTACTGATTATCCCTGCCTGTTCTGTTGCAGGAAATTAGCGGTTTTCGCAGTGAAAGTCCCTTTGTTTGTGACTTGCGTTGTGGTAAAGTGCGCGGTTTTTTATCGACTGAAATTAGGCAAAATGCGGGCTTGGCCGCGTGACCCTGAAAATTACACACAACAATCATAAACAATTAAAAGTTTTAGGAGAGACCTGAATGCTTGGTGCCACTAGCTTGATCATCCTTTTGTCCTTTTTTGGTATTGGAGTGGCTTTTTTCTATATGAAAAAAGTGATTGATGTTCCGATAGATCTGGGGCTTGAAAAAGAAGAGAGCGACAAACTTAAATTCATCCACGGAGCTATCGCTGAAGGTGCAATGGCATTCCTGAAGCAAGAATATAAAGTGCTGACCATTTTTATGATTGGCTTTGCTGCTGTTATAGCTCTGTTGATTGATGATCACCACACTGAAAATATCAGTGAAGGTATCTACACTGCGATTTCCTTTCTGTACGGAGCCTTGATTTCCATTGTTTCAGGTTATATCGGTATGAAAGTCGCTACTGCAGGTAACGCACGCACTACTGTCTCAGCACGTAACAATATTGGTGATGCTTTCCGTGTTGCACTTAATTCTGGTGCGGTCATGGGTTTTTCCCTGGTAGGACTGGCATCCCTGGGCTTGATTTCAATTTTCCTGTTCATGACCGCAATCTTGCCTGAAGACATTCCCAACAATGTATTGATGGAAATTATCGCGGGATTTGGTCTTGGCGGTTCTTCTATCGCTCTGTTTGCTCGTGTTGGTGGTGGTATTTTTACCAAGGCGGCAGATGTAGGTGCTGACCTGGTTGGTAAGGTAGAAAAAGGCATCCCGGAAGATGATCCCCGCAACCCGGCTGTAATAGCTGACAATGTCGGTGACAATGTAGGTGATGTTGCCGGAATGGGTGCTGACTTATTTGGTTCCTGTGCTGAAAGCACCTGTGCCGCCCTGGTGATCAGCGCTCTGGCTTTTTCCAGTGACCTCAATGCCATGCTCTATCCTATTATGATCACGGCGGTTGGTATTCCCATTAGCCTGTTAACCAAAGTATTGGTAAATGTACATACCGAAGAACAGGTTGCTCCGGCACTGAAAAAATTACTGATGATTTCAAGCGCCCTGATGGCTGTAGCGATGTATTTCGTTACCGCTGCCATGATCCCGGATACATTTATCATTAATGACAATGAATACACTTCAATGGGTGTGTATTGGTGCTTCCTGTCTGGCCTGTCCTCAGGTCTGGCGGTTGGTCTATTAACGGAGTACTACACCTCTGATCAGTATCAGCCAGTAAAAGACATTGCCAGAGCTTGTGAAACAGGTGCAGCAACAAACATTATTTTTGGTCTGGCTCTGGGATACAAGAGTACAGTGCTTCCCTATATTGCTATTGCCATCAGCATCTTCATTTCCTGGCAGCTGGCTGATATGTACGGCATTGCCATAGCTTCACTGGGTATGTTGGGAACGCTGGTTATCGCACTTTCTATTGATGCTTACGGCCCGGTTGCTGATAACGCCGGCGGTATTGCAGAAATGGTAGGCCTGGATAAGGAAGTACGTCGACGTACTGATATTCTCGATTCTGCTGGTAATACTACTGCAGCTATTGGCAAGGGTTTCGCCATTGGCGCTGCCATCCTTACTTCCCTGGCGTTGTTTGGTGCCTTCCTGACTCACTCACAGAATTTGATGCGTGAGTTACCAGAATACGGTGCCGACTATAACCTGATCAACAACATAACTTTGCTTGATCCTGTTGTTTTCACTAGCCTGTTTCTTGGCGCCGTTTTACCTTTCCTGTTTTCTGCGATGACCATGAAGTCTGTGGGTGCAGCTGCCTTTGACATGATTGAAGAAGTACGCCGTCAGTTCCGTGAAATTCCCGGCATTATGGAAGGTCAGGGTCGCCCCCAGTACGCTGAGTGTGTGGCTATTTCTACCAAGGCTGCGCTGCGCGAAATGATTGCTCCGGGCGTGCTGATTATGGGCACACCATTGGTGGTAGGTTTTCTGTTTGGTGTCGAATCAGTAGCCGGTCTTCTGGCTGGGTCTTTGGTAACAGGTGGTGTGTTAGCAATCGCTTCGTCCAATTCCGGTGGAGCCTGGGATAATGCCAAGAAATATATTGAAGCTGGTAACCTTGGCGGCAAGGGCTCTGAAGAACATAAGGCTGCAGTGGTTGGGGATACAGTGGGTGATCCGTTGAAAGATACTTCCGGTCCATCTCTGAATATTCTGATCAAGCTGTCCGCTATTCTGAGTCTGGTGTTTGCACCATTCTTCGTTAACTTCGGTGGTATTCTGATACCTTAAGAACCTCTGATCCAATCTCGAATAAAAGGGGGCTTTGCCCCCTTTTTTAATTCTTTTTAAGATTGGCTGATTACATACGACATTTTCGGGGAATCATTCATGAGCAATGGTCAAACAATTCATCCAAAACCGGATTCCAATTTAAGTCAGGTACAAAATATAGTTGTTGTCGCCTCTGGAAAAGGCGGTGTCGGTAAATCTACAACTGCAGTAAACCTTGCCCTGGCGTTGACAAAAAATGGTCACAAGACCGGTTTATTTGATGCTGACATCTATGGCCCGAGCCAGCCCATGATGTTGGGTATCGCTCCTGGCACACGACCTGAAATTGTTGACCAGAAATTCATGCTGCCGGTGGAAGCCCACGGGATCAAATGCAACTCTGTAGGTTTGCTTGTAGAAGAAAACCAGGCCATGGTCTGGCGTGGTCCCATGGTGGTAGGTGCTTTTAATCAAATTCTTAATGATACGCGCTGGGGAGAACTGGATTTTCTGGTGGTCGATATGCCGCCTGGAACCGGCGATATCCAGTTAAGCCTTTCTCAATCAGTACCGGTGTCTGGCGCAGTCATTGTTACTACACCTCAGGATGTCGCTTTGCTGGATGCCAAAAGAGGGATCGAAATGTTCCGCAAGGTAGAAGTGCCGATCATTGGTATTGTTGAAAACATGAGCATTCATGTCTGCAGTAACTGCGGTCACAGTGAACATATTTTTGGAGACGGTGGCGCCAGCAAGATTGCAGAATCCTATGACGTGGAACTGTTGGGTGAATTGCCGCTGGATGCCAGCATTCGCGCGCAATGTGATGCTGGTGTACCAGCTGTTGTCAGTGATCCTGATGGCAAGATCACAGAAATCTACCTGAACATTGCCTCTAAGGTGGCAGAGAAGCTTGCTTCACCTAAATCAGCCCAGATTAAACCCACTATCTCTATCAGTGACGATTAGATAACTGGATCATTTAAGGTTTAATTGGGGATTACAATTCTTACTGGTCAGGTAATTCTCTTAGAAAGGTGAAAAGCTTGCGGGAAGCCATCGGTGGCTTTCCTTCATGAGTTTCTTTTGTTGACTGTCTGATGAGCTGACGCAAGTACTGAATATCCAGATCAGGACAGGTGTTAATTAGTTCGTTCAGGCATTTCTGATCTCCGGTTAGCAACTGATCTCTCAAGGCTTCAATCCGTTGAAAGCGGCGTTTATCCAGCACCACCTGCTGCCCTTCTTCGTCCAATACACGCTTTATAGGCTTAACATCAATATCCCGCATCAGCTTGCCTATAAACTGAAGTTGGCGTTTTTTTGCTCCCCGTCTGTTGGGGATGCGCTTGTATTCATCTATAGCATGCTCCAGCACTGATGGGAGCTGACATTTTTCAAGTTGGTTGACGTGAAGGTTGGCAAGATGTTCGCCAAGTACCTGCAAAGCCAGCATTTCCTTTTTGCGCTGGGTTTTGCTGGCGGCTTCATCACCTTCAACATAATCGGTGTCGTTTTCATTCGAGTTCATGAGAGTGATCAGTTATTTAGATAGTCTGTTAATTTTATTTAATGAAAAATTGCGGCAAGGCCAAGAAATGACAGAAAACCCACTACGTCAGTAATAGTTGTCAGTGCAACACCACCAGCCAGGGCAGGGTCGATATTCATGGATTTCAGGAACAAGGGTAGTAAGGCACCGGCAAGGGCTGCTGTAACCAGATTAATTATCATGGCCCCGGCAAAAATATAGCCAAGAGTAATGTCAGAAAACCAGATCGCTGCGGTAACAGCGGCTACCAACGACCAGAGAATGCCATTCAGTAAGGCTACCTTAATTTCCCTGTTCAGTAGCCAGCGGGCATTGGTTTTACCAATCTGTCCCAAAGCAATACTGCGAACAACCAGCGTAAGTGTCTGATTACCAGCGACACCGCCCATACTAGCTACAACGGTCATAAGAACGGCAAGTGCCACTACCTCGTTAATGGTTTCAGAAAACTGACTGATAACGGTGGCAGCAATAAAAGCAGTGAACAGGTTTACACCCAACCAAACAGCACGGCGTCTACTGGTTTTCATTACTGGCGCAAACGTATCTTCTTCTTCATCAAGGCCAGCCATAACCATCAGGGAATGATCTGCATCATCCCTGATTACATCCACCACGTCGTCAATGGTAATGCGGCCAAGTAATTTGCCTGCTTCATTCACAACGGGTGCAGATACCAGATCCATACGTTCAAACAGTTGGGCCACTTCCTGCTCACTCATGTCCACTGGAATGGCATCGTAATCGGTCATCATGACCTCATCGACAGTGTCATTGGGATCAGACACAAGCAGGGTTCGCAGAGGTAGTATGCCCACCAGGTGATCATCACGGCTAACTACAAGAATATTGTCGGTCATGTGAGGGATCTGGTCATGGCGGCGCAGATAACGCAGAACTACATCCAGAGTATGACTTCGACGTACTGTAATGGTGTCAGTATTTAACAAGCCCCCGGCCGTATCCTCGGGGTAGGAGAGGACTGCCTCAAGACGATTGCGATCCTGCTCGTCCATGGCCAGCAGTACTTGATATATCACCTGTTCTGGCAGCTGCTGAAGAATATCGGCGATGTCGTCTGTTTCCAGACCTTCGGTCATGGTGGCGACTTCTTCCGGACTCAATTTGTCCAGGATGTCGGCCTGGATGTCTTCGTTCAGGTAATTGAGGACTTCACCTTCATTGTTCTTTTCTACCAACTGCCACAATACTTCACGGGCAGTATGCGGGGAGGATTCCAGGAAATGGGCAATGGTAGCTGGAGGAAGAGAATTCAGCATGCGCCGGACACGCACAAAGGAACCACTTTCAAGAGCGGTGCTGAGCTCCTGAAGTTGTACCTGTGCTTGAATGGATTTTTCGTTGGTTTCCAGCATGGAGTCAGCCTACCAGTTTAGATCAGAAAATATAATAACGTTGTATGTATCCGACTGTTCCATTGAGTGAAGATTGTGTTATGGATATTTACATGGCTTGTTCGCCAAAATTATTTTCTACCAGTTTTATAATTGCCTGAAGTGCCTCATTTTCATCACTACCTTCTACTTTCAACATCAGTTCACTTCCCGGGGAAGCGGCTAACAACATGACGGAAAGTATGCTTTTACCATCTACCTTTTTATCACCATTACTGATTTCCACTGTACTTGCAAAACTGGTTGTGGTTTCAACCAGCTTTGCCGCAGCTCGCGCATGTAAACCGGTTTTATTTTTAATGGTAATAGCTGATTCAATCATAATGTTTTTTATTATTATTACGGTCAGTTGATGTCTTTGTGTCTGACCTGAATGTGTATTCTATCCCTATTGAAATGGGATTTTAATCTTTCGCACAAATAGACAGATCTATGTTGCCCCCCAGTACAGCCGATGGCAATACTAATATAGCTGCGATTATTTGCTTCAAATCGGGGCAGCCATGTTTCAAGGAAGCCATTGATATCATTGAACATTTCCTGGACTTCTTGTTGTGAATCCAGATAGTCAATGACGCCTTGTTCCAATCCAGTCAGGCCTCGTAATTGAGCTATCCAATAGGGGTTTGGCAGGCACCTGACATCAAAAACGATATCAGCATCAACGGGCACACCATTCTTGTATCCAAAAGACTGGAATTGGACGGCCATGGTGTCATCTTCATGGGGGGCAACCCTGGTTTTTATGCTGTCACGCAGTTGATGCAAAGAAAGTGAGCTGGTATCTATAGTCAGATTGGCTAATGTGATTATGGGTGCCAGCAGTTCCCTTTCCTTTTTTATAGCTTCGATCAAGCCAATATATTTTCCAGTGAGGGGGTGTTTACGTCGTGTTTCACTGAATCTTTTCAGCAAAGTATTGTCATCGGCATCCAGAAAAATAATCTGGCGATCAATATGGCGGGCATCAAGACTTTCAAAAATGTCCGGAAATTTTGTCAAGTCATCCAACATATTCCTGGCATCAATGCTTACTGCTACATCCTGAATGTCAGTTGCTATATTGTTACTGATTCTTTCTGCCAATGTACCGAGCATGCTGGCCGGCAAATTGTCCACACAATAATAGCCCATGTCTTCCAGGACGTGGAGACACGTACTCTTGCCGGAGCCAGACCTTCCGCTGATAACAATTAATTTCATTAAAGTTCAAATTCTCTGCTTACCAAGCCCGCTTATTACAATAAGTTTCACTGAATACCAAACCCTTGTTTACTAAAGTCCACTAATGACTATTAATTTCACTGAATTCAATTTCTAAACAATTCGGTTAATTTCTGAAGTGATATTCCTTTAATGAAAAGGAACAAAAGTGCAATGCTAATTAATTGCTGGAATTTTCCGAATCTGGAAGTTCAATTGTGGCCGCAGCAAACAGTGAGGAATTACTGTTGCAGGCTCTCAGGTTTGCGCAATATTCGTTTTTGTTGAAACGTTCTGCGAGGTTTCGCAGTACTTCCAGATGACCTTCAATAGTGTTTTCAGGTACCAGCAGATAAAACAGCAGGTCTATCGGTTCTCCATCAATAGCATCGAAATCAATTCCTTTTTCCAGTTTGATCAGGCAACCAATGGTGCTTTCACATTTTGGAACGCGGCAGTGGGGAATCGCAATGCCATTGCCCAATCCTGTGCTACCAAGCTGTTCTCGGGCAATCAGAGCGTTGTAAATTTGGTTGGCATCCACCGAAGGCACTTTTTCAGCAATGAGTTCTGCGCTGGTTTCGAGCAAGCGTTTCTTGCTCTCACACTGGACGTTACAAAAAGTAAGTTCGGGAGATAGTATGGATTCAATTTGCATAAAAAGTACTCGTGAACATTACTGTAATTCCTGATTAAGTGGTTACAGTAATTGTTTTCTTTCATTTGAAGGGGCTATAGACAGTGATTCCCTATACTTTGCGATAGTACGACGTGCTATCTGGATACCCTGATCCGAAAGCAGTTGGGTTATCTTGCTGTCACTTAAAGGTTTGTTGGGCTTTTCAGCTGCAACCAGTTTTTTAATTAGCGCCCTGATGGCAGTGGAAGAACATTCTCCGCCGCCTTCAGTGCTTACATGGCTGGAAAAAAAATATTTCAGTTCAAAAATACCGCGTGGAGTATGCATGTATTTTTGAGTAGTGACTCGTGAAATGGTGGATTCATGCATACCTACAGCTTCTGCAATATTATGCAGGACTAGTGGTTTCATAGCTTCTTCACCATATTCAAGAAAGCTTTTCTGGTGTTCTACAATTTTGCTCGCTACTTTCATGAGTGTTTCATTTCTACTATGAAGGCTTTTAATAAACCAGCGGGCTTCCTGCAGATTTTCCTTGATATAGGTATTGTCAGCTTCCGATTTTTCATTATTTTTACCGGTGCTTTTGCTGCTACTGCTGCTATTGGCTAGCATGGCATATTCAGGGTTAACTCTAATTTTTGGTGCGGTATCAGGGTTTAGCTCTACATTCCAGCGGCCATTTCGTTTACTGACAAAGACGTCTGGCACTACGTAAGTGGCGTCGGAAGGCGTAATTTCAGAACCTGGTTTTGGATTCAGGCTCGTAATGATCTTCAGCGCATCTTTGAGTTCCTGTTCCTTTATTTTAAGTGCCTTCAGGATGTGGCCGTAATCATGACTGGCTAGCTGGTCCAGATGGTTATCAATTATTTTTTCGGCAGATTCAATTCCAGGGAAGCTTTTGTCCAGATGTTTTAGTTGCAGTGAAAGACATTCTTTTAAATCACGGTAACCAACACCGACGGGGTCGAATTGCTGAATACGATGCAATACTGCTATGACTTCATCTTCATCAATATCCAGTTCACGGATGAGCCCGGCATAAATTGATTCAATGGTTGTTGTTAGCTGGCCATTGGGTTCGATAGCATCAATGATGGCCATGGCAATCAGACGATCGCCATCCGACATGGGTGTCAGGTTTAACTGCCAGTTGAGATGGTCCTGTAGCGTGTCAGTCTTGCTGTTGCGCGATTCAAAATCAAAATTGTCTTCCAGTGATGCGGAAGAAGGAGGGGGCAGGTTTGAATTGGTGTAAATATCATCCCAGTTGCTGTCTATTGACAAATCACTTGGAATACCTTTTTCTTCCCAGTTATCGTCGCTGGAAAACTCACCAACCAGTTCGCTGTCGCTAATATCCTGGTCACCGGGTTTATCGTTGCCTGCAGTGGCTGTGAATTCTCCATCTTCATTTAATTGCTTAGCACTTTCTACGTCGGTTTTTTCCTGCGTGTCGTTGCTTTCTTCTAATTCAAGAAAAGGATTTGAATCCAGAGCTTCCTGAATTTCCTGTTGGAGATCCAGTGTAGAAAGTTGCAGCAGGCGAATCGCCTGTTGCAACTGTGGGGTCATCGTAAGATGTTGACCCATTTTTAACTGGAGCGATAACGTCATAAAAAAGCGACTACCTGTGAGCCGGAGGCCTGAATCATTCGCTAATGAAGGTGTTCAGGGTGGCTGAATTAGGGGCGCAAGAATAGCAAATTTCAGGTTTATGTGACAGGAAAACCGCGGAGGTGGGTATGGAAATTACATTCTTTGGAAAAACCCTTAGAGGCGAAATTGTTCGCCCAGATAGACTTCCCTAACTTGTTGATTATCAAGTATTTCTTCAGGATTTCCTGAAGCTAGTATTGCACCTTCGCTGACAATGTAGGCTTTCTGACAAATATCTAGGGTTTCCCTGACGTTGTGGTCAGTCACCAGGATACCAATGCCGCGGTTAGACAGGTCGTGAATGATTTGTTTGATGTCATTGACAGAAATTGGATCAACACCGGCAAAAGGCTCATCAAGCAACATGAAAGACGGGTCAGTAGCTAGCGCCCTTGCAATTTCGGCCCGGCGCCTTTCGCCGCCAGACAAACTCATACCTAGTGTTTCGGCAATATGGTCGATATGAAATTCCTGCATCAGACTTAGCGCTTTCTCTTCTCTTTGTGCTTCGTTTAACGCCTCTCGGGTTTCCAGTATGGCACGAATATTTTCCCTGACGGTCAGTTTTCGGAAAATGGATGCTTCCTGGGGCAGATAGCCGAGACCTTTTCTGGCCCGTTCATGCATTGGCGCTCTGGTGATTTCCTCATCATCAATGAACACCTTGCCCTGGTCAGCTTTGATCAAGCCTGTAATCATGTAAAAAGAAGTAGTTTTGCCAGCACCATTCGGGCCGAGCAAACCGATAATTTCACCACTTTGAATTTCGATTGAAATGTCAGAAACAACTTTTCGGCCCTTGTAGGATTTGGCCAGATTGTCAGCCCGCAATGTTTTCATGGCGTGTTCTACTGATCGTTTCTGGGTGGGATGAAAAGACTTGCTTGTTCACCATTTTCGCATGCCGGGGTAGTGACGCTTTCGCCAATGTAATAATCAATCTGGCAGCCACTCCAGACATTACCGTCTTGGGTAAAAGTTACTTTGCCAATAGCTGACATGTGCTGAGTATCGAAATCCATGATAATGGTGTCTCCCACAGCTATTGCCAGCCCCTGGTCGATAGCTGGTTGATGCTGGAAGTGGGCAGGAGCACCTGTCACAGTAACTTTTTTGACTTCTCCATTAATGCTTTCTGTAATGATTTCCAAGCCACTAATTTTCAACGTGCCTTGAGTTACTACCGCAGGTTCATCAAGACTCCCGTACAACATTTGTTTGCCTTCATCGAGTAAAAATTTGCTACTGTTATAATCGATGAGTATAGGTTGCTCAACATCTTCCGGAAGCGCCACCGCGACGGCTACTGGCAGACAGGAGATAAAGGCAAGTAAATAACGCACTGAAATGACATAAGTTAAAATGACTTTAATTGTCATATTCTATTTTTCCGTTTGCCAGTTGTTGAATCACGTTGGTATTCAAGTCGGCATTGAATCCTGTGCTGGAAGATATCATGCCATCTGATTCAAATAAGACGTCGCTGTCGCTGTGCAGGCTTTTCTCTTCCGGATAAATGGTGAGTGTGTCTGTATAAATGTTTACTTGAGTCCCATCTGCAGTAACGCCGTTAATAATAACATTTTCGTTCAGCACCAGTCGTTCCTGGTTACGATCCGGATCCATGTCAACACGACCGCTGACGGAATTGATTTGCCAGTTTGTATTATCCTCCCGGTAAATCAGGAAACTTGGTTGATCAATATCACTGTATTCCGGGTTGGGGTAGTGGGTCACATGCTGTGCCTGAAACCGATAATCTGCGCGCCCATTTGATTGGTAATGGATGCTGTCCACGTTTGCCATGAAATAATCATATTCCTGTTCTCCTATGTCCAGCAGGCTGCTGATACTCAGGATTTCATCCTCAGTGGCGCTGTCCAGCAAATACAGCATTATAATCCCTAGAAAAATTATTCCTGCGAGATGAAACCGTAAATTGGAATCGGGTTTTGGTTCGGTTTCAGTAGTTGTTGAAGTCTTATCCAAAATCGTTTTGTCCAAAGGGAGATTGCTCATGACGAGGCCGATTTATTGATAAGGGCTGACTGCTTCATCATAATTGCCTTGAGCAGAAAGTATCCAGTCACATATTTCCCGCACGGCACCTCTGCCGCCTTCTCTGCTTGTAACAGCATCTGCGGCTTCCTTTACAAGCATATGGGCATTTGGAACGGAGATCCCAAACTGCGACTTTTTGATGCAGGCAAGATCAGGTAGATCGTCACCAGCATAGGCAACATCTGAATAATTCAGGCCCTGGTCTGAAAGTATTTCATCCAATACATTTAATTTGTCATCTGACCCCTGATAAATAATATCGATGCCAAGGCTGGCAGCTCTCTGAGCGACTATATCTGATTGTCTGCCCGTGATGATGGCAACTTTAACGCCACTGCTTTGCAGGAGCTTCAGGCCCAGGCCGTCCATTGTGTTGAAGGCCTTTGTTTCTTCTCCGTTGCTGGAAAAATACAAAGAGCCGTCAGTCATAACACCGTCTACATCCAGTACCAGAAGTTGTACAGAGCCGGCGAGCTGGTTGATTTGTTCCTGGTTTGAATTTCCTGCCATAGTCTTTCTGCTGATTGAATTTAAAGGATTGCTTGTTTAGACAACGTTCGCTTTCAATAAGTCATGCATAGCCACAATGCCGGAAAACCCGGAAGAATCATCCATAACAAGCAATGTATAAACCTCATTGTCCTGCATGATTTTTGCTGCTTCTGAAGCCAGGGAATTTGGTGTGATGGATTTGAAGGTCGTTGTCATGACCTCTTTTATCGGTGTGTTATGGATATCCCTGCCTTCATCCAAAAAGCGTCTTAAATCACCATCGGTAAAAACGCCACTGACTTCATTAGCCTGGTTGGTAACAGTTGTCATACCAAGTTTCTTGGCAGATATTTCAAGCAGGGATTCCCTGACACTGGTGCCTTCACTGACCCTTGGTATGGCATCTCCGGCATGCATAATATCGCTGACTTTAAGAAGCAACCTGCGACCCAGATTGCCCCCGGGGTGGGAGAGTGCGAAATCCTCAGCAGTAAATCCGCGCGCATCCAGCAATGCCATGGCCAGGGCATCACCCAGGACAAGGGCGGCAGTGGTGCTGGTAGTAGGCGCCAGGCCAAGTGGACAGGCTTCCTGTTCAACACTCGCATCCAGATTTGCATTGGCCTGCCTGGCGAGGAGCGAAGCAGGATTGCCTGTCAAGGCTATGAGTGGAACGCCTTTTCTTTTCAACACAGGCAAAATTGTTTCGAGTTCCGGGGTAGTCCCTGAATTGGAGATGGCAATGACCACGTCCCGATCTGTCACCATGCCAATATCGCCATGGCTGGCTTCAGCCGCATGCACAAATTGGGCAGGGGTTCCTGTGCTGGCCAGAGTGGCGGCGATCTTATTGGCTATATGGCCGGATTTGCCGATACCCATGACAATCACCCGACCCTGACATTGGAGAATAATTTCGCAGGCACTGATGAATTCGTCGTTAATCCGAGTGGTCAGATTTTCAACTGCTTCATACTCAAGTTCTATAGTGCGAATGGCGCTGCTTTTTAGCGCTGGTTTATCCATAACGGAGTCGGAATATCCTCAGGAGCCGATGATCAGTAAGGCAGTGTAAGCGATATAGATAGTCAATAAAACTGTGCCGGCAACACGTCCGATCCGTTGCTTTTTCCGTGATCGCATATATAAAAAGTAGGCACAGCCCAGAGTGATGATCATCATGGTGGCGTAATCCCTGGTAAGTACTACAGGCTGGATTACAACCGGTGAAATCAGGGCAGGCACTGGCAAAACCAGAAGTATATTCATGATGTTGGAACCAATGATATTGCCAAGTACCAGGCCATAGTGGCCCTTCAAGGCGCTGGTCATTGAGGTGGCTAGCTCAGGCAGACTAGTCCCTATAGCCATAACCGTAAGACCGATAATCAGTTCACTGATACCAAGTGTAGTGGCGACACTGCGCGCCCCTTCTACCAGAATATTGGCGCTGATGATCAGCAGAATGAGTCCGAAGAAAAGGAGTGTCAATGCCTTTGGTGTCGACATTTCACCGATAAAATCTTCCGAAATCTCTTGGGGATCAATAATTGTTCCCACTTCTCCTTCTTCATCGACATTAAGCACTTGTAGATTTTTCAGGATGCACCATATAAATACCACAGCGAGAAATAGCAGCAGCACTCCATCAAAATAGTTCAGGGTGAAGTCGGCAAAAATCACGAAGCAGATGGCAGAAACACCAAGAAGCGCCGGTAATTCCTTTTTCATTAACGACAGGGGAATTTCAATAGGATGAATCAGGACTGTAATTGCCAGTACAATGCCCAGGTTGGCGATATTGGAGCCGATGGCATTGCCTATGGCAATGCTTGGCGAACCTTGTAGTGAGGCAGTTGCAGAGGTAAAAATTTCAGGAGCCGAGGTGCCAAAGGCGACAATCGTCAAACCGATTACCAAGGGTGAGACACCAAGATTACGTGCAGTGGTTGAAGCACCAAGGACAAATCTGTCCGCGCTCCATATCAAGCCCGCGAATCCAAAAACGATATAGACCGCGGATAAATAAATACCCATGTATTTTTCCTGGACAGCAGCAAAGAAGATATGCAGTGTCTGACGTATAAAACTTCACTCAATATGGCAAGACTGCTACTAATAATCAAGTGGATTGACCGCTTACAGTAAATTCTTGCAGGTAATTTTTATAAATCTGCATTTCCTGTAAAATATCGGCTTATCGAATAACTGGCTGAAACTTTTTACAGTACTTTCGTTCTTAATACAGGCTGTGAAAACAAGAAATACCTGTGAATTCTTAAATAGAAACATGGAGTAATAAAATGAACACCTTACGCAGAATGGTGTTAGCACTAGGTATTTTTATTGGAGCCAACTTCAATGTTTTGCTGGTATCCGCTCAGGAATTATCTGCCCAGGAAGCGGTAGACCAGTACATTTCCGGTTTACTAACAACAATGGAGACTATCAGGCCGCTCTATGAGTCTGACCAGGCAGCCTATTTTGGTGCAGTAGAAAATGAACTCACTTCATTCGTGGATTTCAGGGAAGTAGCGCGTGGCGTTATGGCCAAATATGGGCAGGGGCCAAATGGTGCCACTGTCGAGCAATTAAGCCGATTTGCTATCGTGTTTCGTTCGTCTCTTGTGGAATTTTACGGAAGCGCCCTGGCAGAATATGGCGGTGTGGAATATGAGTTTCTGGAAAACCGTACTGAGTCAAGCAACCCGGAACGATCGTCCAATGTGCGTATGTCATTGCTTGGAGATGACGGGGACAGGATAGAAGTGCAGTACACTATGTTTCTCAATGAAGACCGGATTTGGAAATTACGAAACCTGTATGTCGAAGGGGTGAATTTAAGAAGGCAGTATTATTCCCGTTTCGACAATTTGATGAACAGAAACGATTTTGATATCGACAGGGTGATAGGTCTCTGGGAAGTGGAAGAGTAAATAAATAGTTAATTGATAGTAAATAGATAGTAAATAGATAGAAAATAAAATGGCTATGACAACTGAAGAAATAGAAACAATGCTGGTGGGTGAATTTGATAACGCCGACATCGCCGCAACAGGCCAGGATGGTAGTTACCAGGTGCGAATTGTTTCCGATGCTTTTGAAGGACTCAATGCTGTAAAAAGGCAGCAGGCCGTTTATCGTGTGTTGAACTCCCACATTGCCAGTGGAGCAATACATGCCATAAACATGCATCTACTAACCAGTGGGGAAGCTGCAGCAACCTGAATATTGCAGTTTTTGATCCTTAAAAAGGCCCCATCAGGGGTCTTTTTTTTTGCGCCACTTTTTATTAACACCATTATTTACGGCGCATTTTTTTGGCTACTTTTTACGGCATTGTTTTACAAGCTGGGGACTAAATTAATTCAGCGACCCAGGGGGAATCTTGTTAGAATGCGCCCTTCAAAAGGGCTGTCAGCAAAGATTTTCCACGTCAGCACTCATAGAGAGAAGATATTGGACAAACTGGAAATACATGGCGGAATACCACTTAAAGGTGAAATCCGTATAGCAGGTGCAAAGAACTCGGCGTTGCCAATTATGGCGTCGGCTTTGCTCACTACTGACACTGTTAAAGTGGACAACCTGCCTCATCTGTATGACATCACCACCATGCTGGAGCTGTTGGGCTGCATGGGAGTTGAGTCCATCGTGGGCGAAAAACTAAGTGTGGAGATTTGCAGTGAGCCTATCAGGCACTATAGGGCACCCTATGATCTGGTGAAAACCATGCGTGCCTCGATCCTCGTACTGGGACCGATGCTGGCACATTATGGTAGAGCGGAAGTAGCTCTCCCTGGTGGTTGTGCTATTGGTAGCAGGCCAGTGAATCTTCATTTGTCAGCATTGCAGCGCATGGGCGCAGATATCAACGTGGGAAAAGGCTATATCGAAGCTCGAATAAAAGGGCGCCTGAAAGGCGCACATATCTTTATGGATCTGGTTACTGTGACAGGTACCGAGAATGTCATGATGGCTGCCACGCTGGCTGATGGCCAGACTATCATCGAAAATGCTGCTCGGGAGCCTGAAGTGGTTGACCTGGCAAATTGTTTGAGAGCCATGGGTGCGGATATCGCAGGGGAAGGTACAGATACCATAACTATTAATGGCGTTAAGGAATTGCACGGTTGTGAATATGCCGTCATGCCGGACAGGATTGAAACAGGCACTTACCTGATTGCAGTGGCTGCTACCCGCGGCAAAATCAAGGTGAAAGATACAAGGCCTTCTATCCTTGAGGCCGTGTTAAGCAAATTGGAGGAGGCTGGCGCACATATTGAACTGGGTGAAGACTGGATTTCACTTGATATGAAAGGCAACCAGCCAAAAGCTGTGTCTCTGACTACCGCTCCTTATCCAGCGTTTCCCACGGATATGCAGGCGCAGTTTACAGCCCTTAATGCTGTTTCCGAGGGTACTGGACTGATTACGGAAACAGTTTTCGAAAACAGATTCATGCATGTCCAGGAAATGAACCGCATGGGTGCTGACATGAAAGTAGAAGGTAATACTGTGTTGGTAAATGGAAAACAAATTCTTCAGGGAGCACCTGTGATGGCAACGGATCTGCGTGCTTCAGCTAGCCTGATTATTGCCGGGCTAATGTCGGAAAACCAGACCACTGTGGACAGGATTTACCATATAGACCGCGGCTATGAATGTATCGAAGAAAAATTGCAATTACTTGGCGCCAGAATCAAACGCCTACCTTCCTAAGCGGCAGGTCATTTGCTGGCTAAACGCGAATCAAATGTAAATCAGTAAAAGATGAATGATAAAAAATTGGTAATAGCCCTTACCAAGGGCCGAATTCTTGAAGAAGTATTGCCACTGCTTGAAACGGTAGGGCTTAGTCCTGCCGAGGATATTAATAAAAGTCGCAAACTGATTTTTGACACCAACCTGGAAGATATTCAATTAATGATCTTGCGCGGATCTGATGTGCCTACCTATGTCGAACTGGGCAGTGCCGATATAGGTATCACCGGTAAAGACATTCTTATGGAAAATGGCTCGGATGGCTACTATGAGCCTCTGGATCTGAAGTTGGCAACATGCAGGTTGATGACGGCAGCACCTGTAAACCAGACAACAACCCCAAAAAGACTGCGAGTAGCCAGCAAGTTTGTAAATATTGCCAAGAATTATTTTTCGGGCCAGGGTCGACAAGTGGATATCATCAAGCTCAATGGAGCGTTGGAGCTTGCGCCCATCATGGGTTTGGCTGATTGTATCGTTGATATAGTCGATACGGGCAACACGCTTAAAGCCAATGGCCTGGAAACGCGTGAACACATTGCGGATGTCAGTACACGAGTCATCGTGAACAAAGCGGCCATGAAAATTAAACACGATCGTATTCAGTCATTACTGGAGCGATTGTCCGAAGCTGTATCTGATTAAATTAGAAAGACAAGAATCAATAGAGAACCTTGCCATGCCTGTCGTGATCAAACAACTTGATTATGCTAATACTGATTTTCGTTCAGAGCTGGATAAAGCTTTGGCCTGGGACAGTATTTCTGATCAAGCTGTTCAGAAATCAGTTAACACCATACTTGCAGATGTCAGGAGCAGGGGTGATGAGGCTGTAGTTGAATGGACCAACAAGCTGGATGGACTAACAGTTGATTCAGCGGCAGCACTTGAAATCAGCAGGGATGAACTGAAGGAAAGCCTAAGCAAGATCTCCTCTGAGCAAGCTGTAGCCTTGGAAAAAGCGGCTGGGCGAATCCGCCGTTACCACGAAAAACAGAAACAGGATTCCTGGCAATATAGTGAATCAGACGGTTCTGTGTTCGGGCAGAAGGTCACCCCGATTGATCGCGTTGGCATGTATGTCCCCGGCGGTAAAGCTTCCTATCCTTCTACAGTCCTTATGGATGCTATTCCTGCCAGGGTCGCGGGTGTTAAGGAAATCATTGCTACCTTGCCAACACCAGGAGGAGCAAAAAACACTCTGGTGCTGGCCGCTCTTGCCCTGGCTGAAGTAGATCGGGTATTTACTGTGGGTGGCGCTCAGGCAATAGCCGCTTTGGCTTACGGAACTTCAAGTATTCCCCGTGTCGACAAGATAGTCGGGCCGGGTAATATCTATGTGGCAACAGCTAAAAAGGCCGTGTTTGGCCAGGTTGGCATTGATATGGTTGCAGGCCCGTCAGAAATCCTGGTTATTTGTGATGGCCAAACCAATCCAGACTGGATTGCTATGGACCTGTTTTCACAGGCTGAGCATGATGAGGATGCTCAATCTATCCTGGTAAGCAATGATCCGGCGTTCATGGATGCTGTTGCACAGAGTATTGAAAGACTACTGCCTGATATGCCGCGCCGTGACATCATCACTGCTTCCCTGGAAAAACGCGGGATTTTTATCAAAGTCAGTGACCTGCAGGAGGCGGCAGAAGTCTGCAACCTGGTAGCGCCAGAACATGTGGAGCTTTCTGTGGAAGATCCCGAGAGTCTGCTAGGCGAAATCAGACATGCCGGCGCCATCTTTTTGGGCCGTTATAGTTCTGAGTCGTTAGGTGACTATTGCGCAGGTCCTAGCCATGTCTTACCGACGTCGGGAACCGCCAGATTTTCTTCTGCACTGGGAGTCTATGATTTTCAAAAGCGCTCTTCTATCATCAATTGTTCTGAAGAGGCTGCCAGGGAATTGGCTAACACAGCATCAGTGCTCGCTAATGCAGAGGGATTGATTGCGCACGCCCGTGCAGCAGAATTGAGGAACGAAGAAAGCGAAGGGAGCCAGGAGAAGGGGTAGAACAAGGAGCGCAAGCAGAAAAAGTTTAGTTCTGTGGGCAGCCGTCTATCAACAGACTTTCTCCACAGGGATCTGGATCCAGAAAGTTTTGTTCTTCATAATCCCAGTAAATAAATGCTTCTCCCACACCAAGAACAATAGGGATGGTCAGGATTTTACCTTCCCTGAAAACCTCTGCGATAATTGTCTCACCAGGTCCTAAATCACTAACAGTCTGAATAGCATATGCTTGTGCTTCCGGGCTATTAATTTCAATTCCTACCAGAGAAAGAATGATATCTTTTATTCTCAAACCTGCTTTTTCTGCAGGGCCGTTCAGCAGCATTTCCTGCACGAGGATTCCTTGCACATCCGCATCAACCAGCATACTGCTGGCAATGCGGCCAAAATATTCACCATCAACACCAAGATAACCGCCAGGATCCTGGTCAATATAGTTCTGCATCAGTGCAAACGCATTTTGCGCAGGAACAGCGAAACTGATGCCTTCTGAACCGCCGGATTCGCTGACAATGGTGGAATTGATGCCAATAAGCCGGCCATTCACATCAATCAAGGCACCGCCGGAATTCCCGGGATTGATGGCAGCATCGGTCTGGATCCTGTAACTTTCATTGGCTTTTAATAGTGCGCTGATAATGCCCTGGGTATAGGATTGACCGATATTTCTTGGATACCCTATGGCAAGTACTATATCGCCTGCATCAAGAGAGTTTTCCTCTGCCGGTGCCATATAAGCCAGATCAGTTTCTTCTACTTTCAACAACGCCAGGTCGTTTCGACGGTCTAATACAATAGGGCGGGCTTCCAGGCTACGTCCGTCATACAGGGTGACTGTAATTTCCGGAAGAGAGCTATTGACGATATCGGTTCCCTGAATTTCAAAAATATGGTAACTGGTTATGATGTAACCATCGGGGGAAATAATGACGCCTGATCCCAGGCTGGTGCTTTCATCATTTAGGAGGAATCGCTGCCTTACGAGAGGGTTGAAGATACGCTGATTTTCTCTTCTGACATCTGCTGTTGAGTTGATACTGACAACAGCAGGTGCAGCTTTTGAAATTGCATCCGAGTAGGAAAAAGAATTCTGGGTAAGCTCTTGGATATTTTCTTTTGGGAGATAGGCATCCAGACCTGGAATAATTACAGCCAGGCGTGGAAGCTGCAACAGAACAATGCCAAAGACGAGTCCTGCAACAGCGGGCCAGAGAATAAAATTGATTACTCTGTTCATGTGGCACCTTATGCCTGTTTATAGAGAGGGTGTTGTGTCTTTGCTATGATTACGAACAGACAAGTATAACGCAAATCCCCTAGTGTCACAGGGTGATGCTGAAAAGGCAGGCATTAGAAATACCCTATATCTCCATGGAGACTTCTTGATATGGCCATAAGCATGGTAGAAATGCAGTCGGCGCTAAATGAGCTTCTTAGACCGAATGAATTCAGAGACTATTGCCCCAACGGTCTTCAGGTCGAAGGCAAAGCACAAATTGCGAACCTGGTTACCGGGGTCACAGCTAGCTTGGCACTAATTGAGGAAGCCGTTGAAAAAGGGGCAGATGCCATTCTTGTACATCATGGCTATTTCTGGAAAGGCGAAGATCCTACGGTCACAGGTATTCGCAAAAACCGTCTCAAACTTCTACTGGATAATGATATCAATTTGTTTGGCTTTCATTTGCCTCTGGATGCCCATCCCAAGCTGGGTAATAACGCTCAACTTGGATTAAAACTGGGTTTTAGCACTGAAGCAGACCTGGATCCGCAACATAAAAGCCGTGTGGGTGTTTGGGGAAGCCTTGAAGAGCCCTGTAATGGTAAGGAATTGGTTGAGAGAATAACTAATCAACTAAACAGAGCCCCTTTTCATATACAGGGAGAAAAGGAAACCATTGAAAAAATTGGCTGGTGCACAGGGTCGGCCCAAAGTTATATTGAGCTTGCTTATGAGGCAGGGGTTGATGCTTATTTAACGGGCGAAGTATCAGAGCAGACTGTGCATTTTGCCCGTGAAACCGGGATGCATTTTTTTGCCGCAGGCCACCATGCCACCGAGCGCTACGGTGTTCAGGCAGTCGGGCAATACCTTGCCGGTGAATTTGGTCTGAACCACGAGTTTATTGATATTGATAATCCTGTTTAAAAAGGATGCAGGGATAAAAGGATAAAAGGATAAAAGGTGAACCAGTAACAGTGAAAAATTCCAGACCAGTGTATTCGACGGAAACAGGGAGGCTGTGCCCAAAGTGTGGTCGGTCTATATCCGGCTGTAGATGTAAAAAGCCATCCATTATTACTAGTAGTGATGGAATCATTCGGATATCAAGAGAAACCAAAGGTCGTAAAGGGAAGGGTGTTACTCTGGTGTCTGGATTCCAGTGTACGGAGTCGGAATTAAAGGCTTTGGGAAAGCGCCTGAAGCAATTGTGTGGTACTGGAGGTACTGTCAAGGAAGGCAGAATAGAAATCCAGGGTGATCTGCGTCACAAAATTTACCAGGAACTTGATAATGCCGGCTACAAGGTAAAACTGGCTGGCGGCTAAATAAAGAAATAACAGGAGTAGTGGAATGGATAATCAAAGTGCAACAGAAATCGAAGCGGCCGTATTCAGGAGGCTTCTTGAACACCTGGATTCCAGGAAAGATGCTCAGAATATTGCTCTTATGAATCTGGCGGGATTTTGCCGGAATTGCCTTTCAAAATGGTATGTTGCAGAAGCCGGTGAAAGAGGATTCGAGGTGGATTACGAAGCAGCCAGAGAGCGTGTATATGGCATGCCCTATACGGAATGGAAGGACAATTACCAGCATAAAGCTACTGAAAAACAAATACGTCAGTTTGAAAAAAGCTTTCCTGTCTAACTAGCGTCTCCTTTTAAAAAGCAAGTTCCTGGTTGGTACCTGGGAAATATGCGAACTGTGTCAACTATTCGTTCGTATTTAGTGGATAGGATTAATCCAGATTCTGTTAGAACGTGTCTTATAGGAGAACAGATATGGGTACACTAAATGTTAGTCAGGCCGCTCAAAATCCGATACATGTGGGTGATTTCAATCTGTCATTAGTTGCAGATTTGCCGGCAAAATTTAATCTGAATGTGCTAAAGCGGAGTAATCGCGTCAATATCCGTTTGCGTGAAGAAGACATTAGCACGCTTGAAGCCTTGGCATTGGATGCGGACATACCCTTCCAGGCTTTCCTCGCAGAAGTTGTTCACCAGTTTGCGAAAAGTAATCTGCAAGAAAACTAATTTTAAACTGCGAAACATTAGGTAATCAGGAACTCCATAACCACTTTTCAACTTGCTGCCTCCGGCAGCACCTTGGCTATATCAAACCACTTCAATTCTTCGTCTCTGTCCAGATCCCTGATATAGAGAATATGTCCATCCAGTTGCCATGTGGCATCTTGCTGAACTGGTTCACCATTATGCAGTTCAAAGCGTAAAGAAAAATAACCGTCATTGATGCGTATTATAAAGAAAGGAGAGAAGGGCTCTGTCACTCTGACCTGAAGCTCCTTGATGTATTCCTGCCTGGTGTCCAATACCAGCCTGCCGACCACATGTTCATAAATTTTCTTTCTGTCTTCCTCCATGCCACGAAATTCAATGGTATGTAGGTCTCCATCCCTGGCAACCAGCCGGATACTATCCCGGATAATCAGGGCCATAAAACGCTCTTTTTCACTACCTTCTCGCTCCCTTTCATCTTCGACGAGAGAGCTGTCCTGCGAGGCTTCTTCTCGTCTGCGTAATCGCCGCTGCATGCGCCGTTCATGTCGCTCCAGCCGTTCAGTTGACGGTGGGCCTCCATCTTCCGCAATAATCAGGTCGCTTTGTAGAAAAGGCTGGGAAGGATCAACACGGCGAGTGAGGGAGTCTGCATCAATGTGATCTGTGGTGGTGTAGGTATATGCCCATGTGCCGTCATAAATATTACTCACCCGGTCAACATAGTGACTAATCATGTCAATATACTCATCCTGGGTATAGGACTGAGAGTGGGCGGGGCTGCCCCAGGAGCAAACAATCAGGAAACTGAAGATGGTGCCGGCTTTTTTCATACCTGCCATGACCTAATCAGCGGGGAATTATTTCATTGGAACGAGTTTAACTGCTTTGATGTCAATGTGTTCCCAGACCTTGCCAGCAATATAAGGGTCACTATGGAGACATTTCTCCAGACTTTCTCTGTCAGGGAATTCCATGTGCGATGTAGAACCAATCATATTCCCTTCTTCATTAATTATAGCGCCGCCACTGAGATAATGGCCGTGCGCAATCAGTTGCTGGATGTTGGCAATATGAGCTTCCCGATTTTGCATACGACGATCCAGGGCATCCGGGTCGCTAAAGTCTAAAGCTGTTACAACAAATTGCATAAGCAACCTCTTTATAAATTTATCTTTAACTAAAGCTTTTTTAAAAGCTTGGTGCGGACAGCATAATAGCTACTACACTTCTGAGATAAGTTTTGTAACCATGCAGGCTTCGAGACCTTCAATCCCTTCCTCCGACCCATGACCACTTTCCTTGATGCCACCGAAAGGTGACTCTGGTACGGAAATGGCAAAGCTGTTAATTCCAATCATGCCTGCTTCCAGTTGTTCGCCTAGCAATTTCACTCGCTTAGCCGAATCTGTGAATGCGAAAGCCGCCAAGCCATAGGGTAGACGATTAGCCTCAGTAATAACTTCGTTATAGTCACTGAAGGAATTGATAATTGCCACTGGCCCAAAGGGCTCTTCCTGCATGATGCGGGCACTGTGCGGCACATTTGACAATACAGTGGGTTGGTAGAAAAAACCTGGCCCATCTATGGTAGAACCGCCAGTGTTTAGTGTCGCACCTTCTGTAACTGCATCATCAACAAGTGCACTGATGGCATCCAGCCGGCGGGAATGAATAAGTGGCCCCATCTTGCTATTTTCATCCAGGGGGTTACCTACCAGGATTTCTTTGGTTCGTGCAGTAAAACCTTTTACGAACTTTTCAAAAAGTGATTCATGAACCAGGAAACGGGTCGGTGAAACACAGACCTGGCCACCATTGCGATACTTGGCAACAACGGCCATTTCCAGCACAGCCTCAACATCGGCATCTTCAAACACAAGAACTGGTGCATGACCGCCAAGTTCCATGGTAGTGCGAATCATTTTGTCAGCCGCCAGTTTCATCAGGGATTTACCGACCGGTATTGAGCCGGTAAAAGACATCTTGCGGATGATGGGGGAATTCAGTAGATAGGTTGAAACGATGTGGGGGACACCAAATAGCACGGATAACACACCGTCTGGCAGACCGGCATCCTGTATGCACTTTGCCATCAACAGGGCTGTGGCTGGTGTATCTTCTGCCGGCTTGAATACACAGGAGCAACCTGCTCCCAGTGAAGCGCCCATTTTCCGGGCTGGATTACCTTGCGGAAAGTTCCAGGGAGCAAAGGCTGCTACGGGACCAATTGGTTCCTTGACTACATACATGCGCGAGCCTGGCTGGCGCTGGGCAAGCACACGGCCATAGGCGCGGCGGCCTTCTTCTGCATACCATTCCAATACTGCGGAAGACATTTTCAATTCCATTCGGGACTGGACAATAGGCTTACCGGATTCAAGTGAGGCGACAGTAGTAATCTGTTCAGCTCTTTTCCGCATCAATTCAGCGGCTTTGCGTAACACGGCACTGCGTTCTTCAGGCAGTTTGTCACGCCAGACTTTGAAACCTTCCTCTGCGGCTTTCAGTGCACGATCCATATCGGCTTCCGTCGCATGCGGCAATTGACCTAATACTTCTTCAGTTGCAGGATTCAGCACATCCTCACTTTTCCGGTCTCCTTTTGACACCCATTCACCTGCAATAAATAATTGCAATTCGGGGTAGTGATCCAGGGGATTGGATTTGAGTTGTTCAGCTTCAGCCACAATGAGACTCCTGCAGGTACTGGGAAAAATTAAGGGGCGTAATAATCGCTTAATTGGGGGTTGGAGTAAAATATTTTCGATATACTGCGCCTCTTTCTATAAGAAATAGTTTTATTCCTTTTGCCAGAACGGAGTTTGCATGCCCGAAATTACCTCAATCCCTTTCAATGACAACTACAGGCGCATTGCCACGGAAGAAGCATGGGCGTCACCTGAATTACTACAGATGTATGCTGACCTTTATAACAGTGGGAAAATTGATGATCCGGGATTTGATAGTTTGTGGGGCTTTTACGGGACTTCCAATGCCAACAGACCTGCGACTGTCAGGCGCAGGCTGGCCGATCTTGATGAGGAGAGGCTTGCCGACATGGATGCGGCGGGCATTGATTTTGCTGTATTAGCGCTGACCTCACCTGGTGTGCAGGTATTCGACCGGGATACCGCTATCTCTGTTGCTAAAGACACTAACGACATAGTGAAAGCTGCTGTAGACAGGCATCCGGATCGTTATGCAGCCCTCTGTGCCATCGCACCCCAGGCACCCGAGTTGGCTGCTCAGGAACTGGAACGCTGCAAGTCATTAGGTTTCAAAGGCATCATCAATAATTCCCACACCCACGGTGAATATCTGTCTGACCCTAAATTCTGGCCTATTTTCGAAGCGGCAGAAGCCATGGACATGCCCATCTACCTTCATCCCAATACGCCTCCGCGAAACATGATTGAGCCCATGTTGGAAGCAGGCCTGGATGGGGCGGTTTTTGGTTTTGGAGTGGAAACAGGCTTGCATATGCTGCGCATTATTACTGCCGGTGTGTTTGATCGTTTTCCAAAACTGCAAATTATAATTGGTCACATGGGTGAGTCCTTACCCTACTGGATGTATCGTCTGGATTTTATGCATAACGCGCAAGTGTCATCGAATCGCTATGAAGCGCTTAAACCCCTGAAGAAAAAAGTCAGCGATTACATGAAGGAAAATGTGTATATCACTTGCAGCGGCATGGCCTGGGAACCCGCTGTGCGATTTGCCCAACAAACTATTGGGGTAGATCGGGTCATGTATGCCATGGACTATCCTTATCAGTATGTCCTGCAAGAAGTGACGGATATGGACAACATGGATATATCTGATGCTGAAAAGAAAATGTTTTATGAAAAAGTGGCAACCAGTGTATTTAAACTTTAAATAAAACAAATAGTAACCCTCAAGCTAGAACACCATTAGTTCTATCCACATTCATTACATTATTACCTAATATGATCGATTTTTTAATCTTTGGAATTTTGTTCATGCGAAGGTATTTTTTCCCCAATTGTTGGCGTAAGCAATTCACGGGTTTTTTAATTCTGATTCCGGTTCTCTTATTTACGGCGACACAATCTTTCGCCCAGGGAGAGGGCGGAATCACCGGCGCTAAAACTGTTGACATTCCGAGGCTTCCCGATGACATCAACATAGACGGCAAGCTGGATGACGCCATCTGGACACAAGCTGCCGTGGTGAGCGATTTCCATCAGATGGCGCCTTTCGAATATGCGCAACCCAGCCAGCGCACTGAAGTCCGGGTATTTTATGCAGACGATGCCCTGTATATCGGTGCCCGCATGTATGAAGAGGATCCTTCCCTGATCATCGCTAATGTGTTGCTCCAGGGACAAGGCTTGCCAAATGACGACTCTTTTAACCTGATGCTGGATCCTTATCTGGATCGACGCAGCGGCTTTCTCTTTGAGATCAATGCTAATGGTGTACGTGTTGATGGAATCTACCAGAATGTTTCCGGTGTGGATCGTAACTGGGAAGGCATTTGGCAGGCCGGCTCCAGTATTGATGAGGAAGGCTGGGTTACTGAAATCCGTATCCCTTTCCAGACTTTGTCATTTGATCAGGGCAATACAGAATGGGGCATCAATTTCCGTCGTACTATCCGTCGCAATCAGGAAGAGATCGGCTGGGTCTCCCGTAATCGCCTGATCAATCCCAGCATTGCGGGTACTGCCACGGGCCTGACTGATCTGCAGCAGGGTCTTGGTCTGGATGTGGTGCCTTATCTTGTCATGCGCAAAGAGCGGACGCTTGGTCCAGGAGGCTTTGAAGATGAAGTTTTCGAACCCCAGGTAGATTTTTTTTACAAAATCACTCCGCAGTTGAATGCTGCACTGACACTGAACACCGATTTCTCTGCCACCGAAGTGGACTCCCGCCAGGTGAACCTGACCCGCTTCAATCTCTTTTTTCCGGAACGACGTGACTTCTTCATCCGTGATGCGGATATTTTTCAGTTTGGTCGTATCGGGGTCGGATCCAATTTCAATGAAGAGGGAAATGCTGCAGTACCGCGAGGCTCATTACAAAATGGCAGACCGTTTTTCTCGCGCCGGATTGGTCTCAGTCCAGGTGGTTTGCCGGTAGATATTACTGCCGGTGCCAAACTCAGCGGAAGGGTAGGTGACTGGGATGTGGGCACGTTGATTGTTAATCAGGATGAAGATGAAGTAGCCGGAATTGATGCGCAAACAGTGTTTGTAAGTCGGGCAGCACTCAATATTTTGGATGAATCCCTGCTTGGTGTGATCGCTACCAGTGGAGACCCACGTTCCAATATCGATAATTCCCTGGTGGGAATCGACTTTCGGTATCGTAATTCGAGTTTAGCGGGCAACCGTGTAGCCGAGGGAGAGTTCTGGTATCAGCAAACGGATACGGACGGCATCAGCGGCGATGATTCGTCCTGGGGCTTTGGCGTGAGCTCGCCCAATACCGAAGGCTTACGCGGTGGCTACCGCTATAAAAGGATAGAAGATAATTTTCGACCGGCGCTGGGGTTTGTGAATCAGACAGGCATAGAAGACCATTCCCTGGATTTTGGCTATAGACTTTTCTTTCCTGCTGGAGGCTATGTCCGGTCGGTATACGGGGGTGCTGATGCTTACCGTAACAGCGACTTGAATTCAGGCAACTTAATTTCTGAAACCAAAGACATTCGTGTCAATGCCAATAACAATGAAGGCGACAGTGTTGCAGTCAGTCTTGTTCGCACCAGAGATGTATTGATTCGCGATTTCAGAATCAATCGTTCTTCTGATGGCAGTAATAATGTGATCATAGCGCCGGGTGACTATACTTATACTGAAGGTACGGCGCGGCTTAATTTTGCTGGCCGCCGCCGGATTTCTGGAAACATCAGGGCAAGCTGGGGCGAGTTTTACAACGGCAACCATTTCCAACGCGCAGTATCTGTGAACTGGCAGCCCAGTAACCGTTACAACCTGGGATTGGATTTTTCAGAAAATGAAATCCACCTACCAGCAGGCCACTTTACAGTACGCCAGATTTCATTTGATTCTCTGATCAATTTCACACCGGAGGTGAGCTGGGCCAATATTGTTCAGTACGACAATGTCTCGGAAGGGATTGGTATCAACAGCCGCTTGCGCTGGATACCTGAATCAGGGCAAGAGGGATTTCTAGTCCTCAACTGGGGCATGATTGACCTTGATAAGGATAATGAATTTACTTCTATCAACGGTGACCTGTCCCTCAAATTCAACTATACATTCAGGTTTTAGGATTGCACAATCGCAGCAGCTACTGCTGCTCGTCCAGTCATCGTTAAAAGTTAAGTCCGAGCACTGCGCCCGTACTACCGTACTGTGCTTGGCATCGAACTTAACTTTTGCCTCAACTGGCCTTCGCTCGCTACGCTGCCAAAATTTTAGCTTTGTTGGGTGAGCTGTGCTCACCAAGAGGAAATTATGATTAAACATTCAAGAATTGCTTTTGGATTCATCTATTTTCTACTTGTTCTTATTAGTGGCGTGGTGAATGCACAGGGTGGCTTGAATTTTGAGGCTATTGAAATTGAAACAGTTCAACTGGAAGACAATGTCCATATCCTCATGGGCGGTCCGGCGCAGGGAAATGTATTGGTTCTCTCGGGGCCTGATGGCGTCTTTATGGTGGATTCCATGTACGCCCCAATGCACGACAAGCTGGTGAGTGCCATTGGTGAAATCAGTGCAGAACCAATTCGCTATGTGGTGAACACGCACATGCATGGTGACCATACGGCAGGCAATGATGCATTGAAGGCGGTGGGTGCTCAGGTTATTGGGCAGGAAAACATCCGCGCCAGGATGGCAGCACTGGGGCCTGGTAATTTACCTGATTTGCAGTATCAGGATTCAATAACGCTGCATATGAATGGTGAGGAAATCCTAATAAGCTGGCCGCAGCCTGCGCATACGGATCATGATTCCATGATATTTCTGAAAAATGCCAACATTCTACATGTAGGAGATATCCCCTCTAACTTGCGTTATCCCAATATCGGTATTGATGATGGGGGTAGTGTCGACGGTATGACGCAAGCGGCGAGAATGGTTCTGGATTTAATCGATGAAGATACTCGACTCATAGCAGGTCATCTGGGTCCCATAGTTCCTGTTATCGAGATGGAAGCACAGCTTGCGATGTTTGCAGAAGTCAGTGAAAGAATTCAGGCTATGATTGATCGCGGTATGAGCCTTGAAGAAGTGCTGGCAGCTCGACCAACAGCGGATTTCGATGAGGCCCGCTCAGCCGGAGCCATTACTCCGGAACGATTTACGGGGCTGGTTTATACTGACCTGTCGAGAAGGCAAGAATAAAAACGGAACAAGCAAGGGAGCAAGCCATGCTCATTAGTTGGGAATCATTAAAAACAAAAGCCTTTGGTGAAATCACTACCGATAAAAAGCGGCAGGCAATACTGGAATGGCTTCAGGGCCGCTGGGAATTCCACAAGTGGTTTGCCTCCATTATTACCGGTAGCTTCGTAGCTTTTGCTTTATTTGGGGAAGCGGCAGAACTCAATTATGTAAGGCAAGTTAGTATTCTGACCGGGCATATTCTTTTTTTATTTTCCCTGCTTGGCAACCTGGTCATCCTCTGGTCCATCCCCAGCTGGAAAATCATGATTACACTTGAGGAAATCAACAACTGCAGCAGAATGCGTTGGGATTTTCGCCTCACTACCTGGTTTTCAATAATCTGCTTTCTGGCAGGGCTCGTGTTAGCCATGGCTGGAAACACACCGACCTAGTCAGCACCTGTTTCATTGAGAAATGCTTTTTTGCGCTGATCATCAATCTTGTCCCAGGGCATTTCAGTCAGGGCACCTTCTTTTAGAGATGAAAAAGGCAAAACACTGCAGGCTTGCCTAGATCAGGTTTGGGACTAGAAATGTAGTTAATGTTTATAGATTCTAATGTCCGCTTACTGGTCTGGCCCCACTTTGACGGACCTCCTCATTAAGGCACAATCATGTGCTTGGAGGTGGAAAATGGCAAGACGAAAGAGGTATAGCAGAATAAAAACAGAAAAATGTGGTGATATATAACCAAAAAACCAGCGAGCAGGTAGCGTCACGAGCGTAGGTCAGGCGAGGCAAAAGTTAAGTTCGATGCCAAATACAGTACAGTAGTACGGGCGCCGTGCTCGGGCTTAACTTTTAACGAAGCTTGGGCGAGCGCAGTAGCTACAGGTGACTATATCCCGTTCAAAAAAGGGGCCTGAAGGCCCCTTTTTGATTAGAACGGATATCCATTCTTACCAACTTGCATGGTGACCCATTTAAGTTCAGTACATTCGTCGATGGAGAAATGTCCGCCTTCACGTCCATGGGAAGATCCTTTTACGCCACCAAACGGAATCACGGGTTCGTCTCGAACACTAGGTCCGTTGATATGTACCATGCCGGTTTCCAGGTTCTCGATGCAGTACCAGGTTTTCTGTAAGTCGTTAGTGATTACCGCTGAGGACAATCCATAATCAACATCATTGGCTAAGGCAACGGCGTGCGCATGATCATTAGCCTTGATAATGGATGCGACAGGACCGAAAAGTTCGGTTTTAAACAGACTCATACTCTCCGTGACATCTGCAACAGCTGTGGGCTGAAAAACATTGCCATCGGATTCGCCACCCGCTAACAGTTTCGCACCAGATGCAACGGCTGCATCCAGATGTTCCTTGATAAAGCCAGGCTGAGTTGTACGTATAAGTGGACCGACAATGAGGCCAGGTTCGCGTGGGTCGCTACCATAAGAAATGCCTTCTACTTTCTTGGTCATCTTTTCGCAGAACTCATCATAGACACCAGCCTCGACAATAACGCGGGATCCAGTCATACAAATTTGTCCCTGATGCATGAAGTTACTAAATGCGGCTGTATCAACAGCGTAATCGACGTCGGCATCGTTCAAGACAATAATCGGGTTCTTGCCGCCCATTTCCAGAGCAAAGCGTTTACCAGCCGCGGCTGCTGTAGCGCCAACCTGGCGTCCTACTCGGGTGGACCCGGTAAAAGTGACAAATTTAACCCGTGGATCAGTGATCAGGCCATCACCCAATTCAGCACCCTGGGCAGGAATGACGTTTAACACACCGGGGGGGAAGCCAGCATCAGTGAATAGCTCGCCTAATTTCAAGCCAATGACCGGAGTCATTTCAGACGGCTTCAGGATCATGGTGTTGCCGGCGGCTAATGAGAAACCAATTTTGCGAATGCCTAGCAGCAAGGGGAAATTGAATGGAGCAATGGCTACAGTGACACCCAGGGGGCGACGGATAGCGAATGATTTCACCCCCGGGTAATTTGAAATATAAGTTTCGCCTTTGATGCGACGACATTCACCGGCCATGGAACGCAGGAAATCAGGCGTATGATGGGTTTCATAGCCAGCCTTGAGCATTGTAGAACCAGCTTCATCAATCAGTATGTCCCGCAATTCGGCGGCACGTTCTTCCATCAGGTCAGCGGCGTCCAGGAACAGTTTTTCCCGCGCAGAAGGCAGCATGTCTTTCCAGGTTTCGAAGGCTTTTTGTGATGAGGAAATAACAGCGTCGAGATCTTCTGCCTTGGCATTTTGTACCTTGGAATAAACCTCATTAGTGGCCGGGTTCATGTTGTCGCTGAATTCACCGGAGGCCGATGAGGTGTACTGGCCGTCAATATAGAGTTGGTATTCTTTCATTGTGAGTCTTTCTCCATGGTCCTTAGATATTCTAGATAAATGGGTATGTGGTTTTAATTTGAGGTGAAGGGTTTGTAAACTAGCGAATCAAGCTGACAGAATCAAATGGAATTTTACGGCTCAAAGGCTAATTTCAGTTACTCCCTGATTTACGAGTTTTGACAGCAGCTGTGCTTTTTCAGCCAGGCCGGTGGCAGACAGGGTCAGAGCCGCCTGCAGGCGCTTGTGATATTCCGTGTTCTCGATCGCTGCAGCATACAGGAGCATACCCAACCAATGCATAAGCACCAGGCCGCTAAGTTGCAGGAAATGGTATGCCCCCGGCTCGATTGCTTTGGGGTCCGTTTCAAATTTGGCTAGCAGGGTATTGAGTGTCTCTTTGAATATGTGCAGAGTCTTTGCCATTGCTTCCCGGAGCGGGTTGTCGGCATTGGCTGTGTCTAGATCTTTACGTATTGTTTCGATTAACATTTTTAGAATCGACCCATTGTCGGCCAATACTTTTCGCTTCACAAAATCCAGGGCCTGAATACCGCTGGTGCCCTCATAAATAGACGCGACGCGAATATCCCGTGCCATGCGCTCCAAAGGATAATCATTGGTGTAGCCATAACCGCCAAGCACCTGGATCCCCTGGCTGGCAATATCAAAAGCACTTTCAGCGCCAACGGTTTTTGCCAATGGTAGCAGTAGCTCTCCCAGACGAAGATAATTTTCGGCATCAGTTCCGTCAGAGATTTTTGCCAGATCCAGAAAAGAGGCTGTTTTCAGTGCCAGCGCCCTGATCATTTCGCTGCGCGCCGTCATTTCCAGCAGCATGCGCTTCACGTCGGCATGCTCTGTGATCATGACTGGGGCGACATCGGGACGGCCGCCCTGAGGCCTTTCTCGGGCATAGTCCAGGGCACGCAATGTCGCCATGTTAGCCACAGCGGAGCCCTGAACTCCAACGGCCAGGCGCATGCCATTCATCATGACAAACAGCGCTTGTAAGCCCTTGCCGGCTTCGCCAATCAGATAGCCCTGCGCATTATTCAGCTCCAGAACACAGGTGGGTGAAGCGTGCAGGCCCATTTTGTGTTCCAGGCGGGAGGCGGTGACACCATTTCGTTTGTCTTCACTGATGTCGTCATCCAGAAATTTAGGCACAGCAAACAATCCGAGTGCACGGGTGCCAATTTCTTCACTGGGTACCTGGGCCAGGACGAGATGAACAATCTGCTTCGTGGCATCATGATCGCCATAGGAAATCCAGATTTTGGTGCCATTAATAGCCCAGGTGTCATCGGCTCCAGGTGTAGCCGTTGTCCTGATGCGGCCTACATCTGATCCCGCCTGGGGTTCGCTGATAACGATGGTGGGTGAAACTTCACCGTTCAACATGCCAGGAACCCAGCGTTGTACAAGTTCCTCCGGTGCATTGGCAATGAGTGCTTTTGCAGCACATCGCACATTGATACCCATCATGCCGAAAGCAAGATTGGCGCCATCAAGAATTTCCTGGATGGCACTTTGCACAATACTGGGGAAATCCATGCCATCAAATTCCATGGGCAGCCCCAGGGCTGGAAATCCCAGTTCGCACCATTCCTGGTACACCGCAGGAGTTCCCGGGGGCAGACTGACATCGCCGTTTTCAAGAGTGCAGCCTGCTGTATCACCTGATTCAGCCAGAGCCACCAGTTTTTCTTCTGCAAAACGGCTGCTTTGGTCAAACATCATATCGATCATTTCGGAGTCTACATGGGAAAATTTTTCCGCCGCCAGAATGCTGTCCATGTCCGCAATGGCGTGCAGATGGAGCTTAAGGCCTTCAATCTGGTCGAGGAATACAGGCATGGAATTATCCGAAAATTAGCGGGGGATATATTACTGGGGGTTGGAACTGGGATACCAGTCCAGTTCCGTATCAAAGACTGCTGTGTCGTTCTGGATTATGGCGCCGGTATTTATGTCCAGGAACATCAGCTCTTTTTGGCCACTGGCATTGACCGCCATCATAGTCAGAATATTCGTCTGGCGGGAATAGCTTTGTTGGTAGGGGATCTGCTCAGTACTTTTAAACAACAAATTAGTGGTCAGTGTTTTCAAATCATACTGCACCAGGCTGGCCTCAAATCTGTCGAGTTCTATTACAGCCAGCTGATTGTTGTTCAGCCATTCAGGCGCCAGTAACTTCTTTGCCTTGCAGTCGACCAGTGTTTCTACAAACAAGGCATTGGTTTCGGATTGAGATACGGATACGGATTTCAGTGAAGAACACTGACCCGGCAGACAGCCGTTTGCCTCACAGGTAGTGTCCACAAACACGATTCGGCTGCTGTCTCTTGACCATGAAAGATACTCGTACATGCCTGCCTCATCAGTTAGGAGGAAATCATTGCTGTAAGCCAGATCCCTCGCCCAGAGGTGAGCCTTGCGCTCTTCCTGATAGCTTGGATAAACAACGTATCTACCGTCAGGCGAATACACCGGGAAAGTATCCGGATTGCCAATGGCATTTTGCAGGTCAGGATTTTCCAGCAGGAAGAATTCAGTGACCTGATTTTCCCCATTCATATAGTCAGTATCATCTGATTCAATAAAAACCAGGGCGCCTGCAAGAATCAGGATGACAACAGCCAGGCTGGCTGCTATGGATTGCCAGTTGAAGTGAGTATTTTGTTGTTGTTGGTCGGATAGAGTCTCCCAGCGTAGATCTGCTACCAGGCTGTAACCTTGTTTTGGGTAAGTGGCAATAACGTGCTGCTGGCGGGCATCATCACCAAATGCTTTTCTGAGTCGGGCTATGCAGCGCTGTAGAGCGCCTGGCTCTACCACCACATTCGACCAGATGGCTTCCAACAAAGTTTGGTGGGAGACAACTTCACCCGGGTGCTGAGCCAGAAATAACAGCACCTGGAAGACTTTCGGTTCCAGGGAAATGCATTCCCCGTTCCGGAAAACCAGGTGTCGCTGCGTATCAACTGAGCAGTTATTTATTGAAAAACTCTTCACTGGAGCTGGGTACCTGCCATCAGGAAAAAATCAGCTTTTTCCTTCCGCAAATCATTGGTTTAGAGAAGTAAAGTATGGAGAATATAGCAAAATTATGGGCTTCGGTGTGAAACACCTGCCTGATGATGTAAGTGAATTAAAAGAAGTATTAGAAATACTATGTGAAGATTCAGGTTCATAATGGTAAATCCTGATTTACTTTGTGCATGTTACAACCAGCTACTGGTTTTGGAGAACACCCTTAATGACTACCCAATACAGGATCAAACCATTGCAAATGGCAATGCTGCTTGCTTCTTTTGCCGCAGGTACAGTAAAGGCCCAGGACAATATACTTGAAACTATTATTGTCACCTCGGAACGTCAGGAAACTGCCCTGCAGGATATCCCCGCGAGTATTTATTCTCTGGGGTCTGACACACTTGAAATGATTAAACATGTACATATTGGTGAAGTGCTTAATTCTGTCCCCGGTGTGGTGTTCAACCGTGGCAATGGTCAGGAATCCCTGCTGGGTATTCGTTCACCAGTGCTGACTGGTGCGGGCAGTTGTGGTGCTTTCCAGACTTCCCAAGACGGGATTCCTTTACGCGGCGCTGGCTTCTGTAATGTGAACCAGTTGTTTGAGGCAAACAGTGAGCAAGCCGGCAATATCGAAATTGTTCGTGGTCCAGGCAGTGTGTTGTTTGGAGTAAATGCCCTGCATGGTGCCATCAATGTGATTAGCCCAACCCTGGGTGGCGAATCTGAAGGAGATGTGTCGCTTGATATTGGCCCCAATGAATACGCCCGTCTGAATGTCGGCCTTAATGGCAAATATGATGATCATTCTTTCGGTGCATATTTCAATGGTGCTTCAGATGGCGGCTACCTTGATGACTCAGGTTTTGATCAGCAAAAACTGAACCTCTCACATCGCTATACCGGTTCCGAGGTTACTGTTACCACGGTAATGGCCGCGACCAACCTGAATCAGGAAACAGCTGGTTATCTGGATGGAGGATTTGAAGCTTTCAAAAATGATGACTTAAATCGTACCAATGGAAATCCTGAAGCATTCCGTGATGCCCAAAGTTTTCGCTTGCACAGCCGTATTGAAGGCAGCACTGATAATGGTTCCTGGGTGCTGACACCTTATTACCGGGATACGGATATGACCTTCCTGATGCACTTTCTGCCAGGTGCGCCGCTGGAGGAAAATGGCCATGAATCTTTTGGTCTGCAATCCATGTATTCCTCCGGTGGCAATGGTCCTCTGACATGGACAGCCGGTGTGGATTTTGAGTTTTCAGAAGGTTTCCTGAAGCAATCCCAGGGTTTTGGTTTTGGTTCTTTTCCTTCAGGTAAGCAGTATGACTACAGCGTGGACACTCAAATGGTCTCGCCTTATGTGTTGATGGAATACCAGAGTAGTGATCAGGATCAGTTGACCCTTGGCCTGCGTTACGAATTTCTCGAATATGATTACAACAACCAGATGATAAACGGTAATACTGCAGAGGATGGTTCTTCCTGTTCTCCTTCGGCATTTAACCCGTCAGGAACCTGCCGTTACAGTAGACCTGGTGACCGTACTGATGATTTTGATAATTATTCCCTGCAGCTTGGGTGGATCCATGATATTGAAGCTAATGTGCAGTTATTTACTAATGTGTCCCTGGCATTTCGTGCTCCTCAGGCAACAGAATTATATCGTCTACAGCAAAACCAGCAGGTGGCTGATCTTGAATCTGAAGAAATGGAAAGCTTTGAAGTGGGCTACAGGGCCAGCCGTGGTAATTTGTCCTACACGTTAGCGGCCTACTATATGAAAAAAGATAATGTGATTTTCCAGGACAGTGGCCGCAGGAATGTCGACAATGGTGAAACGAAACATAGGGGACTTGAGTTCAATACCTTGCTCAATATGAATGAAGCATGGAGCCTGAGTGTGACAGCCAGTTATGCGCGTCATACCTATGAAGCCAATGTGGCGCCCAGGGGCGTAACAGTCATATTGGATGGTAATGATATCAATACTGCACCAAAACTAACCGGCAATGCCAAGCTAAATTGGCAGATCAATGCCAACAGCAACCTGAATTTGGAGTGGGTGCATATGGGCCCATATTATACAAATGAGTCCAATACGCATAAATATAAAGGTCATGATCTGTTGAATATGCGCTATCAGTACGACTCCACTAACAACTGGTATGTGTCAGCCAGGATTACCAACCTGTTGGATACTGATTACGCTGAACGTGCGCGTTTTAACGCCTTTTCAGACTTTAGTGGCGATGAATATTTTGTGGGTCAGAAAAGAGGTTTATATTTATCTGTTGGAAGTCGCTTCTAGGTAGAAACGCTAAACCCTTCAGATTTTTCAGGGACGCACAATCGTGCGCCCCTTCAGCGCCATCATCCTGGTTGATAGCTAGATGATAGATTGTTCCTTCAATACATTGATTACCCGGTCAATACATTCATCCACATCCAGCTCATGGGTTGGCAGGATCAAATCCGGATTTTCCGGTTCCGGATATTCAAATGAAATGCCTGGCACGTTGCCAGTAGGAACATTTTCCTCAGCCGTGTAAAGCCCACTGGGGTCACGCTGCTTGCAAACTTCAAGTGGTGGATTCAGGTAAATCACGATGCAGTTTTCCTCGCCAATGACGCTGATCATGTGTTCTCTGGAATCAAGATTTGGGGAAACAAACGCGGCACAGCAGATCATACCGGTATCATTGAGATACTTGGCAATAAAAGCACTGCGCCTGAGGTTTTCCGCTCGTCCATCTGCATCGTGGGGAAGATCCTTGCTGATACCAAGTCGCATTTGTTTACCGTCCAGTACTGAACTGACACGGCCCATATCAAACAATTTTCTTTCCAGTCCATGTGCCAGTGTGGATTTTCCTGATCCTGACAAACCGATAAACATAACAGTCACCGGCTTTTGACCATACCGTGATGCCCGTTCTTCAGTGGTGACATGAGCAGAAACAGTACTGATATGTTTGCCGGTCTGGTGCGCATCAGAAATCATGCCTGCACCGACTGTTACATTGGTGAGGCGGTCAACAATGATGAAAGAACCGGTATTGATGTTCTTTTTATAGTCATCAATGTGTAAAGGTTCTGTCATGCTTATTTCGCATACTCCGATTTCATTCAACTCCAGTGATGGTGTCGGACTAGTTTCCAGAGTATTTACATCTACCTTGTGCTGGATCATATTGACTTGTCCAGTAGTAGAACGAGTAGTGTGCTTGAATACATATTGCTTGCCCGGTAAGAGGGCTTTTTCATTCATCCAGACGATGTAAGCTGTGAATTCTGATTTTGAAGCAGGCAGGTTGTCCGAGTGGACAATCATATCTCCACGGCTGATATCAATTTCATCTTCAAGAGTGAGAGTGACAGACATTGGTGTAAATGCCAGCCCGAGCTCTTCATCATAGGTAACAATTGATTTGATAGTACTGGTTTTGCCAGAGGGCAGGGCAGTAATCTGGTCCCCTTTGCGGATAATGCCAGAGGCAATAGTTCCGCAGTAACCGCGAAAATCCAGATTGGGCCGGTTTACATACTGAACAGGAAAACGGAAATCCTCAAAATTTCTGTCGGCACTGATTTTTACATTCTCCAGCATCCACATCAGTGTCTTGCCTTCATACCAGGACATGTGTTCGCTGACATTGACCACGTTGTCACCATTTAAAGCAGACATGGGAATAAACGTCAGATCACCTGTATCCAGTTCACTGGTGAAATCAAGATAATCATCTCTGATTTGATTGAATACCTCTTCACTGTATTCCATCAGATCCATTTTGTTTACGGCAACAATGAGGTGCTTGATACCTAAAAGAGATGCAATAAATGTATGGCGTCGTGTCTGGGTAAGAACGCCATGGCGAGCATCAATCAGGATAATGGCAAGTTCGCAATTGGAAGCGCCAGTAGCCATATTACGGGTGTATTGTTCATGACCTGGTGTGTCAGCAATAATAAATTTACGTTTTGCCGTGGAAAAATAACGATAGGCTACATCAATGGTTATGCCCTGTTCCCGTTCTGCCTGCAGGCCATCGGTCAGCAGTGCCAGGTCAAAATTACCGTCTGTCGTGCCTGATTTAATACTGTCAGAACCAATAGCATCAAGCTGATCCTGATAGACCATTTTAGTGTCAAACAACAATCGCCCGATGAGTGTGCTTTTGCCATCGTCAACACTACCGCAGGTCAACAGACGCAACAGCTCTTTGCGCTCATGCTGGGCCAGATAGGCATTAATATCTGTACTGATCAGTTCTGACTGGTGTGACATAGTTTCTCGTCTTGCTAGTAAAAAGTTGCCAGTTAATCCCTGGTTTTAGTGGTAAAAAGTAAGGATTAAAAATAGCCCTCTTTCTTTTTCTGCTCCATTGATCCCGCTTGATCCTTGTCGATGGTGCGACCCTGCCTTTCGGAAGTAGTGGCAAGCAACATTTCCTGAATAATTTCAGGCAAGGTAGTTGCTTCTGATTCAATAGCGCCGGTAAGTGGATAACAACCGAGAGTGCGGAAACGTACTTTTTTCATGACCGCTTTATCTGCAAGTTCTTTTGGCACCCTGTCATCGTTGAGAAATATTTCTGTGCCTTCGTATTCGACTACTGGTCGTTCTTCAGAAAAGTATAAAGAAGGTATGTCTATGTTATTCAGATGTATGTATTGCCAGACATCCAACTCTGTCCAGTTTGAAATGGGGAATACACGAATACTTTCTCCCTTACTCTTGTTGATCTTGCCGTTATACAAGTTCCATAATTCGGGACGCTGATTTTTCGGATCCCATTTATGGTTGCGGTCTCGGAAGGAATAAATTCGTTCCTTGGCACGGGATTTTTCTTCATCACGGCGGGCGCCGCCGAAGGCTGCATCAAATTTGTATTTATTTAATGCTTGTTTCAGTCCCTCGGTCTTCATGATGTCGGTATGCTTGGCGCTGCCGTGTGTAAAAGGACCAACACCTTCATCAACACCTTCCTGGTTAATATGCACAATCAGATCCAGACCAAGTCTTTCTGCCAATTTTTCGCGAAACTCGATCATTTCCTTGAACTTCCAGGTGGTATCAACATGAAGCAGTTTGAAAGGTAGTTTGCCCGGGTAAAAGGCTTTTAGAGCCAGGTGCAGCATCACGGCAGAATCTTTGCCAATAGAATAGAGCATCACCGGGTTTTCGAATTCCGCAGCAACTTCTCTGATAATGTGAATGCTTTCCGCCTCAAGCTGTTTGAGGTGAGTCAGCCGGTGTTCTGTCATCATGTGAAATATCTGGTTTGAGGCTATTCCTGGGTCGTCCAGGCGCGGGGCAAATCGGGGCGCAAATTATACGGGAACTCAAAGGCAAACCCAAGCAATGCCGGGCTGTCAGCTGGTTATCGAAATTCAGTCTGTGATGCGCGGAATAGAGTCGGGAGAAACATCCACTTTGTCTAATCCATAGTCTTCGGAAAGGCTGCCTTTCTGATCCGGGCTGACTTTATCGGCATAATCCCGGGGCGGCGCTGGTTCATTAGGAGATTCACTGAATGTATCCCGGGTGAGCGACTCCTGAGCTTCAGCAGAATGAGTCAATTGATCCGAAATGTATTCAGGACATAAAGATTGAGCCCCGGTCGCCATATGTCGGTACACTTCCTTGTAACTGTCGGTCAGATTGTTCAGTAAATGCGCGGTGTTATTGAAATGGGCATGAACATTGTCTTTGTAGGATTCATGCTCATGCTCCAGAGCTTCAAGTTTTTCCTCCAGCATTTGCACTTTAGCTTCATCTGATTTGAATTGTTTGTACAAGATAGCGCCTACAATGAGACCAATTGCAAAACTGATAACACCGATAAGCCAGGTCATAACGTGTTACCTGAAATATGTGGAAAAGTGATGGGGATAAAACTTGGAAACATGGGTTGGATTATACCTATAATTACCCACTTGTGTTCTCTTCCAAGCGAAGCTTAAGAATTTTCAATCCTTGAATAACTCCCTGACTCCAGCCGAGCAATACTCCCGCGACATTACCGCAGGCAAAATCCTGCCAGACGGTGCCCAGGAAATTGCTATTAGTGCGCTGGACAGTGTGCATCAACATCTGGTTTCGTACTGGGACAAACCAAAAAGCTTGTTAGGTGTTTTTCTGGGGAATGAAAGGCAAGGCTTAAAGAACATCTCAGGGCTTTATATGTGGGGCGGTGTGGGCCGAGGCAAAACATTTTTGATGGATATTTTTTATCAGTGCCTTCCCGGGGAACGCAAAATCCGAATGCATTTTCATCGTTTCATGCAGATGGTGCATCGTAGTTTGTATGCCAACAGGGGCAGCAAAAACCCTTTGGAACTGGTCGCCCAGGAAATTGCGGAAAAGGCAGATGTCATCTGTTTTGATGAGTTTTTTGTCAGTGATATCGGCGATGCCATGATTTTGGGTAATTTACTGGATGCGTTATTCAGCAAGGGCATGGTGCTAGTGGCGACATCCAATATTGTTCCGGAAAAGCTCTATGAAAGAGGGTTGCAGCGACAGAAATTCCTACCGGCAATAGCTTTATTGGAAAAGCATTCCAGGGTGTTGAATGTAGATGGTGGCACAGATTATCGCCTGCGAACTCTGGAAGATGCCAGCATATACCATACGCCTCTTGGCAAAGAGGCCGAAAAGGCCATGTCGGCATGTTTTCAGACCCTGGCTCGAGGTATGGCTACTGATGAAAATCAGGCGCTGGAAATTCTGGGCCGGGATATCATGTGTCGGCTTCTAGTGGAAGGCATGGTCTGGTTTGAGTTTACAGATTTGTGTGACGGTCCGCGCAGTGCGGCAGATTACATTGAAATCTCCACGCTGTTTCATACCGTCCTGGTGTCTTCAGTGCCTGTCTTCAACGAGCATAACGATGATCAAGCTAGACGTTTCATCTCAATGGTGGATGAATTTTACGACCAGAATGTCAAACTGATCCTGTCTGCCGAATGCAAAATTGAGGATCTCTACCAAGGGCAGGAACTTCTTTTTCCCTTTGAAAGAACCAGTTCCCGCCTGCTGGAAATGCAATCTCATGAATATCTGGGCCTTGAACATCGGCCTGATCTTTGAATTCCCAAAAACCGTGAATTTAAAGCTCTGGTAAAACTCACGGATTTTCAGACATCAATTCCAAATAAAGCCACAGAATACTTGAATCTGAGGGGGGTCATCGGTAGAATTCGCGCTCCTTCTTTCCGGGTGTAATAAAACCCTAGAATGAGAAGCTTATTTAAAACCAAAGTTTAAACCAAAGACAGCTGGTCAGATACTGGCAGTCTCAGGTCCAAGCAAGAACCGGAAGCAGCCGATGAAGACCATTTCTATGAACAAGGAAACCGCACAAAATGACTGGTATGTCATTGATGCGGAAGGAAAAGCTCTGGGCCGCATGGCGACCGAGATAGCTCATCGCCTGCGTGGAAAACACAAACCAGAATATACACCTCACGTTGACACCGGCGATTACATCATTGTGGTGAATGCTGAAAAAGTCCACGTGACCGGCAAAAAAGCCACTGACAAACTCTACCAACGCCATTCGGGCTATCCAGGTGGTCTGAAAACCCGCACTTTCAATGAAATGATTGAAAAAGCACCGGTAGATGTGGTCAAACTGGCCGTCAAGGGCATGATGCCCCGTAACCCACTAGGCCGCGCCATGCTAAGGAAGTTGAAAGTCTATACAGGCGCTCAGCATCCCCATAGTGCACAGAACCCGGCTGAGTTGAGTCTTGCCTGACCCGAATTTCACGACTATTTTTTAACTACTTTAAGACCTAAAACAGAATTAATTACAGAGACAAAGCGCTATGGCAGCTACTCAATACTACGGAACAGGACGCCGCAAAACTTCAACAGCCAGGGTATTCCTGACTACAGGCTCCGGATCTATCACCATAAATAATCGTAGCATTGATGATTTCTTTGGCCGTGAAGTGGCCAGAATGATTGTACGTCAGCCGCTTGAACTGCTGGAAGTCACTGACAGGTTTGATGTCAAAGTAAATGTCGCCGGTGGTGGCAGTTTTGGGCAAGCAGGTGCTATCCGCCATGGTATCACCAGGGCCCTGATTCAATTTGATGAAGAAAATCGTCCCACATTGCGCAAAGCAGGATTTGTTACCCGTGACGCCAGAGAAGTTGAACGCAAGAAAGTCGGGTTGCGCAAAGCAAGAAAACGTCCACAGTACTCAAAGCGTTAAGCGTAGAGCGAATAAAAGGGCTTGTTTTGAAGCCTCTCAAAAAAGCGCTGGAATTTTTTCCGGCGTTTTTTTTTGTTGAATTTTCAAGTATTTGGGAGGTTTTGCGTGTCAATCTCCTTGAAAAAAATGGCCCAATTTAGTAGTATGCGCGCTCCGAATATGGCCTCTGATTCAGGCTTCCTGCCAGAGAAAAAGTTAGAAAAAGGAGAACCACACAGTGAGTGATGGCACAGCTCATTCCGCTAATCCAAACGCCGAAAATACTGTTAATACGAAGCGCAGACGGTTTCTTATAGGGAGTACCACATTGGTTGGTGCTGTGGGCGCCGCTGGCGCCGCTGTACCTTTTGTCGGTTCATGGAACCCCAGTGCCAGAGCTTTGGCAACTGGCGCTCCCATTACCATCGATATAAGCCGATTGAACCCAGGCGAGTTGCTTGGACCGATGCCAGCCTGGCGAGGCCAGCCTGTGTATGTCTTCATGCGTGAAGAGTCCACCCTGGAAAGCCTCAATGCTAGAACCGAGCTACTTGCCGATCCGGATTCCGAAGAAGATCAGCAGCCCGAATATTGTCAGAATGAATTCCGTTCAATAAATCCGGAAGTGATGATCATGGTGGGCCTGTGTACTCACCTGGGTTGTGCGCCCATTCTAAATGCTGAAGTAATACCGCAGGATTACGATCCAGATTGGCAAGGCGGCTTCTTCTGCCCCTGTCACGGTTCCATGTTTGATCTGGCTGGTCGTGTCTACAGCGGTGTGCCAGCACCGGACAATCTTGTCGTTCCGCCCCATTTCTATGAAACCGATTCAGTGGTGGTAATCGGTCTGGATGGGGAGAATTCCTGATGTCTGAATTAGAAAGTAGCTCATCCACGTCCGACAACAAAAATAACAATGGCCTTATGGCCTGGATCGATGCCCGATTGCCTGTGACCAAGACAATCGAAAAGCATATGACCAAGTATTATGCGCCGAAGAATTTCAATGTCTGGTATGTATTTGGCATCCTGGCCACTGTGGTTCTGGCCAATCAATTGCTCACTGGCATCTGGCTCACCATGCATTATGTCCCCAGCTCCGAAGCGGCTTTTGCTTCTGTTGAATACATCATGCGCGATGTGGATTACGGCTGGATATTGCGCTACATGCACTCTACAGGCGCTTCAGCGTTTTTTGCTGTGATTTATCTGCACATGTTCCGTGCCTTGATGTATGGCTCCTACCGCAAACCCAGAGAGTTGATCTGGATTTTTGGCATGGCAATCTTCCTGGTACTGATGGCTGAGGGCTTCATGGGCTACGTGCTGCCTTGGGGGAATATGTCTTATTGGGGTGCTAACGTCATTGTCAGTCTGTTTGGCGCCATTCCCTTTATAGGGGAAAGTCTGATGGTCTGGGTACAGGGCGATTTTCTGATCTCTGGTGCAACCCTGAACCGTTTCTTTGCCTTGCATGTAGTGGCCCTGCCACTAGTGCTGGTGTTTCTGGTATTCCTGCATCTACTTGCACTGCATGAAGTGGGTTCTAACAATCCTGATGGTATTGAAATAAAAGACAACAAGGATGACAAAGGCATTCCGCTTGACGGCATTCCTTTCCATCCCTACTACTCGGTGCATGACCTGGTGGCGGTTGTGGTCTTCCTGTTTGTGTTTTGTTTCATATTGTTCTTCATGCCGGAAATGGGCGGCTATTTCCTGGAGTACGCGAATTTCACTGAAGCTGATAACCTGGCAACACCTGAACATATTGCGCCGGTTTGGTATTTCACGCCTTTCTATTCCATGCTGCGTGCAGTGACATATCCGTTGTTTGGCCTGGATGCTAAATTTTGGGGGCTGGTGGTTATGGCAGCTGCTATTGCAATCCTCTTTGTAATGCCCTGGCTAGACAAGAGTCCGGTCAAATCCATGCGCTACAAAGGCTGGTATAGCCGCATCACTTTGATGCTCTTTGTTGTCAGCTTCGTGATATTAGGAGTGCTTGGAGTGTGGTCTCCTACAGATGGTAGAACAGCTCTTGCACAATTATGCACAGTTCTTTATTTCGCCTATTTCATTTTTATGCCCTGGTACACCCGCAAAGAGCAGACACGTCTGCCACCAGAAAGGGTGACAGGTCGTTTTATTTCCATTCCCCAGTTGATTCTTGCATTAGTACTGATAGTGGGACTCACAGTATTGCCACTCATGGCCGTTGCTGCTGAAGCGGAAGTGGAACTTGAGCATGTGGAAATGGATTTGACTGACACTGAATCACTGCAGTCAGGTGCCATGACATTCATCAATTACTGCATGGGTTGTCATTCCGCCGCATACTCCAGATATAACCGGGTTGCTGCTGACCTGGACATCCCGGAAGAGCTGATGGAAGAGTACATGATCTTTGATGAAGACACGGCAATTGGCGATTTGATGATCAGTTCAATGTCCGAAGACTTGGGCGCTTATGCTTTCGGAATCGCCCCACCGGATCTAACGCTTGTTGCCAGGGCCCGCGCAACAACCTCGGCGAGTGGTACAGATTGGCTCTACGGTTACCTGACCGGTTTTTATGAAGATGAAAGCCGTCTGTTTGGCGTCAATAACAGAGTCTTAGCCAATGTGGCTATGCCCAACGTGCTTGAAGGTCTGCAGGGCGTACAGCACTGCGAGGATGCAGAGCATTGTGACCATCTGGTGCTCGAAGAAGGCACTGGAACTTTAAGTGAAGAAGAATTCGAGGAAGTTGTCTATGACCTGGTCAATTTTCTGTATTACATTGGTGAGCCTTCAAGACTCGATCGCCAGAGAATCGGTGGATATGTGTTGTTGTTCCTCGCTTTCCTGTGGGTATTTGCCTGGTTGCTTAACAGGGAATACTGGAAGGACGTAGGTCACTAGCCAATAACAAGGTTTTCCATTTAACTGATTATTAATTTTTGAGGCGAGATTATGGGAGTTGTTACAAAACGCTCTTCAATGCTTTTCTACTCCGACGGTACCAGCCAGTACAGTCATCGTGTGCGTATAGTCCTGGCTGAAAAAGGAGTAACCGTAGATATTATGGACGTTGATGTCCATGACAAACCAGAGGATCTGGCTGACCTCAATCCGTATAACAGTTTGCCCACCCTGGTTGACCGCGACCTGGTATTGTATGAACCCAATATCATGATGGAATACCTGGATGAGCGTTTCCCACATCCACCTCTGTTTCCAGTTTATCCAGTAGCCAGGGCGCAAAGCCGCTTGTGGATGCACAGGATTGAGAAGGATTGGTGCGTGTTGGTAGACAAGTTACAAGCAGAAGACGGCACTGCTAGCCAGTTGGATAAGGCGCGCAAAGAACTAAGAGAAAGTATTGTTTCTATTTCTCCTATCTTTTCAGAGAAACTTTTTTTCATGAATGAAGAATTCACTATAGTGGATTGTTGTGTCTTGCCTATACTTTGGCGCTTGCCGGAAATCGGTATTAAGTTGCCTGAAACCAAGGCTACCAAACCTTTGTTGGAATATCGGGATCGACTGTTTGAACGTGAATCTGTGCAGGAAAGCCTTTCTGAGCAAGAAAAGGAAATGAAGACATTATAAGCAGGAATTTCTGTCAGGTTGTTTCCCTTGAGGATCTAATCCAATGACAATGACTTCTCACCGCCCTTATATGATAAGGGCGCTAAATGAATGGATTCTCGAGAATAATTGCACGCCGTATATTCTGGTCAATGCCTATGCCAATGATGTTCAGGTTCCCCAGAATTTTGTCAAGGATGGTCAAATCATCCTGAACATTTCTCCGGTGGCTGTACAGAACCTGGCAATTTCCAATGACGGGATTGAGTTTAATGGACGCTTTGGCGGGATACCGACCAGGGTGTCTGTGCCGACTCATGCGGTATTGGGGATCTACGCCAAAGAAAACGGTCAAGGTATGATCTTCGACACCGATGATCCTATACCGGAGCCGCCGGATCCGGGGTCTGATAAGAAGCCAGAAAAAGACAGCGAGAAATCCAAACCAAGTAGACCCGATCTAAGAATTGTTAAATCGTAGGACCCGGTTTTACTTACCTTGTAGCCACAGTTTAAGTGAGTTACCCGAACCTAGTTAATATATTCGAAAGCTCTTACTACCTTCGTAACGCCTCTGGTATTGCTAACTAACTCAACGGCAGTATCTGCTTCTGACTGGGTAAGTAATCCCATCAGATAAACAACACCATTTTCAGTAACCACCTTGGTTCGCCTCCCACTGACTTCAGAATCGGCCAACATTAGTGTCTTGATTTTTGCTGATAGCCAGGCGTCATTACTTCGAGACAGGAAGGTTGTAGAACCGGCCACTTCAAGTTCGTTGTAGACCTCTTTTACTCGTGAGCTTGAAGTACGTGCTACGCGTGTAGCGAGGTTTTTTGTGTCCTGGGAAGGGACCTGCCCAACCAGGAGTACAGTACCGTTGAAACTGACCACATTAATGTGAGAATTTTTTAGTTGTTCATCGGCCGCAGTCATATTGACTTTGATAGTGGTTTCGATGCTGCTGTCATCGACAAGAGCGCCCACGGAGCGGCGCCCCCTGTCTTCCTGTATGCCTTCATCACCAGTAGTGGCGCTAATTACTGTTGCGCAGCTGTTAAGAAGACAAAGCATGCTAAATACAATCCCCAGACGAAGCGCCATGGTCAATCACCTCCGAATAGTTGAGTATCAATCAGATCACATAGACAGTGGATAACCAAAAGGTGTACCTCCTGAATGCGTGCTGTACTGGTGGATGGTACGCAAATTTCTATATCACTATCACTGAGCATAGACCGCATATTGCCGCCTTCCTTACCCGTGAGTTGAACTACAGCCATATCCCGGTCGTGTGCTGCCTTGATGGCCTCAATGATATTGGGAGAGTTACCACTGGTTGATATGGCAAGTAGCACATCTCCGCCTTGACCCAGTGCCCGGACTTGCTTGGAAAATATTTGTTCGAAAGAGTAATCGTTAGCGATGGATGTGAGCGTGGAAGTATCCGTAGTAATCGCGATGGCCGGTAAAGGAGGGCGTTCCATCTCGAATCGATTGAGTAGTTCGGCGGAGAAATGCTGCGCATCGCCCGCAGAACCACCATTACCACAACTGAGAATTTTCTTTTCCTGGGTCAGCGCCTGGACCATGCAGTCTGCGGCTTGCGTAATGAAAGGAGTCAGTGCTTCCATGGCTTGCATCTTGGTTTCGATGCTGGCAGTGAAGTGTTGCTTGACGCGTTCCTGATAATTCATTTTGCTTCCGTGATTATAATTTAAGAGTGATTAAAAAGCATTTTTAATCCACTGGTATTTCAGTCTGTCTGCACTTCCTGAGATGCCGATTACATCAAACCGGCAAGGCGCCCTATTAGTAAGACCATTTTTTTGCAGGAAGTGCTGCGCAGTGCGCCGAATTTTTTGTTGTTTCTGGAAACTGACGGTTTCAACTGCTGTTCCATATTCCTGGTGTTCGCGATATCTCACCTCAATAAAGACCAGTACATCTCCCTGGCGTGCAATTAAGTCGATTTCCCCCATGCGGGAATGGTAGTTTGTCTGGAAGTCCCGTAATCCCTGCCGTTGAAGAAATTTTCTAGCCCTATTCTCGTACAGTTGTCCTTTTCTGATTACCGGCAAAAAGGAAAGCAGGTAACCCTTCAATGAAGTAAACATACAACCCTCCCTGGCTGAGATGAGTGTTCACTGTGCCTGTAATTGGATTTGCGCCAGTCCCTCTGAAACCTGTGCCCAGCTTAATTCTCTGATGATGTTGTGGTTTTCCCCCAACTTCAGCAGTCCAGTTGCACCATAAATTTGGCTATCAGGTACAGTTTCAAGCTGCTTCAGTCGTGGGTAGAGTCTAAAAGCATCTATGCCGAATGCCTGCAAACGTAAAGTAAGGGAACTGTTCTGTGGAAACAGGGTGGTCGCTTTTTCCTTCAGTTCATCATTGAAATTTAGTACCCAGGGACTATCACCAAAAATAATTCCATTCAGATCATAATCTACCTGCGGTCTGGGTAACCCAGAATAGATGTCCTGAGTGGCATAGACAGGAATATCTCCGGCATACAAGTAAGCTAGTGTCGGTTTGATTTGCCGGGCTGGCCCTGGATCTGATACCAGGAAAATCATGTCGATATCCTGGCGCCTCCTCTGGGTAAATGCCAGCTCTTCTCTTATTAAATCGCCAATCCTGTTTTTTCTGGTATCACTGTCGTTTATATCCAGTAGGGCTTCCAGTACAGTCGTGTAATTGTCACGGAACTCTTCATGGGCAACAATATGCCCACCCAGTGTTAACCAGTGATTGATAAAGCTATCACGTTTGCGTTGGTAGAAATCGTCAGTTGTCTGTTCTGGACTTAACACAGCAGCATAGCGATGCCCATCCTGCCAGGCTTTTTCAGCAATCTGCACTGATTCATTTTCAGGTGATAAGGCAAACTGGTACAGGCTATTCGAAAGTGGGCTTGAACCTTCCAGATTATTTAATGCCAGTGTTGGAACCGGTAAGGAACGTTGATTATGCAGCTGGGTAATATGTTCTTTCAGCAGAGGTCCAATAACCATCTCAGCTCCTTCATTGACTGCCTGAAAATACTGATCGAGGATATTGTTGGACTCATCGGTGTTGTAAAATCTGAGAGTTGGTACCTTGCCGCCGATCTCCATAACATCATAATAGGCGCTCATGAACCCGTCCCGAATCACTCTGCCTGATTGGGTATTTAATGGCAGGAGCAGAGCAATGGTGTCAGGCCGCTCCTCGGCCATGGTTTCAACTAGTTGCATGGCCTGAGGCATAGAGACTGCAGCGGGGTGTCTGATCCATGAAGAACGCCATCGAGCGAGCTCAACCAATTGGCGATCAAGGTTGTGCTGGAAGGCTTTACCAATTACCGCAAGTTCATACCAGCCTTGGAATTCAAAGCGTCTTTCCTGCTCAGCAAGGGCCATGAGTTCATCAGGTTCAAGCGCAGTTAGGTTCTTCCAGATTAATTCGTGGTTAATAGGCACCATGTCCAATTGCAGCAGTTGGTCAACCTGAATTCTGTCCTGAGCACTTTTCAGCCTATTGCCAGTAATTTCATACAGATCTGCCCGTAACAGACGAATTGTCATTTGCCGGAAATCGGGTAGTTGGGGGAGTTGTTCCATGCGTCGGTTGACAAGCAGTTGCAGGGCAAGAAGAGGTTGATCGTAATCTGCATATAGTTGAGCGTGTAGCACAAGGATGTCTATTGCCAGATCCAGTGGCAAGAAATCTGTTTCCAAAGTCTCCAGCAGGAGGAGAGCATCGTTGTCCCTTTCTATACTCCTGAGCAGTTGTGCTGCCTGCAACTGCAGGGCCTCTTTTTGAGGACTGACTTCCTGTGCAGCCCGGCCCAACAGAATTTGTATGTCTGATTCATGGCTAACAGGAGATATTTCCGGGGCGCGGGTGACAAATTCTGGTTGGTCTGTTACCGGTCCTGTAGAGCAGGCGGTCAAAAGGATGCCCAGAATACAGGCGCACAATTTTCCGGCAAAGGAAGAGGAAAGGATGCTATTGGATAATGGTTGCTGGGTCATGATGTTATAAAGGATAGTATAACCTTATTTATTTGTGGCAACATTGCCTGACTTTTTTACATTGTCCTTTACATAGACATTCATTTTTTAACTACATTACAGGTTGAACTATGGCACTTACTCCATCAAACATGCTTGCCCTTGGCACTGTGGCACCTGACTTTTCCCTCCCTGATACCCAAGGCAACACAGTGACACTGGCCGATTTCCAGGATTCACCTGCTTTGGTCGTGGCCTTTATCTGCAATCATTGCCCTTTTGTTAAACATATTCGGCCACAAATTGCTGCCCTGGCCGATGATTACCTGTCAAAAGGTGTCGCCTTTGTGGCAATCAATTCCAATGATATTGAGGCCTTCCCGGACGACAATATGGAACATATGCAAAAGGAAGCCGAAGACGCAGGTTATCATTTTCCTTACTTACTGGATGAAAGTCAGACCATTGCCAAAGCCTATGATGCCGCCTGCACACCGGACTTTTATCTGTTCGGGCAAGACAGCACGTTGGTATACAGGGGGCAGTTGGACCGGAGTCGTCCTGGCAATGACATTCCTGTAAGTGGAGAAGATTTACGCGCTGCGCTTGATAAGGTTTTGGCTGGAGAGACGGTTCCGGAAGAGCAAATTCCCAGTGTCGGATGCAATATCAAGTGGAAGCCCGGCAATGAGCCAGATTGAAAAAGGCTGTCTATATATAGTTGCTACACCCATCGGAAATCTGGGCGATATCACTTATCGTGCTGAAGAGACTTTAAAAGGAGTCGACGCCATTGCAGCTGAAGACACTCGCCACAGTAAAAAACTTCTGCAGCATCTTGGCATCGATACGCCTATGTTCGCCCTGCATGAGCATAATGAGAAACAAAAAACTGAAAGCATTATTCAACGTATAAAACTGGGGGAAGCGATAGCGCTTATCAGTGATGCCGGTACCCCACTTATATCCGATCCTGGTTTTACTCTGGTAAGGGATGCCAGAAAATCTGGTATCAAAGTTATACCGGTGCCCGGAGCTAGCAGTATACTGGCAGCTCTTACGTGTAGCGGGCTTCCCACTGACAGATTTGCCTTTGAAGGATTTTTGCCCAGTAAAAAAGGCAGCAGAAAAAAATTGCTGCTTTCTCTTGAGAGGGAAAGCAGAACCACGGTTTATTTCGAAGCACCTCATCGACTCATTGAATCCCTGAAAGATTGCAGTGAAATAATGGGTGGAAATCGCAATGCGGTGTTGTGCAGAGAACTCACTAAAACCTGGGAAACATTTATATATGGCAGCCTGAATGAAATAGTTGAAAAAGTATCTGCGGATGCCAATCAATGCAAGGGCGAAATAGTCATTATCATTTCAGGATATAAGCAAGAGATGGAAATCGATAATGATGTTTTGAAAATGCTGGATTTATTACTGGAAGTTTTACCACTTAAAAAAGCAGCGACGCTGACCGCAAAATATTTTGGCATAAATAAAAACACGGTTTACCAAGCTGGTGTCGAAAGAAAAAATCGTTCTCAGTAAAAAGCCAATAATGATATACTGACCCCATGAGTCGGCCAGGCAATCGCTTGTAGTTTTTTAACGAAAACTACCAGAGGAAAGTCCGGGCTCCATAGAGCACAGTGCCAGGTAACTCCTGGGGGGCGCGAGCCTACGGAAAGTGCAGCAGAAAAGAAACCGCCTCACTTGTCTTAATCGGCATGGAGGTAAGGGTGAAATGGTGGGGTAAGAGCCCACCGCATGGGTGGCAACATTCCATGGCATGGTAAACCCCGCTGGGAGCAAGGCCAAATAGGAATCCAATGGTGCTGCTCGCACTGGATTCGGGTAGGCTGCATGAGTGACATGGTGACATGTTGCCTAGATGAATGGTTGCCCAAGACAGAACCCGGCTTACAGGCCGACTCTTTTTATCAGGAAATGTTCATCCATGAACCTTTCCTTAAACGCCAAATCAAGCAAAGCTTGATTTGTGCCCGGGCCTTCCATGGCCCGGAAAAGTGGCTTCGAAATGTTTCAATGAAGCCCTCTAAACTAGAGAAATAGGGATATTTCTCGCAAAAACCATAAAAAACTTCAAGGTCTTCAAATACTTAAGAATTTACTTTAAGTTTAAAATCTAGCTTATTGTAAATATTTAGTTTTATCCCTACCTATCGCGCTCAGTATTGAGCAATTTAAGCGAATTTCGACGCATTTAGGCTCATTTTCTACTCAAATTAGTGCAATTAAGTGCTTGATTTGTTGGGAATCTCTGCCTATAGTGCGGAAAAAGTGGCATAAAGTGGCAAGATATGGGTATTAATGGGATCACATGGAGCAAAGAGGCGCTCCATCCCAAATCAGGCTCATATTTGAGGCTTTCTGCTTATCGCAAAATAAATTGCGTTAACAAAACACACATAAAGGGTGCTACCAGTGTTATTTCGTGGATTGACATCAATAAATCTCGATGCGAAGGGGCGTATGGCCATTCCTTCTCGTTATCGGGGGATTATTGATGATCACTGTCAGGGAAAAATGGTGGTCACTATCGAAGCCACTGATGGTGAATGCCTCGTGATTTATCCCCTCAATGAGTATGAAGATATCCAGCGCAAGGTAGAGGCTCTGCCAAGTTATTCAGCATTGAGCAAGCGCTTGAAAGGGCTGTTTATTGGCCATGCCACTGATGTGGAATTGGATAGCAGCGGTCGAATCCTGGTGCAGCCTACTCTACGTTCCTATGTAGGACTTGAAAAAAAAGTAGTGTTGGTCGGGCAGGGCAAGAAATTTGAGCTATGGGATGAAGACGTCTGGAATGCCAAACGTGAGAGCTGGCTCAACCAGGAATCAACTGAAGAAGAGATTCCGGAAGAGATCAAGGGATTGTCGTTGTAGGTCGTGGATGAATTCCTGCATCAGTCTGTTTTGTTGCAGGAGGCTGTTGATGCTTTGGTCACTGACAAAGATGGTTTTTATATCGATGGGACGTTTGGCAGGGGCGGTCATAGCAGATTAATTCTGGATCGCTTATCTGAACACGGCAAATTGCTGGTAGTGGATAAGGATATTGAAGCCATAGAAGCAGCTGGCAGTTTGCAAGAGCAGGATGAGAGGGTAATTGTGGCACATCGCAGTTTTGCGGATATAGCAGAAATCACCGGCATGCATGGTGCTATTGGCCAGGTCGCTGGAGTGTTGCTTGACCTTGGTGTTTCTTCACCGCAACTGGATGCAGCAGAGCGTGGATTTAGTTTTTCCAGAAGTGGGCCGCTGGACATGCGCATGGATACCAGTAAGGGCATGACTGCCGGCGAATGGGTGAATGAAACCGGGGAAGTCGAATTGGCCAGGGTATTTTTTGAATACGGTGAGGAAAGATTCTCCAGGCGCATTGCCCGTGCCATTGTCAAAGAACGAGCCGTTTCTCCATTTACAGACACGTTACAACTGGCAGAGATTGTAAAACTGGCTCATCCCGCCTGGGAAAAGCACAAGCATCCGGCTACCCGTGTATTTCAGGCTATCCGCATATTCATAAACGACGAGCTCAAGGACCTGGAAAAGGCTTTGGGAGGAATTGCTGAGGTCCTGGGTATAGGCGGAAGAATGGTAGTTATCAGCTTCCATTCGTTGGAAGACCGGTTAGTGAAACAGTTCATCACTAAACAGGTAAAAGGTGATGATTTCCCTCCGGGTTTACCAGTGACCCAGTCCCAATTAAATCCCACTATGAAACGTGTGGGAAAACCCGTCAAAGCTGGTGAGGAAGAATTGGCTGGAAATTTACGAGCACGCAGTGCCGTATTAAGAGTCGCTGAAAAAATAGCCTGATGACATTCCAGAGCAATGGCTAAATATAAAAACAGAAAAGGTGAAAAAGGATATAGAAAAAACTGGCAGGTCGGACTTAAACAATGGTTGAGCCTGATTTTCCTGCTGGCAATAACTACATCCTCTGCAACCGGAGTGATTTATACAACACATAAGAACCGCTATTTATTGAATGAATTACAGCAACTTGAAAAGCAGAGAAACGAACTCCAGGTGGAATGGGGGCAATTATTGCTCGAACAAAGCAGCCTGGTTTCGGGGGGTCGGATAGAAAATCTGGCCATAGCAGAATTGGGAATGACAATCCCGAATACGGAGAACGTGGTGGTAGTGTCAGGTGACTAGCACTTACATAGAGAAAGAACAATCCATCTGGAGACTTTGCCTGGTCTCCACGGCAGCTATCACTCTTCTCGGTATCATCATCTGGAAAATTCTTGACCTGCAGGTTATCAATAATGAAATTCTGCAGGAACAGGGCAACAGGCGCACTGTACGCAACGATGTCATCAATGCCCATCGCGGAAATATTGTTGATAGAAATGGTCAGGCCCTGGCAATCAGTACACCTGTTCTGTCTCTCTGGCTTAACCCCCGTGAAATGCTGCCCAATCAGCAAGCCTGGGAAAGGTTGTCTGTCGCACTGGTAGATATAGAAGTGAATACTGATGTCTTGTGGAATCGGATGCAGGCAAATGCTGGCAAGGAATTTCTCTATATCAAGCGCCGGCTGGCTCCAACTGAAGCGCAAATCATACTCGATCTTGCCATTCCTGGTGTCTATAGTCAGGAAGAATACAAGCGTTTCTATCCACTTCATGAAGTGGCTGCTCATGTCATAGGCATAACAAATAGTGATGATGTTGGTCAGGAAGGCCTTGAGCTTGCTTATGAAGACTGGCTACAGGGCAGCCCGGGTTCCAAGCAGGTTTTGAAAGACCGTCGCGGCGGAGTAATCAGTGAAGTAAAAATCAACGAGGTGGCACAGCCAGGAAAAGATCTGGTGCTCAGTATAGACAGTCGGCTCCAGTTTCTTGCCTACAGGGCGCTGAAAGAAGAAGTGACACGCCGCTATGCGGCGGCGGGCACTGCAATAATACTGGGCGTGAAAAGTGGTGAAGTCCTGGCAATGGTAAGCCAACCTTCTTATAACCCGAACAACCGCATCAACCTGACTGATGAGGCTATGCGTAACCGGGCAATAGTGGACCTGCTGGAACCGGGCTCAACGGTAAAACCTTTTACCGTCACTGCTGCCCTGGAAAGTGGTCTGTTTGATACTCAGAGCATTATTGACACCAATCCGGGTTATATCCAGGTTGACGGGCAAACCAAGAAAGACCCTGTCAATTACAAAGAAGTTAATCTGGAAAAAATCATTACCAAGTCCAGCCAGGTCGGCGCAATCAAGCTGGGCCTGGCAATGGGTGAAGTGCCAATGCTGGACGTATTGTCTAGAGTTGGATTTGGAACGGCCATAGGAAGCGGCTTTCCAGGCGAAGCATCCGGTGTGCTTCCTAACCATTCCAGATGGAGTAAATCCGATATCGCCACCCTGGCCTATGGCTATGGTTTCCAGGTCACTCCATTGCAATTGGCCCAAGCCTACATGGTTTATGCCAACGAAGGCCTGCTAAAACCAGTATCCCTTTTGAAAACAGAAAATGCGGTTGTTGGAGAGCGGATTATCGACCAGGAATTGGCCCGGACAGTTAACAGCATGCTGGAAACCGTCGTTAGCAAAGAGCTTGGTGGCACTGGAGTGCGCGCCGCGATTTCGTCTTACCAGGTGGTAGGTAAAACAGGGACAGCCTGGTATTACAACGTTGGTGGTGGCTATGACACGGAGAACTACAACTCCTATTTTGCCGGTTTTGTGCCAGCTCATAATCCTGAAATTGTTGCAGTAGTCACCATTCATGAGCCCAAGGGTGAAGAATACGGTGGCGGACAGGTAGCAGCGCCAGTATTCAAGAAAATAGCAGCGGGCGCCATGCGTATTCTTAACGTTCCTCCTGACAATGAGGCGCATACCCACGATCAGATCAGCATGCAATACACACTGCCTGAGCTCAATCAGCCTGGAATCAGGGGAGAGTTATGAATACAGCGGAAATCATGGCCAGGCAAATGCGGTTGTCGGAATTGTTGGAAAAAGAACTGGATTTACCAAACAACATGGATGTTGAACTTACAGGTATTGAGACAGATTCACGCCTCATTGAAGCGGGTGATCTATTTCTGGCCTACAAAGGAGCTACGCATGATGGGCGTAGCTTTATTTACGAGGTGATTGATAAAGGGGCTCATGCTGTGCTGGTGGAAGCAGACGAGATCTGGTCAGAAATTATAGTCAAGGAAGGTATACCCATCATTCCTATTGAAAAACTGTCCAAAAAAATCGGCAAGATCGCTGCCAGGTTTTTCGATTATCCAGCTGCAAATCTGACTCTAATAGGAATAACAGGTACCAATGGTAAGACCAGCTGTTGCCAGTTCATTGGCGAATGCTTGTCGATGCTTGATTACAAATGCGGTATCAGCGGGACACTGGGCTACGGCATTTATGGAGAGCCATACATCTACGATGAAAATGGCCCGGGGACAACGCCTGATGCCATTACGGTTCAATGCATTTTCGAGGAAGCTAGAATCCAGAATGCCGATGCCATGGTCATGGAAGTTTCTTCCCATGGCCTTAACCAGGATCGTGTCAATGTTAATGAATTCAATGCCGCTGTTTTTACCAACCTGAGCAGGGATCACCTGGATTACCACGGCGGCATGAACGCCTATGGCGAGGAAAAGCGCAAATTGTTTCTTAATCCTCATCTGGACATTGCGGTTGTGAACATGGACGAAATTTTCAGTGCAAAGATACTAAACAGCCTGGCAAAAAACGTGAAGTCCTTTACCTACAGTCTGCACAACCCCAAGGCAGATGTGTTTCCCCGTGCGCTTGAATTCAATCGATCCGGATTTTCTCTGGATGTTGTTACTCCCTGGGGCGAAAGTAGTTTCAGCAGTTCTCTGGCAGGTTCATTTAATGTCAGCAATCTGCTTGCCGTTCTTACGACTATTATGGCGACAGAAGCCAACAAGCCTGGATTTGATTTTAAAAATATTCTCCAGAAAGTCGCATCAGTATCACCGGTGAGAGGCAGGATGGAAATTCTGAATGATCACCCGGTTTCGGTGATTGTGGATTATGCCCATACACCGGATGCGTTGAAGAATGCCCTGACTGCATTGCGGCAGCATTACAAAGGCAATATCTGGTGCGTCTTTGGTTGTGGAGGAGATAGAGACAAGGGCAAGCGGCCGCTAATGGCAGAAATTGCCGAGAAACACGCAAACAAGCTGATCATCACTGATGACAATCCTCGTACTGAAGCGTCAGACGCCATCATCACTCAAATTCAGTCTGGTCTTTCAAGTAATGCTGAAGCAGTAGTGGAAAGTGATAGGGCGCGCGCTATTGATTACGCCATCACCCATGCGGATGAACAAGACGTAGTACTGATCGCAGGTAAAGGTCATGAGGAATACCAGGATGTGGGCGGCAATCGCATGGTGTTTAGTGATGTGAAGCAGGCCAGGGTCAGTTTGAATAAACGCTTTAATAAACAATAACGGCGATTAATGTGATCGGAGCCATGAATTTGCAGGAAGTACAGACAGCGACAGGGGGAAGTCTCTCTGGAGGTGATGCTGAATTTCGTGCCGTGTCCATTGATACCCGCACATTGAATGAGGGCGATTTGTTCATTGCCATTTCAGGACCAAATTTTGACGGTAATGATTTTGTAGCAATGGCATCAGAACAAAATGCCTGTGGAGCAATTACCAGTCATCAAGTGAATGATGAGCTACCTGTTTTGACGGTAGCAGATACACGTAAGGCGCTTGGCGTTATTGGCGCTCTGAATCGGATGAGGACAACGGCTTGCGTCATTGCCTTAACAGGCAGTCAGGGTAAAACAACAGTTAAGGAAATGACGGCAGGCATTCTGTCTGAATGTGGCAATGTGATGTTGACTCAGGGGAATCTCAATAACGAACTTGGCGTGCCCTTGAGCCTGGCCCGCATTGAAGCTGAACATGAATTTGCAGTTATAGAACTGGGTGCTAATGGACCTGGAGAAATAGCGTATACGGCAGGTCTTACTCGGCCCCGGATTGGACATATTACCAATATCGCAGAAACCCATTTAGAAGGCTTTGGTGATCTGGATGGCGTTGCCAGAGCCAAAGCTGAAATCTGGCAGAGTATTGAAGCCGGAGGAATCGCCGTAGTGAACCTGGATGATGAGTATGCAGATCAATTCATTGATCAGATCGGACAACTAGGCAGTGGTAGAAAAGTGGTCACAGTCAGCGGTACAGGCAACATGGCGGCAAATTTCCAGGCCACTGAAATCAGTCTGGATAGTGTGAACGGGTCGAGTTTTAAACTCAGCTCACCTGTAGGCGAGATTGTCATCACATTACAAGTGGCAGGGTCACACAATGTCAGTAATGCACTGGCGGCCGGTGCCATGGCCATGTCAGCAGGAGCCAGTCTCGATCATGTCAGAGCAGGTCTGGAAAGATTTTTGCCAGTGAAGGGAAGGATGTGTGTCAGGCCCGGACTGGCAGGATGCACAGTGATCGATGACAGTTACAACGCAAGCCCTGTTTCATTTCGTGTCGCTATTGATGTGTTGTCCTCCACGAGTACAACGTCGGATTCATCTCCTCATTCATCTGCTCATTTAAGGACAGTAGTTGTAATGGGTGACATGGGAGAACTGGGCAATTCAGCAGAATCGGCTCACAGAGAAGTTGGCGACTATGCGCGCGAGCAAGGTATTAATCATTTTATAGCGGTTGGCGACTTGAGCAAATTGGCCGTAGAAGCATTTGGCGAAGGTGGCATATTTTTGCAAGAACGTAGCAGGTTTGTTGATGTCATCAGACCATTGCTTACCAAGTCCACAACGGTGCTGGTCAAGGGATCAAGAAGTCAGGGTATGGAACAACTGGTTCAACAGATCAAGGCGGACATGGAATGAAAACCGGTGAATGCCTTGTTTATTTGAATGCTGATTTGAATGCCAATTTGAATGCCAATTTGAATGCAAAGGAGAACTCATTCTCATGCTGCTATATCTGACTGAATACCTGTCACAGTTCAGTTCTGGATTTCAAGTGTTCCAGTACCTGACTGTTCGGGGAATTTTCAGCATCCTGACTGCATTGGCCCTGTCTCTGGTGATAGGCCCTTACATGATCAGACGTTTGAATTATCACCAAATAGGACAGGTGATTCGTGATGATGGCCCCGAAAGTCATCTAAGCAAGGCAGGCACTCCAACTATGGGAGGCGCACTGATTCTGGTCAGCATTATTGTCAGCAGTTTTTTGTGGGCTGATTTGGGCAATCCTTATGTTTGGGTCGTAGTTCTGGTGACTGGTTTTTTTGGCGCTATCGGTTGGGTTGATGACTACCGCAAAATTTTTGATCAAAACCCGAAAGGTCTTACCCCGCGTTGGAAATATTTCTGGCAGTCAATAGTAGGATTTGTTGCCGCTTATTACCTTTACTCAATTGCCGCAGTGCCTGCGGACACTCAGCTTTTCGTGCCGTTTTTCAAAGATTTTGCATTGTCGCTTGGGCCTTTTTACATCGTGATCGCCTACTTCATGATTGTGGGGTTCAGCAATGCTGTAAATCTCACTGATGGACTGGATGGGCTGGCTATTCTGCCGACAGTCATGGTGGCTGCAGCCCTGGGCATTATTGCGTATCTGGCCGGGCATGCCGGGTTTTCGGAATACTTGAATATACCTTACATCGCAGGGGCTGGAGAACTGGGCGTTTTTTGTGGCGCCCTGGCGGGTGCCGGGCTTGGCTTTCTCTGGTTCAACACATACCCGGCCCAGGTATTTATGGGTGATGTGGGAGCACTGGCGCTTGGAGCATCTCTTGGTGTTGTGGCAGTCATCGTGAGACATGAAATTGTATTGATCATTATGGGCGGTGTCTTTGTCATGGAGACACTGTCTGTAATTTTGCAGGTGGCCTCTTTTAAATTAACCGGAAAACGGATATTTCGAATGGCGCCGCTGCATCATCATTTTGAATTAAAAGGCTGGCCAGAGCCCAGGGTAATTGTCCGGTTCTGGATTATTACGGTCATCCTGGTGTTGTTTGGTCTTGCAACACTGAAACTCAGATAAATAACGAAATTTTTACTTAGGCACAGCAAAAGATGCGCGCGGAAACAGCAGAAAGCAAAGTGAAAGTAGTGGTTGGCCTCGGCCAGACCGGGCTTTCCTGTGCGCGTTATCTTTCTCGTCGCCAGGAAAGTTTTAAGGTGATCGACACCCGACAGAATCCGCCTGGACTGCAACAACTGAAAGCTGAGTGTCCTGATGTTGAACTCGAGTTAGGAGATTTCAGGGAAGAGACATTAATGAATGCTGCTCAGTTGATTGTCAGTCCAGGCGTGGACCAACAAACCCCTGCTATCCGTAAAGCTGTGGCAAGTGGTGTGTCAGTAACCGGCGATGTGGATATGTTTGCCAGTGAGGTGCAGGCACCTGTGATTGCCATTACTGGCTCCAACGCTAAAAGCACGGTGACCTCTCTTGTAGGTGAAATGGCCCGGGCAGAAGGACTGAATGTAGCGGTGGCTGGAAATATTGGTCTGCCGGTACTGGACCTGTTGCAAGAGGCTCCAGCAAGCTTGTATGTCCTGGAGTTGTCCAGTTTCCAGTTGGAAACAACGAGCAATCTGGGCGCAGAAGTGGCAACAGTGTTGAATCTGAGTCTGGACCATATGGATCGCTATGCCTCCATGGAAGCATACCGTAATGCCAAGCAACGAATTTTCCAAAAGTGTCGCCAGGCGGTGATTAATGCTGACGACTCCATGAGCAGAATAGATCTACCATCTACTATTAAGAAATGGCATTTCAGTCTTGCGGAGAATAGTGCCAGCGAATTCAGTCTGTTGACCCGTGACGATAAGCAATACCTGGGATTCAATAGCGAAATCCTGATGCCGGTTTCAGACCTGAAATTAGTCGGCAGCCATAACGTAGCGAATGCACTGGCAGCATTAGCGCTTGGTCATGCGGCTGGCTTGTCCATGACTGCCATGTTGTCAGCCTTGAAATCTTTTCGTGGGCTGCCACACCGCTGTCAGTGGGTAGCCGAAAAAAATGGCGTGAACTGGTTCAATGATTCCAAGGGAACAAATGTTGGTGCCTGTATAGCTGCCATCCAGGGTCTGGGCGGCAAAGGGAAATTAATTCTTCTTGCTGGAGGGCAAGGTAAAGGTGCAGATTTTTCTGCATTAACAGAACCATTATCTACCCATGCCAAGCTCGCCATTTTGTTTGGTGAGGATGCAGGACTTATCAATGAGGCAGTTAAGAACGCCATCATGACTCTTACTGTTTCCTCTATGGAGGAGGCCGTACAGCTAGCCAGTTCAAAAGCTGATGCTGGCGATATTGTTCTCCTGTCCCCTGCTTGTGCCAGTTTCGATATGTTCAGCAATTACGAGGAACGCGGTGAAGTATTTATGCATTGCGTCGGGGAGTTGCACTGATGCAGGCGGTGAAGCAACAGCTCCGGCAGGAACAAACCTATTACGGTGACAACTGGCTGATCATCTTGACGTTGCTGCTCCTGTGTTTTGGACTGATCATGATGACTTCGGCTTCCGTGGAGATAGGAGCAAGTCTTTATAGTGATCCTTTCTACCATTTCAAAAAACAACTGGTCTTTATTTTCCTTGGTCTGGTAGGTGCTGGAATAATTCTCAGCATACCGCTTTACTGGTGGGAAAAAAGCAGTTATGGCCTGTATTTCCTGGCGCTTCTTATGTTGACGCTGGTGCTGATACCGGGCGTGGGTTACACCGCTGGCGGAGGTACCCGCTGGATCAATCTTGGTTTCATGACTTTGCAGGTTTCTGAACCGACAAAAATTTGCCTTGTCTTTTTTATGGCGGCACTGCTGAGCCGACATCATGATTTTATCTGCTCCAGTATCAAGGGATTTGTCGTGCCTTTCCTGTTGTTGATGCCTCCTGTGGTATTGCTTTTGCTTGAACCGGATTTTGGCGCCGTCGTAGTCATCATGTTTGCAGTAATGGCAATGCTGTTTCTGGCTGGAGCAAGATTCTGGCATTTCCTGCTGGCAGCACTGCTTGTTTGCGGTGCAGGCGCCGCCCTGATTTTTACCTCTGGCTATCGTATGCGTCGGGTTACCTCATACCTGCAAGCGCTGAAAGATCCTTTCCATGAAGACATCGTGTTTGATTCAGGTTACCAACTTGCACAGGCCCTGATTGGTTTTGGCCGTGGGGAATGGTTTGGCATGGGATTGGGGAACAGTATCCAGAAAATGTATTTCCTGCCCGATGGCCATACGGATTTTATCATCGCTATTGTTGCTGAGGAACTTGGTGTTATCGGCGTGCTTGCGTTACTTGGCCTTTTTGTAGCTTTCATTATCCGGGCGTTGTTAATTGCCAGAAGAAATGAACGCAATCGAAAATTCTTTTCTGCCTACGCAGCTTATGGCCTGGCATTCATTTTTCTAGGCCAGGTGATTATTAATGTATCGGTGAATATCGGACTGCTTCCAAATAAGGGTTTAACACTACCTTTTGTCAGCTCCGGTGGTTCCAGTTTACTGACTTGCATGGCCATGGTGGCTTTGCTGATCAAGATTGATATTGAAAACTGGTCAGGTGACCAGCGCAAACCAACTGAAACGGTCTGACATTTAATGGCTATGGTAAACAGCAATAAAAAAATACTCATCATGGCTGGAGGCACAGGTGGTCATGTGTTTCCTGCTTTGAGTATTGCCGAGGATCTGATTTCCAGGGGAGTTCAGGTGGAATGGCTCGGTACGCGTAATGGCCTGGAAGCCAGGGTTATTGCTGCCACCGAAATTCCGATGCACTTCATTTCCATAGCCGGTCTGCGTGGTACGAGCCTATTACGAAAGCTATTGGCCCCGTTGGTTATATTCATTGCTGTTTTGCAATCCATTTTCAAAGTAATTCAGATAAAGCCAGGATGTGTTCTGGGTATGGGGGGATTTGTTACAGGTCCGGGTGGACTGGCGGCATGGTTGCTCAGGAAAAAGTTGGTGATTCATGAACAAAATGCCATAGCAGGCTTGACCAATCAATTACTGTTTCCAATGGCAACAACAGTTATGGAGGCCTTCCCGGGTGCCTTTGAAAGAAAAAAGGCAATGACTGGAAATCGTTTCCTGAAAGCCTTCATAAGTTCCACCAATATCATCGTGGTAGGTAATCCAGTGCGAAAGGAAATTGCCGACCTCGGAAATCAATTGGAAGAAAAAATTGGTGAACGTGAGCAGGAAAATGATTCTGGCAGGAATCTGCACCTTCTGATAATTGGCGGGAGCCTCGGCGCTGTCGCCATCAACAAAGTCATCCCGGAAATGTTAGCACTGCTGCAAGAAGGGCAGCGTCCTGATGTATTGCATCAGTGCGGCGATAAAAACCTCTCAGACACTGATGCTTTTTATCAGCAGCATCATATTCATACCGGCGCTGCCATTCGGGTAATCCCGTTCATTGAAAATATGGCCGAGGCCTATGCCTGGTCTGACATCATCATTGCCAGGGCAGGCGCTATGACTATTTCTGAAATAACAGCCGTTGGCCTGGCTTCAATCCTGGTGCCTTATCCCTATGCGGTTGATGATCACCAGACAGAAAATGCCAGCTTCCTGCAGCGTGCAGGTGGGGCGCAAATCATTCAGCAGGATGAACTGAACGCTCAACGATTATTGGCCGAGGTACGTAAATTTTCCGCAGACAGTAAAGCCCTTCACTTGGCATGGAAAAACGCCAGGAATGTTGGCAAAACCGATGCCTCTGAGAAAGCCGCACTTCTTTGCCTGGAGGCTTGTCATGCCTGAGTCCAGTCTAAATTATTCGAATAATGGTGTAGTACCGGAAATGCGCCGAATCCGCACAATCCATTTTGTTGGTATTGGTGGTGCTGGTATGAGTGGTATTGCTGAGGTCCTGCACAACCAGGGTTATGCCATCACAGGCTCGGATTTAGCCAACTCTGTGGTGACTGAACGATTGGAATCACTAGGAATTAAAGTGCATATAGGACATGCAACAAAAAATGTGGAAGGAGCTGATGTTGTTGTTGTCTCCTCGGCGATTGATGAATCGAACGATGAAATAGTCTCTGCAATCAATAACCGTATTCCCATCATCAGGCGTGCAGAAATGCTGGCAGAGCTTATGCGTTACCGGCATGCCATTGTTATCGCTGGTACCCATGGAAAAACGACAACCACAAGTTTGTTAGCCACCGTACTTGCACAGGGAAAGCTTGATCCCACTTATGTAATTGGCGGCATCCTGAATGGTGCAGGGACTAATGCCAAACTGGGTGAAAGTCATATTATGGTAGCTGAAGCTGATGAAAGTGATGCTTCCTTTTTACACCTTCAACCAATGGTCGCTATTGTTACCAATATTGATGAAGACCATATGGTGACCTACAACGGTGATTTCGAAAAACTGAAACAAACCTTTATTGATTTTCTTCACAACCTGCCGTTTTACGGATTGGCAGTGCTTTGTATAGATGATCCAGTGATTGAAGAAATATTGCCGCGCATCTCCCGGCCTGTACTCACTTACGGGCAGTCACAATTTGCTGATTTCCAGGTTCAGGATGTTCGTCAGGAAGGCGTGATTACTCGTTTCAAGGTTCAAAGGCCGGATAGAGATGAACTGCTTGAGCTTACTTTGAATATGCCTGGTATCCATAACGTACTGAATGCTACTGCAGCTATAGCTGTAGCGACCGATGAAGGTCTGAATGATGAAGATATTATTGCCGGCCTTGCTGGATTTGGAGGGGTGGGAAGGCGCTTTGATGTAAAGGAGCCTCTAGCGCTCAAGGATGGGGAAGTCATGCTGGTAGATGACTATGGTCACCATCCCACAGAAGTAGCAGCCAATATTGCGGCAATTCGTACAGGTTGGCCTGAAAAACGCCTGGTCATGATTTACCAACCTCATCGCTACAGCAGAACTCATGATTTGTATGACGCATTCGTCGATGTGCTTTCCGAAGTAGATTTACTGCTTTTGCTTGAAGTGTATTCAGCGGGTGAAGAGCCAATACATGGTGCAGATAGCAGAAGTCTGTGTCGCAGTATCAGGCAGCGTGGGCAACTGGATCCTGTATTTGTGAAAGACCAGTCTGACATAAAGAAAGTGCTAAATGATCTACTCATTGATGACGACATACTCCTGACCCAGGGTGCGGGAAGTATTGGTTTGCTGGCCAGAGAGCTGTCCAAGGACGGGCTGGGGCATGCATGAACAACAACAAACATTGCCGGGTGAGTTTGGCAAGGTGGCTGTTTTGATGGGTGGTGATTCAGCCGAGCGGGAAATTTCGCTTCTGAGCGGCCAGGCAGTACTTGAATCCTTGCTGCGCAGTGGTGTTGATGCGGTCGGAGTCGATGAAATCGACCGCAAGTTACTGAAAAGATTGCATGAAGAAAATTATGATCGAGTGTTCATCATGCTTCATGGCAGGAAAGGCGAGGATGGAAAAATGCAGGGCGCTATGGAATTAATGAATTTGCCTTATACCGGAAGCGGCGTACTGGCCTCTGCACTGGCAATGGATAAGGTGCGCTGCAAGCGACTTTGGCAGAACCTGGGGTTGAGCACGCCGCCTTTTGTTGAGCTGGACGAGAACACAGATTGGCAGAAGGTCATCGATACTCTGGGAACAGTTTTTGTGAAACCGGTGAAGGAAGGTTCAAGTATAGGAATATCAAAGGCAGAAGATCCTGACGCTCTGGAAAAAGCCTACTTTGATGCGGGTCAATATGACGATGTCGTAATAGCAGAAAAATTTGTTGATGGCCCTGAATATACCGTAGCTATTTTAGGGGACAAAGTACTGCCTGTGGTGGGCATGCAGGCAGAAAATGAATTTTATGATTATGAAGCGAAATATTTTTCTGATGCGACCCGATATTTTTGTCCTAGCGACCTTGGCGCGGAATCAGAAGCTCAATTGAGGATATTCGCGAAGCAGGCTTACGAAGCTGTGAATTGTTCAGGCTGGGGGAGAGTCGACGTAATGAGAGATAACAAAGGTGAATTCTGGCTGCTTGAAGTCAATACAGTTCCGGGTATGACCAGCCATAGCCTTGTGCCCATGGCTGCAAACGAAGCAGGAATAAATTTTGATGCTCTGGTGCTGGAAATTTTATCCAGTACAAGTGAAAACAGGATGAGAGATTAAATATGAATATTCTTGTCCCCGGGAAAAAACGCAACCGCAAAAGAAGTGGTGCAAGCACCAAACAGCAGAAAACTGTGAAGAGATTTAGCGGTGGTGTTGTGTGGAAATGGACTTTGCTGGCGGGTGTTGGAGCTTTGTGTGTTTACGCTGGGATGACAACGCCACAATTTGTGGAAACGGTAAGCAATCAACGTGTTGAGCATGTGATTATAGAAGGAGAAGTTAACTATTTATCAGAACAGGAAGTTCTGGCTGCTGTGAACAGTTTTATCAGTGAAAGCCTGCTTCTGGTGGATATGGAAGAGATCAAACAAGCACTGGAAAAAATGCCATGGATTAGAACAGTAACTATTAGTCGAGAGTGGCCAGACACCATGGTACTGAATGTGGTGGAGGAAAAAGCCATTGCCCGCTGGGGCGGCAGTAAATTGTTGAGCCAGGATGGGGTTATATTTTCACCAACAGACATCATTGGTTTGGAAAGCCTGGCCATCCTTTCAGGGACAGTTGGCACTGAAAACGCAGTAATGGAGCAGTACATGTTGTTTAACGAACTTTTATATCAGCGCGGCCTGAAAATTGACGAATTAAGTCTGGACGAGAGGGGTGGCTGGAAAATAATGCTGGCTAACGGTGTGAATATTAACGTCGGCAAAACGGATGTGATGAAGCGAATGAAAAGGCTAATTGATTTCGCTGACCCATTATTTATAGATCAAATGGCAATAATTGACTCCATAGATTTGCGCTATACAAGTGGCATCGCTGTCCAAAACAAATCAATAAACGCTGAAGAGGTTGTCTCGCTATGACCAAATTTCAACAGATGAACAAGAAGGAGTTGCTTTCCATGAGTAACTTGAATGGTGGGAACATGATAGTGGGCCTGGATATAGGTACATCCAAGGTTGTTGCAATCGTTGGCGAGATAAATCCGGAAGGTGGGTTGAATATTGTCGGGATTGGCAGACACAGGTCACGCGGTCTTAAAAAGGGCACTGTAGTAAATATCGAGTCTACAGTGCAATCCATACAAAGAGCCGTTGAAGAAGCAGAATTAATGGCGGGTTGCCAGATTCATTCTGTCTATGCCGGTATTGCAGGCAGCCATGTACGCAGCATGAACTCTCACGGCATCGTTGCCATCCGTGACAAGGAAGTATATCCGGCTGATATAGAGCGAGTGATTGATGCTGCCCAGGCAGTAGCCATTCCAGCGGACCAGAAAGTTCTCCATATTCTGCCCCAGGAATACATTATTGATTCTCAGGAAGGGGTAAAAGAACCTCTGGGTATGTCAGGAGTTCGACTTGAAGCCAAGGTACATTTGGTTACTTGTGCCACGAATGCTGCTCAGAATATTGAAAAATGTATTAAGCGCTGTGGATTAGAGACCGACGAGATAATTCTTGAACAGCTAGCATCGAGTTACTCAGTGCTGACTGAAGATGAAAAGGAATTGGGTGTCTGCTTGGTGGATATCGGCGGTGGAACAACTGATATCGCGATTTTCACAGAAGGAGCAATACGTCACACAGGTGTCATCCCTATTGCTGGCGACCAGGTAACCAATGATATTGCCATGGCCTTGCGCACTCCCACGGACAACGCCGAAGAATTGAAAATTAAGTATGCGTGTGCTCTTTCTCAACTTGCCAGTGAAGATGACATGATCAAGGTACCAAGCGTGGGTGAACGACCACCCAGAGAGCTTTCTCGCCAGGCCCTGGCAGATGTGGTGGAGCCTCGATATGACGAGCTGTTTCATCTGATCCAGGCAGAAATCAGGCAAAGCGGATATGAGGACATGATGGCTGCTGGCATGGTTTTCACTGGCGGTACTAGCAAAATGGAAGGAGTCGCTGAACTTGCTGAAGAAATCTTCCATATGCCTGTGCGAATAGGTGTACCTAATGATGTCAGTGGCCTGGTGGATATTGTCCGTAACCCGACTTATTCAACAGCCGTTGGATTGCTGTTGTATGGCGTTCAGCAGGCCCATGAAAGAGTAGGTCTGGCAACCAGAGAACCTGGAGTCAGTTTATTCGACAAGGTTAAGAGTATTTTCAGTAGTGAAGATTAACGTTTTTATTAAATTGTTTAATAAATTATTTTTTAACTATAGGAGTGCCTTTGAAGTTTGTATTAAAGGTACTTGTAAATTAAAAGTGGTAAACCCAAAGGGGGTAAATGATGTTTGAAATCATCGATAACGTTGCTCAAAGTGCAGTAATAAAAGTAGTGGGCGTTGGAGGCGGTGGTGGAAACGCTGTCCAGCATATGATTAAAAATACCATAGATGGTGTTGAGTTTATCTGTGCCAATACGGATGCTCAGGCTCTGGAAAAAATGGACACCAAGCTGAACCTTCAGCTGGGTGGAAGTGTTACCAAGGGGCTGGGTGCGGGTGCCAATCCTGAAATTGGTCGTCAGGCAGCCCTTGAAGATCGTGACCGGATCCGGGAAATAATTTCTGGTGCCGACATGGTGTTTATTACGGCTGGAATGGGTGGTGGTACGGGTACTGGAGGTGCGCCTGTAGTAGCCGAGATAGCCAAGGAAATGGGCATTCTTACGGTAGCTGTCATTACCAAACCATTTCCTTTTGAAGGCAGCAAGCGTCTGGCTATAGCCGAACAGGGAATTAGGGAACTTGTAGAGCATGTTGACTCTCTAATAACCATTCCCAATGAGAAACTCATGGATGTACTGGGTAAAGGCTCGACATTGTTAGATGCTTTCAGTACAGCCAATGATGTTTTATTGGGCGCTGTAAAGGGCATAGCCGACCTGATTATGCGACCAGGTATGATCAATGTGGACTTCGCCGATGTTAGTACTGTGATGTCAGAAATGGGCATGGCCATGATGGGTACAGGTTATGCAAGTGGAGAAAATCGCGCTGTTGAAGCAGCAGAGTCGGCTATTCGCAGCCCACTGTTGGAAGATATTAATCTGCAAGGTGCGCGTGGTATCCTTATTAATATTACAGCGGGAGAGGATCTGACCCTGGGGGAGTTTTCTGAAGTAGGTGACACTATTTCCGAATTTGCTTCTGATCAGGCCATTGTTGTTGTTGGAACAGTAATTGATCCTTCCATGAAGGATGAAATATGCGTGACAGTGGTTGCTACGGGACTAGGCGGTATGCAAATCGAAAAGCCGAAAAAAGTTGTAGACAATACAATTAAAAATCCCAGAACAGCAGCTGATTTTCATAATCTGGACAAGCCCGCTGTGCTAAGGAAGAAGGAATCAATAAGAGCCCGTGCTGAAAGCAATATTGAACAGGCTGAAACTCAGCCTAGCCAAAAAGCTGTTGGTGCTGAATCTGACATGGATTTCCTGGATATCCCGGCATTTCTGCGGAAACAGGCCGATTAAGGCTTATTTAGGCTAATACTAGAGTTTTAAAGCTGGAGTTGGATATTGTTACTATTTGGTTAGTTTTGAGAGTGCTGTTGGTGAAAGTGCATGACTTTGTTACTATTTGTCTTTCTCCTAGGCATGGCAAAACAATTTGCCAGAAGATAATAAGAAGCTTCTAAAAACCGGATACTTATGAAATTGGCTACAAGAAGCTATTCAATAATAAGAGTCGTCCGAAAGGACTTTGGAGGTTCTGGGTCTTTTACTCTGTCTCGAGAGAAGGCTTTGGGCTACTAAAGTATAAGTGAGAACGATCATTGATTAGGCAGCGTACATTAAAGAACGTTATTAAAGCCACAGGTGTGGGTTTGCACACAGGTCAGAAAGTGTATTTGACGCTGAAACCCGCTCCAGTCGACACCGGTATTATTTTTTCGCGAGTAGATCTTGACCCTGTGGTACAGATTCCTGCTTTGGCAGAAAACGTAGGTGATACCACCTTGTCATCCACGCTCATGAAAGGTGATGTGCGAATCTCCACCGTTGAGCATCTTATGTCAGCTATGTCGGGGCTTGGAATTGACAATGCTTATGTTGATGTCAGTGCGCCAGAAGTGCCTATCATGGATGGAAGTGCTGGTCCTTTTGTATTCCTGATTCAGTCTGCCGGTATCGAAGAGCAAGACGCTTCCAAAAAATACATTCGCATCACAAAGGAACTGACAGTAGAGCAGGATGATAAAAAAGTCAGCCTTAGACCCTTCAATGGATTCAAAGTGGGTTATACGCTTCTTTACGACCACCCCGTTCATCGTAAGTTTACCAAAGAAGCTTGTGTTGATTTTTCCAGCACATCATTTGTAAAAGAGGTCAGTCGTGCACGCACTTTTGGTTTCATGCATGAGTTCGAGGAATTACGTAATCGCAACCTAGCCCTGGGCGCAAGTATGGACAATGCCATTGCTGTAGGCGATTACCGTGTACTCAATGAAGATGGTCTGCGTTACGAAGATGAATTCGTCAAACATAAAATTCTGGATTCCATTGGCGACTTGTACCTATTGGGTAAAACCCTGATTGGTGAATTTCGCGGTTACAAATCTGGTCATGCCCTCAATAATGCCCTCCTGAGGCTCCTCATCGCTTCTGAAGACTGTTGGGAAATAGTCACATTTGATGAAGAAGATGAAGCCCCAATTTCCTACCTGAGACCTGCTTTTTCCAGCTAAATATGCTCTAATCCTTCCTTGGATTTTAAGTTGGATTCCTAATCTATTGATTTTTAAAAGATGAAGATAATCATCGTTGATCAAAAACATGGCGAAACCAGGTCCCTCGTTTTAAAAGGATGGGCCCGGGTGGCGCTGTCTGTGTGTCTTTTGGGTATCCCGGTTATTCTGGGATATTACGGCTATCATTTTTCAGCTCTGCGGAATGCTGATTTTTACAAAGACGAAGCTTCTCAAGCCTGGATGGAAGATCTGAAATCCCAGAGGGCTGATGTTGATCAGATTCGCCAGGATACTCTGGCACAGCTTGAAGCACTTACTCTTAGAATGGCCAATCTGCAAGCTAGGATATTGCGCCTTGATGCCCTTGGTCAGCGCTTGACTGAAATTACAGAACTGGATGATGGCGAGTTTGATTTTACTCAAACACCTGCCATAGGTGGTCCTGAAACAGCTGATCAGGAAGAATTGAAAGTTCCAGATTTTATTCAGGCTTTGGATAATCTGACTAGGGAAATCGAAGACAAGCAACAGCAACTTGAATTGCTGGACTCCCTCATGGCAGATCAACAAATCCAGACAGCCTCTTTTCTATCTGGTAGACCCGTCGACCGTGGTTGGATTTCTTCTCCCTTTGGACGTCGTATTGATCCTTTTACAGGTAATCTTGCCTGGCACCAGGGAATCGATTTCGCAACAGGTCGTACCGGTGTCGATGTAAAAGCAGTAGCTTCAGGCGTCGTTACTTTTGCTGAAGAGAAACAGGGCTATGGCATGATGGTCAAAGTGAACCATGGCAATGGTTATGAAACCCTGTATGCCCACGATGAAAAACTTCTGGTGAAACCAGGAGATATTATAAAGAAAGGGCAGATTATTGCGCTTTCTGGAAACTCCGGTCGTTCGACCGGTCCCCACGTTCATTTCGAAGTACACAAAAACGGTCGAGTTGTCGATCCTTCCTCATACGTCCACCGTACCAGCCGATAATTGCTCTCTCAAAAATTAACTTCATAGTCTGACATACGCAGACATGGAGTTTCCCTCGAGGGCGGCTTCCTTGCCCTTATATTTTTTTAATTATTTATCCAAGATTTAAACCCATGCTCACAAAAATATTTGGCAGTAAAAACCAGAGAGAAATCAAGAAACTCTCCAAAGTTGTAGACCGTATCAATGCCCTGGAAACCGATATTCAGGCCCTTTCTGATGACCAACTGAAAGCTAAAACAATTGAATTCAGGGAACGGCATAACAACGGGGAAAGCCTCGAACAGTTGCTGCCGGAGGCATTTGCAGTAGTTCGGGAAGCCGGTGTGCGTACTTTGAAAATGCGTCATTTCGATATGCAGATGATCGGTGGAATAGTTTTGCATAACGGCAAGATTGCCGAAATGCGAACTGGTGAAGGCAAAACCCTGGTAGCCACCTTGCCAGCTTATCTGAATGGGCTTACAGGCCGTGGTGTTCATTTGATTACTGTCAATGAATACCTCGCACGTCGTGATGCAGGTTGGATGGGACCTCTTTATGAATTCCTTGGCCTTTCTGTCGGTTTTGTTGTTCCTGGACAAAGCCCGGAAGAAAAACAAGCGTCCTACCATGCAGATATCACCTACGGTACCAATAATGAATTCGGCTTTGATTACCTGCGTGACAACATGGCGTTCCGGCTGCAGGATAAATACCAGCGTGAATTGGCATTCGCCATTGTGGATGAGGTGGACTCCATCCTGATTGATGAAGCCAGGACTCCCCTGATCATTTCTGGTGCAGTGGAGGATTCATCTAAACGCTATATGGACATGAATGCTTTGGTGCCCTTGCTGAAAAAAGCAGAAAAGGTTGCTGAAAAATCCCAGATAGAAAGACGCATAGAGGGTGAAGAAATAATAGATGGCGATTTTACTGTTGATGAAAAAATCCGTCAGGTGGAATTGACAGACTCTGGTCATGAAAAAGTCGAAGCTCTATTGGTAAGCCGCGGCCTGTTGAATGAAGGTGAAAGCCTGTATGCAGCCACCAATCTCACACTGTTGCATCAATTAAGTGCGGCACTGCGAGCGAATTACCTGTTTAACAAGGAAGTGGAATATATCATCGATGACTCTCAAGTTGTTCTGATTGATGAGCATACGGGCCGAAGCATGCCAGGCAGGCGATTGTCGGAAGGCCTGCACCAGGCCATCGAAGCCAAGGAAGGAGTGCCTATACAGAATGAAAGCCAGACATTGGCATCCACTACTTTCCAGAATTTTTTCAGGCTGTATGAAAAACTCTCAGGAATGACCGGTACAGCCGATACAGAAGCCTTTGAGTTTCATCAGATTTACGGCCTGGACGTAGTGGTTATCCCGACCAATCAACCTATGATTCGTAACGACGCGAATGATTTGATTTATCTGACTACCGAAGAAAAATTCAGTGCCATTGTTGAAGATATAAAGACGTTCCGTGACAAAGGTGCTCCAGTACTGGTCGGTACAGCAAGTATTGAAACATCCGAAATATTGTCAAAGTTTCTAAACAAGGAAAAAATTCAGCACAACGTTCTGAATGCTAAATACCATGAAAAGGAAGCAGAAATCATTGCCCAGGCAGGTAGGCCAGGGACAGTAACTATTGCAACTAACATGGCAGGCCGTGGAACAGATATCGTGTTGGGCGGTCGTTGGGAATCAGAAATAGAGGCATTAAATGGCGCGACTGAAGAACAGGTAGATAAAATCAAGAAGGGATGGCAAGTGCGCAATGATGAGGTCCTTGAAGCAGGAGGCTTACATATTATTGGTACAGAGCGTCATGAGTCTCGGCGGATAGACAATCAGCTTCGTGGCAGAGCCGGTAGGCAGGGTGACCCGGGGTTTTCCCGGTTTTACCTTTCTCTGGATGACAACCTTATGCGAATCTTCGCATCAGACCGTGTTGGTAACCTGATGCGTAAACTCGGCATGGGCGAAGGGGAAGCCATTGAGCACAAGATGGTGACAAACTCTATTGAGAAAGCTCAACGTAAAGTGGAAGGGCGCAACTTTGATATTCGTAAACAATTGCTGGAGTACGATGATGTTGCCAATGATCAGCGTCAGATAGTTTATCTTCGCCGCAATGAGTTGATGGAAACCGATGACATCAGCGATGTTATTACTACCATGCGTGAAGGCGTAGTGAACGATCATATCGGGATGTATATCCCGCTTCAGAGCATCGAGGAACAATGGGATGTGTCTGGACTGGAGCAATCTCTTGACGGAGAGTTCGGTGTCAAACTGCCGCTGCAACAATGGCTGGACGATGATGACGAGTTGTATGAAGATACCTTGCGCACTCGTATTGTGGATGCAATAGTCAAAACCTATGAAGAAAAATCTGCTCAAGTGGGTGACAACATGCGTGCCTTTGAAAAGCAGATCACCCTCCAGATACTGGATACACTCTGGAAAGAACATTTGAGCCAGATGGACAGTCTCAGACAAGGTATTGGCCTTAGGGGCTATGGTGGCAAGAACCCGAAACAGGAATACAAGCGAGAAGCATTCGTCCTGTTTGAAGAGCTGCTTAACAATTTACAGCATGAAGTCATTAAGTTTCTCAGCCTGGTGCAGATCAAGCAGGATGAATCAGCGGATGCCATAGAACAAAAGCGCTTACAGGAAGCACAGAAAGAACACTCTACTGAGGTGCACCGGCAAGCCAATGCCATGAGCCAGGAATCCGGTGAGGGTGCACAGCAAGAAGCACCAAAACAGCAGACGCCCTTTACCAGAGAGGGTCAGAAAGTGGGAAGAAATGACCCTTGTCCCTGCGGTTCAGGAAAAAAATATAAGCAGTGTCACGGGAAGCTGAACTAAGAGACAAGAGACAAGATGTAGGGATAAAAGATAAAGGATAAAGGCGCAGATGCAGATACATACGGACAGACTGGACCTTTATCTTTTATCCTTCATCCTTTATCTAGTCAAAAAACATTAACAGGATTAATTTTATGGCCGTTGGTAGTGGAGATTTAGGAACCTTGCATCCGGTACCTGGAATTACCATGGCGGCCGTATCCGCAGGGATCAAACAGCAGGGAAGACTGGATTGCGTTGTCTTTGCCCTTGGCACTTCAGCAAAGACAGCAGGGGTGTTCACGACCAATGCCTTTTGCGCCGCACCCGTTACGCTCTGTAAAAAACACCTGGCACAAACCTCTCCCCAATTTCTGGTAGTTAATACGGGTAATGCCAATGCGGGTACAGGGCAGCAAGGTATTGAGGATGCGCTGACAGTCTGCTTGAAAATAGCAGAGCTAAAAAACCTGCCCGTGAATACCATCCTTCCCTTCTCTACGGGTGTTATCGGTGAACAGTTACCGGTGGAAAAAATATGTAATGTGATTCCTGATGCATTGGACAATTTGCAGGAAAACAACTGGCTTGATTGTGCCCGGGGCATCATGACGACAGATACTCGTCCCAAGGCGGCATCAACACAGGTACAGTTAAACGGACAAACCGTTACGATCACAGGTATTGCCAAGGGTGCGGGTATGATCAAACCCAACATGGCCACTATGCTTGCTTACGTGTTTACCGATGCGAAAATAGAAGAGGAGGTAATACAAAGCCTGCTTGAAAATGCCGTCAACAAATCGTTTAACCGTATAACGATAGATAGCGACACCTCAACCAATGATTCCTGCTTGCTTACAGCAACCGGTGAAAATAGTGTGCAGGTAACTCAGGATTCAACCGAATTCATCGAGGCACTTGATGCTGTATTTATCAGCCTTGCACAGGGACTGATCCGAGATGCAGAAGGCGCAAGTAAATTTGTTACAGTAAAGGTGGAAGAAGGCGCGAGCAAAGAAGAATGCCTGGAATTAGCTTATACAGTTGCCGAATCGCCTCTGGTAAAAACAGCACTTTTTGCTTCTGATCCCAACTGGGGCAGGATCCTGGCAGCCGTAGGGCGGGCGGGTATTCAGGATCTGGATATCGATAAGATTGCGATCTATCTCGGGGAACTCTGTATTGTTGAAAACGGCGGCGCCGCACCACTTTATTCTGAAGCAGCAGGGCAGCAAGTCATGGACCGGGAAGAAATCAACATCCGCATCACTCTGGGACGAGGTAGCGCAACTGAAACTATTTGGACCAGTGATCTATCTCACGACTACGTCACGATAAATGCCGAATACAGGACCTGATGTAGCCTAAAACCCTTATATTTTCATCACTAATACAGTAAGTTATAGACCACTATCGTATCATTCCTGTAACTATCCCTGTAACTCCGACAAGGGGGGCTTCTTCATAGGGGCGGGGTTGGGCGTATGACTGCGTAGATTGTCACAGTATCTGCAGAGACACATCAGAGGCTATTTTAAAAAGAAGCCGTTCCAGGCCTTCCCTGCCTGCGTTGATCCTAATGAATTGCTTTTCTTAGCCTGGGCATTACCTACGGTCATACACCTCCGGGGGAGGCTCTGTGTCTCTGTAATCGTTTGTTCCTGCCCAAATACTTAATAGTGGATTTTAAAAAAGAGGAGATTTTGGAGTTACATATTAACGCTACTGGGTGTCTAGCAAAGGCTGGGAAGTCCACTACGGCAAGTTTTAGAAAACTCTACCACCAGAAAAAAGTTCCTCCAAATCTTCGCAGGTAAGACCAAGGTCTGCAGAAACTTCGCAGTTATCTATGGTAACAGTCAATCCCTCATAATTGGTCCCGGAAGTCGCTGAAACAATTCCATCAAACGGGTCGTCGTCGTCAAATGTGCTGTAGATGGTGTTCCCTAGCACCAAAGTATTATCGACAAGATCCCAGCGG
>JAQWPL010000017.1 GCA_029245395.1 Gammaproteobacteria bacterium
TTGCGGGTTTTGCGCCGAATGGCTTTAACGAGTGCTTCAGGTGTATCGGTCATAGGTGACTCCTGTATTCATTATTGAATGTACCAGAAGTCTCCCTTAGTATTTAAGGCTAATTGGTCCCATATGTTCTGGCGGGATACACTTATAAATAGTGAAATCCAAAAGTTTTTAATAAATACAGATATGTCTAAATCTCTTGATGACAACCGCTTTTCTTCATCTTTAAAATCATTGACAAATGCTATAGAAAAAATATTAGTGGAACATGCAGTAGATTTGTCGCATGGGAGTCAAGTAAAAGCAGCTTCTTTATTAGGAATATCATCTAGTAGTTTGTGTAGAAAAAGAAAGGAATCAAAAATTTTACAAGGAATATAAAAAAAGCCCCGCAAATGCGGGGCTTTTTTATAATTGGGGTGGCCGACGAGGCTTGAACTCGCGACAACCTGAGTCACAGTCAGGGGCTCTACCAGCTGAGCTACGGCCACCATTAATCGTTAGTAATGCAATTAACTGAGGATGAATGGGTGGTATTTCTAACCTAGATCTACATTGATCTGGTACGCCCGGCAGGACTCGAACCTGCTACCCTCGGCTTAGAAGGCCGATGCTCTATCCAGATGAGCTACGGGCGCTCTCATCAGGTCATACACAGTACTGGAAAAATCCAATACAGGCAAAAAATTGGTCGGGGTAGAGAGATTCGAACTCCCGACATCCTGCTCCCAAAGCAGGCGCGCTACCAGACTGCGCTATACCCCGTTTTTTCACACCTGGCGAAAAGGTCGGCATAATACTCATGGGAGTAATCGCCGTCAATAAATACTCAATATAACTTTCTTCAGAAACGGCTCATCCCCTGCCAATCCGCCAGGAAGTAACGCCATCCTTGTCTTCCAGAATAACGTTCAAGCTTTTTAATTCATCCCTGATTTCATCTGCGATCTGCCAGTTTTTTTCTGCTCTGGCCTGTTCTCGCCGAGCTATTAACTCATCAATATAAGCGGTTTCCTCTGAAACACTGCCTTTTTGCAGAAATGCTTCTGGGCTACTTTGTAGGATACCCAGTAATTCGCCCAATTTCACCAAGGATGCCGCCAAAGCTGTAGCCTTGCTGCTATCGTCCTCTTTTAGACGGTTAATTTCCCTGGCCATATCGAACAGTACGCTGATAGCTTCAGGCGTATTAAAATCATCTTCCATAGCAGCCATAAACCTGCTTTCAAAAGCATTATCTTCGACAGGATTCGAGGATAAGTAGTCAAGCCCTTTCAGGGCGTTATAAAAACGCTCCAGAGCGCTATAAGCCTGATTCAGGTTATCTCTGGAATAGTTGATTGCACTTCTGTAATGACTGGAAATCAGAAAGTAACGGATGACTTCAGCAGGATACTGCTCTAGCACTTCTCTAATGGTGAAAAAATTATCCAACGATTTAGACATTTTTTCGTTATCAATTCTCAATGCGCCATTATGCAGCCAGTATCTGGCAAATTTTTTGCCAGTGGCTCCCTCGGACTGAGCAATTTCATTTTCGTGGTGAGGGAATATCAAATCACTGCCACCCCCATGAATATCAAAACTTTCACCCAAGCAAGAAGTCGACATAGCTGAGCATTCAATATGCCAGCCTGGCCGCCCAAATCCCCATGGAGAATCCCAGCCGGGTTCATCAGGCTTCGCGCCTTTCCAAAGAACGAAGTCGCGAGGATCTGTCTTATGCGCTTCTATTTCTACACGGGCACCATCGAGAAGCTCATCCAGATTCTTACCGCTCAATTTTGTGTAATCCGGGAATTGTTTCACTGCAAAATAGACATCACCGTTATCAGCTGGATAGGCAAAACCCTTCTCTACCAAAACTTCCACCATGTTAATGATTTCAGTCATGTGATGAGTTGCCCTAGGCTCCGAGTCTGGTGGAACTATATTCAATTCTCTCTCGTCTTCATGCATTATCTTGATGAATTTTTCACTCAATTCATCGAATCGAACACCAAGCTGTTTAGCTCTGTTGATGATTTTGTCGTCAATATCAGTAATATTTCTAACATAAGTGACATCATAACCACTGGCCCTGAGAAATCGCACAATAACATCAAAGACGATGAGCATCCGCCCATGCCCCAGGTGACAATAATCATAGGTTGTAACTCCACAGACATACATGCGTATTTTTTCAGCCTCCAGGGGCTGAAAATCTTCTTTTCGCTTAGATAGTGTGTTGTAAAGTTGCAGCACGGATACAGTAGTCAGGTTTTATTTTTCTTTGCCCAGTTATCTCTCAGACTTACTGTCAGATTGAATACTAAGGAATTTATTGATGAATCATTTTTGTCTACGCAGAAATACCCTTCTCTTTCAAACTGGAAACGGTCTTCGGGTTGAGCATTTGCAAGACTGGGTTCGGCTTTGCATCCTGAAAAAACCTGCAGTGAATCCGGATTGATAAATTCTCGGTAATCACCATCCACCCCATCCGGGTTTTCAAGACTAAATAGACGATCATATAGTCTTACTTCTACATCAAGGGCATTTGATGCTGGCACCCAGTGAATGACACCTTTTACTTTACGGCCTTCAGGCTTGGCACCCAGGGTAGCTTCGTCACAGGAGCAAACCAACTCTGTGATATTGCCATGATCATCCTGTAAAACCTCATCGCACTTGATGACATAACTACCGCGTAATCTGACCTCACCTCCAGGTATAAGTCGTTTGAATCCCGGGGGTGGTTCAACTTCAAAATCTGTACGTTCGATATAGATTTCCCGCGAGAAAGGAATTTTTCTGACCCCCATACTTTCATCTTTTGGATGCCTGGGAAGTAACATCTCTTCAGTTTTGTCAGCAGGGTAATTTTTAATCACTACTTTTAATGGCCGTAAAACGCACATAGCACGTGGTGATGTCTTGTCCAGATCATCCCTTAAGGCATGTTCGAGCATTTCCACTTCTACTATGCTGTTTGCCTTGGTGACACCCACCATGTCACAAAAATGTCGTATTGCTGATGGTGTATAGCCGCGTCTGCGCATGCCATCAAGGGTCGGCATTCTCGGATCATCCCAGCCCTTGACCAGACCCTCGTCAACAAGTTGTTTCAATTTTCTCTTGCTCAACACAGTGTAGTTGATATTAAGTCTGGCAAATTCTATCTGCTGTGGGTGACTTAGAGCGTCAATCTGATCAAGCACCCAGTCATATAAGGGACGATGATCCTCAAATTCCAGAGTGCAGAGAGAGTGAGTAATATTTTCTAAAGCATCGGAAATGCAATGGGTATAGTCATACATAGGATAAATACACCATTTATCACCTGTCTGGTGGTGATGCTCCCGTCTTATACGATACAACACTGGATCACGCATATTAATATTTGGCGAAGCCATATCGATCCTAGCTCGTAGTGTATAAGCACCATCCTCAAATTCGGCGGCTTTCATCCTGGTAAAAAGATCAAGATTCTCTTCCACGGAGCGTGATCGGTCAGGACTTGCCTTACCAGGCTCTGTCAAGGTGCCGCGATAAGCTCTTGCTTCCTCAGCACTGAGGGAGCACACATAGGCCTTTCCCTGCTCGATGAGTTCAATCGCAAAATCATATAACTGGTCAAAATAACTGGAGGCAAAATATTCCCTTTCTCCCCAGTCAAAACCAAGCCAGCGAATACTATCCTTGATGGAATCTACATATTCCAACTCTTCATTTCCAGGATTGGTGTCATCAAAACGCAGGTTGCAATGCCCTTTGAATGCTTCAGCCGTAGCAAAATTAAGACAAATGGACTTGGCATGACCAATGTGCAGATAGCCATTAGGTTCAGGGGGAAAACGTGTATGTACCCTACCCTCATTTTTATTCTTTTCCAGATCCTGATTAATAATCTGGTGAATAAAATGGGTGGGGGGAGTTACCGTAGAATCGCTCATTGAGTATTGGGACTGGATCGGCTTTCGAGTAAAATACAAAGGCCGTATTATAGCTGTTCTCTGCTATGCTAACTACAAACAACTTTGAGAAACCTTCACTTCGAATTAAGGATTAAACATGATTGTTTTGCACACCTCAGCTGGTGATATCACTATTGAATTGGACAAGAGTAATGCACCCATATCCAGCACAAATTTCCTGGAATATGCCAGGAAGGGCCACTATAACGGGACAATTTTTCATCGCGTCATCGACAACTTCATGGTACAAGGTGGCGGATTTGAGCCAGGCATGAAGCAAAAAGATTCCGGTGAGCCTATTCAGAATGAAGCTGACAACGGTTTAAAAAATGAAATTGGCACATTAGCCATGGCAAGAACTATGGAGCCTCACTCTGCCACTGCACAATTTTTTATCAATGTATCTGACAATGGGTTTCTCAATCACAGTGGAAAAAATTCTCAGGGATGGGGTTACGCAGTATTTGGTAAAGTTACCGAAGGAATTGATGTGGTTAATTCTATCAAGGGCTGCGAAACCGGGACGATACAGGGCCACCAGGATGTTCCGCTGGAAGACATAGTCATCGAATCGGTCACGGTGGCTGATGACTGATTCTGGACATATTTATTGTATTTCGGATCTCCACCTCTGCCCTGAACGCCCCGATCTATTTATAGCGTTTCAGGATTTCCTTGCCAATATAGCCATAGGAGCACATTCACTTTACATCCTGGGCGATTTATTCAATCTCTGGATTGGCGATGATAATCCAGAACCTTTTAACTCAGCCGTCAGTAGTGAGTTGGCAAAACTGGCTAGTCAGGGAACAAAAATTTTCATCATGCACGGCAACAGGGATTTCTTGTTAGGTCGGCAATTCTGTGAATCCAGCAAGGCCATCCTTATCGACGAACCCTATATTCTTGAGTGCTTCGATAAAAATTACTTGCTGTTGCATGGCGATAGTTTATGTACCCTGGATACTGACTACATGGCCTTTCGCTCGATGGTGAGAAATTCAGACTGGCAAAGTGAATTCCTATCCAAGCCCCTTGAAGAAAGACAAGCCTTTGCACAACATGCCAGGGAGCAAAGCAAGGCCATGTCCAGCAACAAAGCCCAGGACATCATGGATGTCACACCTGAAGAAGTAATTAGAGTAATGCTGGATTTAAACCAAGTGATACTCATCCATGGTCATACTCACCGTCCTGCTGTGCACGATATTCAACAAGGTTTCGAAGCAGTCGATGATGTAGAAAATAGCTCAGGACAAAGAATTGTACTGGGAGATTGGGAACAACAGGGTTGGTATCTGGAACTATCTTCGTCAGGTTATGAGTTAATCAGTTTTGATATACAAGCTTGAGGCAAGCCCACCTGTACACCTGGAAATTTGAAAGGTAAAGGCTTAACAATAATACAAAAACTATTAAAATAACTATTTAAATAGTTATTCAGGCACTCTGGTTCCCCTGAAAAACAAGGGGGTACCATCTGCAAAAGAGATATCACGCCCTACAGCCTTCAGGGTTCTATCACGGGCCTGATAACCGAAAACATCCAATTCAGCACCTATAGGGATACTGTCCTTGGTAATGCCCTGGCGAAAAAGTGAATTGGGACTACCTCCTTCAACCATCCAGCTTTCTTCTACACCTTCTGCGTTAGTCACAGCTATGTGGATCCAGGAATGAGGGTTGATGAGCTCTACTTTTGTAACAATGCCATTAAGATCAACAGGCAAATCTACGCTAAATTCCTGGGCAAAGGCATGGTGAGCACTGGCAGTGTACGATTGCACACCACAAATCACCAAGGCCAACATAATAACTTTTTTCATAATTCGGTCCGCTCCATTGAAAACAACGATTCAATTTCCAATTCTGGGCTCACTCCCTGGCCGCTTCTATTCTGTCCAGTTCTTCCCGACGTTTACCACTGAGGATATTCTCTATACCGTAATTGCCTTCATGACAGGCATATTCAAACATTGGGCTATCAATAGCCTTGAACGGATATACACCTGACCAGGATTGTTTCCAGACCGTGGGATCATTGATCGTGAATTCATAATCGATAGAGTTCTCTGACACACGTGTGAAGCGCTCAATCACATGATTATTGCTATCAAGTGAAACCCCTCGCAGGCCGTTTGCGTTGGTACGGCCTGAAAACTGAGTGGTTTCCACAACAAGCGTATCTCCTTCCCAATGTCCTCTGGAATTCCCCAGCCACTGCGGCAGGCTGTTATCTTTCGGGTCGCCTCCATCCAATGGAATGATTCGTACATCGTGAATCATTTCGAGCTGCAGGATTACGTAATTTTCAGTCTGCATAAACTGATAAGTACTGTTATATCCAAGTGGCAGCATGGGAGGTCCTTCCTGTCCCCATATCAAGCAACGTTCCGACAGTCCGCGAGTCTTTGCGCTTTCCCATTGATTCTCTTCACGCCAGACATTATATGCTTCTAGCCTTGCCAGAGCGTCATCTGTTGCTTCCGGCAAACGCCCATTGCTCGGACTTGAGATGATGGATGTTCTCAAGTTTGGGGCGATACTATCCGCCGTTCTGTTCATTAGGTAATCGTCAAACTGGTAATGCACATCTGCTGCTGTGCCCGCTTCGGTTTCACTAGCTTCTCCCTCGAATGCCCTGCGCAGATTATCTTGGTACTCTTCCAGGCTGTAATACTCTTTAGAACCAAGCGCTGTTGGTCTCTGCAGGGGCACCAAGCTGGAATTAGACCAGTAACCCTGTATTACAGGATCGCCCCAGGAAGTTCTAGGTAACTCCCAGGTTTCATTTTGCGCCAGTACGGTGAAAGACAACAAACATGCCCCGGTTAGAAATACAGGTCCAAAAGGTTGTATTTTAATCATCGCTGTCTCCGCTAATATCGATGCCAAGATTACGGAAATAGTTTTCCCGGCTGAGGTAGCTGTACATTATTTCTTCGGCAAACTCCGCGCATTTAAATTCAAACAATCTGGCATTTTCTTCCACTCTTTTATAAAGAGGCATGCTGATAGTCCAGGGCTCTTCATAAACATCCGGATCTTCCACAGTGGCTTCATAATTAAGATGGTATGGTGTCAGCAAGGTATAGCGTTCAGTTATTTTTGCTGCTGATGTATAAAAGTTACCGGTACGATCCAGCCAATTCGGATTGAGCCCGCTCACTTCGATAACAAGCGTATCCTCTTCCCAACGCCCGTTTGACCAGCCCATCCAACTGTCTAAAGGGGCATTTATGTGATTACTCATATATACCGTTCTAACAGCGCCGGCAAATTGATACACCATCATGATATCGGTATCTGTTTGAAATATCTGAAAGGGTTGAGGCATGTAGGCTGCACGTGGGATTCCCGGCATAAAACACTTGGCTTCAGGGTCCTGAGTGCGCCGATTGGCGAAATTCTGGATTCGCTGATCCAGAGAACTCGCCTTATAGGGAATTTTGCCGCTATGAACAACGCTCTGACCTGAAGGTACGGCTCCAATGGCACCAAGGCTTTCAAGAGGCCCCTGCTCAGCTACCTGGGCTTCCAGGTTCCAATTAGCATTATTCATGCTTTGCCAGATACCACTGATATCTGGTGTACCACCTGCAAGACGTGGTATATCCGCAGACTGTGCCTGTAATAAACTGGCTATAAAAACCAGACAACATGTAGTAAGTGATTTGTTCAACATTAATTAATCCCCTTCAGATATAAGAGAATAAACCGCAGTTTCTGAAATGTCTACGCCGCAGAATTCTTTATATTTCGCGGTAATTATCGAAATACCTGTCAAAATGTGCCTGACTTAATTCAAACAATTGCTGATTGATATCAAGCATCAGTTCCTTCAGGTCTGAGCCGGCATAAACCGGGGTGTATTCAACACCCAGGTCATTGAGGTTCTCGATTCGATGCAGGCGTTTTTGAAGCAGGTTATGGAGCCAGCAATAGGGTGAAAGTTCAGGATCATAAAAAAAACGAAAATCGTCTAACACCTGTTGTATTTTTTCAACAGAAAAAATATGGAACCTATCTGCCATGATCTGCGTGGTAAGCTGGTCTATACGGCACAAGACAGCTCTTTTCTCCTCTTCGCTATATTGATTCCAGTGAATTACTTCATAGTTAAATCGCTTGCAACCACGACAAATTTTATCTCCCAGGGAGGTGGTTGAACAGATGCCAATACAGGGTGTTTTGACGAAATTCATAGCCAGCAATTGTATCGTGCCAACAAGGTCTGACCTAGTCTTTAGAGGCCAAATCAAGTAAAATTGCCTGTTCTTTCTGGTCTCCGACCTCCCCCTAATTACCTGAAATTTCATGAGGAAACAATAGTGCTTGACGCGTATCGCCGCCATGTGGAAGACAGAGCAGAACTGGGAATTGTGCCCCAGCCTCTCAATGTTGAACAGACTACCGGTTTGATTGAATTATTGAAAAATCCGCCTGCCGGTGAGGAAGATTTTCTCCTTGACCTGATCAGTAACCGTGTCCCTGCCGGTGTCGATGAAGCCGCTTATGTGAAAGCAGGGTTTCTGTCAGCTCTGGCTAAAGGAGAAGATGCTTCGCCCCTTTTATCCAAACTGGATGCTGTAAAACTTTTGGGCACTATGCTGGGCGGCTACAACATAACCACTTTAGTTGAGCTACTGGATGATGATGAACTTGGTGCTGCTGCAGCAATAGAGCTTTCACATACCATGCTGATGTTTGACGCATTCCACGATGTGGCCGAAAAAGCTGATGCTGGTAATGTCCATGCCAAAGCTACTTTGGAGGCCTGGTCTGAGGCTGAATGGTTTATGGCTCGTACCAAAGTGCCGGAAGTCATTACCACCACTGTATTCAAGGTTCCTGGAGAGACAAATACTGATGACCTTTCCCCTGCCCCAGATGCCTGGTCCAGGCCCGATATTCCCTTGCATGCCATGGCTATGTACAAAATGCCCAGGGAAGGCGCAACCAATGCTGTTGAGCAGGTGGAAGAACTGAAACAGAAAGGGCACCCTGTCTCCCTTGTTGGAGATGTCCTCGGGACTGGCTCAAGTCGGAAATCTGCTACTAATTCAGTGCTTTGGCATATGGGCGACGATATCCCCAATATTCCCAATAAGCGCGTGGGCAGCATCGTGCTTGGCTCCTCAATAGCACCAATCTTTCTAAATACCATGGAAGATGCCGGTGGTTTTCCTATTGAGTGCAATGTTGACGATATGCAAACCGGGGATGTTATCGATATTTATCCCTATGACGGAAAAATCACCAAACACGGCACTGAAGAAGTTATCGCTGAATTTGAGCTCAAAACCGAAATGTTACTGGATGCAGTACAAGCCGGCGGCCGTATTAATATGATCATAGGCCGAGGCCTCACAGATCGTGCCAGAGAAAAGCTGGGTCTGCCAATTACCGAGATATTTCGTCGTCCAAAGTCTCCAGTTGAAAGCAACAAAAGCTACACCCTGGGACAAAAAATGGTGGGCAAAGCCTGTGGAGTGGAAGGGGTACATCCAGAAACTTACTGTGAGCCCCGCATGACCACTGTGGGTTCTCAGGATACTACTGGGCCAATGACCCGTGATGAACTTAAAGATCTTGCCTGTTTGGGTTTTACCGCCGACCTTGTCATGCAGTCCTTTTGCCATACAGCGGCCTATCCAAAACCCGTCGATATAGAAACACAGCATTCATTGCCTGATTTCATTCAGACTCGCGGAGGTGTCTCACTGCGCCCTGGTGACGGCATTATTCATTCCTGGCTGAATCGTATGCTGTTGCCGGATACCGTAGGTACAGGAGGTGATTCGCATACACGTTTCCCTATTGGCATTTCATTCCCTGCAGGTTCAGGACTTGTCGCCTTTGCGGCGGCCACAGGGGTAATGCCTCTGGATATGCCTGAGTCTGTACTTGTTCGGTTCAAGGGTGAGATGCAGCCTGGTATAACTCTCAGGGACTTGGTTAATGCCATCCCTTATGCCGCAATTCAGAAAGGCCTGCTGACACTTGAGAAAAAGGGCAAGAAAAATATCTATTCAGGCAGGATTCTTGAAATAGAAGGTTTGCCTGACCTGAAGATTGAGCAGGCTTTTGAATTATCAGACGCCTCTGCAGAAAGATCTGCTGCTGGATGTACCATCAAGCTAAATGAAGCACCTATTATTGAATATTTTAAATCAAACATCACCTTGCTTCGTTGGATGATTTCCCAGGGTTATGGTGACCCGCGGACACTGGAACGCCGAGCTGCTGCCATGGAAGAATGGCTGGCCAATCCGGAATTACTGGAGGCAGATGCCGACGCAGAATATAAAGAGGTCATTGAAATAGATCTCAATGAGATCACCGAACCCCTACTGGCTTGCCCCAATGACCCCGATGACGTAAAGCCCTTGTCTGAAGTTAAAGGCACCAAAATCGACGAGGTGTTTATTGGCTCTTGTATGTTGAATATCGGCAACTTCAGGGCCGCAGGCAAAGTCCTGGAACAAGTAAAAGGTGCTATACCCACTCGCCTGTGGATCGCCCCTCCTACTAAAATGGATCAGCACCAGCTCACAGAGGAAGGTTACTATTCCATTTATGGCAAAGCTGGAGCACGTACTGAAATGCCCGGATGCTCTCTGTGTATGGGCAACCAGGCACGTGTTGAACCCAATTCAACTGTCGTTTCAACCTCAACGCGAAACTTTCCAAATCGACTTGGCGATGGAGCCAATGTCTACCTCGCTTCTGCAGAACTGGCTGCGGTCTGTTCCATCCTTGGGAAAATTCCCGATCTAGAAGAGTACATGGGTTATATGAATAGCATAAATACAATGGCAGATGAGGTGTACCGTTATATGAATTTCAATGAAATTGCGGACTATATGAAAGGCGCAGAAAATGCCAAAAATATACCGCTGCAAAATATTCAGGAAGTCCAAACACGTTAAATTCAAATAAGAATGATTGAAATAAAAAACCGCTGACAACCAGCGGTTTTTTTTGGGTATAGTTTGAAGTATAGACAGGCGTTCAGGCGCGAATGGGCTTACTGCAGGGATTTGTTGACGACTTCAAACACATCAGGGGACAAATCCTTAATAGACTGTATTTTTCGCAGCGCATCCTGCATGAGGCTTTGTCTTTCCTGATTGTATTTCTTCCATCGCGTCAGTGGAGTCAGCAGTCTGGCTGCAATCTGCGGATTAACACTGTTCAATGTTTGAACCTGCTCAGTCAAAAATTCATACCCACTGCCATCCAACTGATGAAAAGCCACGGCATTGTTGTGACAAAAAGCGCCAATCACGCTGCGTACTTTATTAGGGTTCCTGATTTCAAATGCTTCATGTTCCATCAAGTTTCTGACTGCCTGCAAATTATCCGGAATACTTGCAGCACTCTGCATAGAAAACCATTGTTCAACGACCAACGTTTCGTGCTTCCATTTATTGTAAAAATGGCTAAGTAGTTCTTTTTTCATATCGGGTAATTGACTGGAGGGATTATTCACAACCGCTTTTAATGCCCCACTTGAATCAGTCATATTGTTCGCAGAGTTGTACTGTTTCCTGATACAAGCCCAGTGTTCGTTCCGATCCAGACAGGCCAGGTAATTAACCACAGTATTCTTCAGCTTGCGAAGAGCGACATCTCCAGCATTAAACTGGTAAGTAGCCTCATTTTGACATTGGTTGTACACCTGTAGAAATTGTTCTTCCAGTGCCATCCCCAATTCCTTTCGCAGGTGCTCACGAACTTCGTGAATACCGTCCACATCGACTTCTTCAGACATTTCTGAAATGTAGGCTTCCGTAGGTAATACCAATAAATTAGCGAGTATGGCCTTGTCCAGAGTTTCATTCTTCAGCACAGAATCAAGAATAGTGCTGTATGCAGTAATGAGGCGCTGGTCAACTTGTAGCCCCTTTCCCTGCTGCCTTAAGTCCAGCATTTCTCCTATTATCTGCAGGGCCAGTTGTTGCGACGCTTCCCAACGAGCAAATCCATCTGGTTCAAATTGCATGAGCAGCATAAGCTCATCCCTCGAATAGGGATAATCCAGTTTAATTGGTGCTGAAAAACCTTTCAGCAAAGAAGGGACTGGCTTCACCGAAACATTTTCAAATATAAAATCCTGCGCAGTCTCCTTGACATGGAGCACGATGTCTTCATCGGATTGTTCTCCATTCAAATGTAATGGCAGGCTTTCTCCATTGGGCCCAATCAAACCTGCTCTAAGGGGAATATAAAACGGCTCTTTCTCTAACTGACCGGGTGTGGGAGGACAGGATTGTTCAACATGTAAGGAATATGACTGATTGCTTGCATCGTATCGTCCAGTCACATCCAGTCTTGGCGTACCTGACTGGGTATACCAACGCCGGAATTGTGTAAGATCAAGACCAGATACTTCTTCCATAGTTTCCACAAAATCTTCTGTGGTGACTGCCTGACCATCAAAACGCTCAAAATAAAGATCAGTGCCTTGCCTGAATGTTTCAGGCCCTAACAGGTTCGCCTGCATACGAACCACTTCTGCACCCTTTTCATAGATGGTCACAGTATAGAAATTTGAAATTTCCATATAAGAGTTCGGCCGGACTGAATGCGCCATAGGACCGGCATCTTCAGCAAACTGCACTGTTCTCAAGAAACCTACATCTTCGACACGTTGCACCGCCCTGGAACCCATGTCCGCTGAAAATTCAGAATCCCTGTACACCGTAAACCCTTCTTTCAGGCTCAACTGAAACCAGTCGCGACAAGTTACTCTATTGCCTGACCAATTGTGAAAGTATTCATGGGCAACTATGGCTTCGATCCGTTGAAAGGCCTGATCAGTAGATGTTTCCGGTTTTGCCAGAACACAAGATGAGTTAAATATATTCAGACCCTTGTTTTCCATGGCACCCATATTGAAATCATCCACTGCAACAATCATAAAAATATCCAGATCATATTCCCTTCCATAGACTTCTTCGTCCCATTGCATAGCTTTTTTTAGGGACACAAGTGCAAAGTCACATTTATCCAAATCTTTTTCTTCTACAAAAATCCGTAGCTGAACTTTTCTGCCAGAACACGTTGTGAAGCTGTCATCAATCGCTTTTAAGTCACCTGCAACCAGGGCAAACAGGTAACTGGGTTTTTTAAAAGGATCCACCCACTCCATCCAATGCCTGCCATTTTCAATCTGCCCAGAGTCAACACAATTGCCATTAGATAAAAGGGTTGGATACAGACTTTCATCGGCTTCTATACGGGTTGTGAAACTGGACAGCACATCAGGGCGATCCAGATAAAAAGTTATTTTACGAAAACCTTCCGCCTCACACTGCGTACAAAACATTTTCCTGGATTTATACAACCCCTCCAGGCTCGTATTTTTATGCGGGTTGATTTCCGTAACACATTCCAAGGTAAATTTTTCAGGCACCCTGTCAATGATTAGTGAATCTTCATCCAGTATATATCCCGACTCATCAAGCAACACCCCATCCAACAGAATTTCTTTTACCAGCAATTGGCGACCATCAAGAACCAGTTTTGCCGTGGCGTTTTCAACAAGCGGGTTTCTGCGCATCAGCAGGCGGGACCTGACCAATGTGTGTTCTTCAAACAGTTGAAAGGTCAGGTGCGTCTCATCAATAAAAAAAGACGGTGGAGTATAATCTTTAAGGTAAATTGTGTTGCCCTGGCTTTCTTTCATTTTAGGTTCCGACATACTAAGTCCTTCAAAACTAAGTCCTGCAATACAGAATTGAGTTCCATGCCCTCATATTTTTGCAAGTGACACGTGATAGCCTGAAAAGCGCCTGAGATTGATCACTCCAGTATCCAGGATAAGATATTGCCCCTTGATACCAGACAATTTACCTTCAATATCAGGCTCTTTATCAAAGTTAAAGGAGCTCACTTTAACTGGATAGGTGTCTACTGGGTAGTTAATAGAAACAGCATTTACGCCATTCAGGACACTGATGGCATGCAATCCAAACTGCTGCTCAAGATCTTTTAATTCTTTTTCACATACATTCAGAAGCTTCTGCTTTTCAATCTCAAGATCAATCACTTCAGTTTCACCTTTCAGCATGTTTCGCCAATTGGTCCTGTCAGTAACATGTTGCTTGAAAATGACTTCGGCAAATCCGGACTGCTTCCTTGAGCGCACCCGCATGATCGGCAAAGCCTGGATGGCGCCCTGATCAATCCAACGTGTTGGCACTTGCGAGGCACGGGTAATACCTACTTTTAGCCCCGACGAGTTGGCCAGGTAGACGATGTGGTCTTGCATACAAAACTCATCACCCCATACAGGTTCCCGGCAAGTACCGGCATCGTAGTGGCATTTTTCTGGAGACATCACACAGGTATCACACTGTGCTAGTTTTTGGAAACAGGGATAACAATAGCCCTGATTGAAGCCCTTATTGGTATCTCTTCCACAATGCACACAACTGATTTTCCCCAGGTAACTGAGCTTGATCCTGTTGCCTATTAAGGGGTTCAGGGAGATGGTTTCCTCGCCGAGAACCATGGAATAAGAAACAGGATTATCAAGCCTGGTCCGCATCTTGTGTAATTGTCCCTGGAGTAATTCAGTCATCGCTATAAATACCGTTATTGTTATTCACAGCAACATTCATATTGAGGTCTTTTCCGCTGCTGCCTGTCTTTTTCCGGCTAATAAAACCCACTCTCTTTTCAGGTGCCAGGTAATGTTCATCATAGGCGATGACGGCCTGTAAACAGAGCGCCTTTTGTTCTTCAGTCAATTTGTCCCCGTTCTCCCATCGCCCAAGCTCTACAGCGACCTTGAGTAGCCGGTGAATATCAGGAGTGATATTTTTCAATAATTCTTCAAGGTTTGAAGGAGAATTTTCAGGTCTTTTCTCCAGGTTCTTTTTCTGGTTCATTTCGTAAAAATTCCTGTCAGTGCTTTATTTTCTGTCTTCTGATCCGACTTATTCCAGCCGCTATTGCTCCATAAAATGCGCCAGTAAGCAGCCCGCCGATATGGGCTTCATCAGCAACAAAGTCCAGATCTATGGCTGTCATAATAAACAAGGTAAGCAATAGGAAAAATATCAATGCGCCAGGTAATGCCAGATTTTTTCTGGGATCAATAAACTGCCAAAGGCAAATATACCCAAACAGCCCATATACAACGCCTGACATACCACCAAAAAAAATAGACCCTCCATAGAGAAACTGGATTGTATTTGAGAAAAGAGCAATAACAATAATCAGTATTAACAAAGCCCAGCTGTGCTGTACAGCTTCTATCCGACGGCCAAATTCCCAAACCCACAGCATATTAAAAACCAGATGCACCAAACCCCCATGCAATAAGATCGGTGTGATCATTTTCATTAAGTGCAGGAAAGTAAAATTATCAACAACTGTTTCCAGATTAATGAGCCGCGTGCCGAAACTAAAATCCGGAAATAGCATTGACCTTGCTAATTCATTCATCGTCTCAAGGGGGGCTGCAAAGGCAAGCACAGTACAGGTGATAATCACAACAAGAGATAGGGGCGCTCTTGCAAAAGCTCTGACAAATTTCACCAGAAATTCTCGCAAACTGAAATAGGACGTGAAATCAACAGAATCTGTTTTATCCGGCTGGATTAAACCTTGCCGCCATTGCTCATAATAAGCGATAGCCTGACTGGCCTGCTCATTGTTAGCTACAGTAAGAATCTGGCGATTCTCAACTCTGTGGATACGATGGGAAATTTTCTTTTGCCACAAAAGACGTCCAAACTGGCTGAGATCTTCCTCTGACGAGACTTCCAATACCTTGAACATTTTATAAAAAGTTTACCTGTTGGTTGGACGTATCGACCAGCCCAACTTACTGCGACAGGTTTCATAGTAGTCATAATCAGCAGGATGCAAAATTTTGAGGCCCTTGGGTTTTTTTCGAATGGTAATCTTGTCGCCTGGTTCACAGCGATGGCTCATTGAACCATCACAACTGATTTGCGGCAGTATCTGATGCCTGTCACCAACAACCAGAGTCAGCTCCCTGTTGCCTTCTACAACGATCGGCCGACTACTAAGACTATGAGGATTTAATGGAACCAACACTATTGCATCAAGCCTTGGATTCATAATCGGCCCTCCTGCAGACATTGCATACGCTGTTGAGCCAGTTGGGGTAGCAACAATTAAACCGTCTGATGCCTGGTTATACACAAATTCCTGGTCAATATAGAGCGCAAACTCAATCATCTGAACAGCCTTTCCTGGATGTAATACGACATCATTTAATGCAGAGCCCAGGTATTCATCCTGGTCCTGTTCCTTCCCTATAAAAAGGTCCAACAGGAACCGGGATTCAATTTTGTATTTACCGCTAAGCACCTGCTCAAGCGTACTTTCAATTTCGTCTGGCAATATGTCTGTAAGAAAGCCCAGCCTGCCCCGATTAATGCCAATAACCGGGAGATCATGTTCTGCCAAAACTGATGCCACTTGCAAAAGACTGCCGTCGCCACCGACAACTATGACCAGATCACATTGACCCGCAAGTTTTTCAATAGGGCTTACCGGATATTTCGTTCCTTTCAACAGCTCAGCAATATTGACATCCAGCAAAATATTGATATCGACATGATTTTCCAGAATACTGACAACAGCATCCAGAGAATCGACAATGTCGTTATTGTTCCTGCCGGTTAATCCGATAGTTGAAAATTCAGCCATGTTTTTTCACTAATTTTTCAAAGGCGCTAAGTATATCACGCACTTATCCAGCTCCTTGAATTAATCTATAGAAATCAGCGAATTAACAACTAGTTTTGTTTATAATGCGCTTCCCTTGAAGGAGATTCAGTGTGGAAATAGATACAAGCAAAATTGCGGTCGTGGGTCTTGGTTATGTAGGCCTGCCTCTCATGGTTGAATTTGCCAAACGCTTCCCGACGCTTGGTTTTGATATCAATGCAAAACGAGTTGAGGAATTACAAGGCGGCATGGATAGTTTGAAAGACCTGACCACTGAAGAACTTGGCGAAGCTCTCCAAGGCTCCTATTCTTCAAATCCAGCCAATTTAGATGATTACAATGTCTATATTGTTACCGTCCCAACCCCTGTCGATAAACAAAACCGTCCTGATCTTAGCCCTCTTGAAAAAGCTTGCGAGGTTGTGGGTAAAGCAATGAATAAGGGCGATGTCGTTATATTTGAATCAACAGTATTTCCAGGCGCCACTGAAGAAGTGTGCGTCCCTATCCTTGAAGAATGTTCAGGGCTTGAATTGAACAAATCGTTTTTTGTTGGCTACAGTCCAGAACGGATAAACCCGGGTGACAAAAAGCACAGGCTTACTACAGTCATAAAAGTTACGTCTGGCTCTAATCAGGAAACTGGAGATTTTGTAAATGCGCTCTATTCTTCCATCATATCGGCTGGGACTCATCCAGCCAGCAGTATCAAGGTGGCAGAAGCCTCCAAGGTCATTGAAAACACGCAACGGGATCTCAACATTGCCCTGGTCAATGAGTTAAGTATTATTTTTCACCGCCTGGGGATTGATTCTGAAGAAGTACTTGAAGCCGCTGGTAGCAAATGGAATTTTCTGAATTTTCGGCCAGGTCTGGTTGGGGGGCATTGCATTGGTGTAGACCCCTATTACCTTACCTACAAGTCACAGGAAATTGGCTATCATCCGGAAGTCATCCTTGCGGGGCGTCGAATAAATGATGAAATGGGTTCCTACATCAGTGAGCGGGTGATAAAGGAGATGACACAAAAAAGAATTCATGTGGTCGACTCCAATATCCTGGTAATGGGCCTTGCCTTCAAGGAAAACTGCCCCGATATTCGCAATAGCAGGGTTGCGGAACTAGTTAGCGGATTGCAGGAATACCATGCCAATGTAGATGTCTACGATCCCTGGGTAGATGAGAATGCTGCCAAGGAAGAATACGGCCTGTCACTGGTGAGTCAGCCTGCTGAAGGTAAATATGACGCTATTGTTGTAGCCGTCGCCCATGACTGCTTCAGGGAAGCTGGTCTGGAAGCAATAAAAAAATATGCAAAGGGTATCCATGTGTTGTTTGATGTGAAATACATCTTCCCCATTTCTGAAAACCTGGCGCGACTTTAGAGCAAAGGCTTCAAAACACCATGAAAATAGTTGTTAAAGGATAAGTAGGTTTATTGACCAAGCAGTGATTACTGTTGCCCCAGTAATAATTTGATCGGAGTGCTACTATAAACCAGTTCACCTGTTTCCAGTATTCGATAGGCAACAAATATATTCAACGAGGTATCCGATAAATCGAAGACCGAAAAATTTATTCCGGTCATGATATCAAACAGCTCCCTATTACTCATTTCCCTGGCTGGCGTAACCGCCTCAAGAGTCTGCAAAGAGCCATTCCAGGGTTCAAGATTGCCTTCTGAAGTAGCCTGGTAGAGATTATTTCTGCCATTCATGACAACCAAATGCGCCGTATATTGCTTGCCAATTTGATTGGGCAAAGGAGATATTTCCATTCGGATATTAAGCCGCTCATCATTACTGAAAAGTGTTCCAAAATCCTGGGCTGCATCAGTATAAACACCAATTCCCAGAGTAGCCGATATTGCACCTTCTAAGCTGGACACCGCATCGGTATCTCGGATGCGCTCTTCCTGACTAGAAAAATAATTCTCTACCTGGTATTTCACCAAATTCAGGGAGGCGACAGCATCCGCAGCTGTTCCCATACTATTACTCTCTACATTTTCTGTACCTGCTACACCTTCTAAACTCTCGTTATTTGCCTCACCACACAAGAAGGGCCCACAGTCACGTTGCGGATCCGAGAATCTGTAAAGTCTGTTTACAACATCAAAATCATCAGGAAATGCCATCACTGTGACAAAGCGAGTGTCCACGCCATAACCTGCAGAATAAGGCAGTGTCCCAACGGCAGCATCTTCTCGCCTGGAATGAACAAGCCCCAGGTTATGTCCGATTTCGTGAGCGAGAACGCTGTCATCATTACAATCAATATTGATGACCGAAAATGCAAAATCCTTGTGGTAGTCAGCTGACAGGTCTCCTTGAGTGCCACTACCACCCAAGTTGGCAAGGCCACACAGGCCATTGACTTCACCTGTACGAAACAACACTACCAGGTCACCGCCAAACAGGGCTCGCCTCCTTGCCAGTTCCTGGAGCGTGTCATCTGTCTGAAAAGTTAATGTAGTAAGATCAGTAAACAGGTTTTCGGCAGGAATGTAGTCCACGGCATGAACACCTACTGGACGCAGCTGGATACCTGTATTGCTGTCTTCGAATATTTTGTTAGCTACATTGAAAAGCTGATTGATGCGGGTATCGACTTCACCCTGATATAACGCATCAATATCGGCGGTATAAGCAACCAGCACATCGAGAGATGCAGTCCTGTCATCAACTTCAAGACCATTAGTGCTATTTGTTCCCAGAAGGACTTCGTTAAAATCACTGATACCATCAAGGTCCGTATCTGTAACTACATCTCTATACAGCTCAACAATCACATCACTGCGCACTTCTCCCACAACAGCGGTACTGTATATCAGTGGATGGGACGCCTCTGTAGTTATAACAGTAAAGGTCAGTTGTTTATGTTCATCAGCGGAAAAGTTGCCGAGCCCACAACTTAATACAGGTTGGAATTCAGTGGATTCCAGAATTTCGCAGTTATCTGGCAGAGATAACAATTCGGTATTTTCCAGCGCAAAAAATATATCAACGAACTGGTCAATTAATACTGCATCGTCCTGATAGTGGAAATCAAAATCAAAGGTCAGGCTACTACCCACTGGCGCAATACTCTGCGATGTAGTCTGGGTAATAAGGATGTCATCACCATCGACAACCTCACTTGGTGCGTCCGCTACATTAGGGTTGCCATTTTCAGACTCAGGAACAATCGTGTCAGTGGTGGCCACTTCATCCCTGACATGTTCCAGACGATTAAAATCCCCGTTATATATTCCTTCTTCAGTTTGAATACCAAAAAATTGATAGATGCCATTAGGCGAAGTCAGGATCAAATGGGTGGTTTGCACTCCTCGGGTGATAACCAAAGCGTAGTCCAGACCGGTATTGGTTATTGAGCCATGCCAGCTTTTATCGCCGTTTTCAGCAAGGCTGATTTTGTCAATTCGTATCGGATATTGCGCCTCGTCTGTGATCTGAAAGTCGAAACTGTCACCCACCGACATGTCTTCAAGAGCTGACATATCCAGTGTCGCTTGGACAGGAGTGAACTCTGTTTCAATGCTCCAGACAGTCTGCGCCAGCGTGGTATGGAAACTGGCACAATAAAGCAGCACCAGGGAAAGCAGTTTCCCGGTGGACAGCGAAAGCCCTCTAGGCTTTATATCCTGACTAATCCAACGCATTTCTATTTTTTTATTTACTTTGAAATTACTAAAGCTATAAATTTAATGATTGTTATCTTACTTTAACTATTCGTCTTAAGATACTGATAAATAACTCTATATTATTTAAATCCCTCTGTTTCCTTGTAACCCTCCTCCGTGGATTACCAGTATACTGTAATTTTGTGGGAAAAAATCCCTTTTTCTAATTAAATTGAAAAGTCCGAATAGCATTTTTCCGGAATAGACAGGCTCTAAAGGTACCCCATGTTGACGTTCGAATTCTGTTAAGAACCGCATAAGATCATCAGTAACTTTGGCATAACCACCACCATGGTATGCATCACATACATCCCATTGGCATGTGGCTGAAAGCTGGTATTGGTGCATTAGAGTATTGACCTGATTCTTCAGGTAACCCTTTCCTTTCAAAACCTGGAAGCCCAGAAGGGGTATTTTAGAAGCGCTTGCCATACCAGCCAGAGTTGCACCAGTACCACAGGCAACACACACCAGGTCGAATGTTGGAGGGTATAAGCTGGTGATCTCTGCACATCCTTGCACTCCTGCCCTGTTAGCACCGCCTTCAGGAATCAGATACACATTGCCGAACTGCTTATTTATTCGTTCAAGAAATTCAGGTTTTTCTTTCTCTTTATAGTCAGCTCGGGTCATTGCATGAAGTTCCATGCCAGCATTTGAGGCGTCCTGCAAACAAGCATTAAGAGGAGAGGGTAGTTCCCCCCTTACTATCCCAATTGTAGAAAAGTCGAAATATTGGCCAGCATACGCCATGGAATGTAAATGGTTGGACCAGGGCCCACCAAAGGATAAGAGGGTGTCCCTTCCCTCATCTCTGGCAAGTTCGAGGTTTTGTTTGAGTTTGAACCATTTATTACCGGAAATTTCAGGATGGATCAAATCAAGTCGTAGAATAGACAAGCGAATCCCTGACTTTGCCAGAAATTTATCATGTATATGCTGGACAGGGATTTCCGCTAAAGTGAAGTCCTTGCTCAATTGAATACCCGGGCAACAGCCTGTTTGTAAACACCAGGAATGATTATTACGTTAAGTGTCACCCATAGACAATCCCTGCCAACTGAATTCTGATTTAAAGCATTATTTAATTTAGAACAAGATACCCTCTACCAGCAAGACAATTTCTTACTACTCGTTGCCGTTCCTGCATGGCACCACTGGTCCCACTGAGAGCTCCACTTGCAGCTCCTACACCTGCTCCGCGTTTAGCCGTTTCGCTATTACCTGCTGCAGCGCCGATTACGCCACCAACTACTGCGCCTGTGGCTGCGCCTGTCAATATTTTACGTTCGGCTTGTACTTCATCCGCAAAGATATAGCAATCCTGCAGGTCCGCTTCATAAACCTCCGGATTAATACCCTTGGTATCCACGATTGGTCTGTTACCTGTAATTTCATCCACCTGTCGACAAGATGTGAGCAGACAGAATAGGCATATCGATAAGCCTAGATATTTCATTATTTCCTCCTGTAGGGGCCCTGTCTTCAAGAACGCAATAAGGCACAGAAGTGTTGACTAGATAACAACAAGAGTAATACTGAGTTCATTTTCCATTCAGGAAACTGAAAACTCTGTTGTTAAAGTTATGAAAGACAAATAATGGCGGACCGGACGGGACTCGAACCCGCGACCTCCGGCGTGACAGGCCGGCATTCTAACCAGCTGAACTACCGGTCCTTAGAATGTGTGGAGATAATAGCGCACTTTGGTGGGTGAAGAGGGATTTGAACCCCCGACATT
>JAQWPL010000018.1 GCA_029245395.1 Gammaproteobacteria bacterium
TTGCGGGTTTTGCGCCGAATGGCTTTAACGAGTGCTTCAGGTGTATCGGTCATAGGTGACTCCTGTATTCATTATTGAATGTACCAGAAGTCTCCCTTAGTATTTAAGGCTAATTGGTCCCATATGTTCTGGCGGGATACAAGAGCAGTAAACGCCGCAATTACGCCGGCCAGTAAAAAGGAGAAAGGCAGCCAGTTACCGGCTTAAGCCTGCGACACTGCCCAGAAGAACATAGATACCGGCACCGATAATAGTGCCCAGGCCATAGCAGGTCACCATGACCGGGCCAAGGGTGCGCTTGAGTGAAATATCTTCCTTAGGGGGGAGCGCCATCAGATCATTATAGACATGAATCGATAGTACGCAGCTTGATCAATAACAAATATTTAGTCGAGGGACTCTGCTGCCTTGTTTGCCAGATCCCCGGCAAAATTCATTACATGAAATATTACATTCTGCTCGATAGAGCCGCTGATCAAATGGCCCCCTGGGCCGATGGCATAAATCCCCACATCTTCACCTCCATGGGTTTCACCAAACAAACCCACCAGGCTTTCCTGATGGTAACCGGGCGCTGTGGTATCCACTTCGGTGAGGTCATGCCTTCCAGGTGCTGCTGGTCCGCTGCGTTCATCGGCGTTGGTGTTGCTGCCGTTGTCATCAAAACCGGCACCGTTGGCATAGCCCAATGTGGTGTAAGGCAGACCATTCATATCATTGCCAGCTTTGCCCAGGATTGGGTTGCCTCTCTCGGGGTAGCCTGCAAAGGTCATCACATGGCTGTGGTCTGCCGTGACAATGATTAGGGTTTCATTAGTATCGACAGCATCAACGGCTGCCTTTACAGCGCGAGATAATTCAACAGTATCGTTAAGCGCATTGTAGGCATTGCTGGCATGATGAGCGTGGTCAATTCGGCCAGCTTCTACAAGCAGGAAAAAACCATCAGAATCCTGCTCCAACAACTCGATGGCCTTGACGGTCATATCAGTCAGTGAAGGTTCTCCTGCAACATCTTCGTTGCGGTTGGCTTCGTAGCGCATGTGCGAGTCCTGAAACAAACCAAGTACATTGGCATTGTTAGCGCGATCAAGGTTGTCCATGCCGGCCTTGTCCATAACATACTGGCCGCCGTTGGCTTGCCAGGTTTCAATCAGATTAATTCCGTCATCGCGCCTGCCTTCCCCGGTCGCCTCGGCAAAGCCTTCAAGAACATCCGGGTCCTCACCAAAAAACATACTGCGCCCACCGCCAAAGGCGACATCTATTCCATCAATATTAGGGTGATCACTATCAGCATCAATTTTGGCTTTGAGTAGGTCTTCCATTTCTACCAGTTGCCTGGCGATATCCACACAACCGTTCTCCACGGCTTCCGGGGGCAAGTTACTGCTGGATTCCCAATTACGGTCGGGTGAATTCGCAAAGCCTGCGGCAGGCGTTGCATGGGTGAGCCGGGCTGTTGAGATAATGCCGGTAGCCTTACCGGCTATTTCAGCTAGTTCCAATGCGGTAGTGAGAGTTGCACCTTGCGTATTGCGATAGCTTTCACAGGAACCGCGTTCCGGTCGTCCATCAATACCAATAACACCGGATCGGGTTTTGACCCCCGTCATAAATGCGGTTGCAGTGCCTGCTGAATCGGGTACCTGGGTATCTGTGTTGTAGGTTTTAGATAATCCGGTCCAGGGAAATTTTTCGAAACTGAGCTGAAATTCTTCACCGGTCATGCCTAGTTGCTGGCCAGCAAAAATACGCGCAGCTGTCACTGTTGAGACGCCCATACCGTCACCAATAAAAAGAATGATATTTTTGGCGGCCCCGGGAGAATTATTCCAGGTACGCCGGCTGGCGTCTTCAACAGCCTGCGCGCCATTGCGATACCAGTCAGACTCAGTGGCCAGGGGCGTAATGTCATCCTGAGCAGTCAATTCCTGAACTGCACATCCTGGCAGTATAAAAATGAACAGGCTGAAGAGGTGTTTAATCCAGGTTTTGTTTTCAGTCATTGTTTTGATCCAGCATTATATAAAAAGAATTGCATAGTTAAGAAGACAGACAAGGTTTCATAGTAAGAAAAGCGCCGTGAAACATCTATACTCCTTTATACTTTACACTATCTTTGTACTCTCGATGATCGGATAAACAAGTCTGAATTAACTGAATGAAACTTGATTCACCTTATTTTGCCGCTGTAGACCTGGGGTCCAACAGTTTCCACATGATTATTGCCCGTATCGATAACGGGCAGATGGAAATCGTGGACAGGGAAAAAGAAATGGTTCAGTTGGCCAGGGGTATCAAGGCCGACGGACATTTGTCCGTGGCAGCACAAAACAGAGCACTGGAATGTCTGACACGTTTTGCTGAAAGGCTTCGTGATATTCCCTCTGAACAGGTCAGGGCAGTGGGCACCAAGGCCCTGCGTAGTACCAGAAAGGCCTCCACCTTCATCCGCAAGGCTGAAAAAATTATCGGCACCCCCATCCAGATTATTTCGGGTTATGAGGAAGCTAGGCTTGTCTATGCAGGCCTGTCCCATTCAGTCCGCAATGATCTAAATCATCGGCTGGTCGTGGATATTGGAGGCGGTAGTACCGAGTGCATCATCGGGTTGGACTACGAGCCCATTATCCTGGAAAGCCTCAGCGTAGGGTGTGTCACCTTTACCGAACGCTATATGAAACAGGGCAAACCCGGGAAAAGGGATTTACAACGCGTGTATCTGACCGCGTGCGCAGAACTGGAAGGAATCAGGCAAATGTATCTGCGAACGGGGTGGCGTATTGTTTATGGCACATCTGGCACTGCCAGGGCGATTGCCGATCTTGTTGTCGACCGGGATGGAGGGGCGGTGATTAGTAAAGCCTCACTGGACTGGCTGGCAGAAGAAATCTTCAGAAACAAAACCCTGTTGGGCAGTGTCGCTGAACCAAGGTCATCAGTCCTGCCTGCAGGTATAGCTATCCTGCGGGCGGTGTTCGACCAACTCAATGTGGAAGTCATGCATGTCAGCGATTATGCGCTGAAGGAAGGCTTGCTGTATGACACCATTGGCAGGCTGAGTGATCAGGATTCACGTAAAAAGACAGTCAAAAAACTGCAGGAACATTACAAGGTGGATATCGACCAGGCTGCTCGTGTGGCAGATACTGCTCTTTATTTATGGAAACAAATTGATGGGCCGATACTGCTAGGAGTGTCGAGATCCAAGATTTTGCGTTGGGCGGCACAGTTGCATGAAATTGGCCTGAGTATTTCCCATTCCGGACATCACCATCATGGTTACTACTTGCTACGTCATGGAGATATTGCCGGTTTCGGGCGATATGAGCAGTATATGCTTGCCAACCTGGTGCGTTCCCATAGAAAAGGGTTGTACCAGGAAAAATTCGGCGATATGGATGATCTGGCCATTGCTGCTTTTGTGCCTTTGCTAGTCTGTTTGCGCCTTTCAACATTATTGCATCGTCGCCGTGAAGACCTTGAACAGAAACAGCTGCCAAAACTGATTGTGTCCGGCAACACTTACACCCTGAAATTTCCCAGAGGCTGGCTGAAGAAACATCCGCTGACGTTGGCTGGCATGGAACTGGAAAAAGAGCAGTATGATCGGATTGGGGTAGAGCTGGAGTTCCGTTAAAAGCCACCAGCTACCCGCTGGCAGCTAATAAAGTCATTCATTTTCATGACGAACGCCCAAAGATAATTCTCCCTCAATGTTTAAGCTCGCTGAAAGTTCTATTGGTCTGCAACATACCTGGCAGTCTTCGATGTAATCCTGGTAGTCCACGGAAGCATCAACAAACACAGTGATGGATTCGTTGCAGTAAGGACAGAGGATTTCCCGCTCTAGCAATTCATTCATTGGTTTTAGTGTAGGAGAATTTAATGAAGTAAATATGATGGCCCGTGCCATGCTGAGCGGTTTTTATCAAGTCTGCCAAACAGGAGAAGCCGGAATCCCGCGCCATGGTTTCAGACATGTCGTCAAAGTTGATTTCCCGGATTGAAGAAACGACAACCTCACCAGGGTCAAGTCGGTAATGCCCACCTGCCATGACATGAGGAGTTTTCCAGAAACGCACTGAAGTGGTGATCTCACCAGTTTTTACCCGCTCTCGCAGGTGTTTGGAAAATTGCATTTTTTGACCCTGATATCTATCGCGCCTGAGTATACCGGAGCTCCATGAAAAATCTTTTTGTTTGCAATTTAATGTGTGGCAAAGGGAAATAATGGTCATATAATCCTTTATCAACTTGTTTTACCGATTTTTACTTTTTGTTGTGCAGGGGAAACTACATGAAGAGCCAATTAACTATTTTTACAGGGTTATTTCTTACAATTATCGCCATTTCCTGGCCGGTACAGGGTCATCACAGCTTCGGCGCCGAATTCACCAATGATCCAGGTGAAATTCAAGGTGTTGTAACCAGAGCCAGTTACCGTAATCCTCACCCTCGATATGAGGTAGAAATCACTACCGAGGATGGCACAAAGGAATCCTGGGAGTTGCAGGCATCCGCTGTGACTGGATTGCGCAATGCGGGTTGGGACAAGGATTTTGTTCAAGTAGGAGATGAGGTTACCGTACAAGGTTCATTAGGTCGCAACGGCAGCAAAAAACTGTTTATTCGTAGCCTGACCAAGGCAAATGGCGACTCCTATCCCCAGCGTACCGAAAACCGTGAGCGTAATTCAATTTACGCCACCTATGGCAAAAATTATGGCTACGTAAAGCTCAATGAAGATGCGCCTTTTGATATCAGTGGGGCCTGGCGTAATTCCTACCGTTTTCAGGTAACAGTGAATGACCTGGAACCAAAACCAACCCCGTTCAAACCTGAAACCAGAATAGCCTACGAAAATACCGAGCACTACGATGATTATTCCCTGCGTTGTGTGGCGCCTGGATTACCGCGGATATTTGGTGCACCCTACGATATGGATATTGTAGATGTTGGCTCTCATTACCAGTTTGTGTATATCGAACACAACACGCCGCGCCGAGTTTACATGGATGGTAGAGCAGTGCCGGAAAATTATCCGGATCGTCCTATGGGCTTCTCAGTAGGCCATTGGGAAGGAAAAGATCTTGTCATCGAGACCACTAACCTTGCTGAAGGTTTTTGGCTTGATGGCTCAGGGCTTCCTATGAGCGGAGGAGAGGGCACGCGAATTGTAGAACGTCATATCTTTGCTGATGATTTGTTGTCCATGGAAAGAGTCATGACTATTTATGACGATTTTTACACTGAGCCTCTGGTGCGCAGGCGCTGGTCTGCCCGGGATGATTACATGATGCTTGTCGAGCATGACAGTTGTGATCCTTCCAGTTATTACTCAGACATTCTGGAAGATGGCACTTTGGAGAGCCGTCTTGACGGATTGCTTTGAGTAAGAGCTAACGCCTAATCAATGTATAAATGCCGGGCTACTATTACAGTAGCCCGGTTCCATTTATAAGAGTATTTCGGAAATACCTATGCACGCGATTTTTTCCAAAAGCAGTTGGTTATGCGTTTTGCTGAAACTCTCCATTCCCGCTTTATTAAGCATCTCTTTTCCTGTTGTTGCCCAACTCACCGCTGGTAGTGATGGCGGCAAGACCATTGAAATTCCAAAATTAAGTGAAGGGGCGAGCATAGATGGTGTGCTCAATGAGGCTGTTTGGTCTCAGGCTCTGTTAATTGATGATTTTCATCAGTATGAGCCCGTGGAATATGCGCAGCCGTCTGAAAAAACCGAAATCTGGGTGTATTACACAGAAGAAGCACTCTACATCGCTCATCACTTCTGGGAAGACGACCCTGATTTGATCAGTGCCAATATTTTGCGGCAAGGGCAGGGTCTACAACCGGACGATATTCTGGCCGTCATCCTTGATCCCTATCTGGACCGCCGCAACGGCTACCGATTTGAAGTCAACGCCAATGGCGTACGTTGGGAAGGTCTGTTTCAGAATATTACCCAGATCGAAGGCAGTTGGGACGGTATCTGGCAAGCAGATGCCAGTCGTGATGACACCGGGTGGTACGGTGAAATGAGGATTCCTTTTCAGACCATATCATTCGATCCGAACTCTGATTCCTGGGGTATTAATTTTAGCCGTTCTATTCGGCGTGATAATGAAAGCATTGCCTGGGTATCTCGCAACCGCCAGGTCAATCCCAGTGTCGCCGGCACAATCACCGGGATGCAAGGAATGCAGCAGGGTGTAGGGCTGGATATTATACCTTCTGTTGTCATGCGCCAGGATCGGGTTATTGGTGCGGCAGGCACAACCGAAGACAATTTTGAACCTCAGCTCGATGTGTTCTACAAGATCACAACGCAGTTGAATGCTTCATTAACAATCAATACAGACTTTTCAGCAACTGAAGTAGATAGTCGCCAGGTCAACTTGACTCGTTTCAGCCTGTTTTTCCCTGAAAAACGCGATTTTTTCATTCGTGATTCTGACATATTTGAATTTGGTCAGATTGGTTCAGGGGGAGATTTTGCCAGTGGGCTCCGTAACCCTGCCGTTCCCAGCGTGGCAACGCAGAACGCCAGGCCGTTTTTCTCTCGTCGCATTGGGCTGAGTACCTCGGGTGCCCCTGTGGATATTAATGCAGGTGCCAAGCTCAGTGGCCGAATAGGTGACTGGAATGTCGGCACACTGATGATCAGCCAGGATGAAAATATAGCGTCGGGTGTTGATTCCCAGAATATTTTTGTGGGCAGAGCGGTTCTCAATGTCATGGACGAGTCCCAAATCGGTGTTATAGCTACTGATGGTGATCCGCAGTCAAATATCGATAACAGTCTGGTGGGATTTGATTTTCGCTATCGCAATTCCAGGTTGGCGGGTGGGAAAATCCTGCAAGGGGCGCTGTTTTACCAGCAGACAGATACAGATGGTAAAAAGGGTGATGACGCCTCCTGGGGTTTTGGCGTCCAATCACCTAACACCCAGGGCTGGCGAGGAGGTTATATCTACAAGCAGGTAGAGGAAAACTTTGATCCTGCAGTCGGTTTTGTCAGCCGCACCGATATGGAAGATCATGCCCTGGATTTCGGCTATCGGCATTTTTTCCGCCCTGGTGGCTTTATGCGCTCCACTTATTTGGGCTTTGATGGCTACCAGTCCAGGGATTTGAGCGATGGCAAGATTATTTCTGAAAATTACGGCCTCAGATTTACCAACAACAATAACTCTGGCGATAACCTGTTTGCACGTGTCATTCAGAGCAGGGAAATCCTGCGTTCCGACTTTGCTATCAACAGGTTTTCTGATGGCTCTCGTACAGTGGTGATTCCAGCGGGTGAATATTCCTTTGATGATTACCTGATAGGCCTAGAAATGGGGAATCAGCGTAAACTAACTGGTCGTGCAAATGTCCGCTGGGGTGACTACTTCGATGGCACTCGATTTCAGCGTACTGTTAGTCTCGGTTGGCGTCCCACTCGGCAATATGATTTTTCTGCGCAGTTTACGGAAAGCGAAATACACTTGCCGGCGGGAAATTTTACTGTGCGCCTGATTAACTTGAGTTCAAAAATTGCCTTTTCATCCACTTTGTCTTGGAGCAATCTGATCCAGTATGACAATGTGTCTGAAGTGATGGGCTTCAATTCCCGTCTGCACTGGATTCCCGAAGCCGGTCGTCAGGCCTTCCTTGTGTTTAACTACGGGTTGATAGATCAGGACAAGGATAATACTTTCGTTTCAACTAATTCTGATATTTCCCTTAAATTCAACTACACCTTCCGTTTTTGACTACCTCTAATTTTCAGGCTTTATTTGCTTTGCCCTGTGAGTGGTTTATATTTGGACAATGAATAAAGTCGACTCTTTAATGGTCTTATCCTTTATGCGTTTTAATTCCCGAATTTTCCAGGCAATTCGCCTGTTCCCGCTGTTACTTCTCTGTGTAACGAGCGTCCCTGTGTCAGCTCAAGTGGGCTCGCTGGTGGTAGCTCCGCGCTATGGCAGTGTCCAGGAAGACATCAACGGCTCAGAATTCAAATTTGCCCGCTTACAATACAGCGCCAATGGTATGGGCGGGCGTGGTGGCTGGGGCCGCGGCTCATGGACCACGGACTGGCCTGAAGCCGAACATTTTCTTACTGAAGGTATTGAGCGACTGACCAATGTGGATGTCACCAAGGTAGCCTTGTACAACGGTGAAGGGGGTGAACACATCAACCTGGCTGAAGATTCTATATTCGATTACCCCTGGTTGTATGGTGTGGAAGTTGGGCGCTGGTCCCTGAGTTCGGGCGAAGCGGAAAAACTCCGTGAATATCTTCTGCGTGGCGGCTTCCTGATGGTGGATGATTTTCATGGCTCCTATGAATGGAGCCAGTTTGAAATTGGCATGAAACGCGTGTTTCCTGATCGGCCAATTGTAGATATAGCAGAGGATGATGAAGTGTTTCATGTGCTCTACGACCTGGACGCAAAAATCCAAATCCCCGGCTTGGGTTCCTATTACCGTGGCGTGACCTATGAACAGGACGGCTATGAGCCGCACTGGCGTGGGGTTTATGACAATCAAGGACGCCTGGTAGTTGCCATTAATCACAACATGGATTTGGGCGATGCCTGGGAGCATGCGGATACACCCGGATATCCAGAACCCATGACCGCTTTGGCTTACAGATTCGCAGTTAATTACGTTATCTATTCGATGACTCATTAACGGCTTCCAGGCACTTGTTATTTTGCCCTCATACGGCATTGCTAATGTACTCAGTCGGTCATGTACTAACGCGTACACTCCCTTCCGCCGTGCAATAGCGCCTTGTCTGAGAACAAAATCCCTAAGCGCGAGTTGATTTTTAATAAAGAAATACACTATGAATACTCTTAGAAAGTACCTATTTTTATCCTTTATCTTTTTTCCTTTATCCCTTCAAGCTGCTAGCGAAGACCAACTAATCGAACTCACTCGTGGTATTCATGATCGGGTTATGGCGCTGGATACCCATGTGGATATCCCTTTCAACTTTGCTACCAGTGAACATGATCCCGGCAATGCCGAGGCGCAGGTCAATCTGGATTCTATGGAGACCGGCGGGCTTGATGCGGCATTTTTTATTGTTTATGTGGGCCAGCAGGTAAGAAACGAAGACAACTACCGAAAAGCGACTGCCGATGCTGTGGCCAAGTTCGATGCCATACATCGCTTGACTCAATACATGTATCCAGATCGTATAGGACTTGCCGACACTGCTGCAGAAGCCAGGGCTCTGCACGCAGAAGGTAAACTCGTAGCCTTAATTGGAATCGAAAACGGGTTTGTGATTGGTAAGGATTTATCACTGCTTGAAGATTTCAGGAACAGGGGAGCCCGATATATGACTCTGGTGCATAACGGTCACAACGATATCGGTGACTCGGCACAAGCCAGGCCACAATTTGGAGACATGGAAATTGAGCACGGAGGGCTAAGTGAGTTTGGCTTTCAAGTAGTTGAAGAAATGAATCGCCTGGGCATTCTGGTGGATATTAGTCATGTATCCCGCAAAACCATGCTCGATGCTACCGAACATTCCAGAGCCCCGGTTATTGCGTCTCACTCCAGTGTCACAGCAGTTGCCGATCATCCACGAAACATGGATGACGAACAGTTGTTGGCATTGAAAGAAAATGGCGGAGTGATCCAGATCGTCGCTTTTGATTCTTATGTACGTGAAGGCGGCGATGCCGATGTCGATCTGTTCGTGGATCATATAGATCATGCGGTCAACCTGATTGGGGTGGATCACGTGGGTATTTCTTCTGATTTTGGCGGCGGTGGCGGTATCTCTGGTTGGAACGATGCTCTGGAAACCTTCAATGTCACGCTAGAGCTGGTGAACAGAGGCTACATGGAAGAAGATATATCCAAGCTTTGGAGTGGAAATGTGCTGCGGATTCTGGAAGCAGCAGAACGCGAAGCGGAATAAAAACGTCGAGGAATACCTACTGTCCCTTGACATAGACCCCTGAAATCCCCTAAAGTGCGCGCTTCATGTGCCACTGGTTGCCAGTGACACATGTATGGTGGACGGGCTGACAGGTGATCCCTTGTTCAGTCGCCAGGACCAATCGATCCTAAATGGATGTTGGTTGACCCCCAGAGACCAGCTTTAACAAACAAACTGAACTTGGAACGGGTTCAGAAATTGTGAAGCTAACCGGCGCTTATCTCGTGCCGGACCTCTACTGGTTCAACCCGAACCTGGCATAAAGCTTAATACAAGATGCAAGAGACAGGCAGTTTCTGTCATATCTGCGCGTATGTTAATTGTTGGCATTCAGGTATCGCTGCTAAAACTGCTTATTGATTTCTGTTTTTAGAATAAACAGAAACCAGAATTTACTGATAGAGGACAAAACAGTGGAAATGCTTTCCGGTGGAGACATGCTTCTTCGTGCTTTGCATGATGAAGGTGTCGAATTGATGTTTGGGTACCCTGGTGGTGCTGCCTTGCATATCTATGATGCGATTTTCAATCAGGACAAGGTGGAACATATACTGGTACGTCATGAACAGGCAGCGACTCATGCCGCGGATGGCTATGCCCGGTCAACGGGTAGACCTGGCGTGGTACTTGTGACTTCCGGTCCTGGTGCTACCAATGCCATCACCGGAATTGCCACTGCATTCATGGACTCCATTCCAATGGTTGTCATTTCAGGGCAGGTTGCCCGCGATGCCATAGGCTCGGATGCCTTTCAGGAAACCGACATGATTGGCGTTTCCCGCCCCGTCGTGAAACACAGTTTCATGGTGAGGCAGGCCGAAGATATTCCCATGATTATCAAACAGGCTTTCCATATTGCAACTACAGGCAGGCCGGGCCCGGTTGTTATCGACATACCAAAAGATGTCGCTGACCCTAGCGAGACTTTTCCCTATGAATATCCGGAAACAGTCAAAATCCGTTCTTACAGCCCGCCAGTTAAGGGCCATTCAGGACAGATCAAGAAAGCCGTTGAGATCCTGATGCAGGCGAAAAAACCGGTTATTTATGCTGGAGGCGGTGTTGTCCAGGGTGACGGCGCAGAGGCGCTGACTAAACTGGCTAAAAAACTGGGCTACCCGGTGACCAATACGCTCATGGGCCTTGGTGCTTACCCGGCAACTGACAAACAGTTTGTCGGCATGCTAGGTATGCACGGTACTTATGAGGCGAATATGTCCATGCATGAATCCGATGTCATTCTGGCTATTGGCGCACGCTTTGATGATCGTGTTACCAATTCTGATGTGACCAAATTTTGCCCCGATGCTACGATTTTGCATATTGATATTGATCCGGCTTCCATTTCCAAAACAATAACTGCGCATGTCCCTATTGTGGGACCTGTGGCATCTGTACTGAATGAAATGCTGGAGCAAGTGGAAGCATCCAAACAGAAAATAGACAAAGAAGCACTTGATGCCTGGTGGAAAAAGATAGATCACTGGCGTGAGAGGGATTCTCTTGCAGTTACTCCTGCAGGAGGCGAATTGATCAAGCCCCAGCAGGTCGTGCAGGCATTGTATGCTGCGACAAATGGTGATGCCTATATCACTTCTGATGTGGGTCAGCACCAGATGTTTGCTGCCCAGTATTATCATTTTGATCTTCCCAGGCGTTGGATTAATTCCGGTGGGTTGGGCACGATGGGGTTTGGCCTTCCTGCAGCCATGGGCGTGCAGTTGGCGTTTCCTGATGCTGTGGTCGCCTGTGTTACCGGTGAAGGCAGTATTCAAATGAATATCCAGGAACTGGCAACATGCAATCAGTGTGCATTGCCTATTAAAATTGTGAACCTGAACAATGAAGCCCTTGGCATGGTCAAACAGTGGCAGGATATGCAGTATGGCGGTCGTTATTCTCATAGTACGTATGCAGATTCATTGCCAGACTTTGTGGCGTTGGCAGAAGCCTATGGCCATTCAGGGGTGCGTATTGAAAAACTCAGTGAACTGGGTGCCAAAATGAAAGAAGCTTTTGCCATGAAGGATAAATTGGTGTTCATCGATGTGGCTGTTGATCCTAATGAGCATGTCTATCCTATGGCGATTAAAGGTGGCTCCATGAGTGAAATGTATTTAAGCAAGACCGAGAGGACATAACATGAGACGCATCGTATCTGTATTGATGGAAAACCAGCCAGGTGCTCTGTCGCGTGTTGTTGGTTTGTTCTCACAGCGTAATTACAACATCAACTCACTGACGGTTGCGCCAACAGAAGATCCGACTTTGTCGCGTTTAACCCTTACGACAATTGGCGATGATCGCAAAATTGAGCAGATCATCAAGCATCTGAACAAGGTGGTGGATGTAGCAAAGCTGGTAGATCTGACTGAAGGCAGTCATATTGAAAGGGAGTTGATGCTGATTAAGGTGAAGGTAACCGGCGCACAGCGAGCGGAAGTGAAACGAATTGCAGATATTTTTCGCGGCGATGTAGTGGATGTAACACCGACCATGTATACCATCCAGCTCACAGGTACTAGTGAAAAACTGGATGGTTTCTTACAGGCCTTGCATGGAACAAGTGTTCTGGAAATGGTACGAACGGGTGTTACTGGTATTGCCAAGGGCGAGAAAGTTCTTAGTATGTAAAATAGATACAAGAGACAAGAAACAAGAGGCAAGGATGTTTCTGGATAGGCAATGGTCTTGAGCGGTTATTTTTACTTCAAAATTGAATTTTATTCTTGACAGTTAAGAGTAAGAAATCATCCTGTTCTTGCCTCTTGCCTCTTGCCTCTAAATTCCCTGGTTCTGTCACAAATTCAAACACTGTATTTGCATACTTAGGTGACGTCACCTCATCACGAAAGGCTTTCATTGTTTCAAACGGTGTTTCCACCAATAGCATATTGATAATCCAGCCGGGCAGGGCAGACCCTGGATTTATATGGGCTTCATTAACAACTTGAATTGAGCCATCTTCCTGTGGCAAAAAATGCCAGCTAACACTTGCCTCAGTCAGCCGCAATTTACCTTTCACTTCTTCAATAATACCGTTGGTAGCATTGCTGGTTAAATATACTGCACTGGTTTCCGGATCTTGTGACCAATGTGTACGAGTCAGAACGTCACGATCTTTCACGGGAAAGGGCAGATCATTGAGCGAATAAATCAATTGCTCAGTTTCACTGATGTATTCATGGATAGAGGATGCAGCGCAGCGGTCTGCCCAATTAGGGCAAGCTTCAACATCCATGATCAGGGCGACCAGAGAAGAAAGCCTGATATTTTCCATAACGGTAGTTGCTCTGACTGCATCGTACGGAGAGCCCTCAACATTACGAGTGTAAACTTGTACGCCGTCACGGTCTCTTTTCAGGTTCCAGTTATCGCCTTCGGTTCCTGGTGCTTCAGCAGCGCCAGTTGTCAATGGTAAATGAAACAGAAATATTGTAATGACAGTCAGTGTGATACGCATTGCGTGCATCTCGATACAGTATTAGTGCCTTTTATTAATACACAGTTAATACATAGTTAATACATAGTTGAAAGGGATAGACTAAATAGTCTTTCCAATTAACCAAGGCGTACGGTGTGCAGCCTTTAGAAAAAAACTGAATTGCAGCACAATAAAAAAAGCCGGGTATTCCCCGGCTTTTTTTATTGCAAAAATTAGTTACAACATTTTAATACCAAAGCAGGAGAAACTATTCAGTTATCCCGCTGGATATCAAACAACCTTTTTCATTGCTGTCATGTGACCACGCAAAATGGCGCCCACTGACTCAATCGGGTGATTCCTGATTGCGGCATTCACTTCTAAAAGTGCGCGATCGTCCACAGCGTTGTCCTTAACGTCAACACCTTTACCGATGGTATCAGTATCAATAGTTGCCATGAAATCCTGCAGCAGAGGAACTGCTGCATGAGAGAACAGGTAGCATCCGTATTCTGCTGTATCGGAAATTACCGCATTCATTTCATAGAGTTTTTTGCGCCCGATCAGATTGGCAATCAGTGGCACTTCATGCAGGGATTCATAATAGGCAGACTCGGCAATTACGCCAGCAGCAGTCAGGGTTTCAAAACAGAGTTCAACGCCTGCCTTGATCATCGCTATCATGAGGATGCCGTGGTCGTAGTATTCCTGCTCATTGATATCTGGTGCACCCTCGGGGGATGACAATTCAAATGCCGTCTGACCGGTTTCTTCACGCCAGCCCAGCAGTTTGACATCATCGTTGGCCCAGTCTTCCATCATCCCGGATGAGAACCTGCCTTCCATGATGTCATCCATGTGCTTCTCGAACAGTGGGCGCATGATGGATTTCAGTGATTCGCTTATTTCAAAGGCTTTCAATTTGGCAGGGTTGGAAAGGCGATCCATCATGTTGGTAATGCCGCCCTGTTTCAGGCCTTCAGAGACAGTTTCCCATCCGTACTGAATCAGTTTTGAGGCATAGGCTGCATCGATGCTTTTTTCCAGCATTTTGTTATACGCAAGGATAGAGCCGGTCTGCAACATACCGCAGAGAATGGTTTGTTCACCCATCAAATCGGATTTTACTTCAGCGATGAAAGAAGATTCGAGGACACCTGCTCTATGTCCGCCTGTAGCTGCAGCATAGGCTTTGGCAATCTCAAGGCCATCACCATGGGGATCATTTTCACGATGTACGGCAATAAGAGTTGGTACGCCGAAACCGCGCTTGTATTCTTCGCGTACCTCAGTGCCAGGGCATTTTGGCGCTACCATGACGACAGTCAGATCGTCACGAATCTGCATGCCTTCTTCTACAATATTAAAACCGTGGGAATAGGCAAGACAGGCACCTTGCTTCATCAATGGCATGACCTTCTCAATGACTCCAGTGTGCTGTTTGTCCGGTGTCAGGTTCAGCACCAGATCTGCTTCGGGCACTAGCTCTTCAATAGTGCCAACGTGGAAGCTGTTCTCTGAAGCATTAACCCAGGATTGTCTTTTTTCCTGGATGGCGGCTTCGCGCAGTGCGTAGCTAATGTCCAGGCCACTGTCACGCATATTCAGGCCCTGGTTCAGGCCTTGGGCACCACATCCCAGGATGACAACTTTTTTTCCTTTCAGTTTATCCACACCGCTTGCGAATTCATCAGGATTCATGAAGCGACATTTCCCGAGTTCTTCCAGCTGAAGGCGCAGAGGAAGGGTGTTGAAATAATTCATTAAAGACTCCGAGGGTTGATTTTTATCCTTCAAATTTACAGCCCGGCCAGAGCTGTTGAATCAGGGCGGCAATATTAAGCAAAAATGTACTGTGCGTAAATTAAAACTCCCAGTATTCACCGCTAATTAAGGCCTATTGTGCAGAATTGGACAATTTAGGGCGTATAATCGCTAATCTTTCGGTTTTTATGGATATATCACGCAGTCATGAGCGATGAAACAGACAAGATTCAGAATGAGGATGACCAAAGCAGTGAATCCATTCTCCTGATCGATGACCATGAGGAAGTGGTTTCTGAAGGTGGCCGAAAGGTACGCCGAAAGGGTATTTACCTGCTGCCGAACTTGCTCACTACTGGTGCCATGTTTGCCGGATTTTATGCCGTGATAGCAGGTATGGCAGGGGATTTTCGCCACGCCTGTGTCGCTATTATAGTGGCTATGTTTCTGGATACACTGGATGGTCGGGTTGCAAGACTAACCAATACCTCAAGCGCATTCGGCGCCGAGTATGATTCCCTTTCAGACCTCGTGGCCTTTGGCGTGGCACCGGCTCTGATCTGTTTTAGCTGGGCATTATCAACCCTTGGCAAAGCAGGTTGGACAGTGTGTTTTATCTATGTCGCCTGCACCGCTCTGAGGCTGGCAAGGTTCAATGTCCAGTTGGGAACCACTGACAAACGTTTTTTTGTCGGGCTAGCCAGCCCTTCTGCAGCAGGACTGGTGGTGTTCATGGTATGGGCGCTTTATGAGCATCAGGTGGCAGTCACCGGTTTCGTTGCCTTACTCGCAGCCCTTGTGACATTTACGGCCGCCACCCTGATGGTAGTGAATATCAAGTATTACAGTTTTAAGGACCTGGACATGAAAAACCGGGTACCTTTTATTGCTATGATCCTGGTTGTTCTGGCATTGGCAATTGTGTCCTGGGATCCGCCAATTGTGCTGTTTATCATGGCGATACTCTATGCTTCATCGGGCCCAGCCATGGCTGTTTATGCCAGACGAGAGAAGTATCTGAAAAAAATTCCAGTGGGGGTAGAAGCGGCTAACACAGACACTATTCCAGACATTATGCCAGACCCAACAGAGGGGAAAACTGTGGAAGAAAACACAGAAGAGACCCAAACAAGGGATAATTAATCAGGAAAAAACGGTCATAGTAAGTAATAAAACTAAATTCAATTAAGCTTAAACCGGTCACTACATCATGATAATCAAAACCCGAAAGGACATTGCTTCTTCTGAAATTACTCCAGAGTCCGTCTATAGGGAGCGTCGGAAATTCCTCAAATCCTCTGCCAATGTGGCACTGGGCGCAGCCGGAGCGGGGTTGTTGTCACCGGCGGGTATTGCGCAAACTGGAGATTCCTTGTTCGCCCGTGCACCTGCTGATATTAATTTGGCGTCCAAACCTGACTGGCTGTTGGAAAAAGTTGCTCAAAGCGTGCCTGCACCAGAATCTGGCCCTTATTTTACGGATGAAACAAAAACGCCTTTTGATGATGTAACGACCTATAACAACTTTTATGAGTTTGGTACTGGCAAGGGTGACCCGGCCAACAATGCCAGAGACTTCCGGATCGACCCCTGGTCGGTGGAAGTAGCAGGGGAGTGTGGCAAACCTGGGACTTATACGCTGGAAGATATTCTCAAACCCCATGCTTTCGAAGAGCGGATTTATCGCCTTCGTTGTGTAGAAGCCTGGTCCATGGTCATTCCCTGGATCGGTTTTTCCCTGGCTGATTTATTGCAGCGTTTTGATCCCAATGGCAACGCCAATTTTGTGATGTTCCAGACACTGGTTGACGGTGACCAGATGCCTGCACAGCGCTCTCGCTTTGCCTCTATCGACTGGCCATACCAGGAAGGTTTGCGCATGGATGAGGCCATGAATCCGCTGGCAATGATGGCCACCGGTGTTTATAACGATGTCCTGCCGGCACAAAATGGTGCGCCGTTGAGACTGGTAGTGCCATGGAAATACGGTTTCAAAAGCCTTAAATCCATTGTGCGAATCGAATTCACTCGCCGGATGCCCAATAACACCTGGAATGATCTGCAGCCCAGCGAATACGGTTTTTATGCAAACGTGAATCCCGAAGTCAGTCACCCGCGCTGGACCCAGGCCAGTGAGCGGCGGTTACCAAGCTCTCTGTTTAAACCCCAGCGAATACCGACGCGTATGTTCAACGGGTATGAGGAAGAAGTGGCCAGTCTCTATGCCGGCATGGATTTGCGCCGTAATTACTGAAAATCCGGTAAGCTTTCTATTTCATGAATAACCTGGCAAAACCGGTGATATTCCTCCTGTGCCTGTGGCCAGGAGCCTATCTTATCTATGCGGTGTATCTGGTTTTCACTGGAGGTGAAAACCTGCTGGGGCCCGATCCGGCCCAGTTCCTTTCCTTACAAACTGGAGAGTGGGCGATTCGCCTGTTGATTTTATCCCTGGCAATCACACCCCTGCGCTATCTGCTTAACTGGCCTTATGTGTTCCGATTGCGGCGTATGATCGGATTGTTCGCCTATTTTTATGTTTGTATGCACCTGCTGGTCTTTCTCTGGTTTATGCTCGGCTGGCAATGGGGAAATATCGGAGTAGAAATTGCAGAACGACCCTTTATCACCATAGGCTTTTCTGCATTCGTTTTATTGACGCCACTGGCAGCCACTTCTTTCAATACCGCCCAACGTAAACTGGGCCGAAACTGGAAAAAACTGCATCGATTGACCTATGCCGTCTCCTTTCTGGCCGTGATGCATGTGATATGGATAGTACGCTCGAGCTACTTTGATGCAGTGCTGTATGGTGGCTTGGTTTTTGTGTTGTTGGGTTACAGATTGCTGAGAAAGTACAGTAATGGCGTTAAAGGTTTTACCCTGATCCGTTAAACCCTTGTTTGAAGCAACTTAATAAGTATAATGCGCGTTCTCGTTTTTCAGAGAAATTCATTAGTAGGAAATTTGGGTCTGTAGCTCAGGTGGTTAGAGCGCATCCCATAGTTATAAAGAGCAGGATGAGGTCGGTGCAGGAAATTTGGGTCTGTAGCTCAGGTGGTTAGAGCGCATCCCTGATAAGGATGAGGTCGGTGGTTCGAGTCCACCCAGACCCACCAAATTTCGCTAGTCTGTAGCTCAGGTGGTTAGAGCTCATCCCATAGTTATAAAGAGCAGGATGAGGTCGGTGGATCGAGTCCTTTTACCCACCCAGACCCACCAATTTTTATATTTACTTCGATCAATTTTCAAGTTTCGTTAATGTCCATATACGGACTCTGACTTAGTCATCTCTGGCTTCGATTCCATGAGGATTAACCACTTATCCGCACTTTCCACATATGATTCAATTTATTCAAAATCTATCGTGTGTCTGCTGGCAGAGCACAAACGAAATTTTCCGCGTTATTCTGGTCCCCGCTACCAATATATTGTGCTGTCTGTGGGTACGGGCATAAAGGTCTCGTCAATGAAATCGTTGGATCATCTACTACTGTTCCTGTGCCAATAATTTTTGCTGGAGCTGTGTCCAGCTCAACCCAGGCTTCTAAAGCGCCAAGGAGATCATGCTCGGCGTCAGTGACTGTAGCCAAGAATCCGTTACCAAAACTATTTGGTCCTATACCTCCCGAGCAATGCCCCATGCCCGGCACCAGGAACAAACGATAAAAATCTTCAACGTTGCTTGTATCACTGCGCGGATCAGGAAAGCGGTTAAGGAAACGGTTTACATTTTCATAATAGTCAATTGAGTTGAATGCCGAGATGGCAGCATCCCCCCAGCCATGATATTGAATCAATTTCCCCCCATTGGCGCGAAAAGAACGCAGATCAGGATTGGTAGAATTTAGTATCAACCCTGCTTTATCATCACCAAAAGTTACATCATTATCAAAATCCAGCGAGCTGTAATCCCACTCCAGTTGCTCAAATACAGCATGCCCATAATATGTATTACCAAAATTTCCCTGGATGCTCATTGCCTGTGGTGCCGGGGATAGTATCCATGGCACCCACCCACCCGGAACCGCTTCAGTGCCCATAGGCCATCCTGGGAATATTGATTCACCGGTGCGAGGATTAATCGCTCCGGTGTAAATTTTCTCCAATGTGGAGACCTGTCCCGGTGCCAGACAGTCCGATTTATCGCCAATTTCACAAGCTAATACAGCTGGATCGAATTGACATACCCCTGGATTTTCAATGAGTCCATCTTCTACTCCATCCAGGTCATCACACGCTGCAAGGACTGCGTTTTGAATGACAGGCAATTTCTCAAGAGGAAGGGGGTTTTCAGCCAGGGCTATTTCATTCCAGACAAAGCCCGTGAACAAGTGCGACCAGCTGTTCGCCGGTGCACCAGCAATGATGCCGTTAAAGTCTTCCGGGTAACGCTGCGCTTCCATTAGCGCTTCTCGCCCACCATCAGAACAGCCATTGAAATAACTCAGTTCCTGGGGACGACCAAAATAGGTATTAAGAATTGCCTTGGCCTGAACACTGGTTTCATGAACGGCGCGATAACCAAAATCAATGAGTTTTTCGGGATGTCCAATCGCCCATGATGCACCTGGGTCCTGGGCACTATGCCCATCATCCGTTCCAGCGACTGCATAGCCTCGCCTGAGAGGATCGATAAGAGCAAGACGATTAATTGATCCAGCCCAGCCGCCATTTCCTATTTGTAAATATTTACCGTTCCAGCTGGATACGGGAAGCCATAATTCAAGTCGAATCTCGGAATCTGATGTGGGACGGGTGATGGCCTGCACTTCACAATGTTCCGGAGCTACAACAGGAGGCGCATTACCAAAAATAGCGGGCACAGGAACTGGCCCTTCAGGAACAAGCTTTGCCGAAGTGATGGTGGTATAGGGGAGGCTGAGATTCGACAGGTCACCACAAGCTTGTTGCGCAATTACTGATTCCATTGGCGCAATTAGAAGCAAAGCAGCCGCGGAAATTCGAATAAATAAATGGCCCATTTTTGTCCCTCAAAAATCAAAATGTATATTTTCAATTAGGTTTTACCCCAAAAGCAGACGTTTTAACAATCTTTAACGGGATTTATCCCGAGCGTCTGCATTGGATCGAATGCAGACATTAGAATATTGATCGATTATTTAGTTATAAAACATTATTCCAGATACTTTTTATATTCACGGCAACACAAAATCTCCTAACTCTGGAGTTACAACTACACGTTCAACCGGTGTATCCAGTTGGGGTATCCAAGAATAAGGTATCCGGTAAGCTCGATAAACTGCATTTGAGCCTCTGGTGCTGAAAGGAGATGGCGGGTTCATGTATTCCCAGACAATGTCCCCATCCGGAGTAATTTCAAACACTCTGCCGGGCGCCCCTTCTGTAATCAAGGTATTGCCATTGGGCAGGCGCTGGGCACCACTGATATTGGTGCTAAAAAAATTGGCTCTTGCATAGGACCAGACCAACTCCAGTGTGACCGGATTAATTTCCAGAATTCGAGACGTTGCGCGGGCATAAATCCCTGTGCCCATCTGTGCTATTGGACTTGGTGCGCCATAGCCGCTTGAACCACCGTTATCAAAGATGATGATATTGCCTGCACCGGGCAGGCCTTGGGGAATAAAATGGGCATTATGCTGACCAATAACCTGGCCAATTGCCATTTCTTCTTCGCTGCGGCTGAAATCGGGACCAATCTGCCAGACCACGGAGCCATTACGATCAATGATCGCTATTACACTGGCTTCACGACTACTGATGATGACATTGTCCGGATGAAATCGTGAATCCCCGGCGTCATACCATTGATTCGGTCCCACATAAGTAGCCGAATTTATATGAAACCAGTCAAAACTGCCCCGTGCTTCATTGAATCGCGATGCTGTGGCTATTGCAGCTCGTTCTTCTGTATCGAAACTGAATTCATCAATATGATCAGCAGCTAGCCATTCCCAGAGGATATTACCTGCCTGATCAATCTCAATAAGGCGGTCATCTTCCAGCATCACAGTGGAAATATTCTCATCTACATGATTTGTGTGAGTCAGCAGCAGGGTCCTGCCGTTATCCAACTGCGGATCACTTCCCGGAGAATAATAGCCAGCGGGAATATCCGTGCGTTGCCAGTCATGATGAATACGAGCACTCCAAACAGATTCACCATTGCTTTGTGTTATCTGTAAATTTTTTTCATAGCGCCAGGTTTCAATACCTTCGAAATTTTGTTGTATCAGTGCCAGGGCTTCCTGGTGTGGAGTATTTGACCCTGTGGTGCCAATGACATTCCCGCCAGGCAATACTCTGGCTGGACCGCCGGGTGACAAATTAAAGCCTTCCCATTCCTTGACCGCATTGCCATTCATGTCTATGACAATAACGTTGGGTGAGTCCAGAATAGACAGCACATTAAATCCGTTCCAGGTATTGGTTGGATCGTATATTGTATTGCCTGTGGGATAAACCGTTGGTGCTGTCAAAGACAATGATGAAGAAAGTAAAAAAATTACTGCACTAAATAAACGAATGCTATTTTTCATTTTTCCCCCTGAAGAGAGATTATTGCTGATTTCAGACACTATTCGCAACGCTTCACATTAGACCGTTTTTAGGAAAAATATGCTAATGTCGCTTCTTCTTCAGACAGTGTTTTCAACAATAGGATAAAAGAAGTTATGCAAAAAAAGACTTTAGGTGATTCTTCCCTTGAAGTAGCCCCGCTAGCATTTGGTGGGAATGTTTTTGGCTGGACCGCGGATGAACCTACATCTTTTGAACTGCTCAATGCATTTGTGGATGCCGGCTTTAACCTGATTGATACAGCGAATATGTATTCTTCCTGGGCGCCGGGAAATGTAGGGGGCGAATCGGAAGCAGTGATAGGGAACTGGCTGAAACAAGGACAAGTGTCGAGGGAAGACGTTGTGATAGTGACTAAGGTGGGTATTAATATGGAGCATCCCTGGGACCACAGTCTTGCTTCGTTGTCCCGTGAGAGCATCATGACCGAAGTGGAAAATTCCCTGCGCCGTCTACAGACAGATTATATCGATCTCTATCTTTCCCATATTGATGATCCAAAAACACCAATGGAGGAAACCCTTGCTGCCTATGATGAGTTGGTTAAATCCGGCAAGGTCAGATTCATTGGCGCATCCAATTTCACAAAAGACAGATTGGAGGAAGCTCTCAGGATTAGCAAAGAAAACAATCTTGCTACCTATGTTGCCTTGCAACCTCACTACAACCTCTATCACCGGGAAGATTACGAAGGAGGACTTCAGGATTTTTGTGTCGCGAATAATATTGGCGTGTTTACTTATTTTTCCCTGGCCAGTGGTTTTCTTGCCGGTAAATATCGTAATGAAGCGGATCTGGAAGGTAGTTCCAGAGGAGATTTTGTCAAGGGGATGCTGAATAAGCGCGGTTTCAATATCCTTTCAGTCCTTGATGAAGTGGCAGCGCAATTAGCCGTACACCCTGTACAGGTGGCACTGGCTTGGCTCATGGCGCAGCCTGGCTTAGTGGCCCCAATAGCCAGTGCAACCAATCTTGATCAACTCCAGGAAATTATGGGCAGTGCAAACCTGGAGTTAAGTGATTCCCAACTGGAGCAATTGAATGAAAGCGGCAAATAGACAGTTGATTCAGATGACTAATTTTGCTTTTTCTTTGTTGCTAATTCCTCTCATGATTTTATTTTCTGCGGTTGGTTGGGCCCATCATGGAAACTTTACTTATGATGGCTCTACAGTCATCACCATTGAAGGTGAGGTGCTGGTGTTTAACTGGACCAACCCACACAGCATTCTGATGATCCAGACAGACAATGGCGATGAAATAGAAATTGAAATAGATGGACCCTCTTTGATCAGGCCCATGGGTGTTAATAGTGACAGCCTCAAACCAGGAGAACGCATTATTGCCTATGTTAGTCCCAGCAACCGGGGCAGGTCAGATGAAGTGCTTGGCAGGGAAATTATCAAAGAGGACGGCAGTCTGATACGAGTCTCGGTGGCCTTTGCCCGTCAGCAAGCAAGGGAAAACTTGCTAAAGGCAGATAGTGTATTGGGCAGTTGGGTGCCCGACCGAACCAATTTGTTTACCCATGTGGCAAGCAGCGCATCCTGGCAACTGACACAAGCCGGACAAGCATTATTTGATAGTTACGATAGCAGCGTCTCTTTCGCCCAGGCAGAGTGTTTATCTGCCACAGCGCCTACCTTGATGATGTACCCAACAGTCAATTTTCTTACACAGGTGAACGGGTATATTGAAATCAATGCCGACTGGATGGGGGCTTCCAGGACTGTCTATATGGATGGTCGTGATCATCCAGTGCCTGAAACAAGTTACTACCAAGGCCATTCAATTGGTCATTGGGAAGACGATGATCTGGTGATTGAAACGACCAATTTCACGGAAAATTCAATAGGTAATGTTTTCAGTATTGCTTCTGGTGTCAGCAAAAAAATTGTAGAGCGTATTTCCTTAAATAACACTGGCAGCACCGCCACTTATAGCTTCACCCTCACCGATCCAGACTATCTTGCAGCCCCGGTGGCAGCCAGCTATGAGTGGCATTATCGGCCGGACGTGAGTGTCAGTAGCGAAGCCTGTGATCTGGAAGTAGCACGTCGATACCTGGAAGAGTAATCACTCTCCGGAAGACTATGATATTCTTATTAAACAGTGTTCAATTAAATAAACGTTGATTAGAAAAAGAGGCCTATATGACACGTCGAATTTTTACTGTCCTGACCATACTCCTGGTTATTTCTTGCGGGGGCCAGAGCAATGATCCTGCTTCGACTGCAGTAACTGAAACGGCATCTACTTCAGCGCTGAATGAATCAGATCGGTTAAATGCCTGGTTTGCAGATAGAAATGAAGAGCGGTTGGCCTATAGCCCCATGGAGCTGACAACATTAAACCGCAAGGAGCAGTATGACCAGCTGGACCAGTTCAGCCTGGAGGCGGCTCAGGAGCAGTTGGCCTGGCATGCCGCTACTATTGAGGAAATGCAGCAGGCGTTTTCCTACGACGCCCTTGACCTGGAGGCCAAGTCTTCCTGGGACACCTGGATCTACATGCATGAGCGCAATCGTGGCATTCAGGAATTTGCCAGCCAGTTTTACTTATTTGAGCAGATGAACGGCAATCATTCGTTATTTCCTACCTTCATGATCAACTATCACAAGGTGGACACCTTGTCAGATATGCAGGCTTATATAGCCAGGCTCAGGCAAGTGGACCATGCATTGGGACAGGAACTGGAGAAAGCCAGAAGCAATGCAGAGCGGGGTGTAAGAGCACCGATGTTTGCCTATGAAATTGTCATTGACGAGGCCAGGAAAATAATCAGCGGTGTGCCATTTGGTGATCAGGTTGAAAATGAGTCAGCGGTATGGGCAGACAGCATGGCCAAAATTTCGGCGCTGGTGGAAGCAGGAGAAGTTGATACTGCGATGGCCGAAACGCTGACCGACCAGGTGCGCAGTGCACTTCTGGAAGGGTACCAGCCCATCTATGAGGAGATTATTGCCTGGCTAAGTGAGGATATAGCCAACACCGATTCGGAGCCCCGGGGTGTCTGGGCATTGCCTCAGGGTGAGGCGTATTACAATCAGTTACTGTCCTTCTATACAACAACAAACCTGAGTGCTGAAGAAGTGCACCAGATCGGGCTGGAGGAAGTTGAACGGCTGATGGCGGAAATGGCAGTGGTCAAGGAAGAGGCTGGCTTTGCGGGAGAAATGCTGGAATTTCTGGATTTGGTTAGTTCGGATGAGAAATTTTATTATTCGAACACCGATGAAGGCCGGCAGGCATACCTGGATGATACCAATGCTTACTATGACTCCATTCGTGAAAAACTGCCTGAATATTTCGGCATCCTGCCCAAAGCTGATCTGGTAGTGAAAAGAGTAGAAGCATTTCGTGAGCAAGATGGTGCGCCAGCGCACTATAATTCGAGCAGTCCTGATGGTGAAACGCCGGGCACTTACTACGTCCACATGTCTGATATGAATGCCAACCCAAGCTATGAAATGGAATCCACCGCTTACCATGAAGGCCTGCCGGGTCATCATATGCAGATTGCCATTGCACTGGAATTGGAAACCATCCCGGAATTTCGACGCCAGACATTTTACAACGCCTATGTCGAGGGCTGGGCCCTGTATACCGAAAGACTAGCTTGGGAAATGGGGGCCTATGAGGATCCCTATTCCAATCTGGGCCGATTATCGAATGAAATCTGGCGTGGTGTGCGGCTGGTTGTAGATACCGGTATGCATGCTATGGGTTGGACCAAGGAGGAGGCTATTAATTATTTTGCTGCCCACTCCCTTGCCCCGATCGAATCCATTGTTGCGGAAATCAACCGATACCTGGTGATACCCGGCCAGGCCACCAGCTACAAGATCGGAATGTTGAAAATTCTGGAATTGCGGGAACGTTCCCAAGAGGCTCTGGGTGAAAATTTCGATATCAGGGAATTCCACGATGTGGTGTTGAGTGGCGGAGCTTTACCTCTTGATATCCTGGACCGTCGCATTAATAATTACATCGAAGTGGCCCAACTCCAGTAAATAAGGAGATTTAGAGGATTCAGGAATAGAATTCTTTACTATCCTTAACCCGCGATGATATAAAATCAGGTTCCCAAGATTATTTCAGTTGTATAGAGAAAAGACCATGAAGACAGCGATATTACATCGTACATTGTTGATTTTACTTGGCGGCAGTTTGTTCTGGCAGCCGGTGCTGGCACAGGACACGCCTGACTGGAGTGGCGTCTGGGGTATGCAGGGAGGCACCATCTTCGACCAGGCTACTAGAACCGGTGAAGGTGGCTCCACTACACCTGGCGTTCGTGAACATCCCCCCTATAACGAGGAATTTGAGGCTATATACCTGGCCAACCTGGCCTTGCGTGATGCAGGTGTGTTTCCAGACCCTAATTCCTACTGCGGTATTCCTACCGGCTTTCCCCGGTTGATGAACTTGCCTGATGTCTACGAATTTGCTGTAACTGACAAGCAAGTCTGGATCATTTCTGAAAATGGTCCCAATATAATGCGTATTTATACCGATGGCAGAACACAGCCACCTGCCGATGATTTATGGCCAACACATACCGGGAGCTCGGTTGGACACTGGGAGGGTGATACCCTGGTTTTTGAAACCCTCAGTCTGCACAGTTCTGAAGGTGGTACTACTATTATAGACCGAACGGGTTTGCAACTCAGTGATGCGGCTCGAATCGTGACTCGCATGGGTATTAATGCTGACGGTCAAATGCAAGCCCAGATGACTATTGAAGATGCCAAGGCATTAACGGCTCCCTGGGTAGTGACCAAGCAATACCGTAAACTGCCTGAAGGGACACGGGTGTTTGATTACGCCTGCAATGAAAATAACCGCAATCCCATCGATCCGAATACTGGTTGGACCTACACCATTGGTCCAGACGGTCAGATTATGGACATTAATCCAGGGCAATAGCCTAGAGGAGAATGCAAGCATGAAAACAAAACTGCTTCTTGTTCTGACATTACTTGTTACAGCACAAGCATCCGCTCATCATTCAAACGCCATGTTTGAAAGGGAAAGGACCATTGAGCTCGTAGGTCAAGTCGAGGAATTCCAGTTCACCAATCCTCATACCTGGATTCAGGTAAATGTGGCGGATGAAAACGGTGACCTTGTAGAATGGAGCATTGAGTGGGGTAGTCCTAATCAACTGGGGCGTCAGGGTATCAGACCTTCGACATTTCCCCCTGGAAAGGATGTTGTGATTAAGACGCGGCCAATGGTGGATGGCTCGCCTGGAGGATTGTTTGTGGGCGCCAGGTTTTCTGATGGCGAAACGATTGGCCGTTGGTAACAAATTTACTGAGAATAAAAATTATACCCAGATAATCAGTAGGTATTGGGTATAATCATTACGGATTTTCTTTAAGGGGAAAAAAATGAACAAACTTTTATCCATTCCAGTATTAGCCATTACCCTGTTACTGGCAGGAAGTCTTTCAGCGCAGCCTCGCGGTGAAGACGGACCCAGAACACCACCACCGCGTATGCCGGATGGGACCATCGACTTTGGTGGCGATGGTATTTGGAATTTGCCTTATGTCACTAATATCGCACAGAGAATGGTAGACAGAGACTTTGAAGCAGGTGAGCGCCCGCCATTCTTGCCTTGGGCACAAGCCATGTGGGCATACAACCGCTCCAACCTGGTGAAATATGATCCGGAAGGTTTCTGCCTGCCTCCTGGTGGTCCCCGCTCAATGGGGACACCCTATCCAGCAGAAATTGTGCAGAATCGTGATCGCATCTTCGTCATTTTTGAAGGCGGAGGTCATGTCTGGCGCGAGATATACATGGATGGTCGCGAGCATCCACCATTAGAAGAGCTTAATCCCACTTATTTCGGGCATTCAATTGGTCATTGGGAAGGTGATACTCTTGTTGTTGATTCTGTTTCCTTCAATGAGAAGACCTGGATCGATTACAATGGTCATCCTAAAACAGGGCAGTTGCATACTGTTGAATATTTCTCTCGCCCTTTCAAGGAAGTACTTCACTACGAAGCTGTTATTGATGATCCAGGTGCCTATTCAGAACCCTGGAGAGTCGGATGGGATATCAACTGGACAGAAGGTCAGGAATTGCAGGATTATGTTTGTCAGGAAAACAACAAATATATGCTTGATCTGACTGACGATTACGGCAATCCCTTTTTTGAAAAATCCTCGGGTTTATAAACCTGGTTGATTAAATTGATGGCATGGCCGGGGAAACCTGAGTATAGATTTCCCCGGGCACTGCCAGATCATCAAATAGTAACTCCCCACAATATGCCGGCCCCTCGGCAATAATCTGACCGAGTTTCCTGCCGATAAATGTCACCGTGATATTTGCCCTGATGGCATTGCCAAGGACAGAACCGGTATCACTGCAAAGACCAGACGGGATATCTACAGCTAGAACAGGCCAACCACTGTTGTTGATTACATCAATGGCTTTCTCATAATCCTCCCTGACAGCCCCTGTGAGACCTGTTCCAAGCAGGGCGTCGACCATCACAGCCGGCTTGGAAAGCGCGATTATCTCAGACGGGTTTAATTCAGAAAAAGGAATAGTGCGAACGCCATTTTCCTCTGCCAGCAAAAAGGCCTTAAGTGCATCATTCTTTAGAGCATTTGGATTTCCCAGCGCGATGACCAAGGCTTCCATGCCGTTTTGTTTAGCCAGTGCCGAGATGACATATCCATCACCCCCGTTGTTGCCACTGCCACAAAAACACACAACCATTCGCGTGTCTGGCCATGTAGTCTTGATGGTATTAAAGGCCGCAAGACCGGCGCGTTGCATCAGGATAAAGCCTGGAATGCCATGTTGCTCTATAGCAAGGCGATCCAGTTCACGGACATCTGCAGCCAGGTAATAGTTTGGACTTATTGCCATTGAGTTCTGAGCTTAGGGAGATAAAAGCGCACGAGCGTTTACGGTCACACTAACCTGGGTTTCACCAGGTTCTGCCACTGGTACAGCCATTGCAGTATCAAGCGAACGAAATTCTGCCATGGCGACACGTCCATCAAAAAAATTCTGACTGCCGTTGATATTGACTTCAACCAGTTCAGCGTTCTCCTTTCCCAGTGTGACTGCAACCCGATCTGCACGAACCTGCAGTTGTAGTAGAGCAGCATCCAGCAACTCATCAGCATGTTGCTGATATCTGTCACCGGAAAGACTGTAATTCATGTTACTGACAGTGAGCCCAGACTGCTGTATGCGTGCTGTGACGACTAGCAGGGCCTCACTGTTCATACTCTGCATCTGAATATTTTGCTGAGCCCTCCAGGATGAATTGGTGGGATTTCTTGATAACCCTTGCTGCTGAACTCTGTATACATTGTATTGCTGGATTGAATACTCGATATTATTTGTGCCTTCCAGAATGTCTCTTGCTTCTCGAATTGCCTGGTTTACTTCATTCTGTAAGTCAGTGCTATCTCTGCCCTCAACTGAAAACTGCATAGCAACATTCAAGGTATCTTGCTCCACACTCACTTGCTCAGTGGCATTAAGGTTGAGAATTAGTTGTCCTAGTTCAAGAACAGCCAGGTCAAATGTATTCTGTGCCTGCAAAGGCAGTGAAATAAACAGGGCGGATAATGCTGAAAATATTAACTCAATAGGAAAACGTGGTGTGCGATTTGTCATATTAGATTCTCATCGAAAATTAATTGTTCCCAGTGTGATATCAGCATGATGAATAATAACTTAACTGGGGGTTTTATAGAGAGACAAAAAATTGAGACAAAAAAAGAGCCGGCATGCCGGCTCTTTTTGTAGCTCTTAGTTTAGCTAGGAAACTCAGGATCACTTCATCCGCAAGACATAAATATCATCATTGCGTGTGGGGTCTGTCGCTTCCCTCACTTCGCTGACTTGAGCTGTCGAGACAGCTGCCGCATCATGACCCCATGCTGAGCGAATATAGGTAATTACATCAGCAATTTCATCATCACTGAGTAGTTGGCGGAAGTAGGGCATGTCGTTGACATCCGGACCTTCCTCGGCAATGACGCGTAATGAACCATTCAGTGTGATGTTGATAAGAGAGCTCGGATCAGGATCCATGATGACCGCGTTGCCCGCCAGAGGTGGCTGATAAGGATAGTAACCCTGGCCGCTGGTGGCATGACAGTTTGAGCAATATTCATAATAAACCTGAGAGCCGGTTGCACTGAAATCCAGTCCGATCAGTTGTTCAGTATCACTGTTGTCGTAACTCCATTGCGTCACATTGACTTCCACTACTGGTGGCAAGGATTTCATATACACGGCCATGGCTCGCAGGTCAGCATCGCTCATGTGCTGGGTGCTATTATTGATTACTTCTACCATGGTGCCGAAGGCTGTGCCGAAACGGTTGTGTCCTGATCCTAAAAATTCAGCCACGTCATCTTCTGTCCAACGACCAAGGCCGCTGTTGATATCACCGTTAAGGCTGGAAGCCGACCAGTGATCCAGAGGCGCGCCAGCCAGGAAATCCGAATCTCCTTCATCGAGGCCTTTTTCCTGTAGCATCAATCCGCGTGGGGTGTGGCATGCGCCGCAATGACCCAGACCCTGTGTCAGGTAAGCGCCACGGTTCCAGTCATCGCTCTGGTTTGTATCAGGCTCATAGGGATCTGCATCCATAGTAAGCAGATTCCAGATTCCCATGCCCAGTCTTGCTGAATCTTTCCAGCCTGGAATTTCAGCAGGCTGATTGGCCAGGTTTACTGGCTCAACTTCATTCATGAAGAAATCATACAGTGCCAGCATGTCCTGTTCAGACATCTTGGCATAGGAAGGGTAAGGCATAGCTGGGTACATGCGCTGGCCATCCTTTTTCACGCCAAATCGCATGGCACGGTCAAATTCGTCAAAACTGTAGTTGCCAATTCCTGTTTCAGGATCGGGCGTGATGTTGGTGGTATACAGGTTGCCCATAAGTGGCACAGCCATTTTTAGACCGCCAGCCAGAGGCTCGCCTTCCAGGATGGTGTGACAGGCAACGCAATTGCCAAGCCTGGCTACATACTCACCATGAGAAATTCCGGCTGCTGCGGCCTGAGCAGTACTGTCGGTTGCATAGGTGGATTCGGTAGTAACAGCTCCGGAATCACATCCAATGACAAATGCTGAAAAGAGGCTAATTGCCAGCAACTTTCTGTATTTCATAATTTTCCCCTGAGGTGATTATTGTTATAGGTGCGAGCTGAAGCAGATTACCACTATCAAGGAAAAAATAACATCTCTGGAAGCGTTAGAAAACGTGGGCTGAAGGCAAAAATCAACAATGGGTTTCGCCATATAGAGATATCTTCTATGCTTGTAGTCAATCCACATTGAGAATGTTGTAGATACAACATTTCGCAAGCATTTGAGGAGCCCTGGATTGAGCAAGCCCAAAGTATTACTTACCCGCCGTTGGCCAGAAGCTGTTGAAAAAGCCATGGCCAGCAGTTTCAACGTCACACTGAACAAAAATGACAAAGCCATTACAGCGGCGGAGCTTGAACAGGCCCTTCATGACTACGATGCAATTTGTCCAAGTGTCACTAACAGTATGCCGGAATCGATGTTCAAGGCTGAGTCCTTTAAAACCCGCATCATTGGCAATTACGGTGTCGGCTATAACCATTTAGCGGTAGACGCCGCAAAATCCAGGGGCATAATAGTGACTAATACCCCTGATGTACTCACGGATGCCACGGCGGACCTCGCCATGACTCTCTTATTGATGTTGGCTCGCAGGGCGGGGGAAGGGGAAAGGCAGGTACGGGCTGGAAAATGGGACGGCTGGTATCCTACGCATCTCATGGGCACTCAGGTAACTGGAAAAACCCTTGGCATTGTCGGTATGGGACGCATTGGGCAGGCTATGGCGGAAAAAGCCCATTTCGGTTTCGGCATGCGCATCCTGTACCACAATCGCAAAGCGATTCCTGAATCTAAAGAAAGGGAATTACAGGCAGAGTACTGTACCGAGTTGACCTGGTTGTTGAGTAAAGCGGATTTTGTTGCCGTACATTGCCCAAGCAGTCCGTTGACCCGACATATGATTAATGAAAAAACTCTGGCATACATGCGACCAAATGCCTATCTCATCAATACCTCAAGGGGTGATGTCGTAGATGAGAAAGCACTGATTAAATTTCTGAGCAAAGGCCTGATTGCCGGGGCGGGGCTTGATGTATATGAACACGAGCCAGTAGTGCCAGAAGAGCTTGTTGCCATGGACAACGTAGTGCTTCTACCGCATCTAGGCAGCGCAACGGAAGAAACCCGAGTTGCCATGGGTATGCGTGTGTTGGGCAACCTGAATGCTTTTTTTAACGGTGAAGAGCCGCCTGACATGCTTTAAGATGTCAGCAGTCAATGTTCCCGTATTATTGGTACATGCATCATTGTTGAAATCACTTCAGGTGTGGTTTACATTCGGAATCCGCTCGAGGAAAAGTGTTGGCCTTTGTTAGGCTAAACTCACTCCGTAAACAGGCAGGAAACGCAAGATATAACAGGGGACAGCCAATGGCACAATCAAACTCACCATCTACTTCACAATCAGTGGAAGGCCAGGAAATACCTGTTATCGATCACGAGTATGCTTTTTCCATGCGCATTGAAAGTGGCGGACATATTGAATTTCAGGGTCCCATGCGCAGCAGGACATTTGAGCCAGCTTCTGGCGGTGAAATCTGGGGCCCGAAACTGCAAGGCAGGGTGGTCCCACAAAGTGGCGCTGATTTTGCCAGTAACGAATTGATGGATGCCCACATGATGTTACAGGCAAGCGACGGCACCTGGATTTACATGAACCTGATTGGATACGAACATAGCAATACGGAAGATGAACAACCCTATTTCAGGGTTTCACCCTATTTTGACACGCCGTCTGGTCCCCATGAGTGGCTGAGCAAGACTGTGTTTATTGGAATGGGTGAGCGTTACCATAATCCTGACCACAACATCATTCATTTCCACGAAATCCTGTAAGCACAGATTTATACGGTTAAAAACAGAAAAATACAGAAAAAATAGAGGGCAACTTAAATGGCCGAATTACAGATACCGGGACTGGAACTTGAATACGCGTTTTCGGTCACCATGCAATTTGCCGAGCGAATTGACTTTCAGGGACCGCGTGGAGGCAAAGGGTATGTCCCGCCAGCTAGCGGTGAAGTGTATGGGCCTCTGCTCAAGGGTAGGGTTGTGCCATACAGTGGAGCTGACTACGCCATCTTCAATGACCTTAGCCAGGGCATAAAAGTAAATACCCATTACATGCTGGAAAGTGATGACGGCCACTGGATCTATATCAATAACAAGGGCTATCTACACCGTTCACCGGATCCCGACAACCCCGGCCAGACTAAACTCTATTTCCGCTTCACGCCTTTTTTCGAATCACCTCATGGCCCTTATGAATGGATGTCCAGAACCATGATTGTCGGGACAGGTGAAAGGCTCACCAATCCTGACAGGTCACAATTTACCTATTACCGGGTACTATAAATGCCAAATTTATCAGGAAGTACGCGTAGAAATTTCCTGAAGCTGGTTTCAGCACTGGCTGGCTGCCTGCCGGTAGTCAATTTAAAAGCGGGTGATCACAGGCAGCTTTCTTCTCCATTGGCTTTCTATTTGGTCAAAAACCAGCATTCAGCAACGGGCGTGCAGGCTGAAACTATTGTGCTGGCTAATCCGGAAGTCAGCAATTTTACTGGCGATGGTTATTATCTTTACCCGGCGTGGGGCACTCCGGCCATATACAACGTCAGGCAAGACGTCATGAATGAAAAGCACAGTTTGGTTTTCTATTTTCCTGGCAGCAATAAACCCTTGTGGAAAATGGCAATATCCGAACAGGAAAGGCAATTTGGTGGCCGGGTGGAAGGCCTTGTAGAGAATATATCGCAACTGAAAAGGCTTAAAGTGGCCGGTATAACACTAAGAAATCTGACAGTCCCTGTCTTGCCTGATTACTGAGATAAACAAAGGGAATGACAATGAAAGCGATGATCAAAAAAGCAGGCATGGCTACCTTTTTGTGCTGTGCTTTACCTCTTCAATCTACTGTATTACTGGCAAGCGACTATGATGAAATTACCGGCATCATAAATGTCAGTTGTCTTGAAGGAACAATCAACGGAACGTCAATTGGGCTTCCCTGCCTCTTGTCCATCCTTCACCCCGAAATACCTATTTGCTGCAAAAAAATCCCTGGTTCCAGGCAGAATTAATACCGGCTCTGCGAGAAAAAATTAATAAATATATAAAAACAAATAGTTACGAATAAATCCTGGTCATAAATTATTAATTTGGGTGTCAACCGTTATTCGTCTGCTGCGTTTTATTTATTAAGGACAGCCATCAATTCACAGGATTAAGGGCACAATGGTATCCATTGCGGGCACAAGTGACACTTTTATAGCGCTAGGCTATGATAATCACCGGGAAGAGGGTCATTCCGGGAGAGAAGCACTGGATAATAATCAGGCGCTGGATAGGTTTCTAGCATCAGTGGAAAAAAGAGCCTTTCGCATAGCGCAGATCGCTACCAGTCACTCAGACGATGCTTTTGATATTGTGCAGGATGCCATGTTCAAGCTGGTGGAAAAATACCCTGACAAGAATGAGGATGAATGGCGGGCGTTGTTTTACCGCATTCTGCAGAGCAGAATCCGGGATTGGTATCGGCGTAATACGGTAAGAAACCGTTTCCGTACCTGGCTAAGTAGTAGTCTCGAAGAGGATGAAGACCCTATTCAAAGTGTTGCCGATGAGGCCGGAAGAAGTCCTGAAACTGAATTACAAAATCATCGTAGTATTGAAGCTTTGGAAGCAGCCCTTCAACAATTACCGCAAAGACAGCAGCAAGCTTTTATGCTGCGAGCCTGGGAAGGATTTAATGTCCGGGAAACTGCGCAGGCTATGGCCTGTGCCGAGGGCAGCGTGAAGACACATTATTCGAGGGCAATTCACAGTTTGCGTGAAACCTTGGGCGAGCACTGGAATGAATAACAAGACTGAACTATCAATGGAAGAACAAGCCAAAAAACAATCCGGACTTTTGCCCGAAGAAGAGGCCGAAAAAAGTTTTCTGAATAATATCAGTGAGGAGCTTGACCGAAGCTGCGATGGACTTGACGGGCACACCCAGTCACGATTAAACAGCATCCGTCATTCGGCACTGGAACATGGGCGCAAGTCTCCCGGCAGAACCTTGCTGGCTCCGTTTGGTGGCTTGGTTACTGCCTGCGTTCTTGTGCTGGTGGTTGGCATGTTGTACCAGGGCCAGCCGCAGACACCTTCACAGGCTGTACCTGACAGTATTTCGCCAATGGAAGATCTGGATATTCTGACTTCTGCCGAAAGCCTGGAGCTTTTTGAAAATCTCGAGTTTTACCAGTGGCTGGAGGAGAATGAAATATCGGTCTAGAGTCCTGCTTGGCCTGCTTTCTTCTTTGTCATTGCAGGCCTTTTGCCAGGAATCCGAAACCATAGACCTGGAATCAATTGTTGAGACCGAATCACAGTTTCCATTCATTAACATGCTGGAATTTTTGGGTGAATTTGAACTGGAAAATGGTGAATGGATTGGTCCAGAAACATTGTCTAATGAGGTGTTTTCGGATATGAATACTTTAAACAATGCAGAAGAACAAAATGTGCTATCGGTGCCTGATGAAGGCGATTAGTCGAATTAGAATAACAATTGAAAATGTATTCAATAATGCAAATAAAAGTATAAAAAAAAGTGCAATTAAATTAAAAGTGCAATTAAATTAAGAGTGCAATGAAAATCCGGATACTTACATTATTTTTCCTGTTCAGCCTGACGCCGTACGCGGCATCGGCCCAGGGTGTTATTTCCTGGGACGATTTGCCCCAGGAATTGCAAGGTATCCTGGGGCCCATGCAGCCACAATGGGACCGATTATCCCCTCAGCGTCAGGAACGCTTGCGCAACGGTGTACAACGCTGGCAGTCGCTGACACCGGATCAACGCAGCCAGGCTCAGCGGCAGTTTCGAGGCTGGGAACAGCGCTCTCCTGAACAGCGGGAAACGGTCAGAAGTCGTTTCCAGAGTTTCCAGGAAATGAACCCTGAACGACAGCGCGCCCTTCGCAATCGTTTTGAACGATTTCGCAACCTGCCAACAGAGCAGCAGCAGGAAATGCGCAGGCGCTTTGAAGAGAATCAGGGCGCGCGCCAACCCCGTGTCCAGAACCAGAACTCGCAGCAACGACCGGGCAATGTCGAGCGTATTCCTAATCGCCAGGCACCCACCCGTCCACAGCAACAACGTCCCGCACGCCCCGGTCCTGGCTAAATAGTTACCCAGGAACTTTAAATTATTGATTATCCTGTTGATTTAGCTACTTACTAGTTCTCTGAATAACGAGAACCTTCCCGGAACAGACCCTGATACTCAGACAAGTGGATGTAAATTTTGAATAGCAGAATCTTCGTTTTACTCGCTCTGAGTCTACTTTTTCAGGCTGCACACAGATCACATCACTGCCTGGGGGCTCTGTTTCAGCTTCTTCACAGGAGGCTAGCTCTTCAACCGGGACTTCCGAAGTAAATACTGTGGAAGATACGGCTTCTTCAGACTCGGGTATAGAGCCTGCATCACCGACTCAAGCGTCCTCTGAAACGCTTGTTAGCAGCGAATCTATTGTAAGTGAAGCAGCAGACAGTGAAGATAACGTAGAAAAATCGGTTGATGCTGAATCTGATGTCAGCACTGCTGAGCTGGCACAAACGGAGCTACAACAGAGAAGTGTCATTGCCCTTTGCCGCGAAATAGGTAACAAACTTGGCAGCGTATCAGTTGATGACTGTCTAACCCAACCGTTAGCCTTTGCTGGTTCTTATACGTTACAGAGTCGGCCTATGGTGGTCAGGGAATTCAATACAGATGAACAGGAGCGCCCTCGTATACTGATTCTGGGTGGTATCCATGGTGATGAATATTCTTCGATTTCTATAATGTTCAAATGGATGGATTTGTTGGAACAAAGTGAAAAAACTGATTTTCACTGGCGCTTTGCACCGAGCGTGAATCCTGATGGCTTACTGGATGGTCAGGCTATCCGACAAAATGCCAACGGTGTAGACCTGAACAGAAATTTTCCTTCAGAAGACTGGCTTGATCTGGCCGTAGAATACTGGACTAACACTACGAACAGAAATCCACGACGCTATCCAGGTACCCATCCTGCCAGTGAACCTGAGGTACAGTGGATAGTTGATCAAATCGATACGTATAAACCCGATGTCATTGTTTCAGTACATGCACCTTATCATCTGCTGGATTATGACGGACCTCCTGAGCCACCGCAGCAGTTGGGAGAGTTGCACCTGCATTTGTTAGGTGTTTATCCAGGTTCGCTTGGTAACTACGCTGGGATTAATCTAGGCATTCCTGTGGTCACCATGGAGCTTCCTTCAGCCGGAATCATGCCAAGCAATGAACAAATAAACACCATGTGGAATGATTTGCAGGACTGGCTGCATACACACCATGAGCCAAATTCCTGAAGTTTCCAGTGACTGCTTCTGACATTCTTTCTTTCTGGTTTGAAGAAATATCATCTAAACAGTGGTTTAAACAGGATTCTGATTTTGATGCCCTGATCAAAGAAAGATTTCTTTCTGTCCATCAGTGCGCCAGTTCCGGTGAGCTTTTTACCTGGCGTGATACCGCAACAGGAAGGCTGGCAGAAATTATTGTCCTGGATCAATTTTCCAGAAACATTTTCAGGAATCACCCCGATGCATTTGCCAGTGATAATCTGGCACTGGTGTTAGCACAGGAAGCAGTAAATGGCGGTGCACTTGAAGCTTTGGAACAACGGCAACAGGCTTTTCTCATCATGCCCTACATGCACAGTGAATCCGGAATCATTCATGAGGAAGCTGTAAAATTGTTTTCCCGGCCGGGACTGGAATTCAATTTGGACTTTGAACACAAGCATAAGGACATCATTGATCAGTTTGGCCGTTACCCCCATCGCAATGCATTGCTGGGTAGAGAATCCACCCCTGAGGAAGAAAAATTCCTCAGCCAACCTGGCTCTTCGTTTTAAGGTAGTTCCTCTTTTCCCCCTTCTGGAGAAAACCTCAAATTGGCTAAAAATTAAAATATTTCTTGCCCAAAGCATAGTTTCGAAATTCGATATCTATAACTCGAATTTTATCCTGAAATACACTGAAACCCAGTGTTTCTGCGAGTCCAGCGCTTCTCAAATATAAGAAAAAGTCGATTAGGCAATTTAAAATATTAAGGATTTTTTACCCTTCCGTTGAGATTTCAGGTCGTACAGGACTATACTTTTACCAGGCCATACCAAAGACTGTGTTTGGCTAATGCCGGAATTTTCAGGGAACCACTCAGTTCCTGATAACGTAGTCGGTAAGGAAACAGGATTTCTAACTAAAGAGGTTCCGTGATGGATAACCGATATTCCAATAAAAGTATTCTTAACTCTGTGAAAAAAATTACGCTAGTCTTGATTGGCATAATATTTCTATATACCAATGTCCAGGCACAACCAACTCGGACAGGGACTAACCTGAACTCGAAAGCCATGCCTTCCACAATACTCATGCTGCAGGCTCCTGATGAAGTTGAGACGATGCGCATGCTGTTAACAGACGGCAAAAAAAATGACGCCCTGATAGCTGCCGAGAATTACCTGGACGAGATACAGCGTACAACGTTGCTCCATCAGTCGGAAAAGAAATATTATGCCTGGAATGCCTACTGTACAGTGCTGACCAGTCTTGGTCGGGTAGATGAGGCTATTGCAGCTTGTTCAATAGCAATGGAGTTTGAACCGGAGAAGTGGTCGGCGATTAACAATCGCGGAACAGCGTATTTTGTCGGGCACATGTGGCTAGAAGCGATGTTGGATTACCAGGCTGCCCTGACCTTGGTACATGAAGATAACAATTCAGTGCGCGAAACCATTCAGCACAATATCTCGCTGACTGAACAAAGACAGTAAGGCATTTTGTAGAACGTAGAGTGTTTACTTTGACGCTGAATGAATCAAGCGCGCATGGCATGCGCCCTTTTCCCTTATGGCTATTCGCCGATTATTCCTTGACCTATCCGTTAGTTCTTTCGAACTCCTGCATAAAAGCCGCAAGCGCCTGGCAACCTTCCAAAGGCATGGCATTGTAGATAGATGCCCTTATTCCGCCGACTAGGCGATGTCCTTTCAAAGCATACAAGCTGTTTTCAAGCGCTTCGGCCAGGAATTGCTGTGTCAATGCATCATCAGACAAGGTAAATGTCACATTCATTACTGAACGATCTTCCTTGTATGCAGTCCCCTTAAAAAAATCACTGTCATCAATGACCTGGTATAACGTGTTGGCTTTTTCTGTATTGGCCTTGTCCATGGCTTCAACGCCGCCCTGGTTTTTCAGCCATTCCATCACTAAACACATGGTATAGATGGCGAAGGTGTTGTTGGTGTTGGACAAGGAGTGAGATTTGGCATACACCGTATAATCCAGCAATGAAGGTGTCTTTTCCATCGCATGTCCCATCAGGTCGTCCCGGATAATTACCAGAGCTGTGCCGGCAGGGCCAAGATTTTTCTGCAAGCTGGCAAATACCAAACCCAGTGACGAAAAATCTACAGGCCTGGAAAAAATATCCGAAGTAGCGTCGACAACGAGCGGTATGTCACCCAATTCTGGAAAAGCCTGGTACTGAGTGCCGTAAATAGTGTTATTACTGGTGATGTAGGCGTATGAGGCATCATCCGGCACCATGTCTCTGGTCAAAGGAGGCAGTCGGTGATAATTGGTTGTCTCACCGCTACTGGCTATGACTACTTCTCCAAAACGAGCGGCTTCAACATTTGCCTGTTTGGAAAAATTGCCAGTTTCACTGTACACAGCTTTGTGGGCGGGCTTTAACGGCAGGAGGTTCATCGGCACTGCTGAAAATTGCATCCTTGCTCCACCATGGGTATACAGAATCTGATAATTTTCAGGCAGACGTGCCAACTCCCGAATCAATTCGTCACACCGATTAATGACTTCATCAAATTCTTTGGAGCGGTGGCTGATTTCAATAACGGATGCGCCCATGCCCCGATAATCAAGGAACTCTTCCTGGATTTGCTGCATGACAGGAATCGGCAACATGGCAGGGCCGGCTCCGAAGTTATATATCTGTCTGGTCATAAAAATATCATCACACGGTATTATTTAGACATTACTGATACGCTAAAAGGGTTAATTAAAGCTGCCACACTTTGATGACGTGCTCAATTAACCTGATTTCGTTCAGAGTCTCTTCTGAGAGAGGAGTTTCAATGTCAATCAAGTTGTAAGCAATGTCATCTCTGCTTTTATTCAACATGTCCAGGATATTTATGTCCTTGTCAGCAAGTATGGAAAGAATCTGACCAAGCATTCTGGGTACATTTTCATTCACGATGGCGATCCGGTGACCATCGGATTTTTCCAGTGATAGCGCTGGAAAATTTACAGAGTTCCTTATATTACCATTTTCAAGAAATTCCCTGAGCTGATCTGCCGCCATGATGGCGCAATTTTCTTCTGCTTCTTCGGTGCTGGCACCGATATGCGGTAATAGAATAGTTTTGTCGCTGGTAAGCAACCCTGACGTCGGAAAATCAGTGACGTAATGTGATAATCGCCCGCTGTTGAGTGCTTCCAACAGCGCTTGTTCATCGACTAAGGCATCTCTTGAAAAATTCAGCAGCACTGCACCAGATTTGAAGTAGTTGATTACTTTTCTGTCAATCAGATTCCGTGTGGCTTCAAGAACTGGCAGATGGAGTGTGACAAAATCCGACCTGGCTATTAATGATGTCAGGTTTTCCTGCTTTTCAATTTGATTAGCAAGTCGCCATGCAGCATCCACCGAAATACCAGGGTCATATCCAAGTACTTTCATGCCCATATGAATAGCTATATCTGCGACAAGGGCTCCAATAGCACCAAGACCGACAATACCCAACGTTTTATCTTTCAATTCCGTGCCCCTAAAGCGCTTTTTTTCCGCTTCGACTCGCTTGGACAGCTCATTGTCATCCAGTTCTGGTGATTGGCTGTGTACCCAATCAATGCCTGGAATAATCCCGCGGGAAGACAGTAAAAGGCCGCAAAGAACCAATTCTTTGACAGCATTGGCGTTAGCTCCGGGCGTATTAAAGACGACGATGCCTTCTTTGGTGAACTCATCAACGGGAATATTGTTTACACCAGCACCGGCACGCGCAACGGCTTTCAGGTTTGCACTGATATTCTCAGTGGACAGCTTCTGGCTGCGCACAAGAAGGGCATCGGCATTCTCCACATCGGGAGAAACCTGATAATCTTGCTTTGGAAAACGTGCCAAGCCTTTTTCAGAAATCTGATTAAAGGTTTGAATATTTAACATTTTAGGGAAATCCCTGTGGGAATAACCGGGTTGGTACCCGGTAAATTAGGGGCGCATTTATACAGGGAATTCAGGCAAAATTCCAGTGAAAACCCGGTTCTTGCTTCACTAAATAGAGACTTTACGGAAAATTTTACTTATGCCATCAACCTGGAATGTTTACATGCTACGTACAGCCACTGGTGCACTCTACACAGGTATTACCACTGATGTTGAACGCCGGCTGAAAGAGCATGCTTCAGGAAATAAGGGTGCAAAGAGCCTGCGTGGAAAAGGGCCATTGTCACTTGTACTAGAATTGTCAGCTGTAGATCGTAGTGAAGCCTCAAGTCTTGAAGCCCGGATCAAACAATTAAGCAAGGAAGAAAAAGAAAGGCTTGTATCGGGGAACAAGCACGTACTTACCGTTATCAGAGACTGAATGCCGGGTGTTTATATCTGGGGTATAATGCCGCTTTTCAAGTTAATGCCGGATCAGTAATGACTGAAGCGGAACAGATCGTGAAATTACAGATGCAGGAACTGGGACTACAGGCCAGGGCTGCGTCACGTGTGATGGCTGCCGCTGAAACAAAAATCAAAAATGCGGCACTGCTTGCTGCCATGGATGTTATCGATTCAACGCGTGCGGACCTTGCCGCCGCCAATGCCAGGGATCTAAAAGCAGGCGAAGAAAAAGGGCTGGAGCCCGCCATGCTAGATCGCCTTGAACTTACAGATGCCCGCATTGAAGCCATGATCGAGGGACTGCGTCAGGTTGCATCCCTGTCAGATCCAATAGGTGAAATCACCGATATGCGCTACATGCCAAGTGGCATCCAGGTGGGTCGCATGCGTGTGCCTCTTGGAGTAATCGGCATCATTTATGAATCCAGGCCTAATGTAACTGTTGAAGCAGCCAGCCTGTGCCTTAAATCAGGTAATGCAACTATCCTGCGCGGCGGCTCTGAAGCATTTCATTCCAATCAGGCTATTGCTGAATGTATTCGGCAAGGATTGGAAACGGCCGGCTTACCTGCTACGGCAGTTCAGGTAGTTGGCACCACTGACCGAACTGCAGTCGGTGAGTTGATCACGATGCCCGAATACGTGGATGTGATTGTTCCCCGAGGTGGTAAAGGGTTGATTGAGCGAATTAGTAAGGATGCCAAAGTTGCCGTCATTAAGCATTTGGATGGTATCTGCCACGTTTATATAGATGATGGTGCTGATATGACCAAGGCGGTCAATATAGCCCTGAATTCCAAAACCAATCGTTATGGTGTTTGCAACGCCATGGAAACTCTATTAGTGGCAGAATCCATGGCAGAAAGCGTTCTACCGCAACTAGCTGAACTATACAGTGAATATAACGTTGAACTGCGTGGCTGTGAGCGCACTTGCAAGATACTGCCCAATGCCGTCATAGCAAGCGAAGATGACTGGTATGCCGAGTATCTGGGGCCTGTGCTTTCCATCAGAGTTGTTCAGGATATCGATGCAGCGATAGAACATATTAATAAATATGGTTCACAACACACGGATACCATAGTCACTGAAGACTATTCACGAGGCAGACGTTTTCTTAGAGAAGTGGATTCCAGTTCGGTGTTGATCAATGCGTCAACGCGGTTTGCCGACGGGTTTGAATTCGGACTGGGTGCAGAAATAGGTATTTCCACTGACAAAATCCACGCCCGTGGACCTGTGGGTCTTGAGGGGCTGACATCACAGAAATACATAGTGCTGGGTGACGGGCAACTGCGCAATTAGGTGAGCAGAACTTCCGACTCAGCAATTGATCTGGGCCTGATGGGGGGTATGTTTGACCCACTTCATAATGGCCATCTCACTATCGCTTCAACTTCACTTGAATTATTGCAGTTGGATGCGCTGCATTTTTTGCCGTGTGGAAATCCTGTACATAAAAATGAAGATTTTGCTTCGTCTGCTCATAGACTGGCAATGCTTGAGTTGGGTGTTAAAGATATCGACAGCATTCAGATCGACGCTCGCGAATGCCAATCAGGTGCTCCTTCATATACACAGAACAGCTTAAAATCCATACGCAGCGAAAGTCCGGGCAGCAGACTATTTTTTATACTGGGTCAGGATGCATTTAATTCACTTGCCACATGGAATAGATGGGAAGAAATATTTTTACTCGCGCATATTGTTATTGCGGGTAGGCCAGATAGTGAAATTGACCTGCCACCAAAGCTTCTTTCGGAATTTAACAACAGACTGGTTAATTCTGTGGAAGAAATGAAACAGTATGAGCATGGAAAAATATTTACGGCCAATTTTCCAATGATTGATATTTCATCAACTATGGTTAGGAAAAGGATTAATGGAGGCAGTGATTTCCAGGAGCTGGTTCCCTCTTTAGTAGCGCAATACATTCATACTCATAATCTATATATAACGGAGAAGTCTGGTTGAAAGCGGATAAATTGAAAGAGCTTGTGATAGAGGCGCTCGATGATCTTAAGGGCAAGGAAGTGGTATGCCTGGATGTAGCAAGAATCACAACTATTGCCGATTACATGATTGTAGTGACAGGGACTTCAACCAGGCATGTAAAATCACTGTCCGAAGAAGTGGTCAAAAAAGTCAAAGATGCGGGTTTAAATGTCGCTGGTGTTGAAGGGCAAAAGCAAGCTGATTGGATATTGGTTGATCTTGGTGATGTTATTGTTCATGTCATGATTGATGAATCCAGAAAGTCCTACGACCTGGAATCTCTTTGGGGAATGACTCCTTCAACAGCAAAATAATGGATTTACACATCAAAATAATCCCGGAATGCATTTGGGCATGAAGATTAATCTGATTACTGTTGGAGGTAAAATGCCGGCATGGGTAAAAGAAGGAACTAAAGAGTATCAAAAACGCCTGCCGCGAAATTTTGAATTTATCGTTACGGAAATCGCTCTCGCCCGGCGCAGCAAAGCCAATGCAAACATTGAAAAATTATGTGTGCAGGAAGGCAAAGCGCTGTTAAATGCAGTCTCTGGTGGTCAGTATAAAGTAGCTCTTGATGTTAAAGGCAAAGTTTTTTCAACCAAAGAACTGGCAAACAAATTCGGAAAGCTTATGGAAAGTGGTCGAGATATTTCATTGTTGGCGGGAGGGCCTGATGGTTTATCGGATGAATGCCTGGAATCTGCAGATGAAATTTGGTCTCTCTCTGCTTTAACTATGCCGCATACTCTTGTTAGAATCGTCGTCGCGGAGCAGGTATACAGGGTTTGGAGTTTTCTAACAGGGCATCCATACCATAGAGAATGATTTTTCATGGGAGTATAAACATCTAAATGCTTCTTTGTTTTTTGTGTCTCTGTTCTCTATGTTAACTATTCTGAATCGGTTAATATGTCCCCTGGTACTGTTAAGGTGACAATATTAACCGTTTGTTTAATAATGAGTCACACAATGTGTCTTAAAAAGTCAGTGGCATTATCAAACAGCTAACTTTCGCTGTTAAAAGAGTTATTAAAATTGTTGTTATAATTGTTATCGAAATAGATATCATTAATGGCTGAAAAAATAACACTACAAGACCACCAGATGGAACGGCAAATCGTATTGTCCAGGATCATCATCGGCGGCATTCTATCCTTCCTGTTGATACTTGCTCTATTCGCTCGTGTTTTTTATCTCCAGGTAAATCAGCACGATTACTATTCAACTCAGTCAGACTATTACCGCATATCTGTTCAGTCAATCGTTCCCACTCGTGGCTTGATCTACGATCGTAATGGTGTGTTGCTCGCCGAAAATATTCCCAGCTTTACTTTGTCTTTGGTCAGGGAGCATGCCGGTGATATTGATAGTGCCATCGACATCATGGGGTCATTAATCACTCTTACTGAAGAAGATGTAGAGAAATTTCGTAGTCGTTTGAAAAATCGAAGCGTGCCCTTTTCATCGGTTCCTGTTCGATATAATTTGAATGAAGACGAGATTGCCAAAATTTCGGTTAACCAGTTCCGCCTTCCAGGTGTCAGTATTGATGCTGAATTGGTCAGGCATTATCCGGGAGATGAAAATTTTTCCCATTCGGTTGGTTATTTAAGCAGCATTACTGAAAGTGAATTAAAAGCTGTCGACCCTGTGAATTACAGTGGTACCCATCAAATCGGCAAAATGGGACTGGAAAGGTTTTACGAAGATATTTTACATGGCCAGGTCGGTTATCAGACAGTAGAGAAGAATGTCCACGGTCAGATAATGAAAGTCCTTGAGAGTACGGACCCTATTTCCGGGCAGGATATTATTCTGCATCTGGACAGTAATTTGCAGAAAGCCGCTGTAGATGCACTCGGAGATTTCCGTGGTGCCGTTGTGGCAATAGAGCCAGAAACTGGTGGGATACTGGCGCTTGTGAGTAAACCTGCGTTTAACCCCAACCTATTTGTGCAGGGAATTAGTCAGAAAGACTATGCAGCACTAAATGATCCGGTGTTATCACCACTGTTCAATCGCGCATTAGCTAAATATGCGCCAGGTTCAACGGTCAAACCGTTTATCAGTCTTGCTGCGCTCAATGGAGGGTTTCGCACACCAGAAGATACCGTTCATGATCCCGGTTTCTATCAGTTAGGCGATCATAAACATTATGACTGGACATGGTGGTCCAATAATACTGGCCACGGTATGGTAGATATGCAAAGGGCTATTTATCAGTCCTGTAATGTGTATTTCTGGGATCTTGCCATGGATATGGGTATCGACCCGATGCATGATTTCCTTTTTCGCTTTGGCTTTGGTCGCAATGTCAGTCTCGATTTACCACAGGCAAGCACAGGCACCTTACCTTCCCGGGATTGGAAATTAAATACTTTGGGCGAGTCCTGGTATCCTGGTGAAACGATTAATTCCTATGTGGGCCAAGGCTATACAGAAGCCACGCCACTGCAGTTGGCGACAGCGACGATGTTGATGTCCAATAGAGGAAAATGGCATCGCCCAGCATTATTAAAGCAAACCGGACTAGATTCATCTCCCGTAAAGCAAAGCAATTTCTTGCCTGATATTGAAATCAATAATCCTGATTACTGGGACTTTATTGCCGAATCCATGGAAATGGTTGTTAGCAGGGGATATGAGGGGGAATATAGAACTTCAGGTTCCGCCTATGATTATTTTGCAGGGAAAAAACCACTGAAATACCGTTTGGCGGGGAAATCGGGCACAGCGCAGGTGATAGCAATCCCGGATGATTATGACCGTGCAGACGAAGTGCCGGAAAAATACCGGGAACATGCCTGGTTTATTTCTTTTGCTCCGATTGAAAATCCGAAAATAGCCCTGGCTGTATTTATTGAACATGGAGAGAGTGGTAGTAGAGTAGCAGGACCTATTGCTCGCCAGATACTGGATACATACCTTCTTGACGAAGAGGGTGAGTTGAAGGATGAATATCTATTTCCTCAAATCTCGGAAGAAGCAGGCCAACTGGAATCTGAATTACGGACGAAGGACACTGTTGTTGGTTCTTCCGTTGAAAATATCAATTCACTTCTGGAAGAAGAACGGCAGCTTGCCATCTTAAATGACTAGTCATCAGGCGAGACGGAGAAAGTTTGAGTAGCCAGGATTTTGTCAGCACATGAGTTTTGGCCTCAGGGATCTCAGCCGAAGGAAAAGCATCTGGGAAAGCCTGCATATCGATTTTCCTCTTTTGATCGCGCTGCTTATCCTTCTTGGTTTTGGTCTCATGGTGTTATACAGCGCCACTGATGGCAATCTGATTCAGTTAAGACGACAGGTAGCATTTATTATTCTGTCATTTTTTGCCATGTTGGTTGTAGCGCAGGTGGATGTACACAACCTCAGACGCTGGGCTCCCGAGATGTATGTAGGGACATTGTCATTACTTGTCGCAGTGATATTTTTTGGCAGTACCAGTGGAGGGGCTCAACGCTGGCTGGATATCCCTTTCTTGCCTCGTTTCCAACCCTCCGAAATCATGAAAATTGTCCTGCCTCTTTCTATAGCAGGTTATTTTTCCAAACGCGCCATTCCCCCCCGTTTTAAACATATATTCTGGTCCATGGTACTGGTCTTGTTGCCAGCCGCGCTGATTGCTATTCAGCCGGATCTGGGGACAGCACTGCTTATCGCCGTCTCTGGTATTTTTGTCCTATTACTTGCGGGTATTCGCTGGAGACTGGTGTTTTCATTTGTTGGCGTAGCTATCCTTTCTAGTCCCGCTCTGTGGGTTTTTTACATGTCTGATTACCAGAAGCAGCGCGTGAAAACGTTGATTAATCCCCAAAGTGATCCGCTTGGCTCTGGCTGGAATATTATTCAATCACAAACTGCTATTGGCTCTGGTGGGGTAAATGGTAAAGGCTGGTTAAATGGAGTGCAGTCGAGGCTGGATTTTCTACCGGAAGGGCAAACAGATTTTATTGTAGCCGTGTTGGCAGAAGAATTTGGTCTGATTGGTATGCTATTTCTGCTCATTCTGTATTTGGTCATTATCGGTCGCGGCTTGTATATAGCAGCCATGGCCCAGGATACTTTCAGCCGTTTGTTCTCGGGCAGCATCATTCTGACCTTTTTTGTTTATGTATTTGTAAACATCGGCATGGTAAGTGGAATTCTTCCTGTAGTTGGTGTTCCACTGCCCATGGTGAGCCTGGGAGGCACTGCCATTCTCACTCTGATGGTGAGCTTTGGTATCCTGATGTCTATTCATACTCATCACAAATCACTTATCCCCTGAAGCAAGGAATAAAAATCAGGTATAATAAACGCCTTGTGCAATTGATACCGCTGGAGTGAGGCACAAGTGAAAAATTGGTCGCTTTTGACCAGAATATTTTTCCTAATTAATGGGGCTGTTGTTCTGACAGCCTGTGTAAGTCCAACCTCCCCCCAAAATACTGACGGCGGCCGTTACGAAATGGCTGATGACAGCCCCGACCTTGAACCTATCAACCTTTCTGAAGTCAAACCTGTAATACCTGTTCCCTTGACGCGCACCCTGGCAGGCAATAAAAGTCCTTATACGGTCAATGGTCTTACCTATCATATTTTGCCCACTGAAGTCGGTTATGAAGAAACAGGTGATGCATCCTGGTATGGCAGAAAATTTCATGGACACCTGACTTCAAATGGCGAGATTTATGACATGTTCAGTTATACAGCCGCTCATAAATCGTTGCCTATTCCGAGCTTCCTTGAAGTCACCAATCTCGAGAATGGCAGGAACCTGATGGTCAGAGTAAATGACAGAGGGCCGTTTCACGGTAACAGGATTGTGGATCTTTCCTTTGCAGCTGCCACTTACTTAGGTTATGCAGAAAACGGTACAACAAGAGTAAGAATCCGGGCTGTAGTGGCTCAGCCCAATACGCCTGGAAGTAACTCAGGGCTTGGAGCCTCTGATTTGCTGACTAATGCCTCTGAAATACCTGATGTCCAGGCAGAAGTATCCCTGGAAAGGGAGCGGATAGAACAAGATGCCGGTACAGAATATTTGCAGGTGGGCGCTTTTAGCAACCTGGAAAGTGCTGGTCGACTACTTGCTCAGATCAGAGTTTTTACTGCGCTGCCAATTTTTATCCGCAGCGATGCTGATGGCAGCAACGGTAGTCTGTTACACAGAGTGCGTCTGGGACCGCTAAATGAGACAATAGAACTGTCTGGCTTGATACAGATTATCAAGGAGGCCGGTCTGGGGACACCATTCCGGGTCAGGCAATGAGCACTGATTAGTGGCAAGAGACAAGAGACAAGATAAACGGAAAAATTTTATGTTAAATAAACAATCAATTGTTCAAAGTATGAAAAACGTCAACTGTAAGTCATTCACAATTTTTTTCCTGCTGCTTTCGCTTTTCACTATACAGGCAAGTGCGCAGCAGTCAATCATTCCACGACCTCCTCAGATTGCCGCAACCAGTTATATCCTGATGGATGCCAAGACCGGTGAAATCCTCGTAGAAGAAAACGCGGACATACCGCTGCCACCCGCAAGCCTTACTAAAATTATGACTTCTTACGTTGCTGCCTATGAGCTGGAGCAGGGGACTGTAACTCTTGATGATACGGTACATATCAGCGTCAAGGCCTGGCAGATGGAAGGTTCAAAAATGTTTATTCAGGAAGGTACTGAAGTACGCTTTGAAGACCTATTGAGGGGCATGATTATCCAGTCGGGTAATGATGCCAGTGTGGCTATTGCCGAACATATTGCCGGCAGTGAAGAAGCTTTTGCCGATATGATGAATCAGCATGCTGAAATTTTGGGTTTGGATAATACCTATTTTTTAAACGCTTCCGGTTTGCCGGATGCGCTGCACACCATGTCAGCTAGAGACCTGTCTTTGTTGTCCAAAGCAATGATTCAAAGGTTTCCTGAACATTACTCCATGTATGCTGAGCGGGAATTTACCTTTAACGAAATACGCCAGCCCAACCGGAACAGTCTGTTATTCCGTGATCGAAATGTGGATGGTATCAAGACAGGTTTTACCGACGAAGCGGGATATTGCCTGGTCGCCTCAGCAACCCGCGATGATATGCGCTTGATAGCCGTTGTGATGGGTACCAATAGCACGGATGCCCGGGCCATTGAGTCTCAAAAACTACTTACGTATGGTTTCCGGTTCTACCAGACCCTCCAGTTGTTTGAGAATAATGAGGTGTTGTCTACTGATCGGGTATGGTCTGGAAGAACCAATGCGGTAGATATAGGTATTGCTGATGAAGTCTATGTCACTATACCTCGAGGCCAGGAAGACAACCTCCAGACTGATCTCGTTATTGAAGAATCCCTTAAAGCACCTATAACCGCTGGCCAGGTGTTGGGCAATGTCATTATCAGCCTTGCTGACATTATTTATTATGATGGGCCGGTCGTTGCCATGGAGGTTGTAGAAAGGGGCAGTTTTATCAAGCGCCTGATGGATTTTCTGCACCTTTTCTTTATTAGCCTGTTTTCGTAAATCCAATAGGTTTTGAGTGTAGCGGAAGCAGATTGTCAGTATGGAAAATGAAGAATCCCCCAAGATTGAGTTTCCATGTCGCTACCCAATAAAAGCCATGGGGCTGGATGAAAATAATTTCAGAGATGCCATCATCAGTATTATGCGACAGCATGTACCTGATTTAAGTGATGAAGACATCAGCTTTCGACCCAGTCGGAATGGCAAGTATCTCGCGGTCAATGTCATTATTAATGCTCAGGGAGTTGAGCAGATTCAGGCATTATTTAATGACCTTAAGGCCAGTGGCCGTGTTGCCATGGTTTTGTAATCGGAACCAGTCATTGTCATCGTGAACCCCCATCCTGCTCCTCCTCCCCTGGCATTCAAAAATCTTGGGCTGATAGATTACCAGTCAACATGGTCTGCAATGAACGCCCTGACTGTAAGCAGGGATGAGCATCAGGATGATGAGTGCTGGTTCCTTGAGCATGAGCCGGTATTCACCCTGGGACAGGCGGGAAAACAGGAGCATATTCTCAATGCCCATGATATTCCTGTTGTTAAAACTGATCGAGGAGGACAGGTCACTTACCATGGTCCCGGGCAATTGGTTGCCTATTTACTTATTGATATAAAACGTCGCCGAATGGGTATACGTCAATTGGTAGATCTAATTGAAAATAGCCTCATTGAAGTGCTTGATTCCTATGCTATCAAGGCTAACACCAGGAAAGGGGCGCCAGGTGTTTATGTTGGTAATGCAAAAATAGCCGCTCTGGGGCTCAGGATTAAAAACGGTTGTTCTTATCATGGTCTCAGCTTGAACGTGGATATGGATCTGGAGCCTTTTTCCTACATCAATCCATGTGGCTTTCCAGGGTTGGAAGTAACGCAGATCAGTAACCTGGTCAATACCATGCCGGGCAAAGCTGTCGCCGAAACTCAGCACAGATTAATGAATGTACTTTCTGACAGTCTGCTACAATCCCTTTTTTCAGAGGCTCCCAAGTAGATACCTCATGTCTGAAACAGAAAACCTGAAAGCTGTTCCTAAAACTGCTCTTAAATCCGTAGTACAGGGTGAAAAACTGCGTGGTGCAGACAAGGTTGCACGTATTCCGGTTAAGGTCATTCCCACAGTGGATATGCCCCGTAAGCCAGACTGGATACGTGTAACCCTGGGAAACAATGAAAAAGTCGAGAAAATTCGCTCGATTTTGAGAAAGCACAAACTCAGTTCTGTTTGCGAGGAAGCTTCCTGTCCCAATCTGGGGGAATGTTTCAGCGGTGGAACAGCAACATTCATGATTATGGGAGATATCTGTACAAGACGCTGTCCGTTTTGTGATGTTGCCCATGGCAGACCCAATTCATTGATGGAAAACGAACCCCTTGAATTAGCAGAGGCTATTGCCGAAATGGGCTTGAAGTACGTAGTAGTTACATCTGTGGACAGGGACGATCTTCGTGATGGAGGCGCTGATCATTTTGCCCGTTGTATAGCTGAAACTCGTCGTTTAAATCCAGACATCAGGGTTGAAATACTGGTACCCGATTTTCGTGGCAGGGGTGAAGTGGCTGTAGATATTCTGACAAAAACCAAACCGGATGTTTTTAATCATAATCTGGAAACCGTGCAAAGCCTGTATAAAAAAGTGAGACCTGGCTCTGATTATCAATGGTCGCTGAGTCTCTTGAAACAATACAAGCAAATAGCGCCTGATGTACTGACAAAATCCGGCATTATGGTTGGCGTTGGTGAGACTAAGGAGGAAGTCATTCAGGTATTGAAAGATATGCATGCCCATGACATAGATATGGTCACCATCGGCCAGTATCTTCAGCCTTCCCGAGATCATTTGCCAGTAGAACGATTTGTACATCCTGACGAATTTGACGAATATGCCAGGATTGGAGAAAAAATGGGCTTCCATCATATAGCCAGTGGGCCGCTGATACGCTCTTCCTATCATGCCGACCAGCAATCTAAATTATAAAACCTATTTAGTCACTGCTTCATTCACTGATATAGACACATTACAAAGCGCCAGAACCATTCCTGTCAGTTCATCCCACGGTTTCATGTCCAGGAGCCCCTTTACGGACTGGTCAACAAGGCGCGCAGTCACCAGTAATTTTTCTAGACTGGCAACAGTATGATTGCGCAGTGCATTGCCTACCATGGGCGTACGATTTTGCCAGACTCGTTCTGACTGCATGACACCGTTGATATTCTGTCCTTGTCTGATTTTTTCCTGCATTCTGAGCAGACTGCGAATTTCCTTAGTAAGGAAAAACAGGATTTTTAGAGGGTCGTCGCCTTCAGCTCGCAGATGATTGAGGATATGTAATGCTTTCCCTGAATTTCCTGCCAGGCTGGCATCCGTCAGTGAGAATACGTTAAATCTGGAATTGTCTGCCACTGCACGAGCGACAATATCAGGTGTAAGCTTTTGATCCCCAACCAACACACTTAATTTATCAATTTCCTGGGCTGCGGCTAGCAAGTTACCCTCGACACGCTGGCTGATGATGTTGATGCAGTCCTGGTCAGCAATCAATCCGGCCTGTTTCAAACGCTGTGCAATCCAGCCAGGCAGTTGTTGCGCGTTTATTGGCCAGACTTGCACTATCAAACCTTGACCTTCAATGGCTTTAAACCACTTGGTGGAAAGTGTGGCCTTTTCAATTTTAGGACTGGTTACCAGGAGTAAATTGTCCTCGCTTGGGTTTGCTACATATTCCTGTAGAGATTTTCTGGCTTCATTATCGAATTTAGGGGATTGCAGGCGCAGATCGATTATTTTTCGTTCAGCAAACAGGGACAGGCTATTGCCTGCTTCCAGAAGAATATTCCAGTCAAATTGAGCGCCAGCATCATAGACTTCACGTTCAGTAAAGCCATTTTCCCTGGCATATTTCCTGACATTGTCACAGGTCTCCTGGACCAGAAGAGTTTCATCACCACAAATCCAAATTAACGGAGGTAGCTGTTTCTGGAGTTGGCCAAAAAGTTGTTCTGGTTTAACTAGCATGAGAATAATTCAGGAAAATATAAGCAAAGTCATAATCAATTATTTCATAATATTCTGATGCAGGTATAAGAGACTTGGGTTAAATATCATTTATATCCAGCAATAGTTTTCTGAACTTGGGGTTGGAGGTGCTTTCACAGGCACGGTCAATACCAATTACCAGCAAGTCAGAGTTCTCCTCGTATTCAAACAAGGGTGTTGTCCGCAGAATCAGCCCATCCTCAGTAGCCAGAATGGTATAAGCCAATAAAGGATCGATATTATGGTAAACCGACGACCCGAAGGTAATATCTATAAGCCAGTTGTTGTCAGATGCTCTGTTATTATCCTCGAAAAAATCGAACAACAGGTCAGGCGCCAAATCATGGGCCGGTGTGGGTAGAGAGTTTTGCTGCAGAATATCCCTATAGCGTCCCGACAGCCTATCCAACCTGTATCTGGGTTTGAATCCCAGTAAAACGGCGGGGCCTTTCCATTTTGCGAAGCCAGCATCAAGCTGAAACTGGTCTCCCAGAATCCTGTATTGTGTTTGTTCACAGGAAGACCCTTCGCTGAGCAAGGCGAGAAACTCAAATTCATCTATTTTTTGAAATTCAAGTCTGCCGACAGGTAATTCCTGATTGAACACTTCATAGACATAAAAAGGGGATACAACGATAAGGGAGCCCAAAGACAGAATGGCCAGGACAGTGATAACACCAGATAATTTCAGTAGTTTTCGAATCACGGATTCTAGTACCGGTTATTTACAGGCATTCCTCTAGGCAGGAAATGATGACTAATTATACCGTTTATATCGTATATACCTGCAGCGGATCAGGAAACTCTGGACAGCTCAACCAGCTTTTCCAATGACACAATCTCGAATTTGTCATTACTTGAAACATATTCCAGGATTTTTTCACCGATGGCTACTCGGTCTGGTTTGATGCCCATGACATGGGGATGCCAGATAAACAGCATATAGGCATTCTTTTCGGCTGCTGTATTAAGTGCCTTGCGCCAGTCCATTTCAACTTGATCATTGTTTTTCTTCTGCCATAGCCAGTGACTGGCATCGACCCCTACCCACTCCCATGGCACTGACCATAGATTTTTGGTCAGCTGACAGACTTCACCGCCATCCTGCCCGGAAGGGCAAAGGCTGGAGTCAATGGTATAGCCCAGACTGGAAATGATCTCGCTGGTAAAGCGCGTGCGTATTCCACCTGGCGCTCTGAATGCTTTCGGGCGAGCGCCAGATTTTTCAATAGCGAGAGTGGCTCTGGTGGCAATATCCAGTGCGCTTTCGTAATCCAGGGTTGACCAAAGTTCATGTTGCCATCCGTGCATGCCAAGATTGTGGCCTTCAGTCAGAATTTGTTCGATAAGATCAGGGTAGGCCTGCGCACTCCAGCCTTCCACGAAATAAGTGATAGTGATATTAAATTGCCGGTATAAGTCCAGCAAAGCAGGGAATCCAAGATCAAGAGCAGGTCTTTCTCCTGGTTGCCTGGGCTGGGTGATGACTCCGCGGCCTAGGTCTGCGGCGTCACCCAGATTATCCATTGTGAAGCAAACTTTTGCTGTCATATAGGTAAATACGGGGTGTCTGGAAAGGCGCGAAGGATACTTTAGCCGCTACTAAAAATCCATCCGTTTACTCGTTCAGAAACGCCGTGGTAGTAATATTTGCGTATTCCTGCTTATTCTAAGCACAACAGCTGAAATTAATAGGATAATCCAAACACAAAGCGTGGTTTTCAGCATAATTCGCCAAGTGTTTAAGGAATCTTCAAAACAGAATGAATATTAATCCTATTGCCCATATACAAAGCCCATATAAACAAAAATTTGCCATCCCCCGTCAACCCGGTCTGGTTAAGGCTGCAAGGGGGGAAATCATTTTCGAAGAAGCAATTGCAGATCCGAATTGTCTGCGTGAAATTTCTCAATTTTCTCATCTCTGGCTAATTTTCCATTTCCATGAAACCTCCGAAGAAGGCTGGTCGCCTTTGGTACAGCCTCCGAGGCTGGGTGGTAGGGAGAAAGTTGGCGTATTCGCGAGTCGATCTACTTTTCGGCCAAATAGTCTGGGTATGTCTGTCGTAGAAAATCTTGGCTGGACTCAAGAGGGCAAAAAGCTTGTCTTACGTGTTGGCGGTGTCGACTTGCTTGATAAGACTCCAATTATTGATATCAAGCCCTATGTTCCTTATGCAGATGCCATTCCGGGGGCTCAGGCGGGTTATGCCAGTGATGCGCCGGGGAATATGATCGCAGTGGAATTTACAGAAAAGGCTAAACAAGCCCTGGAAAAACTGACAGCAATTCATGCTGATCTGCAAGATCTGATTGAAGGTGTATTACAGCAGGATCCAAGGCCAGCATGGCGGCATAAAACACCTGATGAGAAACAATATGGTATGAGTTTGTATGATTTGAATATCAGGTGGAGGGTCGAAGGAGACTGCATTCGGGTTTTATCAATTACGGATCAAGAAGCGAGCTGACTAAAAGTTTTCCCCTGGTTTTTTTATTCCAGTATTTGGTAGTGACTACAGGGACAGTACTATGAGTTCAATCCACAATGTCAGGATAAAAATCAGCCCTAACATGAATACTTTCATGCGGTGAATCACATTGTTATACGTAAGATGGATCCAGGCATGCCAGCATCGGCTCAACACAAATGCCCATGCTGTAATAATTGTGAGCATTGTTTCGAGATTTAATGCTAAAACTGCCAGGCAGCCTGCATAAAATAATATGGGTGCTTCGAACATATTGTTGAAAGAACGTGTGGTGACAGCAACACGTTCGGGTAATGTTTCACTGTCTTTAGTTTCCATCAGCCGGAAGTATGCTGGCTTGAGGTCTTTGGCTTTCACGGCAGCGAAACGGGCTTTAAGAGCGATCAGTCCAACAAAAAAAGTCAGCAGCACCATTGCAAACATTGGATATAACATTTAAATCTCCTTAGTCTCCGTAGTCTTCTTAGTTTTCCCAGCCAGACCAGTCTATCCAGCGGCCATGATAATCGGCTCTGCCCAGGCAACATTCCCGGCCATCCGGCCACAGAGTCAGTGTTATTGCAGCGCCAGGTTCTGAGCCGTCGGGCTCAAGGCGTAGCCATGCCAGTGGTGATTCGGGTGTAGCTGCCATTCCGGCATTTTCTATTTGTCGCTGATTAGCCAGGCGTGCTGCTTCGTCCTGGTAGCCCCAGACAATTGAGTGATAGATCACATGAACTGCTCCTGTTCTATCGAAATTAAGATTACCAATAGTAGGAGTATCCATGCCAAGTCTCTGGATCAGCCAGTCTGAAATGTCGGATGTTTCAACGGAATAGTTTTTTTCTTTTACCATCGCCATGGCATTATCTGTTCGAGAGACGCGGTCTTGCTGGTCTGCCCACAGGTAGGAGAGCAGTTTTAGTCTTTCACCAGGATTGTCGGAATCAATTGGGCTTAAATCACAGCCAGCCCGATTGATGACTGTTATTTCAATGGCTTCTGGTGCTGCAGCTCCTAGCCACTCAGGTTCCATTACTACACCACTGTTCAGGTCGCCCCAGGTTTGATTATCCAATTTGTAGCCAAAGCTATCCCAGCACAGGTTAAGCCCCGCGCTGGCACCAAGTTCGGACATTATAAAGGGCAGGCCGGTCAGTTTGGCAATGGTCAGAAAGCCAGGTAGTAGCGCGGCGCAACGCCTGACCTCATTTGTCTGGGGGGCTTGGTCGAGATAGGGAATAACAAAATCGGCGTGGGTATCCATGGCGTGCAGACATGCCCCCCACAACTCCGAATCGGAATGATCGTCATGATGAGGTGGATAAACTTTTTCCAGTTCCTGGCATTGTTTAGTCAGCACCAGTGCATGTAAAGCTCCTGCAACCCGAAGCGGTAGCGCTATATTCCAGAAGCCTTCTCCTTGTGGTAACTCCAACAGGCGATGAGCGAAGGGATCGTCTGCATCAAGATGTTCTGCAAATAACTTGCATAACCTAACCATAAAAGGTGAGCCCAGTTCTTCGCAATAACCGGCCTGGGTAAGAAAAATATTTTGAAGTTTTTGTAGATTAGTAATCTGAGAAGCTGACAAGACTCGGGCTCTCCTTGGCAAGGGAGTACAGGTTAATGGAGCTGAATGAATTAGTCATTATTTGATGAAATAGAGTATAGAGCCAGATGTATACAGTAATAGTGCAGCAAGAAATACAAAACCTCCCCAATGAAAATCTGCCATATTGAGAAACAGGTTGGTACTGAAATCTGACATGGCGGCCGTAACTTCTAAGCCTATTCTTTCCAGAGTTGAAGCATTGGATGATTGCAGTGCTTCTCTGGCAGCGGGAAACAGTAATACTGACCACACACCCAAAAGAGAAATGATGCTCCACTTTTCTTTCCCAGCAAGAATCAGGCCTGGAGATGACAGGGCGAATCCGATTACCAGCCAGGATTCCAGTTGAGCTATACGGTAGTAGCTGACTTCTCCATAGACCGGAAAACTGGTCAGAGGTAGAAATACACTCACTGAAAGCAGCAATGCGCTGAGATAGATAAGAAGTTGCAGCTTGTGTCTGGTCATTCCTTGCGAATCTGGTTGGTTAATCCCACCTCTTATTATGCGCATGGAGAAGCCCTAAATGAAACTTAACAAGCCAGTATTTAACGTTGAATTGTAGAGGTAGTTTCCACGACTCGGGGAATGCAGGAACAGATAGAAGACGTAACTCAGTAGGCAGAGTAAACCAGGTCAGCAGCCGATAGATAATTCAGAGAAGGTTATATTCGCAATTTCTGGTCTTGCCAGTGATACTTGTGGCCACCGTATTTCTTGAAAGCGCTGGCACCGGCACGCTGATGACGTTTACCTGGGAACCCCTGAACCCGACACCAGAAGAGGCGGCGGCATTTTCAGCGGCGGTTGATAAAGTTGGCGGCGGCTGGGGCGGCGGATTCGAGCAATTGGCGACTTATCTCGACACTGTTCTTTGAACAAATGGTTAGAACAACAGGTTTAAATTGCTGTCCTGAATAGCTGCCTATTGGCAGCTAAAACTGGCAGCATCATCTGGATTTCCCTGCCCATCCCATTCAGCTACCTGGGGATAGGGGCAAAGTGGACGGGTCATATCTACCCGGCCCTCGCGGATACGAGCGGCTGTAATGCTTTGCGGGGCGATGTCATCTTCAGCCCAGGCGTCCAGTGCGCCGAGAAAGTCGGCTTGATCTGGCCCGATACCACCGCGGCAATGGCCCATGCCGGGCATCATGAACAAACGCATCCAGTCATCGTTATCACCGTCCGCAGTTGCGAGCACCTGATTGTAGTAATTTATTGTGTTTATGGGAGAAGGGCCGGGATCATTCCAGCCGTGATAGAACAAAATCTTGCCGCCACGTGATTTAAACGCACTTAAGTCAGTATCCAATGCCTCAATAAAACCGGCTTTGTTTCGTACCAGAGCAAGATCGCGTTCCAATTCAAATTCACGCCAGTCCCAGTTTGGGTCTTCATAAGCCACATATTGTGTTGCCTCGGTTTGTAAAGCCGAGGGCACTGCATTGGCTTGTGGTATGCGCCAGCCGAGTTCGAAACCCTTGGCATGGCCTGGATATAGCAGCACACCATTTGAGTCGTAAGCGCCGCCAAAAACAGCATCAACTGCACTGAGCTCATCGTCAGTAAGGCAGGCGTTTGATTGAGAGTCTGCACAACGTAGAGATTCCGGTTCAAAAGTACATGACAAGGGATCGTTAAGGAAACCATCTGCAACACCATCATTCGCTTCACAATTTGCCATTAGTGCCTCATGAAGCAGCTGCACTTTTTCAGGAGATAATGCGAGAGGTCGATTTTCAATCAGGTTCTTCATGTTGTGAAACTGCACAGCATTTAAAGCCAATTGATTGTATACCGGAGCTCCAGCAATAATGGCGTCAAAATCTTCCGGGAAACGTTGGGCAGACATCATGCCTTGCCGGCCACCGGTGGAACATCCCTGGTAATAGGACAGTTGCGGAGGTCGTTCATAAAAGCGCTGGATTAACGTTTTTGAATGCATTGCCATTTCATGCATTGCGCGCCAGGCAAAATCAACGACTTTTTCGGGGTGGCCCACAGCAAAGGCAGCACTACCACCGATGTGACCAGTATCGTTTGACGCCACTGCATAGCCAGATTGAAGACCTAGCGCCATGGCAGAAAAGCTGATTGATCCCGCCCAACCGCCGTTGCCGACTGCCAGGAATTTGCCGTTCCAGTCATCAGGCATCCATAGCTCCATTTCAATATGTGAATCGTCAGAAGGGCTGAGAACTGCTGCTATGCGGCAATGGGCAGGTAAGGACAAACTTGAACCACGGCGCTGTTCAAGCGAGGAAGCTGTTTTTGCTTCTACTGTGGATATGGTGACCGTCTCAAACTGTAGTCTTCCAAGCTCACTACAAGTGGCTGCCAGGGCAGGATTTGCAAGCACTGCTGCAATAATGAATAGGTGAAAGGCTGGTTTTAGAGACATGATTTTGTCCTATATTTTCGGAATTTGAAAAAATTATACGCTTAGCCGGTCTTAACTGTCATGTTGAGAATAACACGACTATTTATCTGGGCTTTTCTACTCCTGAATTCAGTGCCTACTACTGTTAATGCCCAGGACAAAAACGGCTTTGATCTTGCAGACAGCCTTATTCCTGTGGATGAAATACACCAGGGTGGGCCGCCCAGAGACGGAAATATTCGAAGCCAGATAGTGCCCACAACAGTATCTTCTCTAAATTAACGATGAAAAATAAAAATGCCGACTAGAAGCCGGCTTTTTTAATTTTACTTTTTTTTAATTTCGGGGTCTGGGCCCATAGTGAGGTATTTCTGCACCGTACTCATAAGCACCAATATCCGGTGCTCGCCCGTTAAAGCCGTCATTGATATTGGGGAGCACCACTCCGGCATCAATAGCATCTGAACCGCGGCGCAGGCGCAGGTCCACTTCTTCCGTGTCATAAAGCCGAGTCGGATCATCCAGGACTGGCATCTGCGCATTCACAAAATCCCCGTAATCCAGCAACACACTATTGGCATCCTGGCCGGAGCCTTGCTGATAAGATTCAAAAGTGGCGTAGTTACGCTCAACCAGCGGACTTTCAAAATCTGCATTAATTTCACGGGGCGGGGAATGCCAACTGAAGGCGACATCAGTATCAGGGTTTACATAAAAACCATTGTAGTCACTGCTTGAATAATTGGTGTAGGTACGAATTGCCAATGTGGACGGCTGACGTTCCTGACCAAAAATCAGGTTATTTCGAAAATGCAGATTGGAAGCAGGAGTGATCTGTCTGACTTCGCCGATATAGGTGTTGTGGTAGTAGAGTATTCCAGCCGGGTCTGCATGAATTTTCACCGGGCCGTAAGGGCTGTGATATACCACATTACGGATGAAATAGACTGGTCCGCCGAATACTGGCTGTGGACTCATGCCGCCCACGGCGACATTGAAACAGCGGTTATCGAAGACGCGCATATTATGCATGGAGCCATCGGCCTCAAAACAGTTGTCATCCAGGTTGGACACATCATTGCCGTAGATATCAATTGATACGGGCATGCGGTCTCTGGGTATATTCGGGTAGCCATCCGGCATGCCATAGGTGGCATGGTCCAGGGCATCATGGAAGCCGGTCACTTTGTTATAGGCAATCACGTGTCCTGCGCCGTAGATGGAAACGGCGTAGTAGGAATCCAGCAAGCGTTTTTCCTCAAAATCCGGATCTTCATTCCAGGGTGGAATGTTGTACCAGCCCATCAGCTCGTTCGGTCTACGACCGATCATGACATTATCGGCAATGTAAAACTTTCTGGACCCCGACCAGTCGGAATGAATGGCAGTAGCCACATCTTCGAAGCGGCTGTGTTTCACCATGATGCCTTCTGCACCGATAATATTTTTAATGCCCGCTTCAATAGCGATATTAGTGTTGCGAAAAGTAAGCCCGTCGAATAAATGCCAGCTGCTGCCCATCATATTGAAGAGAACATTATTGTCGGCGCCATCAAAAATTACCTCGCCGTCGCCAGCGGCCTTGATAGTGATAGGCATGTCTTCGCTGGCTTTTGCTGTCAAGTAATAGGTGCCGTCCCATGTGGTGCCGCAACAGGTGGTGTAGCCTGAATCAATTTCATGGGTGTAATTGCGGCGATCAAATTCTTTGTAAATGCCTGCATGAACCAAAAGCGTGTCGCCAGGCTTTACCCGTTGAGCCGAAGCGCGGCTCCAATCTCCTCCAAGCCCCGCCATGTAGTAGGCCTGGAGCAGCCCATGAAATGCTGGTTGCTCTTCAGGACCGGTATGATCAAGAGGATAGACATGCAGGACGCGCCCGCCACTAAAGGCTTCTGGTTCTGCGCGCGTTTTAACAGTGATTGTACGTTCGGCATTCCCGGTTACTCCATCGGGATCATGTAAGTTAAAACGGGCTTCATAGTCTGTGTTTGGTTCAAGATAGAATATGCTGCCAGCAAACATATTAGGAGCAGTGTAATCCAGGGTCAGGTCATAGACGGAGCGTTCATTCTGAATTCTCAGTAAGGGAAGACCTTCTTGCCAGTTACGCTCACCGGTCTTTCGGTAGGACAAGACAACTTCCGCATTGCGATTGTCATCGCCTTCGATATACCACTCAAAACCCAGTGATATCAATGTAGGTGGTTCAATGAAAAGCTCGCCAGCGACAGTGTTGTCAGAATTGGTTGCTGCAAACAGAGCAGGCGAAATTATTATTAAAAAAATAAACGACAGGATACGGATTTGTGAATAATGTGAGTTGTGATTTTGAACCATGACTTTCCCCTTGAAGCTTTACTGATCTTGTTAATATACCAATTGTGCATCAGGGGGTGAGGAATGCAACAAGGTTGTACTTATGGGCTATTATTGATCAGAACGTCAGATTTTGTAAACGGCGCAGAATCTGATTGACCAGTTCCCGGCGCATTTCATCTTCCATTAAATCCCTTTCTTCTGCCTTGGCCACTGCGCTGTTGGGGTCTGCCAGATAAACTTTTTCAATAGCCAGAGTTTCAGGCCCAAAAACAACATCACTCCGACTTCTTAACTGCACAGGCACACTGAGAATGAGCTCATACTCACCGGCCCTGGCATTGGAGTTGACGGATAGAACACGTTCTTCGCTATTTTCGCTGCCTATGCCAAGCCTGTAAGCATCAATAGCGGGATCATCCAGAAGTGTGATGTCATTGGCGATCAAAGCGCGGCGTAATTCCCGGTAAAGATCACTGTCGTCATCTGTACTTTCCAGGTAGATATTTTGCAGCGTTGAGGAGAGATCAAAAGAACCGCGCAGAGTGAAACCGCAGCCAGATAAAGCCACTGAAATAAGAATGATGAAAATTTGTTTCAAGTATTGATGCATCCTGGAAAGTATAACTTGAAGTGGGCAACCAGTCTCAGTTCGCTACGATATTCACCAGTTTGCCTGGAACAACGATGACTTTTCTGACAGTCAGGCCTTCAGCAAATTTTTGCACATTGGCATCTGCCAGGGCGGCAGCTTCCATGTCCTGTTTACTGATATCGGCAGAAACATCCAGTTTGGCACGCAGTTTACCGTTGACCTGAAGGACTATCTGGATGGTGTCCTGTACCAGTGCTTCGTCATCATAAGTTGGCCATGTTGCATCCATGACGGCCCCTGTGTGCCCCAGATGCTGCCAAAGCACATGGCTCATGTGGGGGACAATAGGAGCAAGCAGTAACACCATGGCTTCAACGGCTTCCTGGAAGACCGCCTGATTCTGGCTGCCATCCTGAATATCGTTGTTAGCAGTTAAGCTGCTCAGTTCATTATAGAGTTCCATGACAGCAGCAATGGCGGTGTTGAATACCTGCCTGCGGTCATAATCATCAGTGACTTTTTTTATCGTACTGTGAGTTTTAAGGCGTATGGCTTTCTGGGCATCATCAAGAGTTGCTTTGTCGACTGCTACTGTAGAAGTTTTGTATTCCCCGATCAGTTTCCACAGGCGTTTCAAGAATCGATAGGCACCTTCCACGCCGGAATCCGACCATTCCAGACTCTGGTCCGGGGGGGAGGTGAACATCATATACATGCGTACGGTGTCAGCCCCGTATCTTTCTATCATGCCTTCCGGGTCTACCGTATTGCCAAGTGACTTGGACATTTTGGCGCCGTCTTTCAACACCATGCCCTGGGTCAGCAGGCGTTTGAAAGGCTCATCTGTGGACACCAGGCCTTCATCCCTGAGCAGCTTGTGGAAGAATCGAGCGTAGAGCAAATGCAAGATGGCGTGTTCGATACCACCAATATACTGATCTACATCCAGCCAGTAATCCATGGCCTCCTTATTCAGCATGGCCCCGTCTTCACGAGGTGAAGCAAAGCGCGCGTAATACCAGGAGCTTTCCATGAAAGTATCGAAAGTATCGGTTTCCCTTTCTGCCTTGCCGTCACATTCAGGGCAGGTAGTGTCAATAAAATCGGTCATTTTCTTGAGGGGTGAGCCGCTGCCATCAAATTCCACATTTTCTGGCAGGACAACAGGCAATTCACTTTCAGGGACGGGAACGCTGCCACAAGAAGTGCAATTGATCATTGGGATTGGGGCGCCCCAATATCGCTGGCGACTAACACCCCAATCACGCAGTCGGAAATTGATAGCCTTTCGGCCGGTGCCTAAGTTAGTAAAAAAATTCACCATGTGAGCAAAGGCCGCATTAAAGTCGAGGCCGTCGATGTCACCGGAATTGATGCAAACGCCTTTGTCCGTGAAAGCCTGCTTATCCAAATCATATTCAGTACCGCTATCTGCGGGTGTGATCACCTGTTTAATTTCAATGCCATATTTGCGCGCAAACTCCCAGTCCCTCTGGTCATGTCCAGGTACCGACATCACTGCCCCTGAGCCATAACTCATCAACACGAAATTGCCCACCCAGATTTGCACTTTTGCCCCGGTGACAGGGTGGATTGCCTTGAAACCGGTATCGATACCTTCTTTCTCGATAGTGGCCATATCGGCCTCTGAAACACCGCCCAATTTGAGTGAATTGAGCCAGTCTTTAACCTTGGGATCATTTTCAGCGGCTTTTTGCGCAAGCTCATGTTCAGGTGCTACCGCGCAATAAGTGACCCCCATGATGGTGTCCGGTCGTGTGGTATAAACCTGCATGGGTTCATCAAAACCCTGTACAGTAAACTCGAATTCAAGACCTTCACTGCGACCAATCCAGTTTTGCTGCATGACGCGAACACGGTCGGGCCAATCATCCAGTTTCTCAAGATCATCCAATAGTTCCTGGGCATAATCAGTAATCTTGATAAACCACTGGGGAATTTTGCGCCGTTCAACCGGCGCGCCACTGCGCCAGCCTTTACCATCAATAACCTGCTCATTGGCAAGCACTGTCTGGTCAACCGGATCCCAGTTCACTTCAGATTCTTTTTTATAAACCAATCCTTTTTTATAGAGCTGGATAAAAAACCATTGCTCCCACCTGTAATAATCCACATGGCAGGTAGCCAGTTCCCGTTGCCAGTCATAGGCGTAACCAAGCTGCTGAAGCTGAGAGCGCATTTCGTCAATATTGGTGTAAGTCCACTGGGCAGGGGGGACCTTGTTTTTCATGGCGGCGTTTTCGGCAGGCAGACCAAAGGCATCCCACCCCATGGGCTGCAGCACATTCTTACCTAACATGCGCTGAAAGCGGCTGACCACATCACCAATGGTGTAGTTGCGCACATGCCCCATATGTAGCTTACCGCTGGGATAGGGAAACATGCACAGGCAGTAGAATTTTTCCCTGTCTGGGTCAAGTTCTACTCTAAAACTGTCGTTATTTTCCCAATAGTGCTGCGCTTCGCTCTCTACTGCGGCGGGGTTGTATTCATTTTTAATTGTGACGGTCATCGCGTTTTCTTCTTATCCTACTTTTAGGACTTAATGCGAGCTTAATGATTGCCCCTGTTCCGGCAATCTGAAGACCTCATCGCTGGTCTAATTCGGTACAGGTTGGGTAACTGGAATACGCCTGTAAAAACGGCGAATAGGATACCAGAGAAGGCAGCAAAGAAGGAGAGGGCAGACTGTATTTGGAACAGGGTAAGAAAATGACAGCGATAGAATTTAAAACTGACTTAAAGCGAGAAGATCCGATGACCTATATTGCAGAAATACTGTCAGACGATGTGATTTGGCTGATTAATGAAAACAGGCGTCTTATTTCTATCTATCAGAGCATAGATGAAGTCACTTATTACTGCCAGAAACATTTCCAGGTGGTTCCAGTTGTGATTGACAGACGTATGAGATTTGATGGCTGATGTTGCAAAAACAACCGGCAAGCATACAATTTGATATGCGGCGTTAACCCTTCCCGCTGTTTTGTACTTTCTTCAAGGATATTTTTTGGGTACGCAATTCTTTTTCATTATGCTTGTGTATTCGATGCAATATTCAAGATAGCGATAAATACAAAGAGACCTTTCTATGGATCATAAAAAGAATTATAAAATTGCCCTCATTACCGGAGCCGGAAGTGGTATTGGTCGAACTGTAGCCCTTGCGCTTGCTGAAAAAAAATATCACCTGGTACTTGCTGGTCGCCGTGCCGAAGCCCTGGAAGAAACTGCCGCGCTGTTACAGGGTGGCACTAACAAGGTGTCTTGTATTCCTACTGATGTAACGGACAAAGCCGCGGTTAAAATTTTGTTTAAGAAAATCCAGAACGACTATGGACGCCTGGACCTGCTGTTTAATAATGCAGGTATTGGGATTGGTGCTTCCATTGAAGATTTGGCAACCGATGACTGGTTAAAAGTCATGGATACCAATGTGAACGGGGCCTTCTATTGTCTGCAGGGCGCATTCAGGATGATGAAGGAGCAGGATCCCATGGGTGGTCGTATTATTAACAACGGATCAATTTCTGCAGACCGTCCGCGTCCAAATTCAATTGCCTATACAGCCAGTAAGCATGCTATTACTGGTATGACCAAGTCGGCATCTCTGGAAGGACGAGCCTGGAATATTGCCTGCGGTCAGATTGATATAGGTAATGCCACTACCGATATGGGAAGTGCGGTTTCACAGGGAGCGAAACAGGCCGATGGTTCACTTAAAAGCGAGCCTCTGATGAACGTAAAACATGTAGGTGAAGCCATTGTCTATATGGACAGTCTGCCCCTGGAGGCTAATGTACAGTCTATGACAGTGATGGCCAGCGCCATGCCTTATATTGGTCGTGGATAATGTGTTTGCTTAACCTGGAAAGTCCAACGTCTGCCCTTGACCTGAAAAACATAAAAGAATTTCCTGGTTTCAAAATGTTGGCCAGGATTAATTCGCTGCCTGTTGATTCAGTAGTGACTCCATCTCATCCATAATGGCATTCATCCTGTTCACTACAGCCTGGTAGGGCTCTGGAGTGGCTAAATCTACTCCGGCGGCCCTGAGTAGTTCATAGGGATAGTCAGAGCCACCGGCTCGCAATAGATTCTTGTAGTTATCCACCCCAACTTCACCATTCTCAACAATATTGGCGTACAAGGCTGTACCGGCAGTCAGTGATGTCGCATACTGGAACACGTACATGTTGTAGTAGAAATGGGGCACAAACATCCATTCGTTGGTGTACAGATCATCCACAATGACGACGTTTTCGTCATGGCCATGGTAGCGACGCACGATATCCGCATAGATGTCAGTAATGCCGGCACCACTAAGTGCTTCTCCTCTTTCAACAGCTTCATACAGGGCCAGTTCAAATTCGGCGAACATGGTCTGTCGATAAAAAGTGCCGCGCAGGGTTTCCAGACCCTGGCCCAGATAAAATAGTTTTTCATCCACTGAGGCGGCGTTTTCCACCATGTATTGTTCAAGAATCAACTCCAGGGATGTGGAGGGAATCTCTGCAATAAAGGTGGAGTAATCGGCCGTTTCAAAAGGCTGCGCCTGTTTTGCATACAGGGTATGCATGGCATGTCCCCATTCATGAGCAAACGTGGACAGTGAGTCGTAGTCGTCATTGTGGTTTAACAACATATAGGGATGCACATCGTAGGCACTGCCATTCATGTAGGCACCCGAGCGTTTGCCTTCCGTCGGATAGACATGCACCCAACGCTTATCAATAGCTTCGCGCTGCATGCTGACCCAGTCTTCGCCAAGCACGGACATGGCATCCAGAGTAATTGTCTTGGTAGTTTCAATATCAAATACTTTTTCCAGTGAAACCAGGGAAGGGTAGATATCGTAGTAATGTAACTGTTCAACTCCGAGCATGCGGCCGCGTAATTTGAAATAGCGGTGCAGGGTGGGCAGGGCTTTGTTGACCTCTTCTACTAATGTGCGATAAACACTTTCTGGCAGATTGTCGGTGAACAGCTCTCGTTGCAGAACACTGTCATATTTTCTGGCTCTGGCGGCGGCCACCTGCATCTGGATGTGGGCATTGAGTACCATGCCGACGCTGGAATTGTATTCAGACCATTTATTCCAGTAAGCATCAAAAGTTTGTTCACGATCATCCCGGTTATAACTGCCGCGCCAGAAACCGTAGCCCTGGGAATTGATCAAGGCTTCTTCACCGGTAGACATGGTTAATGTTGGCCAGGGAATATCGGAGTTGGCGATCAGTGAATAAATATTGGAAGGAGCATCAAATGATTGAGAGAAAAAGGATAGCGCCTGCTCGGTTTCATCGCTCAAGGTGTGCTCACTCTTGCGCAAGGTGTTTTCCAGCATGAAAGCGAACGGGGCAAGGTCTGTATTGGCCTGGATAAAAGCGTTGATGCGCTCTTCACCGATGGCAATCAGTTCAGGATCCATCCATGCACTGGCCTGGCTAAAACGCGCAAACAGGCCTTCACCCAATTGGTTGCGCTCTTGGGACTGGGTAACACGGAGATCCTGATCCTGCTCCATACTGGCATAGGAATAAATTCTGAGCAGTTCCCGGTAAGTGTCAGAGATATAACGTTGTGCTGTATGCAGTGATTCAGAATCATCGCCAAGAGTGCCCCTGAAGTTTTCAATATTGTCGATTTTAGTCAGCAAACGCTGGCGTTCGGCCTCCCAGGCTTCAAGGCTCGGATAGAGCTCGGTGAGATCCCATTCGTAGGGAGAAAAATCATCATCCTGCGCATAAACAATAGACAGGGTAAGCAGAAGTCCTGCTAAGGCAAGGGTTTTCATGGGTCTGAAAATCATGGAGTAATCCTCATTTCTAGTCCAGCTATTTCCTGATCTGACAGGCAAGTGTAATTGACGGGTGAGTAGTCGCCAAGTTTTCCCCGGTACAGCTTGTGTTGGCGCGGACTTTTCAGCATTATTGGCAGTCCGAATTAATTATCCAATTCATTTTATAGTTTCAGAGGAGTAAATAATGACAATACAAGTAGGAGACAAGATACCTTCAGCTACCCTGAAGGTCATGGGCGCGGAAGGCCTACAGGATGTCAACACTGACGAGTTATTTGGGGGCAAGAAGGTCGTCATGTTTGCCGTTCCCGGTGCCTTTACTCCAGGGTGCTCAATGACTCATTTACCAGGGTACGTAGTCAATGCTGATGCCATTCTGGAAAAAGCCGACAGTATTGTATGCCTTTCAGTCAATGACGCCTTTGTCATGGGCGCCTGGGGTGAAGCACAGAATGCTGACAAGCTCACCATGCTGGCTGACGGCAATGCTGAACTCACCAATGCCATGGGCACTGAGCTGGACGGTAGTGGTTTTGGCCTGGGCACTCGCTGTCAGCGTCTTGCGCTGGTTGCTGACGATGGTGTGGTTACTCACCTGGCTATAGAACCTCCCGGTGAAATGGGTATTTCAACTGCAGAAGAAATTCTTCAAGTAATCTGAAACCGCTATAGATTAGGTCTTGTTTTCTGTTCAAGGAAACAAGACCTTTATTGATTCTCCTCAACCTGTTTTCTTGGTTGAAGTTTATATTCACTATTCCAACAAATTTACTTACTAACATAGTGGCGCACTGTGACCAGATGACAGAAAGCCCGCAGGGATAAATTGATTACCATCCTTTCAGGTATTGTAGTTGGGTTGGCTCTTGGATTAACCGGGGGCGGAGGCTCTATTCTTGCCTTGCCGATACTGGTTTATGCGTTGGGTGTGGCTCCTGCGCAGGCAGCAGTAATATCATTGGCTTCAGTCAGTGCAATGGCATTTACCGGTGCTATAGAAGCCGTATACAAAAAAATCGCGGAATGGCGCACGGCGTTATTGATGTCTATCGGCGGCATGCTGGCGGCTCCTGTAGGCAATGTAATTGCAGTGCATTTAAGTGATGAGTTTATTCTCAACGGCTTTGCCATTTTGATGATTATTGTTGCTGCAAGTATGGGCTTGCGCGTATTTAAAACACCGGCGGCCATGTCAGTATTGCGTGTCAATTTTACCCAAGTGTCACATTTGCAAGGCTCTTTCTGCCAGTTTGATGACAAGGCCACTTTGCGACTGGCAGCACCTTGTAGTGTGGCACTGTTCATTGCAGGTATTTTCACTGGACTGCTGTCTTCTATATTTGGCGTGGGTGGTGGTTTCCTGATTGTGCCAGCCCTGATGTATGTCACACGTATGGATATTCAACGTGCCGTGGCAACCAGCTTGCTCATCATTACTGTTATTGGAATATCGAGTGTTTGTGTCGCATTGATTCAGGGTCGAGAGCTTGACCTTGATATTACGGCACTATTTATTGGTGGCGGTATCTTCGGCATGGGTGTGGGTCGCTTACTGGCTGCTCGCATTCCTGTATTGAGCCTGCAGAAAATCTTTGGCCTAGCCGTGCTGCTGCTGGGAATTTTGTCGCTACTTTTTAATGGGTAAAATTTAAAGGATAAATGGATGGCCAATTTTTCGTTTCTTAGCGCATTTAGTGGCGGCATCATCATAGGTTTTGCTGCACTATTGATGTTCTTAGGTCTGGGGCGTATTACGGAGATTAGTAGTATAGCCGGTGGTTTATTAAAACCTTTTGACGAGCAGTTTAGCTGGCGTCTGATTTTCATACTCAGCATAGTAGTGGGAGGTGCAGTTTATCCATTGTTGTGGGGGCGTGAAATTGTGGTTGATGTTAACGCGCCCTGGTTTATTTACCCGATTGCCGGTTTGCTGGTGGGTTTTGGTACCCGTATGGGAAGTGGTTGTACCAGCGGTCATGGCATCTGTGGCGTTGCAAGGTTTTCAACACGATCTCTGGTGGCGACCATGACATTTATTTTAAGTGCGATGGTGACGCATGGCCTCTACAGTGCTATTTCGGGTTAGGGGGAAACATGGAAACTGAAACTAAAGCCAAAAGCATCCCTACTAGCCACCTGCTGATCATTATAAGCAGTGGCATTTTGTTTGGATTGGGTTTGAGTCTGTCCGAGATGGTTAATCCCTCCCGGGTGCTTGGCTTTCTTAATGTTCTTGGTACCTGGGATCCCACGCTGCTGTTCGTGATGGCCGGAGCCTTATCTGTCACTATCCCAGGCTTTCAATATGCAAAGCTTATAAAGAAGCCATTTCTGGCAATCAATTTCAGCATGCCTGCCAAATCTGACCTGGACAGGGATCTGATAGTTGGTGCAGTGATATTCGGTATTGGTTGGGGGCTGGCCGGTATTTGTCCGGGGCCTGCTCTGGTGGCCCTGAATGTGTTTGAGATCAATATAGTAGTCTTTATCCTTGCGATGTTCGGTGGCATGTTTGTTTATAATCGCCTTCAAAAATTCTGACTGGAAAATCCCAACCTTTTTATGGCTTAGCGAAAGAATGCTGGCATGCTTTAATAGTGTCCGCATTATTATGTGATTGAGTCATGTTAATTTTTCAAGCCTTATTTCCCATTGTCTCCATTGCCATTCTGGCCTGGTTAGTTGCTAACCGCGGATTCGTTAATGAATCAGAAGTCCGCGGCTTTGAAAAAATCACTTTCAACTTTCTTATCCCCTGCATGCTATTTTATGGCACGGCAACCGTTGATCTGCCAGATGTCATGGATTGGGATTTGTTGTGGGGCTATTACCTGGGCATTTTCGTCATCTATCTGGCCGGGATACTGCTGGCCTTTATCCGCTATGGTGCAGGACAGGCTCGCCTGAGTGTAATCGGCATGGGTTGCGCCTATCCCAACGTCACTATTCTTGGCATTCCCATCTGCCTGCAGTTATTGGGCGAACAGGCATTCGTGCCTATTTTCATGCTCATAACAATAAACAATCTGCTGATATTTTCCTTTGGCATCATTGTGGCAGAGCTGAAACGGGAAGAGGGCACTGCCTTGCGTGCGCACTTGGTGTCTGTCAGTAAAGAGTTGGTGAAAAACCCTATCAGCGCAAGCTTGCTTGGTGGCGCCCTGATCAATTTTGCTGGCATCCCGATATACCAACCCTTGATGGGAGCACTTGAACTGATCAGTCGTGCCGGGATTCCAGCTGCATTGATTACCCTGGGTGCGGGCCTGAATCGCTATGAAATACGCGGCGAAATACCTATGGCACTCACCATAACCGGGTTAAAGTTACTGGTGCTTCCTGCCATTGTCTGGTACCTGACGTTTGTTGTATTTGATATGGATATTGTGTGGTCGCAAACCGCTGTACTGTTGTCCTGCATGCCGGTTGGCATTTCCGTGTACGTGTTTTCCATGCGCTACCAGACCTGCGAAAATCTGGCGGCAACGGCCATCGTGTTGTCCTGTGCATTGTGTATCTTCAGCATCAGTTTCTATGCCTTATTGCTGGGCGTCTGACCTGCAATTTTAGTTTCTTTAAGAGACTGATTTGGGTTAGCATAAAAATACAAGAAGAGTTGATTTCCCATGAAAGCTTTCCAAAAACATCTACAATCCTGTCGGGATTCATGGCTTGTTTGCCTTGCTGGTATCGTTTCGGCCTTGATTGCTACACAGGGTCTGTCGCAAACCAACCAGTGGTGGTCACCGGGTGATGGTCGTATGCTGTCGGCCTATGTGGAATACATCAATCCCTTTGGTCGTTTTGGTATCGTTAATACAACTGGCGATATTGAGACCAGCGAGCATCCTTTTTTTGAACCAATTGGCACCAATGGCCGGGCTTGTGTCACCTGTCATCAACCTGCCGATGGCATGAGCCTGTCAGTGGCAAGCATTCGTCAACGCTGGGAGGATACCGGGGGAGCTGATCCACTGTTTGCAGCTATTGACGGCATGAACTGTCCGCATTTACCTCCCGAAGATCCTGCCTCCCATTCTCTATTGCTTGATCGAGGGCTAATCCGAATACCGCTGACCTGGCCGCCGCGAAATCAGGCGGGGGAGTTCATCGAACCTGAGTTCACTATCGAGGTAGTCCGCGATCCTACTGGCTGCAATACTCATCCTGTTTATGGTCTGGAAGGGGAGAGAGGTGAAGTCTCTGTTTATCGACGACCCCGGCCTGCCGCTAATTTGCGTTATGTGACTTCGGCATTGTTCGGTGTTTCCAGCTTTGTTGGTAAAACCGGCATGCTGGCCAGTACCGATCCGGAAACTGGATTGCCAGTGAATATGAACATGATGGCCGATGCCCGTGAGCCAACGTTGAAGACTCAGGCCCAGTCAGCAGCACTGGGGCATCTGGAAATCCTTTCTCCTTTAAGTCCCGAACAATTGGAACAGATAACTGCTTTTGAATTACAGCTTTATGGCGCTCAGGCCTGGTCGGTTAGTGGGGGTAATTTGATGGAAGAGGGCGGCCCCAGCGGCCTTGGCCCTCGAAATATGTCAACTGGAAGAGACGGCGTGTTGGGCAACAATATCACTAACTTTATTTTTCCCATGGAAGAGCGCTGGCATGACTTGCCGTACAATGAACAGGCTATTGATGCTAACCGCATTGCTTTTCGTGAATCTGTAGCACGGGGTCACGATGTATTTTTTTACCGGACCTTCTGGTTAAAAGATGCCATGCACATTAATTCAGTGGGACTGGGCAATCCCATCAAGCGCACCTGTGCTACCTGTCATGGCATGCACATGACGGGTATGGATACAGCAAATGGCTGGATGGATCTAGGTACAACAAATTTGCCCTGGGCACTGGAGCCACCAGTGAGTCCGTGGGCTGACAAGAAACCGGAAATGCCACTGTTCAAAATTACTTGTCGTGCCGATCTGCCACCGCATCCTTTCCTGGGGCGTGAAATCTATACACAAGACCCAGGCAGGGCATTGATCTCTGGTAAATGTGATGATGTAGGTGCCATCGTTATCCAGCAATTTCGTGGGCTGTCTGCCAGGGCGCCTTATTTCGTGAATGGCTCTGCAGCGACCCTTAGGGAACTGGTGGATTTTTATGATCGTCGATTCAATATTCGCTATACGGAGAAGGAAAAGCAGGATCTGATAAATTTCCTGAGTGTCTTGTAATGGAAAGTTTGAAAAATTTTGTCAAAACTTTATTTCTTTTTGGCGCAGGATTGTTGTGTTCCTTGATTCATGCCCAGGAAGGGCAGCGCATACAATTTGTGGCCTGCCCCATTGTTCGTGATACCTCGACAGTACCCTGTTGGCTAACACGCTATGGAGATGCACTTTATTACATGGGTATCCAGAGCGATGTCAGTGCAGATTTCCAGCCGCCCTTGCAGGGTCACCAAGTGTTAGTAGAAGGAATAGTCGGCTCGGAAATGATATGTGGCGGCGTAGTACTTGAGGAAATCAAGATAACCACTATGCCGGAGCTGGATGGTAGTTGTAACACCATGCTGCCAGCCGAAGACCGTTACGTGATCGATGTTTATCCGCGTCCACCTGGTCCAAGTAGTGGCAGATTGGCATTTCAGGTCAACATCGATCCGCCTGTTCTGGAACCGTCCATGGATGAAAAAACTTTTACCTTGTACTTCGATTTCGACAAGGGAGTAACCTTCAGACAACCGCGCGATTTAACGGCAATCATGTCCTATGCAGAACAAATCAGTGCTACTCGTGTGGAAATTCAGGCTTACTATGCCAGACATCAACTCAGTAATGGGCAAACACTGGATGAAAATCCTGCCGTGGCTATTCGCAGGGCCAATCAGTTGGATGAATTGCTGAATGGGGCAGGACTGAAAGCGGACTTTACATTGAACTGGTCAACCACACCTTATACGGGGGGTGGCTTTGAAGACTGGCGCGGCAGACGTGCTGAGGTCACCGTCTTCCCTTAATAGGATAAATAATCAATGAACAAAATACTCCTGGCGCTTTTAACACTTCTGTTTAATTTCTCAGTAGTAGCTCAGGCACCGAAGCCGACAGGCGCCGGGCCCTATCCGGCAGTTTTCTATTCGGATTCCTCTTTGCCAAATCACACTGTTTTCCATCCGGCTGATCTGGAAGCCACGGGTAATGAAAAGTTGCCCATCGTTGTATGGGGTAACGGAGGTTGTGCGGATTCCAATTTTAGTTACCGTGAATTTCTGGCCGAAATAGCCTCTTACGGTTTTCTGGTTGTGGCTATTTCACCCAATAGGGAAATGCCGCCACCACCGCCGGATCGCAGTGGTACACCTGAACAGTGGCCCCCATTTGCTACCAGCACCGGGGACATGATCGATGGTCTGAATTGGGCTATCAGTGTATCGGATCGTGAAGGTACGGAATTGGCGGGCCACGTCGACACCTCGCATATAGCCGTGATGGGTCATTCCTGCGGTGGACTACAGGCCATTGAAGCCTCCAGTGACAAGCGCATCACTACCACACTGGTACTGAATTCGGGCCTGTTTGATGATGGCGATCCCTATATGCAGCGATTTAGTATGGATCGTTCATTTCTGGATACTTTGTATGCACCTATTGGTTATTTCATCGGCGGGGAAACTGATATTGCTTACGCCAATGCAGAAAAGGACTGGCCCTTGATCAAGGTGCCGTCAGTGAATATGAATCTGGATGTGGGCCATGGTGCCACTTACCAGATGCCAGGCGGAGGTCCTTTTACCGAAGCCCCCCTGGCCTGGCTGAAGTGGCAGCTGAAAAATGACGAGGAAGCTGTTGCCATGTTTCGTGGAGAGGATTGTGGTTTTTGTAACCATATTGATTGGCAATTGAAAAAACGTCATATTGACTGAATCCAAAACCAATTTTATAAGTCAGCATCTTTGGCTATAGAGTGAAACCATGAAGTCGAAAAATTTGATTGCTTTAGCATTTGTTTTTTTATGGTCATTCACCGATTACGCAATTTTTCCAGTAGCGTAAGCACAGGACCAGGACACAGACGTACAAAGCTAAGGATTGCCGCGCATAGCAGCAAAATCGGCCAGGATCCCCAAAAGGAAAACGGCGTGCGCCCAGTGAACATTCGCACCTCTCCGCGTAACACTTCAGCCTGGAACTGCTCAGTTCTGGCAATGATTTCCCCTTTCTCACTGATGATGGCTGAAACGCCGTTGTTAGTGGCACGCACCATGTAACGGCCATTCTCCAACGCACGCATGGACGCCATCTCAAGGTGCTGCAGTGGCCCCCAGGAAGCGCCAAACCAGGTGTCATTGCTGATAGTGACAAGAAAGTCGGCACCACGGGCACCGCGGCGTACAAAATCCGGGTAAACCACTTCATAGCAAATGAAAGGCGATACTTTGTAGGAACCAGCGGTTAATAGATCCTGTTGTCCCGGGCCCTTTTCCAATGAGGACATGGGCAGGTTAAAAACCTGCAACAAAGTGGAGAAAATAAAACGCAGTGGAACGTATTCGCCAAAGGGTACCAATTTTTGTTTGTGATAAATGCCGTTACCAATGCCCAGGCTGGTGATGCTGTTATGCAGGCCAGCATCAGTGCGTCCGAATATGCCGGTAATCAGTGTCGTATTTGTTTGAGTTGCCTGGCGTTGGAAATAACGTACAGCCTCGGCTGATTCTGTATAGATAGAAGGGATAGCCGTTTCCGGCCAGACGATGACATCGGCATCCCACATTGAAGCATTCAACTGGTCATATAAGGCCAGGTTTTGCTGGATGAAATTCGCATCGAATTTTTGGCCCTGGTCGATATTGGCCTGGACAAGACCCACATCAATCACGGCATCTTCGACCGGTTCAACCCAGGTAATTTTTCCGCTCAGATTAGCAATGATCCACAGGAAAAATAGTGTAGAGGGAAGATAGGAATGTGCCACAGCATAGGCCTTTCTTTCACTATGCCGGTTCCAGATCAGAGTCATTTCTCCAAAGGCGCTACCTGAAATAGCAACTATCAGGCTAATGCCGAGGACGCCAAAAATTGGCGCCAGACCAGAGAATGTAGAATCAACGTGCGGATAGCCAAGATAGAGCCAAGGGAAACCGGTTAGAAACCAACCGCGAAACCATTCGCCAAGCACCCACAAGGCAGAAAAACTAAATAGGTAAAAAGAACGGTTAAAAAAACGTTGAGTAAGCCAGCATTGCAGTGCAAAAAGCAACGCCAGGCCTGCCACGAATAAGCCCGTTAGCAAACCTGCCAGGAAAATAGTGGCGTTGCCGTAGGTGTAAATACTGACATAGACCCAGGAAGTTCCAACTCCAAAAAATCCTAAGCCAAAGAACCAGCCGGTGAAAGCCCCTTGGCGAGGAGTGGCATATTTGAGAGCAATATATAGCCCCATCACTGAAATAAAGCCCAACATCCACATATAATTTGGACTGAAAGCCAGCGGCCCTATAGCGCCAGCGACCAGGGCAATGAGGCAGCGAGAAATTATCGAAGGACTGTATCGGGGAAGGGTAATGTTTGTGTCTGCTGGCTCCACAGACATTGAGCTATTCCGTTGTCTCTTCGGCAAAAACTGTGGTGACTAACAATAGCCTGATTTGCCTGTTGTCTGCATTTAGTACCTTGAAGACATAAGGGCCAATGCCGACAGTTTCATCCCGTTTTGGGATATGGCCAAACCGATCAAGAACCAGGCCGCCTATGGTGTCGAATTCATTATCTGGCAGTTTGCTGTGGAAAAAGGCATTAAAGTCTTCAATAGGGGTCAATGCTTTAACCGTGTAACTTTCAGTGTCGTAGACCTTGATGTAATCCTCTTCATCCACATCGTATTCATCCTCTATCTCACCCACAATTTGCTCAAGGACATCCTCGATAGTTACTACGCCACCCAATCCACCATATTCGTCAATGACGATAGCCATGTGATTGTGATTTTCACGAAATTCCTTTAACAGGACATTGAGGCGTTTTGATTCTGGCACAAAAGTCGCTGGCCTGAGTACATCCTTGAGATTGAATCGGGTATCTGAATCAAGTATCAGGGGAAGCAAATCCTTTGCCAGAAGTATGCCCACCACATCATCTGTGGTGTCTCCAATTACCGGAAAGCGGGAATGGCCGGCCCCAACCACCTTGGGAATAATCTCTTCAGGAGAGTCGGTGATGTCGATGGTGGCAACCTGCGAGCGGGGAATCATGATTTCTCGCACATGCATGTCGTTTACTTGCAGGGCGCCTTCGATAATGCTCAGGCCGTCGGCATCGATGACCTTGTTTTTTTCTGCTGTGCGCAGCGTGTCAACCAGGCCCCTGGTGTCTTTTATAGAATTGGGAAAGAGATTTGTCAGTTTACCGATCCAAGAATTGCGTCCCGAATCGTTGCCTGATTGGTCGTCACTCATTTCCTTTCACATCCAGTTCATACGGATTCTCATATCCCAACGTATTCAGGATGCTGATCTCCATGGTTTCCATCTTGTTCGCCGCATTGTCTTCTTCATGGTCATAGCCATGTAAATGCAATACACCGTGTACTGTCAGATGAGCCCAGTGAGCTTCAATGGGTTTGTTCTGTTCTGTTGCTTCTTTTTTTACCAGAGGCACACAGATGGCCAGGTCACCGAGTAAATTTAAATCACTACCCTTAACACCCTCAACTTCAGTAATTCCTTCAACTTCTGTGTAGGGAAAAGACAGGATATTGGTTGGCCCCTTTTTCTGCCTGAAATTTTCATTCAGGGAGGCTGACTCCTCTTCATCCACAAGGCGAATACATAATTCTGCTTCTTCCTGCGCAGCTTCATTATTTTTTGCTGCCAATGCCAAAAGAGTTGCTTCAGACCAATGTTGGAAATCCTGTGTTGAGGGAAGCATGGTTTCAGAGCTGGCGTTTATCAACTCAATGATCACTTTCATTGAAACGATCGTTTTCTTTGTTGAGTTCAGTAATGGACTGCCGGTCGTGTTTTTCATAGGCATCCACCACCTGCTGCACAATGGGGTGTCGCACTACATCTTTGGATTTGAAATAGGTAAAACTCACGCCGTCAGTATCTTTCAGAATTTTACTGGCTTGTACCAGTCCACTGCCAACTCCTTTGGGCAGGTCTATCTGGGTGATATCTCCCGTAATGACGGCAGTGGAGCCAAAACCGATGCGGGTTAAAAACATTTTCATCTGGGAGGTCGTCGTATTCTGGCTTTCATCAAGAATGATGTAGGCATTATTCAGTGTTCGTCCGCGCATGAAAGCAAGGGGAGCAACTTCGATGACATTTTTTTCTATCAACCTGCTCACCTTTTCAAAACCAAGCATCTCATAGAGAGCGTCATATAAAGGACGCAGGTAAGGGTCGACTTTCTGGCTAAGATCGCCGGGCAGAAATCCCAGTTTCTCTCCAGCTTCCACTGCAGGGCGTACCAGGAGAATGCGGCTGATTTTATCTTTGATCAGTGCTTCCACGGCACAAGCTACGGCCAGGTAGGTTTTGCCGGTACCGGCAGGTCCGATGCCAAAATTGATATCGTGGCGCATAATGTCATGCACATAATTGTTCTGATTGCGCCCTCGGGGTTTGATGGATGTCTTGGGGGTCCGCAGCAGTATGAAATCTTTTTCTTCTTCTCGCTCTTCTTGCTGATCGTCGTCAAGGTCTTCAATGATGCCTTCCTGAATGGCCATGTGGACAGTATCAGGCGCAAGATTGTCGCCGCTTCGAGTGAGATCGTATAAAGCAAGAATAAGACTGGAGGTATTTTTCACGGCATCTGGCTCGCCAGTGACCATGAATTCACTGCCCCTGTTCTGGATTTTCACCAGAAGGCGTTTTTCAATGTGTTTCAGGTGTTCATTAAGGCGACCACATAAATTGGCCAGACGTTGAGGATTGTCGGGTTCCAGCACCAGGCGCTGGGAGAGGGATTGACTAGTCATTTAGTGAAAAAAAAAAGCCTCCAATGGCTATAAACAAGGGGGCAGTATACCAAGAGAAAAGAGAATTTGTATTAATTTTTGAGGAAGAGTAACAGCATAAGTTATTGAATATTAAGCATTTAATTAAATAGATAAATGGAAAAGGCTGCCATTGATAGAAACACGAGTGCGAAAGCTACTGACTTGGCTGAAAATTCAGTAAATATTTTTTCAGCGTTACTCCACTCTTCTTTTGAATTTTCATCGAGATATTTTGATATGAAATCGGGTACTTTTCCAGTAATACAGCTACTAAACACAACAGATATAAAAAAAATTGTGCAAATAATGAAATAAACTAATTCATTAAAATCAAAAGATTTATTAAAAAATAATTCAGAAAATAAGATGCACACACCAAGAATTGAGATCAATATTCCTAGAATTCTAAATATTGGCCGAACTTTGATATCCATTTATTTATTCCCTAGTAACTGGGCAGTGAAACTGCCCAGCGTCTTAGTACATGAAATAAAGGCTCAAATTATTATGATAAATAATTGTCATATATAGCCGTACCTACTCCCCATCCTAATCCAGCGGCTAATCCTATTCCTCCACCCCAGAAACCCCATTTTGTAGCTCCTTGTAATGTACCGGTAGCTGCATAACCTAATATTGAACCTGTTGATCCACCAAGAGCTGCCCATTCCTGAATTAATGCAAGAATATCCGATCCACCGCTTACCTGATCAACTTCACTTAAAGTTAATTCACGCATATAAACCTCCCTATTTTTATGCAAAAGATAAAATATCACCAGAATTACTCTGGTAACACTAAGAATAGTACAAGTTTAAAAATTTGCTAAAAAAAATCTAGACGAGTTCGCCACGTAGCGAATTGGGCAGGGCGCCGGTAATCTTCATGTCCACGATTTGCCCGATAACATCCATGGTATCGGTGCGGAAATTAACTATCCGGTTGTTTTCGGTACGCCCCTGCAGTTCGCCGGGGTCTTTTTTAGAAGTGCCAGTCACAAGAACAGATTCAATAGTGCCAACCATGGCTTCACTGATGCTTCCGGCATGTTGCAGGATGCGGGTTTGCAAGATGCTCAGCCGTTGCTTTTTTACTTCCATGGGCGTTTCATCGGCTAGCTCTGCAGCCGGAGTACCAGGACGAGCACTGTAGATAAAACTGAAACTGTGATCAAAGCCGATGTCGGCTATGAGATTCATGGTGTCTTCAAAATCTTTATCCGTTTCACCGGGAAAACCTACAATGAAATCCGAAGAAATACTGATGTTGGGGCGGATAGCACGGATTTTTCTGATGGTGGATTTGTATTCCAGCACAGTATGGTTACGTTTCATCATGGCGAGTATTCTGTCTGAGCCATGCTGCACAGGCAGGTGCAGGTGGCTGACCAGTTCAGGCACACTGTCATAGGTATCAATCAGGTTCTGGTTGAATTCTACCGGGTGGGAGGTGGTGTAACGAATACGGTCAATACCTTCGATGGCGGCAACATAGGTGACCAGTGTGGCCATGTCGATGATCTCGCCCTCAAAGCTGAGGCCGCGGTAGGCATTCACGTTCTGACCCAACAGGTTAATTTCCCTGACTCCCTGATTAGCCAGAACAACGGCTTCCGCAAGAATATCATCCAGGGGCCGACTCACTTCCTCTCCCCTTGTATAGGGCACAACACAGAATGAGCAGTATTTACTGCATCCTTCCTGGATAGTCAGGAAAGCCTGGCATTCATCAGCTTTAGGCTCTGGCAGGCGGTCAAATTTTTCTATTTCCGGGAAACTGATATCGACCACAGGTTTACCGGTTCCTGAGGCATCCAGCATTTCCGGGAGCCGATGCAGGGTCTGGGGCCCAAATATCACATCAACATAAGGGGCTCTTTTACCAATCATTGCCCCTTCCTGGCTGGCTACGCAGCCCCCGACAGCAATTTTCAGATCTGGTTTGGCGGTTTTCAGCTTACGCCAGCGACCGAGTTGGTGAAATACTTTTTCTTGTGCTTTTTCCCTTATAGAACAAGTATTTAGAAGCAATACGTCGGCATCTTCAGCGGTGTCGGTTAATTCCATTTCGCGGCTTTCATGGAGCAGGTCGAACATGCGCGAAGAATCATATTCATTCATCTGGCAGCCGTGAGTTTTGATGAAGACTTTTTTGCCCATGCGGAGGGTCTGGTTCAGAGCAGTTAAAAAGGAGGTCGATTATAACGGCTTCGCTACCAACATCCTATAACCATCAAATTGGTCGAGTGTAGGCCGTTATTGCGGTAGGAGATCAGGTTCATTTAAGCTGCAATTGCAAAAAGCCCTTGTAAATCCCGAAAAAACCCTGATATTAGGGTCCTGTATCCTTTATTGGTATGAACCATGGCCAAATCCAGCAAAGAACCTATCTACAAAATTACCTTTCTGAACAAGGGAAAGGTGTATGAAGTGTTTGCTAAACAAGTGTACTCAAGCGATCTCTTTGGCTTTATAGAAATCGAGGACTTTATTTTCGGTGAGCGCTCAAAAGTGGTTGTTGACCCTGGCGAGGAAAAGCTGAAGGCAGAATTCCAGGACGTAAAACGCAGTTTTATTCCCATGCAGGCCATTATCCGAATTGATGAAGTGGAAAAGGAAGGCATCAGTAAAATTGAAAGCGGTGATAATATTGCGCCGTTTCCCACATTGATTTCTCCACAGGGGAGTACCGGGGAGAACTAAGCGTTTATCACGGAGAACGGCAGATAATATTCTGCAATAAAGGTTATATAAAAGGTGTCTGAATTCAGGCGCCTTTTTTTATACCTGAAGTTTATGATTTGTAACTAAAGCTTCAGCACTTTATTCAAGTAGAAAGATAAAATATATAGTTTTGGTTTTTTCATTAATTCAGAAAAAGGGATAAATAATATGGCTGAAAAATTACCTCAGGAAATTGAATCCGCCAGTTGGGCTGGTGAGATGGGTGAGAAGTGGAACAACTACGTGGAAGAATTCGAGGGCATGATTGCGCCGGTAGGTTCTGCCGCAATCAGCCATGCCGGATTTGTCCCCGGAGAAAAAGTTATAGACATTGGCTGCGGTGGTGGTGCCACAACGTTTGAAATTGCCCCTCTGGTTATCGATGAGGAAGGAAACGGCCAGGTTACAGGATTGGATTTATCGCAGACTCTGGTTAATACGGCGAACCAGCGTCTTACCGATTCAAGTTTGTCGAATGTGAATTTCCTTTGTGCTGATGCAGCCAAGGGAAGTCTTGATACAACATACGACGTGTTGTTTTCCCGCTTTGGTGTCATGTTTTTCGAAGATCCGTATGCGGCGTTTCAAAATATGCGCATTTTCTTGAAGGACGGTGGACGTATCAGTTTTGTGTGCTGGGGGCCGCCCTCTGAACAACCGTGGGTAGGACAACTAATGGCAATTGCCACAAAGTATGTAGATTTGCCTGCCCCGGTGCCCAATGCTCCCGGGCCTTTTGCCTTTGGTGACAAAGACTACCTCAGAGATATCCTGGAAAAGGCTCACTTCAATAACATTGAAATCACGCGCTGGACCGGCAATCAACAGCTGGGTGGTCCTGGGGCTACCCCTGAAAGTGCCGCCCGTTTTGTTATGGATGCGCTGTTTCTGGGTGATGCTCTGGCTGATCAATCTGACGCTGTAAAGGAGCAGGCCTATAACGATGCCGTTGAATTGCTGCAAGGATTTGTGGTGGATGGCAATGTGGAATTGCAGGGCTGCGCGTGGCTGGTACGGGCGACTTGCTGAGGAGACACTCTTATGGCTAATTTTTTGATAACCGGTGGTACCGGATTCATAGGCCGAGTACTGGTGCAAAGCCTGGCAAAAGCAGGGCACCATGCCACCGTTATTACACGGCAACCCGCTAAATATGCGGGTCGCATGGGAGATACTGTTCATTATGTAAGTACTTTCGGTGACATCAAAGACAACGCGGTTTTCCAGGCAGTGATCAACCTGGGGGGTGAGGGCATTGGCGATAAGCCCTGGAGTGAAAAACGCAAACAGGTACTTTTCGATAGCCGCATAGGACTGACGAGCCATCTGGTGGCATGCCTCAAGCGGTTGAATACAAAACCAGAAGTGATGATCAGTGGTTCCGCTATAGGTTGGTATGGTGCTCAGGATGAAAGGCCACTTGGAGAGGATTCAGAATTTCACGCGGAGTTTACCCATGATCTTTGTCAGCAGTGGGAAGACGCTGCCAGTGAGGTTAAAACTCTGGGCATCAGACTTTGCATAATTCGTCTTGGTCTGGTGCTGGGTAACAAAGGTGGAGTCCTGAAACGGCTCTTGCTGCCATTCCGAATGGGGCTGGGAGGTCGAATAGGCACTGGCAAGCAGATGATGTCATGGGTGCACATCGATGATGTAATCAAAGCGCTTAACTTACTTATCAATAGCCCGCAGCTAGAAGGTGTTTTCAATGTCACAGCACCAGGATCTGTCAGTAATTCAGAATTTACTCGCTGTCTGGCCAGCACCCTCAGCAGGCCAGCCTTTTTCCCACTTCCATCTGTTGTAGTTAAGCTTCTGTTTGGTGAAATGGGTGATCGGTTGTTGCTGCAAGGTCAGAATGTCGTACCAAACAGATTCCTTGAATCCGGATATGCCTTTGAATATCCGGTTCTGGAAGAGGCCCTGGCACAAATTCTTCATAGTAAATGAACAGTTGAAGAATAGTTGAAGCCTACAAAGAAGTGCGGCACCTCACACTTTTAGTGTTATTTGTAGTGAAACCTGTGATAGACGTCATGTTTTTTCTGTAACCCGATATTTTCTTAGTGACGGCATCACTAGAATCTGTATGTAGATTTCCTTAACTCAACTTTGGGTGCCCTATGAAAGAAAGAGGCGCATTTCCAAGATACCCGATTACCTTCCCGGTAAAAGTAGTAATTGATGGAGCAGAAAAAAAGCACACGTTTAATACTCAATGTGTTGATATTTCTCGTTCCAGTGTCCAGATAAGTTGCGACAGTGCGATGGTCGAAGCTTTACTGGCACAAGAAAATTATCCCCATATGGTTGATCTGGATTTCAGTATCCCCGATGGTTCGGTTTTCAGTATTTTTAGTCAGGTTGTCACACACAGGCGACTTGCGCAGAATCAATACTACCTTGTGCTGGTATTCAATGAATTCCATAAAGGCACAGACGGACAGTTGGCTGAATATCTGAAGGATTTTGAATTAGGCGGATTCCGGGTCGATTCCGCCTGAGATTAACCTGCCGTTTCTGGATCTTGTGCCCATTCTGACAAGGTATCGACCCAGGCGGGATGAGAATTCAGACAGGGAACCAGAATCAGCGATTCACCCCCTGCTTGTTTAAACTGTTCTGCTCCCTGGATTTCTATTTCCTCCAGCGTTTCCAAACAATCTGTCACGAAAGCCGGACATAACACCAAAATTTTCTTCACACCATTGCCCGCCAGTTTCTTTAACGTTTCTTCAGTACTGGGTTCCAGCCATTTGGCCTTTCCCAACCTGGATTGAAAACTCACTGTATATTGATCTTCGTTAAGACCCGCTTTCTCAACAAATAGTCTTGTGGTTTCATAAACCTGGTGACGATAACAGGTTGCATGCGCTAGTGAGGGCAAAGTGCAGCAATCTGCCGTTTTCAGGCAGTGTGAATTCGTAGGGTCCGCTTTGGTTAGATGCAGTTCTGGCAAGCCATGGTAACTGAACAGAATATGATCATATGACTCAGTGTTTTGCAGAGACTCTGAAGCGCTGGATACCAGGGCTTGTATGTAATCCGGCTTATTGTAGAAAGGGCTGAGAACAGTCAGGGTGAGATCCAGGTTGTGCTTGCTGATGACTTTTTCCGCCTCCTTGAATGACGTTGTCACTGTGCTTTCGGCATAATGCGGAAACAGGGGTATAAACAGTATTTCTTCAATGTCAGGTTCATTGGCAAGCCTGAGCAATTCTGATTCGATAGAGGGTTTGCCATAGCGCATGCTCATGCCAACTGGCATTTCTACTTTTTTTTGCAGTGATTCCAGCAAATCAATCGACAGGGCAATCAGGGGAGAACCGCGATCAGTCCAGACACTTTGGTATGCTTTTGCGGAATTTTTTGGCCGGAAAGGCAGCACAAACAACCCAACAATCAGGCGTCTGAGTATCCACGGCAACTGAATAACGTAGGGGTCCATTAGAAACTGATTCAGATAACGCCTGACGGAAGAGACATCGGTGTTATCCGGCGAACCAAGGTTGGCTAAAAGAACTGCGCGTTTTCCCATAGATCTATTTCTGAATTTGCTGCGTAAAAAGTAATAGGCACGGAGTAATGTTTGTAACGTGGCAGGTCGTTATAAAATTACCAAAATAACCCGTTCATTATATGTCAGTTTTATACGTATTACCTGATTCAATGGATGCTTCCTTGGACACTACTATGGAATCTAATCTGATCTTGCTTGCCCATGGCAGCAAAGACAAAAATTGGTGCCAGACCTTTAAAGGCGGACTGCAAACCATCAACAAGAACCTTGATCATGATGCTGTTCTGGCTTACATGGAGATGGCCACGCCAAGTCTGGAAACCGTAATCAGCACTCGTTATTTGCTCGGCGTAAGAAGTTTCAGGGTGTTACCGCTATTCTTTGCTGCCGGGCGCCATTTGCTGCAAGATGTGCCAGAACAAATTTGCAAACTGCAATCCAGGTATAATGATCTGGAGATTGAATTGTTGAAAAATGTCGGTGAGCATGAATTATTCTGGCAATTTCTTGGCAATATGATTGCAAACGAGAATTTATCAGTAAATCAATTACAGACATGTTAATGAAACAGTACGATGAAAAGATCAGAGTAGGTATCAGTAGTTGCCTGCTGGGTGAAGAAGTACGTTATAACGGTGGGCATAAGCACTCTGTGTTTTGTACTCAAGAACTATCACGTTATTTTGAATTTATTTCAGAATGCCCTGAAGTCAGCATAGGCCTGGGCATACCACGCAAACCCATCAGACTGGTGGGTAATCCGTCTGACCCGGATGTGGTTGGAGTGGATGACCCGGCCATCAATACCACGCAACCTCTCAAAGAATTTGCCCGGGAAAAGGTCAAGCAATTGCATGACTTGTGCGGGTACATTTTTATCAAGGGTTCGCCCAGCTGCGGTCTTTTCCGCGTCAAGGTTTATAACGACAATGGATTTCCACAGGAAGAAATGGGGCGGGGTGTCTATGCAAAAGTGTTCACTGATACCTATCCCTTGTTGCCCGTGGAAGAAGCTGGCAGGTTGCAGGATGCAGTGCTGCGTGAGAATTTTATTACGCGTGTCTTCGCCTATCATAACTGGCAGACCTTGAAACAGGGAGGTCTGACAGCAAAGAAGCTGGTTGATTTCCATTCCTGTTACAAATACTCACTGATGGCGCACAATCCTCAATCTTATACCGATCTAGGCAGGATGCTGGCCGATGCCGGCAAGCAGGATTCAGAACAATTGGGCGAGAAATATTTCGCGGCCCTGATGAATTCCCTGGAGCAAAAGGCCAGCCGAAAAAGCAATACAAATGTGCTTATGCATTTGCAGGGCTATCTGAAAAATTATTTAAACAGTAAAGAAAAAGAAAAGCTTGGAGAGGCTATCGAGCAGTATCGTAATGGTATCCTGCCGCTAATTGTGCCAGTGACCATGCTGCGCAGTTATTTTCATACGTATCCCAACGATTACATTGCCTTGCAATCTTATCTGCAACCCTACCCGGATGACCTGAGTCTGAGAAACCAGATATGAACCTTGTCTGGTTTCGCACGGACTTGCGCGTGCGTGACAACATGGCCCTTGAGGCTGCCCTTGAAAAGGGGGGCGTGGTCGGCCTGTACATTGCAACCCCTAAGCAATGGCAAAGCCATGACGATGCTCCCATCAAACTTGATTTCTGGCGGCGAAATCTGGAAGTGTTGGAGTTAAGTCTCAAAACGCTCAATATTCCTTTAATTTACTGCCAGGTCCCTGATTACAGTGCAGTTCCTGATGTCATCAGGAACGCACTCAGTACGTGGCAAATAGAATCATTGCACCTTAATGCCGAATATCCGCTCAACGAGGCGCGCCGTGACGCCAGGGTGATTTCTCTTGCAGAGAGTCAGGACGTGAATGTCTCAGTGCACCACGATCAGGTCTTACTGGAGCCCGGATCTGTGCTAAATAAGAGTGGAGCACCCTTTAAAGTGTTTACCCCGTTTGCAAAAAAATGCCGGGAAATGATTTATGTGCCAGACAGTATTAATACGCCGGCTAAAAGTGCTTCACCCCAGGTAAAACCTGCAACTATTTCTGACATGGTAGAGCCCAGTGATATCGACTGGCCAGATCCCAATACGAATTGGTCAGATCTATGGCCTGCAGGTGAAAAGGCTGCCAATGAACGGCTGCAGGAATTTTGCAGTAACCCTATTACTGACTATAAACAGGATAGAGACTTTCCAGCCAATGATGGAACAAGTACGTTGTCCCCCTGGTTGAATACTGGCTTGATATCTATTCGTGATTGCTGGCAGCAGGCCACATCCATGCATAGTGGAGAGGGCGTGGAAACATGGAAAAATGAATTGCTGTGGCGGGAATTTTATCGGCATATCATCCACCACACGCCTCATGTCAGCATGAACAAGGCATATCGCCGGGAACTGGACAAGATTCCCTGGCGTCATGACAAGGAAGAATTTGGTCAGTGGTGTAAAGGCAACACCGGTATCCCTATTATTGATGCCGCCATGCACCAGTTACTGGAGACCGGTTGGATGCATAATCGCCTGCGCATGATTACCGCCATGTTTCTTACCAAGCATTTACTTATTGACTGGCGTTGGGGTGAGAAATGGTTCATGACGCATTTAATAGACGGGGATTTCTCATCCAACAATGGTGGCTGGCAATGGAGTGCGTCTACAGGCACTGATGCATCACCCTATTTCAGAATATTTAATCCGGTGACTCAATCTAAACGCTTTGATGAGGCTGGAAATTTTATCAGACGCTATGTCCCTGAACTTGAAGATCTGGACAATAAATCCATTCACGACCCCGGGTTATTTAAACCGGAATCCTATCCTGCTCCCTTGGTAGATCTAAAGTTTGGCAGGGAACGGGCATTGGCGGCTTTTAAAAAATAAAAGTAGCTTAGCCTGAGCTGGTAGGTTTGTTCAAGAAAGGGGTGACCAAGCGATAAAACCAGTTGTTCATTACGATAGGCGCGTCGAGCGTTGCCAGACACAGGCAATCTTCATCTTGTGAAGCAACCGGCGTATGGGTTTCCCCGCTGGTACGCACAATATAGTCACCTACATGATATCGGTCTTCCTGATCTGAGAAACTGCCTTTAAGTACAACAGTAATCTCATCACCACCATGGTGATGTTTTGGGATCTCGCCGCCAGCTTTAATTTCGAGCAGAGAAGATTCCCGTTGGCTGTCACCGGTTTGAATAGTGGAATAGCGAAATGTTTTGCCCAAATTGCGCCAGCCCAGTTTTTCAATGTCGCCGCCAGTAATTTTACGGATAGCTCTGGGTAAAGCTTCATGCTCGACAGGTGTGCTTTGGACTTGATTTGTATGTAATGTGCCAGGTTGAGCTTCCGGTTGTGGTGCGTCCAGTTTCTCCATGAGTTTGTCAAAGCTATCTGCATTGACGCTGTCAGGTGCCTGAGTCATAAATAATTCAGCACCCAGTTCCATTAACTCACTGATGTGCTTACGGCATGAATGACAGTAATGCAAATGAGCAGCAACACACAGGGCCTGGGACTCAGGCAGGCTGCCAGCCGCATAATCTGTCAGGAATCGAGTGTCGGGATGATATTTAAGCAATGTTTTGTACCAATTATTTTCAGATGATTAAGGTGTATTTAAAATCTGTCCACCGTCAGGCGTAGTTTGTTCAATGCAAGTCGCACTCTTGATTTTACAGTGCCAAGGGGCAAATCCAGTTCCTGAGCGATCTCACTATGGGACTTATCTTCCAGATAGACTTTTTTCAGAATAAAGCTTTGTTCTTCAGGTAATTCCTGCAAGGTCTCATGCAAGGATTTAATACTGCGCTGTTTTGCCATCTGGTTAAAAACATCTTCGTTTTCATCTTCAACCCAGATGTCTTCAACATCAAAACCTTCTTCGGAATGGTCGTTGGCTATTCGGTTATTTTGATGTCTGGCTTTTTTTCGTAGTAAATCAATGCGGGTATTTCGGGCAATAGTAAAAATCCAGGTGCTGGCATTGGCTTTCTCGCTATTGAATGATCCTGCCTTCTGCCAAACCTTGAGCATCGTTTCCTGAACAAGTTCCTCTGCCAGGTTTTCGGATTTGGTGCCGGATGACAGACGAATAGCAAAAGACTTAATCAAAGGCGAGAACTTATTGAACAGTAACCTGAAAGCCTCACGATCACCCTTGCTGGCAATTTTTTCGAGACACTCTGACCAAGCGACGATCGAGTCATTCACAGTTCGCCGCTCCCCAGTGTAATTTATGTATTGCTCTATGGCAGCTGTCAATATTTTGCCCCGTATTAGTCTTTGCAGCAATCGTCTGGCTGCGGTTTATTGCTTCAAAGACATATACGTTTATTGCTGATAACTGGATCAATGAATTCACAATAATTCCATGGCTGATCTATTCTTATTTGTGCTGCGTATAAATACTCAATTCTGATGATAAGCCTTTAATCTGTAAAGTAAAATTATGAGTACTGTGCCAGATATTGAATCCAACAAATTGATATTGAACCTTAAAAGGCATTTTGAGGAATTTTCAGTAGACTCCTTGTCCGGTCTTGATGCCATTTACACTCAGGATATCGAGTTTCTGGATCCTGTACATAAAGTGGAGGGGATTCTTTATCTCAAGCATTACCTCAATAAAATGGCTGAAAATCTGACTCATTACAAAATCAGGTACACCGATCAGCTAGTTGGAGAAAACACGGCTTTCCTGACCTGGGAAATGGAATATGCCAACAGCAAATTACGTGGTGGCCAAATTATTACTATCAGGGGCATGTCGCACCTGAAATTCACGAAGCGCATTTACTACCACGAAGATTGTTACGACCTCGGTGCGCTTGTCTATGAGCATCTTCCTTTACTTGGTGGGATAACCCGCTCCTTGAAAAGTCGGCTAGCTGCCCAGGGGAATTAATATGGTTAGCTTGGTTAACTTGGAAAGCACAGATAAACAACATATCTGGATCACTGGCGCCAGTTCAGGTATTGGCAAGGCCATCGTGCAACAACTGGCGACGCAGGGGCATCAGATTTATATCAGCGGTAGAAACTCTGAAGTGCTGGACAAACTGGCCGCTCAAGATGGAAATATCACGTCGATCCCTTGTGATGTCGGAAATGATGAAGCCATGAAAGTCCTGCTGCAGAATCATGATATTGAATACCTGGATACGGTGATCCTGTGCGCAGGGACTTGCGAATATATTGATCTGCCTCTGCTTGATATTCAAAAGACGCGGCGAGTACTGGATACCAATTTCTTCGGCGTCGTGAATTCGTGTATTGCGGCGTTGCCTCTCCTTAAAAAGACGAACGCTATCACAGTTAAAAAGCCCCACATCATTGGTATAGGAAGTATGAGCAGTTACCTGGGGTTCCCCAGAGCAGAAGCCTATGGTTCGTCAAAGGCGGCCATGAGTTATTTTCTGAATTCATTGCGCAGTGATCTGAATGATGTCATCGATATCACAATGGTTTACCCGGGATTTATCAAAACCCCGATGACTGATCAAAATGATTTTTCGATGCCATTTCTTTTATCTGCTGATAAGGCCGCATCGATCATTCTTAAGAAGGCAGAGCGAAGGCCACTGACCATAGCTTTCCCCTTACGTCTGCACATGCTTCTACAAATCATGAAGCTGTTCCCCAGGCTCTGGTATTCAGGTGTTTCTGGTAGCCTGCGGCGTACTTCGGGAGCGAAAGCATGAAAATAGCCATCATAGGCAGTGGGATATCAGGGATGGTTGCAGCACATCATCTTGCCGCAGAAAACAACATCACCTTGTTTGAAGCTGGTAAAACACTAGGTGGGCATACTGCGACAATTGATGTGCAGAGCAATGGAAAAACATACGCCATCGACACAGGATTTATTGTGTACAACGATTGGACATATCCGGAATTTATCCGGCTTCTTGATAATCTCGGCGTTGAAACCAAGCCTACTGCCATGAGTTTCAGTGTTAGTGATTCGCTCAGTGGAGTTGAATACGCTGGTTCCAGTCTGAAGACTCTTTTTGCCCAGAAACGCAATCTTGTCTCTCCGCGTTTTTTACACATGACCAAAGATATTCTCAGATTCAATAGTCAGGTTGAAACCCATCTTGCTGAGAATCAGGAATGTGCTGACATGTCCCTGGGTGACTATCTGGAGCATTTCAACTATTCAAAAGTTTTTGCCGATCTTTACCTGGTACCTATGGGCGCAGCCATATGGTCAACAAATACGCAGATGATGCTGAATTTCCCGCTGGCTTTTTTTGTCAGGTTTTTCCATAACCATGGCTTGCTCAATATCAGGAATAGACCGCAATGGCGTGTGATTAAAGGTGGCTCACGAAATTATATCGAGCCGCTCACGGCTGCATTTAAAAATAAGATTGAGCTGGAGAATCCGGTTACAAGAGTGGCTCGCGTCACTCAGTCTAATGGTAGGCCTGGTGTAAGAGTAGAAAGCAGAAAATTCACTGATGAGTATGACGAGATTATTTTTGCCTGCCATAGCGATCAGGCTTTAAGAATGCTGCAAGACAAAAGTGAACAGGAACATGAAATTCTGTCTGCCATACCCTATACCCGCAATGAGGTTGTACTGCATACCGACAGCAGTCTCCTACCGCAAAACAAATCATGCTGGTCAAGCTGGAACGTTGCTTTGGGAGACAAGGTACTTGAACGCCCAACGCTTACTTACAACATGAATATTCTTCAGGGATTGACTGCTGAAGAAACCTTCTGTGTCACGCTCAACCAGACCAACGCTATTGCTGAAGAAGCTGTGCTTGGCATCTATCACTATGATCACCCGGTTTTTAATGAACAAGGGATCCATGCACAGACGCGCTGGAAGGAAATCAATGGCATTAATAACACCTGGTTTTGTGGCGCTTACTGGCGTAACGGCTTCCATGAGGATGGTGTCTGGAGCGCCTTACGGGTTATCCGGGAATTCAACAAGAGGACATCCGTGCCAATATTCCAGACAATATCGATAATGAAAGGTCTGAGCTAGCGGTGGCCATATGATCGAAGCTGACACTTTCAATAGCGGAATTTATGAGGGCATAGTCAGGCATTGCCGATTCAGTCCAAAACGCCACCACTTTATGTATCGGGTGTACATGATGTACCTGGATTTGGATGAACTTGGCAGCGTGTTTGCAAAAAATTATTTTTGGTCAGTGAGCAAATTTAACCTGGCATTTTTTTCCCGCAAGGATTACCTCGGTGATGAAGAAATTCCTTTAAAAGAGGCAGTAAAGCAATGTGTCCAGGAAGTAGCTGGCGTGTATCCAGAAGGCCCCGTGAGAATGCTGACCAACCTTAGGTATTTCGGATTCATCATTAACCCAATTACCTGTTACTACTGTTTTGATTCAGAGGAGCGGTTGCAGTTTGTCGTTGCGGAAGTGACCAATACGCCATGGAGAGAAAAGGTCAGTTATGTCATTCCGGTTGAGCAAGGAAGTGATATCTCAACGGCCTTTTTTGACAAGGCGCTGCATGTTTCACCGTTCATGCCGATGGATATGGACTATTTGTGGAAAAACTCAATTCCTGGTGAAAAGCTCAGTATTTATATGGAAAATTACAGGGGCTCTGAACGGATTTTCAATGCCAACATGCGCCTGAAACGGCATGAGATTACACCATCAGCACTGAATTTCTTTCTAGTCAGGTATCCCTTTATGACCCTTAAGGTTTGTTGGGGGATTTATTGGCAAGCCGCAAAATTATGGTGGAAAGGCGTCGATTTTCAGCCGCACCCAACACGCAAATCTAAAACTCGGGATAAGACCCCCGGTCTACTGAAAAGTGTCAAGTAAACAAGTGAGCAGTGAGAAGTGTCCTGGAAGAAATTGGCATAAAGAAGTTAAGTGAAAATATTGAAAAGTAAAAAAGACAGGAGAGTGTAGTGAGAATTACAGGATTAGATCAGAGCAAACCGACCCTGACATCATTAATTAACATGACAGATTTATCCCGCAGGGCAGTACATGCCATATTGGGAAAACTGGCCGTGGGCTCACTGGTATTGGAAGAAGAAGGGCAGATCTCCCGTTTTGGCAACAGGCAGGAGGACAGGGTGGCCGCTGTTATAAATATTAAAAATCCTGCCGCCTTCCTCAGCGTGCTTAGAGAGGGTTCAACCGGTGCCGGTGAAGCCTATATGCTTGGCTATTGGGAAACACCTGATTTACTTGAAGTGATCAGGTTGTTTGTACTGAATATGCATACACTGCAGGAAATGGGAAAGCAGCAGCCTCTACGGCGACGTATGGCTGGAAAGCTTTTCCATGCCCTCAGACCAAATTCGCCGGTTGGTTCAAGGCGCAATATCGCTGCACATTATGACTTGAGTAATGAATTCTTCAGCCTTTTTCTTGATTCTTCCATGGCCTATTCTGCTGGCATTTTCAAAAAAGAAGACGACACATTGCATGATGCTTCCATTAACAAATTTGAGCATATCTGCGAGCGTTTACAGCTAAAACCGGAAGATCATTTGTTGGAGATTGGCACCGGATGGGGTGGCCTTGCTGTTTATGCTGCCAGAAATTATGGCTGTCGTGTCACCACAACTACGATTTCCCATGAGCAATACCAGCATGCTTGTAAATGGGTTGAGAAGGAAGGCTTAAAGGATCTGATTACTGTTATGGAGAAAGATTACCGTGAAATTGAAGGGTGCTATGACAAGTTAGTTTCGGTGGAAATGATTGAAGCAGTAGGAGTGAAATATTACGATGAGTATTTTAGTACTTGCAGTCGTATGCTGAAAAATGACGGCTTGATGTTGATACAGGGAATTACTATTTCCGACCAGCGGTTTGAACAATCAGCTCAAAGTATTGATTTCATCAAGCGTTATATTTTTCCTGGTGGTCAGCTCCCCTCCAATGCCGTAATAGCCGACAAAGTTGCTCGTAAAACAGACATGCAGATCATAGGGCTGGAAGACATCACTATGGATTATGCCCGAACGTTAAAGGCCTGGCGTACGCGTTTCTGGGATCAAATAGATGAAGTGCGCAAACTGGGCACAGATGACGTCTTCATACGTATGTGGAATTACTATTTGTGTTTTTGTGAAGGGGGTTTTCGTGAACGAGCCATTCATACAGCACAATATCTAATCGCTAAACCCGGGTTCAGGAATTTGCCAAGACTGACCTGACAGACAGCGTGGTAACATGATCCAGTGGTTTTAAAAAATGGAGACTATGTATTGCCCAATGCCCACCCCTTTGCAGAGCTAACGCCTGATGTTGTTATTGATGCTGTAGAAAGCGCCGGTATTGAGTGCGATGCCAGGATTCTTGCTCTAAACAGTTATGAAAACAGGGTATATCAGGTGGGTGTTGAAGACGGCGAACCTTTGATTGCTAAATTTTATCGGCCGGATCGCTGGAGTGTAGATCAGATCCTGGAAGAGCATACCTTTACCTGGGAACTGGCAGACCTGGATATCCCCGTTGTACCCCCCCTTAAACTGGGTGAAAGCACACTGGATGAATTCGCCGGTTTTCATTTTGCCTTGTTTCCTCGTAAAGGAGGGCGCAGTCCGGATCTGAACCTTGATAACTTACTGATCATGGGGCGGTTTATCGGCAGATTACATGCGGCCGGTGCGACAAAATCTTTCCAGTACAGACGGGAACTCAGTATTGGCTATTTTGCAGAGGAAAGTGCCAGCTTTCTGCTCGAAGCAGATTTCCTTCCAGCAGATCTCAGAGAAGCCTACCAGTCTCTGGCAGAGCATTTAATCAATCGAATTCATGGCATTTTTGCCAGCACTTCCAGCCCAGCTCAGATTCGCATCCATGGTGATTGTCATATGGGTAATGTGCTGTGGCGTGATGATACGCCGCATTTCGTGGATTTTGATGACACCATGCAAGGGCCGGCCATTCAGGATTTGTGGATGCTGTTTTCAGGCGACAGGCAAACCCAACTGGCTCAATTAAGTGAACTGGTTGATGGTTACAATGAATTTCATGATTTTAATCCGGCAGAGCTTTTACTTGTTGAAGCGCTGCGGACCATGCGGCTGATGTATTACAGTGCCTGGCTTGCCAGGCGCTGGGATGATCCGGCATTTCCACAAAGCTTTCCCTGGTTTAATACTGAAATTTATTGGGCTGGGCATATTCTTGAACTTAGAGAGCAGCTTAGCGCTATGGATGATCCCCCGCTGGTGCTTTATTAGTATGAATTTTTCAGTACCAACAACTTTAAATTATGGCTAATAAAAAACCCTGGATAGGATTTTTTCTGTCGTTATTGACAGGCTTGATGTGGGGACTGCTCCCTGTGTCTTTTATGCTCTTACTTGGCAGTATGGATACTGCCACCATTACCTGGTACCGGTTCGCGGTGGCAGCAATAGTTGTGCTTGTTTTTTTATGGCAGCAAGGACGCTTGCCTGATCTGCAACGTATGGATAGAAAAACCAGGGTGTCGTTGTTTGTAGCCGCAGCGGTTTTGTCCGCAAATTTTATTCTGTATCTCAGCAGCCTGCTCTACCTTAATCCTGAAAGTGCCCAGGTGCTGATCCAGCTCGCGCCTTTTATTCTGATGTTTGGCAGTCTGTTTTTATATGGTGAGCGCTTTGGGAAACTGGAGTGGCTGGGTGTTGTAATGTTGTTTGGTGGGTTTGGCTTGTTTTTCAATGACAGGCTCGGGGAAATATTTTCCTCAGTGAATGATTATTCCATCGGCATTTTCCTGATGGTCCTGGCCTCAATTTCCTGGGGCACTTATGGCTTATTGCAAAAAACCCTTCTGGCAAAAATGGATTCCGTACAACTAACCAGCCTGATGTATCTGGGCGGAGTTGTTTTCATATTCCCTTTCACCAGCCCGTTGTCAATATTTAATCTGAACGTGGTGCAGTTTTATGCATTGGCATTTTGCAGTATCAACCTGGTGCTGGCCTATGGGGCATTTACAGAAGCATTGCAGCTCTGGGATGGGGCTAAAGTGAGCGCCGTAATTACATTGGCGCCTTTGTTTACGATCATTTCCATGAAAATCGCAGTAGCAAATTGGCCGGATGTGTTTATAGATAGTGAGCTCAATGGCTTAGCCTACCTGGGCGCCGTTATTGTTGTACTTGGCTCGATGCTGGCTGCCCTGGGGCATAATCTAAAAGGGAAGCAGTAAAAGGCACCTCTGTAAAAGTCTGAACTTTTGACAGGGGCAGAGAAGGAAAATGATTATTCCTGAGCCAATGAATAAATTTTAAGGTCTGGAAGGCATCAAACCAATTATTTAAATGTCCTGCAAATATTGTTCCGCTGGTACTGTGACTGACTGCATGCTCAAGCGCTTTTTCTATACCCAATGCCTGCAGGCAATATATAAGCACCTGACTATCAATAGCTGAAAACTCATCGTTTTGTGAAATCAGCTTCTCGATGTCACTTTGGTTTTCCGGAGACACTGACTTTATGTTGTTGTCCCATAAAGCACTCTTCAGGGCCAGCCAGCATTTCAGGTAGATAAAGCAGGTCGGGTGGTAATACAGAAATTCACTCGATGGATCGGCTAATGCCAGAATTTTTCCCAGTGCGGGGCCGGTACCAAAGGGCACGCGATCGGATAGCCGACTGCGCAGGGATATAGGCGAGGTATCCAGAGAGACAATATTTCCTGTTTTAGCCAGTTTGCTCAGGAGATAAAAATCCTCGCCGGCATTTTTTTGTGGGAAACCTCTAACCTGGGCGTAATGCCTGGAATTCACCACCAGTGTGCTGCCAACAGTGTGAAAGGCCGAGTCAGAGCCTGCCCATGAAAGTCCGTCCACGTAATAGCGTAATGACAGGTCATACAAATTCTGTGCCTGAAGTATTCCGGGGTCTTCACTGATAGTGTGCAGAAAGGGATAAATTCCGGCGCTGTCTGTTTGTGGGTCGAGCAGATTGACACCGTTGAAATAATCGGCCGGGAGACTGGCATCAGCATCTGTGCTATGTATCCACGGATTGGTAATTTTATTTTCGTAAATCAGGTGACAGGCGAGATCGCAGGCTATTTTTCTTGCCAGACCCACACCTTTTGCTTCAGAAATCAAATTGCCAGCATTGCAACGCTCCACTAGCAAGATATCCATATTGCCCGGGCCATCTAAAAGCAGAATATTGTCGGCGAACAGTCTTTTTAATTGAAAGGAACCACGCAGGTTTGAAGCCAGCGTCCGGGTTTGCTCTATCTGGTGGCTGTCTGCTTTGGTATGCGCATTAACAACAACAATGACTAGTGCATATGCAGTAGATACATTTTTGGTTAACCAGTTCAGGAAATCTGCATTTTCAGCAAAGGCCGGGATACAAACAACATGCTGATAGTTGTAAGAAAACTTTACCAGCAAGGCAGTTTCAGGTTCGGCATAGCTTTCCAGATAAGACTGCATGGTTAGCCCGCAGGGTTGTTTTTCTGCGTTGTATGCTTTTTCAATGCAGATTATTCAGCTGCAGGAATTACTGCAAAGCCATTTCGCGGGTTGACACTTTCACCATTTACCACCGCATCAATCCAGGCACCAGCACTGCGACCGTCTTTCATGGGATTGCCGCGAATGGTGATAGGTGTACCGGCTGGCAGGTCTCCTTTGCGGATGCCTGCACGCATCAAGGTGCTTGGCCCTTCAGCCTCGAATCCCCAAGTGGTGACAGAGCCATCTTCATTAGTGACATCGACAAGTAGCCAGGAGTGGGGGTTGGTGTACTGAAATTCGCGCACCTGTCCACTGACTTCCACAATACTGGAACGGTCAAACATGGAGGCCGAATGATGCGCATTGGCCAGAGGAATAATGAGCAAAGAGAAAAGTGTTATGGCGAAACAGGATATTCGTTTCATGGTGTTTAAATATTTCATTGTTGTGATGCCCGTTTTACTGCTTCGTCAGTACTGACTGCCGCATCGTTTTCAATAAAATCGAAATCGGGAAACTGGCTGGTGCCATCGAAGGTAGTAATGATGTCATTGTTTTGATTTTCTCCGCAATCCCAATAGCGAATGCGCAAGTAGTTGTCTTCGTTGGCAAGTTCAGTCCAACTCTGACGTGAATACCAGGGCTCACTCAAGTTGATCGGATCAAAGACCCAGTAATCTGCTTCCAGGGTTATACCATCTACTTTTTTCCAGCGCTCCACCACTTCCACCTGATTTGAGTAATCGGGTTGCGTACCACGCTGGTATTGCCCTGGCATGAGATACATCGTGTGCATAACCAGCATGCCTTGTGTCCAGAATCCGATAGTATCGCCATTCCAGGAAGCATAGGCATCTTCTGGCAAAGTATGAGTACTGCCATCTGTATAAACCCGGCGGACATCGTTCACCATTTCATTGATTAACCAGGTCTGATCCGGTGTCACAATAAATTCATGGAGGAAAGGCTCTGTTGCCCATCTTGGGTGCCCTGGAGGGCGGCAATCAGAGATAGGATCATACTCACCACCAGTTGCGGCCAGTTGGTCGATCTTGGCTTGCCGTGCGGCTATACCTGAATTCGTCAGTTTTGCAGTAGTTTCACTCGCACGTATGTCAGGATCAAAAGATAAACCTCCACCAGTACGGGTAAAAATCCCCGACCAGTCATAGGCAGGCTCAGTCAACATCTCCAGGCTCAATTGTTCTCCTCCCTCAGCCTGCTGTTCCAGGAACTGATACAGTGCCAGGGCCGAGTCAAATTCTTCTCCGAATGCCTGTAGCCTGGGTTTATTTACTGCCCAGGAAGCATCCTTATCCAGCCACACTGTAGTGTCTTGCCCAAATACAGGGTTGGTCAACAAGGCGAAAAATGGAAGAGCCAGAATGGATACTTGCATGGATAATTGATGTAATAATGCTTTGGTAGGGGTCACTGAAAAAATCTCGCGTGTAGTATTCGCTCAAAGCATACCTAGTCGCTAACAAGTGTGTCCAGTCTATAAAACAACGTTTTTTGAGCACCCATATTAGATAGATCCTTCTTATTGCGAGGAAACCCCCAGAAACTCTATCCACATCACACATTGCGGATATAAACCCTGTGCATTATGCTCCGTAGGCTTTATATAATCTATCTGACGAAATGGCTGTTTCAGATAACGAATCAACAACTTAGTGCCATGTCATAAAGCATTTTAAGCTATTCCAGAACAGGACATGCCAGATAGCGACCAGCAGAAGGCGAGTTGTCTCCTGTTAAGCACAAAAGACTGCCAAATGCTGGTGCCTAGAAACATTGTTGCTGAAGTTGTGCGTTATTCCTTTGTGGAATTTAACGAAGACGATGATTCCGGATTGCACTCTTTTGCCTGGCGCGGATGTAGCGTGCCGCTTATCAGCAATTCACTACTTGGAGAGATTACTGAAGGCGATCTCGATGAGGATACAAGGGTAGTGATATGTTACGGGTTGAAGAATAACCGCATGTTACCTTTTTATGGGTTCACCGTGTTAAAAAGCCCTCAACTTTTGCAGCTGACAGAAAGTGACATGACAGAAATAACTGAAGTTCCGTTACATCCTGGCGAACTCATGAAAGTTACCTTACAGGATGCCGAAGTCATCATCCCAAAAGTGGAATATTTTGAAGATACTGTACTAAAGATTATTCATTAGCATCTGATTTATAAGGAATATTTCATCTCAGCTGTCTGTCTGGCTATTATTGATCCCAAGGTCGGAATTAAGCGAATCAGTATGCTGTATTCATACTTGAAAAGTCCTTTTTAAAAAATCCAACGAGAGTGTGTTACCAACCGCATTGACGAAATTGGTTTTGCTGATCCAGCCAATCCTTGAGTGGTGCAAAATAATCAATGATCGCTGAAGCATCCAGCTCACGCTGGCCTGTCATGGCTTCCATAGCATCCTGCCAAGGGCGGCTCATACCCATCTCCAACATAGCATTAAGTTTTTCACCGGCTTCTTCACTGCCATAAATTGAACAGCGATGCAGTGGGCCTTCATAGCCAGACACTTCACACAGCTCACGATGAAACTGGAATTGTTGAATATAGGCAAGGAAATAACGCATGTAGGGTGTATTCCCGGGAATGTGGAATTTAGCTCCCGGATCAAAAAAGTCTTCACTACGTTGCATAGGGGCAGTGACACCCTGGTATTGCTCACGTAAATCCCACCAACCACGGTTATATTCATCCGGTGGTATTTCACCGTTGAATACCTGCCAGCGCCACTTGTCGATCATCAAACCCCAGGGCAGGAAAGCTATCTTGTCCAGGGCGATACTCATCAGGTACCCAATGTCACCTTCAGCAGGGGGTTCTTCGTCCAGCCAGCCAATATCCACCAGGTACTTTGGTGTGACCGACAACGATATTGTATCGCCTGTGGCTTCGTGAAAACCGTCATTGGCACTGCCACGGAATAGGGGAGGCTGTTCTTTATAGGCTCGTTGGTAAAAATTGTGGCCCAGTTCGTGATGTATGGTGCGAAAATCATCGGCGCTTTTGTCGATACACATCTTGATACGCAGATCATCCTTGTCATCCAGGTCCCAGGCACTGGCATGACAAACCGCCAGGTGATCTACCGGTTCAACAAACATGGATCGCTCCCAGAACGTCTCAGGAAGGGGATCAAACCCGAGGGAAGTAAAAAAACCTTCGGCGATACGGACCATGTCTTTTTCATCGCTGACATATTCCTGTACCAGTTGATCCAGGTCGTAACCCAGATCTGAGGATTCAGGTTTGACGATATCATACAGGGCTGTCCAATCCTGCGCCCACTGATTGCCCATGACGTGGGCAGGAATAGGACCCGTTGGAGGTACCACTTCGGGGCCATAATAATCACTGAGCTCAGCGCGGACATGGCAATGCAGGGCATCATAAAAAGGTTTGACCTTTAGCCACTGGTCATCGGCATCCGCAGCAAATGCATCGGCGTCCATGTCGTACTTGGATCGCCAGAACACACTCAGGTTGTCATATCCCAGCTCCTGAGCGCCCTGGTTGCCAATTTCTACCTGTCGCTCATAGAGGGCTTTCATAGGTTTGGCTATCTCGCGCCAGCCGGTCCAGAATTCCAGTAATTCATCTGCATCATGACTCTCACGCATCAGGTTTTCAATGCGGTCACCCGAATAGCAGACTTCCTGACCGGTAACACCTTCTGGTCTGCAGTATTCACCAGCACCATACAAAGCCTGAAGCTCCGAAAATATTTCTGCCAACTCTCGACTCATTTCTGAATCCAGAGGAGCAGGAATGGTTAAAAACTGTTTCAACAATTCCATTTTCCGACGATCGCTTGTGCCCAGCTCCAGGTCATTAAAGCGAGCCGCATCAGTTGCATATTGGACAGATAGCTCTAAAAAGCGTTGGTAAGTGAGAGCTTCCAGTGTCTGGCTGTCGTAATTAATGAAAGTATTGGCTAGCCATGACGCATGACTTAACTCATGGCTGGCTTCTTCCAGACGGCTTTCAGCCTCAGACAGGAATGCAAGAGCCTCTTGCGTGTCTGGTTCATTGTTAGCTGCCTGTAGCGTTAAGGAACAGGCAAAAGCCATCATCAGTTTTAGCAGATTATTGAATACTTTCATGAACAGGTCTCTTCGTCAGGTTATTGTGTTTCGTCAAAGGAAAGAGGCAAGTTACCATTATAGGGCGGCCAGTTTGGTACTGGCTGCGTTGGATGCGCATAAAACATGGCGGCATGAACGTGGCGGATCAGGCCATCTTCAATACTGAACACTTCAGTGAAATGATTGCGCCAGCGTTCGTTACCGGGACGGCGCAGGAAAACTACGGAGACCATGGCTATTTGCTGTTCCACATCAACAACCTGTACTCGCCTGGCTGCGACCTGGGCAAGGCCGAAATCACCAGAGGTACGGCAGTCACTGGTCCCGTTAAAACCAGTAGCACCAGGAGCCAATGGGCCGCCAAAGGTGGACTGGCCATTCTCTCTACGTGAGCAACCAGGGTGGCCTTTGATCACCTTGCTGTTCTGGGCAATGATGCCATCGAAATAACTGTTGGCAATGGCTATTAAGTCGTCACGGCTATAACGCTTGTCTAAGGGAACAAATCCTCCGTTGGGCGGATTGGCAATCAACTCGTCAGCATTCCAGTACACAGTGCCGGGTACACCTTGCAGACCAAGATCATTTTCGCGACCAATATGCCACTCGGCTTCAGTTATTAGATTGTTTGACACCTTCATGCGCAGGGAAACCGCTGCTCGCTCTCCGCTTTCTTCCAAGAGGCCGAAATATCCCGCAGTTTGACCCACCGGGTCAAAATAGCGGCGCTGCAATTCTCCCAGCGAGGTGACAGTAGTCCAGAGACCTTCATCATTGGGCACAACAATAGAATTTTCTGTCTGTCTGAAGCCATAACTCAGAGGAGCCTGTGAGGCATCACTGGCAATGATGGCGTCCAGGTACTGGTCGAGAAAGTCAGCCAGACAACTGCGGTCGCAGTCCTGTGCTTGAGTGGACAATGAAAAAGATCCTGCTAGTACCAGCAATACAAATAGTCGAATGGACATTTGGCCCCCTGTCTTGTGTGTGTTGATATTCAAAGTGAGAGAGTGATTCTCTTTCAAGACAGGGTAGCTTGCAACCGGTACTAACAGCAGAAAATCAGCTGTCAGCCTTTTCGAGGATGAGATGACCTAACGCTGTGTTTGAAGCAGGCACGTGATAGAAACGTTGGATTTCATTCACCTGTGCACCAAGGGCTGCTCTGGCAACCAGCCACATGACCAGTTCAATGCCTTCAGAGCCTGCTTCGCGAATATATTCGGTATGCGATGTTTTGCTGAGCTCTTCAGGGTCGGCGATCAGTGTGTTCAGGAAATTTGTGTCCCATTCCTTATTGATTAGCCCCGCGCGTGTGTATTGCAATTGATGACTCATCCCACCGGTTCCCCAGATATGCACATTGAGGTCTTCATCAAATTTCTCCACTGCATTGCGCAGGGCGTTGCCCAGATCAAAGCAACGCTTGCCAGTGGGAGGCGGATACTGGATCACATTCACCATGAAGGGTATGACCTTGCATGGCCATGCATCAGGTTGGCCGAACATTAATGACAGCGGAACCGTAAGACCGTGATCTACTTTGAAATCATTGCATATAGTCAGGTCAAAGGAATCCAGTATGACGGATTGGGCTATATGCCAGGCCAGGTCCGGGTGGCCAATGACGGGAGGCACAGGCCGTGGGCCCCAGCCTTCGTCAGCAATTTCAAAGGATTCGCTGCAGCCGATGGCGAAAGTAGGGACAACACGCAGGTCAAAAGCACTGGCATGATCGTTATAGACAAGGATGATGACATCGGGTTTGTTATCGGCTTGCCATTGTTTGGAAAATTCAAATCTCTTAAACACTGGGGACCAGTATTCGTTGTCGGTGGTGCCACCATCAATGGCCGCGCCAACGGCTGGGATATGAGAAGAAAAAACGGCTGAAGTAATGCGAGCCATTATTACGATTCTCCTTTAGAGCGATTACCTTCAATGGGTCTGCCGCCATTGAGCATCATTTCCCGATAAGTTTCCGGAGTCATGCCTACCATTTTTGAGACAGTGCGTTCAAATGAATGCTCATCGGTATAGAAAAGCTTGGAAAGGAAATAAATATTGCCACCTTCTTCAATGCAAAGATTGTAATCTCTCTCCAACACGCCTTTTCTCTGGAGATCAGTCAGTGGCCATTCGTCCACATAGGCTTGCTCGTTTCCCAGGAAACGTTTGCGGTTTTCCTCTTTTCGCAGAGACATACAGAACTGGTTCAGGTGATAACCCTTGCGTGACATTTCTGCATCGAACACGATAGTGCCGGGAATATCCTGATAGGATTTATCGAGTGCCATGGGAGAACCCTATTGGTTTTAAAACGCCCATGTAGCATATAGGCGAGGTCTGGAGTAGTCCAGCGAGTGCTCCGGGTATTTTGTACTCATTGACTCAAGCTGTTGCTGTTAATCCAGGGCCTGTGTTGATGGCAGAGGCTTCCAGTTTAGTACCTTTAATATCTTCCAGGATTACGTACAGGCAGGGTATCAGCAGCAAGGTGATGATGGTCGCAAACACAATGCCAAAAGCCATCGAGGTGGCCATCGGTATCAGGAACTGGGCCTGCATGCTGGTTTCCAACAGGATTGGCAGCAGGCCGAAAAAGGTCGTCAGAGAGGTGAGCAGGATGGCACGAAAACGACGTGCGCCACCTTTAATTACGGCGCTGACAACTTCTTCACCATCGGCTATAGCCTTGTTGACGAAATTCACCAGAATAATGCTGTCATTTACGACAACACCCGAAAGCGCAATGATGCCAAGGAAAGACATAAAGTTAACGGGAATACCAACTATCAGGTGTCCGACAATGGCGCCCACCATGCCAAAGGGAATTACCCCCATGATCATAATGGGTTGTGTGTAGGAACGTAGCGGGATTGCCAGCAGGGCGTAAATACCGAAGATGGCGAACATCATGCCCCGGACCATGTCCTGGATGATGCTTTGTTGCTCTGCGGTGCCGCCATCTTCACGATAATCAACACTGGGATAGCGTGTTCTCAATTCAGGAAAAAAATTATTCTTAATGTCGTTGTTTACGACATTAGGTTCGACCATTGATTCGATGATGTCTGCATTCACTGCGACCGAACGTTCACCATCTACTCTGTTAATCTGGGCATAACCGGACTGCATATTGAAATCGGCTATCGAAGTGAAGGGAACGGCTTCGCCATCATTGGTACGGATATACATATCTTCCAGGTCACCAATGGAAATTCTTTCCTCTTCCGGGTAGCGCACCATCACCTTAACTTCGTCGTCACCACGTTGCAGTCGCTGGGCCTGGGAACCATAAAAGGCATTGCGTACCTGGCTAGACAAATCATTTAGTGTGAAACCCATGACTTCAGCGCGTGGCAGCAGTTGTAACCTGAGTTCGTCCTTGTTGTTGACAGCTTCATTCTTGATATTGATCAGGCCGCTGTAGGTGCGCAACTTGGCTTCGAGTTCTGATGCGGCGGCCGTCAGATCATCAGGGTTATTGCTCACAAGCTGGTATGAAATCGGATTGCCGCCAAAAACCTGCCCGGATGAAAAGGTCAGGGACTTCAGGCCAGGCATGTTTCCTACATAATTTTCCAGATACTGGGTTAACAAGTCTGCATCTATTTGGCTGGGAACATCCTTATCCATTTCGATTGCGGCAGTACCGGAAGACACACCACTACCAACAATAATGACATGGTCAACTACCTTGGTAGAGATTTCACCGGTTTCTGAATCCTCGAATTCGAATTTGCCGTTGAGAGACAGGGCGGCATTTTCCAGTTTGTTCATGATGGCACGAGTCTGTTGTTCGGGACTGCCTTCCACCATGGTAACGCTAGCCTGGATGAAGTCACTGGGAATTTCCGGGAGGAAAACAAGGCGGACCACGCCTCCTAATAGCAGACCTGTCGTAATAATGAACATGCCAATAAAACTGGTAATTGTGATGTAACGGTTTCTAATACACTTTTCGACGAAAGGAGAGTAATGAGTATGGACAAAATGGTCGAGCATGGCATTGGCACGATGTGGAATTTTATTGAACCAGCTTTTCGCATTGGGCTTGCCGAAGTGCACCAGATGAGAAGGTAGAATCAGTTTGGATTCAATTAATGAAAAGACCAGGCAAAGAATGACCACCCAGCCTATTGATTCAGTAAATGCTGCCGCAAAACCACTGATCATCAGCAGTGGCATAAAGGCAACGATAGTGGTTAATACGCCAAAAGTAGCAGGCAGAGCTACACGATTGGCACCATGTACGATGCTTTGAGTGCTATGGCCATATTTGGTCATACTATGATGGGCGCTTTCACCGATGATAATGGCATCATCCACCACGATCCCAAGTACCATGATAAAGCCGAACAGGCTGAGCATATTCATATCAAGCCCAACAGAAGGCATCAACGCAAAGGCTCCCAGGAACGAAATCGGAATACCTATCACGACCCAGAACGCCAGCTTGATTTCCAGGAAGATACTGAGAATGATCAGTACCAGGAAAGCTCCCATCAGGAGGTTGCTAGTCATCAGGTCAAGCCTGTCTTGCAGGTAAAAGGAAGAATCCGCCCAAACGTCCAGGTTAATTCCTTCTGGCAAAGTTTGTTGGCGTTCATCAACAAAGGTTCTAGCAGCTTGTGCCACTTGCAGCATGTTCTGGTTGCTGGTGGTCAGGACTGTGAGGCTGATGGATGGTTTGCCGTCAAATCGGGCATAGGTTTCGATATCTTCAAACCCATCAACTATCGTCGCGATATCGCCCAGTGTGAGGATAGTACCGTCAGTAGTGGTAAGCAGTACTATTTTGTCGAAATCGTGGTAATCATAAGCAATCGCCTGGGTTCGTACCAAAATCTCACCACCTTCCGTGTCGATGGATCCTGCAGGCAGGTCTAGAGATGAGGCGCGGATACGCTGGGCGATTTGATCAAGAGAAAGTCCATACTTAAGCAGAGTGTTTTCTGAAACTTCGATACCAATTTCATAGGGACGGTCGCCTGCCATCCTGACAGCGGTGACATCGCTCAGTTCAAGAAGCTCATCTCTGAGTTCCTGGGCTAGTTCTTTCTGGCTGATCGCATCAATATCACCGTACACTTCAATGCGCAGGGCATCATTTCGCAAGAGGGTGCGGCTTACCGCTGCTGGTTCTGCATCTACCGGGAAATTGATGATGCCGTCAACACGAGTTTTAACATCATTGAGTACTTCATTGATGTCATAAGACTCATCAACTTCAAGGGTCACCGTGCCGCTGCCTTCGCGTGACACTGATCGGGTATCTGTCACACCATCAACATCTTCAACGGCTTCTTCAATTAGAATAATGATGCCTCTTTCGACATCTCCAGGAGTTGCTCCAGGATAAGCCATGGTGATCTGGATAGTAGTCAGATCAAAATCCGGCATGGCTTTTTTTGTGATGGTGTACACCGAAAAAAGGCCTGCCATGATGATGACAATCATCATCAGGTTTGCAGCAACATGGTTGTTGGCAAACCAGGCAATCAAGCCTTTTTCTTCCTGCAGTGTGTTCATGCCTAAATAGTGCTCCGATTTAAATTTTGTGGGTGACCAGCCGATTTTTCGTGCGAATCAATCTCTTTTAAAAATGAATGACTGTTCATTTTCTATTTAATGATTTACTCGATGGTCTGCAAAGTCTGCGCGTTACCGTCCACGTAATTGACCTGAACAGAAGCGCCGTTTAGTGGATTTTCGAGGCGAGTGAGAACAACTCTATCGCCATTTTCCAGTCCTCCAGAAATATAGACATCATCGCCATTAATGGTCAGCACCTCGACTTCTTTAGGCCGTAAACGCCCTTCGGCATCTGCAGTCCAGATGAGGTTACTAGCCTGGAGTGTATAGCGGGGCAGAACAACGACATCTTCCAGTAAACGGCCCTGAATCTGGGCGTTGACATAGGTGCCGATACGCAGGGGCTCTGAATCCCAGGAATCATTGGAATACAGGTTATAGGGATCTTCAATCTGCACCACACTGAACAGCACGCGGGTACGGGTATCCAGCACACCTTCAGTTCGAGTCAATTTTCCAGTCCATTGATGATTCTGATTGCCAATTCTGCTGATCAGGTCGACATCAGCGGCATCGGTCAGGCCGTTGGCATTATTGAAATTACCGGTGGGTGTCGGTAGATCAAGAAAAGCAATTTTGGTTTCAGGGATTGGTAATCTGACTTCTGCATAATCCACAGCAAAAGTTTCTGCAATAGAAGCGCCTGTTATCACATATTGGCCGATATCGGTATTTTTTGAGCTTACCAAGCCATCGTAGGGGGCGAAGATGGTTGTTTTTCCAAGATCTGTCTGTGCCTGGATAAGGTCAGCTACAGCAGAGACCAGCCTGGCTTTAGCTTCTTCGAGTTGAGGTTTGCGTAGATATAAATCTTTTGCCCGAACGCGAGCTTGTTCTGCTTCCGTCATGCGATCCCATTCCCTCTGCGCCACATCGGCCTGACCGCGTTCCTGTTCCAGGAGGCTGCGCGCCGTAGCAACACTTGCTTCTGCCCGACTGACAGCAGCCCGATAATTCTGGTCATCCAGCCTTATCAGGGTGTTACCTTGTCTGAAAAAGCCGCCAGCTACAAACGCAGGGGAAACCTCAACGACCTGTCCGGATACTTCAGAAACCAGGTTTGTCCGTGTTCGGGGTTCTACTGTGCCTTGGGAAGGAACTGTAATGTAAGTATCCTGCACAACAACAGCTATAGCATCGACAACCACAATGAGTTGTTGAGGTTCGTTTTGTTCCGCTTCAGGGCGAGCAAGGCGCAACAGTACAGCTACAGCCACTGCTGCAATGATGATAAGAACTGGCAAGACCTTTTTGAACATGAAATATTCCTTCCTATACGTCCCTTATTAATTATTCCGGGATTTTCTTCTACCTATTGAAAGACAGTGGCTCGTTACTGTTCCTGGTATATGCCCCAAAAGGCTATTCATCAGACCGGGAAATTACTGATTAATCACCAGACTGACTATCCGTTTTACGTACAACATACTGATTCGGATTACATTTTTTTAAATATGACTGACCAGTCATAAATTTTCAGGAATATTACTCCTTATGTGTCGCTGTAGCAACGGCAAAGGCATAAGTAATGAGGAAAAATATGATTCCAGCCAGGAAAACCGGGATGTTCAGTGTAATGCAGGGGCCAACGGGAGGGAGCGAATAATAGCGGCTTCTATGTCCAACAAACTGGCTAACCTGGGGGATATACGCTCTTCGTCAAAATAATGCTCGGCAAGTTTTAGAAACAATTGGTAATGTCTTGATTCAGAATCGCTGATTGCCTGATAAAACTGTTTCAGCTTCCCTTTTGGTAATGCGTTGGCGATAAGCCTAAAGCGTTCAGCACCACGGGCTTCCACGATACTGGCAATTAATAATCGATCAAGCATGTAAGCGTCCTTGCCCTGGTCCATAGCTTTATGAAGTCGATTAACGTATTCATCTTTACGATCAGAGGCAGGTACAAGCTTTTTTTCCAAAATAAGGCGTATGACATCCCGGTAATGACTGAGCTCTTCAACGGCAAGGTTGAGCATCTCACTGACCAATTCGGGTTTGTCAGGGTAGTGCGAAATCATGGATATGGCCATGCCGGAAGCTTTTTTCTCGCAGCTGGCATGATCGAGCAGAAAATTATTGAAATCGGCCATGACAGTGTCGAGCCAGGCCTGTGATGTTTTTTCAGTGAGTTTAAATTCAATCATGGGAATTTAGTGTATCAGGGCTACCAGCAGGTTGCCCTTAGACAAGGTTCAGACTGACTGGTAGGGCAGTGAGGTAAAAGTATCCAGCAGGGCATGCCAGCTTTTTCGCTTGGCATTGAGTTCTATTTTTAATAATCGGTAACGTTGGCGTAGATTTTCCAACTCCAGGTCATTCATACGCTCATGCCATTCAGCGGATATCTTCTTCGACCTGACCTGGTACCACTGCTGTTTTAGTTCAGACCAGTGATTTAGAGTGTCTACCAACTGTTGGTATTCAGCTTCCAGTTGTTTGCGCCAGTTGCCTGAATCAAACATTTTTTCGCATTTTTCCAGAGCCCTTTGGTATTGGACTTCCATACGAGTCAATTCTTGCCGATAGGTCGAACATAATCGCAGGCTTCGGGCTAGTCCAATCCATGAGCAGAACCGAATAAACCATTTTGTCGGATCCCAGTGATACCACTTGATGCCGTTGCGGTAATCCCAGGCGAAGGTGTGATGGTAATTGTGGAAGCCCTCACCAAAGGTAAACAGTGAAATAATCCAGTTGTCTCTTGCGGTTTGATTTGGGTCGTAGTTGCGGCTACCCCAGATATGGGCAGCAGAATTTATCAGGTAGGTAAAATGCTGGCTCACTACCAGTCGCAGAAAACCTGCCAGCAGCAAGCTGCCCCAGATATCGCCATGCAACCAACCCAGCAAGACTGGCAGGCCGATATTCATCAGCAGGAGCATTGCCAGATAATGTTTGCGCTGCCAGACAAGAATAGACTCACCAAGCAAGTCCTGGACATTGCTCAGATCTTCGCGGGTGCTTTCAAAATCCCGGATCATCCATCCGAAATGGGAATACCAGAAACCTTTGTTTGCTGAATAGGGGTCCTTGTCATCGTCGTCCACATAGAGATGATGCCTGCGGTGGTCAGAGGCCCAGGTAAGGCAATCATTCTGCAAAGCGCAGGCTCCACCAAGGGCATAAACAAATTTTAGTAGGGGATGTGCCTGGTAAGCTTTATGGGACCAGAGTCTGTGGTATCCCGCTGTGATGGACATTTCGCAAAAAACCAACAGGGCGAGGAAACAGAGCCATTCATACAAATCATAACCGTAAGTAAATCCGTACCATGGCACTACCGTGAAAGAAATTATTATCGGAATGCCGAGTACTGAAAGGATTGCCCAGCGAATGGGAGGCTTGGAACTGACTGGCTGCATTTCTGGTTGTCTATTACTTCTTGGCCCGGTTTCGATAAAAGTATCATATCTGCTTTCGGTGAGTAAACCGGCGTACCTCACAAATTCCACTTTGATTGATGAAACCAGAGGGGAAACTGTTAGTTCTTGGCGAAGTAGCAATTTCTAACAGGCTATGAAATAGTAAGACAGATTGGTGAGAATTAATAAAGGCACGAAGTGAAAGGGCTGATTAACTATGGGTAATGAAAATGACAGCCAGGTAGAAGTGCTGGACGACCTGCAAACACGTCTGGCTTTCCAGGACCAGGCTATCAATGATCTAAATGATGTTATTGCTGATCAGCAGAAACAAATTTCCCTTCTGCAGGACCAACTAAAACTGTTGCATGACAGACTAGGTGATTTGTCAGAGTCTGTAGAATCCAGTCATGACAATAGCAAACAGGATGAGAAACCACCGCACTATTAATTACGTGAATAATTAAGTGCTTAAGTAGTGATCTTTTATTGTCCTATTTTAATTGCAGGTTTAATTGCAGGGCTATGAGTCAGCTTTTGACGGCGGATACATCTTCAGCTTGCAAACCCTTGGATCCCTCGGTCACAGTGAACTCAACCCGTTGACCTTCACGCAGGATTTTGTGCCCCTTATCCATGATGGATCGGAAATGGACAAAGATATCCTCTCCATTGTCTCGGGTGATAAAACCAAAACCTTTGTTGGAACTGAACCACTTGACGCTGCCTGTTTCTTTGACGCCCTTGTTGATGGGCTTACCCTTTTTTCGAGGGGGTTCTTTTTCAGTGTTTATGCCTTCAGCTGAACTCACCCAAAAACTTGTCAAACAACCACTGACCAGGGCTGTGACAAAAATCGCCAGAACTACAGGAAAAATAGAGTAAAGGTCAATGAAAAAAGCAATAGCAGCCAGCAATATCGCTACTATTAGGGAAGCAATAAATATTTTAATGTTCATGATTAGCTCAATTGGAAATAGAGTATATTTTATTATTAATTATTTCTTGTTCCATGCTTGCAGCACCCGAATAGACAAGACGTGCCAGCAAGCCCGTGATGGTATCACTTTCAGATATGAATTTTAAAGGGGCGAAAGGAATGTGAAGGTGAAGAAGGCTAAAGAACTACAAAGGCAATGGAATGCCGTTAACCCGGACTTCCCTTTTTAAACTTTCATCTTCGAAATCACGCTCGGGAATATCACAATCTTCGAGAATGTTATTGACCCGGCTCCGATCTCTGATAAACAAATCAAGGTCGTATTTTGTGGATACATCCCGCCAGGCAGCTGCGTATTCGCAATGAAAATCTTCTTCAGGTGGGCGCCAACTGCCAATACCACGGTCGCGCTTTTTGCGGTTGATATCCCGGCTGACTGGGATCAGGTTCAGCGGGTCATTGGCAAATTGCATGCGTTTTTGATCATCCCACTGGTAACCATTTGCGGCATTGGCATATGACAAGGGAATTATGTGATCAATTTCCAGTCGGGCGGCACGTACAAACTCTTCTCCCGTATAGGGATCTGTCCATTTTCCTTCCCGTATTTCGCAATTGCGGGGGTTGGTCCAGCTGACGGGAACTACACTGGTGGCTTCAAGTATCTGAATACGCACCGTCTGGCACTGGCTGACCATCATCCAGTGAGGCCAGTCGTCTTTATTATAGAAATCTTCTTGATCCCGGGTATTAATGCTGGTTTTGAGGCGGGTGGAAAAGCTATAACGGGATGGCGCTTGCCGACAAGCCTGCTGATGACAATGATATTCACCATAGTAATCATAATGACCACCATTTAGATCAATATTTTTTTCCAGATGGGCAAGGGCTGTTAAAGGGCTCAGGCACAGGGTAAGCAGAGAAAGCCGTTTAAGCTGGGTAAATAAGCTCAGTGCTGCTGATGTAAAATTCGGCTTCAGATTGGTCATAATCTTCTCCCGTAACCGGCCTTTATATTAGACATTTATCGAGGGCAACTCGTTGATAAAACTGGAAATATTCAGAGTTTTACTTGTCTTCTGCCTGCTCGAGTTTACTTATTTGATTCTGTAACTGAATCAAGGTTGATTCAGCATTAGACAGTTTTTCCCTTTCCTTCGCAACAACCTCGTTTGGCGCATTATCCACAAATTTGGCATTGCCTAATTTGCCGGAAAGTCTGCCTATTTCTTTCTTCAGCTTATCCTGTTCTTTGCCAAGCCTGTCCAATTCAACGGATATATCGATCAGACCGGCCATAGGGACAAGAACTTCCATCTCTCCAATTACCTGCATGGCCGCTAGTGGAGCAGCCTCAGAATCTTCCAGCCAGGTAACTGATTCCAGTTTTGCTAGAGTGACCAGAAACTGTGCATTGCTGCCCAGAAACTGTTTGTCCTGTTCACTACCGTTGGTAAGCAATACATTGATCTTGGTTGCTGGAGAAATATTCAATTCTCCGCGGATATTTCGTACGGCGATAATAACGCCTTTAATCCATTCGATTTCCTTATCCACATTTGCATCAATACTGTCTTCGTCAATCTCCGGGTAAGGCTGCAGCATGATAGTGTCGCCTTCAATACCAAGTTGAGGCGCGGCCTTTTGCCAGATTTCTTCGGTGATAAACGGCATCAATGGATGCAACATGCGCAGACTTTGCTCCAGGATATCCAGCAGGGTGAAGCGGGTAGCATTTTTTTGTTCAGCGGTTGCTGATTCATCCCAAAGAGCAGGCTTTGAAAGTTCCAGATACCAGTCGCAGTATTCATTCCAGAAAAAATCATAAATGGCCTGGGAGACCAGGTCGAAACGGTAGATGGCAACGGCCTCATCAACTTTTTTCAGCGTGTCTTGCAGGCGTGATCGAATCCAGATATCGGCCCGTGAAAAGTCATAATTGCTGGATGGGCGTGAAACTGTTTCATCTTCAGTATTCATGAAGACATAGCGGGCGGCATTCCAGATTTTATTACAGAAATTCCGATAGCCTTCTATGCGCCCCATATCGAAATTAATGTCACGGCCCGTGGATGCCAATGAATAAAAAGTATATCGCAGGGCATCAGTGCCAAATGCGGGAATGCCGTCAGGAAATTGTTTGCGAGTGGACTGCTCAATTTTAACAGCCTGCTCAGGTTGCATCATGTTGGTGGTTCGCTGACTGACCAGGCTTTCCAGATCGATGCCGTCTATCAGATCAATAGGATCCAGGATATTTCCTTTGGATTTGGACATTTTCTGGCCTTCACCGTCCCTGATCACGCCATGGATGTAGACTTTTTTGAAGGGAATCTCATCCGTGAATTTGAGCGTCATCATGATCATTCTGGCTACCCAGAAAAAGATGATGTCAAAGGCAGTTACCAGGACGTTCGTGGGATGGAAAGTTTTCAGTTCCTGGGTGTCATCAGGCCAGCCCAGTGTGGAAAAGGTCCATAACGCCGATGAGAACCAGGTATCAAGAACATCTTCATCCTGCTTCAAAACCAGGTCGGCAGTCAGTGCGTATTTTTCCCTGACATGAGCCTCACTTTTTCCTACATAAATTGCCCCGTCTTCATCGAACCAGGCAGGGATGCGATGCCCCCACCAGAGCTGTCGACTGATACACCAGTCTTGCAGATCACGCATCCAGGCAAAATAAGTGTTCTCCCAGTTTTTTGGTACAAATTCGATATCACCATTTTCCACCGCTTCGATGGCGGGTTTGGCCAGGCTTTCCACGGCGACATACCACTGATTTGTAAGGTAGGGCTCGATGACCACGCCACTGCGATCACCACGGGGGACTTTTAATCTGTGGTCCTCGATTTTTTCCAGCAGACCGGCAGCCTCTATGTCCGCAACAATTTGCTTTCGAGCCTCAAAGCGGTCCATGCCGCGATACGCTTCAGGGGCTTTGTCATTGATGGCGGCGTCCACAGTAAGGATGTTGATTATCTCCAGGCTATGGCGTTTGCCCACTTCGTAATCATTGAAATCGTGTGCCGGGGTAATTTTTACGCATCCTGTACCAAATTCAGGATCCACATAGTCATCGGCAATGACGGGGATCTCCCGGTCACATAAGGGGAGTTGGACAGTAAGGCCAATCAGATTTTTAAAGCGTTCATCCTCTGGATGTACGGCCAGTGCACTATCGCCCAGCATGGTTTCCGGCCGGGTAGTGGCAATGGTGACATGGTCCTTACCATCAGCTGTAGTTTGACCGTCACTCAGCGGGTAACGGAAATACCAGAAGTAGCCGTTTTCTTCTTCAGAGATAACTTCGAGGTCAGAAATGGCCGTGTGCAGTTTCGGATCCCAGTTGACCAGTCGGTTGCCACGATAAATGATGCCTTCGTCATATAAGCGGATAAATACTTCTTCAACTGCAAGAGATAGACCTTCGTCCATGGTGAATCGCTCTCGCGACCAGTCGATAGAAGAGCCCAGGCGTCTGAGTTGGCGGGTAATATTGCCACCGGATTCAGCCTTCCAATCCCAGACCTTTTCCACGAATTTTTCCCTGCCCAGGTCATGCCGTGTCTTGTTTTCGGCCTGAAGCTGCCTTTCGACAACCATCTGTGTGGCGATACCCGCATGATCTGTGCCGACCTGCCAGAGGGTATTACAACCCTTCATGCGGTGGTAACGGATTAGAGCGTCCATGATGGAATTGTTGAAACCATGGCCCATATGCAGGCTGCCGGTTATATTCGGTGGAGGAATAGCAATACTGTATGGCGTGCCTTCACCACCAGGGGCAAAGTAGCTTTTTTCTTCCCAGGTGTTGTACCAGGTTTGCTCTATCTCATGGGGTTGGTAGGTTTTATCCATTACTACGTTTGACACTATCTGCGACTCAGGAAAGCCGCGCATTATAGCCTGTCCTGAGACGTTCTCCTAAGCTGATTAAATAGTTGAAGAGTAAGGCGAACACACTCCCAAGGCGAGAGTGCGCAATGAGCTGGTTTGTTAGACTTGAACCAGAAAAGAGCAAAGAAGTATGAGCAGTACTAGAGCTCGTGATGCTTTAATTCGAATCCTTTGTCCTTGTAGGTATTCCAGTGTTCGCGAAGTTTGTTTTTGGCCTCTTCGGCATTGGGAACGATTTCAGCAATACGGGAGAAGTTTTCAAGAAATCCGGGGATGTCTGAACTTAGATTAATCAGTAAATCTGAACGCTCAGCAAAATTGTCGCCAAAACCGATGAACACCGGGATATCTTCATCATCATTTAATTCCTCGTCGATACCGAGAATGGCATGAGGGATGAAGCATTCCGGCTTGAAGCTCCAGAGCAGGTCATCAATGTCCTGGGCAGCTTGTTCGTTTTCTGCATGGATATATATTTTCAAGCCCTGGTTCATGACCTTTTCGGTCAGGCGGCAGGCAAAATACATCCTGTCGCTTTGCTCCTGCTGTTTGAGAATATAAAAATCGACCTGGGTCATGGGCATTCAAATCATTAGTTATTTAACAGGTATTCCATGAGTAAAGGCACCGGCCTTCCTGTAGCCCCTTTGGCCTTGCCCTGGAGCCAGGCGGTTCCCGCGATATCAAGATGTGCCCAAGGGTAGTTCCCGGTAAAGCGCGACAGGAAGCAAGCGGCTGTAATTGTACCGGCCTTGGCCCCACCTATGTTGGCTATGTCGGCAAAATTACTGTCGAGCTGTTTCTGGTAATCCTCTGATATCGGCAGGCGCCAGCAAGGATCATTCACGTCCTGGCTGTGCTGGAAAAGCTTTTCTGCAAGAGTATCATTGTTGCTCAACAGGCCAGTATTCACACCTCCCAGAGCGACCACACAGGCTCCTGTGAGCGTGGCAATATCAATTACTGACTTGGGTTTGAAGCGCTCCACATAAGTCAGCGCATCGCATAAGACCAACCGACCTTCGGCATCTGTGTTAAGGACTTCGATAGTTAGACCGGCCATGCTGGTAACCACATCGCCCGGTTTGGTGGCCCGGCCGCTGGGCATATTTTCGGCGCTGGCAATGACGCCAATGACATTGATTTTGGGTTTTAGTGCGCATAACGCTGTCATGGTTCCCAGCACACTGGCTGCACCACACATATCAAATTTCATTTCATCCATGCTGCCACCGGGCTTTAGGCTGATTCCGCCAGTATCAAAGGTGATGCCTTTGCCGACAATGACATTAGGCCGCGCTTTGTCGGTGCTGCCTTTATATTCCATGACCACCAGTTTGGATTCTTCATCGCTACCGTAGCCAACTGATAACAGTGATCCCATACCAAGACGGCGCATCTGTGCTTCACCCAGCACACGGGTTTTTAATGCCTTGTTACGTTTGGCTAATGCCTGAGCCTGTTCACCGAAATAGGAGGGTGTGCAGAAATTGGCTGGTAGATTGCCCAATTCACGGGCGACTGCCATGCCTTTGCCGACAGCACTGCCTATGTCGATGCCTTTCTTAACAGCACTACGTTGAGTCTTGTCAGCTAGATAGAGATCTACTTTCTTCAGCGTTGGCTTCTTGCCTTTTTTGGATTTGGTGAAGTTGTAGCGGTATACACTGTTTTCAAATGACTGGGCAAGAATTTGACCTAGTTTGTCTGCAGGTGTGTCAATGACAGATAGGGAAGGGAGTGTCACCAGAGCATCGATAAGTGAATATTTGTTTAAAACCTGGGCAGTGATGTCCAGGACATTCGCGAAGTGTTTCCTGTTCAGGGCGGATTTCTTCCCAAGCCCAATCAGCAATATTCGTTTGGCACGTATACCCACGGGATTATGCACGATGATATGTTGGCCTGATGCGCCAGTGATGTCTCCGGCATCAAGGATCTTGCTTAATTGTTTCTTCAAAAGTTTGTCGACCTGGGCTGTGACCTCAGGGAGTGCCTTGTTCTGGAATACGCCCAGCACCATGCAGGATGTGGTTGTATTTTGCAGTGGGGCCGTCTTGATTGTGAAGTTCATGGTGACTTAATTCCTTTGCAGACAATTTTCAGAGTTTGAAGTGAGGGCAAATACTACTCTGGCGACCGCTTTATATCAAAGGATGAAAATTCACAGGCAGGCATCTGAATGATTGAGACTACCGCAGAGATGCATCATACTTAATCAGAGGCGCCCTATAATTCAATGATGATTATATCCCGTTACCTGACGAAACAGATTTTGCAGGTTACAGCTGCCACAACTTTCATCTTACTGGCCGTTGTGGTCCTTGGCCGATTTCTGAAATACCTGGCCCAGGCGTCCCAGGGCGAAATTGATCCTGCGGTACTTGCTTTGTTGATGTCTTACCGGATTCCGGAATTCATTCAGTTGATTTTGCCCCTGGCCTTGTTGCTGAGCATACTGCTTGCCTATGGCAGGATGTACGCTGAAAACGAGATGACCGTACTATCCGCCTGCGGGCTCAGCACACGCCGCTTGCTGGGTATTACCCTGATTTCTTCTACCCTGGTTGCTGTCACAGTTGGACTGTTCAGTTTCACACTGACCCCATGGGGGTTGGTAAACACAGCCGGATTGCTGGAAGCACAAAAGGAACTGAATGAATTTGATGTGATGGTACCCGGTTTATTTCAGAATATTTCACAGGGTGAGCGCACCACCTACACTGAAGAAATTATTAACGATGAAATGCAAAATGTTTTCATGTATGAAAGTGATTCCGGGCAGGTGACTGTTGCCAACACAGCGGTGCCGTCTGAAGATGAAGAAGGAAGACGCTTTGTGCTTTTTTCCGAGGGCTCAGTTTCTGAAAGTGAAATAGGTGTAGTAGGTAATGAAGGATTTTTGCTAACTCAGTTCTCAGAAATGGGTGTAAGGATCCCTAACCGTGAAATAAGTATAGATGTGACTGTTGAAGAAAAAGCCATGGCCACAGCTGCCTTGTGGCAATCGGATGAATCTGCACATGCAGCCGAACTGCAATGGCGCATCTCCCTGGTTCTGTTAATACCGGTATTGACGCTGATGGCAGTGCCCCTGAGTCGTGTAAGCCCCAGGCAGGGCAGGTTTGCGAAAATTGTGCCAGCGGTGTTTCTGTATATTTTGTATTTTGGTTTGCTGCTTGTCAGCCGCGACATGACAGCAGCTGGAGATCTCCCTTTGTTCATTGGCTTGTGGTGGGTGCATGGTGTGTTTTTGCTGCTTGGATGGCTGCTGTTTACTGACAGAGTGCCGGGTTTTAGCCAATGAAGAAGATTGACCGTTATATCAATAATCAGGTTCTGCTTGCCATGTCAGTGGTCCTGATGGTGCTGGCAGGCCTGGATTTTGTATTTACCCTGGTGGATGAAATCGGGGAAACTGATGGCACATATGGTGCCATGGATGCCATCCGTTATGTCATGTATGTTTTCCCCAGGCATATCTATGAACTGCTCCCCATGACGGCCCTGATTGGCGCCTTAATCGGGCTTGGCATACTGGCATCCTCGAATGAGCTTGTGGTATTGCAGGCCGCTGGCATCAAGGTAATGCGTATAGTCTGGGCTGTTATGAAACCGGCTATTCTGGTAATGGCTTTCGGTTTGTTCCTTGGAGAGTTTATTGCCCCAAGGCTGGAATTGCAGGGCGAGCTGGATCGGGCATTAGCCCGCGGAGAGCAAGTGGCACTTTCACGCTATGGACACTGGCAAAGAGATTCGAATGAATTTATGCATTTCAATGCCATTGATCCAGAAGGAGTGTTGCATGGTGTCAGTATTTACAGGTTTGATGACCAGCAGCTCACTGGCATAACCACGGCAGAAACTGCTCTGTACGATGACAGTGAAGACGGCGGCTACTGGGTGTTACAAAACGGCGATGAAATTGATTTTTCCGGCTCGGATGCTTCCTTGCCGGCTGACAGCTTTGCTTTCCTGGAAAAAAGCTGGCCTGTGAATTTAACACCCGACTTGTTGAAGGTATTAATTATTGATCCGGACAAGATGTCGATATCGGATCTTTTTCAGTATGCCGCCCGTTTTGAAAATCAGGGGCAAGATGGTAGTGCTTACCTGTTGTCTTTTTGGAAAAAAGCACTGCAGCCACTGACGACCGCTGCCCTGGTAATCGTAGCTGTTGCATTCATCTTCGGGCCATTGCGTTCAGCGACTATGGGGTCAAAAGTATTTACTGCTATCTGCTTTGGCATTCTTTTTTATTTGGTGCAGAACCTGCTAAGCACTGTAAGTCTGGTTTATCAGTTAAATCCATTGCTTGCTGTGACTGTGCCAATTGTCTTTTGTTTGATGATTGGGGTGGGTTTACTGAAACGGCTAGTCTGAAGTTCTTAGTCAGTAACTTTTTCATTTCAGGAAATTTATGACCAGGAATTTTTATCTCGAGCCACCATCCTTCCAACAATTCGAAAAATTTACTCACGAAGAAAATTACCAATCCCTGCCTGACTACTGGTTTGTCATTGTTTACCTGACTGATCTTCCATCAGGGCTACCCTCACCATCCGGGTTCCTGACAGCTTGTCATGCATGGCGGCTTTATCTGAATTAATCAGTATGTAGAGATATCCTAAACCCAGTGCCACGAAAGAAACAATGGCCAGGATAAATCGGATACCTGACTGGGCGGCAGTGATGGAAGTACCGTCATTTTGCACAATTCGAATGCGCCATGCTTGCATACCCAGAGTTTGACCACTATGGGTCCAGAACCAGCCAAAAAATGCCCAGGCGCTTATCAGCATGGCGCTGAACAGGACATTCTTATAGAGAGGATCAAGCGCAACAGCATCCCCATCAGCAGTTCTGGCGTTTTCAATGCCAAACATCTGCAATACGAGAAAGGCCACAACCATCCAGATGGACAGTACCAGGATGCTGTCGTAAGCCATGGCAGCCAGTCGGCGCCAGAATGGTGCTGGTTCAAGTGAAGTTTCAGTTTCATTCATGAGTTCGATACTTGTTTTGTTCCTGGAAATTCTTTTCAGTCAGAATATTGATGAAGTTACCGCTGAACATGATGATTGCTCCGAGCACGACAAACAAGTCCAGTGCCTCCTTGTAGAGCGGTCTTCCTATGATAGCGGCAAGAATGACAAGTGAATGTCTGGAGGAATTTAATTTAGGAGTAGACAAATGGGCAAGTATCAGCAAAATTCAGTTATAAGTAAGACCAAAGAGTGTGAATTCTACTTTAGTGTCCTGGCAAGTGACACTGGTAGTCAGGGCGAAATGTAAAAGGCCATGTTATGGATCTAAGTAATTATTTTGAACGCATCGGTTACAGTGGGTCGGGTGAATGCACCCTGGCTACATTACAGGAATTACATAAGCTTCACCCTGCTGCGATTCCTTTTGAAAACCTTACGTCTTTTCTGGCAGTCGATGTCAGCCTGATTCCGGGCAAGGTGTTTACCAAGCTGGTTGATCATGGCAGAGGTGGATATTGTTTTGAGCATAATCTGGTCTTCGCCACTGTACTAAAGCGGCTCGGTTTTACAGTAACGGAACATGCTGCCAGGGTGATATGGCGATCACCGAATAAAACTCAAATGGCTCGCACTCATATGTTGTTAAAAGTCATGGTGAACAACCAGGCATGGATAGCCGATGTAGGTTTTGGTGGTATAACCATGACCGCCCCTCTTAAACTTGAAAAGGGAATTGAGCAGCAATCACCCCATGAAAATTTCATGATCACTTGTGAAAACGATGAATACACCATATCTGCAAAACTTGGTAATAACTGGCAGTCCTTGTATGTCTTTGACTTGGTACAGCAGTACCCCGTAGATTTCGATATGGCCAATTTTTTTGTCTCATCACACCCTGAATCCTTGTTTCGGCACAACCTCATGCTTGGCCGGCCAGAGGCACAAGGCAGGCATGCTCTGCTTAACAGGGACTATTCCTACTACAGCCTGGAAGGTGAAAAAACACAGCGCCGAATCTCTGATTCTGATGAATTAATAGATATTTTGACTGGTGAGTTCGGTATACAACTGGAAGGATCCATCGATATCCAGGCACTCAGGAACAAATTTGAAAAGCTGGATTGAGTATTACAGTGCCGGGCAAAAACTTGACTTTGACAGCAAAATCTCCAACACTGCGCGCCATGAACAACTCAATGACACGAATTAAGGGCATTATTTTCCATCGCTGAAGGCGGGTTGGATCCTTGATTATTTGTCAGAAAACAGATTCAGGAACATTCAGAAACCCGCCACCAGGCGGGTTTTTTCGTTTCTGACTATTTAAATTAATATGAAAAAGAAAGCAGTAAAAAGTAAAAAGACAAACGGAGTAAATCGTGACCAAAGCAGCAAATGAGCCAATAAAACCACAAGGAACACTGCCCGATTATGTGTCCCTGATGGATACTACCTTGCGTGATGGTGAGCAGACCCAGGGTGTATCGTTCACAGCCGATGAAAAGCTCAATATTGCCCAGGCTTTACTGGAATCCCTGGGTGTAGATCGTGTGGAGGTAGCTTCTGCCAGGGTGTCAGATGGTGAGAAGGAAGCTGTGCGCAGTATTATTGATTGGGCTAAATCTCATGATCTGGAAAGCAAAGTGGAAGTGTTGGGTTTTGTGGATCACAGCCGCAGTGTGGACTGGATTCTGGAAGCTGGTGGCAAGGTGATCAACCTGCTGGTCAAAGGCAGTGAAAAACACTGCACAAACCAGTTGGGCAAAACACTTGAAGTCCATGTTGAAGATATCCATAAAACCGTGGCCTATGCTCTGGAAAAGGGTCTAAGTGTTAATTGTTACCTGGAAGACTGGTCCAATGGTTATCTGGACAACAAAGATTATGTATTTGGTTTGATGGCAGCCATCAAAGATTCCGGTATCGAGCATTTTATGTTGCCTGACACCCTTGGGGTCATGAGCCCCGATGAAGTGTATGTAGCGTTGAGTGACATGCTTAGCAATTTCCCTGAGTCCGTGTTCGATTTTCATCCACACAATGACTATGGCCTGGCAACAGCCAATTGCATGGCAGCCGTGAAAGCAGGCGTTTCAAATTTGCACTGCACTATGAATTGCCTGGGCGAGCGTGCCGGCAATGTGTCCCTGGCCGAACTGACGGTAGTCCTTCGAGACAAAATGGGTATCAAAACTGGTATCGATGAAAATCACTTACATGATATTTCAACCATGGTGGAACAATTTTCCGGCAAATATATTGCTGCCAATATGCCAATCCTTGGGCAGGATGTATTTACCCAGACAGCGGGCATTCATGCCGACGGTGACGTTAAAGGTGGTTTGTATGAAACCCTGCTCAGTCCTGAGCGCTTCGATCGCAAGCGTACCTATGCCCTGGGCAAACTCAGTGGCAAGGCCTCCGTACTCAAGAACATTGAGGAGCTGGGTATCACGCTTTCAGAGGATAATCTAAAAAAAGTATTGCAGCGGGTAGTGACCCTGGGTGATTCCAAAGAAACCATTACTGGAGATGATCTGCCTTTCATCATTGCTGATGTTCTGGAAAGTAATGAATATCAGCATATCAAGCTGGTTGACTGTGAAATTCAAAGTCAGTTCGGGCGCGATTCCAAAGTAAACCTGGAGGTGAATATTGATGGTGCTCGTTTTTGTGAAGATGGAGTGGGTAATGGTGGTTACGCTGCTTTCATTGACGCCCTGGTAAAAATTCTGGAACTAGTTAAGTTCGAGATGCCAGAGCTGGTGGATTATTCGGTGCGTATTCCAAGGGGTGGTAAAACCGTTGCTCTTACAGAATGTACAATTACCTGGGCAGGAGATGCCAGAGGTAATTCCGGGAGAAATATGCGTACACGGGGCGTCCATTCGAACCAGGTCTATGCAGCAGTAGAAGCCACATTACGTATGATCAATACTCACATGCATAGCCGTGTGCATCAGGAATGAGAGTTTTATTAAAGGACGCGTGACGTGCGTCCAATCAACAACAGTAAAAAATTATGATTGATTTACGCAGCGATACCGTAACAAAGCCAACCGAGGCCATGCGCAAGGTTATGGTAGAGGCTGAAGTCGGCGACGATGTTTGGGGTGATGATCCTACCGTTAATCACCTAGAAGCGCTTGCAGCTGAAATGCTGGGCACTGAAGCGGCGTTGTATGTCAGTAGCGGTACCCAGTCCAATCTGGTGGCAATCATGGCTCACTGCCAGCGCGGCGATGAATATATTGTCAGCCAGAATGCCCACACCTATAAATATGAGGGCGGTGGTGCAGCTGTGCTTGGTAGTATTCAGCCCCAGCCACTGGAAACAATTCAGGACGGCACCATTCCCCTGGAAAAAATCAGGGCTGCGATCAAACCCGATGATTTCCATTTTGCTATTACCCGGTTGCTGTGTCTTGAAAATACCATCGGCGGTAAAGTGTTGCCCATAAACTATATAAAAGAAGCAAGCAACCTTGCCAAAAACCAGGGCCTAAAAAATCACCTGGACGGTGCACGTCTGTTTAATGCGGTCGTCAAACTAGGTTGTGATGTCAAAGATATCTCTCAATATTTCGATAGCATCTCCATCTGTCTATCAAAAGGTCTCGGCGCTCCGGTGGGCTCAGTCTTGTGTGGTTCAAAAGACCTCATCAAGAGTGCCCGGCGTTTGAGGAAGATGCTAGGCGGTGGCATGCGCCAGGCTGGTGTAATAGCCGCCGCTGGCATTTATGCTCTGGAGAATAATATTCAACGTCTGGCTCTGGATCATGACAATGCATTGTTGCTTGGTCAGGGACTTGCCGAACTTGAAGAGTTGGACGTTGATCTGGATTTCCTGCATACCAACATGGTGTTTTTCAAACCCATGTCAGGAGACTCAATGGTATTGTGTGATTATCTGCAGAAAAAAAATATTCTTGTGGAAGCGGCTAATCAGATTCGTCTTGTCACGCATATGCAGGTCAGTCAGAAAGATGTGCAGACCATCATAGACAGCGTTAAGGCGTTTTACCAATAGCTGGAATAATGTAAAGAGGTATTAAAATGAGTGACTTTAGAACCCTGGAAGAAATGGAATCCCGACTTGACGACATCAGGGAAGCACCATCTTTAGAAGGCAGTATTGCTATGATTGTAATTCGGCCAGAAACCAATGAGCGGGCAGTTACTGTTTCCTGTGAGGTTGATCACGAACTGGGTTTGGTGGGAGATAACTGGCAGGTCAGGTGTGATAAGCATTCGGCTGATGGTTCGCCCGATCCCAAAAGACAGCTGACCTTCATGAATGTCAGGTCAGTGGCTGCAATCACGGATTCGGAAGACAATTGGCCGTTAGCAGGTGATCAATTTTATGTGGGTTTTGATCTTAGTGAAGAGAATGTTCCACCAGGAACCCAGCTAAGTCTTGGCGACGCCGTTGTGGAGGTAAGTGAATTACCTCACCTGGGATGTGGCAAATTTGGTGGAAGGTTCGGAAAAGACGCCAACATGTTCGTGAATTCTGAATTGGGGAAATCTCTTCATTTGAGAGGCATCAATGCGCAAGTAGTCAAATCTGGTGTTGTGACAAAAGGAGACACCATCAGGAAATTGACCTGATAGATTAATTTACGCTCTCAATGAATTTCGATACGGTCAGATTCTACATTGATAAAACGCGGCGCACGTGGATGAGCTTGCTGAACCGTGGACAACAAAATACCGAAGCTTCCCTTAACACAAAACGGCATCTTTCAGGTCGATTTTGCCAAAATCCTTTTAGGCAAATGGATTTTTATGAGGACGGCAAAGTGTATTCCTGCTGCTCCACGTGGTTGCCACAACCAATCGGCGATTTGCGTAAACAATCTATTAAGGAAATCTGGAACTCTCCCAACAGCCAGATGATTCGTGAAAGCATACTCGATGGAAGTTTTCGCTATTGTGATCACAAGGTGTGTCCCCGGATTCAGGCCAATGATCTACCAACGGTTACAGAGGCCAGCCAGGATGTGAGATTGGCAACTATTATTGCCAGTGATCAGACCCGGCTTGATGAATTGCCGGAGTTTTATAATTTCTGTCATGATCTGACCTGCAATCTTTCCTGCCCCAGTTGCAGAAGAAAAAAATCATCAACACTCAAGGGATTAATTTTAAAACATCCCGGGCGCTGCAGGAAAAAATCAATATAGAACTATTTTCTGCGCCCAGTGATCAGCCTTTTCAGCTTAATATTACGGGCTCCGGCCACCCTTTTGCATCACCGGTATTTCGTGATTTCCTTTTTTCCATGGACGGTAGTCTGTTTCCAAATCTGGAAATCAAGTTGCAGACAAATGGGGTATTACTGACACCAAAAAACTGGCAGAAAATGCACCAACTCCATGAGAATATCAGCACATTGCTTGTTTCTTTTGATGCTGCTTCTGAATCAACCTATAACATCACAAGGAGAGGTGGTGACTGGTCTTTACTGCAGGAAAATATGTCACGCTTGGCAGAATTACGTGTTGCCGGTAAGCTACGTTTTTTACGCCTGGATTTTGTTGTGCAACAGGCAAATTATCAAGAAATGGAAGGGTTTGTTGAGCTGGCTAGAAAATATCATGCGGACAAAGCCGCTTTTTCCATGGTGCTGGACTGGAATACCTGGTCGTTGAGTGAATACCAGAAACAATGTATCTGGAAGCAGGATCATTCTGAGTTTGATGAATTCATTAGTGTACTGAAAAATCCGATTTTTGATGATCCTATTGTTGCTTTGGGTAACCTGACTGAATACAGGCAATTGGCAAGTAATAGACTCAAGGAGGCAGTTTGATGTTGGTTTTGTATCATCATGGTTCTTCAACCTGTGCCGCAAAAGTTCGCTTCGCGCTGGAAGAGAAGCAGCTTGATTGGGAAGGCCGGTATATTGATATTTTGGCGGGCGAGCAGTTTCACGAGGACTTTCTGAAAATCAGTCCGAAGGGTGTTGTACCAGTATTGATCGATGACGAACGGGTGATTCTGGAATCCACTATCATCTGCGAATACCTGGAAGACAAATTTCCGACTCCGGCATTAATGCCAGCCGATGCCTCAGGCAAGGCCAAAGTGCGCCGTTGGACCAAAGCCGTGGATGAGGAATTGCATCCTGCCTGCTCAGCCATTACCTATGTAATGTCCCACCGTCACACTATTTTGCGCAATGGCGCGGGGAGCTTTAAGGCGTTTGTCGACGGCGGGGATAGTGAAGGCAAGGCTGCACGACTCCTGAAATGGCAATGGATACAGGAAGGGATTAAGGCACCCGGTGCAATAGACAAGATCAAGATGTATTTCGAATACCTGAACAAGATGGAAACCGCGCTTTCTGAAAGCGAATGGCTGGTGGGGGATGCTTTCACCATGGCTGACGTGGCGATGACCCCCTACATAAACCGTCTTGCAGCATTGGCCATGGAAAAGCTCTGGGAGGACGGACACCTGCCTGGTGTAGAGCGCTGGTTTAACGCGGTGAAATTACGACCAACCTTTGAGTCAGCATTTTTGAAATGGCTCCCTGCTGAACTGCAAGATGAGATGTATAGTAATGGACAGAAGTCTTGGCCTGAAATCGAAAAATTAATCGCCGCTGGCTGAGGTCCGCGAAACAGGATGCTCAATAAGGTTATATTTGGCTAGCGTCGTAGCTACTACTGAATCTTTTAAGTGTTTTTCAACGCAAGAGCTACTTTGTCGCCGAACTCTGAAGTCGAAATCATCTTCACACCAGCCCCTTCCTTAGATAAATCAGGCGTTGAAAAACCTTCAGAGAATACTGATTGCATGGCGTTCCATACATTCTTCGATTCATCTTCCAGACCAAAACTCATATCCAGCATCATGGCGACGCTGCCAATCATCGAGTAAGGGTTGGCGATGTTTTTGCCAGCAATATCCGGCGCCGAACCATGGGAAGGCTCGTAATAGGCTTTTTTGTCACCTATGCAGGCTGAAGGCATCAGGCCCAGGGAGCCTAGAATACCGCCGGCCTGATCCGAGAGGATGTCGCCGAACATGTTTTCCATGACCATAGTGTCAAACATACCGGGATTCAGGCACAGGTAAGTGGCTGCTGCATCCACCAGGATATTGATGACTTCCACTTCCGGGTAATCAGCGTGGACTTCTTCCATGACCTCATTCCAGAGCACGCTGGATTTCAATACATTGCTCTTATGGATATTGTGCAGCACTTTTTTGCGTTTCATGGCGGTAGTGAAAGCCACTTTCATGATGCGTTTGATCTGGTCTTCGTCGTATTCCAGGGTTTCTTTGACGTAGCGGCGACCGTCTTCGTTGATGCCGGTTTCCTTGTGGCCAAAATACAGTCCACCCACAAGTTCGCGGATCATCATGATATCGATACCCTCACCGATAATTTCAGGCTTCAACGGGGAGAAATGAACAAGTCCCTTAGGCAGATAGACGGGCCGGAAATTAGCATAGGTGTTATAACGGCGACGCATAGGCAGCAGGGCACCACGTTCGGGCTGTTCATCCACAGGAATTTTCTTCGATTCTTCATGGGAAAGACCAATAGGCCCTTTGAGAATGGCATCGGCTGCATCTGTCACGGCCTTGCTTTCATCAGGATAAGAACTGCCAGTATCAAACCAGGCGCTGGCACCAAAGGGTGTATGTACCAGGTCAAAACTTACGTCATTGCGCGCTTCAACCAGTTTCAGGATTTTGACTGCTTCAGCCATGATTTCAGGACCAATGCCATCACCGTCCAGTAGAGCAATTTTGTATGTCGTCATGAGTGTTTCCGGCAATTAAAAAAGCGCGCTAATGTACCATTTTCATCATTGGCATTCAAAAGATAAGGGGATTAGTTGAGCCTACCTGTGGATAAGTGGGATTATCTCCTTTATTTCCTGCGAAATTGCTATTTGCGGTACTCAAAGCAGTAAAGAAAATATAAAATGCACCGCTTCAAAACGTGGCTTCCCGCCACTGAGTTTAGCGGAGCATTACCCTACATGACCTCACCCCAGGCCAATACCACGAATCCTAAAATGATCACCTGGATCAATGACCTTGAAACTCTCTGTAAACCCACCAATATCCACTGGTGTGACGGTAGCCAAGAAGAATACGACAGACTTTGTGAAGCCCTTGTAGAGGCTGGTACTTTTACCCGGCTTAACCCGGAATTACGTCCTGGCTGTTTCCTGGCTCGTTCCGACCCCAGGGACGTGGCCCGTGTGGAAGACCGCACTTTTATATGCAGTGAGAATGAAGTAGATGCCGGTGCCACCAATAACTGGATGGAGCCGGCTGACATGCGAGGCACCCTGGATGGCCTGTTTGAAGGCTGTATGGAAGGGCGCACCATGTACGTGATTCCTTTCAGTATGGGGCCTTTGGGCTCAGACATCGCCCAGATCGGTGTGCAAGTTACAGACAGCCCATATGTGGTAGTGAGCATGCGCATCATGGCCCGAATCGGCAGCAAGGTGCTGGATATTCTGGGAGATAATAATTTTATCAAATGCCTTCACTCTATCGGTTTTCCCTTAGGTGCGGGCATCGAAGACGTGTCCTGGCCATGCAATCCTGATAACCGCTACATAGTGCATTTTCCTGAAGCCCGTGAAGTCATTTCTTTTGGCTCTGGCTACGGCGGAAACGCACTGCTGGGCAAGAAGTGTGTGGCCTTGCGTATCGCTTCAGTGATGGCCCGCGATGAGGGTTGGCTGGCAGAACATATGATGATTGTCGGCGTGGAATCACCGGATGGTGAGAAAACTTATATAGCCGGTGCTTTCCCAAGCGCCTGCGGCAAGACAAACCTGGCCATGTTGATTCCACCGGAAGGCTTTGAGGGCTGGAAGGTGCATACCGTAGGGGATGATATTGCCTGGATCAAGCCAGGTGAAGATGGCCGGTTATACGCCATTAATCCCGAAGCGGGCTATTTCGGCGTGGCGCCAGGGACATCCATGAAATCTAATCCGGGAGCCATGGACACCATGGCCAAAAATACAATTTTTACTAATGTTGCTCTCACAGATGATGGCAATGTCTGGTGGGAAAGTATGACGGATGAGCCGCCTGCTCATCTTATTGACTGGCAAGGTGAAGACTGGACACCGGATTGTGGTAGAAAAGCCGCACATCCCAACGCTCGCTTTACGGCGCCGGCCAGTCAATGCCCGAGCGTGGATCCCGAGTGGGAAAACCCTAATGGGGTACCTATCAGTGCTTTCCTCTTCGGCGGCCGCCTGAGCACTTCCTTCCCTCTGGTTTACCAGAGCAAAGATTGGGCCCATGGTGTTTATATGGGTGCAACCCTGGGTTCAGAAGCAACGGCTGCAGCAGAAAACCAGGCGGCTATCCGCCGTGACCCGATGGCCATGTTACCGTTTTGCGGTTACAACATGGGAGACTACTGGAAACACTGGCTCAGCATGCAAGACAAGGTTGCGCATTTGCCGGTTATATTTCGTGTTAACTGGTTTCGTAAGACAAAAGATGGTGACTGGCTCTGGCCAGGATTCGGGCAGAACATGCGCGTCCTGCAATGGGTAGTCGATCGTGTCAAAGGCAGTGTCGATGCCAATGAAATCGTTTGTGGGGATATTCCTAAATACGCAGACATCAATTGGAATGGCCTGGCTTATGATCAGGATACTTTTGATGAACTGATGGCAACTGATCCTGCAATAAGTATTTTAGAGGTGGAAGATCAGACCGCACTGTTTGATAAAATTGGTGATCATCTGCCTGAAGAAATGAAAAAAATACAAAAAGAAATGCTGGAACAATTACAGTAAATACATTGAAGGGTTTGTAGTTACTACGCTCGCCAACTCATCGTTACAAAAAAAGCCCGCTTTTAAGCGGGCTTTTTTATAGGGATAATGAAGTAGTTTTATAAAACACAGCATGGAAACAACAGGGTTCATGATTTTAACTGGTAATGAGGCGTATGCTGGGGTCATGATACTATCCAAAACCTGGAATGAAACCTGTAAACATCGGTGAAAATTATGCGCATAAGAAATTTTTTACGAAATACAGCAGTGCTATTGCTGCTTCTAATTAATACAACTTTGTTTGCCCAAAACCTGGGCCAACTTGATCAAATCACAGTGTACGGTTCCTCTCTGGAAGGCAATCTCTCCAAAGATAATCCGGAACGAAATGCGCTCGTGTATTTGCCGCCAGGCTACAACGCTGATTCAGCAAAACATTATCCTGTTATATACCTGTTACATGGCTACACCGATACGGAAAGAAACTGGTTTGGTCTGGACCGACAACACTTTGTAAATGTTCCGGATGCTGTCGATGCAGGGTGGCAAGCTGGCGCTAAAGAAATGATTATTGTCATGCCTAATGCCTATACACGATTCAAGGGCAGCATGTATTCTAACTCTGTCACTACTGGTGATTGGGAATCCTATATTGCCAAAGATCTGGTAGCTAATATTGATGCGAATTATCGGACTATTCCGGAACGTGCAAGTCGAGGCCTTGCTGGTCATTCCATGGGCGGCTACGGCACTATACGTATCGGGATGAAGTACCCGGATGTTTTTTCAGCACTCTATGCCATGAGTCCCTGTTGCATGGGGGCGAACATGACGCCATCGATTGAACAATTTACCAATGCCCTGGCGACAGAAAATGAAGAGCAGCTATCTCAGGCAGATTTTGGCACCAGCGCCATGCTGGCTTCAGCGGCTGTATGGTCGCCAAATCCTGATAATCCGCCTTTCTATATTGACTTGCCCTACAAAGAGGGTGAGCTGCAGACAGATGTAGTGGCCCGTTGGGTGGCCAATGCACCATTAGTGATGATGCATCAATATATTCCCCAATTAAAATCATTCGAGGACGTTTTGATTGATGCCGGAGACAGGGATGTTGGTATTGCAGCTACAGTATTAGAAATGGATGCTATTTTGAATTCGTATGGTGTAAAACACAGATCAGAAATCTATGAAGGTGACCATGTTAGTGGTATTCATGAGCGAATCACATCACATCTAATGCCAATGTTTTCAGATGTGCTGGTGTCTCAATAGGCAGGACAACAGGGCGGAGCTAAATCACACACTCGCGCCCTGTGCTGTTTGAAATTAAGCTAATTTTAATAAATATTAATTCGCTGGTGGCGGCCACATCACATTGCCGTCTGCATCAAGTAGACCCATCGCAGCCAATTCTGCTGCGACACCAGAGCGTGCCGGAGATGAACCGTTTAGATTGGCAGGAGGCTGGATATTCATGGCTTCAAAGGTGCCATTGGCAATGTCGATCATATCGGTGAAACGCAGGTTTGAACGCATGGGTCCATCATTGACCTGGACTGCCCGTGCCCAAAAAACAGGTTGATCGCGCAGACCCAGCCAGGCAATAAATTTAACGTCGTCTCCAACGGCGAAATCGCTGTTGGCAAAACCATAGGCCTCTTGAACTCCGGTAGGGTGACTCAAAAAGCGCCACTTTTCACCGGCAGGAATATCCCCTCCGCTTATTTCAATGTCCATGGTGATATGGGGATTGCCCCAGCTTATTTTCACAATCTTGCCTTCAAAGGTTTTTGTATTAGAACCAAACTCGCCAAATTGTGCTTGCGAACTATGGTGAGCAAAAAGCAGGCTCGAACACAACATTACTACTGTGGCCAGAAGTGTGAATAGCGTTTTAGTTGTTATAGATCTATGCATTATTTTCTCCTATTCCCAGACAACGCATCTGGCGTTGCAATAAAGTTCTGATTGAGTGCCTTCACCGGTAGTAGCATTTACCTGCCAGAAGCCAGTAAAGTCATCAAGTGTAATAGAGCAAGAATTCTTATCTTCTGGACCCTGTATACCATTTATTTCTACATGAGTTAGAAAACAGGCAGAATTGGCAGCATTGGCCAGTATTTTTTGTTCAGAGGATGCAGCGCCCGACCCAAGTCTGATCCACGCTGCAGCTACAGGTTGGTCGCTTACACTGAGATTGTTGGCATCCAGACGCTCAAGAATTTGCTCATAATCGATTTCCTGAACTACTGGTTCGCTAGCTTGATTACCACTACTCAAAACCATGGTTGTTATGACACTTGCTACTACTGCGACGACAGCACTAATAATCACTAATTTCATTTATAACTCCGTATACATTGTTTGAAGTTTCTTACAACGGACCTGGTTTACTAATTATAGCCAGCTTCGATCCATAACTGGGCGGACTCCATAGTACAAGGTGTTTGTACTAACTCCCGATCGATAGTTTTTATCCACTGATGAGTGAAAGTCACTGGTTTGGCCAAATAGACTGGATCGGTCAGTGTAATGGTCAATTCGATGGCAAGCCCATCATCTGAAAGGTTAAAGCGTTCTATTAAATGTTTCTGGTCGCTGGAATCGATACCTGTATGGGCGCCCCAGACGTCAGCAGTAAAATTGCTCGTTTCTACAATCAGATCAGCGCCCTCAAACCAGCCAATAGAGTGGCCTAATTTGGAAGGGGGAGAAGAAGCAGATCGGCCATCAAGATGGACTACTCTTTGTCCTTCCATCAAATCGCGCCCGATAATCAGGGTATTTTCATCCACTCGCGATATTTGATGCGAATAGGGCAGAGTCATCGATTTGGGAGGGCCAGGATCGCCGCAAGTCAGAACTGGGTTCTGGTCTTCATTGAAATTGGCAATAAGTGCCTCCCCCATCTCTGTCAATGGCCAGACCTCTGATAAAAAATTTCCAGGATGGCCAGGAGGACTATATGTAGGTTGGTTTGGGGCCCGATCCCAAAGACCGGTTAAATCGGTAGAAGGCAGAATGGGCACTTGATCCTGATTAGAATTGCCTATTCGCACACCATCATTTTCAATCCAGCTCATTGAACTGTATGCGCGCGCTTTGTTTCTGTGATGAGCGCCTTCCCAGGTAACCACGTCGCCAACCTTGAAGCTGTCCTTGGACCAACCACGCTCGGTCATTGCTGCCGGATGGTTCATTTCGATACTGAATTCGACTATCTCACCCTGTAGATTAGGCGCATTAACTTTGAGGTAAACATGGGGCATGCTCCAGCCGAATGTCGTTACTATTCCACGCAGGACACGGACATCATTTCTGTCAATTGTTGAGTGTGAATGATGGGCAAGAACCGGTAAGGTGCTGATCCCGGCAAGCAGAATGAGTGAGGTAATTTTGCGGATTATTTTCATTTGATTGCTACCTCTTATGGTGATTGTTAGCAAATTACTGCTGTTGAACTTATATAAGTGTCTATAAAACGGCCTTATATGACCTTATATGACCTTATATACAACTAACTCAAAGTTTCTCTTTAATAGAGATGCAATTCGTTATATTAGCTAATATTTTGCCAAAAATCGCCATTTTAACAAACGTTAGTTAAGCTGCACTAATATAGGGGCACAGGGAGGAGTGCAAGGAAGAGGTGAATAGGAGAATGAGCCGGCATTCTTCCTTAGATCATCACACTATTATTCACACGTCAGGTGCTATTCGCATCAGTGTATTGCCGGCAAAAATATACAACGCCCCATCCGGCCCCTGCTTAACTTCTCTGATTCGTTGTTCACGGTTTTCAAGTAATCTTTCTTCTGCAAGAACTCGATCACCATCCAGTACCAGCCTGACCAAAGCCTGGCCCGCCATAGAACCAATAAAGAGATTACCTTGCCATTGCGGAAATAAATCACCTGAATAAAAAGCCATGCCAGAGGGTGCAATTGATGGTACCCAGAAATAAATGGGCTCCTAAACACCAAATCCGGATGTTAGACCTGTGCCAACTCTTACATTGACTCGTCCATCAAGCTGACGGGCATCGTATTGAACACCGTAGGTGTAATTAGGCCAACCGTAATCGGCACCAGGTTTGATGATGTTAATTTCATCACCCCCCTGTGGACCGTGATCAATAAGCCAGATAGCCCCGGTTTCTGGATGAATAGCAATGCCTTCAGGATCTTTCAGGCCATGGGCATAGGTTTCGCGACTGACAGTGGCTCTATGTAGCCAGGGGTTGTCAGAGGGTATTGAGCCGTCTTTGTTGATGCGCACAACCCTGCCACTGAAATTCCGAGTGATATCTGGCTCCTCAAGAAAATCAAGGCCCTCTGGGCCGTCCAGATCTGAATCGTAAAAGCGGAAACCATCTGCGCCTGTTCCTATCAGCGTGCCATCAGGCGCGAATACCAAACGGCGTTCTGTACCGCTTTCAATAAGGACTTCGAAATCCTCCAACTGGCGCATGTCTTCACTGAGCCTGGCACGGGAAATACGTTCTGTACCAAGATCCAGTGTCCGCCTTTCAGCTAAAGACTTGGTCCATACATCCTCATAAAAGTGCGTTATGGGCCATTCGGCTGCCGCTTCACCTTCTGGAGGTGCAAAATAGGTTAAATAGATATACCGGTTTGCAGCAAAATCAGGATCAAGAATTACTTCGTGCAAGCCTTCTGCAGCGACTCTTTTTATAGGTGGAACACCGGCAATGGAATCAGAAACAATGCCCTCCGGGGAAACAGTGCGCATAGTGCCTGGACGCTCAGTGACTATGATATGCCCGTTAGGCAGAAAGGCCATCGACCAGGGTCCTGCCAATTGATCAGTGATAGTCTCGACACGATATCCGGTTGAGGGCTCTGTTGGAGCTGGAGCATTCGTTTGGCCCGGGAATGCCTGCGTTGGCTCGAGGAGTTTTGGTGCCTGGGCAAGGCAGGTTAATGGGACAGACAATAGTATAGCTTTGATAAATGTGTGCATTTTCCTTTCCATTAATAATTCTGTTATGTACAAAATTGTGCATGGGCGTGCACCATGCACCACTATTGGAAAATTAAATTCAGTTTATAGTGATTGTTGACTAAATCCAGGTCGTACAGCACTATCCAAACAAGATTAAAGCATATCAACACTAGGGAGAAAAATTGTGGCATCAGGTATCAAAAACTTTTTCAGCAAAGCAGCAGGTGTACTATTACTGGTAATAGCAGGTGTTTCGAATGCGCAAACAACTACCCGCGATGGTGTTTTTACTCAACAACAAGCCGTCTCTGGCGGGGCACTATACCTGCGCTCCTGTGTGGAATGCCATGGTATTACTCTGTCTGGCGGTGAAGCCGGACCAGCCCTGGTAGGGGGTGCATTCTGGAGCCAATGGCAGGACCAGTCACTGGCGGCCTTTTTCCAGATTACGGCTTCCACCATGCCAGTTAACAATCCCAATGGGTTTTCTCCGGAACAATATGCCGACATGCTTGCGTTCATGCTGCAACAAAACGGCCTGCCAGCCGGTGAAGAACCCCTGACAGCCAATGTTGGAGACCTGGTGGCTATTACCATGGAACCATCAGCTGTCCCCGTAAGGGTAGCTTCATTGCTCAATGGAGCTTCTACTGCCCAACGGGTTATCGACTATGAATGGCTGGGCTATCACAACGATACCCATGCCACACGCTATGCCCCGCTTGATCAGATCAATCGAGACAATGTACAGAATCTTGAAGTCGCCTGGCGCTGGACCACGGTAAATCACGGTCCCAACCCGGAATTTAATTATGAATCCACGCCGATCATGGCCGATGGCGTGTTGTATACAACGGCGGGACGGCGTCGTGATGTGGTGGCCATTGATCCGGTAACTGGCGAGAACCTGTGGATGTACCGTTATGACGAAGGTGCTCGTCGCGGCCCTAGAGTCAATTCCGGCAGGGGAGTGTCTTACTGGCGTGACGGTGATCAGTCTCGCGTTATTGTGGTGACGCCAGGTTATTACCTGATTTCTCTGGATACAGCTACCGGCAAACCTGATCCGGACTTCGGCGGGAACGGAATGGTCGACCTGCGAGTTGGCCAGGAAGATCGCTTTGATATAGATATTGAGGATATTCCTTCGGGCCTCACCGCACCGCCTGTAATTGTAGACGGTGTTATCGTTATTGGCGCTGCTTTTCCTTCTGGTGGCTCACCCCGATCCAAGACTGGTCCGGCGGGAAATATTCGCGGCTATGACATGCACACTGGTGAGATGTTGTGGATATTTCATACCATTCCTCAGGAAGGTGAATTTGGCACAGAGACCTGGCGCAACAATAGTAATACCTTTACTGGTAATGCCGGTTCCTGGGCCACCATGTCCGCAGATCAAGAGCGAAGTATTGTCTATGTTCCTGTGGAAGCAGCAACTGGTGATATGTACGGCGGACATCGTCCTGGAGACAACCTGTTCAGTCAATCTCTGGTGGCACTGGATGCCAGAACAGGTGAGCGCATCTGGCACTATCAGCTGATTCATCATGATATTTGGGACTATGATCCACCCACGGCGCCTGTTTTGGCAGAGCTCGAAGTTGACGGCGTGATAATTCCTGCCGCTATTCAGGTGAGCAAGCAGGGAATGGTCTATACCCTTAATCGAGTTACTGGAGAACCGGTATGGCCTATCGTGGAGCGGGCAGTCCCACAGTCAAAGATTCCTGGTGAACAGACTTCGCCAACCCAACCTTTCCCAACCAAACCTGCTCCTTTTGAACGTCTGGGTTTGAGTGAGGACGATTTGCTGGACTGGACTCCGGAGATCAAGGAGGAGGCGATTCGTCTGTTAAATGAATATACCTATGGCCCGGTTTATACACCGACCACAATGACTACAGAAACCAATAAAGGCACTTTGTTCATGCCGGGTTTTGGCGGTGGTGCCAACTGGCAGGGTGTAGCGTTTGATCCGGAAACGAACATGCTCTATATCCCATCTACATCTCACCCAATGAGTATTGGATTGACGGAGGATACCTTCTTCGAGGGCAGTGATTTTGATTACGCCATGGCGCGTGGTGGTTTTGGTGTTCAAGGACCTTTTGGTTTGCCACTGATCAAACCGCCTTATGGACGTATTACAGCGATCGATATGAACGAAGGTGAGCATGAGTGGATGATGGCTAATGCCGATACACCGGATGAAATTCTGAATCATCCGCGTTTGCAAGGCGTGGATATTCCAGAGCGCACCGGGCATGGAGATCGTGGTGGTCTTCTGGTGACCAGGTCATTACTGTTTGCTGGCGAAGGGGCAGGTCTTTATGGCGGCCAGACTGGTGGTGGTCCACTATTTCGGGCCCATGACAAAGCTACCGGGGAAATCATCAGTGAGTTCGAATTACCCGCTAAACAAACCGGTCTACCAATGACTTACCAGATTGATGGTGTGCAATATATTGTGGTGCCTATTGGGGATAGAGGTTTTCCGGGCGAACTTGTGGCATTAAGGGTTGCTGGATAGAACGACAGGACAGATAGACAGACAGATAAAGCGAACAGGAGGGGCGTGCCTGTTTGTGATTCAATTTTATTTGGTTAACTCCTTACAATAGTGGTGCATGAAAGAAACAGATTTGTATTTACCTATTAAGCAGCTTCTGGAAGCTCAAGGGTATGAAGTTAAGGGCGAAGTCAGGGGCTGTGATGTAGTGGCAATGCGAGGCGAAGAAGCGCCAGTCGTCATTGAATTGAAATTATCGCTCAATCTTAATTTAATTTTGCAGGCAGTAGACCGGATTTCTCTTACTTCAAAGGTCTATATCGCTGTTCCTAAAAATACCCCCTTCCTGAAAAAACGAAAAAAAGCGACGCTCAAATTATTAAAAATGCTGGGGCTGGGTCTGATTGTCGTGGTGACTCACTATAATAAAATGAAGGCTGAAGTGACTCTTGATCCGGGCCAATACAGACCACGTCAATCAAGGTTTCGTCAGGAGCGCTTACTGGGCGAATTTACCAGAAGGGTTGGGGATCCAAATTTAGGTGGGGTAAGTACAGATCGAGGAATAATGACTGCCTACAAACAACGTGCTATTGCGATAGCGCTGTTGTTGCAAAGACAAGGCGCCACAAAGGCTTCACTTGTCTCTGCCACGCTTGATGATCCCAAGGCCAGGCAAACTCTGTACCGGGATGTGTATGGTTGGTTTGATAGAGTAGCAATAGGAATATATGAGTTGTCACCACGGGGCAAAGAGGAAATAAAGAAATGGCAGGGATGACGGGGTTGGTATGAAAAGAGAGAGATAATACTGTTCAGATAAGTTTAAGTGCTAGGGTTTTTATTTAGGCATTTTGTGAATAGAGACTAGAAACAGGGGCAAGATAACGCTTGCGGCATAAATTTTTCGTAACTGATAAAAAACACTAATAAAAATCTTGGCGAGAACTTTGAATAAAATAACACTTATTTTCTTGCCTCTTGCCTCTTGACACTCCCGCTCCTTTTACCAGTGATTAACTGCTGACCTGTCCCACTCTTTCTGCCAGCCATTGGGGATTGTGGCATCATTAAAAAGGAAGCCTGATTCGTAATCGGGGTAAATTTCTTCGTAGGTCTTTACTGTTTCATTGTTAATACGCCGATTGACGTGCATTGGTTTCACATCGGTTAATGAATTAACGCCCAGTTGTCCAAGCAGCTCTGCCAGCGCATTGACCATGGCGCAATGGTAATTAAATACGCGCACGCCTTTATCAGTTACATCGAGCATGGAATAGCGAAACGGATTTTGTGTGGCAATGCCGGTAGGGCAGTTATCTGTATTACAGTGTCGCGCCTGGATACAGCCCAGAGAGAACATCATACCGCGCGCCGAATTCACAGTATCGGCTCCCAGCGCCCCCATCCTTATCATGTGATAGGCCGACAGGCTTTTACCCGCTGCAATAATGTTCAACCGGTCACGCATGCCAACTCCCTGGACGGCATTGTGAATAAAATGCAATCCTTCCCTCAGCGGGGTGCCAACTGAATTTGTAAATTCGATCTGAGCCGCCCCTGTACCACCCTCACCTCCATCGACAGTAATAAAGTCAGGTGTGATATCGGTTTCCTTCATTGCTTTACAAATACCCAGAAATTCACTTTTTCTGCCCAGGCAGAGTTTAAAGCCCACTGGTTTGCCGCCAGACAATTGCCGCAACTGCACGATGAATTGTAAGAGTTCTTCGGGGTTAGAAAAGGCAGAATGAAAGGAGGGGGAAATGACATCCTGTCCCATAGGTACCTGGCGAATATTGGCAATTTCTTCAGTTAATTTGGCAGCTGGTAATATGCCGCCGTGTCCTGGTTTGGCACCTTGGGATATCTTGATCTCTATCATTTTAACCTGATCTTCGGTTGCATTTTCCCTGAACTTTTCCGAGCTGAAGAAGCCATCTTCATCACGGCAACCGAAATATCCTGTGCCAATTTGCCATACCAGATCGCCGCCATGTTCGCGGTGATAAGACGTAATCCCACCTTCACCCGTATTGTGGGAAAACCCACCCAGCTTGGCGCCACGATTTAGTGCCTTGATGGCATTCTGGCTAAGCGCACCGTAACTCATGGCTGAAATATTTAGAGGTGATGCCGAATAAGGTGTCTCGCAGTTGTGATTGCCAAAATCAGTTCTGACTTTGTCGGGATCAACATGCAGTGGTTGCATGCAATGGTTGATCCATTCATAACCGTTTTTATATGTGTCAATGATGGTGCCAAAGGGACGAGTGTCCGTTTGTTTCTTGGCGCGCTGGTAAACGAGACTGCGAAATTCCCGTGCAATCGGTTTCCCATTGAGATCTGATTCTACAAAATACTGCTGAATTTCTGGTCTTATGTATTCAAAGAGATAGCGGATATGCCCAATGACTGGGTAAATGCGTAATATTGTTCTCCTAGTCTGGAATATGTCATACAGGCCGAGCAAAATATAAGGACCAACAAGCAACCAAAACCATAATACAGGCGGCCAAAGCTTACTTATCAATAATATTGCCAGCGGTAGCAAAGCACCTGATATTAGAAAAGATATCCGTACAGTCAAAGTTGTATCCTGTTGAATTTCTGACTATTTTCGACTTGATTAAAACATAAACCTGTTTCAACTGACTAGAGAATAAGCCTTGATATAGGATTATCGGAACTATATCTAATAACTGAAGTCTGATTTGTGGATTCCAGCTGTTAGATAGTATGCAGTTGGTATTAATTTTTAAATTATCGTTGTAACATCGTTGTCAACATATCCAGTTACATTTTGTTGTAAAAATTATTCATTGAAGGAGTCTATATGCGTTTTAAATTAGTTAGTCTTGTTTTTTCATTGCTTTCACTGGTTGCCTTTACCGGCCAAACCTTTGCTCAGGGTTTCCAGATACCCAACATGCAGGTGACTACTAATGCCTTTGAAGACGGCGGCATCATCCCTATTAAATACACTTCCCATGGCGAAAACATTCAGCCGAATTTTACGATTACCGGGGCTCCTGAGTTAACAACCAACTTTGCGATTATTTTCCATGATATTGAAGTGGCCTTAGGTAATACTACCGGTGATGTCACCCATTGGCTGGCCTGGAATATTGCTTCCACTACTATTCCTGAAGGCAGCTTACCTGCTGGCAGTGTCCAGGGTAATAATATACGTGGCCAGGCTAACTACATGGGTTCAGGTGCGCCAATGCGTGACCGATTTCACCATTATGTGTTTGAGTTTTATGCGCTGAATGACAACCTGGATTTAGCGGAAGGCTCGTCCCGGGAACAGTTGCTCGAAGCCATGCAAGGAAAAGTTGTAGCAAAGGCCGCCTATGTGGGTAGATATGCGAATGCCACACCTGAGTAATTGAGTTTTCAGGGACAGAACTGAAGGTCTGTCCCGTGGAATGACACAATGGTGCCATTCCGCCTGCGGCGCCTTCGTTTTAGATTGTTAAAAACTATGCACAAGCAAGGGGGAAGGAAGCATGAGGAAACTTTTTGTTTCAACTGTGATATGCCTATTATTGACTTCCAATGTTTTTGCACATCACAGTTTTGCCCCTCATTTTGACAGGGATCAACCCGTCAACATCTCCGGCACCATCACTGAATACGAGCAGCGAAATCCTCATGCCTACTTGCTCATTCGTGCCGAGGATGCAGACGGACGCATAAAAGACTGGCGTTGTGAAACCCATGGTTATACCCAACTTGCAAGAAACGGTATTACCCCGGATATGCTGACTGTAGGTACTCAGGTCGGCATTACCGGTTCACAGCATCGGCGTGATCCCAATATGTGCTTTTTCGACATACTGTATTTTGAAGATGGCCGGGAACTGAGTGTGAATGGCCCACGTAATCAACAGCAGGAAACTGAAGAACAGCGTGATTCTATTTTTGCTGCATGGATGGTGTTACCCAGTGCAGGAACTACTTCCAGCGGCCCACAATTCATGATGGATTTCATGACTCCCGCAGGAGAGACTGCTGCTGCCCAGTACCATCCCCTGGTTGATGATCCGGCTTATCTATGCTCCCCAGTTGCTATACGTCGTGCGTGGGCTGCTCCAGGCACGCCACTTTCAATAAGCACACTAGGTGATGATATTCTGATAAAACATGAATGGATGGACATCGAAAGAATTATTCACATGAATCAGGATGTTGTTCCTGAAGGTACACCAGATACTGTCCTGGGTTACTCAAGAGGGCATTTCGAAGGGGATACGCTGGTTGTTGAAACCAGAAATTATTCGTCAGGTGTAATCAACCAGTACGTGACAATTGAGGGTCGCCCACTGACTGGTGTTATGCATTCAAATGCACTTAGCACGGTGGAAAGAGTGTTATTTGATGCGGAAAGAAACAGACTGACAATGTCCCTGAATCATTTCGATGAAGAATTTTTTACCAGGGATTTTCCTACCTATAGCCGGGAATACAGACCTACCAATACACCCATAGAACCTTTTGGCTGTATACCTGAAATCCTCAAGTAAAGGTTATTGATTGACCTTACTTCCCACGGACATTCTGTTACTGCTTTGCCTGGTGGCTTTGTTTACCGGATTCATAAAAGCAGGCGTGCCTTCTCTGGGTACATTACTCACTGCTTCTGTTGCACTGATTTTTCCACCCCGTGATGCGCTGGGCATCACCCTCCTGTATTTACTGGTGGGTGACACGATTGCAGTGAGCCTTTACTGGCGTTTGGCGCACTGGAAAGAGCTGATTAAAATGATCTTGCCTGTGCTCACCGGGATCATTCTTGGCGGCATTTCACTAGCTTATCTTGATAATGACAATCTTGGTCTGACTTTGGGACTGGTAGTCATCGTACTGGTTTCTCTGGAACCACTGCGACCACAATTGACTGACTGGGCACTTGACCACCCCGGCAGTGTACGTTCGGGCTCTGGAGTGATTGCCGGCATTGCGACGACTATTGGCAACGCAGCAGGGCCAATATTGTCTCTGTATTTCCTGTTGCTGAAACTGGATAAGAAAGCTTTTGTAGGCACCGGCTCAATTTTTTTCCTGTTCGTTAATGTGGCTAAAATTCCCATTTTTATAGGGCAGGATATTTTTCAGCCAATGTATTTTGGCTCGGTATTGTTGACTGCTCCGCTGGTGTTGGTTGGCGCGCTGGGTGGGAAAAAATTTCTGGAATGGATTTCACAGCTTTGGTTCAACCGAATTGTGCTGTCCTTCACAGCATTTGCTGGTGTCTGGCTAGTGCTTCGCTATTTCACAGGCTAGAATTCAGTGCTGATTAAGCTGCTTATTCTTAGTCTATTCAGGATACTCACTGACACAATAGAATCAGGAAAAAATTGATGGCTTATCGACTCCTTTTGCAAGTGATTCTGCTGTTTGCAGCTGCGATACTGTCTTCGTGTGCTGTAAATCCAGTGACCGGCCGAAATGAGCTGTCACTGGTCTCTGAGGCTCAGGAGCGAGCGATCGGCGAAAAGCAATATGGATCTTCCCAACAAAGCCAGGGTGGTGAATTCAGTGTCGATCCTGTCCTGTCTGAGTATGTTAATGAGGTAGGTCAGCGCATAGCCGCAGTGAGTGATGCTCCACTGGATTATGAATTTGTGGTGTTGAATAATTCCGTGCCCAATGCCTGGGCCTTACCTGGTGGAAAGATTGCTGTTAACCGAGGGCTGCTGACTGAATTGAATAGTGAAGCAGAGCTGGCCGCAGTGCTCGGCCATGAAGTTGTTCACGCTGCAGCCAGGCATGGTGCCCAGGCAATGACCCGAGGAACTCTTTTGCAGGGCGCACTTGCTGTTGGTGCCATTGCTTCGCAAGATAACGATTTTGCAGATTTCATTGTGGGCGCTTCCCAATTAGGTGCCCAATTGATCAGCCAGCGTTATGGTCGGGAAGCAGAATTGCAGTCAGATGAATATGGTATCCGCTACATGATCGCAGCAGGCTATGATCCCCGAGCTGCAATTAGCCTACAGGAAACCTTTGTCCGCCTGTCTGCTGGACAAAATCAGGGTTGGCTCGGCGGTTTGTTTTCCAGCCATCCACCTTCAGAAGAAAGAGTGGATAACAACCGGGCTCTGGTCAATGAGTTGTTGCCCGAATTGGCAGGCAGGGATATGGAAATTGGCGCATTGCGATACGAGCAGGCCATGGCATTTGTACATGAAAATGCAGAGGCTTATGCCTTGTTTGATGAATCTGAAAGGGCAATAGCAGATAACGATTTGGATATTGCCCTCCTGAATCTTGATGCTGCTATCGGGATGGTGCCAGATGAAGCTCGTTTTACAGGCCTGAAAGCAGATATATACCTGTATCAGGAGAACTACACAGAAGCCGTAACTGCCTATGATGCGGCCATCAGCAAAGATGGCAATTACTTTGACTACTATCTAGGCAGGGGAGTGACCCATGCCCGACTAGGTAATCGGCGCCAGGCCAGGACAGATCTTGAGCAGAGCTCGCAGTTGCTGCCTACCGCCATCGCTATGAATGAACTGGGAAAATTGACTTTGTTAGACGGAAATCGAAACCAGGCGAAAGAATACTTTAGTCAGGCAGCTCAGGGGCGGGGGCAAGTTGGAATGGAAGCAGCGGCCAGTTTTATTAAACTGGATCTGGCAGATAATCCTGAAAATTACATTTCTGTCAGCTCTCTAGTAGATGACAACAGACGAATTTATATCCGTGTGTTTAATAACAGTGATCTGGATCTAGAAGAAGTCACCGTAGAAGTTGCCTTTTTAATTGAAGGAGCAATATCGACTAGCAGAAATCGATTGGAATCATTGGCGTCGGGTGATTATAGGGATATCAATTCTGGCAAGCGTGTGCCCGTAGGACAGGATTGGAGTAATGATCAGATGTCAGCCAGAGCTCTATCTGCTCGACCATCTGGCTAGCGATAAGAAGAGGAAAGAATTAAGTCTTAGGCTATTGCGTCCTGGATTTCAACATATTCAATAAATTTCACCAACTCATCATAAGGGTGATAGCCGGAAGTAATGTAACCGCCGGCTATAAAACTTGGAACCCCACTGATTTGCATTTGCCTGGCACGCATCCAGGACGCATCGACAGTCTCACTGAATTCCCGCTTATCAATTACTGATTCTGCTACGGCTGAATCCAGACTGGCGTTCTCGACGGCATCCAATAAAACAGTTTTAAGTGCCAGGTTACGGTCTTGAACAAAATACGTGCGATAGAGTTCCTTATGCAGAGCCTTACCATTTTCCTGTGTATCAGCCCACATGCCCAGTTCCTGGGCGAGCCGGCTGTTGTACGTTTTGGTCCTGTCGCAATGTTCGAGCCCGAGTTCATCCATCAGCCCATAAAGTTTGTCATGCATGGCATCCAGGTTGGGACCGAGAAAAGATTCAAGTAGCAGGCCCTCATCGGGAGTGTCCGGGTGCAAAGGGAAGGGTGACCACTGAAAATCCACATGATGAGTCTGTTCCACTTTTTCTACTACTGCACTGGCAAGATAGCACCAGGGGCAGACATAATCGGTGAATATTTCAATCCGGGTTTGACTGCTTTCAGACATCTCAATGCACCTGATTAAATGTTGAGTATTGAAAAGCTGGATGATAGCAGGTCAATAAAAAAGGGTCAGCCAGAAGTGTTAGGAGTGCGCCCTGGAAGAAAACTATAATTTTTTTCTGTAAGCAGGAATTTATTCGAAAGGTTGTGGAGAAGGAGTATCAGGACCCGATGGGGGTAAAATTGGTAGAATGATCTGAGGAAGATCGCCAGTCAGTGTTTTAAGGAAAGAAACCGCTTTGGCATTGCCCGTAGGTGAAAATTTTCTGTTCAATTGTACCCATACCATTGTGTCTACAGCCTCTTCCAACGTGCGTGCCTGACCATCATGGAAGTAGGGGTAGGTCAGCTCAATGTTCCTGAGCGTAGGTACTTTGAATCGCATCCGGTCTGACCGACTGCCTGTTACTGCCTGCCTGCCGATAGAAGGGTGGGTTGTGTCATAACTGTTGAATGAACCCATTTTCTGATAAGCCTGACCTCCTTCGGCCGGACCGTTATGACATCCAGCACAACCTGTCAGTTTAAATAATCGGTATCCGTCTTTTTCCTGATCGGTCAAAGCATCTTTATCACCCAGCAACCATTGGTCAAATCGTGAGTTAGGTGTTACCAGGGTGCGCTCAAATTCGGCAATGGATTCGGTGACCATATTGATATTAATATGACTGCTATCAAAAACAAACTGGAATTCACTGACATAACCGGGGATAGTCTGCAAAATCTCAACAGCAAGCTCATGATTGGACGCCATCTCTCCGGGGTTGGCTATGGGACCGCCAGCTTGTTCTGTCAGGTCAATTGCTCTGCCGTCCCAAAATTAGGCAATACTGTATGCCGCATTAAATACGGTGGGTGCGTTGATTGGACCCTGGGCCCATTTATGCCCAATCGATGAAACCAGGTTATCGGTTCCACTTAGCATGAGATTGTGACAGGAATTACAGGAAATCCAGCCTGATTTTGAAAGCCGGGGGTCAAAAAAGAGTTTCTTGCCCAATTCAACTTTTGCCGTATCAAGACTCTCTGGCAAAGTTATTGGCGATATGGGTTCCTGTGCAAAAGAGTGATCCAAAGCACATAACAAGAAGAAAAAACACGCTGTCTGCAGAAATTTTTGCATGACTATTAAGATAATATCATTTTTGTATTAGATTACTCATTTTTCGAATGATGTGTATTGATATAGGTCATTGTATCTGGCACATAAAGTAACCATCGGGTAGAGTATAACTGCTTTAAAATATGGAAATAAGAAAATAAGGAAATAAGAAAAAAGGTTAATTCCTCTGCGTTAAAAACAGGTAAATGTTTTTTGAGAATATTAAACAAACAGCGGTTGGAAAAGGAAATTCAGGCTTTATACAGACAATTTCAAGATGACACTTCGGAAAGATTAACAGAAGAAAAATTTAACACTGCACTGACCAATATTCTGAATTATCAGGAGTTGGAAACTGACGGTGGAGTGACCAGAAATGTCTGTGTGTTGATCTGTGATATTCGAGGCTTTTCCCAACTGGTGGAGAACGTTTCAACGACAAAAGTCATTCAGTTATTGAATGTATTTTTTGGCTCTATGGTAGATATTATTGATAGCCGCGGCGGTCAGGTGAATAAATTCATGGGCGATTCACTGATCGCTTTTTTTGATAGTGGTGAGGATGTCAGGGGCAGTGTTCTGCAAGTCCTTGAATGTGCTATTGCCATGTAACTTGCCATGGATGATGTAAATCTGAAAAGCCATGAACTGGGCATGGATGATGTCTACATGGGAATAGGAATCGACACAGGTGAAGTCGTTGCCAGTGTTTTTGGTTCTGATATATTTAGGGAGTTCACGATCATAGGTAATCCGGTCAATATTGCTTCCCGGATAGAGGGTTATACTTTGCGCGGCCAAATTCTGATTTCTGAAACTACGCGTGATTATGTCGCTGATGTCATTGAAACCGGAGATGGAAATGAAGTGAATGCCAAGGGCATGAAAGATCCTTTATGTTTTTTTGAGTTACAAGCCGTCAATGAACCAAAGCGCGTAGAATTGCCCAGGCGGGATAATCGTAGAGAACAGCGGATCAATATAAAAATTCCTGCTTGTTACCAGCTGCTCGATAGAAAAAATGTGCTGCCTGATGTTTTTGATGGTGAAGTTGTTGATATCAGTTACGGCGGGATGTTGTTATATATCAAATATTCGATCGAGCAGTTTTCCGATATAAAATTAAATATGTTGTTAACTCCTTTTTCAAAGAATTTGATAGACTTGTACGCAAAGGCCGTCTATGTGCAAGCAAATGAAGGCGGCTCTGAAGTGGGTCTTGAATTTACCATAGTGGATAATAATGCCAATTCGGCGCTAAAACATTATGTTGATAATATTATTTAAGAGTTCGATACAATTAAATTATTATGCAAGAGGTAAGCATGCAAAATTCAAGAGTGTTTAATCTAAAATTTATTTGCCTGGTCTGCTTCTATTTTTTCGTGCCCTTCACTTTTGCCGCCGACAGCCCGGCTCCGGTTCGACTGGACCAGGATAAAATTGCAGGCCTGGATCTGACAGCAATTCCACCGGATGCGTATATTGATATTCTCGAAGCGGGTGAATTGAATATGCGTGTGGCGACTTTGTTTGAAGGGGCAGAATTGCGTGTCTCTATTTTTGAATCGACTCCAGCAAAAACCAATCACCGCACCAGGCCTACAGATGTTGATGAATTTGTTTATGTCCTGAGTGGTAAATTGATTCTCACCGAACCCAATGGCACTTCCCATGAATATCTACCTGGCGACTCTTTGGTACTGCCAATTGGTTATCGTGGTACGTGGGAAATGCAGGGAAACTATCGCGAACTTGTTGTCTTGATGCAGAAATAATCTGCTGTATTGTAATTACTTGTTGTAAATTTTTGTTGTAAATAAAAAGTAGAGGTAAGTAAATGAAAGGCAAGATTGGCTTTGAAGAACATATGGCTATTCCGGAAACCACGGGTGAAACAAAAGATTTTGCCGGAGAGTCAGCCAATTTCAATGAATTTACGCGTGAAATCCTTGATCTGGATGAAACGCGACTAAAGTACATGGACCAGTCTGGAATAGAGATGGCACTGTTGTCACTGAATGCGCCTGGCGTGCAGTCCATACTGGATACTGATGAAGCAATCGAAGTGGCCCGGAAAGGCAATGAAACCATGGCGGGCGCTGTTGAGCGACATCCTACCCGTTATTGCGGTATGGCGGCCTTACCGATGCAAGACCCTGTGGCTGCCGCTACTGAGCTTGAGCGTTGCGTGAAAGAACTCGGTTTCAAGGGCGCCATGGTTAATGGTTTTACCCAGAAAGATACGCCGGATACGGCGATTTATTACGACATACCGGAATATCGGGAATTCTGGCAAACCGTGGCTGATCTGGATGTGCCTTTTTACCTGCACCCACGTATGGGCTTGCCATCACAATCCAAAAACATCATGGATCATCCCTGGCTGCGCTCCTCGCCATGGGGATTTACTGTAGAAACCGGCACCCATGCGCTTCGGCTTTGCGGCTCAGGTTTGTTTGAAGATGTGAAACACCTGAAAGTAGTTATCGGCCATCTCGGCGAATTTATCCCCTATAACCTGTGGCGTATGGATGCCCGCATGGTGTTTTCTTCACGTGGTTATCGAGGCAGTAAACCATTGGGGCATTATTTCAGGGAACATTTCCATGTCACTACATCGGGTAACTTCCATGATTCAACTTTCCGCTGTGCTTTGGAAGAGCTTGGCAAGGATCGATTGTATTTTTGTTCGGACTACCCGTTTGAGCGCATGGAAGATGCGTCTGAGTGGTTTGACAACACGACAGTGATTACTGATGAAGAGCGGCTGCAGATCGGCAGAACAAATGCGATAGAGCTGTTCAAACTGGATATGGATTAAGGCTTTATTCTATTAGGGGTAACTCGGACAGTCCAAGATGATTCCGACGTGTTTGTTATTCGCTAATTTTTTGACGCTAATGATTCAGGAATGCTGCGCATTCCGGCGGACTGTGTGTAAGCTCTCTATATCTGCTGAGAACTAAATATTTAGTTGAATTATATGTAAGTCGTCAGATGATTTGGGACCAATCGCCTCAACAGCTAGAGGAGACATTTGCAGTATAGCTTTCAGTTACTGAGCTGAACAAGTCATAAGATTTTCCTCCTTCTTGCGTTGCAGGGTCTGCTGCTTAATAACCTGT
>JAQWPL010000019.1 GCA_029245395.1 Gammaproteobacteria bacterium
CAGAAGCGATGTATGGACTCCACCACCCTACCTAAGTAAGGTGGCGTCGACGAAAACTAAAGGAGTCCATACAATGAAAAAGTCTAACGTGATTGTTATCGATTTAGCAAAGAATGTTTTACAGGTCTGCAAAGTCAGCAACCACGGCGAATTAATTCTTAACAAAGCAGTCAGTCCTAATAAATTAAAACAATTATTATCCACTTCATCCCCTGCAATCGTCGCTATGGAGGGCAGTGGCTCGCGCCATTACTGGTGTAGGCTTTCTAAGTCGTTCGGTCATGAAGTCCGGATAATCAATCCCAAAAAGGTGAAAGCCTTTCTGCAAGGCCAAAAAACCGATGCCAATGATGCCTTAGCCATTGCTATGGCAGCTACCCAGTTCGGAGTACGGTTTAGTGCGGTCAAAAATGAAGAACAACAAACGCTTCAGACACTGGAAACCAGCCGTAAGTTTTTAGACAAGGAACTGACGGCTTTAAACAACCACATCCGTGCCTATCTTTATGAATATGGCATCACTATGCGAAGAGGCCAAAAAAGTCTGAGAGAAAAGATTGCTCTCGTGCTTGATGATACTGATAGCACTCTTCCGCAGTGTTTAAAAAACACGCTACGCTTACTGTGGGAAAGGTACCAGTTAACCCTGGCTCAATTAAAAGAAACCTGTAACGCTAAAGCGGCTTTGGTTAAACAAGTAGAACCCTGCAAACGATTATTAGCATTAGAAAGCGTTGGTGAGGTGTGCGCCGCCATGCTCTATGCCAACATCGGCGATGGTAAAGAGTTCAAGAATGGTCGCGAGGCATCGGCATGCATTGGCTTAACCCCGAAGCAGCACAGCTCTGGTGGTAAGACCAACATGATGGAAATTAATAAAAAAGGCGGCAACAAAGAACTGAGAACAGCGTTGTACCAGGGGGCATTGTCAGTCATCTCCCGTTTACCGGATGAGCCGAGAACGGTTAAGCAAGCCTGGTTGATCGATCTGGTGAATAGAGCCGGTACAAAACGCGCCTGCATTGCCCTGGCCAATAAAACAGTGAGAACGGCCTGGGCATTACTGGCAACCGGTAAATCCTACGAACCGATTTTAATCAGTCAATAAAAAAGAGTTCTACAACGATAACGCGGCATAAAAGGTAAGACCAACCTACCAAGACCCTGTAACGTCCGAAAGCCCATTGAGGCTACAGAAGCGAAAAGGATGGTAGGTGCGCCAACATCAAAGGCTAGAGGCTAGCTCCCTCAACAAGAAGCCGTATATACGGACGCAGTTTACGTTTTTATGCAAAGTTAGCGTTGTAAAATAGGTGGAGTCCATATACGGACGTTAAAGCTACTAATTTTTACTCTGACCCTAATTATTCTCAATTTGGCGCTTTCGCTACCTCGACACCCCTGAAATGCGAGCGTATGACAAAGCATCCTATTAACGTTGGAATCGCCATCATCAGGTGATTGATCTCGGCGCTCATGTTCGGCGCACCATACGCTGAATTAAAGGGTGTCCCGACCCAGAACGGCGCGTAGAAACCGATCATCAGAATCAGCATTACCCACCAGGCGGTCGATGTCCGGTTTCGGGGTGCAGCAAATATTATCAGCAGTATTGCAGCCATTGCACCGAAATCCCCGCCAAGCTCACGCAAAAAATGATGCCAGCTATGGGCTGGGCCATTCGGCGATGCCGCTACTAACAAAAAGACATCATTACCCAGATGCCGGACCGTAGCACTGATGCTGTTATACCCGGCAAGAAAGCCGATAATGATCAGGCCGCGACCGACCTGTAAACGATTTAGCCACTCCATCTTCCCCCTCCTCATTAAGCAACATATCTGTGGTTAATTCTTAGGCTCCTTTTACTAGAAGCCGTTGAGCAAAGTTTACATCAAAGTAATTTGAGTTAAATCTAAATGAAAAACTTGTCTTATTGGTAAATCCTGAAGGGCTGCTTTCGACCAGAAGCAGACATAGCCCTTATGCTTGGACAATACCTACGCATCAGTTCGTTGCTTTATTAGTTCTATTTCTTAGAAGTACATTGTCAACAAGTCTGATTATTCCGGAAAATGCATCCAGCCGGTAATGATGTACTTTGATCCTGCGTTAATTACTCTGCCTTTGTGAGCATGAGTCCATTCAGCAGGCCAAATTAAAGTTAGCCCTCTCCTTGGTTGCACTTCAATATCGTAATGGCTGAAATAGGTTGATCCTCCCTCATCAACATCATTCAGGTAAGTCATCCAGGCTAGAACTCGGTGAAGAGTACTCAGATTAAAACGCTCCGTGTGTAGTTTTTGAAAGTGTTCGCCACTGTGATATCTCTGTAGATTAAACCCACCGATTTCTATATTTTCGGCAATTTCTCTCAAAAACGGCCACTGGGCAAGATAATCTTTGTGGCAGTCAAATAAGCATTTGAAGTACTCGTTAAATACTTCATTACCAGGCAAATTAACTTCATTCGGTGCGACTGAAATATCGGTGCTTTTTTTGTAATCCGAATTTACACCTCCCCCAACAGCGCCTCTCTTTTGCCTTTCCTGATGTGATTCAAAATAATTAACCAAGCCATCACACAATGAAGCTGGTTCCATCATCCATGAACCAATAAAGTTAGGATTCAAAGTTGATTTATGCAGGTCTATTCGCTGCATTCTATATCTCTCTTTTTACGGAGAACCCATTTTTAATATTAAAGAAAATAGAACCCTCAGCTATTCTAAAATTAATAAGACCCTCTTTATGTTCACCTTTTTTCATCAGCACATTGCCTAAACTTACTACTGCTGCATGGTAATCCTTGTTGATCCTAATCGCTTGTCTGTAGCTTGCTTCAGCCTCTTCTAATCTATTGAAATTATCCAGCATTTTTCCCAAATTGTAATGGGCTTCGGTATAATCTGGTTTCAGTTCTATAGCTTGTCTGTAGCTTGCTTCAGCTTCTTCTAATCTACCGAGACCTTTCAGCACATTACCCAAGTTGTTATGAGGTTCGGCATCTTTAGGATCAAGCCTCACTGCGTTTTGATTAGCACTCAACGCCTCCTCCATCTGCCCTGTTAGTCCAAATACTGCTCCAAGAACTTTCCAGCTCAAGAGATGTTCGGGAAATTTTTTAGTGATTGAGAGCGCTATATCCCGAGCTACCTCATACTGGCCCTTTTGAAAACTCACTAACATGCTATTAATTTCCCTCTGAGGAAGTGCTTTTAACTGAACTGATTTTTCCTTCACAGCCACTCCCTCGACAACAATAAAGTATGGGGTTGAAGCTCTGTTTTACCCCAAAAGCAGACCAATTAACACTCTTTAACGGGATTTGTACCGAACGTCTGCTTTGTGTGGTGGTCTCAACCGGTCAACGCAACACACTCTTCAAATTTAATTGCCGGTGTTTTAAATTTCAATGTTTCCCTTGGTCGCTCATTAAGTCTGCGAGCCACTGCATTGAGTGCTTCGCCCTTTTGCCAGCGATCCCATATCTCCGCTCTCTGGGCTGCCGTGTACTTTATTCAGGATTTCCTGGGACGTATCAAACATGGCCTGGCTATGATGAGCGAATACAGGCTCACCAAACTGCGCGGCCGTTGCGAGAGTAATAATGACGCTGGGTAATAATCTCATTTCGAAATCTCTGAGCAGGTAATGTATAGAAAGAATAAACGGTCAATTCCAGGTAGTCCAGGCTTACGTAATTGCCTTAGACAGTAAGTGAAAAAAACGCCTCATTAATAACGTCTGAAATATCGAAGGAGCGACGCAAAAAATACCATCGATTTTCCCCATCGGATCTTCGATGAGTTCCACCGTGCATCATGGCACGATAATTTGAGTGCTTGATTGTTTGGTTGGGCGTCCAAATAAACGCCGCCATATCTCTAAGAATTTGGGTCATTTTCATTTCTAATAAGCACAACTTACGCTAAATCCAGTTACCGACCGACGAAATCGGCACGTGGTAAAATCATTACATTCTGAAATTAATGCGGATCATAATCATAGAGCTTTTGGAATAACCCTGCCAGAATTCAGGATGCCTTTCGGGTCTAACGCCCCTTTCAGGTTTTGCATCAGCGCTATTTCTTCTGATGTCCTTGAATGATGCAAGTAACCGGTTTTCTGAACACCTATCCCATGTTCCGCTGAGACAGAACCACTGAAATCTCCCACCACTTTATAAACGATGTCATACATGGCTTTGACATCATCATGACTGCCGGTATAACAAATAAAATGTAGGTTGCTGTCAGCAATATGGCCCCAAATCAGAGTTTTTGCATTAGGAACTTCAGCGATGACTTCTTTTTCAACCTGTTCAAGAAAAGGCTGCATGGAAGAAATCGGTACGCTGATATCGAAATTGGCAGTATCTCTGATAAATTCTGATATCTCCCCTACTCCGTCACGGATTTTCCAGAAGCCTTCGCGGTCTTTTTCTGAATTGGCAATAAGCGCATCGGCAACCAACCCGTCTTCCATCGCTGCTGACAGGGTGTTCATAAACAGATCCGCATCTTTTTCCGGATCGCCGCCTTCCAACTCCGTCAGTACATAAATGGGATAGCGAGTGTCATAGGGCGAATCAATGGTGTCTACGTTATCGGTAATGAAATGAAAATAGCTTTCCCACATCACTTCATAGGCACTGAGCATGCCGCTGAATTCACTGGTCAGTTTATGCAGAAGAGTAACCACATCTTTAAAGTTATTCAGTGCCAACAGTGCCGTGCAACGGCTGGCTGATTTTGGAAACAAACGCAGCACTGCCCGGGACACGATCCCCAGTGTGCCTTCCGTACCGATAAATAAATGCTTGAGATCGTAGCCTGCATTATTTTTTAGCATCTTGTTCATGGATGTGATTACAGTACCGTCAGCCATCACAGCTTCCAGCCCAAGCACCAGCGCCCGTGTCATGCCAAAACGCAGCACCTGATTGCCACCCGCATTGGTGGAGATATTGCCGCCGATATTGCAGGTGCCCCTTGCACCCAAATCCAGGGGGAAAATAAAACCGGCATCATCGGCCGCTTCCTGAATAGTCTGCAAAGGAGTCCCAGCCTTGACTGTCATAGTCATGGCATCAACATCCAGTTCTTCAATACCGTTCAGCCTTTCCAAATTAATGGCTATTTCTCCAGCTTTTGGTATACCGCCACCCGTTAGCCCGGTAAGACCGCCCTGCACTGCGACTTGTTGGTCTGATGCATGACAAAGCTTGAGCGTTTCAGACAGTGCTTGTGTACTAGATGGGCGCACTACCGCCCCGGGTATGCCCGGTGCGTCCGCTGACCAGTCATGATGATATTTTTCCGAAATGCTGTCTCCGAGTAATACGTCGTTATCGGGGAGTTCCTGTAATTGTTGAATCAGTTCCTGCATGGTGTTTTCCGTCTGTAATTTATAGCCGTTTATCGATAGTTTGCCTGTCAGTGAGTTGAAAAACCACATCGGCTTTATCAGGCAACGTGTCCAGGCCGTGACGTGTGACGCGTTCATAATGCTGGATAAAGCGTTTTAACTCCTCGGGTGTCATGATCCGATGTGAATCTGTTGATCCATCCTGCTGATATTTTTCTGCCAACTTGTCTTCCTGATTCTGTCGCCATTGATACACTTTTTCAAAATCAGGCGCTTTGAGCATCACCAGATAATCCATCAGGTTATTAAATGTCTGATAACGGTCCTGCATGGCCGTATTCACGTAACGGCGCCAGGTGCTGTCAGGATCTTCATTCGCTTCCAATTCATTTACCGCTTGAACCAACGACTCCTCGGACTGGGCATCGATGGCCAGGCACCAGCCTTCCAGCACGATCACATCCATGGGTGCCTGGACAACTGGCCATTGAGCTTGCGGTTCTCGATCATCAACCGCTTTATCAAAACGGGGCACGGCGACTTCCCCGTGGATTTTCAGCGCATCAATGGTGTTAATGGCCAGATCCATATCATGAGTACCAGGAACGCCCCGGGTAGCCAGAAAAGGATGCACACTGTTGGCAAGAGATTGCCTTTCAGCGTGAGTGAGATAAAAGTCATCGATAGAAAGGTTGATGCACCGCAATCCCAGCATCTGGTTCAATAAGAGTAACAGTAATGCCGCCAACGTCGATTTACCACTGCCCTGACAGCCGCTAATGCCTATAACGTAAGTACCATTGTGAATAGAAATGTCCTGCAGGATTTCTTCTGCCAAGGGTGCAAACCACTGCTCCACAGTGCTGAAGTACTCCTCAGGCAATTGATGTTCTTCTATAAAATCGTCGACGATGGGCTTTAAAGACGGGTTCATTACTAGCTGCGTTACCACCTGCTTCCAGAATCTTGTTATTGTAGCAGATGTTATTTATGCTTCATTTCGCTCCTTACCTGGGTAAAACCGCCATAATGATGAAACTAATTTACCGCCTTGTTGCTACTGCTTTTCTTTTACTGTCAGCCACATTCAGCAGCTTCGCGGCTGAACAAAGCCAGACCCAGGTAGTAATGCTTGGCACGGGAACCCCCGTACCTGATCCCAACCGTAGTGGTCCAAGCGTGGCTATTATTACCAATGGCGAAGCCTATGTGTTTGATGCCGGTGGTGGCATGGTGAACAGGACGGTACAAGCAGCGCAGCAATATAATTTGCCTGAGTTATTTCCCCAGGACATTAAACATCTGTTTTTGACCCACCTGCACAGTGATCATATTCATGATGTAAGCGAGCTTGCCATGCACCGTTGGTGGGGGCGACCGGAGCGACTTTCAGTTTACGGTCCCAAAGGACTGGCTGAATATACCCAACACATGGCTTCTATGATCGAAATTGAAGCTGATATCAGGGCAGCCGGCACACCGGAACAGTTGGTAACCGACCGACATGGCTATCTGGTCAATGCCACTGAAATTGAAGAGGGCATTGTGTTCAGCAACAACGACATCACAGTGGAAGCTTTTACAGTACCCCATGGTGAAATCAGGCCTGCTTTTGGTTACAAAATTACCACTGCTGATAAAACCATAGTCATTTCCGGTGATACTGCCTATAGCGAGTTGCTGGCAGAAAAAGCCGCCGGAGTTGATTTGTTAATCCATGAAGTATTCAGCGGTGACCGCCTCAGTGAACAATCAGAATTTTGGCAGCAATACCATGGCAGCTCCCACACCAGTGCCAGTCAGATCGCCCAGATTGCCAATATTGCTCGCCCTGGTCTTGTCGTGCTTACTCATATTCTGTTCTTCAATGCCACCAGTGATGAAATCGTAGCAGAAGTTAAACGCAGTTATGATGGCGAGGTTGTCATGGCAGATGACCTGGATAAGTTCTGATCAGCACGCAAATGGATCCAACACCACAGCAAGATATCACTGCAGTAATTATCAATTACGGCAGTCTGAAAGATACGTCTGAACTTGCTGGCAAACTTGTAGAACTGGTTAAAAAAATCATTGTTGTGGATAACAGCAATGACATCAGCAGCGGTGACCGCCTGCATAAAACCGCTGAAGTAATTACCCCTCTGAAAAATATCGGCTACGGTAAAGCCGTCAACCTGGCGGCAGCTCATACGGACACCCGGTGGTTGTTGATTTTGAATCCGGATGTTCGCCTGAAAAGAAGCTGCATAAAACATCTCCTTGATGCCTCAGTCCAATTGCATGCTCCTTTATGCGGCCCGCGCTTTTATTGGGACGATGCCCGCACCTTACAATTGCCTCCCGCATTGGGGCATCCGCTCAGGCTGCTTTCGGATAAGCATGTTTCCAATAAGAATTTATCTGATGACATCAATTTGAGCGCTTTGGGAATAACGCGCCATGAAGCATTCTGGAAAGAACAAGCCCCTTTTACTGAACCCGTACTCTCAGGCGCATGCCTGCTGGCTGACAACCATTGGTTCCAACAAAACAAAATGCCTATTTTTGACGAGGATTTCTTTCTCTATTACGAAGATACCGACCTGTGTGCCCGCCTCATGCGCAAGGGTGTCATGCCAATCTGTGTTGCACAGGCAACGGCTGTACATTATTGGAATCAGTCTGCGGAACCTCCAGAAAGCAAGACTGAATTGATGCGCGTCAGCGAAAAAATATTTCTCGACAAATATTATCCCGACGGAGCACCCTCCCTGCCACCGTCAAATCAAGCCAATGAATTTACTGAACTTGGGAATCTGGATGCCGCCCCTGCGTTGCTGCTTTCCAGTAATACACGGTATGTCGATATCGGGGCACAAAACGATTTCATTGTTTTTGCCAGAGCTACCGTTGAGCAATCCTCTTTTACTTTCAATCGTGCTATGTGGCGCAGAATCAGAAATGGTAGTTATTATTTTCGCGCTGTTGACCAGGACCGCAACCCTTTGCAATTCTGGCACTGGACCAAATCAGTATGACCGTGGAGTTTGCATGAATAAAACCTTTGTAATTCTTGGCTGCCATCGCAGCGCCTCAAGCCTGGTGGCAAAGGCACTGCATAAAGCTGGCGTTCATATGGGTGACGACCTGCTGTCTGGCCTGCCGGATAATCCGGAAGGTCATTTTGAGGATATGGATTTTCTGAAAAAAAACGTCGAACTCCTCGGCGGCGATATCTGGAATGATGTTGACAGGCCATTGCAGGAAGCCGAGACTGGTGAACTGATAAAAAGAAAGGACACCTGTCCTTTATGGGGATGGAAAGATCCCAGAACCGTGCTCACCATAGACAAGTACTATAACCACCTTGAAGACCCGATTATTGTCGGTCTGTTTCGGAAACCGGAGTTGGTGGCAAAAAGCATGGCAAAGCGAGGCGATATCAGCGAAGAAGAAGCGCTCAACCTGGCTAAAGCCTATAACAAAAAGATAATCGACTTTCTCAGCAAACACTTTCTTTGACGCGACGATTAACAAATCACCGCATAATTGATATAAACACTGCCTCGCAAGTAAACCAACAGGATCATTTATCATATGATACTCACTACATTCCGCTTTATAACATTCCTTGTCTCTTGTCTCTTGCCGCTTTCCTCTGCTCTGGCACAGCGTGACATCCCTTTCAGCGGCCCTTTTCCTGCCGCACCCACAGGACTTGAAGGAATCCCGTTGGGTGAAGGCCCCTGGGTGTACCCGACCGCCGAAGGCATGGATATCCGGGTTTCAGTGGTAGCAAAACTTGAATATCCCATGGCCATTGAATTTTTACCGGACGAGAAAATGCTGGTGGTTACCCGCCGGGGCGAAATTTACCTGATTGAAGATGGCCGCTTGCAACTTGAGCCGATAATGGGCGGGCCGCCTTCAGTATTTTCAGGAGAATCTGGACAAGGTGGCACTTCCCACGGGTATATCGATCTCATCAAGCATCCGGATTTTGCCACCAACCAGCTTTTATACCTCAGTTACACCAAACCTAAACCTGAAGGCAGGAACAGTATTGCTATTGGTCGTGCGCGCTGGAATGGAAACTCACTGGAAAATTTTTCCGATATTTTTGATCCCCCAGCCGGGATAGCCGGCGCTGGCAGGATTGCTTTTGGCCATGATGGCAAACTGTATGTCACTACCAATGGTGGGGATCCGCAATCTTTGAGCTCTGTGGGCGGAAAAGTATTACGTCTTAATGATGATGGCAGTGTCCCGGTGGACAACCCCTTCGTAAATAATCCAGGCGCCAGGGGTGAAGTCTTTTCCTATGGTCACCGTGGTGCGCTAGGTCTTGCCATCCATCCGGAATCCGGCGCGGTCTTCCAGAATGAAAACGGTCCCAACGGTGGTGATGAAATCAATCTGATCAAACCAGGGGTCAATTACGGTTGGCCTATTGTCAGCCTCGGCCGCACTTATCCAGGCCCATGGCAAACCAATGACCGGCCTACCCATGAAATTTTTGAACCGCCACTGGTTTACTGGATGCCGGCAATCGCTGTTTCCGGCATGTTGTTCTATACCGGCGATACACTGTCTGCCTGGAAGGGGGATATTCTTGTCGGCGCCCTGCGCACGGGTGAAGTGCCTGGTACAGGCCATCTGGAGCGCGTCATGATTAACAGGGATTATCAGGAAGTCCGCAGGGAAAGTTTTATTTTCGATTTGCGTCAGCGAGTGCGTGATGTGGAAATGGGGCCGGATGAGTTTGTTTATCTGGCGACGGAGCAGCGGGACGGGGCCATCCTTAGAATCGAACCGGCCGATTAGCCGAAAAAACGCGAAGCGTTTTTAACGGCAGATACAAGAGGCAAGATACAAGAGACAAGAAGAACTATTTAGACATTAAATCAGGAATATAGATTTATCAGGCTTTTTGTATTTGCGATAAATGGTGTGGAAAGATTCGGTTCCAGCAACGTTTGAACCAAATTTCTATCGAGCTTCTTGTATCTTGTCTCTTGTCTCCTGTATCTATTCAACTACGTCCGTACTGCCGGTCACCGGATTTTCATAATGATACGGCGGCAAAAAAGCTTTCGGATACATTTCAAAATTCATTGTCGGCGGTTCATCCGGCGGATTGGCTTCAGTTATTCCCGGCGGGGCTGAGCGCGACAGGTTTATCCACCCGTCATCGGTTCCGGCAAAATAGGTATTGATCTGTTGATCCTTGTATAACATCCATACGCCATCGCGTTTTACGTAAATATTCTCGTAAGTACCCCCCATAAAACGTCCCTGATTACCGAAAGTTCCCATCATACTGAAAGCTCGTGAACGCAAATTGGCCGTCTGACCATCTTCAGCAATATGGATAACCGGCTGATATTGCATATGGTTATGCAGCTGCCCAGGCAGTTCATCCTGAACCCCGTAAAGGTCCAGGTTGCGCCGAATGCTTTCTGCGCCGCGGTACACACCACGCATGGCAATTTCAATCGTGCCGTCGGGAGCAAAGATACCTGTAAGTTCGTCCCATTGATTACGGGCAAGATAATAGCCGTATATGGTTTGCAGTCTTTCAACCTCATCTGCATCTTCCAGGAGCCCTAACCGGTGCTCAAGCTCTTCAATCGCAGCAAGATTTGCCTCACCGTTGTCACTCTGGCGAATGCCTAAAGAGGCTATCGAGACTATCCCCAATGTAGTAGATATATCGACTGTTCCAACAGCTGAAGCTTCCGGCCCACCCTCATCATTTCCTGTAACCGGATTATCATAATGAAAAGGCACCACATAAACAGCTGGGTAGTTTTCATATTCCACGTTGGATGGCAGGTCCGGGGGCAATTCCTCACTGGGCTGAGTACGCGGCAGTGCCGTGACATGCCAGCCATCGTCAACAGGTGTGCGCATGGTTGAATACAAATGCAGTTTGCCGATTTTCCACACACCGTCTTGCTTCACATATTCATTTTCATAAGTACCAGCACCCCAGTGATGACTGACACCGAATTCCGCTTCTTGCGAAAATTGATGCCAGCGCCCTTTGGCGGTACCGTTTCTGTAGACATGTATCACCGGTTGTAACTGCATATGGTCATCAAGGATGCCTTCCTGAGGCCCTGCCTCACCAAGGCTTTGTAAATAATCCTGTATGTTTTCTTTACCTACATAAACACCGGAACCGCCTAACTCTATGGTGGCGTCACTAGCAAATAGGTCTGCTGCCTGGGCCCATTGATGCTTGTCAGTGTAAAAACCGAAAATCCGTTGTAGGTTTTCAACATCATTCTCATCTTCTAGCAACTGGATTTCCAACTCAAGTCCCGCAATCTCTCCAGCTATTCTGATCAGTTCTAACTCTGCCTCAGTCTGGGCGATAGCCTGGCTTACATCCAAAAGCAGAAAACAGGAAATAATTAATGAATATTTTTTCATAGCCCTTCTCCCTCTGTGCCAGAGGTTGGTGACTCGTAACGTCCTACCGGATTGTCAAAATGAAATGGCGGCAGGAAAGTTTCCGGCCAGGAACCAAAATCATCGGTCTGGGATACATCGGGTGGAAATTCCGACGACACATAAATACCCTTGTTAACATCCTCATTTAACCCCCAGCCGCCTTCATAGGGCACCAGGATAGTTTGATACCAACGTACTTTGCTGATTTTCCATACACCCTCTTGTTTCACGTATTCATTTTCGTAGGGGCCTTCTCCCCACATGGCTACTTCGCCAAAATCACCATTCAATATGATGGCGCGCCAGCGCCCTTTTGCACTGAGTCCATCCTCTGCAAGGGTAATCACCGGCATCAGTTGGTAATGTTCGTTCAACTGGCCTTCATTCAGGCCCTGCTGCCCGCCACCCAGAACATAAAGATAATCACGGATTCGGTTTTTGCCACGGTAAAGGCCATCACGGGCATATTCGACAGTGGCATCTTCAGTAAACAGATCGACCAATTCATCCCACAGCGCTTCATCCAGGTAATAACCGTAGGCCCTTTGCAGGCGTTTGATGTCATTGCTGTCCTTGATCCGCCCTGCTCTTGCCTGAAGAGCATTCAGCCGTGCCTGCAATTCGCTTAGTTCGATGGCCTTGTCTGCCACCAACTCGCTCCCAGCTTCGGGCATGGCAGACTGATCACTGCATGCGACCAGTAACGTCAGCGCTGTCAGGTAAAATGTAGTAGGAATGAATCGCATCATGAATATTGTCCGTTTTTTTATTAGTAAATTACGTCGAGCATTTTCAACTTTTGCCCACTGAGTATAAAGGACAGAAAGTAGTGCAGGTAGTCTCTGTGGCATTTTAACGGCATTGCGACTACACTTTTTGATCCTGGAAACCAAAGCCTTATGAGAACACACCTGACAATCAGATTTTCCCTGCCTTTAGCCTTTGCCCTGCTTCTGCTCTCCATGTGCAGCATGGCTCAGGACAGGCAAGCTATTGCCGGAAACTGGGTTATTAATACCGATCTGAGTGACAACACTGATTCACAGGTTGCAAAGGCTTTGCGCGCCATGGGTGAGAAGGTTAGCCGTTGCTGGCTCCGTTGCGAAGAAGACCGTTTCCGTGGAGGCCCCAAGGAACAGGAATTGTATGACAGGATCTCCTACGACAAGGGTTTGTTAATTAAGCTGGGTGAGCAAGAATACCTGTTTACCTATGATGATAATTACCGGCGCCCAGTGTTTACTGACGGTCGCAGCCAGTCTGTGAGTTTAACCGGGTTGGATAATGTTGAGGATTTCTCTTTTGCCCACTGGGAAGGCAATTCCCTTTTGGTAGAAGCCAGGCCGCGTGATGGAGGCTTTGCCAACGAAATCTATACTCTGATCGATGAAGGCACCCACTTACGCGTGGAGATGTATATCCAGCCTCGCTCTTTTGACATACCCCTGGAAATTGTTCGCATCTATCACAGGGTAGTAGAAAATAATTAAATTATGACTGGAATAGCTCTGAACAAGATTCAACTACTTGCAGCGAAGGTTTTCCTCCCATTCCTCCTTTCTCTTTTCTCTTGCCTCTGCATTGCCCAACAAAACCAGGTAGCTCTCGTTGGTGGTTTACTTATTGATGGCACTGGCGCCGAGCCAATAAACAACAGCATTGTTCTAATACGCAACGACACGATTGAAGCGGTCGGCACAATCGGCAGATTGTCTGTACCCGATGACTATCAGATAGTATCCACTGAAGGCATGACAGTGATGCCTGGATTGTGGGACCCCCACGTGCATCTTTTGTATAACGGTCATCCCGATTTCGGACACTGGTTTTCCACCTACACCGATCAGTTTGCCTCAGTGACGATACCTGCTTCCGCCAGGCAATTTTTAATGGCCGGTGTGACCAGTGTCAGGGACCTTGCTGTCAACACCAACGACATCGTCAGCGTCAGGAACAGGATTAATAATGACGAAATCGATGGGCCAACTATCTACGCCGCCGGTTCCGCCCTTATGCCAACAGATGCTCCACAAACCAGGTCTCACATTCTGCCAGTTCGGGATGTACAAGCGGCAATAGATGCAACTCAGGATCTGATTGATGCGGGTATGGATTTTGTGAAAATACTTGGTGCGGCCCCTGCCTCACAGGAATCCATGAATGCAATCGTTGAGACTGCCCATGCAGCCGGTGTTCGGGTGACAGCTCACGGCCGTGAAGATGAAGAAATCCGGGTTGCACTGCGTGCCGGCGTGGACGAGATACAACACATTGGTGTTGGTTCGCCCACGTACCCCCAGGATCTCCTTGATATGGTACAGGCGCGCATCGATGGCGGCACCCCACTCTACTGGAATCCCACCATTGGCATGATCTTGAATACCGATGAGCTGGCCGCTGACCCCGAATTTCTGGATGACCCGAAAAATTTTGTCGGGCTGCCTCCAGAAATCGAAATCGATATTCGCCAGGCAATCAGTAATGCCACCTTCAATGTGCAGCCACCGACTGCATCGGATACCATCAAAAGAAAACTGCAAAGCCTGAGTGAACTTGGTGTCATTTTTACTTTTGGCAGCGACGAAGGGTCGTTTGGCCACCCGGCCAGTGAAGCAACCTGGCGTGAACTTGAAACCTGGGTATTTGAAATGGGTATGGATCCACTCACCGCCATCAAATGGGCAACAGCGGACTCTGCAGCTTACCTGGGTGTAGCTGACAAAGTGGGCACCATTTCACCCGGCATGCTAGCGGATGTGATTACTGTGAAAGGTTCACCTCTGAGACATTTCAGCACGTTGCGGGAACCGGTGATGGTTTTTAAACACGGACTGCGATACAAGTAAGAGGCAAGAGACAAGAGACAAGAGACAGGATGATTTCTTGCTCTTAAGTGTCAAGAATAAAATTCAAACCTGAAGTAAAAAAAGCAACTCATGACCATTACTTTTCCAGGAACAGCCCTGTCTCCTGTCTCTTGCCTCTTGTCTCTTTCTTTTTAAATCATCGCAAACCAGCTAATCCCGGTTTTATTCACTGCTATCCCAACAATAAACAGGAAGGTCATCACTGCAAGAAAAAATGACACTACGCGAACAGATTTGGTTTTACCCCGGTTCAGGGCAATACCTACAAACAGAAGATAAAACATCAGCAACAATATCTTCATGCTCAGCCACCCCTGCGCAAATAAACCCATGTTTAATACAAAGGCCATACTGAATCCACTGAGCAGAAATAGTGTGTCTATCAGGTGAGGTGTGACGAGTATGTATTTGTGGTTCAGCAACTTTGAATCAATCACCATCAGGTAGGCACGAAACAAAAAGCCCGTAAAGCTTATCAGTGCACAACACATGTGAATGGTTTTTAAAGTCAGAAACATAGAAAAACTGTCTGTCCTAAGCTACATTTTTTAACAGCAGGCATTGTAGGGCATGCGGTGGACAGGAGGAAGGAAAAGGGAGGCAAGAGGCAAGAGGCAAGAGGCAAGAACAGAATGATTTCAAATTTTTAACTGTCAAGAATAAAATTCAAATCAGAAGTGAAAAAAGCAACTCATGACCATTACCTTTCCAGGAACAGCCTTGTCTCTTGTCTCTGTTTCATTCGTCTGTGAAAGTCACATCCTGCAATTCATCAGACATGCCCTGCTCCCAGGTCGACCAACCCGAATTCATTCCATAAGGCACTCGCTCAAGAATAGCTTCAATTTCATGGAGTTGACCGTCATAGACTTTAAACAACTCAGCTATTCCCCATGTCCAGGGCTGGACCGGGCCTGCAACCACTCTCCGGCCATCTGGTGTTACGCCATTTCTGAATTCACCACCGGAATGATCGAAAAACACAAATGAGAACACCAACCCTCTCTCTTCATCTACAGCAACATAGCGGCGATCCCTGATCCTGTTGACGAAGAAAATCAGTCCTGACTCAAACTGTTCCATACAGCTCCATTGTGACGAATATCCTGACGCATCAGAGGGATCAGGACGAATCTCTCCAGCAGGCGTTGGCGCATTGGTGGATTGATTACCATTTTCAAGCCGATCGCAATCATCAGCGAACGGATAGTCCATCAGGCCATCATTTTTCTGCATCCCCACGAAATACATATTGGCTATTTCCAACAATTCCTGCCTGGACATGCGCTGATCATCAGCCAGAGGTGTGGTGAAGGCTGTCCGTGGCGTCATCGCACTGATTCTTTCTGCAGCCCCCGCACTGCGAACGACAAATTGCTCTATTTCGCTGATGGCGTTGTCTTCAACTCTAAGTCTGAGTGAAATCAGGGCCGGAGTTCCTTGCAAGGGATCACGATGGTCTTCATAGATATTGCCAAGAAAAGCGACCTGTTGTGCCGGCACATCAGTGACAAAAATACGGTATTCGCCTTTGCCTTTCATGGTTTGCCAAAGCCCGTCGCGCAGCGACAAACGTTGACCATTTTCAGTGAATCGAATTTCATCCGTTAACGACAAGGCATCTGGATTATTATCTACCAGGGCATCTAAATATTGATCCACAAAATTTTCGAGACAAGCTCTGTCACATTCTTGTGCCTGTGATGTTTGGGAAAATACAAGCAATAAGGAAAGTGTGGCAGCAAGTGATGTCAGTGTTCGTGTCATGTGATTATGCCTTGGGTGATGCCATTTTACGGAAAGAACGAAAGCCTACTTGATTTCAAAATAAATTAACATAACAAGTCGTTTTCGGGAATAAACCGGGGAAAAAATAAACATTCCCTATGCCAAAGCAGCGATACATGCCCTGATTTTTTAGTCTGTTGCAGAGGTTTTATGCTAAATTAGCCCGCTTTGAAATTAAGTAGCATTCACAGGAAAATTGATTAATGACTAAAACTTGCATGGCGCCCGACCCTGATACGAAGACGCCAGAATTCAAATTACCCCCTAACGCAACAGACGCTCACTGCCATATTTTCGGGCCCGGGGACAAATACCCTTACTCACCTACACGCACGTATACACCCCCTGATGCAGGGCTGGATGATTTCAAGAAATTGCAAAACACGTTGGGGCTTACTCGTGCTGTCCTGGTTAATGCCAGCTGCCATGGCACCAATAACGACCCTATTCTGGATGCCATCGCCCAAAGCGGTGGCGCGTACCGGGGTGTTGCCAATATCAATAATGATTTCACAGAATCAGACATTGAAAAACTCAATGCTGGTGGCTGTCGCGGTTGTCGTTTTAATTTTGTCAGGCATCTTGGTGGCGTCCCAAATATGGATGATTTTCATAGTATTATCAAGAAGATACAAGGATTTGGCTGGCATGTCGTATTGCATTTTGATGCCATTGATCTAGTAGATTTTCAGGATTTGCTCGATAACTTACCCATTCCCTACATTATCGACCATATGGGACGTGTCCCCACCAAAGATGGTCTGGATCAGGAGCCTTTCAAGATACTGCTGGAATTTGGGAAACGGGATAACTGCTGGGTCAAAGTCTGCGGTGCTGAGCGGATTTCTTCAGAGGGCCCGCCGTTTACTGATGCTATGCCCTTTGCGAAGGCAATGATAGAAGTAGCACCTGATCGTGTGTTGTGGGGCACGGATTGGCCACATCCTAATATTAAACTCCACATGCCCAACGACGGTGATTTAGTGGATTTGATTCCCTTGATGGCGCCTGACGCAGAGTCACAACAGAAATTACTTGTAGATAATCCACATCGACTTTATGGATTTTCAAATTAAAGCCATCAAGATTAAGTACTCAAACTGCAGCTACTCTGTTTAGCTAATTATCAAGAATCTATTGGCACAAAAAAGCCCGCTTGAAGCGGGTTTTTTTACATTTTGTTAAGCGAATTTAATCCACGGTCGGTACAGGAAGTGGCTCGTCGCCGATCTGTATAGAGCCTTCCACGGAATCACAATGCATACCTGGTGCTGGCGGAGTTCTTTCGGGGCATTGAAACAAGCCACCTTGTCTGGAACCGGCATTGTCTCCATTGCGCAGCGGGTGCATGCCAACACTAAACACTGTGCCGGCAGGAAAAGAATTTACTGACACTCCCTGACGTGCCATTGCTGCCGAGCCCTGCATTTCTACAGACCATACAATGGGTTCCCCATCTTCATCTCGCATTACATTTTTTCGTTCTGCGTTCATCGGCGCAAAGAAAATGCCTAGATGATTAGCGGCTGGATCGACGCGAGTAACAACCCCGGTAAAAACCCTGACATTGCGCATGTCATACATGGCAAAGGAATGGTGTGCCTGGACGGGGGTGCCAAACAAGCCTGCCATCATCAGCAAGGCCATAAAATATTTAGGTAACTTATTGATAAATATCATTATAATTTACTCTCCTTTTACTTCGATACTTAATCGTTTTTAAAGTATTACCGACCTATACTTACTCGAAGCTGAATATATCTTCTTCCTCGGGTTTTTCCATATCCTGCTCAAAATAGGTTTCCCAGAACTGTGCCCAGGGTCGACCATACATGTCAGGAATTTCGTATTCTATCACTTCTCCGTGGGAAACAGGTGTAGCCTGACCCTCAATCGGAAAAATGGTCTGTATACATTCTACAAAAGCATAAGGTGTCGCATCGGGATCATCAAAATCATTTTGCTTGATGTAATTGCGCACAATACGCACCGGTTCAACCCAGACATCCGGGTCGTAAAAAATTGCTTCATGGTTGAGGCCAACGAAATTTCCCTCCTCATCATGATTAGGCGTATAGATTTCAACGGTCTGCATCAGATTGGAATGTTCTGGTGCAGAATGGTTTTTCCAGGACTGAATATTTGATGTCCACGTAATCAATGTATCTCCATCCCAGAACCCAATGCTTTCGCCATACCAGCGCGGCACATCTTCACCCAGTCTAGGAACAAGACCGTCCACGTTAAACTCACGACCCACGTGGATATTGGTGATGAAATTCCTCGCCACTCCCGCGAGTATCTGCACCATGTTCGGCGTCACCATCAGGTAGTGTTCCCAGACAGCAAATTCATGAAAACGACGCGTAAAACCTTCGGGCCAGCAATACTGGGATTGCCACTGCGGTGCATTAGTGTTGCCGTGATGGAAGGATTCCTGCACAAAATAAGTCTGATACTCCTCTGTCAGCAGGGACAGGATCGTGGGTATCTGGTTATAACGCATGCGGTACCAGTACTGGTTATTTGGCGTTCTGGCCGGGTGCTGATATATACCACTCCATTCACCAGGCACGGTGGCGTAAGTGTGCTCTGTGGGGCCACCTCGGCTTTTGGTTTCTTCCATCAGGGCTTCGTAATGGGCCTGGGCTGTGCCAAAGGCATAGGGACTAACGATGGCTTCCCGGGGATAATCCGTTTCACAATTACCCCAGGGCGCCGTGGCGGGCGGGTTATCACCCAGAATACCTGAACCCCTTGCATTGGCACCCCATAAATCTTCAATGGCGGCAGAACTGTTGCAGCGGTAGTAGCGTGGATCCATCCACAAGTCACGGTCGACGTAAAAATCATCTGAAGTGAACAAATCCCTTTCCAGCGGTTCGACTCCTTCAGGGCTTTCACTTGCTGGGGCACTGCCTATAAATCTGGACACAGAGCCTGGCGCATCAAAGGGACCGCCGCCGCGAATAGTGGCACCGGTCATGGTGAACTCATTGGCATCAGCAGCTAATGGCCAGCCACGTCCAACACTCTCAAAATCCATCTGGGCAGTTGGCTGAGCCTGAATTGCCGGATTCATAAAGAGACTAACTGCCAGAGACAGCAACACATTTAATTTCAATTTCAATTTCAATTTCATACTTTCACCAGATGAGTAAAATATTATGCCGCAATACTATTTGCTTATTTTTACTGACAATAGTGCAAACAAGAAGAAATTACACTATCCCACGCTACAGCAGGCTTATAGCCTTGTACCTGACTGCATTTCCCGGTCACTTTGTTTTATTTTGGCTGTTTCACAAGACGTAAGTAAGGTTTTACAGTCTTCCAACCGTCTGGATATTTTTCACCAGCTTCCTCGTCAGAAACCGCAGGGACAATAATCACGTCCTCTCCCTTTTTCCAGTTTACGGGTGTTGCCACCTTGTGGGCTGCAGTGAGTTGCATGGAATCCAGTACGCGCAGAATTTCATCAAAATTTCTGCCAGTCGTCATTGGATAGGTCAGCATCAGTTTTATTTTCTTGTCCGGGCCTATCACGAATACAGAGCGCACTGTGGCATTAGTCGCTGCAGTTCTGCCCTCCGAAGAACCGGATTCATCTGCAGGCAGCATGTTATACAGTTTTGCCACTGCCAGATCGGTGTCTCCTATCATAGGATAATTAACCTTATGTCCCTGGGTTTCTTCAATATCCTTTTCCCATTCCAGATGACTGTCTACTGGATCAATACTCAAACCAATAATTTTACAATTGCGTTGGGCAAACTCATCTTCCAGACCAGCCATATAACCAAGCTCTGTAGTACATACAGGGGTGAAATCTTTGGGATGAGAAAACAATACGGTCCACTGGTCTCCAATCCATTCATGGAAGTTGATTTCACCGTGGGTAGTGTCTGCCGTGAAATTGGGCGTTTCATTATTGATGCGTAATGACATGTTCAGGTCCTCCAAATTATTTTGTGCCGGGTTGCAAAGGGTAATGCATATCTGACAGTGATGCGAGTCAGACAGACTTCTTTACTTGTTTTATTAGTTCTTTAGTTTTTCAGTCGGTAACCGGTTTTGAATATCCAGTGCAGAACGCCAATGCAGCCACAAAGAAATAGCAATGTCATAGAAATACTTACCGTTACATTAACGTCAGATATCTCATAAAAGCTCCATCGAAAACCACTAACAAGGTAGACCACCGGATTGAACAGAGAGACTTTTTGCCAGAAATCCGGAAGCATGTTGATGGAATAAAAACTCCCACCTAAAAAAGTAAGAGGCATGACAATCAGCAGGGGAATGATTTGCAACTTTTCAAAATTATCTGCCCAGATACCGATAATGAAACCAAACATACTGAAGGTCGCAGCTGTCAGCATCAAAAACAACAGCATTATCAATGGATGCAGAATCTGAAAGTCAACAAACATTGCTGCAGTAAGCAGAATTATCGTCCCTACCATGATGGCCTTGCTGGCAGCCGCACCCACATAACCCATGACTACTTCAGCCGGGGAAACCGGCGCCGACAGGACTTCATAAATCGTGCCGGTAAAACGGGGAAAATAGATCCCAAAGGAGGCATTGGAAATGCTTTGGGTCAGCAGCATCATCATGGTCAGACCGGGTACCAGGAAGGCCGCATAGCTGACACCATCAATGTCGCTCATGCGCGAACCAATAGCACTGCCAAAGACAACGAAATACAAAGAAGTAGATACGACCGGCGAAATTATACTTTGTGCGATTGTGCGCCAGGTACGCACCATTTCAAATCTGTAGATTGCCCTGATCGCATAGATATTCATTTCTTCACCAAGTTAACAAAAATTTCTTCCAGAGAATTCTGCTGAGTTTCCAGATCCTTAAACCCCAGACCAGCATTTTCAACAGCATCCAACAAAGCGGTAATATCACTGTTTTCCTGCTGAGTATCGTAAGTATAGACAAGATCCAACCCTGCATTTTTAAGCTCAAGATTGTAGGCATCCAGTCCCGATGGTAAAGCAGTAACGGCCTGGTTCAAATGCAGGATAAGCCGCTTTTCTCCCAGCTTTTGCATAAGAGCCGTTTTTTCCTCAACCAATAGAATTCCACCCTGATTGATAATACCTATTCGGTCCGCCATTTCTTCAGCTTCATCGATATAGTGGGTTGTTAAAATAACTGTGACACCTGACTCTCTAAGCGCCCTAACTACCTGCCACATGTCTTTTCGCAGTTCCACATCTACACCAGCAGTTGGTTCGTCTAGAAACAGTATTTCTGGCTCATGGGACAAGGCCTTACCAATCATGACTCGACGTTTCATCCCCCCGGATAAAGTCATTATGCGGTTATCTTTTTTATCCCAAAGGGAAAGAGACTTCAGGGTTTTCTCCAGGTGCGCCGGATCAGAGGGCTTGCCAAACAAGCCGCGGGAAAAAGCCAGAGTATTCCATACGGTTTCAAAAGAATCAGTGGTTAGCTCCTGAGGCACCAGGCCAATGCTGGCACGAGCCTGCCGGTAATCCTTCACGATATCGTAACCGTTTACACTAACTTGCCCTTCTGTTGGATTAACTATCCCACAGACCACACTGATCAGCGTGGTTTTACCGGCGCCATTTGGCCCGAGAAGAGCAATAATTTCGCCTTCCCTGATTTCCAAATCGATATTTTTTAGCGCCTGAAAACCGCCTGCATAAGTTTTTGACAGGTTTTCTATTTTAATTACTGAATTCATATCAAGAATACTGCTGTTGAAAAATTAATGCGGTACCTGGAACAAAGTGTCATAGCAAACAGTGATTTGATAACTAGCTAAATAATGTTGGATTATACTTTTTAAGAACCAGTGTATTTTAAAAGACTAAGATTTTACTCCTAAAGTATCTTTCCTTGAAAAAGCAAAAAGGCAGACCAAAGGTCTGCCTTTTTGTAAAAGCATTAAGAATTAATTAGGCCGCTGCAGGTTCCAGTCCTTCACCTTGCACTATCGCTTCTTCTGTATGAGGTGCATCTGCAGGTTTGTCAGTGTTCAGTTTCAGGAATATCAGCAAGATAGCCGCAATCATGGAACCTGAACCCATAATCAAGCCTACTGTTGGCAGTGTGCTACCCCCATCAAGTAAGAACCCGGCGAGAATGGGTGATAAAACTGCTCCACCGCGGCCTACACCAATAACAAAGCCGGTGCCGGTCGCACGCACATGGGTCGGGAAGGAATAAGCCACAATCGAATAAAGCCCGGATATCCCTGCATTACCAAAGAATCCAGCAAAGGCTGCCAACAACGCCATACGATCAAGGTCAGCTGGTGTACGACCAAATATTGCAACACCAACCATGGTGCAAGCCAGAATCCCGATGGTCAGGGGTTTCAGGCCAAATCGTGCAGTCGCGATGCCGAATGCTGCACCACCCATGGCGCCGCCAAGATTAGCCCAGGTGAGAACCATGCCTGCATTGGACGCGGCAAAACCCATGTCAGCAACAATTTTCGGAGTCCACTTGAGAATGAAATAAAAGGTGGTGATATGGAAGAAATAGGCGGCAGTTACCAATAGTGTCGTGGCAATTAACGCTGGAGAGAAAATATCTCCAATGGATTTTTTCTGTTCAGCCGCAGGCACTTCAGGAAGCACTGATATCACAGAATGACCGAGTTTAGTCAGGGAGGCATTGATTTTATCAAGGGCATTCTCCGGCTGCTTTCTAGTCAACCAGTGAACTGATTCAGGGACCATGAAATAAACAACAGGAAACAATAAGGCTGTCATTGTGGCTCCGAAATAAAATACGGAACGCCAGTCATAAGTGGCCAGCAGATTCGATGCATACATGCCGCCAAAGGTGCCCCCCAGTGGATAGCCGATAACCATCAGAGAAATACACATACTGCGCCATTTATTGTTGGAGAATTCCGCCACAGTGGCATTGGTACAAGAGAGCATGCCACCTATGCCAAGACCGGTCAGCACACGCCAGACAGAAAGTATAAGGGCCGAGGTAGACGTGGTGGCCAGCAACATACCTGAAGCCATAACAATCAGACAACCCAAGAGGGTCGGCCGTCTGCCGATTTTATCTGCAACACCCCCCAGAAAAACCGAGCCAATGGCCATGCCTACCAGCTCCGCTGACAGTACAAAGCCCAGCTGTACTCGGCTAATACCCCATTCTTCGGCGATACCTGGTGAGGCAAAACTGATAGCCAGAACATCAAATCCGTCCATGGCATTGAGAAAAACAGTAATGGCAACAACGGTAATCATACCGATGGTCATTTTCGATTGATCGAGCACCTGGCGTGGATCGGTAGCAGTATTCATGGTGGCTGGTGTCCCCTTTAATTAATCTGTGATGCCTAATAGCCTGTTTGAGGCGGCATATGGCGTTATATTCTAATTATTCAACGTTGAAGCATAATGCACCCTTCCTGACAAGACAAGATAGATGGGGCGTATGAAGATAATCAGTGTGGTTGGATTGTTCACTCCTGCTACTTTATACTCTTTTTCCCGAATTCAATGCATTTTGTGATCCCATAATGGTTTATTACTTCAAGCCCTTCAGTGCTTTTAGCGCATTCATTTCAAGCATAGTTCTTAGCATTCTAATCTCAGCCTCTGTGCTTGCCCAGGATATCGAAATCCAGGAAATTGGCGATCGTATGGCGGTTATTTCGGGCACCGGTACCAATATTCTGGTCAAGCAGTCGGCAAATGGGGAAGTCATGATGATTGACGGCGGCCTGGAGGAATATTCCCGGCAAACACTGGATGCCATCGGCGACCTGCTGTCGGAAAACTGGGGTAATGAACAGGCGATGATCACGCTTTTGATCAACACACACTGGCATCCAGAACAAACCGGGCTGAATGACTTTTTGGGGACTAGTGGCGCGACAATTTTCGCCCATGAAAATACCCGTCAGTGGCTGACAACCCCCATCTCAAGGCCCTGGGAAAATAGTACCTTTGAGCCTTTACCCACATCCTCGCAGCCTGGTGAAACCTTTTATCACTACGGTGAGATGGGCCACGGCGGCACTACTGTTCAGTATGGCTATTTACGCCAGGCCCATACCGATGGCGATATGTATGTCTATTTCCCTGACGAAAATGTGCTCCATGGTGGTGGTGTTATAGCCAATGATGGCTGGCCGTTAATGGACTGGTGGACCGGCGGCTGGATTGGTGGACTTGCCACTGGCCTGGAAGTGCTGCTGGAAATGGTTGATGACGATACTGTCATAGTACCGGCCAATGGGCCGCTGATGAATAAATCTGATTTGCAGGCTATGCGCGACATGTATGCCACTATTTTTCAGCGTATTAGTGGCGGTTTTCGTGCTGCCAACAGCATTGATGATACGTTGTCTGATGAACCCACGGCCGAATTCAATGACCAATATGGTGACCCTGAAGCTTTTATTCGCAGGTCACATGAAAGCCTGATCCCCCATTACACGCCGGATGCATGACATTACAATCGAATTTTACTTACTATTTTAAATAAATTACCCTATTCCTAGCCCAAGCTACTGGAATAACTACATTTTTTCGTGCAATCAGGTCGGCTACAGATAGTAAACTTGTTGAATGCAGCCCCTGATTTGTAATGAAAAAAAACCTGAAATTCAGTAGTATCAACCTTAATTGAATTCGGTAGCCTGGATCTTAATTTCAGAAAGACCAAACAGAGGTTAAAGCAATGTTTATCACCAAAAAGCATCTTTCCCGTCGTACTATATTAAGAGGTTTTGGCACCAGTGTCGGGCTGCCGCTATTGGATGCCATGGTGCCAGCGGCTACTGCGATTGCGCAGACAGCTGCAAACATTCAGCCCCGTTTAGGTTTTGTCTATTTTCCCCATGGTGCTGTCATGGACCGCTGGACGCCTACCGCAACCGGATCTGATTTTGAAGTCCCGGAAATTCTGGCACCAGCTGCCAATCATAAAAACAAAATGACCATTGTTTCTGGCCTGCGTAATAAACCAGCCGAAAGCAATGACCCGCACGGCATTGTTGTTGGCACATGGCTGCGCTGTGTAGCGCCTAATGATTTAAGTGATCCCGCCAAGGGCGTGACTGCTGACCAGATTGCCGCACAACAGATTGGCCAGGGCACTCCCTTTCCCTCAATAGAAGTCGGTACTCCGTCCGGCGGCCCGTGTGCTCCAGGTTTTTCCTGTTCATTTGGCAGTTCTATTGCATTCCAGAACCCGGAAATGGGACTACCTATTGAAAATAATCCCCGCAAACTCTTTTTCCAATTATTTGGCCAGGGAGATAATGCCGCTGAACGTGATGCGATTGTGAACGAAACAGGCAGCATACTGGATTCCATCCTGAGTGATGCTGCCACATTGCAAAAGACGCTAGGGGCCGCAGACATTGCCAAGGTGGACAGCTATCTGGAATCGGTCAGGGAAATTGAACGCCGTGTGCAGATGATGAAAAGCCAGGATCTTTCCGGGGTGGAAATTCCCTCAGCGCCTATTGGCATACCAGGTGATTTTGAAGAACACCTGACTATTCTATTTGACCTGATTGCCGTGGCTTACCAGATCAACCTGACCAATGTCGCGTCATTCCTGATGGAAAAAGAAGTCAGCATGCGCACTTATGCCAACCTTGGCGTAACAGAAGCCTTCCATCCCCTGTCTCACCATGGTGATGATCCTGACAAACAAGTAAGACTGGCCCGTGTGCAGGCCTTCCACACACAGGTTTTTACCAGATTTCTGGACAAACTTGATGGCATGGAAGAAGCCGGCGGTACAGTGCTGGACAACTCCATCATTCTGTTTGGCTCAAACATGAGCAACAGTGACAAGCATAACCAGGATCCTCTGCCCAACGCCGTATTCGGTCTTGGCGGCGGCAATATCCGTGGTGGTCAGCATTTGATGTATCCCCAGGATACGCCGCATGCCAACCTGTTGCTGACCTTGTTGAATCGAGCGGGTGTTGAACAAAATGGTTTTGGTGATGCTTCCGGCGAATTATCTGAAGTTTGATCCTGCACCTGATTATTACCATTGATTAACCAGATACTATGAAACAGCTTTCCTTGCTTCTCTCCACTGTGTGCCTGTTAGGCAGCAGCTTTTTGTTAGCCCATGGCAATCTGGCTGATGTCGTTGCTTCCGGTAGTCGTAGCCACGCACTGGATATGATTGGTGAAGGTACTAACGTCAACGCCCAACAGTCTGACGGCACATCAGCCCTCCTGTATGCGGTCTATGAAGACGACCTGGAACTGGTAACCGCTCTCGCTGAAGCAGGTGCGGAAGTAAACCAGCGCAATGATTATGGCGCCAGTACCATGGGCGAAGCTGCCATGGTAGGTAATCCTGAAATCCTCAAAGTGCTGCTTGAACATGGTGCGAATGCCAACCTCACCAATCTGGAAGGTGAAACTCCACTCATGGTCGTTGCTCGCGCGGGCAATATCGACGCTGCCAAACTGCTTTTGGAATATGGTGCCGAGCTTGATGCTCAGGAACATTGGGGCGGACAAACTGCCACCATGTGGGCAGCAGCCCAGCAACATCCAGCAATGCTTGCCCTGCTGATCGAAGCAGGGGCTGATATTGATATGAAGAGCACTGCAAGAAACTGGGATCTCACCATGATGAATGAACCCAGGCCCAAGGATATGAATAACGGAGGCTTTTCTCCTCTACATTATGCCGCCCGGGAAGGTTGTACCGATTGCATCAGTGTCCTTGCGCAAGGTGGTGCTGATCTCAACGCAGTCGACCCGGATCGAGTCTCTCCGCTAAACCTGGCCCTTATCAACATGCATTTTGAAACGGCTCTTGCTCTGATTGAAGCAGGAGCCGATGTAAACCAGTGGGATATTTTTGGGCGGGCACCGTTGTACAACGCAATCGACCTGAACACGATGCCAGTCGGAGGCAGGCCTGACCTACCTTCACCTGATCTCACTACAGGTTTTGATGTAGCCCGATCGCTACTGGCTAAAGGCGCCAATCCCAATATGCAGCTGAAAATGCGCCCACCGTATCGCAATGCTGTTTTTGACCGCGGTTCTGACAACCCACTATCTAATGGTGCCACACCCTTAACCCGTGCTGCCCGTTCTGCCGATGTGGCGTCAGTGAAATTGTTGCTGGAACATGGTGCTCTGGTTGACCTGCCTAATGCCTCGGGTCATACGCCTTTGTTGGTTGTTTCTGGCATACAGTGGCCTGCAGACCCTACTCGAGGCCGCTTCAAAACTGAGTCAGAAAGCATCGAAACCCTGCGTGTGCTTCTTGAGGCCGGCGCAGATATCAATGCAGTGACTGGCGATCCTGCCGCACGTCCACTGATCAACATTCCTGGTGAAGATCGTAGCGAAGGTTATGAACGCGCCAATGGACGCAGTTCGGTTTATGCCGACGGCCAAACTGGCCTACATGCTGCTGCCAAGATTGGCTGGAATGACATAATCGAATTCCTGATAGACAATGGCGCCGCACAAGAAGTCAGGGACATGGCCGGTCGCTCGCCATTTGACCTGGCAATGGGACGCTATTCTGCCGGTTTCCTGCAACCTCCTCCCGAACCGCTTTTTGACACTGCTGTGTTGCTCCAGGAAGCCTGCATGGCCGACGACAATTGTGTCATGAACGAACCAGCTGATCTCACCAACCCAACCGCAATACAGTAGCGCCGATTCGTTTAACTAAAGAGTTTAACTAACGAGCTTAACTAATTAGTCTGTCGAGTATCATAGCCGGTTCTCGTAATTCCAAAAGCATTACAGGAAACCCTTATGCCAATCGTTGAAGTCAGCAACCTGGCAAAAAAATACCCTCTTCCCGACAAGAAAAATGAATTTTTTTATGCTGTTGACGGTATCTCTCTAAGCATAGAAAAAGGTCAGATTTACGGCATCCTTGGCCCCAATGGCGCCGGTAAGACTACTACCCTGGAAATGATAGAAGGCCTGACTGACATCGATGATGGCCAGGCCCTGGTCAATGACATCAATGTTTCTACTCATCCTTATGACGTAAAAAAAATAATCGGTGTACAACTGCAGGCCAATGAGTATTTTGATCACCTTTCTCTCAGAGAACTGCTTACCTTATTCAGCAATCTGTACGGGCGTGATGACGATCCTATGGAATTACTGGCCAAAGTTAACCTGGAAGAAAAAGCCGGAGCGAAGCCTGCCAGCCTTTCAGGTGGTCAGAAGCAACGCTTTTCCATTGCCAGCGCACTGGTCAATGATCCTAAAGTGTTGTTTCTTGATGAGCCAACCACCGGGCTGGATCCCCAGGCTAAACGCAATCTCTGGGACCTGGTTAAAGAATTGAATGACGGCGGCATGACCATCGTGCTCACAACACACAACATGGAAGAAGCCGAATTTCTTTGTGAACGTTTGGCCATCATGGATCACGGCAAAATTATTGCTGAAGGGACACCCCAGGAATTAATACTCGATCATGCCCCCGAGCCACCTGTAGCCCCAGTACATGGCAACCTGGAAGATGTATTCTTAACTCTAACGGGTCACGATCTTAGGGAATAATGGAACAAGGCAATAAATAATGACTGAACAAATGAACAAAATGCTGAAGTTAGCAAAAGTCATGTTGAAGATTCATTCCAGGGATCGACAGGCTGTTTTCTTCTCCCTGTTTTTCCCTCTGTTGTTTATGTTCATTATCAGTTTTGCCAGCGGCGGCGATCCTGAACCCATTGAACTGGGTATTGTTAACAATGCTGAGAACGAGCTCGCCATTAATTTTATCTCCTCTTTGGAAAGAACCCTCCTTTTTAATGTCACCATCGGAGAAGAAGCAGTATTACGTGAAGAACTGATTGCAGGCGAAAAAGCCGTCGTGCTGATCCTTCCTGACAACTTTCAGGACAACGGCGCACCAGCAGATCTGGCAGTTCTGATTGACGCCGCACAAGTTAGACAGGTGGGAATCATTTTGCCAGTGCTTGAACAGGCACTGGTCGATGTGGAACGAACCCTGCGCAATACAGACCCCTTATTTTCTCTGAATATTGAAGACGTGCAGGCACGAACCCAGCGCTATCTGGATTTTGTCGTCCCTGGATTGTTGGCATTTAGCATCATGAATATCGGAATAGCTGGCAGTGGTTTTAATATCGTGGAATACCGCAGGAAGGGAATTTTGAAACGCTTGTTTGTTACCCCTATCGGGCCACGGGACTTCATTGGCGGGCTGGTTCTGGCCAGGCTGGCAATCTGCCTGATCCAGCTCACCGGCTTATTACTGGCCGCCATGTTTTTATTTGACGTAATATTTGTTGGCAGCCTGGTGTCACTCTACTTGTTCATCATGCTGGGAATTGTCATTTTCCTGAGCATTGGCTTTTGCCTGGGCAGTCTTGCCACATCTCAACAATCTATTATGGCCATTGGCAATCTCGTCACCTTCCCCCAAATGATTCTGTCCGGTATTTTCTTTCCAATTGAATCATTGCCTGACCTGGCACAGCCCATAGCAAACTTACTACCGTTAAGCTTTGTTGCAAATGGATTGCGGGAAATTGCCATCAATGGTACCAGCCTGTTGGGACTGATTCCTGAGGTGATAGGTATGGCAGTCTGGACCGTGGCTGCCCTGATATTGGCTATCAGACTGTTTGTGTGGAAGGAAGTTGCAGCTTAACTCAGGTAACAAAAATTGGAATTTAAAGACTTAATGTAAATACCAACGGCTTTGAGGCGGATCAATCAAGTTTCACATCAAGGAAGGCAAAGCGGGTCAGATCTGCAATAGTAATTGCCTCCTGGGTAAGGACGAGTAATGATTCATCTTTGAGCTTGCCTTTCAATTCAATCTGTCCAAGTATTTCTGCTAACTTGTAAGCACCGGATATCTGGGCGCTGCTTTTAAGGGTATGAGCTTCTGAAGACAATTGCTCAAATGCTTTCTCGGCCTTTGCCCTGCGCAGATTTTCAATTCTTATCTGGAATTCACTATCCAGCGAGTCCATAAATTTCCTGGCATTTTCCAGCCCAATGTCCTTAACAAGCTGTTGCAGTACTTTTGGATTCAGTAATGTTTCTTGTGTAGTCATCTGGAAATCCTCAATATTCCTTAGATTTAGCATTGTCACAATCCTTTCCTGAATTGGGGTCCAAAAGTAATTCAGACCACGCTCCACCATTATCTTCGTCATCGTCATATCAGATAGGGCTGACCAACAGGATCAAAGTGTCAGAGTAAGTGTCAGTAGAGGCATTATCAGCAGAGCCGTAGTCACGAACACCGCTACCTGAGAAAGTTGCAGATGCAGTGTTGCAAGATACTGCAGTGGCTTGAGCCGCACCACTTGCTGTACCAACAAGTTTTACGTTGTAGTCAATCTCGTCACCCTCAGTGGCGCCAAATACAGAAGTACTTATCAGTCCGGCGATTACAGTTGCGAGAACTTTGTTTCGTGTTTTCGTGATGTTACTCATAAACAGATAATTCGTTTTATTGGTTAAGTTAAAAAGCTGCTTACCAGGGTTATTACAAGGCGCGTGCCAGAACTGTAAAAAACCCTGTGCCTGGAAGGAGAACTCTTTATACCTAATTGATTTTATTTACTAATTATTTTTTTGAAGAGAACAAAAACAACCTTTTCAGGAACATGGGGAACAGATTGAATTTGCAAAATGATTTGCATATTGCAAATATAGTGTGATGTGTATCACAAAAAAATTTGCAAATTGCTAAAATGGATGGCTAAAAATGAAGGGAGTTAGTTGATGCGTTTAAATAAACAGGAAAAGAGGCGTTAGTACAAACCAGGTCTCAATTAATCTCGCCCTCCTTGTCCCAACTCTTTATTTTTCTGTACAGGGTGGATGGGCTGACACCAAGACGGGCAGCGGCCAGCGGCACATTGTCATTGCAAAGCCTGATAGCTTCTTCAATATTGTGTTTCTCTGTCTCCAACAGGGGTTTGATATCGTCCATAAAGGCAGGCGCAGAAACGCTGTCTGCACTGTTGATCCCGTTAAATGAAGCTGAACCTGCTTTTTGCGGCTCTGATGATTGCTCGATCTTCTGGTTAGCTTCATTCCCAGTGGGCACGTGATTTGACCCACTCCAATGCTGAATGCCTTCAGGCAGTATGCCAGGCAGGATTTCTGTCCCTGTATTCATGATGACCATGTTTTCAATTACATTTTGCAATTCCCTGACCAGTTGTAGGCAAGCATTAGCGCTGAGGCTGCCTCTGAAAATTCGGTAAATTGCTTGCTCATTTCAGTATTGAAGGCATCCAGAAGCTTGGCCGCAATCAACATGACATCGTCTTCGCGTTCCTTCAGAGAAGGCAATTCAATGGGCACCACATTGAGGCGGTAATACAGATCTTCCCTGAACCTGCCCTCTTCTACTTCCGCCAGCGGATCTCGGTTAGTGGCACAAATAAAGCGAATATCCACTGATTGTTGTTCTTCACTGCCTACTTTCTGGAAAGTCCCGGACTGAATTAGGCGCAGCAGTTTTGCCTGAAGATTCAGGTCCATTTCACACATTTCATCGAGAAACATTGTCCCGCCACTAGCCTGTTCGGCAGCACCGGTTCTATCCTTTACCGCGCCGGAAAAAGTACCTTTAACATGGCCAAATATTTCAGACTCAAACAGATCCTTGGAAATTGCTGCACAGTTGATTGGAATAAATGGCCCTTTGGCTCGCTTGCTGGTCTCGTGAATGGCAGAGGCGCACAGCTCCTTACCAGTCTCGCTTTCCCCCGTAATAAATACGTTGGCATTGCTAGGGGCTACATTTTTAATGATTTGGTATATCAGCTTCATGGCAGTTGAATGGCCTATGAACTCTCCAAAGCCTTCTGTATCCACTGCATCACTGCATGCCTTTACAGTGCTGATAAGCTCAAATTCCCGCAAGGCATTGGTGACAGTGGCCAGCAATCTGTCTTTTGTGAATGGCTTTTCTATGAAATCAAAAGCGCCATGTCGGGTAGCGTCCACTGCATAATCCAGTTCCGTTTCGGAAGTAATGATAATGGTCTTGGTTGGCAATTCGGCCGTGGTGACTTCCCGAAGAATGTCGAGCCCACTGATATCGGGCAGTTGCACATCCTGAATCAGGATATCCGGAATTTTATCGTTGATAACCTCCAGGGCATCAAGACCTGTATGAAAGATCCTGACCTTGTAGCCCAGTGCGTCCAGATAGCTCTGATAAAGCATAGCGCTTGGTGCGCTGTCCTCAACGATGTAGATGAGTGCTGTTTTTTTCATGAGTTATTTAACGCCGATAGGCGATACAAGGCATAAAGTGAGCTGAGAATCAGCGAGATGTAAATCTTCAGATTTCAACTCTTTCCACTACGGGAAATACCACCACCTGACCGATCTGAATCCTGCCAGCATCAATATCTGGATTGTACTGGCGGAAAAGCCACATAGGGACAGAACGCTCCCTTGCCAGGTTAACCAGGAAATCACCACGCGATATACCATGCTCTTCAGTTTCTCTGATACGCCATTTCTGAAAATAATCTGACTGGAGGTCACGATGGAACTCCCGTCTTTCCTGCTCAAAATTTTGCTTATCGACCTTGCTAAAATCCAGTGCAAGCCGTTCACCAATAAGAACAGGCTGGCGGAAAACCATGTTGTTCAGACGCCTGATATCCCATGCCCTGATTCCCAGCCATTCTGCATAATGCCCCAAGGTTTCAGCGGCCTGGATTTCAATAGTATTGTCAGGCTGCACTGCATAATCAGAGGGATCTGACTGCAAGTCAGCAAGTAACTGTTGTTCCACTACTTCTGCATCAGGTTCTATCGCGACGGCACTTGAATTTACACCCAGAATTGGTGGCGTCTGTTCTGGATCACCAGCATTGATGGCGTCATCTTCTGTATTCACCTGTATCGACGCAACGTTGGATCCAACATCCTCAGGGTCATTTTCTGCTACCTGCAAGGTGTCTTCCGGGGCTTCCTGAAGTTGTAGTATCTGACCAGGGAAAATAGTGCCTCGGCTGTTAAGGTTATTCAGTGCAATCACCGAATTAGTAGATACACGGTAACGGTCAGCTATAAGAGATACAGTATCGCCACGCCTGACTTCGTAGCGCCCGGTAGCGGGCATGGTCAGGGGACCGTCTGCATTCACAACAAGGGTTGGTACGGAACCATCCTGTTGAGGCAGTAGCAAGGTTTGCCCAATTCTGATGCTGTTGCGGTTACGTAACTGATTAATAGCCACCAACTCTGATACAGAAGTGTAATAACGCTCGGCAATGACAGACAAGCTGTCACCGCGGCGCACGCTATAACTGACATCCGGTACTTGTTCGCCATAAAGCCGGGAAGCTGGAATGTCATTGATACCAGCGACGAGACTGCCATTGAAAGCCAAACGATCAATCTTCAGGTTATAACCCTTGGGAATGCGCTTGGTCCCTGACCAAACTGATGGCTGTAGTGCTGGATTATCGCGTTTCAAAGCGTTGGAACTGACACCCAAAGTTTCTACCAGGTCGGTGGCATTGAGAAAAGCATCAAGTTCATAGACTTGGAAATCGGGGGCTCTGTCCAGCTGTATCGAGCCATAAAAGTCATTGGCCCGCCTGTCCACTTCCATGGCAGCAAGAAACTGGGGATAAAAATTGCGGGAAGCAAAACCGAAGCGTGGCCCACGATACTCGGCAATGATTTTGCCAATATCTGTTGTGCCTACATCCCTGACTGCCCTGGCAATACCATTGGCTCCATGATTATAGGCTGTAAGTGCTAACGGCCAGGTGCCCAGGGCATTGAAATTATATTCCAGCAATTCCATGGCGCCATAGGTGGCCGTATAAGGATCAAGGCGCTGGTCAACCACAAAATCCACCTGCATGAAACGCTGGGCTGTTGCACGCACAAACTGCCACATACCCGTTGCCGCTGCACTGGAATAGGCACCAGGATGATAGGAGGATTCCACGTGAGGCAATACTGCCAGCTCAACAGGCAAGCCTTTTTCGGTGATTACGGACTCAATATGATTTCGATAGGCCCCAGAACGTTTGATGCCGGCTATGAATCGGTCTGACTGACCTAACTGCCAGCGAATATTGGCAGATGCCTGTTCCAGGCGTGCATTACTGGTATTGGCTCCCCATAAATCAAGCACTTCCTGTTGCGATGGGGTCAGGCCTGATCTCTTACCTGAGGCCAAAACTTTCAGGTCTTCACCAATTTTTTCCCTGGTGGTATTAATGGTGTTTCGCTCACGATTCAGCTTACGGTAGATGATAGACAGATCATGGGCATCATGAAGAAAACCACTGTTGGTATCGACTTCGGTATAAACCTTGGTCCAAAAAGAAATAGCTGGACGTATATTATCGGGTACAGGGAAATCGGCATTGGCCGCAGCAACTGAAAGCGGGGAAAGGAGAAATAAAACCAATATGACAGGTGATAAAACCTGTTTTACTGCTGCTTCCACAAGATGGCTGAGTCCGGTGCACTTCACTGGCGTAGGTTAATGGACAAGATTTTGATTTACAAGCAAATTTATAGGGCCTGTTAATCTTTCAGCAAGCCTTGAAGCGCATCATCTATATCACTGTATGTGTACTTGATAGACACGTCTGCGCCATGGGGATGATAGATATTGCCGCGGAAAGGCGCAGAAAGGATTTCTCCACCAGCGCCAAGAATCCAGAAACTGGGTACGCCGTAAAACTGGGTTTCTTCAGGATCCCTGAATGCACCCTGTCAGCTGAGCACATCCCCATAGGCCTCTTCTGGCACCAGTTCCGGTGAGCGGTTGAACATCAAGCGAAAACGGGAATCCAAATAAGGCTCCACTGGCAGTATGCCGCTGTCGAAAGACGCCAGCGTACTATCAATAAAAGCCTGTTCCGCTGTTTTGAATTCTTCCGACCCGGTGGCATCAGTAAGAAACACATCAGCTTTGTGCCCCAACATCTGCGTGTGATAAGCAGGGGCTGCGGCTACCGGGATAAAATTCACGCCCTTGTCCTGGTATTTGCTGTAGAGGGTTCGCAGAATATGGGTATCTTCAAAGGAATCCTGACACCACAGATGACCTGGCTGTCCTGAGCCCATATCCCCGCCGCCAAAAATGAATAGCACATTGATACCCGCTTCTGCTTCTTTTAATAAAGAAGCAAGATGTACCTGGCTCCCCGACTTGTTCGTAACGAATATGTCCGGACTGATACTATCGCCTTGGCTGTATTGCGTATCGAAATCTGCAGCCAGAGTCTGATGTGAGATAAGAATTAAAGAAATAATCCTAAATAAAGAAAAAATAAAATTCATAAAATAAACATCCCTAAAATTAACATCAAAATCTAACGAAAGCGCCGCAGGCGGAATGACGCCCTAGTGTCATTCCAAGGGACAGATCTTTAGCTCTGTCCCTGTATCACTCGAACGCCTAATGCGTCATAGCATAAATAACGTAATTCAATCCGAATCTGTAGGCTAGGGCTGTCATGGGCTCGGGATAGCAGGGATCATCGGCATGCTCCCACGCATCCCCCATATCCATATTGAAATTGATCGCCACCATCAACCGCCCTTCTTCATCATACACACCACCCCATTTTTGCGGTCCTTCAAGTCTTACCTCAGTTTGCCCGCAAAACAAATGCCGGGAGCCAGGAATCTGTGTGGTCTGTTCAAGATCATAAAGGGCATGGAAAATTCCGTCTTCGGGAGTAAGAGTAACAATTGGATATTCTGGTAAAACCCTTTGCAGTGCATTGACAACTACTGGCCAGTCATTGCCATGAAAATCATCAATCACGAGGAAACCACCGCGTAAGAGGTATTCTCTTAATCTCTCTGATTCTTCAGGATTGGGCTGCCAGTAGCCCTGTCCTATCTGCTGGACAAAAAGCCAGGGATAATCATAAAGATCATCATCGAGAAGATGAACATGCTGACTGTCTTCAGCGACTTCAATATTGGAAAGGCGACGCACGCCACGCGTGAAATGATATTCGGCTTGGGGGTAATCTATAGCCCACCAACCACGGCGAAATCCGCCCCGGCCCCTGCCAAACGCACCGCCATCTGCATACACCATGCGTGCCATATGGAACTCAGCTTCCGGCACACGGTCAGGGTCCTGTTGTGCGTACAAGCCATGGGCACAATAAAGTGTAGAAAGCAGGAAAAGGATTTTTGGAATGAATTTCATAAGATAGATGTTGAAAATAAAACAGACCTGCTAATTATCAGCGATTGGAACAGCATAAAGTACTTTGCAATACTTCGCTATCTTGCTGTTTAACAATGCTCAGGCACTTTAAATCTCTTCCAGTTTGATGACATCATAGGCTGGCTCTTCATAGGGGTGGACTGCAATCAGGGCGTGTATTACAGCCTCTATCAATGCGTCTTCACACACCAACTCAACTTTGTATTCCTGCACCTTTTCAACAACACCAGTTTGTCCTATATAAGGTGCACTTCCTTCCAGGGGTCGATACTGCCCTGTTCCCAAAGTCTGCCAGCAACAGCTGTCATAGTCGCCTATTTTGCCGGCACCGGCTTCAAAGAGCGCTGTCTTGACGCTGTCCAGATGACTCTCAGGAACAAAAAAATTCACTTTAACCATAGGCTTAGATTAACAGGTGTCTGACATTTAAAGAATGTACAATGATAATCAATCAGGTATTAATTTTTTATACATGGAACAATTCAGTCTGGAAAACGTCTAGTAGTACATGCATGATTCACTTCCTTTAACCGAGACCGGGGAAAAACACAAATTAAAACAAGGAGACCCCCATGTTTAGCAATTTGATAAATATACTTACTTCACCAAAGGAAGCCTTTGTAAGTCTCAAGGAAAAGCCAACGGTATTAGTTCCCCTGCTTTTAATAGTGCTTTCCCTTGCCTCTCTACAATGGGGCTATTTCAATGCTGTAGACAGGGAATTTCTGATCGATGAATTGGTAGAACAGGCACAGGCCTTTGCGAATGCCCCAGAGGGCCAGCTCAGGGAAAATCTTGAAAATATGTCTCCATCCAGACTTGCAATTCAGTCTGCTGTAACTATAGCCATAATATTTCCTCTGATCATGATGCTATATGCGGGATACCTGTCCCTTATTTCAAAATTTACCTACGATGAAATACGTTTCAAACAATGGTTTTCTCTTACCGCATGGACCGGGCTCCCGAATTTATTTGCTGCTCTGGCCGGCTGGGTTGTGATTCTGACCAATTCGGATGGCATGATAGCCGCAACGGATATCCAGCCTCTTTCACTGAATTCCCTGATTTTCCAGACAGAAGGCCCCTTTGCTGGCATGTTAAGTAGATTAAATTTGCTACAGTTCTGGTCATTGGCCTTGTCAGCCTTGGGCTACCAGCATTGGACCGGCAAAAGCCTGGCTAAATCGACGCTCATCGTTATTGCTCCGTATGTTGTAATATATGCTGTCTGGTCGATCATCACACTGACATAGCATCACTCGTATAACAGCACTGGATTAATAGATTGCATTGTGAAGAATAAACAAACAATTATTGCTGTCTTATAACTATCACTACTTGTGCTTGGCCTCTATTTCAATATGCCACACACAAAATTTCCGGATTTAGAGTTAAGCATTCAAGTTAACGTAAAAGTTACTACCCAGACTGAGCAGGGAACTTAAGTCATGAAAAAAGTATTAATTATTATTGGCATTATTGTCGTTATCGTTGCCATACCATTGATACGTAGCCGGACAGGTAGCGAAACGCCAGCAGTGGAAATAGAGCAATTAGCTACCAGAGCTATTCGAACCTCTATTCTGGCTTCCGGCAAACTAAGTCATGATGATGAAGTCCTGTTGAGTACAGAAGTGATTGGACGCGTTGTTGGACTATTTGTTGAAGAAGCCGATGAAGTCACTGAGGGACAACTGCTGCTTCAAATCGATGATGAACAAACATCAGCAATGGTAGAGCAAAGCATGGCGTCTACCCGCATAGGGGAAATAGCCATTGAAGGACAACGATTACGCCTGGAGAACCTGGAAAAACAATGGGAACGTAAACAGCGCTTGTATTCAGATGGCTTGTTGGATACCGACAGTTTCGAGCTAGCCACCAATGAACTCGATCTGGCAAGAAATGATTTGCTCTCACGTCAAGAATCGTTACGTCAGGCAAGAGCCTCCCTGGAAGAAGCTGAAAATCGACTAAGCAAGACTCGGGTTTATTCTCCTATTACAGGGGTTGTCACATCGCTGGATATTAAAGTGGGCGAAATGGCGATTTCGAGTACCACTAATATCCCAGGCTCCAGTCTTATGACTATTGCCAATCCGGAAAGCATGCTCACTGAAGTTAATGTGGATGAAGCCGACATTGCCAATATCGCCGTTGGACAGGAAGCCGAAGTCGTTGCAATTGCTTACCCCGACATACCCATGAAGGCTGTCGTTGAATCTATTGCCGTTTCGGCAAAACAGGCAACCGGCAATCAATCCCTTAGCTTCGCCGTAAAACTTCGTTTTACAGATACCAAAGGCATTACATTACGGCCGGGTATGTCCTGCAGAGCGGAAATTTTTACCATTACCAATGAAGCTACCCTTGCTACCCCTATCCAGGCGATTCAAGTAGAGGAAGATCTGGAACTGGATACTATCTCTTACACAGTGTTTGTTTATGACGATGGTATTGCCAGAGAAAGAGAAATCCAGGTAGGTGTTGCCGATGATGAGTATCAGGAAATCACTGAAGGTTTAAACGAAGGAGACTCGATTATCATCAATCCAGATAGAGTGTTACGCAATCTGGAAGACGGTGATGAAGTAGCCCTTATTGAAGAAGAAGACGAAGACGAATAATAGCCAAACTCATGGATCTCATTCAGCTCAATAATTTATGCAAATTCTATGAAATGGGTGAAGAAACCATTCGTGCACTGAATGGCATCGATATAAAAATTCAGGCAAATGAATATGTAGCCTTTATCGGTTCTTCCGGCTCGGGCAAGTCCACCATGCTGAATATCCTCGGCTGTCTGGATAAACCAACGCAGGGAAATTATATTCTTAATAAAAAAGATGTCAGTCAGCTCAATCCAGATGAGTTAGCTGAAATTCGCAATCTGGAAATAGGCTTTATTTTTCAAAGTTTTAATCTGCTCCCCCGCTCCACCGCATTGGCTAACGTTATGCAGCCACTTATCTATCGCGGAATGAAATTAGCAGATCGCAAGGACGCCGCCGTTGAAGCCTTGACTCATGTGGGCCTCCAAGGGCGTATGGACCATTTACCTAATCAGCTTTCTGGTGGCCAACGCCAGCGGGTTGCCATTGCCAGAGCCTTAGTCACTAACCCTTCTATTTTGCTGGCGGACGAACCAACAGGGAACCTGGACTCACGTACTTCTGTTGAAATCATGAAGCTGTTTGATGAGCTTCATGCACAAAATCAAACCATCATCGTTGTCACTCATGAAAATGAAATTGCCAAACATTGTCAGCGCGTTATTCGGCTCGAAGATGGCAAGGTTTCATCAGACACGCTGAATGAAAGTCAGCAGGTGGCCTGATAATGTTTGATTTCACAGAAAGTATTCGCTCGGCCTTACATTCAATTAAAGCCCATAGTTTCAGAAGTTTTTTGACTACGCTGGGCATTGTTATTGGCGTTGCTGCAGTTATAGCCATGGTATCCATCATTCAGGGCTTCAGTTATTTTGTAAATCAATCGTTTGAAGGCCTGGGAACTAATTCTTTGATCGTTCAATCCTATACTAGCAATGAGAATCGTTTACAACGCAAGTTTTCCAGGCTTACACCTCGAGACCTGGAATTAATCTCCAGTCGTATTGATGGCATCTCTTCCATAACCCCAATCACCAATTCGGGTGGCTTGAATCAGCTTAATTATGGTTCACAGACAGCCACGGGGCAGACCCAGGGGAGCACTTATAACTATCGAATCGTACAACAAGCTTTTTCCCGTTACGGACGCTTTTTGTCAAACAGCGACAACCTTACCCGCCGCAGAGTAGTTGTTATCGGCGAAGATATTAGAAATGACCTGGATTTACCGGAAAACCCTGTTGGCGAATATGTCGATTTAAATGGCGTGTGGCTCAAGGTAATTGGCCTATTAGAACCCAGGGGGCAAATTTTTGGGCAAAGCCAGGACCGCCAAGTCATCCTGCCTTTTAATACGATGCGCAGTCTGATCGGTAACCAGGTTACAGCTGACATGTTTATTCAGTTAACTGTTAGTGATCTCGAAAATATTGATAATGTGTCGAATAATATTAGCAATCTATTAAGAAATGCCCATGGTCTTGAAGACGATGAGGATGATGATTTCCAAATACAATCATCAGCTCAATTGGCAGATACCGTTAGCTCAATTTTGGGTTCAGTCACTTTGGTGATGGGCGGCATTGTCAGCATTTCACTTCTGGTGGGCGGCATCGGCATTATGAATATCATGCTGGTCTCTGTAACAGAGAGAACCAGGGAAATCGGTATATGTAAGGCTATTGGCGCCAAGCGTCATCAGATCCTATTACAATTTTTGTTTGAATCTGTCTTTCTTTGCCTTCTGGGTGGATTGATTGGTTTGATATTGGGATATGGTTTTGGTCTGATTGCCTCTAATGCACTGGATTCACCTGCAGCAGTAGTGCCCTTATGGGCAGTATTGTTGGCCTTTGGTTTCTCCGCCTTTGTCGGTATTGTGTTCGGCATCATGCCGGCAGCGAAAGCCGCCAATCTGGATCCCATTGAAGCGCTCAGGTACGAATAGCCGTCGGGATAAATGGTTGCCACTACTAGGCTTATTACCTGTGGGTATCACTGCCCTCTCCTATTTAAGCCCAGTGTTCAGAAATGGACAAATGCTTTGGGGCACCAATCTCACCCTGCTGACTATTGCCATGCAAATGGAATGGCTCGTAATAGGAAGTGGATTGATGTTCATGCCACTGTTGCTGGTACCACCCTCATCGCAAACGGGAAATCGGATTCGAACAGGCGTGTTTCTTCTGTTGTCTCTAACTTTCGGAATGGGCGCTCATAGTATGAACGGTTGGAACGGGGTGTTCAGTTTCTATACATTATTGGTAATTGGGTACGGTGGCAATGTATTACTTATTAAAGATTTGCAAAGAAGCTATTGGCTCGCGATTGAATTCTGTGTGCGTTGGTTTGTAAGCATGGTGATTTTCTTTAGCTTGTTTGTGTACTTCGATCCACCGCAGAGTATCGAAAATTGGCAAGGTGACGCAAGCTTATTGCCCTATGGTGCGGTATTTTTCAGTGTGCTGTTTGTGCTAGAACTCTCCTTGTATTCCTGGGCATTTCTTAAATTAGGTCAACTACTGTTCGGCAAGCAGTGAACTAGATAAATGGCTCGAATATCAACACCTTAGAATGATATCTATCTATCGTGTCGTAGTAGTACTATTAGACAGCTAAATTTGTTACAACTAATTGAAAATAGTAGCGATAAAGCCTTATTCTCATTGGTTAAAGTGTGATCTGAGTATCAAAATAGTATAATTGGTGCCCTTTTTTCCATTTCTTCCGACTTGGTCAAGGAATAGAATCAATAAAGAACCGATAGTACGGTAATGAAATTTGAAAATGTGAGCGATATTGACAAAATCCTTGTTTTCTTCCGTCAACAGTTTACCTCAAAGCAGGAATACCATGAACTGCATAGGCTACATAGGCAAAAACAAAGGCTTTACGATGCTTGAATTGCTGATCACCCTGGCAATTCTCGCTATTTTATCCACAGTAGCCATCCCAAGTCTTGTCGACACCCTCGGAAGAATGAGCGTTAACAGTGGAGCCAGGAACCTTGTTGGCACGTTAAATTTGGCTCGTAGTGAAGCTGTAAGACGAAGTCAGGATGTCAGTATTTGTCCAACGGCGAATGGTCTAGACTGCGCTGCCAATAACTGGACCGGAGGATGGATTGTTTTTGTTGATAACAATAATGACGCGGATGGCGATACTGGCTCCATAGACGCCGGAGATACTGTGATTCGCGTGATCGAACCTCTGGCTGATTTGAATTTAAGTTTTACACCGGCAGCCAGCCTGTTGGTATATGACAATAAGGGCTTTGGCAAAAACACCTTAATTTATACCTTTAAGGTTTGCCCGCAAGACGGCAATATCGATAACGCAAAGCAAGTAGAGATTAGTTTGTCCGGCCGAGCACGTACCACAGATGGGGTCTTAACGTGCTGATGAATACAATGACACATCCTCATCAACTTGGATCCTCGATGATAGAAGTCTTGGTTTCCATGATTGTCCTGGCTGTCGGTATTCTTGGCATCAGTGCAATGCAAGCGGCAACGTTGAAAAATCATCAGAATTCCTATTTGAGAACTCAGGCAGTTTTTCACAGCCTGGATATAGTTGAACGTATGCGCAGCAATGAAGCCGGTATTGCAGCAGGCAATTACAATAATCCGGCTGGTGCTTTTACCAGCAGTTGTCAGGCAGCAGCTGGCTGCACAGTATCCCAGATGGCTTTAAACGATGTGGCGATATGGGAGGCTAGTGTTACCCTGAATATGCCCCTTGGAGTCGGTGCTGTTTGTCTGGATTCTAGTCCCATTGACGGCACTTCTACGGTACCTGCTTGTGACAATACAGGGACTATTTATGCAGTAAAGATTTGGTGGGACGGAGATAGGGACGGAACGGCAAATCAACAATATGTCATGACCTTTCAACCTTAACTGCATTGAGACCAGTAGAAATATATGACTAAACAAACTGTTTTATTGAAGAAAAGATCGCTGCATTTCTCAATTCGGCAAATAGGATTCAGCCTGTTAGAGTTGTTGATAGCACTGGGACTGAGCGCAACGCTCATGGCTGGCGTGGTTGGTGTTTTTCTTGGTATGTTCCAGACGGATCGTACACAGGAAGGAATATCCCGAATGCAGGAAGCTGGACGATTTGCCACAAATTTCATTTCTCAGGATGTACGCATGGCAGGCTATCTGGGATGTTCCAGTACCCTTTCGCGAGCGAATATCAATAACACTCTCAATGCCCCTCCAGCTTCCTTTCAGCCAGACAGGACAATACAGGGATGGGACGCTGATGGAACTGATCCGGGTAATATTAATAACGGCATAAATAATGAAGCCGTCGTAGATACCGGGGATGGCGGCTGGAGTACTTCAGGTGGAAATGTTATTGATGATATTGATGCTATGCCAGGTACTGATATGTTCAGAATATGGGGTGCAGATGCCAGTATAGAAGGCATTATCAATTCAATCACCCCTGGTGTTACTCCAGTTTTCAATGTCACTGACACTGGAATCAGTGAAGGTGATGTCTTACTTCTGAGTGATTGTGAAAAGGCTGACTGGGTGCAAGCCTGCGACACACAGTCAGTAGGCAGCCCTGCCACCCTTAATATTTCCCTTTCCGCAACCTGCGCTCCCGGAAATATCGCCAGCGCACCTATTCTTGTGGAAGCAGGTGCCAGGGTACTCAAGCTTGGGGGCAACGTGTTTTACATCGGCAAGCGAGATAATGTCAATACTAATCCTCCAACATTGTTCCGTCGGCAACTTGATCTTGCTGCTGCTGCCACATTGGGAGTTCCTGAAGAATTGGTGGAAGGCGTAGAGGATATGCAGGTTCTCTATGGCGAAAATACTAATGCAGATAGTAATAACTCTGCAGACCGATATGTGCCAGCCGACCAAGTGACAAATTGGGATAATGTTGTGAGTTTACAAATCACGTTTCTGATTCAATCCTTAGAAGACAATTTGCTTCCTGATCCTGCGCAATATACCTATAACAGTGTTTTATATGATGGCGAGAGTGGGAATGGTGCACTACCTACTGACGGCAGGCTGCGCCGTGTTTTTACTTCCACAATTACTCTGCGAAACGTGACTCTTGGTGGATAAGCTATGAAAACTTACAACGGATACACAATGAAAGCCAAAAAGAGTCAGCAAGGTGCCGTATTAATCTTCAGTCTGGTATTTCTCACCATATTAACCCTGGTGGCCATTTCTGGTATGGATTTGTCTGTAGTCGAAGAGCGTATGGCCGGCAATATGCAGGATTTCAGCCAGGCTTTCCAGGCGGCAGAAGTTGCTTTGGAGGAAGGGGAAGAATGGCTGACAGGTCAAATTAACATACCTGTCACAAGTAATAACGGGACAACAACTGTATGGACATCAGATAGTCCTGATCCAGACACGGATAATAATGACTGGTGGACGGAAAGAGATTCCGCATGGTGGACCAACAATGCTGAATCGCTTGCTGGTGTCGATCAGGTGGCAACCCAGCCCCAATACATCGTAGAACAATATTTCATCAGCACGGAAGGCCAGTCCCTTGCAATAGGAACGGGCGAACTCAACAGTACCAGGATTGTACATCGATTAACCGCACGTGGAGTGGGCAACAGTGGTAATGCAGAAGTATTGCTGCAATCTACACACATCAGACCTTACGATTAACATGAGATTTTAATTAGGTTATTGAAATAAAGGTGAGATAAGGAATAAATTATGAATACGCTAATGAGAGTATTACAGGTATGGCTGGCATTCATGGGACTTGCTGCCTGGACCTGCAGCAGTCAAGCAGATGAACTGGGATTAGTCTCATCTCCCCTGTTTCTTGGCACATCTATTGATGCCAACATCTTTTTTGAAGTGGATGATTCCGGCTCTATGGACTGGGAAACGCTGACCAATGAATATGAGTACTACACTAATTACTGGGCTGATAATAATGTAACGACAATCACCAGCGGCATGTGGAGAACTTTCGCTAGCGCAGGTGGTAGTAACACTGGACGGCGAGACTACGGCTATATGTTTGCTGAAGCTGATCGTTTGTATCAGAATAGTAGGTGGTTTGGTACAAATTCAGAACAAAACCCTCAATCTTATCAGCGGGACTGGCGTGGACGATCATCAGATTTCAATTTGGTGTATTACGACCCTACAGTGACTTACGAACCCTGGATAGGATACGCCAATGCCACTTTCACTGCTGCTCGCAGCGATCCTGCACTTGGATCGGATGGTTACACCGATACGCGAAATCTGACCGGCTTTGTCTTCGAAGTGTGGGAAGATGATCATGGCTATGTTGGTACAAAGCCCGGCGGACCAACTGATGCAACGGACACACCCAACGGGGAGATTGACCTCTGGGATTCACATGTTAATTATACGGTCAATACCACAACCGTTTCAGTAGTGGAACTCGATATACCTGTAGCGGCCACCATGGCTACGCTGGGAACAAATTGTAATTTGACCGGTGCTCAGACTGCAGTACCCTATGAAGATTGTTTCGGTACGGTGGCAACAAGCTCTACCTTAATCAGCACAGATATCAATCCCTGGGGCAGAAATGTAACACTGGAACAACAGAATATAGCAAACTGGTATTCCTATTACCGTAAACGCTCCTATGTAGCCAAGGCAGCCATCGCGGCAGTTATCGATGAGGCGGATGATTTTCGCTACGGGTTAAGCCTGCTTAATGATGATGATGATGTGTTCGTCGAAGTACCGGCTGCAGCTGTTTCCGACTACACCACGCACAATGCTGCTCTCCTGAATGAACTTTTTACCTATGACTGGCAGGCTCAAGGTACACCTTTGAGACGAGGCCTGGAAAATGTGGGTGAGTATTTTGATGATGAACTGTCAGGCAAAACTGACCCCATAGTTTCCCAGTGCCAGCAAAATTTCTCTATTCTGCTTACCGACGGTTTCTGGGGCGGCTCTGCCCCTGCGTCTGGAATCGGTGATGCTGATGGTGATGGTCGCAGCATTACACTGGCCGATGTTGCCAAGTACTATTATGACAAAGACCTTAGTCCGTTGGCTAATTCTGTTCCAACCTCGGTAATTGATGGTAATAACGAACAGCATATGGTCACTTTTGGAGTAGCATTTGGGGTGTCAGGCGACCTGGTGGATTCTGATGATGACGGTATACCCAACCCCGTTCTAGCTGAAGATGATACCTGGGGTGACAATCCTAGTCGTAGTAACCCAGGAAAAATTGACGACCTATGGCATGCTGCATTTAACAGCAAAGGAGACTTTGTTGCAGCGCAGACCCCATCAGACCTTGTTGATTCGCTCACTGATGCCTTGTCAGAAATTTCGGATCGAGTCGGATCTTCCGCATCCGTTGCCACGAATTCAGGTTCGCTGAATGCAGGCAGCCACCTGTTCCAGGCTCGCTTTGACAGCGGCGGTTGGAGTGGTCAGTTGATTGCCTTTGCCCTGAATGCAGATGGGTCGATAAACCCCAATCCCAGTTGGGAAGCCAGTGAAGAACTGGACACTCAGAATTTCAGTACTGGAAGAAACCTTATTACTTTTAACCCTGACATTGATTCTGTGGTTGGTGGTGGGATTGAAGGGGAAGGCGTGGCATTTCGGTTTCCCGCGGATTATAAAACACCCAGTAGCACAACCGATATCAGTGCTGCGCAAATAGATTACCTCTTGACCAATGCACTCTTCGCCAGTACTACTACTGATGCCGGTGAAATTGCCTCCAACCAGGCTTATGGGGCGGGTTTTTTGAATTATTTACGGGGAGATCGCAGTAATGAAGACAGTGGATACAACTTTAGGGATAGAAATTCCGCCCTTGGTGACATTGTCGATTCTGACCCTCAATTTGTCGGTGTTCCGCGCTTTCCCTATCCGGATAGTCTGGAAGCATCGACTTATTCAAGCTTCGCCACGGCACATGCGAGTAGACCGAGCATGGTCTATGTGGGCGCCAATGACGGCATGATGCATGGCTTCGATGAGTCTACCGGCGCTGAAGTGTTCGCTTATATTCCCAATCTGGTATTTGAAGATTTACCTGAATTGGGCCAGAGTTCTTATATCCATCGTTACTTTGTCAATGAGCCTCCGACAGTAGTTGATGCCTTTTTCCCAAATTTTGCAGGCAGTGGAGAATGGCGTACGGCGCTTGTTGGAGGACTGGGTCTAGGCGGACAGGGCATGTATGCGCTGGATGTAACCGATCCTAGTACGCTCATCGAAAGTAATGCCGATGACATCTCTCTCTGGGAATTCAACGATGCAGATGATCCGGACTTAGGCTATTCCTTCGGCTCCCCCAGTATTGCCAAGATGCATAATGGCCAATGGGTGGCTGTCTTTGGTAACGGCTATAACAATACCGAGGCGGACGGTGCTGCAAGCACTACTGGGCATGCTTCGTTGTTTATCGTGGATATCGAAACAGGTGATCTTGTCACAAAAATTGATACCGGCGTCGGTAGTGTGGCAACACCAAATGGCCTCGCATCGCCGGCGCTTGTAGATATAGACAGAGACTTTTTGGTGGACTACATCTATGCCGGTGATATAGAGGGTAACGTATGGAAATTTGATGTGACTGATTCAGATGAGGACGAATGGGATGTTGCCTATAAAAGCGGATCTACTCCACTTCCATTGTTTTCCGCCCCAGCTGGTCAACAAATCACAACACGTCCTCAAATCACCTTACATCCGGCTGATCTGGATGGCTTTATGGTGTATTTTGGAACAGGGCAATATCTGGAAACCGGTGACAACGATCCTGTAGGTGCCGATACCCAGGCCTTTTATGGTGTATGGGACAAGAACGAAACCACCCTAACAGCTTTTGATACTGATGATTTGCTACAACAATTTATCACTGATGAATTTCTTAAAGGCTTTGATACGGATGAAGATACAATTGATGATAGATTTTTTACTTTGCGAGAAGTCTCAGATTATCCTATTAACTATGACTCTCACATGGGTTGGTATATGCAACTGCTCGCTCAACTAGTGGAAGGAAGTGCTAACACAGATAACTTCGGTGAAAAACAAGTGAGTAACGCCTTAGTCAGAGATGGCCGGGTTATTTTCACGACCCTGATTCCATCACAAAACCAATGCGACTTTGGTGGTTCCAGTTTCATTATGGAACTGGATTTCCTAAACGGGGGACAGCTGAGCATCCCACCGTTTGACCTCAGCGGTGACGGTGAATTTGATAGTGATGATCAATTTATTGGAGGCAGCAAATCGGATGTGGGGATTGTACCGACTCTAAGTATAATCTCTGATGGTGACAGCGAAACGGCCTTTGGAAGTGGTAGTAGCGGTGATATAGAAGCAATTGGCCTCAATGTGGGCAGCAATGCTTTGGGAAGACAATCATGGCGGCAGTTACAATAGATTATCCATTTATTTTCTAAAATAGGTTCACAGGTGCAACGATGAAAAAAGATATTATCCTTAGACTCGTACTAGTATTGTTGATGGTATTACCTACTGGCCACATCGTGGCTCAAGACAATCGCGACAATCGCAACGATCGCGACAATCGCAGTCTGATGGGAACAATAGATGAGACTATGCAGGATGATGGCTACATAGTGATCAGCGATACGAAACTGGCTTTCAGGTCATCCGATGTAGAAATCACTTATAGAGGAAATAGCGTTCGTTCCTCTTTTTTAACCCAGGGAATGCAGGTAAGGTATAGAACTCGTAGTGATGGTAGTCTCAGTGAAATCACTCTGATCGGACCTCCCAGATTACTGGAAGAAATTAATAATCATTAATGACCATTTTGAGTAAGGAGAATTAATGTTAAAAGAATGTTCTGTGTATAAACAGCGGGGATTTACTATGATAGAAATCCTCATTGTGGTAGCTATTATAGGAATAATTGCGGCAATTGCATTGCCTTCTTTTTCAGACAGCCGGTTACGAGCTGGCAGAGCAGATGGGAAAACCGCATTGATGCAAGTGGCCTCAGACCAGGAAAGTCTCTATTCCAGTACTTTTACCTACTCCACAAATGCTGTACCACTGGCCTCTCCACCAGTAGCTTTATTGGCCTCTCGTGATGGAAAATATGAAGTATCTGTGGCTGTCTGTGGTGGTGGTGTCCCCATTACCAGTTGCTTTCTTGCCACTGCAGCTCCCCAGGGCAACCAGGTCGATGATAGTTGCGGCAATCTGACTATTAACAGTACCGGGGTACGAACTGCTGCCGGCGGCACAGTTGAAGAATGCTGGCAACGCTAATTGCTTTCGGCATCATCCAGGTGGCTAAAGCCGCTAATCTGAATCCTACTGAAGCGCTCAGGAACGAATAGATTTTTTTATTCGCTATCCAAGCTCCAATCTTTACAACGATCGTCTTCACTACACTCAATATTGGGCTCTCGCTAAAATAATGGCAGATAAATCCAGTGAAAAATCTGGTATAAAGAGAAATAATATCCAGATAATTAGGGACATCATCCTATGCCCATAAAAGTTAGTCAGATTCTTACTGTTTTAGTTTTTTCCAGCGGACTCTTGTCCTGTTCTGAGCAAGCAGAGGATACATTGGCTGAAATACAATCTGAGCAAGCGCAAGAAGCACCAATAAATTTCAATACTCAAATCACTATTCGGGAAATCATGGCCTCTTTGATTGACCCGCATGCTGATGCCCTGTGGAATTCTGTGAGGATAATTTCAGATGCCAATGGCATCACTGAGTATTTTCCCGAAACTGACGAAGAATGGACTGCCTTGCGTAGCAACGCTGTAACCATTATCGAAGGCAGCAATGCCCTGATGATGCCTGGCCGTCTTGTGGCACCTCCAGGTGCCACCGGGATTTTCCCCGAATTCGAGTTTACCCCGGAGGAAGTGGCGGAAAGACTGGTAGCAGATTTCCAATCCTGGGAGGGCTTTGCCAGAGGTCTGCAGGATGCAGCCATTGAAATGCTAGATGCGGTGGATGCCCAGGATCCAGACAAATTATCTGATTCAGGTGCCTTTCTGGATGAGGCATGTGAAGCCTGCCATTCTGTTTATTGGTACCGCGCCGGTATATAACCCTAGTCTCAATTTTCCTATAATCAATCAGTATTAGTTTCTGACACGGGCATTCGCATGGAAATATTTTACGAAGCACTTCCCGAAATGATCGCCACACTAATTGGTGTGATTGTTGGTGGCGTAGGCGCTCTCTACATAGACAGCCAGCGCGCTATGAGTAACAAAAAGAAACGCGCTCAAATCATTCTTCATGATATTTTTGGCGAACTCGAAGACAATTATCATTCCTTGCAAACTGCGATGAAGGCTTATGACGAGACCAGTTTCGGAAAAAGCTTTTACATCAGCACCATTGCCTGGGAAACCGCCACTACTGGGGGTAGTCTTCCTGACATCATTGGCATTGAGCTGGCAGACATTATTGAGAATCAGTACTCCATTCTCATGAGCCTGGTCTACTACGTGGACCTGATGACCCGCTTATGGTTTGCACCCGACAGTGTAGAAGGCAAAAAAGAAATGCAGGAAGGCTTCAGACAAAATATTCTGGACGGCCTTCAGGAAGCTATTGAATATCACCCCTTCGTTATTAAAAAAATTACTGAAACACAAAAAACTTCAGCTAAGTAATATACATTATTTTAGGCTTCGTCACGGTTTAAGCCACTATTTGTAGTAAATCACATCGATCTGTATTTTTTATCAAATTATTAGTCACTTTTAAAAGGAATTGGTTATGTATTTCTTAAAAATAAAAACCCTTGCAGTATTCTTTTCACTCATCGCCATGTCGTATACAGGTTATATAAAGGCGGATGAGGTTGATGCGACCAATGTTACTGATTTTTCAAATGACTCACATGCCGATGCCGACTATCTCCTTAGCAAGTCATACTAAGCTAAAAAGAGCCTCCCATTTCTGAATAGTCGCATGCTAGGACTGTCTTCCCCCCATTCATCCGGCCGCCAGGAATTACAGACTGCTCTGAACATTCTCTCCGGGTGGGGCATCATAATGGTGACGCGACCATCATCATTACACATCCCGGTAATACCTTCCGGTGAACCATTGGGATTAGCCGGATAAGATGCTGCCATATTTTCGTAGTTGTCCACGAATTGCATGGCAATATTGCCACTGGCCAAAGCTTTAGCTTCATCGTCAACTGTCGCAAACTCTGCCCTGCCCTCACCGTGGGCACAGACAACGGGAAACACTGACGCTGTCATGTCGCTTAAAAATACAGATTTGGAATTAGCAATTTTAACCAGAGCAGTACGCCCTTCAAATTGTTCTGAGCGATTGCGTACAAACCTTGGCCAGCTTTGTGTGCCTGGAATCAATTCATGCAGATTTGAGAGCATCTGGCAGCCATTACACACCCCCAGGGCAATCGTTGTGCTGCGACCGAAAAATGTTTCAAACTGTTTTCGAGCATGCTCATTGAACAAAATTGACTTTGCCCAGCCTTCTCCGGCACCAAGTACATCCCCATAGGAAAATCCACCGCATGCTGCCAGGGCATTGAAATTATCGAGGCTTACCTCACCACTGATAATGTCACTCATGTGGACATCAATGCTTTCGAAACCTGCTCTGTCAAATGCAGCCGCCATTTCCATCTGAGAATTTACACCCTGCTCTCTCAGTACAGCAATACGCGGACGCTCACCTAATGAAAGATAGGGCGCAGAAATATTTTCTTCCGGATCATAAGTCAGTTTTGACTGTAGTCCCGGATTATCATCATCAAGGATGGCGGCAAATTCTTCATCAGCACAGTCAGTGTTGTCACGCAGTCGCTGAATCTGATAACTGGTCTGTGCCCACAGTTGCTGGAAATGAGCGCGGGTATTTTCCAGTACAGTTTGCTCACCGAGGGAAAAACGAATGAGATTGTCAGTTCGCGGTGAACCCATCGTGCAACAGATATCCAGCAGGCCTGCTTCATCCGCCAGTTGCCTGACCTTATCCAGATTGGTTTTACTAACCTGGATAACAGCGCCCAGTTCCTCATTAAACAAAGCATCCAGGGCATGCCCCTTGCTGCTCGCCTCATCCAGGGTGATATCCAGGCCGCATCGGCCGGCAAATGCCATTTCCGCCAATGTCACAAACAGTCCGCCATCAGAGCGGTCGTGATAGGCGAGCAGGAGGTTTTCCTCCATGCACTCCTGTATAAAACTGAAAAAGGCCTTAAGGTCGCTACCGCTGTGAACATCTGGCACTTCATTGCCAATAGCGTTGTACACCTGGCCCAAAGCGGACCCACCGAGCCGGTTAGCACCAAGACCCAGGTCCAGCAATATAAGATGACTGTCTCCTTTATCAGTGCGCAACTGCGGGGTCAGTGTTTTGCGAATATCCAGCACTGGTGCAAAAGCGGAAATGATCAGTGATAACGGTGCCGTAACACTTTTCTCTTCACCACCTTCTTCCCAAACTGTGCGCATGGACATGGAGTCTTTGCCCACAGGTATGGTGATACCCAATTCCGGGCACAATTCCATGCCAACTGCTTTTACAGTTTCATAAAGATTCTTGTCTTCACCTGCATAACCCGCCGGTGCCATCCAGTTCGCCGACAAACGAATGTCACTGAGTTTTTTGATTCGGGTACAGGCGATATTGGTGATAGCTTCAGCTATGGCCATCCGGCCTGAAGCGGGTGCGTTCACAAGAGCTAGCGGCGTTCTTTCGCCCATTGCCATGGCCTCACCGAAATTGCTGTCATAGCTCATGGCTGTCACCGCGGCGTCTGCTACCGGCACCTGCCACGGGCCCACCATTTGCTCTCTGGCCACCATGCCGGTAATGCAACGATCACCGATAGTGATCAGAAAACTCTTGCTGGCAACGCAGGGTAATTGCAACACCCGTTCGGCCGCTTCACTCAGGACAATGCCATTCTGATTAAAAGAGACATGCTCAACATCAGAGCCGGCAACATCCCTGTGCATTTTCGGCGGTTTCCCAAACAGTATGGACATGGGAAGGTCAATGGGCTTGTTTTCGAAGTGCGAATCTTCCAGTGCCAGGTGCATTGCTTGTGTGGCGTGGCCCACCACAGCGTAAGGGCATCGCTCCCTTGCACATATCTGCTCAAAATCCGCCAGCTTCTCTTCGGGAACTGCCATGACATAACGTTCTTGTGCTTCATTGCACCAGATTTCCATTGGGGACATGCCCGGTTCTGCATTGGGAATATCCCGGAGTTGAAATTGCCCGCCGCGATCACCGTCTTTCACCAGTTCAGGTAACGCATTGGAGAGACCGCCGGCGCCAACGTCATGTATAAAACATAGTGGATTATCATGTCCCCTGGCCCAGCATTGATCAATGACTTCCTGGCAGCGTCTTTCCATCTCGGCGTTATCGCGCTGCACGGAGGCAAAATCCAGATCTTCATTGCTGGCACCTGATGTCATTGATGAAGCGGCCCCACCACCAAGACCAATCAGCATTGAGGGACCGCCAAGAACCACCAGTTTTGCACCTACCGGTATGGCCTGTTTCTGCACGTGGTCGGCCCGAATATTGCCAACCCCACCGGCAATCATGATGGGTTTATGATAGCCACGAACTCCATCTGGCGCCTGCACTTCATAGGTACGAAAATACCCGCACAGGTTCGGGCGCCCGTATTCATTATTAAAGGCCGCACCGCCAATGGGCCCTTCGATCATGATGTCCAGGGCAGAAACAATATGAGCGGGTTTGCCATATTCGTTTTCCCAGGGCTGTTCATAGCCTGGAATATTGAGGTTTGAAACGCTAAACCCTGTCAGACCGGCCTTGGGTTTGCTGCCAATACCGGTTGCACCTTCATCCCTTATTTCTCCACCAGATCCAGTAGAGGCGCCAGGATAAGGGGCGATAGCAGTAGGATGATTATGGGTTTCTACTTTGCAGAGGATATGAATATCCTCATCATGATAGGAAAACTTTCTTGTAGCCGGATCCGGAAAAAACCTGCCGGCCTGCAACCCTGCAAAAACAGCGGCATTGTCCTTGTACGCAGAAAGGATACCTTCGCTGTTACATTCATAGGTATTACGGATCATGGCAAACAGTGATTTATCCTGTTTCTCGCCATCAATAGTCCAATCAGCATTGAAAATCTTGTGCCGGCAATGTTCTGAATTAGCCTGGGCAAACATCATCAGCTCAATATCGTTGGGATTGCGGCCAAGTTCTTTAAAGCTGTCTACCAGGTAATCTATTTCATCTTCCGCCAGAGCAAGGCCCATACTGGTATTTGCCGCTTCCAATGCTGCCTTGCCACTACCAAGCACATCGACATTGGTCATAGGGCGGGGAGATGATTCTTCAAACAATACAGCAGCCGCATCAGCCGAGCCCATGACAGCCTGGGTCATACGATCATGGAGAAAGGGTTTCAACACTGCTTCGTCATACTCACCATCGGCTTCAACCAGATAGGCGATGCCTCTTTCTACTCTTGTGAGTTTTTCCAGGCCACAGTTATGGGCTATGTCGGTCGCCTTGCTGGACCATGGTGATATGGTGCCAGGCCTTGGGGTGACCAGGAAAAAGTCGGCATCATTGTTATTGTCGACCTGGTCATCCAGGCGTGGTCCGTAGGTAAGCAAACGCTTGAGTAACTCAAGTTCCTGCTGACTCAGATCGCTATGCAGATCAACAAAATGGTAATACCAGGAATGGATTGCTGTGACAGAAGGCAGGGTGGAACGGATATTCTGGAGCAGTTTCTGACGAGAAAAAGCAGAAAGGGCTGGAGCTCCACGTAAGGTTAGCATCGCTGGCTGAAATTCCTGGGCGATTGGGAACCTCTAATCAAGTTACTGAGGCTCTATAAAAACAAGGCGCTATCTTACTAAAATTGGGGAGTTATGAATATATGTATCACGCTTAATTCAACGAATAATAATCGGTTAACACCACTTAATGTCTCTGCAATTACACTGTCTGATATTTGTCATTTTGTGCCACTAATTTGACTTTATTCTTGTGCATCGCACCAATGCTGTGCGCGAATAGATGCCGGTGTTGTCTGCCAGGACAATTGCCTTCAAGTTCTTGAGTACGCACCTATTGAAGGGGATGCTTTGGAAGAAAAATTTTATTACCCCGGTATAGGTATGATAGTTGAGGTCGATCTTATAGAGGGTGATCGGGTAGAACTGATAGAATATTCTGTACAGTAGTACCTCACCGAAACAAATAATTAGATAAACATAAGTATTAAAAGTAACAAAAGTTATATAAGGAAATAATGCGGGGGCGCAATCCTCCGCATTTTTTATATCTGATAAAGGGAAATTGTTATTAAAATTTTTCCAGCACCTCCACATCCTTCCCGAACTGGCGTTTAACTATTTCTCGGAAAAATTCGCCAAGTTCTCTGTAAAAAACCCGAAGTGGCGATGTATCACGCCAGACCAGGGCATGTTGTCTGTAAATAAACTCCCCGGCTACACTCAGCACAGTAAGTTCATCCCTGTCCTTTATTTCTGATCGAATGTATAGCGCTGGCAGGAAGGCCAAGCCCATTTCCATATAGACCATTTGTCTAATCGAATCCAAACTGGTTCCTTCATAATCACGAAGTAATTCGGCATTGAATTGTTTACACAAATCTTCAACCTGACGAAACAACAAATGATGCTCTTCCAATGCCAGTATTTCCTGACCAGCCAACTGGCTCCCTTCAATCGCAGTATGCTTTGCAAGAGGATGCTGTCTATTTAAAACAAGGTACAGTGGCTCGCGGAACAAGGGCATCACAGTTATTCCTTCTTCCTTTAAAGGCAGCGTTGTCATAATCAAATCAAAGCGGCCGTTATAAAGGCCTTCTGCCAGATCATCCGGGACTTCCTCCCTGACAAAAAATTTCACTCCCCCGTACTTCTTGTGGACTTCCGGTAATATCCACGGCAAAGCATAAGGACCCAGAGTAGGACTGGCTCCGAGCCTGAACGTCCCAGAGGGCCCCTTTGAGGCAAAATTGGCAGCATCAATGATGCTCTCAGCCGAATTCACCGCCTGTTGGGCCTGTTTCAGCAGATCGCGTCCAAGAGGGGTCAATGTGACTCCTTTCCTCTTGCGCTCGAACAGCTCTATCCCCAGCGTTTCCTCTAGTTTTTGTATTTGCGCACTCAGGGAAGGCTGACTGATTTTCAATTCCCGAGCAGCCTGTCTTAAACTTATATACTTGGCTGCTACCAGGTAGTAGCGCAACTGTTTCAGCGTGATATTGAGGATTTCATACTCCAGGTTTGCAGGTTGTCTAACTCTGGTTTGAAACAAACTATTCCGGCGTTGATAATGCACTACATTCGACCGGTTTGGTGAAAGTGATTTCCTATCACATATTGTATATTTTTATACATAAATACTCACTATTATGGCTGATTAATTCAAGCATCCTGCTGCGAAATGACTATTAATCAGCTGAATAACCCCTTCCTCTCTACTTCACTAGCATGGCTGGCATACTGTATTGGACTTTTTTGCAAGTCCATTACCCTGATTTTAACCCTGATACTGTTTTCTTTTCCTCTGTTTGCCGCAGAAGGAGAAGCTATTTCTCCACTTAATCTGACAGCTCACTGGACAGCCATAACATCTTTAGTCATTTTTGTTATTACCTATTGCCTGGTTATTAGTGAAGAAACCATTCACCTGAGAAAATCCAAACCGACAATCGTGGCAGCTGGCTTTATCTGGATACTGGTTGCTATTGCCTATGCGGCTCAAGGTGCGCCTGAATATGTAGAGGTAGCTGTCAGCCACGATTTACTTGAATTTTCAAAATTGTTTTTATTTCTGCTGGCAGCAATGACCTTTATTAATACGATGGAAGAACGTGGTGTATTCGATTTGCTGCGTGTTTGGCTTACTTCTCAGGGATACAGCTTACGGAAAATATTCTGGATAACAGGGCTGATCTCCTTTTTCCTTTCACCTATAGCTGACAATCTGACCACCGCCCTATTAATGGCTGCCGTTGTTACTGCTGTCGGCGGTAGTAATCATAAATTTATCGCAGTGGCCTGTATTAATATCGTGGTGGCCGCCAATGCTGGTGGTGCATTTAGCCCCTTTGGAGATATCACAACCTTAATGGTATGGCAGAAAGGCTTGGTGCAATTCCAGGAATTCTTTGCCCTGTTTTTTCCTTCTCTTATCGGCTGGATCATTACAGCAACTATTATGAGTTTTGCTATTTCCAGAGATCAACCCGAGAAGAATGAGGAAAAAGCCGTATTACGTCATGGTGCCTGGATGGTTGTTTGCTTGTTTATTCTTACCATCTGCCTGGCTGTGTCTTTTCATAATTTCCTTCATTTACCGCCTGTGCTTGGCATGATGACGGGGTTAGGCTTCCTGAAACTTTTTGGATACTACCTGCAACGCAGGGGAGATCAGCGCTTCAATAGCGATCTTTCTGAAATCCAGATTGGTGAACAAGAACTCACGGCAAATGATGAACCTTCAGGCTATGGCAACACTCAATACGATATTTATAAAAACCTGCAAAAAGCGGAATGGGATACGCTCATGTTTTTCTACGGCATTATCCTTTGTGTGGGTGGCCTGGGTGCATTTGGCTATCTGGCCATGGCTTCTGATTATTTTTATGGTGATCTGGGACCAACCACAGCCAACATACTTGTAGGTTTCGCCTCTGCCTTAATTGACAATATCCCGGTCATGTTCGCCGTACTGGAAATGAGTCCCGACATGAGCCATGGACAATGGCTTTTAGTAACCTTAACTGCTGGTATTGGCGGGTCCATGCTTTCCATTGGGTCTGCGGCAGGAGTTGCAGTGATGGGCCAGGCCAGGGGTATTTACACATTTTTCAGTCATCTGAAATGGTCATGGGCCATTGCGATCGGATATATTGCGAGTATTGGAGCCCATTTCCTGATTAACAGCGCGGCTTTTTAGCCTCCAAAACAAAGCCTATAAATATCAGATATTTTAATTTTGAAAAACACAATGTAAAGTTGAAAATTTGTGGTATTTAAATTGTAATGCATATTCGTTGCAAATTTTTTTGATTGAATAACAAACTTTTAGAAAATCCTATTGAATAAATTATGAAAAAAGAAGGGTGATATGAATAATACAACTTCCGATATCCCACTGGGAACACTAGACGGCCTTAAACGCAACTGGAAAGACGACATGTTGTCAGGCTTTCTGGTTTTTCTCATAGCTTTACCGTTATGTCTTGCCATTTCCCTTGCATGTGGATATCCCGCGATCTCAGGTGTTTTCACAGCAATCATCGGTGGGATACTGTCTGCTTTTATCAGCAACTCGGAATTGACGATCAAAGGACCGGCTGCCGGGCTCATTGTGATCGCTCTAGGCTGTGTTACTGAATTCGGGTTTACAGGAGGCGCTGATCCCGCTGCAGACTTTCAGGCGTATCGACTGGCGCTGGGTGTCGGCGTTGCTGCAGGCGTTATACAGATCCTTTTTGGCGTTTTCCGTACGGGGATACTTGGCGAATTCTTTCCGACATCTGCGGTTCACGGCTTACTTGCATCAATAGGTGTTCTTGTCATAGCAACACAGGTGCCGATAGCACTCGGTGTTCAGGCCGACGCTGGTACACCACTGGAGCGACTTGCCTCTTTTCCAACTTATTTTATGGAAATGAATCCGGTAATTGCTTTAATTGGCGGCATCAGTCTTGTCATCATGTTCGGATTCCCCCTCATCAAAAACCCGAAACTCAAAATCATTCCTGCACCTATGCTCGTGCTGCTAGTCGCCGTTCCTTTGGGTATATATTTTGATATTGGTACTGAGCACATTATTGCCTTCGCTGGTCAAGAGTCTTTGGTGGGACCCCACTATCTAGTCGATGTTCCAAATAATATGTTCAGCGCAATAACCTTTCCTGACTTTTCTGGAGTGTTCACATCGGTCGGCATCAAGTACATCATCATGTTCTCACTGATTGGGAGCCTTGAGTCTCTGTTGAGCGCAAAAGCCGTCGATCAGATTGATCCATGGCGACGCAAAACAAATCTCGACAAGGATCTTCTTGCGGTTGGAATCGGCAACACTGTCGCGGCTTTTGTAGGCGGTCTGCCAATGATTTCCGAGATCGTTCGTAGTAAGGCAAATATCGATAACGGTGCGCGTACCCGGTTTGCCAACATGTTTCATGGCATATTCCTGCTTGCTTTTGTCGCACTGGTGCCAGCACTCATTGACCGTATTCCGCTTTCTGCGCTCGCGGCAATGCTGGTATTCACGGGTTTCCGGCTCGCGTCCCCGCAAGAATTCATACACATGTACAAGATTGGTAAAGAGCAGTTCATCGTTTTTGTATCGACAATTATTGGTGTACTCGCCACTGACCTGCTTGTCGGCATCGGCATCGGCATCCTGGTGAAAGCGATCATTCATATCTTCAACGGCGCACCGATCGGTTCTTTATTCAAACCCAGCATCAAGGTTGAAAACAAAGGAGACGGTACCGCGACAGTCAAGGTCGATAACTCTGCAGTTTTCAGTACCTGGATCGCGCTTAAGAATCGAATCGGGGGCCAAAACGCAAACAAAATTGTAGTCGATCTATCGGACACAAAGTTTGTAGATCACACTGTCTTGGCTAATCTGGAAGCTCTTAGAAAAGAATTTGAAGAGAGCGATCGTGAACTCACTATTAGCGGAATCGAAGGGCATCGTGTGCTTTCAGAGCATCCCCTTGCTGCAAGGAAGAAATAGAACAGATGGGCACGACAAGTACGCTACAGCATCTTATTGAAGAAGCAGCTGAGCCAATATCCCAATTCTGGCCAATGAAAGGGTTTGTACATCACAACCCGATCCATGGCTTCGAACATCTTCCTTTTGATGAGGCAATCCGGCAGGCAAAGCACCTCTTCGGTGCTGAAGGCTACCTGCCTAACCATGAGTACCGAGGCTTTTACAAGACCGGGCGTATAAAAGAGAGAAATCTCGATCGAGCTCTGGCCCGTGTTGGACCAAAAACCCATGAATCTCTATCACTGTCTTCGCATACCATCACGGTAAGCGAAGTGCAGAGAATTCATTTACTTCATGGCATAGATGTTCTTGAACCAGCTTTATTCGACTGGCAATTCGCCAGCACTGATGCTTTGGAGCGGCTAAGAGATGGCGCAACGGAGAAAACCGACCTCGCTGAACTTTGGCAACACGTGTTGTCCTTACTCAACCTGACTAATGGGTTGGTTGATGACCATGATCAAACTTCTTCAAGTGATGAAGTCCGTAAAATAGAACTACCATTTCGCCGCACACTCAGCGACTGGCTTGACGAACTGGCAGAAACATCCATCGTCACAACTATAGATGAACAAATGATTAAGTGGGTTTCATCATTTGTTGATGAAGGCATGGCAGGATGGTCAATGCCGGAGAAGCGTTCAGGATTCTACAGCGCATGGCGTGATCTCGCCCAACACGATTTAAGTGGTCGACTTCTAGGCATAACTGATTACTCAGCAAAAATTGCAGCTCTGCCTGAAGATCCGGAAAATGCGATCCACAAATCACTTGAAGCACTTCAAATTCCCGAAGCCCGCTGGACTGATTATCTGACACGTTTGCTTGCCCAGCTTTCAGGCTGGACAGGAGTAATCCGCTGGCGCGGCCTGAATCCTGAAGACCCATTACAAAAAAAATACCCAATCGATATTGTGCATTACCTTGCCGTCAGATTATTTTATGAAACTGAGCTCACAGAAGTTCACTCTAGCCGCCAGTGGGGAGTCGAAGGAACACTTCCTGCTATTTGCAGGTATCTCGAAAGCGGACACCTTGAAAGCAGTGTTGATGTTTCCGGCGCCTTTGTCAGCCCGAACAAGTTAGCCGTTTGTCGTGATGGCTGGCGTTTGTTTCACCTGCTTCAGTTTCTGGAGCTTCCTGTGGAAGCAGCACGTGAAATGTCTAAAGAAGACGCCATGATTCTTCTTGGTTGGCTTGACGATTTTCCTGATGAGCAACACTCGCCGGTATGGCTTGAAGCCTACGAAGACTCTTACCGGGACGGCCTGCTTTCAAAAATTGCTGCAAATAAAGGCAAGGCCCGGCTTGTAAATGGGCGCCCGCTGGCGCAGGCAGCATTCTGCATTGATGTTCGTTCTGAGCCGTTCCGTCGTCATTTCGAAGCGGCAGGATCTGTCGAAACATTTGGTTACGCCGGATTTTTCGGCATACCGATCAGCCACCGCGGTTATGACACAGATGAGTCACTTGCACTTTGTCCTGTTCTCCTCACTCCGTCCAACTCAGTCTTTGAGCTTCCGCGCGAAGGACAACAGCAAGCACTGGCGCGTTACTCGTCAGGTTCACGCTGGATGCAGTTCGGTGAGCAACTCTTTCACGATATGAAACACAGTCCTGTGGCGTCCTTTTTGCTCGTTGATGTACTCGGGTTATTTTTCAGCCTGGGACTGATCGGCAAGACGATGATTCGGAGGCCTTACAAATCTTTCATTCAGGCTTTGCGTCAATGTTTTGTACATCCTCTAGCGACAGAGATAAACGTATCAGAGGATCCTGGAGATCTGCCCAAGGTTACTGGTCAACCTATAGTATTGAATCGGGGTTACTCCATAGAACAGCAGGCCACATTTGTTGAAAACGGACTTCGCACAATTGGCCTCACTGAAAATTTTGCTCGCTTCATAGTACTTTGTGGTCATGGCAGTACGTCAGATAATAATCCCTATTATGCAGCGCTTGACTGTGGTGCTTGTGGTGGTCGGCCTGGCGATCCAAACGCGCGCTCTTTTGCAGTAATGGGTAATAACCCCGAAGTGCGCATTGAGCTTTCGAAACGCGGCCTTGAAATTCCTGACGACACCTGGTTTCTGCCAGGCAAACATGACACGAACTCAGATCGAATATCGCTGTATGACCTGCAGGATATTCCCGCCAGCTATCAAGACGATCTACAGACCCTGCGCCAGGCATTCAAGGAAGGTGGCGAACAACAGGCACTGGATCGTTGTAATCGTATTCCGGGCACTCCCAAAGGCATGACAGCAAAGCAGGCTTACGCCCACGTTGAAGCAAGAGGCTTTGATTGGGCCAATCCACGTCCTGAATGGGGACTGTCCGGCAATGCTGGTTTCATCATCGGCCGTAGAAGCATGACCAAGGGAGTGGATCTTGGTGGAAGGTGTTTTCTGCACTCTTACGATGCCACATCCGATCCGGAAGGTGCGATCCTGGAAAAGATCATGACGGCACCTCTGGTTGTCGGCGAATGGATCAATATGGAACATTACTTCTCTTCAACTGATCCCTGGAATTATGGTAGCGGCAGCAAAGTAATTCACAATGTCGTCGCAGGTGTCGGTCTCATGTACGGCGCGCAAAGTGATCTGGCAACAGGTCTTCCTCTTCAGACAATGAATGACGGAGAGATTCACAACCACGAGCCAATGCGCCTGTTAACCATCATAGAAGCAGATCGAACTATTATTGGTGCCATTATTGGCCGGCACGATGTTTTGCATCAATTCTTTCACAATGAGTGGGTAAACCTGATAGCACTCGACCCTCTGACCTCTGTATTTCATCGATATAACAAAAACGCAACCTGGGAGTTGATTGAGTTATGAGGTTTTTTGCTGCAGTAGCACTTTTCGTCCTCTGGCTCGTTTTGTCAGCGTCGTACGATCTCATTCATGTAGCAACGGGAGCTGTTGTGGCCAGCCTGGTAGTGTGGTTGAGCCCGTCAGGTTCTTCACATGTAAGGCGATTTTCGTGGATGGCAGCACTTGCCTACATACCCTGGCTTTTCGGTCGTGTTCTGAAAAGCGGTTTACATGTGAGTCGCCTCATCCTGGATCCTGCACTTCCAATTGCACCAGAACTTGTTCATCACAAGACAAATCTCAGCAGAGACGGAGAACTCGTCGTACTTGGTAATTCAATTACCTTGACGCCCGGCACAATCACTGTAGAGGTCGCGCCAGGCGAATTGATCGTGCATGCCATCGACGCAAAATCGCACCAAGACCTCTCGCGCGGCGTTTTCGATGACAGAGTCAGCCGTATGTTCTCAGCAAAGGAGGACAGTCAATGACCACCTTCTTTTTCTTTGTTCTCATCACACTAACTGCATTAATGCTCGTATATTTTTATCGCGTAGTACGCGGCCCCAGTGTGTTTGATCGCGTGCTCGGGCTGAATGGTATCTCAACAAAAGCAATTGTGCTGCTCGTTGTGATCGGCACGCTGTTCGAACGAGTCGATATGTTTGTTGATATTTCAACTGGATATGCGCTTCTGAACCTTGTTAGCGCACTGGCCATTGCTAAATTTCTTGAAGAAAAAGGAGCATCACAGAAATGACTTGGTTGGCTATTGTTCTCATCGTGATCGGGTTGTTTTTTCTGATAGTAGGCTCAATTGGAATGTTGCGACTGCCAGATGTTTTTTCACGCGCCCATTCACTTTCACTTACCGATTCACTCGGCGCGGTTTTTGTCCTCGCTGGGCTTGCCGTATACGAGGGATTCAGTTTTAACTTACTCAGAATTCTTGTTGTGCTGGTGCTCGTTTATTTTTTAAACCCGGTCATTGCACACGCAACAATTCGGGCTGCATATCGATCCGGGCTGCGACCTACAAAAAGGGAAACCAAATGACTTTCGAACTACCACTTCTCATCTTGTTAGTCGTGACAGCGGCCGGAGCCATCATGGTGAAAGATCTCATCTCGGCTGTGTTTATCCTCGGCTCCTACAGCTTCGCACTTGCACTCGTCTGGGCTTTGCTTGGTGCTGTTGATGTGGCTTTTGTCGAAGCTGTGGTAGGCGCGGGACTTGCAACTGTGTTCTTCCTGCTGACGCTGTTCGGTACTAATGAGAAGGACACTCACATACGCAGACCACCTGTACCCTGGACAGCAATCGTGGGCCTTCCGATTCTAGGGTTGCTACTTCTATACGGCGCCGGCGATCTTCCTGCTTTCGGCGATGCCAATTCACCAGCAAGCATCCACATCTCGCCCTTTTACCTCGAGAATAGTCTCGAGCAAACGGCGACCCCGAATGTAGTAACCGCTGTACTCATGGATTACCGCTCATTTGATACTTTCATAGAAACTATCGTGATTTTTACTGCAGGGATTGCGTGCGCACTGATTCTCAGGAAGGGCGACTCATGATACAGCCACACGACAGCGTTATCGTGCGCACACTTGGGCATATTGTAATTCCTGTAGCACAACTCTTCGGGGTTTATGTGTTGGTATTTGGCCAACATGGTCCAGGCGGTGGATTTGTTGGAGGCGTGGTCCTTGCAGCCAGCATGATCCTGTCGATTCTCATTTTCGGTATTAATGCTCCTAATAGTGTGCTCGCCCGGAAAATGTTGCATGGCGACGGACTTGGCCTGCTGATTTTCGCAGGTGTTGGCGGCCTCTGTCTGATCGGAGGTGGTCAGTTCCTGAATTACTCTCACCTGCAAATCCCGAGTCTTGACGAAGCATCCCAACATTACGTTGGAATACTGCTAACACAGCTCGGGGTCGCAGTAGATGTTGCAGTGACTGGTGTGTCGATAGCAGTCAGTTTGTCATTTAATGAAGATGAGATTTCACTCGACGAGGTCACTCATGGGTGAACTTTTACAAACATTGATTCAACGGCCAAATTTTATAGTTTTTGCAATATTGTTTTTGTGGGGCATCTACATCATGACGGCCCACCCGAACCTGGTGAAAAAACTCATCGGCCTGTATATCGTACAGACCAGCGTGATCTTTTTCCTGGTCGCTTTCAGTGCCAAAGAAGGTGCAACAGTACCTATCCTTTTGACGGATACAGCGTCAGTGGACGCATTAAATTATGCTAACCCGTTGCCGCACGCATTGACCGTCACGGCTATTGTTGTCCAAATTGCAACACTCGGCGTTTCCCTTGCACTGGTTTCAGCAATCTACCGGAAATTTGGCAGCCTAGATGAGGATGAAATACTGGAGCAGCTTAAATGAGCAGTAACCTGCCTGTTCTTCTTTTTCTAGTACCGTTTGTGATGGGTGTGTCTATGCCTTTGCTCACGGCAAAGCGACGATCATGGTGCCCAAACCTCATGCTGGGTACAGTCGGAGTTATGCTTCTCCTCTCTATTACCAATCTACGCGTTGTGTTGGCAGAAGGCCCTATTGATTATGCGTTTGGCGGATGGGCGGCACCAATAGGGATTGCGTGGCTTAATGATTCAATCGCTGCAATTGTAATTTTGACTATCAATGTCGTATCGCTGATTTCACTGATTTATGGGCGTGTCGTTGTAACAACAGGATTGGAAAAGAGTGTCCCCTATTACACACTGATTCTGATAATGGTGTCAGGTCTGGTCGGCATTATTTTTGCCGCAGACCTGTTCAATTTATTCGTGTTTCTGGAAGTGGCCGCGTTAGCCGGATACGCCCTTGTCGGTGCCGCTGGAGGCAAAGGGTTAGTTTATGCATTCCGCTACCTGCTTCTCGGCTCTTTCGGAGCGAGTTTATATCTTCTCGGCCTTGGACATCTATATGTTGCGACAGGGACGCTCAACATGGCGGATCTGGCGATACGACTTCCCGAGCTTTTGACATCAACAGCCGTTGCCAGCGGGCTCATTTATATTTTTCTCGGTCTGTCGATCAAGATGGCACTGATACCGCTTCACAGTTGGTTGCCTGATGCATACGAAAACGCACCGTCTTCGGTCACGCCTTTACTGGCGTCCACAGTAACGAAAGTTGCACTTGTCGCCTGGGTGCGTATCGAGTATTCGCTTATCACTCCGGGAGTTGAGGTCAGTCATGTACCTGTCCTTGTGTTACTTGAGGAGCTCGGCGTGCTCGCCGCTCTGATAGGCGGATCTCTCGCCTTGATACAAACTGATCTCAAACGCATGTTTGCTTATGGTGGGATCAGCCATATCGGATTGATTCTTATCGGCGTGAGTCTTGGAAATGTCACAGGATTCGCAGGTGGTATGTTTTACCTCATCAATGATGCAGTCATGCAGGCAGCGCTATTCATGATTGCAGGCACTGTACTTCACTATCATGGCGCAAAAACACTCGAAGATTTACGCGGCGTGGGCCGCCAATCGCCATGGCTGACCGGGGCTTTGATCGTGGTTGCAGTTGCAATGGTCGGGCTTCCTCCCACCGGTGGTTTCTTTGGTAAATGGAACATTATTCTCGGCGCGCTTGAGGCACAACACTACTTAGCTGTGTTCGCAGTAGTTGCATCAACTCTCTTGACGTTGGGATATTTCCTCAAAATTTTCTCTTGTTGGTTTCATCAGCCCCAGTTTGCCGAATCTGAATCGCTTGAGGTTTCTGGCGCTCTACGTATCAGCCTTGGTGCGATCTCAGTTTCAATAATCGCTCTAGGGTTAATGAGTGATTCTATTTTCCAGTTCTTGCTTGAATCCGTAACAAGTGGAGGCGCTTGAGGTAACCATGTCGATTTACACTCTGATTCCTTTTCTTCCGCTAACAGCAGCACTATTGCTGGTCTTGTTTGGCGAGCGCCTGCAAGGTACAGGACACCGCCTCGTCATCCCGGCCGTCGCTCTCTCATTCCTGGTGTCCATCGTTGCCTTTTTAGATGTTTCTGCTAACGGAGCCATTGAAGTGCAGCTCTATCAATTTTTGAATGTAGGTCGGCTATCTGTCGATCTTGGTTTTTATCTTGATCAGCTCACGGTTTTGATATTATTACTGGTAACCGGTGTTAGCACGATCGTCCAGGTCTATTCCTCCCGCTACATGATCGGTGATCCTCGGCACAGCCGGTTTTTTGCCCTAACCGCACTTTTTACCGCTGCAATGACTCTGCTTGTGATGAGTAGCAATCTGCTTATGACCTTCATCTTTTGGGAACTGATGGGCCTATGCTCCTATCTTCTGATATCACATTATGCAGAGCGGCCCTCCGCAGCACGGGCTGCAACCAAAGTTTTTCTGGTTAATTCAATCGCCGATGTCGGGCTGGGAATAGGCGTTATCCTCACTTTCCTGACTTTCGGAACACTTGATATCCCGGAGATCCTCGCACTTGCGAAAGCAGGTGGCGACATCCCGACGCAGTCCATAACATTGATAACCCTATGTCTGTTTTGTGGCGCGATTGGAAAATCCGCGCAAATGCCGGCCCACATATGGCTGCCATTTGCGATGGAAGCCCCTACGCCGGTTTCAGCATTGATTCACGCCGCAACAATGGTGAACGCCGGGCCGTTTTTACTCGTTCGACTGAGCCCTGTCATCGTGCTTTCCCCAACAGCTATGATGGTTATTGCTGCAGTAGGTGCAATTACTGCACTTTTTGCAGCCCTCGTGTCGTCAACACAGACTGATGTCAAACGAACACTTGCCTATTCAACCATTAGCCAACTCGGATTCATGACAATGCTTTGTGGTCTGGGCGCTTTCGTTGCAGCTATTTTTCATCTGATCGCACACGGCTTCTTCAAGGCATTTTTGTTTTTGTCGACTGGCAATGTTCTTGCCGCTACTCATCGCGATGTTGAAGAGGAAGAACAAAACCCCCAGCACGCGAAGAGCGGGCTCTTCATTGGCGCATTAATCATGTCGGTCATACCAGCGCTAGTGATATTCTCTGGGCCTTATCGTTATTTGTGGCTTTCGCAAAATTTTACGGCAGCAAACATTGCCTTATGGGTCATTGGTCTTGGCACCATATTTTTTACCTCCATCTATCTTTTCAAAAGTGTGACAACAATTTTTCTTCGTAGTCCTCCGGGAGCAAAGGATGGCGCCCCCACTGCCACACCTGCACTATTCTCCGCACAACATGTATTTGGCGTCATCGTCATATCAACTGTAATTGTTGCACTGTTGATTGTTGTATGGCGCTGGTTTGCAGGCTTCCTTTCGCCAGTTGTGGGTGGTATACCAATCCAGCCAGCGATGGAATTCTCCGCATGGATAATGGTTCCGCTTGTTGCAGCTTTAGCAGGATGGATTGTCGCCTACATGAGGTTCGTGCGTCCCAAAACACATCAAACACCAATGTGGAGGAAACGGCTTTACGTATTCTTCCTGAATAAAGGCTATTTTGATGAAGTTTACGATGTATTCCTGGTGCGTCCGACGATAAAACTCGCGGATTGGATGTGGCGACAAATAGATCAGGGCATCATCGATCGGCTTGTGGTCTCAATTGGTTCGGTCAGTATTGGTATTGCGCGAAGGCTCGGCTATCTTGATTCTGCAGTTGACAATCAAGTCACGTCAATAGGTACTGGCAGTGTTGGTATAGCCCGCTGGCTTGGCAGGTTCGTCGACACGGCGGGTATTTCAAATACGGTCGATGGCTTGGGTCGGGGGGTCGATGCTTCGGGACGCACGGCTCGACGCTATGAGCCACACACGCTACAACACAATTTACTGGTGGTTGTTATCTGGCTGATTGCAGCGCTGGGCTTTTTCTACTTGACCGTGGGGTAAACTTTAATATGAGTTCACTAATTACAGTCCATATTCTGAGCTGGATGATCGCTCTGCCATTTATTGGCATGGTGGCTCTCGCATTTGTGCACGACCGTAGGTGGGTGCTTTTAACAACGCTTGCAACGACGCTCATCAATGTCGGGCTTGCCCTATATCTATGGATGAGCTTCGACCTTGTCGAAAACGGCCTGCAATTCGTTGAAAGGATGGAATGGATGCCGACATTCGGCATTCAATATGCTGTCGGCGTCGATGGCATAAGCCTGTTGTTGGTATTGCTGACGACATTTCTCCCACCGCTTTGTGTTCTGGGCTCCTGGGACTCAATAACCACCCGTTTGAAAGCATTCATGATGTTGATCCTCCTTGTCGAGGGCGCAATGCTGGTTGTCTTTACCGCGTTAGACGCCTTTCTTTTCTTCATGATGTGGGAAGTCACTATGGTCCCCATGTATTTCATGATTGTGCTGTGGGGTGGTCCTAATCGTGTTGCAGCAGGATTGAAGTACGTTCTTTACAGTCTGACCGGGAGTTTGCTGTTGCTCATCGGAATACTTGGACTTTCACTTCAGGCTGGCACTTTCGATATTCAATCTATGGCAGAACACAGCTATTCGCAAAATTCGGAGTTCTGGATTTTCCTCGCGTTGTTTTTGGGGTTTGCGATCAAGCTTCCGATGCTACCTTTCCACACATGGCTTCCGGACGCACACTCTGAGGCTCCAACTGCAGGGAGTGTGCTTTTAGCAGGTGTGCTTCTAAAAATGGGTGGCTACGGCTTAATTCGCTTTTGTCTGCCCATCTTCCCTGAGATGGCACATAGCTTCGCCCCGGTGGTACTCTGGCTGTCAGTCACCGCGATTTTGTATGGTGGCTATATGGCGCTGGCACAAACAGATCTAAAGAGACTCGTGGCCTATTCGTCGGTGTCTCATATGGGTTTCGTGACCCTTGGAATTTTCTCTTTCAATAACGAAGGTGTTGAGGGTGCAATTCTGCAAATGGTGACTCACGGTCTTACCACTGGTGCAATGTTTCTAATAGTCGGACAACTCTACGATCGAACTCACAGTCGTGAAATCGCCGATTATGGTGGACTTCAGCAACGCATGCCACGATTCGTTGCCATTCTGAGTCTGTTCGCTGTGGCTTCGTTCGGCCTTCCAACGACATCAAACTTCATTGGAGAGTTCCTGATTCTGGTCGGCGTCTCCTACGAGAACTTTGTCTTCGTCGCCTTGGCGATGGGCGGCATCGTGTTGGGTGCCGCTTACATGCTGTGGATGCTGCAGCGTGTTGCCTTCGGTCAGCCGAGAACTGAAGCTGCCAGTAAACTGACTGACCTGAATGTGAGAGAGATGCTGACAGTCACGCCATTAGCTTTTGCTGTCGTCGCAATTGGTGTCTACCCCGGGCCGCTCCTGAAAGCCATGGATTCAAGTGTGACGTTTGTGGTTGAACGCCTTGCTGGTTTTTAACTTAATTGCCAGGTTGATTTTTTTACAAAAAAACCGGTGCTGTCTCCAGCGCCGGTTTTTTTTGTTCTGCAAGAACTGTTTATTTACAATTCAAAATCTACGCCGTAGGAAACGACGAATTTTATTTCATCATTATCACGGGCCGGCTGGCTGGCATAATCCTCAAAGCCATCACCATCACCATCAGAGTCCAGAGCAGTCATAGAAACCACGGCTGAAAAGCCATCTTTAGCAATACTGAGGTTGTAGTCCATATAACCCTCGGTCACGCCATTGAAAGCTTCAGCAAAGTCACCTTCATGGTAGCCAGCATGAAGACCTACTTCAGCGCCACTTTCCAAGGGGATTGTGTAATCAAATGACCAGTAGGAAGCTTCACCAAAGCCAAAATCCTGACCTGGACCTTCATCTGGCTCAGCATTGGCCAACAAGTAAAGCGTCACACCAAAATTGCCGAAACCAAGAGAACCATAGACTTCACCAAAATCAAAACCGGCATTTTCATCATAGTTGTAATACAGGTAACCCAGGTCATAACTGAAACCCTCTGCTTCACCAGAAAAACCAAAATACACATCATGCTCATAGGAATACACATCATCTGAGTCATAAGAGACATTGGATACCCAGGTACCAATATAAAAACCGGATTCATCCGCGTAATCAATCCCGCCCTGCACGGCTGCTTCGTTAATAGATTGGGTCAATCCACGCCATAGGTAATTGTTAGTAACGCTCACATTACCGGACAGCTCCGCATAGGTAGGTGCTGAAACTGTGGCAGCCGCCATAGTGATTGCTGTCACAGCCAGGGGCTTTTTAAAAATGGTGACAAGCGATTTCTTCATAGTGTTTCTCCTAGTAGTCTCTGTAACAGAAGACTTTGCAATTGGGTTTTCAAGGAAAACTTTGATTTCCTATCCATTCCTTAGCAAAGACCTTGCCAACTTATCTATCTTATTGAAAAAAAAGGTTATTTTAATAAATCAGGGGTTAAATGACGGCGTGTGACACTGTGGATGTACAGGGTATCGCCTTGGCATGGTGCGGATGATAAGCTGGTCGCACCATGTTGGTGCGGCCGTGGAAGAGAAGGTTTCAGAACCGTTTTAACTTAAAAAAACGTGCCATCAAATCACTGCATTCGTCCGAGAGAATTCCTTCTACTACATAGAGTTTATGGTTATAAATATCGGCTTCGTGTAATTGCAGATTACTGACAAGCGCTCCAGCTTTTGGCTCTCTGGCTCCGAACACTAAAGTATCTATTCTGGCATGAATCATGGCACCGACACACATGGTGCAAGGTTCAATGGTGACATAGAGGGTGCTGCCTGGAATTCGGTAATTGTTTACTTCTGTGCAGGCAGCGCGGATTGCAACGATTTCAGCATGGGCCGTTGCATCCTGGCTGGCTATTGGCTGATTTTGACCTTCACCGATGATCTGATTATCCAGAATAACAATGGCACCCACAGGCACTTCATCATTACCAGCGGCCTGTTGCGCAAGAGCAATTGCTCGGTGCATCCAATGTTCATGATTTTCAGACATTGTTAGGGAGGTTTATTCCCACTCAATCGTGGCGGGCGGTTTGCTACTTATATCGTAAGACACCCTGGATACATCCTGGATTTCATTGATGATACGACTGGAAATGATTTCCAGTAGTTCATAAGGCAAATGTGCCCAACGGGCTGTCATGAAATCGACGGTTTCCACAGCGCGAATTGCTAGTACATAAGAGTAACGACGAGCATCCCCCACTACACCTACGGATTTCACTGGGAGAAACACAACGAATGCCTGACTAACTTTTTGATACCAGTCTGCCTTGTGCAATTCCTCGATGAAAATGGCATCCGCCTCGCGCAGGATGTCGCAGTATTCTTTCCTTACCTCTCCGAGTACACGAACCCCAAGACCAGGCCCCGGAAAGGGATGCCGATTAATCATATCCGGCGGTATACCTAGTTCAATGCCTATATTGCGTACTTCGTCTTTGAATAATTCTCGTAACGGTTCGACCAGTGACATCGCCATATTTTCAGGCAAGCCGCCTACATTATGGTGGGATTTAATCACATGGGCCGTGCCATGCTTGGATCCGGCAGATTCAATCACATCCGGATAGATGGTTCCCTGGGCAAGCCAATTTACATCCCCCAGTTTGGTCGCCTGCTCATCAAACACCTCTATAAAGGTATTACCTATTATTTTTCGCTTGGCTTCAGGATCATCAACACCTGCCAGTTTATCCAGGAAGGCATCTTCTGCATCTACTCTTATTACTTTTACGCCCATGTTTTTTGCAAAGGTTTCCATCACCTGGTCACCTTCATTAAGACGCAACAAGCCATTGTCCACAAAGACGCAAGTGAGTTGATCGCCGATAGCCGTGTGCAACAATGCAGCAACAACTGAGGAATCCACACCGCCTGATAGACCAAGCAAGACCTTGTCCTTACCTACCTGCTCACGCACATTATGAATTGCATCTTCGATGATGTTTGCTGGCGTCCATAGGCGACCGCATTGGCATATTTCGTGGACAAAACGGTTAAGAATCTCCTGGCCTGATTTTGTATGAGTCACTTCAGGATGGAACTGCAGGCAGTAAATTTTCCTGTCCTCATCCGCCATGGCTGCAATTGGCGCACTTTCCGATGAAGCAATTACCTTGAATCCTTCCGGGATTTGGACCACCTTGTCGCCGTGGCTCATCCAGACTTCGTGTTTGAATACATTGCCTTCCTGTTCAGAGTCATCCAGGTCACTAAGCAAGGCATTACCGCCGGGGATTTCGATCCGGGCATAGCCAAATTCAGATTTATTCGAACCTTCTACCTTTCCACCCAACTGCTCGGCTATAGTTTGCATGCCGTAACAGATTCCAAGAATCGGCAATCCTGCATCCAGGATATAACCGGGGACTCGAGGTGAATCATCAAGCGTTGCTGACTCTGGACTACCGGAAAGAATCACTCCCCCGGGGCTGAATTCCGTGAACGCCTCTTCAGGTATTCCATGGTGATGAATTTCGCAATAAACGCCGGCTTCTCGAACCCGGCGGGCTATTAATTGTGTGTATTGGGAGCCGAAATCCAGAATTAGAATCCGGTGCTCATGGATATTTTGCGACATGAAATGGTCCGCTTGGAACTGAATGACTACTCGTAAAAAACTGTCAGCTAACTGACACGGTAATTTGGTGCTTCCTTGGTGATACTGACATCGTGCACATGACTTTCACTCACTCCGGCACCTGTTATCCGAACAAACTCTGGTTTGGAACGCATAACGGGTATGTCTGCACATCCGGTCAGACCCATGCTGGATCGAAAACCGCCAATTAATTGGAAAATTATGGCTGACATTGGCCCTTTGTAAGGCACCCTGCCCTCGATACCTTCAGGCACCAGTTTGTTGGCACCATCTTGTATATTCTGGAAATACCGATCAGCGGAACTATAGGATTGAGACATTGCTCCAAGTGAACCCATGCCTCGGTAGGCTTTGTAGGACCTGCCTTGGTATAGCTCGACTTCACCAGGCGCTTCTTCAGTCCCTGCAAGGAGACTGCCAATCATAACGACATGGGCACCCGCAACAACGGCTTTGGCAATATCGCCTGAAAAACGGATGCCTCCATCGGAAATAACGGTGACATCTGTATCTTTCAAGGCTTCGGTAACATTAGCAACGGCTGTGATTTGCGGCACACCCACACCTGTAACGATGCGTGTAGTACAAATGGAGCCCGGGCCAATCCCAACTTTGACCGCATCAACACCAGCCTTTGCTAACGCTGTTGCACCGGCTGCTGTCGCCACATTACCACCAATGAGTTGAAGGTCTGGAAAGGACTGCTTGATTTCTTTTACCCGGTTGATAACGTCCTGAGAATGTCCATGGGAAGTATCCACCACGATCACATCAACTCCTGCATGCACCAGAGCCGAAACTCGTTCTGCTGTTTCCTGACCAACACCTACAGCAGCGCCAACCCGTAACTGGCCCAGGGCATCCTTACAGGCATTGGGGTAATCTTCAGATTTTCGGATATCTTTCAGGGTAACCAGACCTTTAAGTTCGAATTCATCATTGACCACTAATACTTTTTCAATGCGGTGGTCATGCATTAACACCTTGATTTCGTCCAGGTCAGCCCCTTCGCTGACTGTGACAAGTCGGTCTTTTGGTGTCATGATTTTTTCGACACTTGCCTCCAGATCATTTTCAAATCTGACATCCCGGCTTGTGACTATACCCACCAGGTCCCTGCTATCAGCACTACTGGTCACTGGCAAACCTGATATCCGATGCTCATGAGTCAATTCCAGCAATTTGCGAACCGTGGTGTCCGGGGTGATGCAAATGGGATCTGTGACAACGCCGCTTTCATATTTTTTTACGGTCCGCACTTCTCTGGCCTGCTGCTCAATACTCATGCTTTTATGAATGATCCCCATACCGCCTTCCTGAGCCATGGCGATTGCCAGGCGCGCCTCAGTAACAGTATCCATGGCTGAAGACACCAGAGGAATATTGAGCGTAATGGTTTTTGTCAGGCTGGTTTTTAGGTCCACCTTGTTGGGCAGCACCTGGGAGTGGGCGGGAACTAGAAGAACGTCGTCAAATGTTAATGCTTCTTCAACAATTCGTAGCATAGAATTTCCTGAAATCCCGTTGCGGGAAAACGGTTCATTATACTCCATCAGGCAAATTCAGGTAAATGCTTCAATCCAGGCAATCTGTATATTCCTCATCTCCTATCGACGATTAGAGTACAAATATAGTGCAAACGCTGTATTAGCGCCTTTTCAGGCCTGCTCGCCGTACTCTGTCTTCTGGTTCGATAACCTTTAAATCGCCGAGCAAACCGCTTTTATCGGCCGCGGATTCATTTTCAGGCGACCGTTGGCGAACATTTTGCGTATTTTCAACAGTGCTGGTTTGCGCCTGGGCAGCCATTGAGGCATCAGATAGTGTTATCCCGCTGTTTTGCCTTAGGCCTGATTCTGCATAAAAATCCTGGCATACTTCCTCGGCTATTTCAGCAATTCGACTCCGCTCAGCCGCTGTCAAATCATTACTGACTTCCTCACTGATGCGCAATGCGATCTCTCTGCCCTGGAAATTACAGAATCTGGTTTCTGAATTATCGGCTGCCAATCCCGGCATCCCTGCCAGCAGAAAAATAGAAGATAAAAGAAAAGACTGCGAATTTTTCATAAAGCGCCCTGAATCTACTTTGCGGATTTTAATATTCAAATTGTAACCCAAACACTTAAGCCCGAATATATAACCGGGTAAAGTACTGAAACTCCTCTGTACAGGTTATTATTCACACCATGAATGACGAGATATCCAATGAAGCAGAGCTCATCCTTAGCGTCAGCGAGCTGAGTCGCGAAGCGCGCTATCTGCTTGAAGAAAACTTTCCCGCTGTGATGGTGGAAGGCGAAATTTCCAACATTGCCATGCCAGCTTCCGGTCACTGGTACCTTACCTTAAAAGACGAGTCCGCCCAGATACGCTGTGCAATGTTTCGCAATCGTAATATGCGTGTTCGTTTCAAGCCCGAAGATGGGATGCAGGTACTCGTAAAAGGCAAAGTAAGCCTTTATGAAGGTCGCGGTGATTTTCAGCTCATTGTCGAGCGAATGGAAGAACGTGGGGATGGAGCTCTGCTGCGCGCTTTCGAACAACTCAAGGAAAAATTACACCAGGAAGGCCTTTTTGATGACGCATTGAAAAAGGAATTGCCTGCATTGCCCCGCCACATAGGTGTGATTACTTCTCCTACAGGAGCAGCGGTCAGGGATATTATCAGCACATTACGAAGACGATTTCCCGCAATCGCCGTTACCGTAATGCCAGTCACTGTTCAGGGCGACTCTGCTGCTGATGAGATTATCCATGCTATTGAAGTGGCTAACAGGAAAAATGGCTGTCTCAGTAACCTTGATTTACTGATTATCGGTCGTGGCGGTGGCTCCTTGGAGGATCTCTGGAGTTTCAATAATGAAGCTCTGGCCAGATGCATTTTTGCAAGTGATCTGCCAATAGTTAGTGCTGTCGGTCACGAAGTCGATTTCACCATCGCAGATTTCGTTGCAGATTTGCGTGCAGCCACACCAACGGCTGCCGCTGAGATTATCAGCCCGGATCAGGAAGAATATAGATTGCTTTTTTCTGCCTATACAAGACAGTTTGCAGCAATCATTGAAGAAATGATCAGCCAGAAACAACAGAGTGTGTTGTGGTTAAAAAAGCGGCTAAAACATCCCGGTAGAAAATTACAGGAACATGCCCAGGCACTAGATGAAAAGGAAGCTCGCCTGCAGCGTGCATTCAACAACCGTTTGCACATGATCAAGGGGCAATTAAAGCAACTCCATCTTGGAATTCGCGCTCACACGCCACAACGAATGATCCGCGTGTACCAACAAGAATACAAAAACAAGGGGCATCGCCTACTCAAGGCTATTCGCCAGGATCTTCAGAACAAAAAATTACAATTGGCGGAACATAGTCATGCACTAAATACAGTCAGTCCTTTAAGTACACTTGGCAGAGGTTATTCCATAACATATTCTGATACGCATCAGGTAATCACTGATTACCAAAGCGTCAAAGCTGGTGATACAATTCGATCCCGGCTTTTGAACGGTGAGATTATCAGTAAGGTTGATACCAGTATCAAACTGAAAGATACATCGCAAAAGCAGGGAAAAGTTGAAAAAAGTAGTTAGTAAAAATAGTAAATAGAAACAGTAAAAAGTTATTAACAGTATTTAACTGACAAATATACAGCAGTTAAGCCAGACCAATAAATCACTTTCTAAAACTGATAATTTCTGGCTCGGTCATTTCCGAAATATTTTCCTAACTTAATTAATGTACATTATCAATATTGTCCAAGGCAGTATGCAACTATGAGCAGTGAAGAAAAACAACTCAAGGAAGTCCGTGGACTTAAGTTATACAAGAAAAAACACACAACCATAAAAAAGCTGTTGAAAAAAACCAGTGTGCCTGAAATTCATGGGGATAAAGTCTGGTTTTCCAGTTACCTGATCATGGATTACCTGGAAAAAAATCCACCAGCTAAAAAATCCAATATTATGGAAATTGGTTGTGGCTGGGGCATATTGAGCATCCATTGCGCAAAAGTATTCAAGGCCAATGTAGTGGCGGTTGATGCAGATAAGAACGTCTTTCCTTTCCTTGAAAAACACGCTGAACTCAACAAGGCCAAAGTTAAAAGCAAGGTAAGCAGGTTTGAAACCCTGAAAGGTTCATTGTTGGCAGAGCAGGATATGATCCTGGGTGGGGACATCTGCTTCTGGAATGAACTCATGGATCCATTGTTTAAGCTCATCAAGAAGTCGGTAAAAAACGGTGTAAAAACTATCATTATCGCTGATCCAGGCAGATCTCCATTTCTTAAACTGGCAAAAAAATGTAAAAAACAATTTGATGCAGAGTTGTTAGAAGTAGAATTGAAAGATCCAATGGAGGAAGATGGTTACTTGCTTGTAATCCATACTGATTAAATCAGATGACTGCTAAAGCTAAGAAAAAAGCCAGGGTAACAATAGATCTGAACAGCCCTGAGCATTTTATTAATCGGGAATTGAGTTTTCTCGAATTCAATCGCCGCGTATTAGCACAAGCCAGAGTTAAATCAACACCTCTGCTGGAAAGATTATTTTTCCTCTGTATAGCCAGCTCTAATTTGGATGAATTTTTTGAAATTCGTGTTGCAGGTTTGAAACAGCAGGTAGCATTCGGTTCGGTCCAAGGTGGTCCTGATAATATGTCTCCTTCTGAGCAGCTGCAGAAAATCAGTGCAGTTGCCCATGAAAGAGTGGAAGAACAATACAAAGTACTGAACGAAGAGGTGATTCCAGGATTAAAAAAAGAAGATATCCATTGCCTGAATCGGAATAACTGGAACCAGAAACAACAGAAATGGATCAAAGGCTACTTTAATCGTGAGTTGCTGCCTATTCTCAGTCCTGTAGGGCTCGACCCCGCACATCCCTTCCCTCAGGTACTTAACAAAAGTTTGAATTTTATTATTTCTCTTGAAGGTAAGGATGCTTTTGGCAGGAATTCAGGAATTGCCATCGTCCAGGCGCCCAGGGCCCTGCCAAGGCTGGTGCAATTACCGCAGTCCTGCTCAACCCACGCTTACGATTTTGTCTTTTTGTCTTCCATTATTCATAACCATGCAGACGACTTGTTCCCTGGTATGAAAGTTACAGGCTGTTACCAGTTCAGGATCACTCGAAACTCTGATCTGCTGGTCAGTGAAGAGGAAGTGGGAGACCTTATGCGGGCACTGGAAGGAAAGCTTCCCTCAAGGCAATTTTCCGAACCCGTGCGGCTCGAAGTGCATGATAATTGTCCCCAGGAAATGATTGATTACTTAACCCATCATTTCAACCTGCAGCACAATGATGTATATCAGGTGAATGGCCCGGTTAACCTGAATCGCCTGATGAAAATCAGTCAAAAAGTGAAAAGGCCGGATTTAAAATATCCTGCATTTACTCCGGGCGTTCAAAACCGTTTGCTCAAATCCAGGGATATTTTCAAATCCATCAAAAAGGGCGACATCCTGCTGCATCACCCTTACCAGTCTTTTAATACAGTAGTGGATTTTGTTCGGCAGGCAGCAATGGATCCCAATGTTCTGGCTATAAAGCAGACCTTGTATCGAACTGAAGATGATTCAAGCATAGTAGATGCTCTGATTAAGGCAGCACAGGAAGGCAAGGAAGTCACAGTGGTTATCGAGTTAAGAGCCCGCTTTGATGAAGAAGAAAACATAGAACTCGCTCACGAATTACAATCAGCCGGAGCCCATGTGTCTTATGGTGTAGTCGGTCATAAAACCCATGCCAAGATGAGTCTGGTCATTCGTCGTGAAGGCCGACAATTAAAACGTTATGTACACCTTGGAACTGGTAATTACCATGCAGGCACTGCGCGCCAGTATACTGATTACGGTTTTCTGACCAGTGATCATGGAATTACCGACGATGTTCAAAAAGTATTCCAACAGCTCACTGCCCTTGGCAAACCAGGCAAGCGCAAAAAAGTACTGCAAGCTCCGTTTACCTTTCACAAAGGCATACTTGAATTAATTGATAGAGAAAAGGAATTTGCCCTCAATCGCAAGCCTGCCCGCATTATTGCGAAAATGAATTCCCTGGTTGAACCCACGGTAATTGAAGCACTTTACAGGGCTTCACAAGCAGGAGTGAAAATAGATCTTATTGTTCGCGGCATCTGTTGTTTGCGCCCTGGCATCAAAGGTGTATCGGAAAATATCCAGGTGCGATCAATAGTGGGGCGCTTTCTGGAACACACCAGAATTTTTTATTTCTATAATGAAGGCGACTATGACATTTATCTGTCCAGTGGCGACTGGATGGACAGAAACTTTTTCCGCCGTGTGGAAACTTGTTTTCCCGTCGAAGAAAAGCGCATGAAAAAGAAGCTGCTTAAAGAAGGATTGCAGCTCTATCTAACTGATAACACCCAGGCATGGATACTCCAGTCGGATGGCAGTTACAAACCAAGCGTTCCAGGCAATACCAACCCACGTTGCGCCCAGATTATCCTGCTGGAATCTTACGCTAATTAAATCTCTGTCTGGTTTGAAATTATCGCTGTAAATTGCTTCAGTAAATCCTGCGCTTCTTGCGCCAATGTTATTTGTGACAGCAATTTGTCAGGATCTTGCCCTTCAGAAATAATTTCATCATAACGCTCCCGGATATAACCGGTCATGATTTCTTCATCAAATTCCGGGTGAAACTGGATACCCCAGGCATTCTCTGCAAACCGCAGTGCATGGTGACTATCGACATTATTACCGGCAAGAACTGTCGCGCCGGGTGGTAATTCCATAACAGACTGCATGTGTGTTGTATGAACCTTGAATTTACCTGATATGCCACTGAACAAGGCATCCTCTCCAGCCTCATTTGACACAGTAATCTTGGTGGTTCCGATCTCACGACCTGCCGGATTCAAGCCTACTTTTCCTCCCAGAGCCTGCGCCATAAGCTGGTGCCCGAAACAAATTCCCAACACTGGCACTCCTGTTTCAACAGCTCTGACCAGATAACGTTGACTAGTTTCAATCCAGTCCAATTTCTCTGTCACCATGGCGGGTGAGCCCGTAATAACAATTCCGCTCACATTTTCCAGAGATGGCAATGGCTCTCCCTGGAATACCGACACAATCTGGAAAAAATTGGCTGGCAAATCCATACCTGCCATTATCCATACTTCAAAGTCTCCAAACTTTGATGAGATGGATGAAAGAGTCTGACCTGTTTTAAGAATTAGAATGGGCTGCATAGTTGAGCATATTTGAGAAGTGTGGAACAGAGTTGGTCAGTGCAGGGAGCTAGCTAGATTTTTTTCTTGGTCTGCTTTTGTTCGTTTTTCCACCCAATGATTTATTAGACAGATCACGGCTTTTCTGGAGGCTGCGCTTGCGGGCAATTTGTCTGTTGCTTTTATCTTCTTCCCCTTTTACATAAGGGTTATCGTCACTGACAAGCTCTATACGTACAGGTGTCCCTTCCAGCTTCAGGAATTTACGAAAGTTTTTTTCCAGGTAGCGCAGATAATGAGCAGGAACTTTATTAGTTTGTTTACCATGGATGACTATCAAGGGTGGATTACTGCCTCCTGGATGCGCATAACGTAGTTTAATGCGCCTGCCATTAATTACTGGCGGGGCATGACTGGCTGTAATACGCTCCAAAAGCTGAGTTAACTCGTTGGTGGACAACTTTTTGCTTGCCGAGGCATAAGCCTTTTCCACAGAACCGTATAAATCGCCGACTCCGGTACCATGTAAGGCCGAAATAAAATGAATCTTGGCAAAATCGATGAAAACTAAACGTCTCTGGATAGCCTTTTTCACTTCTTCTTTGGCGTAATCATTCATCCCATCCCATTTGTTTACCGCCAGTATTAGTGCGCGACCGGAATCAAGAATAAAGCCCAATAGGTGCAGGTCTTGCTCGACAATACCCTCCCTTGCATTAATCAGGAGAATGACTACGTCTGCATCCTTGATGGACTGCAAGGATTTTACGACCGAAAATTTTTCAACAGTTTCCCTGGTTTTACCCCGTTTCCTGATACCAGCAGTATCGATAAGTGTGTAGGCTTTACCGCGCCGCTCGAAAGGAATATAGACGCTGTCGCGTGTAGTTCCCGGATGGTCATAAACGATCACCCGCTCTTCCCCTAACATTCGATTGACCAGCGTAGATTTTCCCACGTTGGGACGCCCCGCTATGGCAATCTTGATGCCGGATTCGCCGGTGACATCAGGTTCTTCCTGCAAAGGGAACGGTGCTAACACCTGCTCAATAAGTTTATTCACACCCCTTCCATGGCTAGCAGCAATAGCATATATCTTGTCACACCCTAGCCGATGGAAATCCGACAGTGCGATGTCGGGGTCAAGACCGTCAGTTTTATTCACAACCAGAGAAAAAGGCTTGGTATTTTTTCGCAGGTAATCCACCAGTTGCTCATCACCAAGCACAAGGCCTTCACGGGCATCTACCATTAGAAGCGTTATGTCTGCTTCATCGATGGCCTGCAATGACTGCTCGCTCATACGCAAGTCGATACCTTCTTCCATACCCGTAATACCACCGGTATCTATCACGATGAATTGACGCTCTTCTGCTTGCCCTTCCCCATACTGGCGATCACGTGTTAACCCGGCAAAATCAGCTACCAGGGCATCTCTGGAACGAGTCAGTCTGTTAAATAAAGTGGATTTCCCCACATTGGGTCTGCCCACAAGGGCTATGACGGGCGTCATTGACTGAATACCTGGTATTGAAAAAAATTAGAAGATGTATTGTAAACCACTATGGGCATAGTTAGCGGGATAGTTAGCGGGATAGTTAACCGAATAGTTAACTTGATAGCTAATCCCATAGCTAAGAAATAAACTGAATATTTTCCGGGTTGGTTATGTCGTTACTGCACTGTCAATGCAGACAGATTTCCGCCATTACCATAAACATATAGCGTATTACCCTGAGACAGCATAGAAGCTCGTATGCCACTTCGATCAACCCGGGTGCGTCCGACAAAACGACCATCCACCTGCGATAACAAATGAACATAGCCCTCGTAGTCCCCTACGGCGACATAATTACTGAAACTTTTTGGTGCAGTGACATCACGTAGGTCGAGCTGTTCGTTGCTCCACACCACGTCCTCCTCTCCGGTCCGATAGGCTTTGACATGTCCTCTATCATCGCTGATATAGATATTACCAAATCCTGAACTGGCTCCATTAGCACTGGACTCTCTCACTCGCCATCGTGTCTGACCTGTTATCACATCGATAGCCGCCAGGTATCCCTGGAAACTCGGGACCAGTAATTGTCCGTTGTCTCCTATAAACAAATCGCCATCAATATCAACGATGCGATCAATCTCAGAGGTTCCTGTTGGAATAGCAACACGTTCCTCCCAGCGCAGTGTGCCATTATCAAGTGCAAGTGAAACTACCGTACCATTACCAAAAGCAGCAAGCAGAAAATTATCAAGGATTAGAGGTGAGCTGGTACCCCTGAGAGTAAGTGCAGGAACTGTGCTTTCATATGTCCAGATCTCCTCACCAGAGCTGGCATCATGGCCAGATAGTTTGCCATCCACCGCCATCACTACGACAACTTCGCCATCAGTTGCAGGCGCTGATAACACTTCACTGGATACTTCGGTGTCCCATTGCTGCTGGCCAGTTTCAGCATCCAGGGCAATTACTCTGGAATTTTCAGTGCCTACAAGAACAAGTCCCCCGCCAACACCAACGCCACCAGTGATTACGTCATCCAGCCTGGTACGCCAGATCCTGTTGCCATTTTCTCTATTTAAGGCAAAAACATTTCCATTACTGCTGGCAACAAATATAACATCGCCCGTAATTGCCGATTTCAAGCGGTTATATTTTTTTCCTTGGCCGTCGCCTATATTGACACTCCATACGCGCCTGAGCCTGACTTCTTCATCAATGCTGACCAGATCAGCGGGTTTTATTTCATCATCCCCGCCTGTAATAAAAGCAATAGGATTCCACCCGCAACCACTCATCAATGGCACAGCAAGAAATAAAACGAGTAAGCGAAATGATCTAATCATAGTGATAGCGATTTCAGCCTTCTATTCCAAGCAATTTAAGTTCTATAAAACTGCTGTTGCCGGGACCCACTGATATAGCGCGCTCGTAGGCGCTACGCGCCTGTTCAATTTGACCCAGTTGCAAGTAAGCATCACCCTGAACTTCGGCATAACCAGCGCCAAGTTCGAGGGGTTCAACTGCAGTAATCAGTTCAAGGGCCTCCTGTGCCTGCCCTTGTGCAAGCATGACACGGGCCAGCCTCAACCTGGCTGCGAGAAACAATTCCTCTTCTGCCTGCTTCATAAAACCAAGAGCAGGATTTTCCAGGATCCAATTTAATTCAGCAGCCGCCTGATCATAATTTTCCTGAGTGACATAGACACTTGCCATCAACAAAGCGGCATACCGAGTATAAATAGTATCAGTGTGGTCATTTCTCAACTGGTTATAGAATACTTCCAGTGTTGCTATACCAGTGTCATCCAAACCGTTTGTCTGAAAATCTGAAACCAAAGGAATCAAATTTTGATACAAGTCCGATGCCGCTTCGGCCTTTGCCAGTTGTGAACCCTGCCATTGCCTGGAGCCAAATAAAACGACCAGAACGATAACAATACCCGTTAGCAGTGAATTTCCGTTTTCCTTCCACCAGCCCTTTAGTGCCTCAATTTGTTCTTCATCACTTTCGTAACTTGCCAAAACCTAACTCCAGTTAATGTTGTAAATGAATTTAATAAAAATGTCGTAAATGTCGTAAATATTGTCTTCAATAAAGGTTATCTAAAAAACTTTGTTAACCAATCACAAACAGAAGGTGTCCCCAAAACTGTAGTTTCACCTGCATCATCCAGGATTCTTACCTTTATTTCTGCCAATTCTTCATCGCCTTCCAGGATCAGAGCACAACGGGCACCACTGGCAAAGGCCTTTTTGAGCTGACTATTATATTTACCGCCACCGCAATGGGTCAAAACCCGTAGTTCCGGAAGAACCCTGCGTATATCAGCACTCAGCTTCATTGCCTGTATCTGGACTCCTGAGCCAACCACCGCTATATACAGATCGACGCATCGCCCTATTTCTTCCGGCAATCTACCTAATTCTTCCAGCAATAACACCAGTCGCTCCATACCCAGAGCAAATCCTACACCCGGTGTATCAGTCCCTCCCAGCTGTTTTGATAAACCATTGTAACGTCCGCCTGAACAAACTGCTGCCTGCGCCCCCAACTGGTCGGTGGTCCATTCGAAAACCAGACCATTGTAGTAATCCAACCCCCTAACCAGGCCGAAATTGACAATATAACTGATGCCTACGCCTTTGAGAGCTGTTTGCAGGGTCTCGAAATCCTTCGCAGATGCTTCCGAGATAAAGTCAGGCAGTTTCGGTGCGCCTTTTAAGATTTCCTGAGTATCAGGATTCTTGCTATCCAAAATACGCAGGACATTCTTCTCCAGCCTACGCTGACTGTCTTCATCTAGTATATCCTTGTGCTCAAGCAGATAGCCTCTAAGGGCATTTCCATATTGCACCCTATCCTCGGCAGTACCAAGATTATTAATTTCAAGTGTCAGGAATTCACCAAGACCAAGTCTTTGCCACAGATCATTGGATAAAATCAGTAATTCAGCTTCAATATCGGTGCTCGGCATACCAAAGGCTTCCACGCCCATTTGATAGAACTGACGGTAGCGACCTTTTTGGGGTCGTTCATGCCTGTACATTGGCCCCATATACCAGAGTTTTTGGGTTTGGTTGTATAACAACCCATGTTGCTCTGCTGCACGCACACAACCCGCAGTACCTTCTGGTCTTAAACTAAGACTATCTCCATTGCGATCCTCAAAGGTATACATTTCCTTTTCAACTATATCAGTCACTTCACCGATAGAACGCTTGAAAAGCTGGGTTTGTTCAACAACAGGAAAGCGAATTTCACTGTATGCATAGGCAGACAGCAATTCACGCATTGTCAGTTCCAGGTACTGCCATACAGGAGTCTGGTCCGGCAACACATCGTTCATGCCTCGAATTGCCTGAATCTTAGCCAAAACTGGTTCCTGTGATACTGGTTAACGGACGGGGTATAAAAAAGCTAATTGGAATATTCCTGAATTTGCTGAATCTAGTTCTTAACGGACTGCCTAACCTGCGTGCTCTTCTTTCAACTCTTCATTCACTTTTTCTTCTTCTTTTTGTTTTACTTTTTGCCTGATCATGGCTTCAAGTTCATTGACCAGATTTTCGTTACTTATCTTATGGCTGGTCTTGCCATTGATATAAGACATATTTACAGGTGAGGCCCCCGTTAACCCAATGTCAGAAATTTTGGCTTCACCCGGACCATTCACAATGCAACCAACCACAGATACATCAATTGGTGTTGTGATGTCTTCAAGACGATTTTCCAATTCATTGACAGTAGCAATGACATCAAAATTCTGTCTTGAACAGCTGGGGCAGGCTACCAAATTGACCCCTTTTTGTCGCAGCCCAAGGCTTTTAAGAATATCGAAGCCAACCTTGATTTCCTCTACCGGATTAGCCGCCAGGGAAATGCGTATGGTATCACCGATACCGTCCATGAGCAGTAAACCCAGGCCCACTGATGACTTTACTGTACCGCTGCGTAGGCCTCCAGCTTCAGTAATTCCCAAATGCAGAGGCTGCTCAATTTGAGGGGCCAATTTGCGATAGGCCTCTACGGTCATAAATATTTCAGAGGCTTTTAGGCTGACCTTGAAATCCTGAAAATCATAAGAATCGAGAATTTCAATATGACGCAACGCTGATTCCACCATGGCATCAGCATTGGGTTCCTTGTATTTGCGCAACAAATCCTTGCCAAGAGAACCTGCATTCACGCCTATTCGAAGCGGTACGTTCTTATCCCGGGCAGACTCAACGACCATTCTGACTCTATCTTCACGACCTATATTTCCCGGATTAATCCGCAAGCAATCAACACCGTACTCCAGAACCTTGAGGGCGATGTGGTGATCAAAATGGATGTCAGCAACCAGCGGCATTTTGGTTCTGGCACGAATTTCTCTGAAGGCCTCAGCAGACTCCATTGTCGGCACTGAGACACGAACTATATCTGCTCCAACAGATTCAAGTTCCTGGATCTGTTTAATCGTTGCTTCTACATCACAGGTATCCGAGTTGGTCATACTCTGAACCGCTATTGGAGCATTGCCACCCACTGGCACACTTCCCACCATGATTTGGCGCGATTGGCGTCGTTTAATAGGTGACTGCGTTCGCATTAACGGGATTCCGGGGCCAGAATTAATCTGACTGAGTTATCGTTTCGGATGCGGGTCATGACATCGACTGCCTTTGTATTAAATGTCATCTCAACCATATTGGCATCACCTACGAGAATGTTGAATGGTGCATGGCCTCTGATAGTCAGGTTATCTCCCGTCTTAAACATATCGTGATATAGCCGTACATTGTCTACATCATCCACTTCTATCCAGCTGGCGCCGGAAAAATGTATTTCCAGAAAATCATCCCCTTCACTTTCAAGCTGGACTTCACGATAATCTTCAAACCGGTTCACAATGTTGACCTGTGGGATTGACATGGATGTATCAACGCCGGATTCCAATTCCAGAGACTGATTGTCCCCGAGCAGTTTCTCTGGCGGATATACATCCTGAATTGTCGTGTTTGCTGATTCCAGTTCAGCTTTTGTTACATCTGGCATTGCAACCTCTATTACAGCTTCATCCCATGCATTTACTTTTTGTTCCTCTCTCCCAGCTGTTCTTCCATCTATTCTTACATCTGTTCTTACATCAATTGAAGCGACGTTTTCCGGCCCTTCAAAGACAACTGTTTGCGCATTCTGTAATGGCGTTATTTGACCAGACTCTCCACGGGATTCGCTAAGGTTTGCCATCAGCACCTCAGCGGTAACGGGGACTGATCCACTTACCGCGACCTCAGCAAGGGTATCTTGAACAGGCTGGACTATAGAAGCAGAGACGTTTTCATTTCTGGAAAACCACCAACTTATACCAACAACGAGGACAATAATTATTGCTGCACATATCATCCAGCGCAGATTTTGGTCATAGGTTTTTTTTGCCCTTATTTCATCGGCTTCATTTTCCTGCGATGCTTCTAGTGCGATCACATATTGCTCATAACACTCTAGCACTTCATCAACATCCGCATTCAACAGCTTGGCATAGGCTTTGAAATAACCTTTCACAAAAGTTTTGCCAGGAAGTTTTTCGTAATTATCACTTTCCAGAGACCTGACATAATGTGTAGTCATGTGCAAAGCTTCTGCAACGCGCCCGTGACTCAGACCTATCTCTTTCCGAAGCTTTTTCATTTTCTGACCAGGGGATGGCCAGTCTGACAACTTATTCAGTTGCCCCAATTCCTCTGCCATTTCCATGTTGTAGCCAGTTTCACTCATTGGGATTTCAATCAATCAGTTGACGATATACCTGGTATTCCTGGCTATCCGGAAAATTAGTTCTAAGCAACTCACCATATTGTCGGACATTGACAGCATTTTCCTGTGCCTGCTCAAGGCGGGCACCTATCAGAAGGCTGCGGGCATTATGTGCGAGGTTATAAAACTGGGTCAGGGTTAGATAGTTTTGCCAGTAAATTCGGGCTTGCTGAAAATTATTATTGTTAATATTTATAGCTGCCAGCTCAAGGGCAGAACGAAGTTGGTTGGGGTTTAACTGCATAGCTCTTCTGAAAGCAGACTCGGCATCATCCATGCGGCTAAGTGTTAAAGCAGCTATCCCCATATTTTCAAAAGCCTGTGATCGTTGGTCGTATTCTGTGTCTCCCACGACTATTTCTAATTGCTCATAGGCATCGTCTATCCTGTTCTGGGAAAAAAGAAAGGCCGCATAATTATTCCGGGACTGGGAATTACTGGAATCCTCGCGCAGGGAACGTCGAAAATTAGTCTCAGCCAGCACCGCTTCCCCTTCACGGGCATTAATCAGCCCCCAGATTCCAAACATTACACTGTTATCGGCATCTATGCCTGCTGCATTTTGTAGATGGCGCTTTGCGCTGGTCAGGTCACCTTCATCCAGGTAGCCAATGGCAAGCAACAAATAGTCTTGCAGGGCATCTGAATCGGAAGTTTCTGCATTAAAAACAGGGTTGGTAGTTTCAGTCACACAAGCACTTAGCATGAAAAGGCAAAATGTCATTGCACCCAGGGTTTTAAAACTGTTCAACACGGTTTTTGCCTCATTTCCATCAGTTTAGTCGGATAAGCGCTTGGGATTGGCTAAAAAGTGCCTAAGTTTACCCTAAAGTGTTAATTTTATTGAATCTTTAGACGCTGAACAGGGTCAGATTGTTCCCCTTTTGCGCGATATCGAGCACTGCGACGCGTATGATCTTCCACAGCCCCTACCAATTGTCCACATGCCGCCCCAATATCGTCTCCCCGGGTGGTACGGATAGTCACGGTGTAACCGCCATCTCGCAATATTTTCTGGAAATTTGAAATAGCTGAATTACTGGAACGCTGATAATCAGAACCCTTAAAGGGGTTGAATGGAATCAGGTTGATCTTGCAGGGCACACTACGCAACAACTCCACTAATTCCCTGGCATGCTGGCGATGATCATTCACACCAGCAATGAGGATATATTCAATGGTGACTACACGACTATCCGGCAAAGACTCCAGATAGGCATTGGTGCTCCGCAAAAGTTCCCGAATGGGATATTTACGATTAATCGGTACTATCTGACTACGTAATTCATCATTGGGCGCATGCAGTGATATCGCCAGAGATGCATCCGTGTACTCTTTCAATCTATCGATTGCAGGCACTACTCCGGAAGTGCTGATAGTAACCCGACGTTTGGACAGTCCATAACAATTGTCTTCCATCATAAGACTGATGGCCGCCATGACATTGTCAAAATTCAGGAGCGGCTCACCCATTCCCATCATGACAACATTGGTAACTTTGCGCGGGGTTTTGGTGCCAAATGTATCAAGCTCGCGGTTAGCCAGCCAGAGTTGGCCAATTATTTCAGCTATGGTCAGATCGCTGTTAAATCCTTGCTTGCCTGTAGCGCAAAAAGAACAGTCCAGGCTGCAGCCTGCCTGGGAGGAGATGCATAATGTGCCACGACCAGCTTCAGGAATATAAACAGTTTCAATACTGCTGCCACTCTCTACTTCCACGATCCATTTGTAACAACCGTCACTGGCATCATAACGTTCTTTGACTAATGGGGGACGTACTTCAGCACAGTCTTTTAGTTGTTCACGCAGGGATTTACTGATATTTGTCATAGCATCGAAATCGGTAACACCGAATTGATGAATCCATTTCAGTAGTTGAATAGCGCGAAAAGGCTTTTCCCCTAATGTAAGAAGAAAAGCCTCCATTTGCTCCCTGCTCAGACCAAGTAGATTGGTCAGTTTGTTGGGCATAGTTTTCTCGTTCAGATGGTACGCGAACAGATTTCCTCGTCACTGAAGAAGTAGCTTATTTCCCTCTCGGCAGATGCAGGAGAATCTGAGCCATGAACTGCATTGGCATCAATAGACTGGGCAAAATCCGCACGAATAGTACCCGGATCAGCGTCTGCTGGATTGGTTGCACCCATCAATTCACGGTTGCGGGCAATAGCATTTTCTCCTTCAAGAGCCTGGACGATTACCGGCCCCGACGTCATGAATTCCATCAAGTCTTTAAAAAAGGATCTCTCTTTATGTTCGGCATAAAATCCGCCTGCTGATTCTTCATCCAGCTGTAGCATTTTCATTGCAATCACTTTCAGGCCGCCTTTTTCAAAGCGACTGACGATTTCTCCAATCACGTTATTGCCAACTGCATCCGGCTTAATGATCGATAAAGTTCGTTCAACTGACATCAAAGTACTCCAATATTAACTGTTTAGTATTTTTTAAAAGGTGATTATGCCACGCGCTAGCGGGCAAAAATGTCGGCGCATTGTACGCGCCTTTGACTATTTTTTGTACTGATAACCCCATTAACTTATCTGGATGAATTGAGTAATAATCAGACAATAAAATGGCTATTTCTTTTGAAAATAGTGCAATTCCAGGCCCAAGAAATCAAACATCCCGGCGCAAAGCCCATTATCTGACACAAAAGTCATAATTCATCTATCCAGGCCATCTGGATCGCTTCGAGGATTTTCTCGCCGCTACGGTTTGGGTCGTCATCAAATTCATCCAGTTCACACACCATCCGGTGCAGATCCACAAAATTTATCGTTTTCGGATCCACCTCTGGATGTCGGTCTACCAGTTCTATGGCAATGTCCAGTGACTCTGTCCATTTCATGAATTGAGGCCTCTCAATATCCTTGATAATAAATTAATGATTTTCAGAAACCATATTAATCGTATATTTAGGAATATCTACCACCAGATCTTCATCCGTCAGACGGGCCTGACAGCCGAGCCTCGACTCAGGTTCAAGTCCCCAGGCCTTATCCAACATGTCATCCTCATCTTCAGTAGACTCTGCCAGAGAATCAAAACCTTTCCTTACTACAACATGGCAGGTTGTACAGGCGCAGGATTTTTCACAGGCATGCTCCAGTGAAATTCCGCTCTTCAAAGCGACATCCAGAATTGTTTCTCCGGTTGGTGCATCCACTTCTTTGCCCTCTGGACAAATATCTGCATGTGGTAAAAAACGAATAACTGGCATTTAAACTCTATCCTTTAGTGTTTTTTTCATTTGTTTAATTTAATCGTATTCTTCTATCGTATGTCCCTTCAGGGCAGATTTGATTTGAGAATCCATACGCCTGCCAGCAAAAACCAAGCTAGCTTTATTCAGCGCTTCAGCTCCCGTGCGTATTGCATCCGCGTCTTGTTTTGTGATCATTTCTCGCAGTTTGGTAATACCTTCATTCAGTAATTCAATTTCATTATCATCCAGCAATTCGTTGCCGTCTTCTACCAGGGCATTTTCCAATGCCTCAATTATTCTTTCCGCTTCAACGCGATTTTCCTGCAACGCGCGTGCATCTTTGTCGGCTGCGGCCGAGGTAAAGGAATCCGTGATCATTTTTTCTATGTCTTTATCTTCCAGTCCATAGGACGGTTTAATGACTACACTACTGGCCACTCCAGTGCTTAATTCTCTGGCCTGTACTTCCATCAGCCCGTCGGCATCTACCTGGAAGGTCACTTCAATAATAGCTGCGCCAGCCACCATGGGAGGTATTCCTTTCAACTCAAATTTTGCAAGGGAACGGCAGTCACTGATCAACTCTCTTTCTCCCTGCAGCACATGCAACGACATAACGGTCTGCCCATCCTTATAAGTAGTAAATTGCTGTGCTCTGGAAACCGGAATGGTAGTGTTTCTAGGAATGATTTTTTCTATCAGCCCACCCATGGTTTCGATACCAAGAGATAATGGAATAACATCCAGAAGTAAAACCTCATCGCCGTATTTATTCCCGGCCAGAACGTCAGCCTGCAGGGCCGCACCAACCGCGACAACCTGGTCCGGATCAATTTCAGTATGTACTTCTGCCTGGAAAAACTCTGCCACTCGCTCGCGCACTCTGGGCATCCTTGTGGAACCACCCACCATAACCACATCAGTAATTGCAGATATGTCCATACGCGCATCACGCATGACACGACGGCATGCCTTAATCGTTGATTCCACAAGCTGATCGATAAGGTTATTGAACGTGTCCCTGGTCAGTGTTGCCGACCAGTTTTCAAAAGAAACTTCTGTTTTCTCGTCCAGGCTCAATGCGTGTTTGGCATCCCTGGCTACTGCTGTAATAGCATTACGCCTGTCATAGGACAGTTTCTCATCCAGCCCGGATTCACTGATTATCCAGTTGATAATGGCCCGATCAAAATCATCACCACCCAGCGCTGTATCTCCACCTGTGGCAAGTACTCTGAAGATTCCTTGCTCCAGACGCATAAGAGAGACATCAAAAGTACCTCCTCCCAGGTCATAAATAATGACAGTTTCTTCCTGCTTCCTGTCCAGGCCGTAGGCAACAGCTGCCGCAGTAGGCTCACTCAGCAAGCGCAATACTTTAATGCCCGCCAATCTTGCCGCATCCTTAGTCGCCTGGCGCTGAGACTCATCGAAATAAGCCGGCACAGTGATTACTGCCCCATCCAGCTCACCCCCAAGTTCCTCTTCGCCGCGGTTTGCTAACACTTTAAGAATTTCTGCAGAAACCTCTACCGGGTTTTTACTGCCAGCACTTGTTTCTATAATTGGCATCCCACCATCAGCATTTTCAGTTATCTCATAGGCAAGATCATAATCCACATCATTAAAACCCCTTCCCATAAGGCGTTTAACAGAAGAGATGCTATTTCGGGAGTCACTACTGCCTTTTTCAACGGCCTTATCGCCAACCATCACCGTGCCGTCATTGGAGTAGTGAACAACCGAAGGTACGAGGCAATGCCCTTTATGATCACATAAAGTCTGCACTTTTCCCGCATCCGCAGTAGCAACTAAAGAATTGGTTGTGCCCAGATCGATTCCCACTGCCCTCTTACGGATAGCGTGAACTGTGGGCTTACTTTCACCCGGTTCTGAAATAGAGAGCAAGGCCAATGACTATTCCTGAGTAGACGTGTATTTAATAATCCAAAAGCTTTTCTTCAGCAGCTTCAATCTCATCAACCAACTTGAAGAGAAACTGGAGACTGTTATAGAGGGATTTAGCCTCAATTAACTCACTTGCAAGGTAACAAACCTCAAAATTTTGCAACATTGTATTTCTATCACTGGTCACCGACCCTTTCATCTTTTCCAGGCCATCCAGATCTTTCTTTGCTGTCAGCATCTCCAGATCCTCTCGCAACTCAATCTGCTTCAACAAAAATGCTTCCTGCAGATGGCTTTGGTTATGCTCTTCCGGATCAATATTTTCAAGTCTTAGCAGATAGGCAGCGCGCTTTAAGGGTGATTTTACAGTGTCATACGCATCATTAATAAGGCTGGCATGCTGGAGAACTTGAACACGTTCACTATCACTGGCATCGGCAAATTTGTCGGGGTGATATTCAGTCTGAAGTTTTTTATATTCTCGTTCGAGTGTGTCTGCATCCACCTGAAATGATTTAGGCAATGAAAAAAATTCAAAATAATTGCGGTTGGTAAGAGACACGGTAAAAAGGAATTAATCTGGTAGAGTAGAAAATATCAGGATTAGACGTTGAAACTTTCGCCACAACCACACTCGCCTTTGACGTTGGGGTTTTTAAATTCAAAACCTTCATTGACGCCTACTTTGACAAAATCCATCTCTGTACCATTTATGTATACAAGGCTTTTGGGGTCAACCACGATTTTAATGCCGTGGTCTTCAAATACTTCATCATTGGTGGTATCCAAATCATCGACAAACTCGAGCACATAGGCCATACCGGAGCAGCCAGTGGTTGTAACACCAACACGTATACCGACCCCCTTGCCCCTTGATGCAAGCTGGTTAGCGACGTGCCTTGCGGCGGATTCTGTCAGTGTGATGGCCATAGTAAATATCGAGTAAATAACGGATAAATAGTAGTTAAATTACCGGAGTAATGTCTTTATTCTGATTTGCCACGTTTCTTTCTTACATCAGATACCGCAGCCTTGATGGCATCTTCTGCCAGCACTGAGCAGTGAATTTTTACAGGCGGCAATCCCAACTCCTCTGCAATCTCTGTGTTTTTAATTTCAGCGGCATCATCAATGGTCCTGCCCTTGACCCATTCGGTCAGCAGGGAACTTGACGCGATGGCAGAACCACAACCATAGGTCTTGAATTTTGCATCTTCGATAACACCTTCCTTGTTTACTTTTATCTGGAGACGCATGACATCACCGCAGGCTGGCGCACCAACCATCCCAGTGCCGACATTCTCATCATCATCGTCCATACGCCCTACATTACGCGGGTTCTCATAGTGGTCGAGTACTTTGTCTGAATAAGCCATGTTATTTCCTTTTTGATATTTCTAGCTGTTTTAGTCAGGCTTGGCACCGCGGAGTTTAACTTTCGTCCTACTATTGCCTCTTGCCTTTTTAATCTTTTCTCTTTTCTCTTTTTTCCTGTTCCTAAACCTTCAATGGGCTGCCCACTGAATTTTGCTGATATCAATTCCGTCCTTAAACATATCCCACAATGGTGACAACTCTCTGAGTTTGCCTACCGCTTCCTTAACTTTGACAACCGCAATGTCCACATCCTCTTCAGTAGAAAAACGACCGATACTGAAACGCAAAGAACTGTGCGCCAATTCATCTTCCATCCCAAGCGCCCTCAATACATAGGAAGGCTCCAGACTGGCTGATGTGCAAGCAGAGCCAGAAGAGATTGCCAGGTCTTTCAACGCCATAATCAGGGACTCGCCCTCAACAAAATTGAAACTGACATTTAGAATCCCGGGAACACGGTGTTCCAGGTCGCCATTAACATACACTTCTTCCATTCCATCCAGACTATTGAGGAATCTGTCACGCAGAGCCAAGAAACGCATACCTTCAGTTTCCATTTCTTCCCTGGCAATCCGGAAGGCTTCACCCATGCCGACGATTTGATGAGTCGGTAAGGTGCCAGAACGCATACCTCTTTCGTGACCACCACCATGCATCTGAGCTTCCAGTCTGATTCTTGGCTTACGGCGTACATATAAAGCACCCATTCCTTTAGGCCCATAGATTTTATGGGCTGAAAATGACATCAGGTCAATTTTCATGTCTTCAAGGTCTATTGGAATTTTGCCCGCGCTTTGTGCGGCATCCACGTGAAAAATCACTTTTGCTTCGCGGCAAATATCACCAATGGCTTTAATGTCTGAAATAACGCCAATTTCGTTATTTACATGCATCAATGACACCAAAATTGTGCCTTCTCTAATAGCGCTCTTTACAACATCAGGAGCAATCAATCCTTTTTCATCAGGATCCAGATAGGTGACTTCAAAACCTTCTCGCTCAAGCTGCCGACAACTATCCAGGACAGCCTTGTGTTCTATTTTGGAGGTAATAATGTGCTTGCCTTTGGCTTGGTAAAACCGTGCCGCTCCCTTGATAGCCAGGTTATCGGATTCTGTGGCACCGGAAGTCCAGACAATTTCTCTTGGGTCGCAATTGACCAGATCAGCAACCTGCTGCCTGGCTGATTCGACAGCTTCTTCTGCTTTCCAGCCAAACACGTGTGAACGTGAAGCAGGATTCCCAAAATTACCCTCAAGGGTAAGACATTCCACCATTTTTTCCACAACTCTCGGGTCTACCGGTGTGGTGGCTGAGTAGTCAAAATATATCGGTAACATGTTTTACTCCAAACCTTCTAAATTACATACAACTTACAATGAACTGGCAGCAATACGTTCCAACGACTCTACTGGATTCGTGTCGTTTAAATCATTGGCTTGTGCCTTATGCATTCGCTCATGTTGATTACGAGAAATTTCTTCGATTTCTCGGTTCGATACCAGATCCGCTAGAGATATATTGCTCAGAAATTTGTGTATCTGATCGCTGAGACCTTGCCATAGGTGATGAGTCAAACAGATTTCTCCGCCTTGACAATCTCCTTTACCCAGACACTTGGTTGTATCCAGAGACTCGCTGACAGCATCGATTATTTCGGCAACATCAATATCCGCATCTTTCCTACCAAGTAAATAACCGCCACCAGGTCCACGCACACTACTGACAAGTTCCTGCTTACGCAGCTTTGAAAATAACTGTTCCAGGTAAGACAGGGAAATATCCTGCCTTTTGGATATGTCACTAAGGGTCACGGGTCCATCGCTGGCATTAATACTGAGATCCAGCATGGCTGTCACCGCATAGCGGCCTTTGGTTGTCAGTCTCATGATGATTAGCCTGTACTTTTTACAGACTGGAGATTATCCAATAACCGACTATTTTAGTCAAGTATATAACAGAGTAAATTAGTCAAGTAATAACCTCACTTGCCTTTGTTTTCAGGCTTTTTGTCGAGTTGATATTGCGTTGAAGTAAGGATACCGCGAAGAATATTTATCTCCATTTTGTCAGGTTTAATGCGGGTGTATAGTCGTCTGAGACGAGGCATCAGTTGCCTGGGATTATCCGGATCATGGAACTTAAGCCGAACCAGGACGGTTTCCAGATGATCCAGGAATCTTTCCATATCATCAACTGTTGCCAGTGGCTGGTCCCAAATATCCTCTAAAGAGTCTTCGTTCTTCTCGGAGTCACTTGCTGTCTGTGAATTGTCTGAAACGGGTTCATCAATATACCTAAGCGCCGCTTTGCGAATTTCATAACTGAGTACCATTACCGCTGCAGCTACATTTAGGGAAGTATATTCCTCATTAGTAGGTATCTGAACATGGAAATGACACAACTGAAGCTCTTCATTACTAAGCCCCCTGTCTTCCCTGCCAAATACCAATGCCACTTCATTCTCTTTGCTGACAGTGACGAGTTTTTCAGCACACTCATCCGGATCAACTACTGGCCAGGGTATACTTCTTGAACGAGCACTGGTGCCAATTACCAGTCCGCAATCAGCGATCGCCGATTCAAGGTTTTCCACGACGTTAGCATTATCAAGCACATCAAGCGCCGAGGCAGCCCTGCCAAGAGCCACACCGGATGGGTAATCCTTCGGATTAACCAAATACAAGCTGGAAAGCCCCATGTTTTTCATGGCCCTTGCGGTAGCACCAATATTCCCTGGGTGACTGGTGGCTACTAGTACAATACGTATTCGACTTAAATCCAAAATGCATGCCCTATTGCTTACTCTATTGCTCTCACTATCGTTGTCAGCCTGCCGTTTGGCGGGGCGCGCTATGATATCAGACTTGCCTCAAAGCAGACTATGCTGAACCGATTCTTCACAATGGACTCTCTTAAATCCTTCCTGGCAACTCATTACAAGATTGCATACTGAAAGCTTGTCTACTTATCCCGCTTCTTTTGCTATCATGCGCAGCACTTTTTTTACAATGGAATTCCTGCCAACTCATAATGCATGCATTAGCCAACATAGGTCTTAGAGCCGGACGAATAGCCGCCGAACACATTCTTCAGGCATGGCAACGTCCCGACCGTATCAAGGTCACCGAAAAAGGGTTTAACGATTATGTCACTGATATTGACAGGTTAGTTGAGGATATTCTGGTTGAGCATATTCGCACGTCCTACCCATCTCATAGTTTTCATTGCGAAGAAGCAGGGCTCATTGAAGGTGAGGATACTGAAACAGTCTGGATCATTGACCCCATTGATGGCACTAGAAATTTTGTTTTGGGTTTTCCTCATTTTTGCATCTCAATGGCCTGTATTAAAAAAGGTATTCTGGAACATGCCATCATTATCGATCCTGTCAAAAATGAGGAGTTTACTGCTTCCAGAGGCAGTGGCGCATTGTTGAACGGTAATCGGATTCGTGTTGGCAATAGACAATCTATAGAAGGAGCAATGGTTAGCCTGGGCTGTGCCGGGTTGAAAAATTACGAAACATTACTGCAGATTCAAAATGCCATGAAAGGGACGATAGGGGCTATCCGCATCAGCGGTTCTGCCGCCCTGGACCTGGCTTATATGGCAGCGGGCAGGATAGATGCAGGCTGGATGTCTGGCATGAACCCTTGGGATGTGGCTGCCGGCATATTATTGATCCAGGAAGCTGGCGGGCTGATTAGCGATAATGCTGGTAACCCGGATTGTCTGAATAGTGACAGTCTGGTATTCGGCAATGCTAAATGTTTCAAAGATTGGATGAAGTTGGTTTCCAAATCCGCCTAGCAATTCATATCTTGGGCATATAACCGTACGCCCTACAATATTTTCATTCCTTGTTTATTTGATTTTCTTTAATTTAGAAAAGCGTAGTAGTTTCTCAAGATCAGGGCATGGAGTCGATTTCTTCGCCCTCTTGAACTGGAGGCATCAAATCTTCTTTGGAAATATGCATACGTAGCAACACGTTAGCTGCAACATACACTGATGAATAGGTTCCAATCAGCACACCAACAATCAATGCGATAGCAAAACCCTTGATCATCTCGCCACCAAACAGAAACAAGGCCAACAATACCAGCAGGGTGGTTAAAGAGGTGACGATGGTCCTGCTGAAAGTTTGGGTGATAGAGATATTAATGAGTTCGATCGGGTCACTTTTCCTCAGAATCCGAAAATTTTCCCTGATACGATCTGACACTACGATAGTGTCATTCAGAGAGTAACCAATTACGGCCAACACAGCAGCCAATACGGTCAGGTCAAAATCTATTTGCAGCAAAGAGAAGAGTCCAAGCGTGATCAATACGTCATGGGCCAGTGCGGCTACAGCACCCACTGAAAACTTGTATTGGAAACGCAGAGCAATATAAACCATGATCATGATCAGTGCGACCAACATGCCCAGGCCACCTTGCTCCCGCAATTCTTCACCCACTTGCGAGCCGATAAAACCAGAGCCCAGTATTTCCACTTCCGAACTGGAATTTTGTTGCAGGAAATCCACCACCCTGTCGGCTGAAGCTGCAGCTTCTACTTGGTCAAAATCAGCCGCGCCAGTTTCCTGAATACGAATCTGTACATCCTGGTCTGTCCGGAAATTGACGACTTCAAAATTCTGATAGCCTGCCTCGCTGATAAGGCTGCGGATTTCTTCCAGATCAGGTGTTTCAGAATAAGACACTTGAATTTGAGTCCCACCCGTGAAATCCAGCCCAAAATGCATTCCATTCACTAGAAATGAAGTAATAGAGCCGAGAATCAGCAGTGCCGAAAATATAGTTGTGGCTTTTCTCAGCCCCATGAAATTTATTACTTTCATTTCACTCATCTTTAACCTATCAAAGGAATACTCAGGAAGCCGGTTCTGGGGTCGGCATTTTTATGCCGATTGATATTTTTTTCACATTGCGACCACCGTATGCAAAATTAATGATTGCACGAGTCACCATGATAGCGGTGAACATGGAGGTGAGAATTCCTATCGACAAGGTAACAGCAAATCCTCTAACAGGGCCCGTGCCAATAGAATAAAGAATGATGGCGACAAGAAAGGTCGTGATATTGGCATCAAGAATTGTTACGAAGGCGCGCCCGAAACCACCGTCAATGGCTTTTTGTACTGGCGTGCCATTCCTGAGTTCTTCCCTGATCCTGGCAAAAATCAACACATTGGCATCCACCGCCATACCCACTGTCAACACTATGCCGGCAATGCCAGGCAGAGTCAGAGTGCCACCAATAATAGACATCACTGCCACCAGCAGCAGTAGATTAATGCCAAGGGCGATGTTGGCAGCCAGGCCGCACAAGCGGTAATAGACCAGCATAAAAAGCAGCACCATGCCTAAACCTAACTGCACAGATAACAGTCCACGGTTGATATTGTCCTGACCCATGCTCGGCCCGATGGAATATTCTTCAATGAAATACATAGGGGCTGCCAGGGCACCTGAGCGGATAAGCAAAGCAATGTCGTTAGCTTCCTGGGCGGACTGCAGACCTGTTATACGAAATTGTCTGGGTAAGGCTGATTGAATATTAGGGGCACTGATTACTCTTTCTTCAACATAGGGCTCAGATCTGGATACCAGTTCACCTTCTGCATCACGTTCAGTCACCGTACGGGTTTTGGTTTCAACCAGCACGATAGCCATACGCCGGCCAATATTGACACGGGTTATTTCATTCATCCGGCGCGCACCAATAGCATCCAGTGAAATATTCACTTGTGGCAAACTGGTTTGCGCGTCAAAATTTGACTGTGCCTGAGTGACATTTTCACCGCTGACTATAATATCCCTCTCTATGAGAAGGGGGGCTCCAGTTCTTGGGTCCAAGTATTCCAGTGTTGTCCCTGGTGCGGCGCCTGGTGCTGCCACCAGATGAAACTGCAGTGTGGCAACAGCGCTGATCAAGTCCTTTGCCCGAGTGGTGTCCTGAATTCCCGGCAACTCGATGATGATCCGGTTATTCCCCATGGGTTGAACCTTGGGCTCTTTAACGCCTAATTCATCCACTCTGGAACGCAGAGTAGTCAGGTTTTGTTGCAGGGCATAGTCCTGCAATTGCAGCATGGCCAGATCACTTGTTGTGAAATACAAAAAATATTCACCACCAGACTCAGCTGTGCGAAACAGGTAGTCAGGAAATTCATCCCCCATCAAATCGATAGCCGCACTGCGGGTTTCAGGCGTAGTAAAACGTACGACGATACGGTTAGTTTCATCTACTTCCAGAGGAGGTCGATAACGCAGACCTTCCTCTCGGAACAAAGTGCGCATAGAAGAAACAGAATCAGTCAGCTGTTTGTTGACCGCAGCTTCCATGTCCACTTCCATCAGAAAATGCACCCCTCCGCGCAGGTCCAGTCCGTAGGTCATCGGCCCAGCACCGAAAGATTCCAGCCAGTCCGGAGTGTTGGGCGCCATATTCAGAGCAACAATGTATTCGTCGGGCAGTGTCAGATTGATTAGTTGTTGCGCCCCGCTTTGCTGATCAGCTTGTTCCAGCCTGATCAGTGCATCGCCATTTTCTATAACCGCTTCGATAAATTCTATGCCATCGGCACGCAGAGCAAACGTGGCGCTGTCCAACGCACTCTGATCAACGATACCACTGTCATGGGAAATCTGGATTGCCGGATCAGGCGCGTAGAAATTCGGTGCAGAATAAATAAAGCCCAGTAGGACAATAAAAAGTATCAGCAGGTTTTTCCAAAGTGGGTATTTGTTTAGCATGGGGAACTCAAATTGACTTCAGTGTGCCTTTGGGTAGGACTGCAGTAATTGCAGATTTTTGCATTTTGATTTCCACATTGTCATGGATTGCCAGAACAATGTAATTGTCATCCACTTTACTCAGCTTTCCCAGGATTCCGCCGTTGGTCATAACTTCATCACCTTTATTCAGGCTGCCTAACAGGTCACGCAGTTCTTTTGCACGTTTGGACTGTGGACGCCAGATCAAAAAGTAAAAAATTAGTGCAAATCCACCAAAAAAAATGATGTTGAATACAGCGGAAGTTTGCTGCCCGCCCGCTTCTGCCTGGGCATAGGCTGAATTGATAAAAAAGTCCATGGAATTCCCCGGTGTTGCAGCTGGATAGAAATAAATTCCAGCTTAAATAAATGTATTTTCTACGTGTTATTCGGCTTGCGATTGTTCCAGTTCACACTGCTGTGTATAGAAGGATTTCGCAAAGTCGGCCAATGTACCTTGTTCTATTGCACCGCGCAAATCAGCCATTAGTTGTTGGTAATAATGCAGATTATGAATGGTATTCAGTTGCGCTCCCAGCATCTCTTTGCATTTATCCATATGATGTAAATAAGACCGACTGAAGTTTTTACAAGTGTAACAGGCACATTTTTCATCTATCGGGTTCAGGTCATCCCGATAACGACTGTTTCTGAGTTTCAGCAAGCCCCGGGAAGTGAAAAGGTAGGCATTGCGGGCATTGCGTGTCGGCATGACACAATCAAACATGTCGATGCCCCGCATAACAGCCTCCACCAGGTCAGCCGGGGTTCCTACTCCCATCAGATAACGCGGCTTGCCAGCTGGCATGTCATCTACAATAGCGTCCAACACAGCCCACATTTCTTCTTTTGGCTCACCTACGGACATACCTCCGATCGCATAACCGTTAAAACCAATTTCTTTCAGCTTTTCCAGTGATTCCAGGCGCAGCTCTGAATACATTCCACCCTGTACTATGCCAAACAGAGCCGCAGGATTTTCCCCATGGGCCACTTTACAACGCTGCGCCCAACGCATGGAGAGTTCCATCGATTCCCTGGCCTGCTCTTCAGTGGCAGGATATGGTGTGCATTCATCAAAGACCATGACAATGTCAGACCCTAAAGCATGTTGTACTTCGATAGCTTTTTCCGGACTGAGAAATACCTTGCTGCCTTCAATTGGGGAACGAAATTCAACGCCTTCTTCAGTAATTTTTCTAAGCTCGCCAAGACTGAATACCTGAAAGCCACCAGAATCGGTCAGAATGAGTTTGTCCCAACCCATAAAATCATGGAGAGTGCCGTGCGCTTGAATGGTTTTGGTGCCAGGCCTGAGCATCAAATGAAAGGTATTGCCCAGCAGGATTTGGGCCCCGGTTTCAGCCACCTGTTCAGGTGATAAACCCTTTACGGAACCATAGGTGCCCACAGGCATGAAGGCGGGGGTATCTAACGGACCCCGCTCAAACAAAAGCCGCCCTCGTCGGGCGGCATTGTCAGTATGTAACAGACTAAAATCCATAATTTCAGAATTTAGTGAAAGATGACTTACGGCAGAAGATCAGATACTCCATCGCGCTCTTCGGCAAGTTCATTGGCCGACTTATCCATTAGGCCCCGGCTGAAATCATTAATCTCCAAACCCTGGACGATAGTGTATTCCCCGTTTGCACAAGTGACTGGATAGGAATACACCAGACCTTCATCAATGCCATAGCTGCCATCTGAAGGAATAGCCATGCTGACAATTTTTCCATCAGTACCCAGTGCCCAGTCACGCATATGCTCAATGGCAGCATTGGCGGCCGAAGCTGCACTGGAAAGACCCCTTGCCTTGATAATGGCCGCGCCACGCTGCTGCACAACAGGAATAAAATCATTAACCACCCAATCCTGGTCAACGAGAGTAGTGGCCGCTTCGCCATCTACATTGCAATGATGAATATCCGGGTATTGGGTTGCTGAATGATTACCCCAGATGATCATGCTTTTCACATCAGTTGTATGCTTGCCAGTCTTACCAGCTAGCTGAGCCATAGCGCGGTTATGATCAAGACGGGTCATGGCAGTGAACTGGCCTCGATCCAGATCAGGGGCATTCCGATAGGCAATCAGGGTATTGGTATTGGCAGGATTACCGACCACGATAACTTTTACGTCGCGGCTGGCATTGTCATTGATTGCCTTGCCTTGAACAGAAAATATCTGGGCATTTGCTTCAAGCAAATCCTTTCGCTCCATCCCCGGCCCTCTTGGGCGAGCACCCACCAGCAAGCAAAAATCTGCATCCTTGAATGCGACATTCGGATCATCGGTTTGTACGATTCCCTGTACCAGAGGGAATGCACAGTCTTCGATCTCCATGGCGGTCCCTTTGAGGGCTTCAAGGGCGGGTTTAATTTCCAGAAGTTGCAGAATAACTGGCTGATCCGTGCCTAACATTTCGCCAGCAGCGATTCTGAATAAAAGTGAATAACTGATCTGGCCGGCGGCACCGGTAACTGCAACCCTGACTGGCGTTTTCATCTGCTGCTTCCTGTAGTTGAAATGGGTGAGGTAATAAATTGAAGGCGGGCGATTATACCAAGAAACGGAGACAGGATGCAGGATACAAGATGCAGGGGGTATATTTTTAGCGGCTACAAATTGATTAAATACTACCTACTCAACTGAACCCTTCACTTCTTACGAATATTTCCTCTTGTATCCTGTATCTTGCATCCTGTATCCCGCATCCTGCCTCTCAAATGGCATACGACTGAGTTGCCTAAAATGTTATTATTCACTCATACAAGATTCCAGGAAGTTCCATGCGTAAAACCAAAATAATCTGCACCATTGGACCCGCTACCAGCAGTCCAGAATTGCTGGAACAAATGTACGAAGCTGGAATGAATATCATTCGGCTCAACATGTCCCATGCCACCCATAAATGGGCAGATCGTATAATCTGTCACATTGTCGAGCTCAACAAGCACTCCACTTACCCTGTGGGCATCCTGCTTGATACCCAGGGTCCTGAAATTCGTACCAGCGTTCTTGAAAATGACTTGAATCTGAAGTCAGGAGACGAGATATCTATTTCAGTTCGTGATGGCGTGGATGTTGAGGAGTCTTCTTTCCGTATTAATTACGATGAATTGATTGATGCAGTGAATGTTGGTGACAAAATTACCGTAGACAATGGCCTGATCAACCTGGAAGTGCTGGAAAAAAATCCGCCTTTGATGCGCTGCAAAGTGATTGATGGCGGGGTGCTTGGCAGCAAAAAGCACGTTAACCTTCCTGGCATCCGGGTAAATCTTCCTTCAATGACGCCAAAAGACAAGGAAGACATCCTGTTTGCCATGGAACGGGAAATGGATTTCATTGCACTTTCCTTTGTTCGTGAAGCCAAAGATATTCATGAACTGCGCGAATTGATGCAGGAAGCCAATCCGGAAAAGGCAAAGACTATGCAAGTCATTGCCAAAATAGAGGATCAGCAAGGACTGAATAACCTGGAAGAAATCATCAAAGTCTCGGATGGCATCATGGTTGCTCGAGGCGATCTTGGCGTTGAGATTGATTTGGCAGAACTTCCCAATGTCCAGCGCCGAATTGTCAGATTATGTGCCGAACATGGCAGACGTGTAATTGTTGCAACTCATTTGCTGGAATCCATGATAGAAAATCCGATTCCAACCCGTGCCGAGGTGACAGACGTAGCGAATGCAGTGTACGAAGAAGCCGATGCTGTGATGCTCTCTGGTGAAACTACTGTCGGCAAACACCCTGTGCGATGCGTGAAATATCTCAATGACATCTCACTGGCAACAGAACGAAAACGTGGCCTGCGCTTTACACAAAATCTTATTAAGGACTCCGACAAAAAACACCTGGCGGCCAATGCCGTTGAACTGGCCGATGATATGCGCGTCAAGGGCATCGTAGTGGTAACACGACACGGCATCATGGCAAACTATGTCACCAACTCGCATCCCGGAACGCCCATTTATGCGTTTACCAATATAGGTGTCACGCGTCGACTGGTGACACTGAACCGCAACCTGTTTCCTTTCAAAATTGAATTCAGTGAGGACCCGGAAGAAACATTGAGCCTGGCTTTTACTGAACTCAAGGAAAAAGCAGGATTTAAAAGTGGTGATAATGTTGTAGTAGTTTCTGACCTGCTTATTGACAAGGACAGTGTCGGCATCCAGGTACGGTATATCCCCTGATCTTTTGATCAAAGGCTTAGCTGATAAACATTGCATCTCCGTAACTGAAGAAGCGATATTTTTCCTGTACTGCTTCGGTGTATGCAGACAGAATACTTTCCCTTCCCGCCAATGCCGACACCAACATGATCAATGTGGATTCCGGTAAATGGAAATTCGTCACCAACGCATCGACAACCTGGAACTTATAGCCAGGATAAATAAAAATTCGGGTGTCTCCCTTAAATGAATTAATTTCACCGGATTGTGCCGCCGTTTCCAGGCAGCGCACGGAGGTAGTGCCAATAGCAACTACTCGCCCCCCTCTTCCCTTACACTGCCTTACCTGCTCACAAACCTCAGTACTTACTTCCAGGTATTCGGCATGCATCTTATGTTCTTCAATAATGTCAGTACGCACAGGCTGAAAAGTCCCGGCACCCACATGCAGGGTTACCATAGCCGTTTCTACACCTCTTTCCTTGATTGCATGCATCAACGCATCATCGAAATGTAGTCCGGCCGTTGGCGCCGCCACAGCACCTTTTTTATCACCATATATTGTCTGGTAGCGTTCCCGATCAGCCGGCTCATCCTCTCGCCTGATATAAGGGGGTAATGGTATATGGCCACACTCTTCTGCGAGCTCCATAACCGGTATCGAAAAAGTCAGGTTGAAAAATTCTTCATCCCGACCCGTTACTTCAGCGTTCACTTCCCTTGATGCACTTGCAAAAATTAGCCGACTTCCCGGTTTTGGTGATTTGCTGGCCCTGATTTGAGCAACAGCGCTGTTTTCCCCCACCACTCTTTCCAATAGAACTTCCACCTGACCACCTGTTTCCTTACGGCCGAACAAACGAGCAGGAATCACTCGGGTATTGTTAAAGACCATTAAATCGCCTGGTTGAATCAGATCCACCAGGTCCGGAAAGTGTCTGTGTGTGATAAGCCCTGACTCTTTTTCCAGGCACAGCAGCCGACTGTCTGTACGGTTTGCCGGGGGGTAATGAGCGATCAGTTCATCTGGAAGGTCAAAATGGAATTCACTTAACTTCATGGGTGACAGGATACAGGATACAAGAGAATGGAATAAAGATACCTGGAATCATTTTCTAGTCACTGGTTTGGTGAGGCTGTTATACTGCGCGCCTGCCAGCCCTTTTGATTTGCCGGAGTGGTGAAATTTGCAAGGATTCAATGTCTTTACAAAGAGTCCGATGCTGGATATCGCTACTACTAAATAGGTAAATAAAAAGTACATTCTGAATAGTGCCGGAGTGGTGAAATTGGTAGACACGTCGGATTCAAAATCCGATGCTAGAAATAGCGTGCCGGTTCAAGTCCGGCCTCCGGTACCATTTCCTTGTTTATTAACATCCAGTAAAGTCTCACAACCCTTATAAATACTGATTTATTACCTATTTTATAGTCTATTCCTGTCCATTAGATGTATCCCGTCAGAACATATGGGACCAATTAGCCTTAAATACTAAGGGAGACTTCTGGTACATTCAATAATGAATACAGGAGTCACCTATGACCGATACACCTGAAGCACTCGTTAAAGCCATTCGGCGCAAAACCCGCAA
>JAQWPL010000020.1 GCA_029245395.1 Gammaproteobacteria bacterium
TTGCGGGTTTTGCGCCGAATGGCTTTAACGAGTGCTTCAGGTGTATCGGTCATAGGTGACTCCTGTATTCATTATTGAATGTACCAGAAGTCTCCCTTAGTATTTAAGGCTAATTGGTCCCATATGTTCTGACGGGATACAGTTTGGTTTCATTGAGAGTAGTCTACTACTATGCACCTTCATATCCAGCACCCCACCCCCTTGTTTTTCAAATACCACCTGGGCGAGACCCACCCTAGGGGGCACCCCCCACTTTGTCAGATAGGTTCCATACCCGGCTTAGTAATACTAATCTGGATGAATAACGAGCTGATCTTTAAGTTTAGTGCGGGTTGATGGAGCTGGTTTCAGAAGTATGTTTGCGGATAGACCTTAGTCGGTTACAGTAGCTTAGTTGCTTTTACCTTGTCCCCGTGAGTTGTGGTTTGCGGATAGACCTTAGTCGGTTACAGTGTCACAGCTCGACATCTGACACACGCCGCGGTTGTGGTTTGCGGATAGACCTTAGTCGGTTACAGTGTCACAGTTCGACATCTGACGCCCGCAGACATGTTCTATGGCCGTTACGATGAGATCATGGACCGAAGACAGGTTATTAAGCAGCAGACCCTGCAACGCAGGAAGGAGGAAAATCTTATGACTTGTTCAGCTCAGTAACTGAAAGCTATACTGCAAATGTCTCCTCTAGCTGTTGAGGCGATTGGTCCCAAATCATCTGACGACTTACAGCTACTGGTGAAATCAAACAGATACAAGTTGGCAACTTGCCCACTCCCTTTTTTACCTCTGAAGCTATTCTGAAAGATTTACTGGGCCAACGTGTGTGCAAATCTGTGCACCTGCTTTCGCCTTTCGATAATGCCGTCATCAAACGCAAGCGCATACAACAGTTATTCGACTGCGATTACCAGATTGAATACTACGTACCCGCCCACAATCGTCGCTTTGGGTATTACTGCCTGCCCATTTTGTTCGGTACTGATATTGTTGGCCGGCTTGATCCGAAAGCTGACCGCCAAAACGGAGAGTTTATTATCAATAGCCTGCACCTGGAAAAACCAATCAAGGATATTGAAAGGTTTACCGAAAAACTGGCAGAAAAAGTGAAGCTTGCTGCCACTTTCAACAATTGCGATAAAATACGCTGGCAACCTGCCCATTCAGATAAGGCAGGCAGAATGCTTGCTGAAAAACTGAAACTCTGACTCAATTATATTGCCGGGCTCGGTGGCTCTAGTCCACCAGTAGCTACCAATACAAAAAATGGCCATCCAGGTTGTGATTTTTTATTTCAACCTGTTAATCAAATTACTCTGACCCGGTAGACTCCCTCATACCACCTGTTTTATGCTCCCCTACACCCATATTTGATACAGATAAATATTTAAAAACCCTCAGGGAAATCCATGAACGTATTATTTAAAAAAATTTGTAATGTTATTTGCCTAGCTTGCCTGTTCACACTTGCTTCGGCCCATGCCGCCACCATCAACGGCACCGTCGTTGACCAGAACGGCAACGCCCTGCCCAATATCCAGATCGTATTTACGCGTGAAGAAGGTGCCCGCGGTGCCAGTGCTGTAACAGTTTTCAGTGGAACAGATGGCCGTTTCAGTTTTCCCGATGATTATCCCGAACGCATAAACAAAAACCACGATATTGCTGCCAGAGGTCTGGGATACCAACAACTTGAACGCATTGTTGAAGCAGACAGACGTTCTGCAAACCTGACCTTCATAATGCAAGCTGTAACCAACCAGGTAGACACAGCACCTGCTTCGGCCTGGTTGAGGCGCATTGAAAACCGGGAAGATCAGGCGGCATTCATCATGAACTGTATCGACTGCCATCAGGTGCCAGCCTCTGAAGTGCGCGATTACGCCGCCATGATTGATGACTTGCATGCCAGTGATCCGGTGTTGGCACGCCAGCAAAGCTGGGACTCCATCGTCAAGTACATGAATTTTCTTTCTGCGTGGGAATTCAGCCGCGCTGGGCGATCCGAAGGCGCAGAAATTGATACCGATGCCGTGTATGCAGTGGAAAACTCTGAAACCGTCGTTAATACGCTAACAACCATTTTCTATGACCGCCTCGATCATATCGAAGGCTACGATTGGGGCGCACCTGTTATTGCGACGCCCGATACAGCTATTTGGGATTATGAAGTTCCTGAGCCCAATGCCATCCGCGAAGCGGTCATGCTGGGCGATCCCGCCATGCTTCTGGCCGCCGATGTTGCTGCCAACAGAATTGTCGGTATCAATGTCAGAACGGGCCGCCAGCAGGATTTCGAAGTGCCCACCGATGTATTGATTGCCCCCCACTCCCTGCATCGTGGCAGTGACGGATACCTTTGGGTGACACCGTTGTTTAACAGTATTGTGGCCAGGCTTAATCCTGCCAATGGTGAGTGGCAAACATGGGAGCTAAAAACCTCTACCGGCGGCGGTGTTGGTATTCACGATCTCAGTTTCGGGTCTAACCATGAACTGCTTGCGGATGAGGAGGGCCGTATCTGGTTTTCTGACATAGGCAACCGTGCCGTCGGGTTTTTCAATCCAGCGAATGGTGACACCCGTATCTGGAATACCCCTGTAGCTGAAAGCCGCGCGGCTGACAGTGCCCTGTACGGATCAGCAGCAGTCTATGGCCTGGTTATGACCAGTGATCGCAAGGAAGTTTGGTACAGCCAACTGGGCAACGGAGTATTTGGCGGTTTTAATATTGAAACCGAAGAGTTCATCGGACCTTTTGTGCTGCCCAATGCCAATGCAGGCCCGCGCCGGATCACCATCAGTGATGATGACATTATGTACCTGGCTCTATACGGCACCGGTCAGATTGCCGAGTTTGATATCAGGAACAGGGAGATAATTGCTATACATGATCTGCCGGATACGGCGAGTGCCCCCTACTCCGTGACCTGGGATCCTGTGCGAAAAGTAGTCTGGGTACCTACTTCAAATGGTGATGTTATTTACCGCTTTGATCCGGCGACAAAAGCATTCGGTGTACTGCCCATGCCGCGCGAACAAGCTTTCCTGCGCATGATTGATATCGATCCTGCCACCGGTGTACTAGTGTCGTCCTACGCCAACATCGTTGAGAATGTGAACGGTCCACGCATCGCCTTCATCGTTGAGCCTGGGGATAACGCTTACCCGGAAAAATTTTCACCGGCTAACGCTTCGGCTCCAGTGCCATCTGAATAAGAAAGGAGAACGCAATGATGAAATTTAAAAAGATTCTCCTGTTGAGCTTGTTAACAACCGGACTCTCTCAATTCCCACAAGTAGTCCTGGCCCAGGAAGGAGAAACCATGGTTCGGGAAGCCATGTGCTATGCCTGTCACCAGATGGAAAGTGTCTCTCTGGGACCACCTTGGCAAGCCATTGCCGCGCGACATGACACGCGCAAGGAATTAATGACTGAAGTACTGGCTGGAAAAATAGTTCGCGGGGGTGGAGGCAACTGGGGCATTGTCCCTATGGTGCCCAATCAAAGAGTCAGCCATGAGCAGGGCAGAATCATGGCGGAATGGGTATTAGAGCAGGCTCCCTGAACAAACCAACTAGCGAGAATTATTCAATATCCTCAAAAAGCATTGATGCATGGCTCCAGGACTGGGTGAATTACTACAGTTTTGATTACTCGTTCTTATAACGTCCTGGGAATTTAACATCTCAATAAACAGTGTAGTATTTGCATCGACTTCATCAAATTGAGCCAGTAGCTGCTCGGCTTCTGCTGCACGTACTGACTCCTTTTGATTCCACTGCGCCACCTTCTGATTGTATGCTGCGCCTTCAGCATCAAGTTGTTCCAACCGTCGATCCAGTGCGCTTTTATCAGGCGTCAACTCATCAGCCCATCCCTCGCAGGCATTGAATTCGGTTGTGTTCAATTGCCGGTCACATTCTGCATCATAGCGTTCTATCTCGGCATTGAAGCGTCGAAGGGCAACATTATAGGCATCAACATCCCTGTCATAATTTGCTTTTTCTCTGTCCAATGGGACTTTTTCCCTGTCATAGTCCTGTTTGATGACAAGGTTTTCATTTATTGATGCTTCAGCTTCCCTGGCTAATTCCAGGATAGTGGCAAGTTCATCCACCAGGTCTTGAGGCGACCAGGTTTCATACTGAGCATTCAGTAAGGATGACCATAAGCCACATGGCAGTATCAAGGTAAATAATAATTTTCTGGAAAGTTTCATTTTTTTCCTCAAATCTTTTTATCTACTATTTATTCACAATCAACTCATTGAGCAGTTTATCGAAAAATCTAAACAGATAGATTTCAGGACCCATTATACAGGTTGTGAGGCCCGGCATTTCCAATCAGCCTTTCCCCACAAAGCGCCATGGTGGTATCCAACTCCTTGCGGATAATTTCTATCACTTCAGTGACCCCTTGTTCGCCCCTGGCACCCAGACCATAGACGAAAGCGCGTCCTAACCACACGCCATGCGCCCCCAGGCATACTGCCTTGAGGACATCCTGACCACTGCGCACACCGCTATCCATGTGAATCTCGATTTTATTGCCAACGGCATCCACGATTTCAGGCAATATGGCAATTGAGGACGGCGCTCCATCGAGCTGGCGACCGCCATGATTCGACACAACGATAGCATCGGCACCCGAACTCATAGCATTACGGGCATCTTCTGCATCCATGATCCCTTTGAGGATTAACTTGCCGCCCCAGCGTTCCTTGATCCAGGCGACATCATCCCAGCTAAGAGTCGGATCAAATTGTTCATGGGTCCATGACATCAGTGAACTAATGTTTGTTACTCCCTTGGCATGACCGACGATATTACCGAAGGTCTTACTCTTCGCTCCCAGCATTTTCAGTGCCCAAAGGGGCCGGGTCATAACCTGCCAGATATGGTTCGGAGTAAATTGAGGCGGCGCAGCAAGCCCATTGCGAAGGTCATTATGACGCTGGCCGAGAATTTGTAGATCCAACGTTAACACCAACGCACTACAACCTGCCGCCTTAGCCCTGTCGATGAGGTTGCCGGCAAACTCCTTATCTTTCATCACGTACAGCTGAAACCAAAATGGTTTTTCAGTGTGCTCTGCAACATCTTCAATAGAAGCAATGCTCATGGTGGAAAGCGTAAATGGGATACCTGCTTTTTCCGCTGCCCTGGCCGCATGTATCTCGCCATTGGCATGCTGCATACCCAACATACCAATCGGAGCCAGGGCTACCGGCATACTGACGTCCTGACCTACCAAGGTTGAAGCCAAAGAACGGTTGGACATATCTACAGCAACGCGTTGACGAAACAGGAGATTGGAAAAATCTGATTCGTTAGCGCGATAAGTGCTCTGAGTCCATGAGCCGGAATCCGCGTACTGGTAAAACATTTTCGGAACACGGCTTTTTGCCTTTGCCTGGTAATCCCGCACATCACATAGTTTGTTCATTTAAATCTCGAGATTTATCTAAAATTATTTCAGTAAGTCTTTATTCTTCAACTTCCTTGCGCACTAAAACTTCTGGCAGATAATTATAAAAATAATAGTAACAAATGATTTTATAATCGATCAAAAAAAAACGGAGCCGTTAGACTCCGTTTTTCATTAAATGATTTCTTAACGAGACGCTATATTTTCTACAATCTCAAGCGACTTCATCACATTCTCTTCAGGAGAAACACCACCTACTGTGCCTACGACAGTGCCATCTGCACCTACCACAAAAGTATCCCTGGAGATAAAACCATGATCAACGTCCACACCCCGGGTATCCTTGAAGCCAGGACGGCCATCACGAACATCCAGACCATAGGATCGGGCTATGCTGCCATCGAGGTCGGAAGCTACTGGAAGTTCACCTGCGCAAAACTCAGGGTCTGCGGAAAAGTCATTCAGCCTTTCAATACTGTCTAGCGATACACCTACAACAGTAGCACCAGCGTCATGGAATTTGTCCATGTTGATAGCAAAGGTATGAGCCTGGATATTGCAGCCCTGGGTGTAAGCCGAGGGGTAAAAATACACGACAGTCGGGCCTACAAGGTTCAGAGACTGCTGCAGGGAATAGGTGAATTCTTCACCATCCATAGAGGCCTGGGTGGTAAAACTCGGTGCTGTTGCTCCGGTTTCCAGGGCGGCCTGGGCTGACAGGCTGAACATTACAGCCATAAGTGCTGAGGTTAAAAGTCTGATTTTCATTGTATCTTTCCCTTTTTCGAAGGTTTTTGGATGTCAGGTTTTTTTGTTTGTTATGCCGATGATATAGCGGTTACTCTGACTAGTGCAATGACCTGTATTCAAAGGGATTATTTCATTCCCCTACAAAAAGTAGGTCTACAGCCATTTGACTCGCAAGTGGGCAAAAATTACCATGCCGGTTCACTTGTAGTAAGGACACACTGATGACCAGTAAAACCATCACCTTAATTCTTGCTCTGACATTGCTGCAGGCATGCAGTGAGTCTGAGACTATGCCAACAAGTGAGTCATTTCAGTCTTCTGAGTCCCAGGGCGTGGCAATGTCTGATCTACTGACCGCGCTACCCCAAAGCCCTGAACCAGAAAGTCGCAACTTCCAAACCCTGGATGGCAAAGGTTTTGATATTGAATTATTCGACGGCAAAAAAGTTTTTGTAAACTTCTGGGCAACCTGGTGCGCTCCCTGCATCCGGGAAATCCCTTCTATTAATCGGGCGGCTGCAGAGCTGGCTGATGAAGACTTTGTCTTTCTGTTTGCCTCTGATGAAGACATTGAAACTATCAACACTTTTCTGATGGAGCGCGAGTTCCAGGGAAATTTCGTCAAGCTCAACGGTTACTTCGCCACCTACGGCATCGGCGCTGTGCCCAGCTCATGGCTACTGGATGAAAATGGTGATGTGATTGTGACCTGGGCAGGTGCCTACGAATGGGACAGCGCAGAGATGCTGGATGAAATCAGGAACCCGGAACCAGACGTTTTCTGAGGCTCAGAACAGACCGTAATCGATGACGTCATCGAAATAACCGGTCACTGTCAGTGTGATTACCACATCAAATTCATTGTAGTTCAGCCAATACCAGCCATGCTCTCCACTGAAGGGTGCTGTCAATGAACCGCTGCCGTTTGATCCTTCCTGCTGCTCTTTATAGCGAACAAAAAAGTCCGGCCCGAATGATGCATCATGGCCGTGGAAATCTACGTAGACATCGCCTGTATCCACCGACCAGGAATACACAGCAGCTTTTCCTTCCTGCATAACCAGTTTGATTTCCGTTTCCCTCTCGGTAGGTATCATTACTTCCATTGTCCGTGTTTCTGGTGGCGTCTCCTGATTCTGGAATACAGCAGGATTAGGTAGAGGTGTCGGTACACCAAAGCCAGGAATTTCCACTTCACGGATAATTTCGTTACCGCCAATCACATCCGTGATTTCTATAGTAAAGGTGGGTTCGGCATTGAGATCTGTTAAACCTGTAGCTTCACCTAAACCGGTGGGATCTACACCGTATTCCGCCGGCAGAACCACGAGTACCAGAATGATGGCTACTGAAACAATGGAAACCAGTGTAGCTTTGATAAGTGTCTTGGAAGAAGGTGGTTCAATATTTGTCATTGGAAATTCCGAAGTTGGTAAAACAGTTGGGAAATAAAAGTCAGGAAATAAAATAGCCAGTCATCTGATAACCGAACAACATAAAACCGGCAGACATGATGACCAGGTTGGTAGCAAACGCACCTTTCAAAAAACTCGGGCTCTGGCGCCAAAACTGAAAGACCAACAACATGATAGTCAGTGCTGCCAATTGCCCAAATTCGACACCGATATTGAATGCAATCATGTTGGGTACCAGGCCATCAGCGGAAATGGACAGGTCCTGCAACTTGGTAGACAGACCAAAACCATGGGCCAGGCCAAACAGGAAAACCGCATAACGGGTATTAATGCTGATGCCTATACGCTGAAAGCCGCCCATGTTTTCAAATGCCTTGTACACAACGGACAAGCCAATGATGGCATCCACTATATACGCATCGGCCCTAATGCCGCCCAGCACACCCAGGAGAAGAGTGACACTGTGGCCAACGGCAAACAGACTGACATACAGTGCAACATCTTTCATTTTATAGAGGAAAAATATAACGCCAGCTAGGAATAGCAGATGGTCGTAGCCGGTGAACATGTGCTTGGCACCCAGGTACATATAGGGAATAAAGGCCATACCACTGATACGCTGGATGTAATCCGCATCTCCTGCCGCCACGCCATGGGCAAACACGGGCAAGGCCGTCATCATCAGCAGTAGGAGGCCTGAGAATTTCGATAGTTTAGTAATGTTCACAATTTTCCTTTGGACTTCCAATATGGCTATACACAGATGATGTTACTTACGTGAATGAGTATTGTAAATGTCCTTAAAAAAGGGGTTTAAGATGCCACAAATAACAACTATCTATTGCCAATTTTACTTTTGATAAAACTGGTCAGTCCCATACTGCTTAACAAGGCCACACCCAGACCAAAGAAAGTCATCCAGAGCTTGTAAATCAAACTGCCCGTTTTACCTGTGTGAAGTGGGTAAACAGTATTGAAGACTCTTTCGGTTAACGGAAAGTTTTGTGCGTCGATGCGCAAGTCCATATAACCTAATTCTTCATCAATGTAAGTAACGCTCATACCAGTGCGGTTCCATTCTCCTTCCTGCTGTACACCAATAATCCGGTGAATGGAAAAACCACTGGGGACAGAAGCAGAGCGGACAACTGCACCGGGGAATACAGCCAGTGTGCGCTCCATGGCTGGCTGCCAATCGCCTACGCCCTCGCCATTGATGTCATCAATACCAACCACCATGGCATCACTGTATTCCGGGGTCTGGCGTAATTCGTCCAGTAACAGGTCTTCTGCCTGGAAAGGAAATGCCAGAATAATGCCTGTAACCAGAGTAAGCAGCAGTGGCAGTGCTATCACGATGCCGAGATTGCGATGACTGATGATCAATTCACTTCGCTGCAAACTTCCTGGCACAACTCCTTTGCTGAACTGGCGACGCAAAGGCACAAACGTAATAACACCAAGGAAAACCAGAATGAGTAATGCGATGGCAGCCAGTCCTGTAATAGTCAGACCAAGGTCTTCCAACAACAGACGATGATGCAGATCGTATAACCATTCCTCAATACGATCATTCATATACCATTGATCGACCACATTGCCCTGAACATCCACATAGGCATAGTTGGTGTCGTAAAGCGTGACTTTGGTGAGGGGAAATTCCTCGGTGGCAAACTGAATATTAAGAATGTCATTGTTCTCAAATTGCGCTTCAACTGCTTCAGCAATAGCAGCAAGCGTTTCAGGCGTCGGTGTGAAATCAACCTGGGCCGCTGGTGTGATCAGCTTGACGTAGTCCTCTTTCCAAACCAGCAAGGTACCTGTGGTACTGCTCAACAGTAAAAGCAGAGCCAGCGTCAAACCACCCCAGGCATGCAGAGTTCGTATCAGTTTTATTGGAGAGAATTTTAGTAAGGAGAGTTTCAAGAGTGATCCAGTTCAGGTTTAACAGCCATGGTATCGCGGCAGTTTTCATCCGGCAATTCCAGTTCAATGGTGGTATGACTGAGGGAAAACGGTGCCAGCTTCTGAGCTATCAATGCTTTTAATTCCACCTGTTCTTTGGTGTCCATATGTTGGTTCAGCAGCAAATGGGCCGTGTAAACGTGGTGCTCCCCGTCCAGTGACCAGCAATGCTTATGGTGAATATCCGCAATGGCTTCGATTTTTTCGAGCTCCAGATTGATCTTGCTGGTAAGTAATTCTTCCGGTACTGCCTGGAAGAAAATTTTTAAAGTTTCTTTGAAGTGTTTGTAAATATTAAACAAAATGAACACTGTAAAAGTGACTGCGAGCAATGGATCAAGTATTGGCCACTCAACAAATAATAGGACTATAGACACTACCAATACTGCAGCCCAGCCAAATACATCTTCCAGCAAATGCCAGTTCAGGACTTTTTCATTCATCGAATTGCCACCGCTGAGCTTCCATGCTGCAAGGCCGTTGACACTGATGCCCAGAACAGCCAAACCCAGCATACCTTCAGCCATGGGCATTTGTGGATTAAACAAGCGCGGTACAGCCTCAACAGGACCCAGCCTGAACCCAGAATCAGGATAATGCCGTTAATTAGCGCGCCAAACAGCGAAAGGCGACGGTAACCGTAAGTAAAGACTTCATCAGGGTCCTTCCTGGACAGACGCTCCAGCACCCAGGCAGAGCCAATAGAAAGGGTGTCACCCAAATCATGGATGGCATCTGCCATGATGGCAGTGGAATTGGTTAGAACACCGCCGATGAATTCAATGACGGTGAATCCGGCATTGAGGCAAAAAGCCCAACCGATGCGATCAGGTCCATGAGAGTGATTGTGGTGTTGATGATTGTGCATAAGACGGCGTTCATTGTGCCATCTTTTCCTGCCAACTTCACAAACGTGAAAAAAGATCCCTCTGACATTTCCATGATTTTTTCACTCTCCCATTGGACATGGACACGAAGGATAATTATGCTCTGCACCCTTCAATGGAGAAGATTATGACAATACGGCTTTTTAGCCTCGCACTGGCATTACTGGGGTGTTTCCCTTTGGCCGGAATGGCCCAGGATATTCCTCGGTCTGCCAATGGAACACCGGACATGCAAGGTATCTGGCAAGCACAGACTCAATCTGCCGTTAATCTGGAAGATCATGTCGCCCGGGTTGATGTGCACGCAGGTCAAAGCGTTGTGGCCGGGGGTAGCATTCCCTACCAGGATTGGGCACTGGCACGACGCCAGGAAAATTTTGCCAATCGCGGCGAGCTTGATCCCTTAAATAAATGCTTTCTGCCCGGTACTCCCCGGATCATGGCCATGCCCTGGCCTTTCCAGATTTTTCAGACCGACAAGCACGTTGCGATCACTTTTGAATGGACTCAGGTCTACAGACTTATTTATACCGCCGGGCAAGAGCCACTCTATCCAGGATTTGAACACTGGATGGGCGATTCCAGAGGCCGCTGGGAAGGCGATACGCTGGTGGTAGAAATCAGGGATCTTAATGACCGCACCTGGATGGATGCTGCAGGTAATTTCCACAGCGCCGCTGCTGTCATTACCGAGCGTTATACCTTGCAGAATGCGAACACTATCCGATACCAGGCCACCATTGATGATCCTGAAGTCTTCACAGAACCATGGACAATTAGCTACCCACTGGCGCGGCAATCTGAACTGACTCGCTTACTGGAATACCAGTGTCAGGCGGAAGTTGAAGAAGCCAACGGTGAATTCGAACCCGAGGAAAATCTGTGGTACCCGGCACCCGTCCCTGAAGAAAACTTTCCCTTTGATACGCAGGCATCAACATCATTGCGACTGCCTGATGTTCCTGCTGATATTGAGCGCCGCAATGGTGGCAACCCGGATATCAGCGGCTATTTCATGTCCAGTCCAAGCGGTGCCAATTATGGCCTTGAGAAACGGGAAAACTTTGACATTTTTCCACCTGCCGGTGGTGTTGTAGTTGATCCTATTGATGGCGTTTTGCCCTACCAAACCTGGGCTCGGCAAGAAATGCTCGAACGCCGGGAACCCTGGCGTGGTTATGATGACCCAACGGCACACTGTTTTGTCGCTGGTATCCCGCGCTCTCATTACGTCCCGTCGCCATTCTATATTCTGCAACCACCCGGCTATGTCATTATTTTGCATGAGCGTATGTCTTACCGGGTTATCCCGCTGGATGGGCGCGAGCATCTGCCCGACAGTATCCGCCTTTGGATGGGTGATGCTGTCGGCCACTGGGAAGGCGATACCCTGGTCGTAGAATCGTCCAATTACAATGGCAAAGCCTGGCTTAATGAGCTTGGCGATGTTACAAGTCACGCTCAAACTGTCGTGGAAACCTACACACCGGTATCTGATAATCAGATTATTTACCGAGCCACCGTTTCTGACCCTATTGCCTATTCCAGGCCCTGGACCATTGAAATGCCTTTAAATCAGGCGCAGGAAGAATTACTGGAAGTGGCCTGTCTGGAAGACAATAATGACCTGCCGCACTTGAAAGACGTGCGTGATGAGCATCGCGCCAGCCTGAACCAGGAGAACTGATATGAGAATCGTACCAATAATTGTAATTTCCGCCTTACTATCTTCAGGCCATGCCCTGGCACACCATTCATTTTCGGCGGAATTCGATAGTGAAAAACCAATAACCCTGAGCGGAAAAATCACCCGCATGCAGTGGTCAAATCCCCATGGCTGGATCTATATCGATGTAGCTAACGAAGACGGCACAGTCACCAACTGGGCACTTGAAACCAGAGCAGCAAACAGCCTGATCCGCCGAGGCTGGCGCCGTGATGATTTACCCGCTGGAACTCCTATCGTGGTGAATGGTTTCGAGGCTAGAAATGGCACCCCCACTGCAAATATTCAGAGCATTACCCTTGAGGACGGCCGCAATTTTATGTCTGGCAATGCGGACGAAGTGCCTGATTAGGAAATACTGATAGCTAATTCAGTTAGGTAAAAGGCGCATAGCCATGCGCCCTTAAATGATTACTCACATTCTCGGAAATGATCTAGTCAAAGTCGATAATCCCTGACGTTTCTTGTACTCTCCACTTAAAGTAGACTCTACTATCCAATAAAAAAAAGAGCTTTACCGCAGATGTCTTCAGGAAACACATACGACCTGATTGTGCTTGGCACTGGACCAGCTGGCGAAAAAGCTGCCGCCAAAGCGGCCTATTTCGGAAAAAAAGTTGCCATCATTGAAAAAGAGAAATGTTTCGGCGGCGCGGGAGTAAATACTGGCACAGTGCCTTCCAAAACCCTGAAAGAATCTGCTCTTTATTATTCAGGAAAGTATGACAAGGGTATCTATGGTCACGATAGGGCCATCGACGGTCAGACCACCATTCAGGATTTTCTCTACCGCAAAAACCATGTCATAGAAGCATTGGATGAAGAAGTGAAAATCAACCTGGAACGTCACCAGGTAGATATCTTCCATGGCACAGCATCTTTTGAAGACGCCAACACTATTTGTATTGCCGGGGAAGACGGCAGTTCAAAAATAACCAGCGACTATATAATCATCGCCACTGGCTCCTATCCCTTCCAACCGAGCAATATTAATTTTGATGGCGTCATAATTCACGACTCCGACACCATTCTCAATATTATGCGCATCCCTGATTCCCTGTGTATTGTCGGCGCGGGCGTTATCGGTTGTGAATATGCCACTATTTTTGCCGCGATGGATTGTAAGGTGTATCTGGTCAACAGTAGTGATCGTATTCTGCCCTTTCTGGACAATGACATTTCCCAGGCCCTGGTCACACAGATGCATGAAGATGGCGTGGAAATTTTATTTAATACACAAATTGAAGAAATGCTTGAGCCGGAAAACATCGAAGATGATATTCATATCCGCCTCAATGACGGCACCGAATTTGATGTAGATATGTTTTTGTTTGCAGCTGGACGCAGCGGCACTACTAGTGAACTTGATTGTGACAAAGCAGGTGTTGCGCTGGGCAAGCGCGAAGCTGTGGAAGTTAATGACCAATACCAGACATCTCAGGAAAATATTTATGCTGTCGGTGATGTTATCGGCTTCCCCGCCCTGGCCTCCACCAGTATGGATCAGGGCCGCGTAGCCGTTTCCCATATTTTTGAGATCCATGACCTGGATGTCCTGCCCAAAGTTTTTCCCTATGGCATTTACACCATCCCGGAAGTGTCCATGGTTGGTATCACCCAAGAACAGGCCCAGGAGTCAGACATGGATTATATTGTTGGTCGCGCCCACCATGCCAATATCCCCAGGGGCAGAATCATGGGAGCAAAAACTGGCGTACTGAAAATTATTATCTCAAAAGATGACATGGTGATCCGCGGTGTCCATATCATGGGCCGCATGGCCAGTGAAATTATCCATTACGGCCTTGCCATCGTGCAGTATGAAAAAACGGTCAACGATGTAGTCTCCACCGTGTTCAATTACCCGACTCTTCACGACCTGTACAAATTCGCCTGTTACGACGCGCTTGGTAATCTCAGCGGGCACAAGCTCAGGGGTTTTTAAAAAAACGTCTTGATCCACATTGCCCTGCACTTTCTTACTCCCGGTCTTATCGCCGGAATTTTTTATAGTAAAAAATGGCTGAAGTCATTTGGACTTTTGTTATGTGGCTTAATAATTGACGTGGATCACCTGCTGGCCGCTCCCCTCTATGATCCAAACCGCTGCAGCATCGGATTTCACCCCCTGCATACCTGGTTTGTGATGCCTTTGTATGTGGCATTGCTCTTTCATCCGAAAACCAGGCTTGTTGGGCTGGGTCTTTGCATACATATCCTGTTGGATATAGGTGACTGCCTAGTCATGGGGAATTTTTGATGTGTTTTTTGTAAGATCCGCTTTCGACCCAAAGCAGTCCTTGGCTGTATTTTGAATAATCGTTATTAGTTTCAGCTTAAAGAACTATCGTGGGTCGAAATTAACGTCTGGAAATCAGAGTAGAGCTTCTCTACCAACTGAAATAGAAACCAAGGGGAGTTTATCAGTTGGACGTTTAGAGGCGACTCTTGTTACTCTTCATGCAAGTTGTCTTGAGTAGCAAGATTACAGGAGATGTATCTTGGCAAAAATAACTAAATCTTTGAGAAAATTACTACTAATCAGTTCTGCTGCAATTACCTTACAATTTCTTGCGTTTGTTGTTTCCGCCGCAGAAAGCAGCATCGTTATCGTTGGTGGTGAAGGGGTTGACTGCATCGAAGATCCTGGTTGTTTTAATCGCCTTCATCCGGACATTCCCATGGCGACCCGGGTTGTGCCTGGCCAGACCATTCTGTTTCATACGCGGGACGCCGGTGACGTACTTGGAACAGTCGCTTCCCAAACCGATCAGCAGCCAGGCAACCTTTCTACTAAATTTGGTCACGTGCATCCCATGACCGGCCCGGTCTATATAGAAGGCGCCGAAGCTGGCGATGTTGTGGCGGTCACTCTTACCAACATAGATCCCGGTCGTTACGCATGGACCAATGGCGGTAGTGGCGGCTTTGTTCGCGACCTGGTAGATGGACAACGCCAAATCATCTGGCGGTTAAATCGCAATTATGCAGAGTCCGACGATTTACCAGGCGTGAAGATTCCTAATGGCAGTTTTCCCGGGGTGGTTACCACTCTCCCCGGGCCGGAACAATTACAAAACATGTTAGCCCGCGAACAAGCCCTGGCGGATGCTGGTGGCAGAGTGAGTTTACCCTTCACAGAAGATGCCGATCCTGCGGAACTCTGTGGTACCAACGGCAGTGCAAAAAATGAATGTCTGCGAACTATCCCTCCTAGAGAACACGGTGGCAATATGGACATTCGCTACCTACGAGCAGGCGTTACAATTTATCTGCCATGCTATATCGACGGTTGCGGCCTGGCCATCGGTGATGTTCACTATGCCCAAGGCGATGGCGAAGTCTCCGGTACGGCTATAGAAATGTCTGCAGACGTCTGGGCCACTACCGAAGTGTTAAAGGACGGTCCGCGCTTAACTCATGGCCCCCATTTCGAAGGCTCCTCCGATCTGTTGAATATCCCTTCCCGACGCTTCTATGCAGTTACCGGGTTTCCGCTCAAACCAGCCGGCTCGGTGCCACCGGACATGGCCTACTTGAAATCACCCATCATCGCCGACCTGGAAAATCTTTCTAACGATATTAATCTCGCGGCACGCAATGCCATAGCCGGCATCGTTGATTATATAGTCGAAACCTACGGCTACGATCGCCAACAGGCTTATGTGATTGCCAGTGTAGCGGTGGATATTCGAATCGGACAATTGGTGGATGCACCCAACGTAGGAGTTACTGCTATTTTACCTTTGGATATTTTTGAAGAGAAATAGGGTTTGTGGAAATACGCACTGATTTGAATGATTACATCTGCTTTCGGCCAGAAGCGGACATCAATTCCTTAACAATTATCATTTACATACTCTACAAAGTCTTCAGATACAGGGCCCTGACTAGAATCCCACATATCATCTGTCATATTCCTTCTTATGGCGCAAATCCCACCCTCAAATCTAGCCCTATCTACTTTAATTAAAAATGCTTACACATTGCTTACATGGGAATATGGATCAAAGTTTTCCTACTCCTTTAGTTGTAAATGCCCCAGGCCCTATTATTAGTCACCTTTGTTTTCTTATCAGTCTGGTTCGATCTGATCAGCATCATGAAATACGTTTTCCCCGGTCCATAGCCCTTCAAGTTCTTCAAGGGTTTTACCCTTGGTTTCAGGGACAAGGCGCCATACGAAAATAAAAGTGATGAAGCAGAAAGAGGAAAATATTATATAAGACAGAACACCGTTAAACATAGCATTGTTCAACTGGCTGCCATTAATGACGGGGAAACTGTTGGCAACGATAGCGTTAAATAGCCACTGGGCTGCTACTGCAATAGACATGGCAAAACTGCGGATAGTGTTAGGGAAAATTTCTGAAAGTAGCACCCAGACCACGGGCCCCATAGACATTGCAAATGAACCGATAAACAACAGGATTGCCAGTAAAGAAACAATTCCTATTTGCCCGCTGTATATGGTCAACGCCAGAATACTCAAGCCTAGAAACATACCTGTGATCCCTGTGAGTAAGAGGGGCTTTCTCCCCCATTTGTCGATACTGAAAATAGCAATAAAAGTGAACACCAAGTTGACTCCGGCAGTCCATAATTGCTGTTTTAGTGCGTCCTCAGGACCGTAGCCCAGCGCATTACTAAAAATTTCGGCCCCATAGTAAAGAATGGCATTTATGCCAGTGGTCTGTTGAAAAATAGAAAGCATGATGCCGAGGAATAATATAAAAGCGATACCTTTAGAAGCTAAAGTTATCCTGTGATGTTGCTGGGTTTCCGAAAATGATAATTTGATATCTTCAAGCTCTAATCTGGCTTCTTCCTCGCTGGATGTTATTGCGGCTAAAACTTCTCTGGCTTCATCAGTTCTTTGTTTTAACACTAACCAGCGAGGCGTATGTGGAACAAAAAATAACAGGAGCAGGAAAGCGCCAGCAGGAATAAGTTCAGACCAGAACATGATTCTCCAGCCCTGCTCGACATTCCAGCTATGCAAATCAGTCTCATTAAAAGAGGAGATAAAACTTACGCTGCCATTGCCGATAAAATACGTAGCCAGAAACACAACAAAAAAACCGATTACTACAGCGAGTTGGTAATAGGAAACCATTTGCCCGCGTTCTTTAGGTGGTGAGATTTCTGCTATATACATAGGTGCAGCCATAGAGGCCATGCCAACACCCAGACCACCGATAATCCGGTAAATAGAGAGTTCCAATAGAGAGCTTGAAAAGCCAGAACCCCAGGCAGAAATAATAAAAAGAACTGCCGAAAAAAGCAGGGTGTATTTGCGGCTGATTTTTTTTGTAAGATAACCGCTTGCTAAAGCACCAAACAGACAGCCATATATAGCACTGCTGACAGCCCATCCTTGCTCGCCAGTGCTTAAATCGAAAAATTCGGTAAAGTAGAGCTGGCTTCCTGAAATAACCCCGGTGTCATAACCAAACAATAATCCCCCCATAGCAACTACGGCTGTTATGAAAAGAATCGTGGTTCTGGCGTTTTGATTTTTTACTGTTGCCATACCAACCGCCTGTCAATTGCTTATTATTTTATGGGCTTGGGGGAAGCATGCAGGGTAAGGGAATAAAGTCGATTGAATCAAGTTTTAAAACCGGTAAAGACTGCTAGCTAAAAAAGTAATGCTGCACTTATTCCTACTAATTTTATAGCACCCCGGCTTATTAGGTGCCGCAGCGTATCTACCACAACATGATGTATAGCTATATCGGCTATTTACTGCGCTTCGTATTCCAGTCCAAAACCAAAACTAAATAACTCATCAGCCGTATCAAAAGGTACGTCGGCTTGTTGCTCTCGCACACGCTCCATATTAGCGGGTAGCTCGAAGGGCAGTTTTCCTTGCGGAGCAATGTTTCCGACGATGACATCCATTAGGGCAGCATCACTAATGCCGAAGTTTCCCAGTATTGCATCCGCTTTATCAATAATATTCGTCAAAATAGCAGGGCGATCAAGGTAAACAGTGACTATGGTTGGCACAATCGCACTGATTTTTTTGATCTGTTCATATTCAGTATTGCCATCTTTGAATGACAAATCACCTTCATGTTGCATACGCCCAAATACATAATCCGGATGAAGTATCTGGTAGGGAGCGCTGGCTCTAATTATGGCAATATCCGCTTTCTCTGGATCATCCACTATTTTAAATCCATAGGTCTGGGCAATAGCGGCGTCAATACCATGGAGATAAAGTGCAGTGCCGGTGTCAGTTAATGGAAGTAAATTATTTGTATTCTCAAGCAAGACTAATGATCTGCTTTGCACTTCTTCTGACTGTTGGGAAAAATCCTGATTACCAACCAGGCTGGCCGCCTTTTCAATATTGACCAAAGGTTTTTCAAATAACCCCAGGGATAATTTTTGCGTCAAAATATGACGTACCGAGTTATCTATACTCTCTTGATTGACCATACCCTTGTTGATAGTTGAGGCCAGTACCTGAGTATCCTCAACGCCGCCAAATTGATCTATACCGGCGTCGATACCTTTGGCAAATCGTTCTTCCATCGTTAAATTGATAACCCCCCAGGCCGAGGAGAAGTTGTGAAACCCCTGAATGCCTTCAGCATCTTTTCCGCTTATGCAGGCTTCAAAGCAATCCTTGGTAATACCCCAGTCAGAGAGGATTACGCCTTTAAAGCCATACTGATTTTTTAGCAGGTTTGTCAGGATAAAGCGATTAAAGCCAACGCCTACTTGTTCAGTTACTGCTCCCTGGATAGTTAAATCTTTGAGTATTGAATAAGTAGGCATGACACCGGCGACATTAGCGTTAAATGCTCCTTCAAAAGGAATTGCATGATAATCAAAGTTGTCACCTGGAAAGATGGCATAACGGCCATAATAGTTGTGGCTGTCAAAACCTTCTGCAGCTGCTCCATAACCAGTCCAATGTTTTACAACCAGGGAAACGCTTTCTTCATGAATGCCTGCGCTGCCATTTTGAAACCCTTCTACATAGGCTTGTACCAGCGTTTTAGCTAACGTGGCATCTTCACCAAAAGTGCCGTTAATGCGTGACCATCGTGGTTCAGTACTCAAGTCTGCTTGGGGAGACAAACCCATGTGAATCCCAACAGCTCGGTACTCCTGGCGCGCGATATCAGCAAATCGTTTTACCAAATCCGGATCTCTCAATGCCGCAAATCCGAGTGTTTCTGGCCATTGTGAAAACCCGGTATTTGCGACTGAAGCACCCTCAGTAAACTGGAAATGGTGTCGTGGATCGGTGCTGACAGTAACTGGAATGCCCAGGCGTGAAGATTCTGCGAGTATCTGGATGCGATTATTTTCCTCTGCAATCTGCCTGGGGTTACCAGTCAGGCGAGTAACTAAATGGTTAATATTGCGATCTTGAATCAACCCTTCTGCAAGCAGGAGATCGTAATTAAGTCCCGCTGAATTTTCTGACTGATCCAGCGGCAGAGTGCCATGCAACATGGCACCTGCTTTCTCCTCAATAGTCATCAGACTGACCAGATGCTCTGCTCGTTGTTCAGGACTCAGTCGCCAATCTTCATAAATGTCCAATGAGCCGTTCTTGTTATGGTCTTTGAAATAAAAACTGTCGACTTGCAATATGTCCAGGGTTTCAGTACCAAGCTCAGGTTGTTGAGCGAATATCGGGTAAGAGCACAGACTGAGGAAAACGCTTAATACCCGCAGGTGAAAAGGTAATGGAGCCTGAATATTTAACAATCTTTTAATCAAAGCAGCTTTCCATTTGGATGAAGTCATAAAAGGAGAAAGTAATTTACCCTTTATCAAAATTATCGTTAAGCATCAGTCCTGGCCAACCACTCCAATAGGTCGTCGTCCCGGTCCTTCCATGCCCCGCAGGCTGTCGCCCAGATCCGCTCTCATTTCTTCAGCCAATAACTCAATGGTGGCGATAACATCTGGATGATCTGCAGAGACGTTGGTAGTTTCACCCGGATCACTTTCCAGGTTATAGAGCGCGATATTTTCTAAGACGAGGGGCTGGTATGTCCCCATTACGCCATCCTGGCCAGCGGTCTGAGGATTTACCCCTTGATAGGAGTGAGGGTAAACAAGTTTCCATTGTTGGTAGCGAACGCCTTGCAGTTCATTATCAGCAAAATAAAAGAAGTAGGCCTCATGGGGGTTATTCTGACTTTGTCCGTTCAGTATGGACCAGACATCCAGGCCATCAATTTTTTGTACAGGTAAATCTGCACCTGCCAGGCGCGCTAAAGTGGGAAACAGGTCAATACTCATCAAGGGAGTATCGCTGACATAACCCGCAGGTATCTCCCCGGGCCAGCGGATAATAAAGGGTTCGCGGACGCCGCCTTCAAAAGTTGTGTTTTTGCCTTCACGAAATGGTTCTGCAGAACCGGCATGGTTGCCAAAGGACAGCCACGGACCATTGTCCGAGGTAAAAATGACCAGTGTGTTGTCGTCCAGGCCTTCTTCTTTCAGCGTGTTTAGAATTTCGCCCACTGACCAATCCAGTTCTGCAATCACATCAGCAAACAATCCCTTACCAGTGATGCCTCGAAAAGCTTCTGACGCAAACAAGGGTGTATGGGGCTGGGGATGGGCTAGATATAAAAAGAAAGGATTTGCCTTATTTTCTTTTATAAATTCGACACTGCGGACAGTCAGGAGTTGCGTGAGATCAGACTGATCATCCAGTTCTTCTATGGCCGTTTCATTTTCATAAAGTTTCAGTGCTGAAAAATTGAATCTTTCCTGCAAGGGGTGACCGGGCCACATGTCATTGGAGTAGGGGATGCCAAAAAAGGCATCAAAACCTTGATTAGTGGGCATAAATTGCGGGGCATCTCCCAGGTGCCATTTACCAAAATGCCCTGTGGTATAGCCTTGGGTTTTCAGCATTTCAGCCATAGTGATTTCGCTCAATGCCAGCCCCAAACCGGTGTCTGGGAAAAATGCGCCCTGGACCCCAACCCGGTTCGAGTAACTGCCAGTCATCAAGGCGGCGCGGGAGGCAGAACAAACTGGTTGCGCTACATAAAAATCGGTAAACATCGCACCTTCAGATGCCATGATGTCCAGGTTTGGCGTCTGCAAATCTGCAACATTGAAAAGGTTGATATCTGCATAGCCCAGATCATCGGTAAAGATAATCACAAAATTCGGCGGGTTACTGTCTTCAGGAGAATTCTCTAACTGAGATTGATTCACCTGATCGTAAGAAACAAGAAGTAGAAAAGCAAAGACGACTATCAAGAGGTATTGAGTAGAACGCAACGTATTGCCCTCCTTTTATTATTCAATTTTAGTATATAGGAATTTACTAATTCTTTGGAGTAAAGTGCTATGACCCCTTTGCTTTTAAGCATTCGAGACTTGCTGGTTATTGATGAATAAAAAACGGATTATGAGTGGAGTACAACGAACTATTCCCATTAATAATCAATAAGTTAAAAGGCAAAAAAAGTAGTGTGTAAGAAAGTGTGTAACTTTTGACGTTATGGATGAGTCAAGGAGGGCCATTATGGCCCTCCTGGTCTGGCCCCACTTTGACGGACCACAATCCGGACCTTAGCGTGAATCTATTTTATAGACAAACCGGACATTCAAGTAAGAAGACTATTTTTTATCCTTTTCGTTTGATTAGATGTAGTATTGGAAAAACGGCGTTGGCGCTACTTATAGTCAATAGCCAAACATTTTTTTGAATTGCTCTGTTGATAAAAGTAAAATCGCTGGGAAAGTGTGTGAATCCTACTTATGCACTGCCACTGCAACAAAGACGCATAGTCATTCAATTAATCCTATGTTAAAAGTCACGATTTTTTTATTGAACTGCATTTTTCCGTTTGTAATTTCGGTAGAAAAGTGACGGAATGCCAAGTACTAACGGATCTAAAAAGGGATCTTCTATTATGAAATTTTACTTTCTCGGAACGCTACAAATAGTAATGATTGTCATCGCCAGTTCATTGACAGTGCAGGCGGCCGATTTAGAAAATATAGGCAATTTTGATTTCCCCACATCAGGTTCGGCCGAAGCTCAGCAACACTTCATTCTTGGAGTGGGCTATCTGCACAGTTTTGGCTGGAAACAAGCGCGGGATGAATTTAGAAAGGCACAGGAAATCGAACCCGATTTCGCGATGGCCTATTGGGGGGAGGCTTTTTCCTATAATCATCCGCTGATAGGCGTTGAATGGGAGCCAGGCGCCTCAGCAAGGGTACTAAATAGATTGGCAAGCAGCACTGAGGAACGATTGGCAAAAGCACCAACCGAGAGGGAGAAGGGTTTCTTAAGGGCGGCAGAAGCTTATGCGTTCAGTGAAGGCGGTTTCTTGGCACGGCGTACTGCCTGGATGCAGGCAATGAAGACGCTTTACGACGCCTTTCCAGAAGACCGGGAAGTCGCTGCATTCTATGCAGTATCGTTGTTAAGTGGAGCAACTGCTGCTGGTGAGCAAAGACAACGTATCAACAATCTTGCCGGGGCAATTGCGCTAGAGTTATTCCGTGAAAACGAAAACCACCCAGGAGCAAGCCATTATATTATCCATTCTTTCGATGACCCGGAGCATGCGCCGATTGCTCTTGCCGCTGCCTTAAAGTATGCCTCGATAGCGCCGGCCGTCGCCCACGCTCTACATATGCCAACGCATATTTTCATTCAACACGGTATGTGGCAGGAAGTAGCGGATTATAATATAAGCGCTTTTCAGGCAGCTGAAGATTTATGGCTACCTGGCGACAGGCCTAACGACATGAATCACGCGGTCGATTGGGGACAATACGGTCATCTACAGTTAGCTGATTACGATTATGTTAGACAGTGGATAGCCACAGCTGAAAAAGTTTTAGCACAAAACCCCGAAAACAGTGACTCACTCAATATCCTGAGAACAATGAAGGCGCGCTTCATTGTTGAAAGTAAACAGTGGCAAACCAGTGAAATCACCGCCGATACCAACGCAGCTGAACTATTAGCTATCGGCTTAAGTGCGATTAATTTGAATGAAATGGGTGTTGCCTCTAATGCAACTGAAATACTCCGCAATATGGCAGAGTCCCGACCTGACAACAGTACTATCAATATCATTTATCGGGAAGTAGCCGCATTGGCTCTTATCAAACAAGGCAACACTAAAGGAGCTTTAGATCTGTTGGATGAAGGAATTGCTCTGACAAACGCGCAACTTCCTCCCCGGGGACCAGTGGATCCAGCCAAACCAGCCCATGAACTATACGGTGAAATTTTACTAGAATCGGGACAGGTTGAGAAAGCTGTTGAACTCTTTACTCAGTCTCTACAACGAACACCTAATAGAGCTTGGTCTGTCCTCGGCTTGGCCCGCAGCTATGCAGCACAGAGTAAAAATGCTCAAGCCAGTGAACAGTACCGGAAAGTGACTCAAATTTGGATCAATGAAGGGCTGCCTGCTTATCAAGAAGCACTGGAGTACTTAGCTAGGCATGGCGGATAATGGCTTCCAGACGTACCATTAAACTTCAACCGCGAACCTGACAAAATGCGTCGCTGACCCATTAATACGTTTAAACTTATCTTGGCGCATTTAGGATGCTCGTTAACATCCGCTATCGGGAATGAAAAATATCATTAGACTGACCGCTATTGGCCGAAAGCAGTCACTCAAAACTAAGAATAAAATACTATGAACATGGATAGCGTTAATAAATGGTTAACACTGGCAGCTAATTTTGGAGTGCTGGCTGGAATAGTATTTCTAGGCATTGAATTGCAACAAAACTCACTATCCACTCAAGCACAAACGCGCACTGAATTAACTGTTATTGCTCATGAGATGATTCAGTTTAATTTAACCCTTGGTTATTTTGAGGCGGAAAATAAAGCTAATGAAGGGCTTCTATTAACACCTTATGAAGAATCATTGCTCACGTTGAAAGCTGTATCTCAACTAAGAACTGGCGAAAATGTTTTTTATCAACATAGAGTTGGTACTTTTGATGATGATGAATTTGGGGGTTATGAAAATTATTATAGAGGATATTTATCAAACCCTTTTAATCGGAAAATTTGGAAGGCTTTCACCTTTTTGGGATTGATTATCCCGACTTCATGACCGAACGACTTAGAAAGCCTGCCCCAGTAATGGCACGAGCCACTGCCCTCCATAGCGACGATTGAGGGGGATGATGTGGCTAATAATTGTTTTAATTTATTAGGACTGACTGCTTTGTTAAGAATCAATTCGCCGTGTTTACTGACTTTACACACTTGTAAAACATTCTTTGCTAAATCGATACCAATCACGTTAGACTTTTTCATTGTATGGACTCCTTTGTTTTTGTCGACGCCACCTTAACTTCGGTTAGGTGGTGGAGTCCATACATCGCTTTTGGCCGAAAGCAGCTTCTCAAATAAAACATATCCTTGCGGTAAAAGGCTAATTTTTCCCAACACTGACCATGCCGGCCACGCGGGTAAATTTAATTCTGGGTCTTCCCTGGGCTTCGCCCTTACGGACTTCCTCTGCGTCAATGGTCTGCCACTGCTGGTAGCTGATTGCCTCAGGCTCTCGCTCTTCAACCAGGGTTGCTACAGCTTCAATGCCGGGATCTTCAGGCTCATTGAACCTGCCGGCAGCAAGGTCTTCAACCATGCAGTCCACCGTTTGCTTTGCACAGGTTTTGTTCGTACCAATCACGCCACTCGGGCCACGCTTTATCCACCCGGCCGTATATAGACCAGTTACAGCATCACCAGATTCATCGACAACCCTGCCAGCCTCATTGAGAATCGTCCCCGACTCCTGATGATAGGGGATATTCGGTAACGGTAAGCCCTTGTATCCCACAGAGCGGAATACCAATCCAACGGGAATGGTTTCTTGCCGATCAGTCGCCCTTGGATGAACCGAGCCATCGTCACTCTGAACCAGCTCATTTTTAACCAGCTTGATCGCGGACACTTTGCCATCTTCACCAATCAGGTCCAAGGTTGATACCAGGAAGCGGATCGTCAGCAACCGCGACTTCCCTTCAACCGGACGCTGGGCGTATTCCCGGATAAAGTCGATATTCTTCTGTGCGTCTTTATCTCCACTCTCATCAATAATGGCCTGGCTCGCAGGGTCAACGACGGCTTCATCTAATGGGACAGTAACATCTGCATCATCGAACTCGCCCAGTTCTTTGATTTCAGGAGGTGTGAAGGCCGCCTGCGCCGGACCACGCCGGCCCAGAATGTACACATTCTTTATCTTGCTGTTCTTTAGTGCCTCAAGTGCATGATCGGCGATGTCGGTTACCGCCAGTTCATCGTATGTCTTGCACAGGATTCTAGCGACATCCATGGCAACGTTGCCGATCCCCACTATCGCTACACTTTCCTGGCTAAGGTCAAACTGGCGATCCGCAAAATCCGGATGCCCGTTGTACCATGCAACGAACTCGGTCGCGGAAAAACTACCTTCAAGGTCTTCACCCGGCACACCTATGCTACGGTCAAATGGTGCGCCCGTTGCAAACATCACATGGTGGTAGTGTTTCTTCAGGTCTTCAAGATGAATATCTGATCCATACTCAACGTTGCCATAGAACCGATAGTTTGGCATCTGCGCGCTTTTGTCATAGGCACGCTGTACTGACTTGTCTTTCTGGTGGTCCGGCGCAACACCAGCGCGGACCAAACCAAAGGGGGTGGGTAGCCGGTCATACATGTCGAGCTCTACAACAAGTTCTTTGTGCTTCAGAAAATTACTGACTGTGTAGAAACCCGCTGGGCCCGAGCCAATGATTGCAACCCGGAGTGGGTTTCCTTCAGTACCTACTGCTGACATCCCTTCTCTCTCCTTATAAATATCGCCTAAAAGGGTATTAATTATGCTTTCTTTACGCTTTTCAGCTCTAATAGTTAGCGCTTAAAATGATGATATTATAGAAACCTGTAGAACTGTATGGAAAGATTGTACTAGGGGTTGTGGTGATGTATTCAACTGCCCATTTATTTATGTCTTTAAATAATTTAAATCCGAATTAAATTAATATGACTAATCGCCGCACATTTCTATCTTCAACGCTTTCAACAGCTGCACTGTTTATGACTATACCCCTAAATGCCCAGGTAACCGACCTGACAGAACTTTCATTGGTCGAAGCTTCAGACCTCATTCGCCGCAGGGCGCTCTCCCCTATTGATCTCACTCGTGCCTATCTGGATCGGATCCGACAGCTGCAACCCTTAGTCAATGCGTATATAACGATTACTGAAGAATTGGCTTTGGCACAGGCAGCGCAACTGGAACAGGAATTAATGAATGGACACTGGCGCGGCCCACTGCATGGAATTCCCATCGGCCTGAAAGACAATATTGATACAGCCGGCATTCTAACCACAGCCGCCAGCACCTTACTGCAGGATCGTGTTCCTGAAACAGATGCACCGATTTATACACGCCTTCGAGATGCCGGCTGTATATTACTAGGCAAACTGAATATGCATGAATTTGCCTGGGGTGGCACATCAGCCATTACCCATTTCGGGCCCGTTCATAACCCCTGGAATCTGGACCACATTCCTGGTGGCTCAAGCGGCGGTTCTGCGGCCGCCATGGCAGCCAGAATGTGCTGTGCAGCGCTCGGTACTGATACCCTGGCCTCTATCCGTCTGCCTGCGGCCTATTGCGGTGTTACAGGCCTGAAAGCCTCCCATGGCCTGGCATCCATTCGCCAAATCATACCTGTAGCGGAATCCCTGGACCACGTGGGGCCACTGTGTCGCAGTGTGGCTGATTCTGCCTATATGTTGCAGGCCATGAAAGGTTTCGATGCACTTGATCCGGTCAGTATTGAAGCGCCCGCGGCTAATTACATTGGAGCTCTGATGCAACCGGTGACAAACCTTCGCATAGGCCTGCCAACAGGTGACTATTTTGCCCGCCTGCATCCGGACACTGAAACAGCGGTAACGAATGCTCTGTTGGTATTGGATTCACTGACAAATCAATCCAGGGAAGTCGCACTGCCTGATGCACCGAATTTTGCTCCCCTGTTAGCCGAAAGCTATGCCTGGCATGAAGAGTATCTCAACGATGAATCCAACCACAGTCAATATAATCCGGTGACACTGGAACGATTATTAGCTGCGGGGGCTGTCAGTACAGCTGACTATATTCGGGCTCAGCAAGAGTTGTTGAGGACACGTCATCTGATTAATGACGTGTTCAACGAGGTTGACGTGCTGATCACACCCACCGCTCCTGGTCTACCAGAGCGTATAGATCAAGCCATTAATCCCTCACAAGCCAACACCGCTGAACAATCAACACGCAATACTGCACCCTTTAACCTGTACGGAATTCCGACCATTTCTGTACCCATTGGATTTAGTGATAGTGGCCTACCCATTGGTTTGCAAATCAGCAGTGCTAATCTTGGTGAAGAGGTGATGTTCAGCCTGGCTCATGCTTTTCAACAGGCCACTGACTGGCACACTGAAATTCCTGCTATCCAGGTCTAGGGAGCCTCTAGATATTTTCTTCAGTAAGCACTTCGGTGAGAATGCCCGCGAATTTTTCCAGCGCGATCGCTTTTAAATCAAAAGACAGTTTCTGAAACAGATGCCGGGGTGAGGAATTGATCCGCCACGCAGCAACGTGATTGCGTACTACGGCTTCTTCATCCAGTTCCAGTACCTTGCATGCGGCACCTTTTCCCAGCTCACTTTGCACAAACAGCCCAGGCAGAATCGCAATCCCCATATTCATCATCACCATTTGCAGAATAGTGTCCATGCTGTTGCCTTCATAATCCCGACGTAGCTGCGCCCCGTACCGCTCGCATAGTCCGGCAATCTGACTATGCAGGTGAAAATGATCATCGATGGTTAGAACGGTCTGCCCCTGCAGCATTTTGCCGCTGATTCTCTCCTGCGATGCAAGCTCATGAGATTGGGGCACAACGATTTTCAGTGGTTCGGTAAACAATGGCCTCACTCTGTTTTCCGTCGAATGCATGGGGAGCACCGTGATGATGAAATCAAAATTGCCTTTTTGCAGACCGGATTCCAGTTCACGGGGATCGCCCTCCCGTAAATGCAGCTGTAAATTCGGATAACGTTGATGCAGTTGTGGCAACACCTCAGGTAAAAAATAAGGGCCTATAGTGGACGACACCCCGATTCTGAATGTGCCCCCTAATTCACGGCTGCTGTTTTGGGCGGTATCCAGAAAATGCTGGTACTGATCGAGAATATCCCTGGCCAGCGCCAATAAATCACGGCCCTCTGGCGAGAGCAAAGTGCCTGCACGTGAGCGCTCAAACAGCTGCACACCCAGAATTTCTTCCATGGCGGCCACCTGGCTGGTCAAAGTAGGCTGACTTACACCCAGTTTAGCTGCGGCTTTGCGGAAATTGGTGGAATGGGCAATAGTAACGAAGTATTCAAGTTGCTTGATTGAAGGCTTTTTTGCAGGCATGGCAGAAGATTTTAATAATATTGATAATTAATGACTAAGTATTAACTATATTTGTATAGATTAAAACTATCAATATTAACTAATTTTTTGAGGAATTAGGCAAATTTATTGATTTTTTTGCTTCCTGGGCTGCAGATTGCCTGAAAAATGCTGAAATCGATCGTTACCAACATTTTTCCAGTTAATACTTACTTACGTTATATGCCTTTAATTCTCTGTAAGCCTAGTATTTTTTACTGATTATCCCGTCAGATACACGACTCAGGTCTGGGCGGCAGCACTGGTTTCCGATGCTACAGGCGGTTCCAGCTTTTCTTTGAACTGAAATCCCGCCAGTTTGATGTCATCCAGGCCCAACTGATCAAAAGGATCTTCGATATGATCTTGCAGATTATAGAGAGAGATAAGAATGAAGCCATGCAGGATGCTCAGTGCATAGATAAGCCAGGACGGATGGTTAGACAGGCTGAATAACAGGGTGGGGGTAAAAATGAATGGCAGAATATAAATGAAGATAAGGCAATACGCCCGCAAGCTGACAGGTGTGCCATGAATCTTGATGCCATTGAGGTTTTCGATGCATTCCTGGATGTCCTGGACCAGGCGGATCAGCTTCAAAGAGGCATTGCCTGAAATTGAATTACGATTGGTATCCACGAAATTATAAATATCTCTGACCTGCTCCCTGACAATACTGATGCTGCCGTTTTGTCGGTCCATCAAACCGTCAATAAAAGTCTCTGACAAAGAGTTCATCATCACGTGCACTTGCTGCTTTTCTTCTTCATCCAATTTATTACTGTTTTCCAGGCTAAAGTAAAAAGCACTGATTGAGGCCTTGAGTGTACTGAGTAGCCGGATGGCATGCTGGCGCCGCCTAAAGGCCTCGCGAATGGTGAATACCAAGGGGAAGATGATAGCGATACTGAAAATAATCAGGTCAACATCGTAACTGAAATCAAACCGCAGGCAAAAGAACGTCACAATGATGCACAGAACTGCAATAATCAGGCTTCTGTGATTCATGATGTCCAGATATTTTTGCATTGGCAGGGTTATCCTTTTTTTCAGCTAAGCAATATTAATACTGGTACGAGGATAAGTAAATCATTGTTTTTGAATACTATTTTGTAATATTCACGCATCTTTCCTGCTACGTTGAGGATTCGGCAGTCTGGCAATATACTACCTTTAAATTGAGTATTCAGGGCCTTTAGCGGTCTAATGAGTTATCCACCAGAAAAGATTCGACATCATGAACAACTCTAAGCAAATCCGGATGCTGTTGCCTGCCCTACTGGTCTTGTTCATCCCCGGTCATAGCCTTCTTGCAGCCGAGTTAGAGGCAGCGCCATTATTTGCAAGCAAGGATCTGCTTGAAATAACCCTGGCCGGCACATTCAGAACCATTAACCGGTCTCGAGACAAGGAACGTGAATATGATAGGGGCCTTATGTCCTGGGTTGAAAACGCTCAGGAGAACTCTCTTGAAGTGAAATATGAAGTACGGGGAAATTTTCGCCTACGAGAAGATATCTGTAATTTCGCTCAGCTTTGGGTAGACATGGACAAGGATGATGTTGATGGCACAGTGTTCGCGCAACAGAATAGTCTGAAATTGGTAGTGCAATGTAAAAACGCGGCGAGTTTTGAACGCTATATCGTCAAGGAGCATCAGGCTTATCAATTATTTAATGTCATTTCCGATCTCAGTTATCGCTCACGCTTGTTGCGTGTAACTTATTTAGATACCGATCGGGACAGTGAGCGGACTCATCTAGGTGTGTTTATTGAACACAAGGATGGTGTGGCTGAGCGTAATGAAATGGAAAACGTAGACCTGAACTCAATTAAACTTGCTGAACTGGATCAATTACAGGGCACTATCGTTTCCCTGTTCATGTTTATGGTGGGTAATACTGATTTCTCCCTGATTTCAGCCCCTGAAGACGAATGTTGTCACAATGCCAAGTTGTTCCAGGTTGAAGGTGAGAACCACTACTTCCCCGCTCCTTACGATTTTGACTCTACCGGCTATGTAAACGCCAGCTATGCCCAGATCAATCCCAGTCTGAGAATACGTAGCGTGAGACAACGCCTGTACCGCGGTTTTTGTGTGCCGGAAAATACCATGAATGAGGCACTCTCCCTATTTAGAGTAAACGAAGAGCAACTGCGCGCCATCGCGGCTGATACTACCTACGTAAATGAAAGAACGGCGAACACCTCGGTTGAATACTTGCAGGATTTTTTCGCCATTATTAATGACCCTGAAGAGCTGCAGGATGAAATACTGGATGACTGCCGGGGATAAACCATGAGAACTCATCAAATCCGGGTAAGACTGTCTTTATGCTTCTTCTTAGTCAGCAGCTTAGTCGGCAGCGCATTTTTGTATGCAGCCGAACCAATACAAAATGAATGGGACGATGTAGCAAGGCTCGTCATCATCGGTGACATACATGGTGACTATGATAGTTATATCTCGGTCTTACGCGAAGCTGGATTAGTAAACCGACGCGGCAACTGGACCGGTGACGACACTCATCTTGTGCAAGTGGGGGATGTGCCGGACCGTGGTCCCGACACTCTACGCATCATTGACCACTTGCAGAAACTGGAAACACAGGCCCGGCGTGATGATGGCATGGTGCATGTCCTGATCGGCAACCATGAATTTATGAACGTGGTTGGTGATCTGCGTTATGTGCATCCTGGTGAATATGATGAGTTTACTTCGCGCAACTCTAGACAGTATCGGGATGCTTACTACCAGCAAGTAGTCCAGGCAATCCTCACCCAAAATGAGACCACTGAAACTTCGGTTGTTATAGACGATGCTTTCAAGGATAGCTGGTACCAGCAGTTTCCCCTTGGATACGTCGAGCACAGATTAGCCTGGCAGCCTGGTGGCGACATCAATAACTGGGTAAATACACACAACAGCGTCATCCGTATCAATGACATGTTGTTCATGCATGCTGGATTAGGCCCAACCATGCTCACCATGTCTCTTGATGAAATGAATAACCAGATCCGCGCAGAAATACTTGGTCCTTTGTTGCCCGAAAACAATCTTGGTGACAATGAAGACGGCCCGCTCTGGTACCGAGGACTGGCTATGAATCCAGAAGCAGCAGAGAGTGCCCATGTGCAATCACTGTTGAACACCTACGGAGTGAATCACATTCTTCTGGGGCATACCCCTGAGCTTGGCGTCATCACACCGCGGTTTGGTGGCAAAGTAATTATTACGGATACAGGTATGTCTGCTTATTACGGCGCCCACAAGGCCAGTGTGCTTTTTGAAAACGGAGAATTGTTAGCAATTCAGGATGGAGAAAAAATTGCGCTGCCACAAACTGAGGCAGACATCATTCCTTACTTTCAGGCGATGGCAGAATTAAAACCGGATCACCAGCCTTTGATCAACCACATCTACAGGTTACAAAACCCTGAGCCAATACAAGAAGAGCTGGAAGGAATAGAACCTGCAGTACCTTCAATAGAAGACAACACTATCAGCGAGGATGCCGCAGGTTTCTAACCTGTTTCAATCGTTGATAGTGGTATTGATAGTGATATTGATAGTGGCGTCAATCCATTCCAGATGACTGGAAATCCGCTCATACACCTGAGTCGTGCCATATAGACCCTGAGCTGAAGGTGATTCGCCTTCTTCCAACTCCCCTAGCGCAATCCCTGCCAGTAACGGGCCGTCACTTGTTTCCAGTAAGGCCGGACCACCGCTGTCCCCTAATCCAGGTACACCTTCCAGCGCCAGCGCCTGGTTACCGTTGATCCTGGGGTCATCAAATCTGAACAGCAACCACTGGTCCGCTTCCTTCGCCCGATTCAGAGCCCGGCGAAACCTGCCATCATTGCTGGAAAGCCCTCGTGTGCCTATACCGGTGAAGCCCCAGCCCAGCAGTGAGAACACTTGATGTGATTCATTATTGTCTCGATACAAGGCAATCGGCCTTACGTTTTCCACGTCTCGACCAAGCCGAATGAGTGCAAGGTCTACATTCTCAAGCTGGTTGCCCGTATTGTGTTGAGGGTGCAAGGCGATTTCTTCTACATGGTTTCGTTTTCCGGCAACGGTTACCAGATACTGCCCATTATTGGCAATAGTTTCACCCAGCGGCGTCTGCTCCATGCAATGGGCAGCAGTGATGGCCCAACGCGCATTGATCAGGGTAGCGACGCAGACTTTGTTGTCGAAACTGGTGTGCAGGAAAAAAAGTTGCTGATAGTTTGATTCATCCACCTGATAACTGATGTCCGACTTGTCGTGACGAATGATAATGCCAAAACTTGCGGATGCAGGAGCCGTCAGCAACAGGCCAACTATCAAATAGTGAAGTATTTTGGAAATACTGTGCACTCAGCGTGTCCGAAAATGGATTTCAGTTGTTCGTTTTTTCGTCGGCGGCCTGGTCTGACTCTTTCAGCCTGGACAGACCAATATTGGGTTTGTAGGTTTTTTTTGCAGAATCTTTGATCACCAGATAAGTCCGGTAAACAAAAAACACAACACCCAGAATGAGAAGAAAAAGGATGCCTATTATCATCCAGTGAGCCTGAGTCATGTCACCTGGGTTCATGAGAATTTCAAGCATAATATTCTCCTAAAAAAATGATTATCATGAATAATAAGTCTATTGGCCAACCGCGAATGGCCAAAGGGTTAATAACTCTTTTTTTCCTGCTGGTTCATGGAGCTGATATAAATCTCTATCTGTTCCAGACGGTCAAAGGGATCAGTCAGCTCCAACAAGGCTTGTTTTTCACGATTGGAGATCGGCAGCAGTTCACTCAAGCGCCAGGCAATTTCGCGCAGGTTTTCAAAACTGATATCCAGTTTCAACTCCTCAATGACAGGGTGCTTTGACAGGCCCTGCAACAACTCTACATATTCTTTGAATTGCTCGCCTACATCTACCGGGTCCGACTCAATGGAATCAAAATCTCTGAACACCACTTCGGCTTTGCACAAATCATTGTCTTCCTTCCAGGATTCCACAATTTTAAATGTCGTCTGCCCTTCAACGGTGACGCCAAGCAAGCCGTTAGGCAATTGGTTCCAATCCACTACGCTGCTATAGGTGCCTACTCTATGAATATCCAGTTTCTGTCCCGGTCTGGCCACTTCAGTGCCCTTTTCAATCAGAACGACACCAAAACCACATTGGTCTTTCAGGCACTGCCTGATCATATCCACATAACGGGATTCAAAAATCTGAAGAGAAATACGACCTTTCGGAAACAAAATCGAATTCAATGGAAAAAGTGGAATGGTTTCCAAAACCTGCCTCTGCTTACTTAATCAATGGTCCAGTTCAGTTTTTGCTGATCAGTCTCTACTTGCCAGTGCTTGCGCCAAGCGTTCATGAATACCTTCAAAACCACCATTGCTCATGACAATGATATGGTCGCCTGCTACCGCTTCAGCCACAACAGTACTGACAATCTCCCCGGTTTCCGGAAAGCTTCTGAAATCTATGCCTGCAGCCTCGCCGATAGCATCGAGATCGAGTCGGGTTGCTTCTGATTTATACCAGATCACCAAATCAGCAGCAGTTAGCGAATCAGCCAGTGTTTGCTGATGGTAACCCATCTTCATGGTATTTGAACGGGCTTCTATGATGCAAATCAGGCGGCCGGATTCCCCTTTTTCTTCCAGGCGCCGACGAAATCCCTCCAGTGTGCTTTTGATGGCAGTGGGATGATGGGCAAAGTCATCGTACAGACTGACACCATCAAATTCTCCCAAATGCTCCAGCCGTCTTTTAACGCCTTCGAAGCGCGAAAGTGCTTCACAGCCCTGCTCCAGGGAAACTCCGGCATGGGCGGCGGCCGCCACGGCGGCAACACCGTTCTGAATATTGTGATCCCCTGACAAAGACCAATGCACTTCGCCAGAATCTTGATTATGGCTAACGCGAAATACGGCGCCCTGCTTATCCAGCTTCGTTACTCGCCACTGTGCCGCGGCATCATCAGTCAGTGAGAAAAACTCCTGAGGGCACCAGACACCCCTGGCAAAAACAGCGTCCACATTTTCATTCTGTAATGGGGAGATGACGAGTCCGTCTTCAGGAATGGTTTTCATTAAATGATGAAACTGGGTCTGAATAGAAACAAGATCAGGGAAAATGTCCGCATGATCGAATTCCAGATTACCAAGTATGGTTGTTTTGGCGTGGTAATGAATAAATTTGGAGCGCTTGTCAAAAAAAGCACTGTCATATTCATCTGCTTCGATAACAAAAAAAGGCGTTTTACCCAGACGAGCAGAACAGGAAAAGTTTTTTGGCACACCACCAATCAGGTAGCCAGGTTCAAGGCCCGCATAGTCGAGAATCCAGGCCAGCATACTGGATGTTGAAGTTTTGCCATGGGTGCCAGCAACAGCCAATACCCAGCGCTCTTTGAGGATATGCTCTGAAAGCCACTGTGGCCCTGAACAGTAAGGCAGGTTAATCGACAGAATATGTTCAACAGCAGGATTACCCCTGGAGCAGGTGTTGCCGATGACAATCATGTCAGGCTTATCGGCAAGGTGAGCCGGATCATAGCCTTGCATGAGCTCGATGCCCTGCTCTTCGAGTTGGGTACTCATGGGAGGATAGACATTTTGGTCGGAGCCGGTGACCTTATAGCCAAGTTCTTTAGCCAAAACCGCTAAAGAACCCATGAAGGTCCCACAGATACCCAGGATATGTATATGCATCAGGCAATTGTCTCAGAATGAACCAAGCCAATCCATGTAGAGTAAGTATTCTTTCTATAGAGCATTACATTTAAGTAGAATGGTTAACTGATTTATTGGAGTTCTCTATGTCAGGAAAAAACATCTTCTACGCACAGTCGGGTGGTGTGACGGCCGTGATCAACGCATCAGCTTGTGGCGTCATTGAAACGGCAAGATCACACCTCGAGCTGGGCAAGGTCTACGCCGGTCGCAATGGCATCATTGGCGCCCTGCGCGAAGAACTGATTGATACCAGCCTCGAATCTGATGCGAACATAGCCGCCCTGAGGCACACACCTGCTGGCGCCTTTGGTTCTTGTCGCTACAAGCTGAAAGGCCTTGATGAGAACCGTGCTGAATATGAACGCTTGCTCGACGTTTTTAAAGCCCACGATATCGGCACCTTTTTATACAACGGCGGCGGCGATTCCCAGGATACCGCGCACAAGGTCAGTCAAATTAGTCAGGAATCTGATACCCCAATTACCTGTATCGGCATCCCCAAAACCGTAGACAATGACCTGCCCATTACCGATAACTGTCCAGGTTTTGGTTCGGTGGCCAAGTATGTGGCTGTTTCAATTCGCGAAGCAGGGCTCGACGTAGCCTCCATGTGTGAAAGCTCCACCAAAGTATTTGTGCTTGAAGTCATGGGTCGCCATGCAGGCTGGATTGCCGGCGCGGCCGGTCTGGCTGCAGAGCAGGAAGGAGATGCACCGCACGTTATTGTCTTCCCGGAAATCACTTTCGATAAAGCCGCTTTTATGGCAAAAGTTAAAGACTGCGTTGATAAATTCGGTTACTGCGCCATTGTGGTCTCAGAAGGCGCCCATTACGAAGACGGCACTTTCCTGGCCGACCAAGGCACAATGGATGCTTTCGGCCATGCCCAGTTAGGTGGTGTCGCCCCTGCCCTGGCCAATATGGTGAAAGAGGAATTAGGCTACAAATACCACTGGGCGGTTTCAGACTATCTGCAACGTTCTGCCCGGCATATTGCCTCGGCTACCGATGTAGAACAGGCCTATGCGATGGGCAAGGCAGCGGTTGAATTTGCCCTTGCCGGTAAAAATGCTGTTATGCCCACTGTTGTCAGAGAAAGTAATTCACCGTATAAGTGGCACATCGGCGAAGCCAACCTTGGTGATGTCGCCAACGTTGAGAAAAAAATGCCGCGCGATTTTATTACTGAAGACGGATTCGGTATCACTGAAAAAGCCTATGAATATTTCGCCCCTTTGATTCAGGGCGAAGACTACCCACCCTTTAAAGACGGACTTCCACAATACGCACGGCTTGAAAAACACCTGGCAGAAAAAAAATTGCCAACATGGAATGAATAACCAACCTGGTTAACACAATGCTTTACGACATCTTCGCCATTATTGCACCTGTCTTTATCTGCGCCATGATCGGTTATACCTGGGTCAAACAGGGCCATGCCTTTGAAACGTCATTTATCTCCAATCTGGTCATGAATATCGGAGCGCCCTGCCTGATTTTTTCCACTTTTATGGGTATCGATCTGGACAGGGAAGCTTTTTTGTCCATGGCAAGTGCCGCCTTCTTCAGTATGGTGATTTTTGGTGTTGTCGGTTTTGGGATACTGCGACTTTTCAATCTTGACCAGCGTGCCTTCCTGCCTGGCCAAATATTCCCCAATGTGGGAAACATGGGTTTGCCGCTTTGTCTGCTGGCGTTCGGAGATGAAGGACTGGCACTTGGACTGACTTATTTCACAGTCAATATTGTCTTTGGCTTCACGGTAGGTATTGCCATTTCATCAGGGGCCATGTCGGTTCGAGAGCTGTTGCGCAACCCCATGTTCTGGACAGTGATAATCACTGTCGGTCTGGTTTTTGCCGGTATCGAATCCCCGGCCTGGCTCTACAACACCACTGACTTGTTGGGAGGATTGACCATTCCCTTGATGCTTATTGCCCTGGGTGTTTCACTAGCTCGCTTTGAAATTACCAGCCTGAAACGCAGTGTTTCGTTGTCTGCCATGCGCCTGGGTCTGGGGTTTTTAACAGGAAACGTGATCGCCATGATGATGGGGTTGGAAGGCGTTGCCAGGGGCATTCTCATCATGCAATGCTCCATGCCGGTAGCGGTTTTTGCGTACCTGTTTGCTATGCGTTATGACCGCCAGCCTGAAGAAGTGGCTGCAACAGTAGTTATTTCCACCATCATGTCTTTCGCTCTACTGCCGGCATTGCTCTGGTACGTACTTCCTTAGCTGCAAGCCGCAAGCCTCAAGGAATATCTATTTAACCTTTGAAGAAATATTCAATTTCAATTCGGGATTTTTATTTAAAGGATTAGCAAAGAAATACAAAATTCAGAGAGCTTGCCAGAAGCGCTATATCTAATTTTGTGGCTTGAGGCTTGAAGCTTGCGGCTTGGTCCTATCAAGGCGCCAATCTACCAATTTCCCACGAACCATCTGCCTCAAGGTTATATTCAAACCTGTCATGCAGACGATTGGCGCCCCCCTGCCAGAATTCAATCTGGTGGGGAATGATTCTGATGCCACCCCAGAAATCAGGCAGAGGCACTTCACCAGTGCCAAACTTTTCTTTCATCCTGGCAAGTTGTGTCATGAGAAAATCACGGGAAGAAATGGCACTACTTTGCTCAGAAGCCCAGGCGGCTAACTGACTATCCCGTGGACGGGACATAAAATATTTTACGGATTCAGTGAAAGGGATTTTTTCTGCTTTTCCACAAACCTTTACCTGTCTATCAAGGGCGTTCCAGGGGAACAACAGACTTACCTGGTTATTGTCGGCTATTTCTTTTGCCTTGCGACTGCCGTAATTGGTGTAAAAAATAAACCCGTCTTCATCAACGTGCTTTAACAGGATAATACGCTGCGATGGCTGGCCTTCGCCGGACACTGTACTGATTACCATTGCCGATGGGTCAATCAGCCCGGAAGCCACTACCTGGTCGAGCCAATGAGAGAACTGGGAGACAGGATGCTCAAACAGGTCTTCACGCCTGAGTCCACCCTGCAGGTACTCACGGCGAAAATGTTCAATATCCATATAAAAACTTACTCGATGGAAAACTCAAAGCGCTCGTCATAGACACGATTATCAAAATTAAAGTTGCGCCAGGCCTTGTGACCAGTTCCATGATTAAAATAACCACGGCCATGCTTTTTATTGGCCGCCCATTTTCCTACATACAAGGTACCGTCTTCCCAGCGGTAGGTACCATCGCCATAAAAGACATCGTTTTTGAATTGACCCGAGTAATTTTCTGTATTTTCTTTCAACCAGATTTCGGTATAGAGGTCTTCACGCCAATCTTTCACATTAAATGCCTGTAAACCCCTGCCGTTGCGGCGATCATTGCGCCATTGGCCCATATAAATATTACCGTCCTTGTCCCACAACGTGCCCCTGCCCCATTTTTTACCCAGCATGAAGCGGCCTTTGTAGCTTTCCCCTTCGTCATTAAAAGCCAGGCGACCATAACCCTGGAATTTTCCTTCAACGAAATCGCCCCGGTAAGTGCGCAAGCCCCTGTCGGTTTCTTCAACAATCGTGCCTTTGCCGTTGACACAATCTCCACTTATGCAGCCTAACTCGACATTATTGGCCGCCAGTGCAGAATGGGTAATAAAAATTACCAGTGGCAATACACTTAAACGCTGCAGGATAGTCATGTTTTTACCTTTGATTTATCTATTCTGTCTGGTACAGAAGTGGGGATTGTATCGAAAAATACAAATCACTCCTAACCGGATTCCGGGCCCCGGTACTGTCTGGTACCACACACCATTAGACGCCTTTGGAGTACAGAAGGTTTACCAGTAATTCTCTGTGTTGATATGGCCAGGAGATTTGCGCCGATTTTTTTTAAATCCCCTTGTTTTCAAATGATCAACAGCATCTTTCACCATATCCGGGTTTCCACACAGCATAACTTGGGAATCCAATACAGACAGCTCAAGATTAACGGCATTCTCAAGAGAGCCATCTTCGATTGAGGCCGGAATTCTACCTTGTATAGTGCCTTCAATCTGTTCACGACTCACAAAGCCCTGGAAACGAAACCGTTCGCCGTATTTCTCCTGAATTCCTGCAATCATTTCCTGGTATTTAAAATCCTCCAGCCTTCTTACACCCTGAACAAGGACCAGATTTTCATAGGTTTCCCACGGCCTGTCTGTATTTAGAATGGATAAAAATGGCGCAATGCCAGTTCCCGTCCCAAGCATCCAAAGGTCCTTTGATGCAGGCACTTCATCCAGAGTAAAAAACCCATTAGCTGGATTTTTCACCAACACAGTATCACCAGGATTAACTGCATACAGGGCATTAGATAAAACACCAGTTTCAGTGGTGTAGAAGAAGAACTCCAGTAGATCTGCACCTGGAGAACTGAGGAATGAATAGGGTCGGGCCACACGTTCTCCATCGATCATCAGCGCCAGACTGGCAAACTGACCCGCTTCAAAAGGAGCAATGTCCGCCTCTATCTTGAGCGTGAATAGGCTGTCAGTCCAATGAATATTCTCAACAACTTTTCCTTCCAGCCATTCTGCCATGACTTCCCATTTGTTTTTTTATCAGTATTTTCAAGCTTATCATTACATTCTACGGCGATGAAAGCCTTACTAGAAATGCAGAGGAAAGAGGCAAGAGGCAAGAGGCAAGAGGCAAGAGGCAAGTATAGGATGGTTTTTTACTTTTAGGTGTCAAGGACAATATTTACATATGAAGTAAAAATAACAACCCACGCTCATCAACCTTCCATGCACGGCCCTGTATCTTGAATCTTGCCTCTTGTGTTTTGTCTCTTGTATCTCCTACTCGTTTTAGTATTCTAGTCTGCGTTTCCACCTTAACCAGGATTTGAATATGAGCTGTAAAGTCGCATTTATCGGCCTTGGTGTCATGGGATTTCCCATGGCTGGGCATCTGGCCAATGCAGGTCACTTAGTTACCGTCTACAACCGCACTGCTGAAAAAGCCCAGCAATGGCAAAACACCTATAAAGGCAATACAGCCGCCACTCCAGCAGAGGCGGCCGATGGTGCGGATTATATTTTTACCTGTGTAGGTAACGATGATGACTTGCGTGAAGTTACCATTGGCGACAATGGTGCCTTTGAGTCGGTTAAACCCGGCGCGGTATTTATCGATCACACCACGACATCAGCCATTGTAGCCAAAGAGGTTTCTGCTATTGCTACACAAAAGGGCTTTGAATTTCTGGATGCTCCTGTTTCGGGCGGCCAAGCTGGTGCAGAAAATGGCAAACTTACTGTTATGACGGGGGGCGATGAAGCGGCCTTTGAAAAAGCCAGGCCAGTCATAGAAAGTTTTGCAGCCAGTGTAAAACTGCTTGGACCTTCCGGTTACGGGCAAATGACAAAGATGGTGAATCAGATTTGCATTGCCGGACTTGTACAGGCTCTTTCAGAAGGGATTCATTTTGCCAAAAGCGCCGGTCTTGATGTGGAAAAAGTCATTGATGTCATCAGCAAAGGAGCGGCTCAATCCTGGCAAATGGAAAATCGATACAGCACCATGATGAACAACGAATTTAAATTTGGTTTTGCCGTCGACTGGATGCGCAAAGATTTGGGTATAGCCATGGAAGAAGCTGGAAAAAATGGTGCCGCGTTGCCCATTACTGAAATTGTCGATAGCTATTATGCGGAAATTCAAAAAGCAGGTGGCAATCGTTGGGACACATCTTCACTTATTTCCCGTCTGGAAAAATAGCGGAAAAAGTTTTATTTACCTGGCAATGATTTTTAAAACAACCGGTTAAATTACTTTCATTATATTGACGCGTTATTACTTTATGGCTACAGTCCACCCTGAATCTGACCGGCCTGACCAAATTTATGAACCAAGTTTATGGAATTAGATAACAGTCACGCTCATGTTCTAAGACTCAATATCGCTGGTCAACCTGTCGAATGGCTGACCTGGCAGGAAGCTACTACTCTCTATGCTCGCGAACTTGTAATCTGGACCATGGGCGACACAATACTTACCATCAGAGGTGGTACGTCACGTCTGACCGGTGAGCAATCCACCATTGATCTGCACAGTATCGTAGCCTGCGCTGGTGAGTTGCATCATGGACAACCGAAAAAACCTGCGCTGAGTAACCGCATTTTGTTTCGCCGTGACCAGAACCTGTGTATGTATTGCGGTAAGCAATACCAGAACAAGGATTTGAGCTGTGATCACATCATCCCCACTTCCCGTGGTGGTAAAAACAGTTGGGTAAACGTAGTGGCGGCCTGCAGGCGCTGCAACCATTACAAACAGGATAGAACACCTGAAGAAGCGCATATGGAATTACTAGCCCTGCCCTACCATCCTAATTCTGCTGAATATCTTGCTCTGATGAACAGTAAGCGAATTCGCGCAGACCAGATGGAATTTCTAAAATCGCAGTTTTCCAAAAACTGCAGATTGCAGTAGCTACAGGGGAAGTTTCAATAATTTCCACAGTCTTTGAGGAATTTGTAGACCATACTTTGAAATATTTTTGGTTGTTGAGCATGAAGCCAATGCCCTGAATCTTTTATCTCTTCAACCTGGGCATTAGGAAACAACCTGAACATTTCTTTCTCGTATTTCTTCAGAATGTAATCCGATTTCTGCCCTTTAATGAATAGCACATCCCCTTCAAAGGGCTGCTGCGCTGACAAACCTGCTTGCAACTCATCATAACCATCAATAATGGCATCCAGATTCATACGCCAGGATAAATTACCTTCTTCGTCTTTTTTCAGGTTAGCCAACAGAAAACCACGTACATCCTTTTCTTTTACATACTCAGACAATATTTCGTCAGCAACCTGCCTGCCATCAATGAGATCGAGGTTTAGTATTTCCAGGCCTGAGAAAACAGCTTCATGGTGGGGTTTGTATTTAACCGGCGCGACATCAACAATCACCAGTTTCTTCACCAGTTCAGGCCAGGCAAGGGCCAGTTGCATAGCCGTTTTGCCTCCCATGGAATGACCTATCAGGTGTGCACTATCAATATTAAGCATGCCCATGGTCTCGCGTACATCCTCTGCCATCTCCTTGTATGCCATTCCATCTTCCCACTCAGAACAGCCATGGTTGCGATGGTCAAAGCCATAGACGGCAAACGTATTGGCAAGGATTTTGGCGTGCTGGCCCCAATTGCCTTGATTGCCGAACAGGCCATGAAGAATCATCAGGGGGGTGCCAGTCTCAGAATATTGCTTGCCAAACAGTTTCATTTCCAGAATACCAACTTTGTTCTGCTGTGTTACATGTTCATAGTTAAATCGAAAGATAAATCAAAAGTTAAATCAAAAGTTAAATCAGACAATCATCATTTCAGATTGTCTTTTATCCAGCTCATTACATCATCATGATGGGTTTTGGTTTTCACTTTTTCAATGATATGGCGAAGTCGGCCTTCCTTGTCAATAATAAACGTCGTGCGCTTTAGCCCCATATATTCTCTGCCCATGAATTTTTTTAAACCCCACACATCATATTTGTCGGCAATTTTATGGTCTTCATCAGACAGGAGTGTGAAATTGAGCTTGTCCCGTTGAGCAAATTTGGCAAGCCTGGGAAATGCATCAATGCTGACACCGAGAACTTTAATATCCAACTTGTTGAGTGCCCGGGCGCTGTCCCTAATCCCACACGCCTGTACAGTGCAGCCGGGCGTCATGGCTTTGGGGTAGAAATACAACACCACCACACTGCCGAGATAATCCTTCAGGTTTTGATTGTCACCTTGCTGATCCTTCAGGGTAAACGTGGGTGCCTTGTTGCCTATTTTTGGTAAAGCCATTACGGTCTCCAATCTGATCGCGACAAAGCATACTGCCACTCAATCAGACGTGTCAAAAGGGAAATTCAGGAATATCTAATCGGCCAGTAAAGCCAGAATATCTTCAGGGACAAAGGGTCTGCCTTTTTCATTGATAGCAGTAGCAGTAATTTTTGCGGACAACATCAGTGTCTGGTCAATCTGCCGAATGATGTCCTGATAAAATACAATTTTTAGTTTGCTTTCCTGATCAAAACGAGTATTCACCCTAAAATCATCACTGCTGGTCAATGAAGCCTTGTAGTCCAGCTCGGCCCTGATCACAATCAGGTGTATTCCCTGCCGGGTGACTTCAGCAAAATCCACCCCTCGGGATTTGAGGAACTCGTGCCGGGCATGTTCGAGGTAATTCATGTAAACAGCATTATTGACTACGCCCTGCAGGTCACATTCATAATCCCTGACTGCAAAGTTAAGGCTATGCATTTTGTCCGCATTTTCCCCTGCTGATTTTTCCACTGCTCAAATCCTACCCTGAAAAATTCAGTCCACATTCTATTGGATATCCTCTCAAGCCCCAATGCGTGAGCTAAATTTTCAATCGAATAGCGTAATTTCGCCACATTCCCGGGGTTTTGCTTCAACTATTCTCCAACTATTTTCTACCACTAGTTATCCACACGTGTGGATAACCCTCCATGCTGTGGATAATTCTGTGTAATAGTCATCAGGTTATATCGGCTACGAAAACGGAGTAATTCATTCTGTACCATTGGTTATAAAAATGAATTAATTTTACTTCATTTAAATCAAATGCTTACGGATATATTAGAATTTCTTTTAGCATTTATTCACATTACTTAATCAGTATTGTTACAAGGATTCGCTATGTGCATAAATCTATTGGATTTATTCAAATCTTTGCAAATTTAAGCCGCTTTTTATAGGCTGTTTAACGCGCATTTACAGACTACAACCATGAAGCTAACCAGATAGTTTGAAAGAAAAGTGTGGGTCATGTGATCTCATCAGGTTAAGCTTTACCCTTACCCCAAGGAGACTATGTATGAACAAGGCGTGCAACCTGGCCCAACGAATTATCGTTTTACTGCTTTTTACCGGGATCTGGACTTCAGCCAGCGCCCAGGACTTTGACTGGGCTCCGGATTTCCCGGTGGGTGCCACCATTCCCGTGTTGGAAGCCCCGGACCAGAACGGTGAGGTTCAGACCCTGGATTCATTGACAGGTGACAAAGGCATTTTGCTGGTATTCAGCCGATCCTTTGACTGGTGCCCCTTCTGTAAGGCTCAACTTGATGGCCTGACAACCGCCGCCAGTGATTTTGATGGAACGGGATTCAGTATCGTCACAATAACCTACGATCCTGTAGAAACCCTCAAATTGGTGGAAGAGGACTTGGATATCGGTTTTACCATGCTCCATGATGAAGCCATCAAGCATGTGAATGCCTTCAACATCCTCAATACCGGTAACGAGCCAGGTAGCTTCGCGTATGGCGTACCGCAGCCCGGCGTAATGCTGGTCAGTGCTGATGGAGAAATCCTGGCCAAGTTTGCCGAAGAAAATTTCCGAGTTAGACCCGACTGGTTAGACGTGGTGGCAGCCGCCAGGAACCTCTAGGCTAATATTTCAAGGTCACAAGGCCGGATGTGCAAATGTGCATCCGGCTTTTTTTGTCCGTTAAGCTCACCTTAATAAGACTGCTGCATTCTTTGCTACACTTGGCCTGCCATGGCGTTACCTCAATTTCTTCAGAGTAATTTAATCCGAATCAGGCATTTATCATGCCTGCTTCTTTTGCCTGCGTTTGTGCTTACTGCTTGTGCTACCGAAGAGCCCGCACAACTGCTTGACGATACAGAATTTGAAGTGGTTGATATGTCAGGCAACTGGGAAAAAGATTTTCAGCAGAGCGATGATTTTGAAACAGAATTTAATCTGTATATGTTTGATATCCAGCGCCGGATTGCCCCACAGCAAGACGGCATAAACCGAGGGGTAGGAGGCGGTGGTTTATCCGGCTCAATGGAAACCATCGTTGGGCTGGCACGATTTACAGAAGAAATTACCCGCATGCCGCTATTGCAGATTGAACAGGATCGCTCACGCGTCAAAATTGACCGGGAAGATGATTTTGCGCTCTTTTGTGAATTTTTTAATCAGCAAAACATGGTCACCGAAACGCCATTTGGTTCAGAGCAATGCGGCTGGAATGGTAATCAACTGCTGTTCCTGTTAAATCTGAATGATGGCCTGAGTATTTATTATCAGGTCACCCTTGCTCCAAATGGCAATCAGTTGAATATCACTACGACTGTTTCATCGGACCAGGTGTCCACTGGCATGACCATCAGCAATTATTACCGGCGCTATGATGTGCCGGAATCCAATATCGATTGCATCCTGACACTGACACGCAACAATGTATGTCGGAGGGTAAGCAATTGATTCGTTTAGTATTTTTAATAGTTTGCCTTGTTGCTGTGATGACACAGACACAGGCTCAGTCTGACAGGCCAACGCTGGATATCAGCATCAAGGCTTTCGAGATGAACCTGCCTGAAGATGTCAGGATTCAGCAACAGGACGATATCTATCCGGCTGTGCGCCAGGCCGAATCTCGCTACTTGCCTTCATTTTTGAAACTCATTCTTCAAGACAGCGGCTTCTGGGGTGCAATCAGACTACTGCCTGATGTTGATTCCGGAGCAGAGCTGCAAGTGTCAGCATCCATACTGGAATCTGATGGCAGCACGTTGTCTTTGGCTATTCGGGCAATTGATGCCACCGGTAGAGTCTGGGCTGATAAAATCTATAGCAACTCGGCTCTGGAAAGTGTCTCCTTAAATAACCCGGTGCTTACTGATCCTTTTCTATATCTTTATACCGCAATCAACAATGACCTCGGTCTTTTCTATAGCAGCTTAACGTCTGCCCAGTTGAATGAAATCAAGGCCATAGCCACCCTTAGGTACGCAGCTACCCTGGCTCCAGAGGTATTTTCACCTTACCTAAAAAGCAATGAATCAGGGATCTACTCCCTGATACGTTTTCCAGCCGATAACGACCCCTTACTCCAGCGTGTTCAGGAAATTCGGGAACATGAATATGTTTTCATCGACGTCGTCGATGAACAGTACGAAGATTTCTTTGTGGGCATAAAGCCAGTCTATGACCTGTGGCGTCGGTATAGACGTGAACAACTCAATAGCGAAGAAGACAAGATCAATCGGGAACTCAGACAGACTGATAATTTTCGTCGCGGCAGTTTTATGTCATTAAGAGAAAGTTATAACAATTATCGCTGGTCTAGAATGCAAGACCAGTTCCTGGAAGAAATTAATGAGGGGTTTATCAACGAAGTGTTACCAACCGATATCACCCTGGAAGATTCTCTGTATCACCTGAGCGGTACGCTGGATGAACAGTACGAGGAATGGCAAGAAATCCTGAAGGCATTTTGGTTGCTGGAAAGTCAATAAATTCATCGGCGGAGATCGGCCTCCGGCCTCTTCCGCCCTACATTAGTGCAGGTAAGTCGTAGGGCGGAAAAGCGAAGCGATCTCCGCCGGGTGAAGCTTATTTTAAAAATTACTCTCCAAAATCATTTTTCTCAAATTTTTCATTTTCACCACCCCAATCCTTTTGATAAACACCATTCGAGACATACCAATGGAAAGTCGAATACGGCCAATCCATTACTTTTAAAACATGCCCATGTTTCACCGGATTAAAATGAACATAATTTATATGAGCTGCAAAATCTGAATCCGATCTTATAGTATGCTCCCAATAGCCTCACTGCCAAATCCCTTTCCTGGATACCAGATTTAATTCTTTCCCCACTTGTGAACAAAAAAGAGTCTTAATTGCACGCCACCTTGCCGGATAGTTGTCATCACCTTCTGGCAAAGTCCATATGCAATGTAAATGCTCCGGCAAAACTACTAAAGCATTTATATGAAAGGGGTGTGTATTTTTGACTTTATTAAAAGCAAATTTCAGATGCGCAATATGATCAACCATCAAGGTGCTATTTCTATTCTTCAGTGTGACCGTAAAAAAATACGTCCCTCCCTGCACATAGTTCCTTCGATAATTTGGCATGATTCAATTCTTTGAACCGGTAATTTAAATCGGCGGAGATCGGCTTGCAGCCTCTTCCGCCCTACGATAGAACGCTAATACTTTGTAGGGCGGAAGAGCGTAGCGATCTCCGCCGGGCGAAGCTAAAGAGCGTAGCGATCCCCGCCAAGCTTAGTAATCCCCACCGTGAAGGACTACACAGTTTCTCCCTACAGAATAGTTTAGTTTTCTAAAACCTTCCTCAAAGCAATATTCCCTCACATACAAGGTCTTAATAACCAACCCCTTATCTTAAGCACTTTTACTCACTAAATGCTCCGATATTTGCCATAATGGACGTATTACAACGCCTAAAGTTATTAACTTGGAAACATCATGTCTGACTATTCGTTACCCGAAGAAAAATCCAAGACGCTTGATAGTGTCATGGAAAACCTGAACCGACAGATTTCGCCTGTTCCAGGTTTCAAACCACCTACCGTTGAAAAGGAAGCGCTGTATTGTCCATTACCAGAATCCTGCACTCAGGAAGACAAAAATGAATTCCGTAGCGCCGCTGTTTTTCTTGCCTCACTGGCATCAGAAGTAAAAGCCTGGCGCTCCCAACTACCCGAAAATTACCAACCGGCCGTCATGGCTATACTGCAAGGCGGTGTGCAAGTCCACGTTATGAAACTGGCCCAGGTGAGTTTTGACGGGATACGAATCGAAGGGTTGTTGCAGGACAACCCGGTAACAGTCTTTGCCCATCAGTCCACTGTGCAGATGATGTGTTACGCCATGGAAATCAAGGAAGAAAAAGAAAGAAACCCTATCGGCTTTATCTGGCCGGACAGGAATGAGGAAGTGTGAAAATTAGAAGGGAGTTGCAAATTTAATTACACACAAAATCCTGTCCACGATCTGCCACGCAGAAATCTCCCCACTTACCTGTGGCGCGCCAGTAATCTACAATACCTTTTCCTGCAGTAACTGATTGAAATCAGGCAATTGCCGCATGTACACGTAAACCCCGTCCCAAAGCGCTGAGCTGGCATCCTCTCCAAACCAGTAATCCAGGGAAATCTCCGGCTGGCCCATCAGGGAAACAAGACGGGCCACATAGCCAAGCTCAAGAGGTGTTATTGAAGGGTCATTAATCAGGGCGATAATGTCCTCAGTGGACTGCTCGAAATCATTCAGGGACAGTATCTCAGCCAGCGTTTCCATGAACCGTTGGGACACGGTCGCGTCATAATTCGCCTGGGGATCACTGTCATAGTATTCCCTGATCAGCTCTGCAGCCTTGGCCATCTCACCATCACGCATGGCAATCTCCCAGGACACCGCACTGAACAGGAATTCGCCACCTTCCAGTGTGAAGAAGTTGGCTGGATACCTTGCGGGGTTATCTCGAAAGCCCAGGCGATAAACAGAGCTACAGGAAAACCCAGTAAAATCAGCAATATGAGAGTGGGCACTACCCAGTCGGGCGCGCCAAAGGTTGGTAATACCGTGTCGATTATCTGTATTAAGAGCCATGCCAGTACAGCGTAGGCAACACCGACTTTGAATATATTCCGTCGTTTCAGTTCTGCAAAAAAGGGCATCTGTCCCCCCCCTCTCCGGTTCGCAAGCCCTGATTCTATAGTGAAATCATCCAGTTTTGCTATTTTTATAGTGAAAAATCAAAGAGATAATGGAGAACATAAATACTATTTTTTGCTGTTTCTATAGAAATTTATCAATTGCAGGTTATGCATGCCCAGGAGGCATTTTCCAAGAGATGACTTGTCCAGACAGATTGTTATCCTGAATTTATGGTGTATACTATTTGATATATACTTATTGAAGGCTCCAATGAAAACCTATACCGGTAAAATTTTTATGAATGGCCGCAGTCAGGCTGTCAGACTGCCTAAAGAGTTGCGCTTCGACTGTAATGAGGTTTATCTGTGCAAGGACGGCGAAAATATAATTATTTCACCCAGGCCAGCAAGTTGGGATGACTTTTTTCAGCAGGATCCTGAGTTTGATACTACCTTTATGGAGAGCAGGGAAGACAGCAAACCACAGGAAAGGGAAAACGATTAATGTATATGCTGGATACAAACACGTGCATTTATGTACTAAAAAATCACTCACTTCACCTGCAAAGAAAGTTTAAATCTATCAAAGACTTATGCATCTCCTCCATTACTTTTGGGGAACTATGTTATGGCATTGAAAACGGTGCTGCAGAACTCAGGGAGGGAAGATACCAACAACTGAAACTGTTCGTTCGCAATTTGCTTGTGGATCCCTGGGATGAAAAATCAGCCTACCATTACGGATCTATCCGTGCTGATTTGAAAAGACAGGGAAATATTATTGGCAACAATGATTTGCTGATTGCAGCACACGCCAGAAGCCTGAATGCTGTGCTGGTAACAAATAATGAGCACGAATTCAGGCGTGTGGCTGAACTCAAAATTGAGAATTGGCTTAACAGCTAAAACGCAGATTAAAAAAGCGGGACTCGCCAGATATCCTTCGACCACTGTCTAGGATTACATCCCTTGAATTAATCAGGACACTTTCCCGATATTAATGCCTTTGGCTATATCTGACTTATCAGGCCATCAGCAGTAATAAAAGCAAGTGGTACTTACTGCACAAAGCTTTTACTATCATCCGCTTGTTTCCATGAAAGAAAATGGGAGACAATGCTCCAAAGTTAAAAAAAACACCATCCAGGGGATCGTTTCATGCGCAAAACAATTTACACTTTCACTACTTTACTGGCATTCCTGACTGCGGCCTGCACCACAGCCCAACCACCAGGCCTCAACATGGCAGAAATATTGCGAACCTTACCTTTGGAAGGGGCTCCCCTTGCTGAACCTGGTCCTTATACGGTGACATGGGAAGCGGCCTTTGATAATCCAGGCTTTATTGTATTTCGCCCGATTGATCTGGGGGCTTTCCCGGCGCAGGATAAAATGCCTGTTCTGGTTTGGGGCAATGGCGGCTGCAATATAGATGGCAGAAATTATGCAGGAATTCTTTCAACGGTTGCATCCCATGGTTTTATTTCCATCGCCACGCTGCCCGTTGAGCCTGAAGAGGGTGAAGAAGCACGACGCAATGCCACAGCTGATGACATGATCCAGGCCATCGACTGGGTAGAACAGGAAGCGATCCGTGAAGGCTCACACCTCAGGGGTAAAGTCGATATCACACAGATCTCTGCCATGGGCGTTTCCTGTGGCGGCTTCAGGATGGCGGCAGTAGCCGGATTGGATCCACGAGTGGATAGCGTAGGTATTTTAAATTCCGGCGTCTCCGACGCATCAGAACTGGATGGGCTACACGGCACCTTATTACTACTTAACGGCGGTGAAGTGGATTTTATGTATGAAACAGCACGCGAGAATTTTGAAGCGGTAAATCATATTCCAGTGTTTTTAGGAGCGCGCGAAAACGCAGGCCATTCAGCTACCTACCCGCATCCCGGTGGTGGCGAATTTGCCAATGTGATTTCAGACTGGTTGATGTATCAATTCAAAGGCGACCAGCAAGCTGGGCAGACCTTTGTCGGTGAGAATTGCGCCCTATGTACTAACACTACCTGGGAAACTGATGCAAAAGGACTGGATTAGGGCTGTAAGGCTTCAATGCCTGCTTCCCAACACGAATTAAGTCCCGATGAATTTTTCTTGTTCTTACCAAGCCCTATAATCGACAATTAGTAGTATCTATATAGTAGTATCTAGAATTCCAATTGAGGAAAACTTTATGGATAAGTTTAATGCAACAAGGAACAGGCTCAGTGCATTGGCAATAGTGCTCTTACTCACTGCTTTAGCCGCAGGCTGCAGCACACCCGTTGATGAAAACGGAAACGCGCTGGTCAGGGACAGGGAATGCCGGACCACCGGAACCAGGGGCAGTAAAATGCGCGAATCCGTTTGTCTGAATACAGCGCAATGGGCCCAGATTGATGCCAGGGAAATAGAGCGTCGTACACAAGAACAACAAAAAGATGATCTGCTGAACCGCATTGAAGATTACAATTTGCAAAATCCGGTCAAGCCTGGCGACCCTTATAATCCTTATCCGTCGCTGTAAGAAACTGGTGCCATTGCAGTCTTCCTGATGGGGCTCAACCTCAAGTTCCAGAGTGCAAGTAATACTTTCCAGCAAGTTTTCTAGATTACCATTCCATCTCTGCCGACAATCACCTCTCCCTGGTAATGCTGGCGAATACCCTCCAAGTAAGCACTGTCAGGTATTTCCAACAGAGATCCCGGCAAGATATGATTTAGTACGAGCATTTCAACCTCGGCCTCCGCTGCCATACGCCCGGCATCTTCTGTGTTGGCATGGGTTTCAATGATGTGATTCCAGATTCCTTCCCTGGCATCCTGGTACAGATCCCCCTCTCCTCCACCACTGGCCATATCAAACCACTCACGGGTTTTTTCAAGTTGAATGGTTTCACAAACAAAGACATCTGCCCCTTTAGCTAAAGTGACGAGATTTTCTGAGTAAGTGGTGTCACCAGAAAATACGACGCTGCGATCAGCTGTATCAAATCGATAGGAAATCGCACGGTAGGGCATTTCGGCTTTGGCCCATTCGGGGAAATGAGTATTTTCAATGGTGCTTATCACTACTCGGTCATCTTCATATACCTTGTGCACCGTATCCGTTGCCGGGATTATCTGCCCACTGAACACATCAGGGGGCAGCACGGTGCGCTTCTCATCTATCAGCCGAATCTCGGTATTGGCCTGCGAAAATTGCAGAGCCGCTTCGACCAATGTGTCAGTACCATAAGGACCATAGACTGTTGTGGGATCAACCCTGCCCTGAGTCCACTGATGACTGAGCAGACCAGGAAGGTCGGCTACATGATCATCATGCAAATGAGTGAGAAAAATTGAAGGTATTGTTAAAAAATTAATGCCGACATTCATCAAGGCGCGCTTGGTGCCGAAACCACAATCAATCAGATAAGGCACATCATCCACAACCATTAAAGACGCTGTTCCACCCCGCTCCAGATTGTCATTGGGTCCACCCTGGGTGCCCAACAGTATGAGCTTTGCGCCTGATGTTTGAGCGAAAGCATGCTGAGATAACAGGCCTGACGTTGGAAGGGCCGACAAGAATGCTGCCTGTAATATGCGGCGTCTGGAGGTGAAAAGTTTGGATGCCATTAGTGAATTCTCCTTTTAATTAGTAGCGCGTCTCTAAACCGGATTCATTATGTGAACTGGACTTCCCAGCCTTTACTAGACATTTTCTAGCTTGGAAAAATAGTTTTCTTCAAATTTCACTGGAGAAATGCCTCCAGTATAACTATGCCGTTTAATCGGATTGTAGAACATCTCAATAAAATTGAATATCTCTGT
>JAQWPL010000021.1 GCA_029245395.1 Gammaproteobacteria bacterium
TTGCGGGTTTTGCGCCGAATGGCTTTAACGAGTGCTTCAGGTGTATCGGTCATAGGTGACTCCTGTATTCATTATTGAATGTACCAGAAGTCTCCCTTAGTATTTAAGGCTAATTGGTCCCATATGTTCTGACGGGATACACCTCTTCCTTCTTTCCTCTGCCGTTATTCTCCACGGTCCCTGCGAGTAAATAATTCCTGTCCATCTTCCTTTTTGATTGTCCCGACATTACCGACATGTGGATCATTTCGCGCACGCCAGCCTGTGACCTCTACGAATTCCCCTTCTTGCAATGTATTCCTACTCCAGCCCTGACGCATGTACATATTTGGGCTACTCAGCTCCAGATTCCAGTTAGCTGTGTCTCCATTTTCATCCACTACATCTACATACACTCGGGCATGAGGATTGGACCATTGCACCAGGGTAACAATACCTTCAAATTCAATGGGTGATTCACGATCAAATTCCGCATCAAAGGCATGGTGGCCATATAGTGAAAAGGGTATTAATAATACTGATAGGGAACACACCAACCGAATCATGGAACGCATCTGGCTACCTCTCGGGATCAACCTCGTTTTATCAAGGATCAAAATATTGTGAAGACTGTTCATTTTCATTACAAATAAATTCAATGAGGTTGGTGTCCAGCATAATGCCGTGCTCAACCCTAACGGTAAATGGCTGTGTATACGCTTGCGGATCTTCAATAGTGACATCCACAATCATGTGCCCATAGGTATCTCTGGTAAATCGTTCCGTAATTTTACCGGTAACTGTTAATGGGCTACCGTTTACATCCAGCCACACATCATCCCGGAATCCTGTAGTTTCAACTACAAGTGTATTACCTTCCCAGCGACCCACCGAATAACCATACCACCACGGTAAAGGGTCATTATCGGGCAGGCTGCGACCATCCATGAAAATTTGTCGCAAGCCGCCATTACTTTCCCAGATCATCACTATCAAATCCGGGGTTTGGATAATTTTATGGGGCTGAGGATGCTGATGCAGCTGCATGTGGCCAATAGGGAGACAAAGCGCGTCCGGATTGTCTTTCATATTGTCGGCCATGCGTGCTTCTTTTAGTTGTTTGGCCCACTCGGTATAAGGCAAACCTTCTTCAATGTTCGATCCAAGATCAAAAAAAGTGGCTTGTGGCGGCGCATTTGGGTCATCACTTTCGATATCGGCGCCAAACCCCCTGTATCGCTCCCAGATACCTGACATATCAGGATCACCCCATGGCGTGCGAGGTGGAGGTGCATCAAGGTCCGGTTCATCCTCTGCAGTCAGTGGAACATCAGGAGTAGGATAAAGTGGCCACTGAGCCCATGCGGGGAAAGCCATTAACAAAGGGATGAGTACTATCAGTGAAGTGAGTGTCTTGTTCATAATTGGTTTTCTCAATTGCAGATGTTCCTTCGCCACTTAATCCCCGGAATTGCAATAATTGTAATAATCAGCAATAGCAAGACCCGCTGCTACACTGGTGAAAGGATCATGTTCCACAACCTTTCCTGGAAAGCGGGCTTCCAGTTTCTCTCGGACTGCGGGAATTAGAGATGAACCGCCAGTACGAAGGACCAGATCGATATCTTCGGGATCCATCCTCGCTTTTGCAAGGGTGTCATCAACCGATTTTTCAAAACGCACCAGCAGATCTGTGATCATGCCTTCAAATTCAGCTCGCCTGATTTCAACACTAACATCGATTTCCGGGATATCCAGCAGAGCGGTTTCATTGGCCGATAATTCAGCCTTGCAGTCCTTGATGGCCTGAAAAACCTGGTAGGAATAATTCTGAGTAATCAGCTCATACAGCCGTTCAAATTGTTCAGCGTCATCGCCCCCCTGCCGAACCTTGTCCAGCACTGGAGTAGTGTACTCATTCTGGTTAAGCATATAGCTCACCGTCCAGTTAATGAGTAAATCCTCATACGCATCAAAAGGAAACAAGGTGTCTATTTCCTTGCCTTCCACTTCTCTGTGCCAACGTTCACCTTTGCCCAGTAGGGGAAACAGGATGTGGCGGAACATGCACTGGTCAATGTGGTCACCACCGAGGGCAATACCATGGATGGCAACCACATCAAACAGGGTGTGGTTGCGTTTCAAAATGCACAAATCAAGTGTGCCACCACCAAAATCTACTGTGAGAATGACTTCCTTGTTTGCCTGGGGATTCGCATGCATATAACTCAGGGCAGCCGCTGTAGGTTCAGGGTAGAAATGCTGACTGGTAAAGCCGGCGTGCTGGTAAGCCTCACCAAGTCGCTCAATAGCCACCTTATTATGATTTTCGTCTCGCCCTTCAAAATTTACCGGGTGACCGATACAAGCTTTGATGGCCTGGTCCTCCCCAAAGGATAAGGTGGTTACCGTAGATTCTATGGCCTCTCTAATGCGCAGCAATATGGGTGTAATCAATGCCACCAGCCGAAATGGACGCTCAAACACCATCACACGATTGGTGTCGACACTGCCTAACAGACGTTTTGTCCCGCGAAATAAACGGCCTGGCAGACTGCCATCGTTGAAAGCCTGACCGTACACCAGGCTAGTATCTGCTTCAGTGGGCAGTTGTGAGCCCATGTCCATTTGACCAGTACTGGTTCTCGCTTCACCCAGGACTTCCACACTCATTTCCACCTTACGGCCCTGATTTCGAGCGATATAGGTATCGATGGCCTCTTGTCCCGTGCTGGTAACAAAGTCACGGTCTATATAGCTGGCTGAAGGCATGATGGGATCGTCTTCTTCAATACCAACCATAACAATTTCATTGCCATCAAACACCGCCGCAGCACTGTTTGATGTACCAAAATCGATACCGATGCCAATCAAAGTAGAACCTGAATGCTCAGAGAATGAGCTTTGTTCTGTCATTTCCCAACGTCTGCTGTTTTAAATCCAAAGAGGAAGGAAGATACCTAAGATGGCATGCCAGAACAACAGCTTATTGGTTATTTCAACTCACATTTTGTGTGCGTTGAATTCAGCCAGCCTCCCTGCTAGTCTCAGCAGTCTACCCCGCACCAAGACGGGGTGTTTATTACAAAAAACCTGGAAAGTTACAGAGTTCCCAGAAACGGTATTCGAGGTAAAGCTAATGGCTCACCAATACAAGACGCGGTTTGGCTCGCTAAAAGATTATGACAAAGGCCGCGTAGAACCCATCAACGATGACGTCAGGCATTACGCTTTTTCAAACTGTTTTGAAATAGCAGAAAACAGTGCACCTTATGAAAAAGTCGTGTTTGGGCAAAACATGGAATATGTGATGGAAGTACTTCGCGCAGAAGGCAATTCCCCCTGGTATACCTGCGCTCACGATGAATTTGCCCTTTCCATGGATGGTGAAGTGGAAATTCATCTGGTCAAGCTTGAGGATGCCCAGACAATCCAGGACACCGAGAAACACGGGGCTATCACTGTTGAAGGTGATCCTCAAGGTACAAACATGGGTTGGATGAAACTTGGACGCGGCCACCAGGGAATGCTCCCGGCTGGCAGCGCTTATCAATTTCGTAGTAGCCAACCCGGGGTCATTATCCTGCAAACCTGCAAAGGTGATTTATCCATAGAACGCTGGGCAGATATCTGCCAGAGCGCTTAAGGAGTTTCTATTATGGCAAATGCACACGGTTACAACGATTTTTCTTTAGGTGGTTTCAACTTCGCCCGCGATGAATATTTCGCCCATATCACTTGGGAAACTCTGGATGGCAGGCCCATGAGTCATACCATGGACGCGGGTAACTTCTTGCGGGCTTTGATGCGAGATGTGGCCTGGGGCTTTTTTTACGGTTGGGTTAACTTTGATGATGTGATTGGCACAGTCAATCATTACAACACGGTGGACCTTTATGCAGGTTCCTTCAATGGCCCCATGAAAGATGCCGGTATCAACCGTACCGAGAATTTTCCCACTGATGATATCCGCCAGCTGTTTGAAAAAATGCTGGCTGACTGGACTAATGACGGCTTTGACCCCTTTGCCGCACCACAGGAGACAGGTTCGCCCTACGGTCACAATAATGGCGACAATATGTCCGCTATTACTCGGGCCCGTGAATTGGCTACACGCTGTGTCGGCCTTGAAGGGGATCTGGCATTGAGAACCGATGAAAGTGGTGCTCCAGTTAATCGCGCCTTTGCCGATGTTCCTCAAGATGCTCCGGAACTGCATCCGGAACCGGGATTTGAAAATGAGGTCCATGCTTTTAATCTGTTTGCCTTTTTGTCCCGCTCACAAGTGACCTGGAATCCTTCTTTTACCTCCGTGGTAAAAAACAGTTTCATGTGCCCCACCACCGAAGAACATATTTTGCCGATTATTCACGGCAATGACCGCGTGGAATGGTTTTTCCAGATGTGCGATGAAATTCACTGGAACAGTGATCACAAGGAAACCGGTGAGCCACTTGCCCGCGTCATCATGAAAGCCGGTGACATGGCCGCCATGCCTGCCTATTGCCGGCATCAGGGATTCAGTCCCAAGCGCTCCATGCTGCTTGTTTGGGAAAACGGCAATCCTGATCTAGTTGATGACATCAAAAGTGGTGCAGCGCCTCAAGTGCCCGTTCAGTTTTAGGAGATTTCCATGAAGCGCCTTTCTATTATTTGCTTAACCTGCCTGGTAATTGCCTGCAGTGACCAGACACCTCCCGAACCTGACAATGAGTTTACGGAAACACTGACTATCAATCTCCCGCAGGCTCTTGAAACCGATGGTGTTGTGACTGATTTCGCGATGCTGTCTGACAATGCCGGGCCAACCACCATTTCTATCGCCCCGGATGGCGCTATCTGGTACACCCTCAGTGCCGGCAATGCTATTGGCAGGATGCAGCCTGACGGATCCGCAATGGTTGAATACCCTATTCCGACACCGGGCTCTTCCCCACGAATTATTGCGCTGGGCAGCGACAACAATATGTGGTTCTCAGAACATAACAGCGGCAAGATAGGACGAATTACACCCGGAGGGGACATTACTGAATTCGACCTCTCTTCAGCCGATTCCCAACCCCGTGCGATTGCCCTTGGCAGTGATGGCAATATCTGGATTGGCATGTTTGCCGCGTCCCGTATTGGGCGTATAACCCCGGAGGGTGTCGTTACCGAATTTGATATCCCAACACCTGACAGTGGACCTCGTGCTTTGGCTGCCGGTCCCGATGGGAATATCTGGTTCTCTGAGTTCAAGGCTGGCAAGATCGGTCGTATTACCATGCAGGGTGAAGTCACAGAATTTGAACTGCCCAATCCTCAGACTGGTCCAGGTGACATAACCACCGGTGCTGATGGCAATGTCTGGTTCCTGGAACTCAATGGCAACATGGATAACTCACCCGTGATTGGTAACAAAGTGGGCCGGATTACTCCGGATGGTGTTATTAGTGAATTTCAGATACCCAGTGAAGGCTCTACTCCCATTAATATTACCGTTGGACCAGACCGGAATATCTGGTTTACCAAAAACAACACACTGGGCCGGGTAACACCTAATGGTGAGATCACCGAATTTCCGATTTTCGACGGTCCTGGCAGAGCAGTTGGTGTAAGTGCCGGCAGTGACCGCCAGCCGCCGGACAGGCTAACAGACAGATTGTGGTTCACCGACCCTCTGAATAATCGCATTGGTTATCTGCAGTTTGAATAAGTCTGGATACCCTACAATTAACTTCTCCATGAAACAGACTGTCCTGCTTTGCTCCGGCAATAACCGGTTCATTTTTCCTTGACCAATCCTGAACACAACACTGTAGATTCTGCCGAGACGCTTTGTCAGCAAATGGCAAGTTCCCTGGTGCAGCAACAGGAGTTTTCAGCCGCCACTCTGGGAAAAGCCAAATACTGTCTGTTGGACTTTCTTTCTTGTGTACATTCAACCATGCACTTCCCCTGGGTACAGCAGGCCTTAGCCGTAGCCAGAAAAAATTCGTCCATGGAAACCGGCGGCGCCCAGGTATTTGGAACTCCTCACCACGTTTCTGTTCAGGATGCGGCCTTTGTCAACGCCATCGCCGGCCATTCACTGGTGCGGGATGATATGCATGTTGGCAGCGTGTCGCACCTTGGCGTGGTAGTTTTACCGGCTGCATTAGCCCTGGCTGAGAATAAACAAGTAGATGGCAAAACTTTGTTGGAAGCCATTGTTTGTGGCTACGAAGCCGGAGGCAAGCTGGGGTCAATGTTGATGGATGTAGAAACAGCAAAAAGAATTCGCCCTACCGGTTTGATAGGTTCTTTCGCAGCCGCTGCTACAGGTGCCAGATTGAATGGACTGGATGCAGAACAGACAGCCAACGCTCTGGGTTTTGCCAGTAATTATTTTACGGGATTAAATGAATGGGCCGCATGGGGCAGCGACGATATGTACTTTCATCCCGGCATCGCTGTACGCAATGGCATTTCTGCCTTACTGCTGGCACAGCAGGGAGCAACGGCTGCTGCAGGCTCCATTGAGGGCACTGCTGGCCTATTTGCAGCTCTGGGTAAAACCGCCCCTGCATCACCTGTTCTGCCTTTTGCAGGGCAGGAGGAAATCCAGCAGGTATTCTTCAAACAGGTACCTGCTTGCAATTACGCCCAGACCGCTGCACAGGTAGCACTTAAAATAAAACAGGAACACGCTCTGGCGATTAATGAAATACAGGCAATTACAGTTAAGGTGCCCTACGCTGCAGCCAACTATCCTGGTTGTGATTACCCAGGCCCTTTCAACAGCATCCTGCAAGCCAGAATGAGTATCCACTTCAACGTAGCAAGAGCTCTGCTATATGGAGATTTTAACGATACCCATTTTCAGGACTACAGCAGTGAAACACTTCAGCACCTGAGCAAACTCATCACCCTTGAAATTGATGACGCATTGACCAAAGCCTATCCTGAACAACAGGGCGCAGCAATACGCCTTACCAATGTTAACGGTCAAACATTGGATGCCAATCTGGAAGATGTTATTCCCGCAGGGACAGAAGAAGTGATGAACAGGTCAAGTCATGCCCTGGCCACTGTTCTGGGTGAAGAACAAAGTTCAACACTACTGGATCTAATTACCAGGCTAGAAAGTCTGAACAATCTCGATACAGTGTTTGACTTGCTCAGGCCAGAAAACAGGAAATAAAGTAGCGACTACTGGCACTGCATTAGACCTACGAGTAATTCATTCTGGATAGTATCATCCGTGCAATTAGGGCGAGGATCGCCAACACCCCCAATTCCAACAGCACGACAATCCAACTGTCTGACTACGCCTCGCTCTAGAGTTCGGTTCAATTCCTGACCGCCCCCGGGACAAATAACGGGAAGCCTGGCTTCACAATCCACATCATCCAGCATTGCACAGGCAAAAAAGTTAACAAGCTGGCCATCAACCAACTGATATTCCCAGAACACAAGCTCATTGCCTACCCGCCCATTGTTGTTGGTCGCCACAGCATTTCTTAATTGCGGCAATACTTCTTCAACCGGGCGTTCAAATACCTTGTCCGGCCCAATGCTAACTGTCATTATTCTTGAAGGAAGACGCTTGATGGGTGTACAGGCATAACAACCAACAAGGATGATGCAGAGAATCAGTTTGATGGTAAGCGAATGGTGTGAAGTTGATGGAATCACGATAATTTCTTTTGGCATGCCTTACTAAATTTTACTATGTGTTACCTGATGAGCAAGACAGCATATTATGCGCCTTTCTTTTAAAGCTGTCTTCCTTCCAACCTCGCCTGTTTTTCTCGACGCTACTTGATGCCATTGACCATGTTCTTTATCCTGCTGATATAAATAATTTTTATCTGAAGCTCCGGGGAATAATCGTGAACAAATTACTCAAGTCCGTATTACTGATCACCTGGCTAGCCAGCTCATTGGAAATAGCCGCACAGAGCGAATTCAAGGATGTGATTTATGCCAGTCCTGATGGCATGGAACTCGGACTGGATATCTACATGCCGGAAAACAGTAATAATCCTGCTTTGATAGTACAGGTACATGGTGGTGCCTGGCGCTTTGGCAACAAGGAAGGAGGTGTCCCACTGCAATTCGTGGAACACGGGTATGCTGTTGCCAGCCTGGATTTTCGCCAGTCTACCGACGCGGCCTTCCCGGCCATGATTCATGACATCAAGGCCGCCATTCGCTTCCTTCGCGCCAATGCGGGTGACTATGGCTATGACGCCTCCAACATTGCCATTACTGGTGCCTCATCCGGCGCTCATCTGGCGCTCGTAGTCGGCGTTTCTAATGGCCACTCTGACCTGGAAGGCAACCTGGGGAACCACCTGGATACGTCCTCCAATGTACAAGCCATACTCAGTTATTTTGCGGCCACTGACCTGACAACCATTCTTTCGCAGTCGACCCCTTTCGGCCTGGGAGTGAGAGAACCTGCCGTGGAATTAATGCTGGGATCATTGCCCACTGATAATGAGACCCTGGCGAAACTGGCCAGCCCGGTATACCTGGTGGATGCCAATGATCCCCCTTTGTTGCTACTTCATGGCGACAGGGATCCCCAGATGCCTATTAACCAGAGTCTGCAAATGCTTGGTGCCTACAAGACATTGGGGCTGGATGTCAGCTTTGATCCTGTCCATGGGGCGGTGCATGGCGGACCCGGGTTTTACGATGAAGAACACCTGGGTAATGCGCTGACATTTCTTAACCGTACCATTGGCAAATAACCGGGCTGCTTTCCGGCTAAATCCCGAGACCATGTTATGACGCTGCAGGTCGGTGACATCCTGCTTGATCGGATTGTGGAAATGGAAATTCCTTTCATGACCCCGGCCGATGCTTTTCCTGATTCCCCTGCCGGCATCATTGAAGAGCACCGCCACTGGATGGAACCGACTGCACTGTGTCCTGAAAGCGGGATGCTCATTATCGCCATCCAGACCTGGATAATTCGTACTCCTCAACATCTGATTCTGGTGGATACCTGTATTGGTTGCGACAAGACTAATCATTATTTTGAGTCCTGGCACAAACGCACCGATGACAGCTGGTACCTGAAACTGCTCGATAAAGGCATTAATCCGGCCGAAGTTGATTTTGTATTCTGTACTCATCTGCATGGTGACCATTGCGGCTGGAATACCCGACTCGTGGACGGGCGCTGGATACCCACCTTTCCCAATGCGAAATACATCATTGCCCGGCAGGAAATCGATCAGGCGGCATTAGATAATGCCCCCGCCTACCAGGAAAGTGTGCTGCCAATCATTGAAACCGGGCAAGTCGTCGCTGTGGACACTGACTATGCCCTGGATGATCAGGTTTGGCTTCAACCTACTCCGGGGCATACACCCGGCCATGTAGCCGTACACCTGGCATCAAAAGGTCAGCGGGCTGTGCTTTGCGGCGATTTGATTCACAGCCCCCTTCAATGCCTGTATCCCCACTGGAAATACTGGATCGATTTTGATCAAAAGGAATCAATCCAGACACGTAAATCCTTTCTGGAGGCACGCTGCGCTGATAACAACCTAGTGTTGACCGCCCACTTTCCCTCCCCTTCTACTGGCTATGTTGAAGCCAGGGATGGTGCTTTCTGGTTTCGGTTTTCAAATTAGAAGTAAGCTTCAAAGCCCCTGGGTTTTGCTTTTCTGTTCAGGCGTTTGAACCAGCCCATCATTAGTTGTTTTTAAAATACGTTAATTGATTTGTCCAAAGATTCATTGTGAAGGGGGTCACATTTTTCCGGGTAGCACCTGTGACAAAATTTCATAGTGCTCACAAGGACGATCACCATGGGCCTGCCAAATATATTCACTTTCATTCTTTTGTCTGTTTTTTTGACATCCCCTGTCATTGCCCAGCAACCCCAAGATGAGTCGATAGGATCTGTTGTTCTCACCAAAGGGACAGTTCAGGCCAGCAATGGTGCCAACGTACGGGATTTACGGCGCCGCTCAGAGATATTTGCAGGCGACCGGATCACAGCCGGGCCCTCCGGCTTTGCCCAGATACGCATGATCGACGGTGCCATAAATCGTCTGTCTGAGGAAACGGTGTTTACGTTTCATACCTACGAATTTGATGGCGAAGACGGTAAGCCTGACAAAGCAGTCATGGAACTGCACGAAGGCGGCATGCGTACGTTAGACGGATTTATTCGCAGTAATGCTGATGATGAATATCGCCTAATTACACCGGACACAGAAGTCACCCCTCAAGGAGCAACCTATGAATGTGTTGTTGAAAATGAGAAAACGTATTGCGGTGTTTTTGATAGTTCGATAAGCATGAAAAATGAAATTGATTCCGTTCAACTTGGCCTTGGTGGAAACTGGGATTATGCCGAAGTAGAAAGTCGGCAAACCCCCCATGTGCCTTTGCTCACTGCACCTGACATACTAGGCCAAATCACTATTAATCCAGGCAACAACCAGACTGTCACCACACCACAACCTACTCCTACTTCTGTCACACCAGTGAATAACGGGGTTTCCTTTCCAACGCCACAAACCATTCGTGTTATCCCTTATAAAAAGTAAGCCTGTCTCATAGGATATTTTCAATAAATTGAAATTTGATACAGGTCAAGTCAAATAGATCTTTCAAATTTATCCCGTTTTCCACTTCAGGTTTCGCTATAATGGCGACCCTTTGAACAACCAGTCACACTAAACAGACTTAACTTCAGGAGTATTCTATGGCCAAGATAGTTGGCGGCATTGCCACTTCCCATACCCCTACCATCGGCTTTGCGCTGGATGCGAACAAGCAGGAGGACCCGGTATGGGCGCCTATATTCAAAGGCTATGAACCCATTCAGCAATGGCTGAAAGACCAGGCACCCGATGTCCTGTTCTATATCTTTAATGACCACATGACCTCGTTCTTTATTGATCACTATTCACATTTTGCTTTGGGCGTTGGTGAAAATTTTCCTGTTGCCGATGAAGGTGGCGGCCCCCGCGATTTGCCCCCTTTAAGAGGCCATCCCGGGTTGGCTGAGCATATTGCCAAGGGCCTGGTGGCAGATGAATTTGATATGTCCTATTTCCAGGAAAAGGGCCTGGATCACGGCTGTTTCTCCCCGTTATCCCTGCTCCTGCCCCATGAAACTGAATGGCCCTGCAAGGTGATTCCACTACAAGTCGGCGTTCTGCAAGCGCCTACGCCCAATGCCAAGCGCTGCTATAACCTGGGTAAATCTTTGCGTAAGGCTATCCAGAGTTATCCGGAAGATATCAAAGTGGTAATTGCAGGTACTGGCGGATTGTCCCATCAGGTCCACGGCGAGCGCTGCGGATTCAACAATACACCCTGGGATATGGAATTCATGGAGAGACTGGAAAAAGACCCGGAAGGACTGACCAATATCACTAATGCAGAATACGCAGAACTCGGCGGCATGGAAGGTGCTGAAGTGATCATGTGGCTGATCATGCGCGGCGCCCTTTCCAAAGAAGTGGAAACCACTCACCAGACTTATTACCTGCCTTCCATGACCCCTATTGCTAGCATGATATTAGAGGAACGTTCTGATGAAACTTCCGACGAAAATCAGGATGATTACCTTAAACGTATCAACCATGAATTGGCAGGCATTGAGAATCTGGAAGGCACTTACCCCACTACCATTGGGAGCAGTGTTAAAGCCTATCGATTAAATAATTTTCTTCATGATCTTATCATTCCGGAAAAACGCGAGCTGTTTCTGAATGACCAGGAAACCGCTTTTGCAGAATCTAATCTCACTGAAGATGAAAAAGGCATGTTACGCAATCTGGAGTGGCGCAAAATGATTCATTACGGTGTGATTTTCTTCATGCTGGAAAAACTGGGTGCTGTAGTAGGAACTTCTAACTTGCATATTTATGCAGCAATGCGGGGAGAAAGTCTTGATGATTTTCTAAAAACCAGAAATGCACAAGTACTTTACTCCGTCGCCGGCACCGATGCAGGCAAGACCGACTGGGATAAAAACAAGTAGCGTGACGCTACCAATATTTGAACTCTATTGGGCGAATTGCGTTCGCCAGATACAAATAAAGTAGAGCCAACTAAAGTACATATTTTATGCTTTATCTCGTCGTTGGATTATTGCTTTTCTTTTCTATTCATTCCGTACGCATTGTTGCCGATGGGTGGCGCAGTCAGTTTATTGAAGACAAAGGCATTTTGGTGTGGCGCGGTATTTATACTGTGGTTTCGCTGGTTGGGTTGGGTCTGATAATTTACGGTTTTGGTTTAAGCCGGGCTGATCCGGTCTTTCTATGGAATCCGCCGGTCTGGACGCGCATGGCTGCCATCACCCTGACTCTGTTTGCTTTCTTCCTGTTCGCCGCAGCAAATATCCCTCACAACCACATTAAAGCCAAACTGGGCCATCCCATGTTTGCTGGCACCAAAATCTGGGCCTTAGCTCATCTCATCGCAAACGGCAGGCTGGCATAGATTATGGTAAGGGAACAATGATGGGCACTACTCTGGTTTGTATAGCAGGAACTATGATCTATGCCCTCTTCGCTTTTGTTCTGCATCCGCTCTTAATTGGTGTACCTGTTTTCTAACTGCGTTAATTTGGATGATTGGCTATATAGCCTTTTGTGGCTTTAGTAAATTATTGGCAAATCAGTAAATACCTATTAGGATATTGTTCCAATGAATAAATCATTTAATAACTTAATTTTTAGAAACCTTGCTATTTTTTGCCTGCTGTTGACAGGCATATCACCCAGCATTGCTCAGGAAACTACACAGGAGCCACCTGAGGCTATCGAAGAAATCACCATCACCCAGCAACGTCCACCAAGCCTGCTACGCAGAGAAATTATCCAGGCTACAGAAAATGTTTATGATCTTTTCAACTCACTCAATGATGATGATGAATTCAATGTGTATTGCTATGAGGAATACATACTGGGATCTAGGATAAAGGAACGCTTCTGTCACGCAAATTATATTGAAAATGCCTTGTCCAATGTGGCAACCGATTATGTGAACGGGCAACAAGGCGATCCTGAATCTGTACCCGGAGCGACACCCCATCTAATCCAGGCAGAGATCCGTCTGAAAAATCGCATCCTGGGAGAAAAAATGTTGGAGTTAAGCAACAACAACCGGCAACTCAATGATGCACTTCTACACTTGAAAGATTTACGCGATGAATACTCTGAATTGACAGCAGACTAAATGTTCCACAAAAAAGCCCGGAGATTCCGGGCTTTTTTGGCCTGCTTTTAACAATGATTCTTACATCAATGGCAATCCATGTCCCTGACCAACCATGAACATCAGCATGGGAATGGACAACATGGTATTGGTTCGAGATGCCATCAGGGCTATAACTTTGGCCTTGGCTATTTCTTCAGGAGTGGCTTCTACAATACCCAGAATTTTTTTCTGGTTTGGCCAGATCAGTACCCATACATTAAACAACATGATGGTGCCAAGCCAAGCGCCCAAACCGATAATGGCAGCACCATCAGCCAGCATGAAGGCATTCATGATGCCGATGCCCATGGTTTCCAAAGCACAAGCGCCTGTAATCCAGGTGGCCAATGCGCCCCAGCGGAACCAGAACAGCGCTCTGGGTGCTACATATTTATTGATGGCCGCAGGACCTGGCCCACCTTCGTCGGCAAGGGCTTCGCCAACTGCAGGTACCTGGATAAAATTAAAGTAATACAACAGGCCTATCCAAATCACCCCTGCAATCACATGCAGCCAGACAAAAGTAGACCACAGATTGAAAGTCCCAAGTCCGTGGGCTACCAGGAATAAAATAGCGAGAATAAAGCCGGCCGCAATAGTACCGTTGACAGATTTTAATGGATTCATATATTTCCCTCTGTTTTGTTATTTATAGTTGTTATTAATAGTTATTAGGCCCGAAATATAAATTGTTATTATCGTGTCTTGAGCAGAATGGCTACTATGCTGTCTTTCTCTATTAATGAACTTTTGTAGTAAAACCCCACAATAAACATGGTAAAAAAATTCATAACAGGCTACAAAGCATTGGCAAAGTATACCAACATTAGCCCGCCAAAATCCCGTCTTACCCGGATAATAATTGTTGCCGGTATTACCGGGATTATTATGGTGTTATCCCTGTTTATACTCCTGTTCCTCATGACCACCATGCCAGGTGCATCTCTGACAGGTCCATTGCCTGTTTTGACAACAGAACAAACAGCTCTGGGCAATCGACTGCGCACGCATGTGGACATGCTGGCAAACACCATTGGGCCACGCCACGAACTGGAACGTGAGGGACTGGAACAGGCCGCCGACTATATACTGGAAGAATTCAGGCGCTATAGGTACAGTCCCGAAGTCTCAATCTATGGGGAAGCCGGGTTCCGCAATATCAATGTCACCCTTTCTGGTACTGGCGATACAAATGGCCTCTTAATCATCGGGGCACACTACGATTCTGCCCGTTCCGGGACGCCAGGCGCCGATGACAACGCTTCCGGCGTGGCCGTCATGCTGGAAATGGCACGTGCACTTTACGGTGAGGAGCTTCAGCACTCTGTACGCTTCGTCTCCTTTCCCAATGAAGAGCGCCCCTATTTTAATACGCCAATGATGGGCAGCCAGATTACTGCTCGCCTGTCTGCGGAAGCTGGGGAAAATCTCATTGGTATGTTTTCACTTGAAATGCTTGGCTACTACTCGGATGAGCCTGGTAGTCAGCATTATCCACCCATTATCCGTAACCTCTATCCTGATACCGGAAATTTTGTTGCCTTTGTTAGCAATATGTCATCCCGCCTTTTCCTACAACAGGTTGTCGGCGCTTTCAGGGAGCAAAACGTTTTCCCATCGCAAGGCATGGCCGCGCCGGAAACACTGGTGAGGGATATTCGCCGCTCTGACAATTCCGCCTATTGGGATTATGGCTACCCTGCAGTGATGGTGACCGACACTTCTAACTTTCGCACGCCTAATTTCCACACCCTGGCAGATACGCCAGAAACTCTGAATTATGAGAGTATGGCGCGTCTTACAGAGGGTTTGGTCGGCATGGTAATTACTCTGGCTAACCCGGTAAAATAAAGCTTCAGAACAACCATTTTTTGATTCTATAGATCCGAGTGTGGCGCAGCCTGGTAGCGCACCTCGTTCGGGACGAGGGGGTCGAAGGTTCAAATCCTCTCACTCCGACCAAATCAAAAAACCAAAATTCGTCTCACTTACCCGTCAGGGTGAGACTAATTTTGGTTATTTAATTTGGATGAGAGGTTGGAACCGAATCACAGATTCACAAAATCGCAGGAGCGATTTTGGACGCATGAGCAAAGCGAATGCACCCGCAGGGCGAGCGCCAGGGATGGTGCGAGTCAAATCCTCTCACCCATGAAATCTGATGAACTACACCATTATCCTTTGTCCTTTATCCTTTGTCCTTTATCCTTTCTCTTTTATCCTTTATCTTCTCGGCAAATAATTTTGTTTGGACTTTTTTATGAAACCTGACCTCACCGACCAAACCATTCTCATCACAGGCTCTGGTCGCGGCCTCGGTAAACATGCCGCTATTCACCTTGCCTCTTGCGGGGCAATTATCGGAGTAGCCGATATCGTCGGGAATATTGCGCAAGAAACAGTTGCTACGATTGTGAAAAATGGCGGGCGGGCAAAACCGTATATTGGTGATTTGTCTGATCGCGTAACTTTTGAGCAGATTGCAGCAGACTTTGCCGCTGAATCAGGCCATATCGATGCCATCATCAATAACGCCATGCTGCTGCGTTACAGTCCGGTGCAGGACGTCGATGAAGAAACCCTGTCAGCGATGCTTGATATCGGCATCAAGGCTTTGTTCTGGTCAGCTCAAGCCATGCTTAAACATTATGACAAGGAACGCGGTGGCACTATTATCAACCTGGCTTCTCCTGTTGCTACTCGCGGTTTTGCAAACACCTCTGTGTACAGCACAGTGAAGGGTGCTGTCACTGTGTTCACCAAGACCATGGCCGCAGAACTGGGCCCGCAAAATATTCAGGTGAATGCTGTATCTCCGGCTTCTGTGCCAACACCCGGTGCCCTGGGACTCAACAGTAAAGAAGAATACGAAAAACGCGCCGCCTGGATCCCTCTGCGTCGCAACGGGACTGAGGAAGACAATTCCAACGCCATTGCTTTTCTATTAAGCAAGGAAGCGAGTTTCGTGCATGGGGAAATATTTAACGTGGATGGTGGTGTTGCAGCTTGTAACTGAGATAGTCAGGACGGGATAAAGGTGTTGATAGTCGAAATTACCTGAGTCAGCTGCTTTATCTTTTATCCCTGTATCCCTGTATCCCTTTATCCAATCGAATAAAGCGCATCAATCAATCCCGCCGCCCTTGGCCCATTCGTGCCAACAGCATGCATCTTATTGCAACAATACGAAAAACCGATTTTCGCATCGGGATCGCCCAACCCAATAGAACCACCGATTCCGTGATGCCCGAAGCTACGCCTATTCGGCCCCATGTATACCGCTTCAGGCGTGTTGAGTAAAACGCCAAGGGCCTGGTGATACGGGCGCTCTTGCAGTCCCTCAGTCTGGTTATGCTGCTCGGTAATCATGGCTTCCAGGCCGTCCCTGCTCATGATGGAAACGCCATCCAGTTCGCCATTGGTTACACAACCATAAATACGCGCTACGCCACGGGCATTGCCATGACCACTGCCGCTGGCCACTTCCACTTCTCGCCATTCTTTTTTGTTCATGGTTACTGCCCAGGGTTCATCGGGATTTTGTTTGAAGGCCAAAGCTCTTAATGAAGTCTGGTCGGCTCCGTCTTTGGCAGCAAATAATTTTGCATCCATGTTTGGCATCACTTCTGCCACATGGTTTTGTTCTGCCTCGTTCATACCGCCAATATAATATTCCGCGTTCAAAGGCCCAGCGACTTCCTGGCGTAAAAAAGGGCCAACTGTCATGCCAGTGATACGACGCATCACTTCGCCCAACAAGAAGCCCTGATGATGCACATGGTATGCCGCTTTGGTACCGATCTTCCATAGCGGCTCTTGTTCTTCGAGTGCATGAATAATTGCCCCTCTGTCAAACATGGCGCCCTGCCACAACGGATTGGTTGTCAGCACTGGTACTGCCGCCGTGTGATCAAGGAAATGCTTGATCAGAGTGCTTTCTTTACCATTGTTTCCATATTCGGGCCAATACTTGATGACCGGGTCTTCTGGACTCACCAGACCACGATCAATCAACATATTAAAACAGATAGCAGTGATGCCCTTGGCTACCGACATCATGCAGACCGTGCTGGGGCCATCCCAGAGATCATTCATGTCACCGTTGCGCCAGCCGCCCCAAATATCCACTACAGTTTTACCTTCCTGGACAATACTGCACGCCGCACCAATCTCGTCCTCGACAGTGAAGTTTTCAATAAAGGCATCCACCACTGGCTGAAATTCCGGTTCAAAAATTCCACTCAGCGAGAAGTCATTACCGCGTGCATTTAAAGTCAGGTCAAGTTCCAAAACGGCACCTATCTGTTATATTCGCTTTCTTGATTTAGAGGTGCGCCTGAGCGCGCACAGACGATACCATCATAGAAAACTTTCAGAAACCCTATGACAGAAACTACACAAGCATTCCAACAATCCTTTGATTTCATTATTGTCGGTGCTGGCACAGCTGGCTGTGTCCTGGCAGCTCGACTCAGTGAAAACCCAATGCATACCGTTTGTCTTATTGAGGCCGGTGGCTCGGAAAAACATCCGTTCATTTCCATACCCGCGGCAGTTGGCTGCGCCATCATGAGCAAGAAATTTAGCTGGGGATTAAAAACGGTTTCTCAGCCAGCATTGAATAACAGAGAAATCCCTTTGCCACGAGGCCGTGTTATCGGAGGGTCAGGTTCTATTAACGGCATGGCGTATTACCGGGGCGATGGCAAGGATTACGACGACTGGGCAACTGAAGGCAATACGGGTTGGGACTATGCTCACTTGCTCCCCTATTTCCTGCGCTCAGAGCACAATCCTGAGTTGGCTAATTCTCCTTACCACTATACCGGCGGCCCCATGGGAGTCAGTTTCATCCCCAAGCCCAACAAGCTTTGTAAATCCTTCAACGCCGCCATGGAAGACCTGGGCTTTCCTTATTGCAATGATTTCAACACGGCTCATCCAAACGGCTACGGCTACCGTCAGGGCTCTATCTGGAAAGGAAAACGGGTTTCCACAGCAAGTACTTATCTACGTCCTGCAATGAATCGAAAAAACCTGACGGTCATGTCCAGTACAAGTACCCGCCGTGTGCTGTTTGAAGGCACGAAGGCCACAGGAATCGAAATTCAGGGACAGGATGGCGCAATACATCGTCTTGGCGCTGGCAAGGAAATTATTGTTTCCGGGGGCGCTTACCATTCTCCCCATATACTGCTCAATTCAGGTGTGGGAGACAGCGAGCATTTAAATGCCGTCGGTGTTCCGGTTGTGCATCATTTACCGGGAGTGGGTAAAAATCTTCATGACCATCCATCGACCTATACAGCTCTGGACATGAAAGACAGCACCTCATACGCCATCTCATGGAAAGCGCTTCCCAGAGATATAGTACAACTACTCCAGTACGCCCTGTTTCGTGGCGGCCCCATGGCAAGCAATCTGTTTGAAACCAATGCCTATATAAAATCTCAACCGGACTCAGACCGTCCCGACATGCAACTGGTGTTTCAGCCGGCGCGACGCAATATCAAACCCTTTCCGATTCCCATCAACCATGGCTATGCCGTGGCCACTGTTTGTCTTTATCCCAAGAGCCGAGGGACAGTGACTTTAGTTAACAATGACCCGCTTGCTGCACCGTTAATTGACTTGGCTTTGGGCAAGGAGCAAGAAGATATAGATGCTCTGGTCCGTGGCCTGAAGCTGGCCCGACAGGTAACACTGCATAACAGCTTTGGTAAATACCAGGCTGATGAACGCGTGCCTGGAAGTACTATTCAAAGCGATGCAGAGCTCGATGCCTATGTCAGAGAAACATTGATCACTGTGCATCACCCGGGCTCATCCTGCCGTATGGGCAACAGCGATTCTGATGTCGTGAACCATGAACTGAAAGTCCATGGCCTGGAAAACCTGCGCGTCATCGATGCTTCAATCTACCCACGTGTCCCTGCAGCAAATACCAACGCCAGCGTGGTAGTTATTGCGGAAAAAGGAGCGGATATGATTCTGGGTAAAGCGGCGCCTGATCCGCTCACAGAGTTGGCCTGAACCATCACCATTTTTTTACCCGATGGCCGCTTTCTTTATGGTAACTTTAGCCGCCTCACGCAACCTGTATTAACGAGGAGTCTTATGCGTCTCAAGAATTTTACGATCAATCTGGCACTGCTTTCTAGCCTACTCCTATCTTCCCAGATGGCTTTCAGCCAGATGATGCCGGAAATCGATTTTGATAGTCTCGGCCGTGGTGCACCCATTGCCGATGCCCGAGACAATCAGATTCTGGGACCGATCAATTTTTTTGGCTTTAGCGCAGTGGCTGCTGAAAACGGTGCTGTCCCGGACGGGGTTGTTCCTTTGCCTGTGGATCTTTTTACTACAACAGACTTTTATCTGGACAAGGATCTCTGGATGGATCCGCGCTACTGGCGTTGTAACTCCGGCTTTGCCCTGGAAGCCCAGGGCGGCGCCTATCCCGGCCCAAACATGGGGGGAGACAACCCACCTTTAACCGCCGCCTGGGGATTTTGCGACCGGGATTATCCGCGTGAGTCCATGGTCAGCCCCTACGGCTTCGATACAGCCCAGGCTCATTACGAAGCTCTGCTGGAAGAGACCAGTGATCGAGGTGGTCCTACTGAACACACCTATGCGACTGTGCCCGGCGATATCAGCGGTCGGTATTTCTGGGATGAAGGTGGCCCAGGCGGATTGCAGGGTACCTGGTACGCCATGATGGTGAATCAGATACCGACTGTTCTGTCACTATTAACTCCGGACTATCAGCAAAGAGTAGCCCAGGAAGCTTTTCACCAGGCCCGTGGTCAGTCCCAATGGCCCTCTCAATACTGCTGGCCGGAAGGGTTTATGCGTCGCTGGCATTTTGCATCAACCATCATGCAAAACCACGTCATCATCGTGACCCCGGATATTTTAGAAATCAAAGCCGGTGTGGCTCGTAATTTCATTACCGAAGTGCATTTCGGCAGAGAATTCAATCTGGAAGGGACCATTCCGCGCCTTGGCCAGGACGTGCCGCGCTGGTATGGAGAATCAGTAGGTTTCTGGGATGGTGAAGTCGCTATCAGTTGGACCTCCAATATCCAGAACTGGATGGCGCACTCCCAGTTTGAATTCTCCAATAAGATGCAAACCGTTGAGATTTACACACCCGTTCGTGATGAAGACGGCAATATCACTCACTTGAACCATGAAGCTATTTTGTATGATCCTGAAGCGCTGGTTGAACCAGTGCGCATCGTGCGCAATCTACGTTATGTAAGCAGTCTCAGTGAAGGCGACCCCTACTCCTATATCGAATGCGTACAAACAATTTTCGCTGTAGACGGAATCGCCACGCCAATGAACCCAGGCAACACCTATGAGGCCTTTATCCCCGATATGTTTGGACGTCCATGGGCAGAAATTTGGGAGAAGTATCATGAAGAAGGCATGCAGCGTCCTGAGAATGAAGTCGATATATTCAGTTTTGAATAGCATTCCTGAATTTGAATAAGGGTTAAGTTATGGCAGTAGAAAATATTTGTACATGGAAAGTGGGTGATGTTGAAATCACCCGCATCGTCGAGGTGAATGGTTGGGAAGATGACATCAGTATGCTCTGGCCGGATGGTGCGCCAGAAGATGTACAGAAGTACCCTTGGTTGAAACCTCACTGGGCGACTGATGATGGAAAAATGATTATCAGCTTCCAATGCTTTGTCATGCGTACCCCTGATCACCAGATCATGCTCGATACCTGCATCGGTGCTGACCGCCAGCGCGAATTTGATGTGTTCACTAACATGCAAACTGACTTCCTGAACGACCTGTCAGCCGCCGGTTTCAATCGTGGAGAAATAGATATCGTCTTGTGTACCCACCTGCACTTCGATCATGTGGGCTGGAACACCCATCTAGTGGATGGCGAATGGGCTCCTACCTTCCCCAACGCCCGTTATCTGTTTGGCAAGCAGGAATACGAACATTGGAAAATGTTAGAAGAAACAAAAGGCTATCACGATCTCAACCACATGACCGACGCAGTTCAACCAGTATTGGATGCCGGTTTAGTGGACCTTATAGAAATCGAACACAAGCCCTGCCCCGAAATTACCCTGCGTCCAACACCTGGTCATACTCCGGGTCATATCAGTATCAACATTGAATCCAAAGGTGAAAAGGCGATTATTACCGGTGATTTGATGCATTGCCCTATACAACTGGAAGAACCGCAACGCATTGTGCGTTTTGATATGGACCAGTCACAGGGTGCAAAAACACGACAGGAATTTGTTGATGACCTGGCCAACTCTGAGACCCTGGTAATCGGCTCACATTTTGCCGATCCGTCAGCCGGTTATATCATCAGTGATAATGAAGGCTGCCGCTTGAGGTCAAACAAAAACTAAACCGAACAGTATTACCGACTTTATAAATCCTATTCCTCGATAAAGGAAATAGTTCTGATTTCCATACTGTGCCTCGGCGGCGTGTTTTCATCGGTCCAGGGCAAATCTATCGCAGTATGGCCTGAATACTGCGGCACACTTTCATTGGAATCGTATAACTTAAAGGCAAAAATTTCTTCCGGCTGCATTTCAAAGGCGTAATACCAAAGATGATCTGGATTAAAGCTCAGGTTCCAACCATACAACGGGGGCCTGTTCGGATCATTCAACCCCCCTCTGACTTCGGCAAAATTTAAATCGTTCTTGGTAACAGTAGACGCATCCACCAGAGCCAGCGGCGTTCGATGTATGACTTTGATAGGCCGCCAGAAATTCATCAGTACGACTCGTTTCTTTAGCCAGGTTTCTGCTTCATCGCCAAGAATGTTGTACGCATATTCCTCAATCGTCTTGCGTCCGTAATCCACATGGGCGGCATAGGAAGGCTGTGAATGTTGTGTAGCATCGGGTTTATCGCTACGTGCCACATGGCCAAAGGCGATGGATTTTGTAGCACCATTCACCTGCTTTGCCAGTTCACACATTTCCGGGTAGTAAATCTGGGTTATTTTTTTCTCATCAAAATAATCATCGCCGGACATTTGTGTGTCATGTCTAAGCAAAGCGAAACCATTTTTTTTTACCGTGGGCAACTCGGCTTCAGGCAAGGAATGTAGATCCTTAATTTCCATATCACGCATTTCTCCCGGCCAATAGGATTTTTCCCTGTCGCCCGGATAAAAAATGGTGTGCTCGCCTTTGACCACGTATTTTATTTTTGCGGTAACGTGGTGGGAAGCTTCTGCCTGTGAAGTAATTTCGCTTGTCATAAATAACCCGGAATCTGTAATAACTGAAGTAGTTTGTAAGAAGATAAAAGATAAAGGATAAAGGATAAAAGATAAAGGTTGAGTCTGGTTACTGGCTGCTGGTAGCTGTTAGCTTTATTAAGTAAACTCGCTCGCAATATTTTAATAACAATAACTACAGTTTTTGGGAAGATCAATGAACAACAGACACTCTGAGGAGGAATATCCAAACCCCACTTATGCCTGGTACGTGGTCGTCATTCTGTTCCTTGCTTTTGTGGTTTCCTTTATTGATCGACAGATTATTTCACTGCTGGTAGAACCTATTAAAGCCGACCTCGAGATCAGTGATACCCAGATAGGATTGCTGCAGGGTTTTGCCTTTACTGTGTTTTATACTTTTGCCGGCATTCCACTGGGTAGACTGGCAGACAAAAAGAATCGAAAAGTTATCATTGTGGTTGGTATGTTCCTGTGGAGCATCATGACCGCCATGTGCGGGCTGGCAAAAGGCTTTACTCACTTATTCATTGCCCGAATAGGTGTCGGGATTGGTGAAGCCGCTCTGACTCCTTCTTCCACTTCCATGATCAGTGATTATTTTCCCAAAGACAAACGCGGCAAACCTATCGCTTTATATTTTATGGCCGTCTACGTCGGGGTGGGTCTGTCTTTTATTCTTGGCGGTCTGGTCATTGGCATAGTGTCCAATGCAGGGGACACTCTTGTGTTGCCTTTACTGGGAGAACTCAGTGCCTGGCAAATGACTTTTCTTATAGTGAGCATTCCAGGTTTGTTATTAGTGCTTGTCATGCAAACAGTGAAAGAACCTTTTCGCCATGGCATGGTGACCAGTGACGGGAAGGATGTGGACAGTGGTCTCGGTGCTACCAAAGATTTTTTCATGACACATTTCAAAGCCTATGCCGTCATGTTCCTTGGTTTTGGGCTTGCCGGCTCAATGGCCATTGGATTCTTTGCCTGGACAACGCCTTTGTTCAATCGCATTCACGGCTGGGAGACTTCGACAATAGGTCTTACCTTTGGCAGTATCATCATGGTCATGGGCACGCTGGGTATTATTCTGGGCGGTGTAATTGCCGACCGCTTACTACAAAAAGGCCAGCAGCATGCCTACATCAAGGTCGCCATCTGGGCAGTTTTGGGGGCCATGGTATTTTCTGGCTCAGCAGCAATGATGCCGAATCCATACGTAGCCTTTGCCCTGCTTTGTCCGGCCGTTGCCTGTTTCGGTATGCCAGTGGCACTGGCACCGGCGGCAGTTAACTACATCACGCCTAACCAGTTTCGCGGCCAGGCCATCGCCATCTATATTTTCGTGGTTGGCATGATCAATAATATTATCGGTCCCATTAGTGTGGGCGTGCTTAATGACTACCTCTTCAATGACCCTATGGCCATCAACCGCTCAATGCTGATTATCGCAATAGTATTTGGAACCATCTCTGCACTTATCCTGACCTGGTCAATCCGATTCTACAAACGCAGCGCCTCTGAAATACTGGCCGAAGATATGGCATAAATCACATTTTGGTTGCCATGACTCTTAGAAACCCTCTTCCCAAAGACCCTTGTGCAGTGTGAATACTGCTGGAACACCATGACAGGCTGGTTTCTTCCCCAACTTTGGCAGTACACCGACTGTCACCCTGGTTTTGCACCAAGTAAGTACATAAGTGAGAGCTGGTATCTCCTTTTTTTTCCCTATCTTTTCTTGACCACAACCCGATCTGGGTAGAGTATTAAGCGCTAATCGGCACAATTATTTGAAGTTCCGCAACAGCCAAAATAGTTAACTATTATTAAAACTCTTTAACGGGGGCAACATGAGTAACTCTGAGGACAAATCCAACGACAAAAGTAACCCTGAATCACCCAAAGTCGGCCGTCGCGGTTTCCTGAAAGGTGCTGCAGCTGGAGCCGCCGCTATAGCCGTCACTCCTGCTGCAAATGCGCAGTCACCTTCGTCCTATGAGACTACACTCTCAGCGCCTACCTACCAGCAAATCGAACGGGATACGGGCATGATCACAGCGCCCTCACCGGATCGCTCGGTCCTGCGGCCAGGTTCAGACCTCATAGTGCAGGCATTGAAAGACATGGGCATTGAATTCGTTGCCTCCAATAATGGGTCAAGCTTTGAGGGCATCCAGGAATCTATTGCCAACTACGGCAGCCCCCCTAACTACATGCCGGAATTCATTACCTGCCTGCATGAAGAAACCTCGGTAGACATGGCCAACGGCTATGGCAAGGCTGAAGGCAAGCCCATGTGCGCCATGCTCCATGGCACTATCGGTATCCAGCATGCCGCCATGGCCATCTATCAGGCATTCTATTCCGGTACTCCCATGTTACTTATTGCCGGCCGGGATGATGGTTTTATCCAGGCTCACACGGCCAATGACATGGCAGCCATGGTACGCCCCTTCACGAAGTGGGACGCCCAGCCAAAAACCTTGCCGGAATGCCTGGACGCCCTGCATGAGGCCTATCGTCAGGCTATGACACCACCCACCGGTCCGGTTCTGGTGGTGATCGATATGGAAATACAAAAGGAAGAAGCCAGAGACATGGTGGTCCCGGCTTTCCAACCGCCGGTTATTGACGGTATTGATGTGGCAACCGCCCGGGATATTGCCCAGTCCCTGCTGGATGCCAATAACCCCAGAATCAATGTCGGACAGTTACGCACACCTGAAGGCGTCGCGGCAGCGGTAAAACTGGCTGAAGTGGTTGGTGCCAGTACCAGCACCAGTGCCACCCAGGGCCCCATGAGTTTTCCCCAGCGCCATCCCCTGTGCGGACCCGGTGCTGATACCAATAATGATTTTGTCCTGGGCCTGGAATCCGAATCACCAAATATCTCCCTGTTCCGGCCGACTGTTGAATCACTGACACAATCACGTGACGATATGGGCGTCGGCTTTGGTGGCATGCGCACAAATGTACCTGCTTCCGGCCGTGGTGCGCCGCGGCAGCGACCCGGTACCGTGATGTCCATTGATGCTGAGGGCAGCATACCGGTGATTACCGGCGAGGCCATGCGCCTGATAAGCGCCAACCAGAAAAGTAAAATAGAGGCCCGCAAAGCCAACCACGCCAGCGCCAATCAATCTGCCTATGTCGCGGCCCTCAAAGAAGCCGTTGCTGAGAAGAAGAAAGGCTGGGACTTAAGTCCCGTAAGTACTGCCCGGATCTATGCTGAACTCTGGCCGCTGATCAAAGATGAAGACTGGTGCCTGGCTTCTCCCAGCAATTTTTCCGGAGGCCATCACCGCCAACTCTGGAGCCATAACAAACCCTACAGCTACCTCGGTGGCCAGGGCGCAGCTGGCATGGGTTATGGCGCTGGTGCCTGCGGCGGTGCCGCCCTGGCTGCACGCGGTAGAAACAGAATGGTCGTGAATGTCCAGACCGATGGGGACATGAACTACACCCCTGGTGTTTTATGGAGTGCAGCCCATCATCAGTTACCCATGCTGACTGTCATGCATAACAATCGTGCCTGGCATCAGGAACTGATGTTTATTCAGTATCTGGCCGGTGTCAGGGGACGCGGCACCGACCGCGCCCATATCGGTACCACTCTGCGTGATCCCTTTATTGATTACGCCAAGATGGCAGAAGCCTACGGCATGGCAGGTGAAGGACCCATTGAGGATCCCACTCTGCTCGCCGCCGCTCTGAAGCGGGGGGTAGAATCAGTGAAAAATGGTGAGCCCTACATGATCGACGTCGTAACACAGCCAAGGTAGGAGACCCCCATGAAAAATCTAACTCTTTTTGTAATTCTGGCCTTCCTGCTTCCGGTAACTGTTTCAGCACAGCAAATGGGACCGGTCACAGGCGATGCCGAAAACGGCGCTCTGCTTTTTTATCAACATGGCTGCTACGGCTGTCATGGCTACAGCGGTTATGGGCGCCAGGACCTGAACAATACCGGCAGCGCGATTCTCACGAACGAAGTGATATTCCGTGCCTATCTACGGGGACGGCAAAATGTCGCTCCGCTCTTACCGTCGACAGCTATGCCGAATTATCCGGCCAACGTGCTGAATGATGAGCTTGTGAGCAATATTTATGCCTATATTCGTTCCATGCCGGAAAACCTGCCTGAATCGGACGAAGTGGCCACTTTAAGAGCCATCCTGGAGTCTGCACAGGAACCCTATACACCCTGATCGACCCCTGCCCCTTTTACCCACAATACCCGGTAATTCCGGGTATTACTGTCTGTGATCCTGCATCATTCGAACCCTGTAACAAGCCATCAGTTATGTACTTGTTTTATGCTAGTCTTATCTGCGCTGAAATGACCGCCCAGGAACAATTAGAGACAACATCCCTATGAGTGACTCCGCAAACGGCCTCGACAAGGATCGCTTGGCCCACTTGAAATGTGTCATAGAAAAAGACATTGCTGATGATAAATATTTCGGTGCCGTTATTGCTGTCGCCCGTTATGGGGAACTCGGTATGCTGGAAGCCATTGGTTGGGGCGACCAGAAACACAAGGTGCCATTACAGACTGACTCCGTTTTTTCCCTGTTTTCACTGACCAAAGCTTTTACCAACACCCTGGCTTTTCGAGCTATTGAACTTGGCCAGTTTGCCTTGACCACCCGCGTGACAGAGATCATCCCTGAATTCGAAGGCCATGGCCGTGACAAGATCAATTTTTTCCACTTGCTCACCCATTCTTCAGGATTACCGCCTGTCTGGATTCCCAAGGAAGGCATGTACATCGACAAACTCGATGACATCATCGAAGCTATATGCGCAAACATTCAGCCACTTCAGCCTCCAGGTGAACTCGTGCATTACTCACCACTGGTTCACCATGCCTTATTGGGCGAAGCGGTGCGTCGCTGTGATCCTGAAGGCCGCAGTTATCGTCAATTATTGCAAGAAGAAGTACTGACACCACTTGAAATGAAGGACACTTCTATTGGCGTGCGTAAGGATCTTAAAAATCGGCATATCTTTCCTGACTTTCGTGGCAAACCCCCACAGGAGCATCTGGGTAGCAGCGACCTGGGTCCCCAGGGGGCTTTCGCGGAAGAACATGCGGAAATGCCATGGGTGGGTGGCGTCTCTACAGTGCCAGATTTATTTCGCTTTGCGGAAATGTTCCGCCAGGGCGGCAACCTGAACGACAACCGTATTTTGTCACCGGCCATGATCGAGCTGGCCACCACCAACTGGACCGGGGACAAACCTAACGAGCTATACAAAAAAATTGCTATCAACCATGGCTGGGAGCCCTACCCGGCTTATATTGGCCTCGGTTTCGGCCTGCGCGGCGAGACGGTTTGCCCATCTATTTATGGCGGCACCCTGTCCAGCCCGGCGACTTTTGGTAACTACGGTGCAGGTAGTACACTGATTTGGGTGGACCCCGTATGGGATATTTCCTTTGCCTGTCTGACAGCTGGCGTAATGGGCCCTGCGGTTAACATTGAACGTTTTCAGCGCATCAACGACATAGTGATGTCGGCGGCTCTTTAATAATAATCAGAAAAATCCAGTCGACAATAAAAAAGAGAGTCCCTATTGAAAAAACATATTCCCCTTATCCTGGCCATTTATATCGCCTTTGTGTTCCTGCAATCCCTGGTCTTTAAATTCGCGGGCTGGTTTGGCGAACCTGCAGATATTACCGTCTATATTTTCTCCACCGTGGGCATGTGGATGACAGACATTGGACTTGGCATCATCGGTGAATTGTTTACTGAATATGGCGGAGCAGTCATTGGTCTGGCGGAGCTGGTCGCCAATATCCTGGTACTCACTCCTAAAACGAGGCATTTTGGTGCGGCGCTTGGAATCGGCGTGATGTCGGGAGCCATTTTCTTCCATATTTTTACGCCACTTGGTCTGTTTCCCTACACGGATCTCAGTTGTCTGGAGGCGGGCTGCCCACAGGAATACCTGCTGTTTTTCATGGCCATCGGCGTATGGTTAAGCTGTGCGTGGTTGGTGTTTTCCTGGTGGAAAAAATCCCGGGGAGTACACGAAGCTTAAGCGCTGCTCTGTTGGATCAGAGATAGAAGAGGCTGGCCCAATAAACCCTCAGGGTCAGCCAGGGTTTCGATGATTTCAAAATGATTGAGCCCCATACCAATCAGTGTCTGAACTGAATTATCTGCTGATTCCAGCGCTTCAATAAAGTCCTTCCCTTGTCTCTGAAATTCAGGACTTTCATTAGTGCCATAAGCTACTAGCAAAGGCATAGAAATTTTATCTGTATTTGCTTGTGGGCTTAACCGTGTAATCGAGTCCGCATTCAAGGAAAGAAATTCTTTACGGAAGGATAGTGATACCGGGAACAGATCGTACATGCCACTGCATAAAAGAGCACCTTTGAAAATCTCCTTAGGTAAACCCAAGTCAATCCAGTCCCGAGTCAACAGTACACCTGCAAGGTGAGCGCCGGATGAGAATCCACAAAGAAATAGTTGCTCAGGATCGCCGCCGAACTCTTCGGCATGTTGATACAGCCAGACAACAGCCTGCTGAAGTTGAGCGATCATACCTTCAAGGTCGCCATTAAAATCATCTACGGGGGAAAAATCCGGTACGACAAAATGTATACCGGCATTGACTGCCATTTGTGCTGCAAAGGCGTTGTCTTCTGCGCTACCCACCTGCCATGACCCACCATGGACAAAAACCAGTATCGGTTTCCGGGCCTGTCCGCAGGCGTATATATCCATGGCCTCGATGGCCTTGTCACCATACTGGCAGCGCAATGGCTCACTCAGGTTGTCTCTGGTTTCTCTGCTTTTCTTACTCAGTCTGCCCAGCACCTCTGTCATGTTCGGTGCATACACAGACTGGTCGTAGGAGGCATCCAGTTCAGACTGACTCAACTCAAGCCAGACAACAGGTTGTTCTTTCACAGGCTAATCCGGAACGGGCAATCCTGCCCAGCCAAAGACTTCCTCCATGATGGCCGCCACTGTTTCCGGCCTGTCCTCTCCGGGCAGCTCATTGTTTACCTCAAAGCCTGCCAATTCCAAACAATAGGATAAATTGCGGTAAGAAGGACGGAATTGCTTCAGTTTTTCAGGAGAAATATCAGCCACTACACCCGGGATGGCAGGGATAAACTCATCTCTTCGATAGATGGCGCCAAAACTGATCAATCCCCATGCACCGCCGCGTTTCTCAGCGCGATATATCATCAGGCAATGAGCGGAAAGAGTCATTTCCACACCGTCAATTTCTTCGGGAACATCGATAATTCCACTGAGTGTAGCCACTGCTTTATCACCGTTTAGCGTGACCAGTACAGGCCCGAGCCGATGCTTGGCACGCATGCCCCGCTCGAACATGCCTTTTGAGGCTTGCACAAATTCTTTTCCGCTGCCCTGGAACCAGCTGATATCGACATGAGAGTCTTCATGGAAACACTCTGCCATCCTGTTCCACAGGCACAGGTCCCGACTCTCCCTTTCCCGGACGACCAATTGCGTGATGGCAGTGATATCCGTTGCTGATTCTGGTGTGAGGGGAGTATTGGTCATTTTTAGTCCTGGCGAATAACTCTATTTATAAGAAAGCTACATTATCAAGTATACCAAGAGAAGAGTAAAAGCAGATAACACGCCAACTTAATTTGAAAAACTACGCTAAACAGTGTTTACTTGCGCCCCAGTAAAAAAGCTCATTGGAATAAGGTCAGATTATGCTCATCGGCATACCCAAAGAAATACATCCCGGCGAAAAACGTGTCGCCACAACGCCCGAAACTGCTGAAAAGCTTCGTGCTCTTGGCTACGAAGTCGCTCTGGAAAGCGGTGCCGGAGTCGCAGCCAATTTTTCAGATGACACCTACCGGGAAACTGGCGTTTCCATAGTCTCCAGCGCAAAGGAGTTGTGGGAAAAAGCCGATATCATCATGAAAGTTCGTGCGCCAGAAGCCAATACAGAGCTAAGCGTCCATGAAACCGATTTACTTGATAGCAATAAAACCCTGATCAGCTTCGTTGCTGCCGGCATTAATCCAGAGTTACTGGAAACACTGTCAAAAACCGGCGCCACGGCGCTTGCCATGGACAGTATTCCCCGCATTTCCCGCGCCCAGAAGATGGACGCCCTGAGTTCTATGGCCAATATCGCCGGATACCGGGCAGTGGTAGAAGCTGCGCAGCATTTTGGCCGATTTTTTACCGGGCAGATTACCGCTGCAGGCAAAGTGCCTCCTGCCAAAGTACTCGTTATTGGCGGCGGCGTGGCCGGCCTTGCTGCCATCGGCGCAGCGAAAAGCATGGGCGCCATCGTCCGCGCCTTTGATACCCGCCCTGAAGTAAAAGAGCAGGTAGAAAGCATGGATGCGGAATTCCTGATGCTGGAGTTCGAGGAAGACGGCAGCGGCGAAGGTGGCTATGCCAAAACCATGAGCGAGGAATTCATTAAAAAAGAAATGGAACTGTTTGCAAAGCAGGCCATGGAAGTGGATATCGTCATCACCACAGCACTCATCCCCGGCAAGCCAGCCCCGGAATTATGGACTGAAGCCATGGTGGAAACCATGAGAGACGGCAGTGTCATTGTCGATCTGGCGGCAGAAATGGGTGGCAACTGCAAACTCACCGAAGCGAACAAAATTGTCATTAAACACGGCGTTACATTGATTGGGTATACCGATCTGCCTTCACGTCTGGCTGCCCAATCCAGCCAATTGTATGCCACAAACCTGCTCCATCTGTTGACCGACATGACACCTGAAAAGGATGGTCAGTTGGTTGTGGATATGGAGGATGAGGTAATTCGTGGCGCCACTGTGGTGAATAAAGGTGAAATCACCTGGCCTCCTCCGGCTCCACGCCTGTATGCGGTGCCGGAAAAGAAAGAAGAAACCGCCCAAACAATTCAGGTAACCGAAGCGGCAAAAGACAGCCCACTGAAACAATTGCTCTTTTTTGGCGTAGCGGGATTGTTGTTGCTTGCGCTGGGTTCTGTAGCACCGCCGGATTTCATGTCCCACTTTACTGTATTCGTTTTGTCATGCTTTATTGGCTATATGGTGATCTGGAATGTGTCCCCATCACTGCATACTCCATTGATGAGCGTCACCAATGCCATTAGCAGCATTATTATCATCGGCGCCCTGTTACAGATTTCATCTCCGGATAATCTGAATAAATACCTGGCGGCCTTTGCCATACTAATTACCAGCGTAAACATCGTCGGCGGCTTTGCTGTCACCCAGCGAATGCTCGAGATGTTTAGAAAATAGCTCTGGAAATAATCGGAAGTAAAAGGAATCGATGATGTCTGACGGAATTATAACAATGGCCTATCTGGGCGCCAGTATCCTGTTTATTCTGGCCCTTGGCGGCCTCAGTAACCAGGAAACAGCCCGGCGCGGCAATTATTTTGGCATGACCGGCATGGCCATTGCTCTGCTGGCTACCATTGTTGGCATCGTTACCGAAAACTATGCCCTGATGCTAGGCTGCATCATTGTTGGTGGTGGTGTTGGTCTGCTGCTGGCAAAAAAGGTCGAAATGACCATGATGCCCGAATTGGTCGCTATTCTTCATAGCCTGGTGGGCTTGGCAGCAGTTATTGTAGGATTTGGTACTTTTCTTGATCACAGTGTTGCCTTTACTGGTGTCGATCAAACCATACACAACGTGGAAATCTACCTGGGCGTCCTGATAGGTGCTCTGACTTTTTCCGGCTCCATTGTTGCTTATCTTAAACTCAGCGGGAAAGTCAGCGGCTCCCCCGTACTCCTGCCGGGACGACATTTCCTGAATCTGATCTTGCTGCTTGGCACTATCTGGTTCCTTATGGCATTCATTAGTGAAGCACAAGCCGGCGCTGGCATGAATGCATTGATGATCATGACAGCCATCTCCCTGTTGTTTGGTATCCATATGGTCTTGGCCATCGGTGGTGCTGATATGCCCGTGGTAGTGTCCATGCTCAACTCTTATTCTGGTTGGGCAGCTGCTGCAACTGGATTCATGCTCAGTAATGACCTGCTGATCGTAATAGGTGCATTGGTAGGTTCTTCAGGTGCCATTCTCAGTTACATCATGTGTCGGGCCATGAACCGAAAATTTTTCTCAGTGATTGCCGGTGGCTTTGGTACAACAAGTGGCAACGCTACTGCCGGTCCATCAGGTAGTGCGGATGATGTACAGCCTATCGATGCTGAATCAGTAGCACATATGCTTTTGGCCTCTAAAAAGGTCATGATTCTTCCTGGCTACGGAATGGCTGTCGCTCAGGCTCAGCATTCGGTCTTTGAAATGAGCAGAAAATTAAGGGAAGCTGGTATAGAGGTAGGTTTTGGCATCCATCCAGTGGCTGGACGCATGCCAGGACACATGAATGTGCTGTTAGCGGAAGCCCGAGTCCCCTATGACATTGTCTTTGAAATGGATGAAATCAACGACGATTTCCCCAATGTGGATGTCTCCATCGTCATTGGCGCTAATGATATTGTAAATCCCGCCGCACTGGATGAGCCTGACAGCCCTATTGCCGGTATGCCAGTGCTGGAGCCCTGGGTGGGCAAAACCACTGTGGTACTGAAACGTTCCATGGCCTCAGGTTATGCCGGAGTCGACAATCCGCTGTTCTACAAAGACAACACCAGGATGCTGTTTGGCGATGCCAAAGCCAGCATCGACGACATTCTAAAAAACCTGTAAGGCTTTATTCTGTCGGGCGCACTGCGTGCGCCCTTTTTTCCTTGTCTCTTGTCTCTTGCCTCTTGTATCCCGTTATCTCAAAGTAATTTCCTTCGCTTCCCCCTCGGGTGAGTAGAAGCGCCAGGTCGCATCCAGTGATGTTTCCCCTGGATTCACAAAAATAATTTCAGTAGCAAGGCCTGCGCCGTTATAAATCCCCGGCATTACAAGCTGGCCCTTACCAGCAACAGCTTCCTGTGTCGTGTAGCCGATATGACTGAGCACCGGTTCACGACGTAGGGATTCGGTTACGCGACTGGCATTCAGGGAGATTTCTGCATCACTCCACAATCTTATTACGCCTTGAAATTCCTGCACATTAAACATATCAGCAAGAGAAAATTCCTGCTCCCGGTATCGCGGTAACACTTGTTCAAAGCGTCCCTGTTCTGCGCCGACACTATTAAATAATGTGAAGCGCAGCGTTGCTGGCGAGCGCGTCGGGTTGGCAATACTGAAAGTCTGCCGGGATTTTCCATGCCGGATGAGTGATGGTAGAGTGTCAGCCGGTACCCAGGCATAGTGAGTCGTAGCACGCAGAGGAATCATGGTCTGGGAAACCAGTAAAGTTTCATTCCTCAGGCTGAGAATACCCCCACCCGAGGGCATTGGATCATCACTTTCTACTACCGCATAGATCTGCCGGGGCCAAATGGATGATGCACTCTGACGCAACAGGAAATGTCCGCCCGGAGCAATCTGGTAAACCACGGCTGGACTGTCAGCACCCGTAATTTCAACGGCCTCACCATCGGGATCAAAAAATGTCAGCTCCCCGCTAATACTTTCATCATGGGGATTAAGCAGCACTATGTCTGCGCTGTATCCGCCTCCCCATTTAAGTCCTGACAAGGCGCCAGTTGTCATTTCTTCAAGGGCAATACCGCCGGGACTGCTGGTGATAATAGTTTCATCGCGCGTTGTGTCGGTTTCTAGAAGTACACTGGCAACCAGTGTAAGCGCAGAGTTGATCTGCAAGGAACCACTGCCTTCCAGATTGTCGTTGAAGATATTGAAGCTGGGTAACGGGTGGCCCCTACTTGTGGCTTGTGGCTAGTGACTTGTGACTTGTGACTTACCCATAACTACATTACCCTTTGACCCAATATGAAAATCTCCCGCATCAGCCCCAGCGAGTCCTTGCCACTGCCCTTTTTCGGCACCAGCGTTCCTGCCGGTTTTCCCTCGCCCGCCGATGACTACATTGAATCCGGCCTGGATCTGAACGAGTACCTGGTCAAACACCCCAGCGCCACCTTCCTGGCCCGCGCTTCCGGCGACTCTATGACTCGGGCCGGCATCCTGGACGGCGCACTGCTGATCGTCGACAAATCCATCACCCCGAAAAGCGGTCACGTGGTGATTGCCGCCATCAATGGCGAGCTTACCTGCAAGATCCTCGATATCGAACACCGACTGCTGCGCGCCGCCAACCCCAGCTATCCCTCCATCGCACTGGATGATGAGATGGACCTGCTGATTGAAGGGGTGGTGGTGCATGCGATTAATCCGATGATGAAACTGGCATAGATAGTAAATATATTCTATATAAATCAATATGTTGAAAAGAATTAGTTATAACTTGAAACCTGTTGTTTGAGTGTAAGTCGTCAGATGATTTGGGACCAATCGCCTCAACAGCTAGAGGAGACATTTGCAGTATAGCTTTCAGTTACTGAGCTGAACAAGTCATAAGATTTTCCTCCTTCTTGCGTTGCAGGGTCTGCTGCTTAATAACCT
>JAQWPL010000022.1 GCA_029245395.1 Gammaproteobacteria bacterium
TTCCGGCACTCGGTTTCAAAGAACTGCAAGTACTACCTATCGACCCAACCGAAACTTAAGTTTTGGATTAAATTACACAGAGAATGAAATACATTTGCCAGAGGGCGATTTTACTGTTCGGCAGGTAACCATCAATACACAGGTATCATTTTCTTCCACCTTGTCCTTGACCAATTTAATCCAGTACGACAACGTATCTGAAGCTTTGGGCATCAATACCCGCCTTCACTGGATCCCTGAGGCAGGTAGACAGGTATTTTTAGTATTTAACTATGGCCTGATAGATTTGGATAAAGATAATACTTTTGTATCGACTAATTCAGATATCTCCTTGAAGTTAAACTACACGTTCAGATTTTAGTCATGATCATTGAATGATTATGAAAATTGCGAGTTCACTTGTCAGTACCCAATAACGGCAAGGGATCACCGCCATGGGGTAGATAGTAAATGGGGGCTGGACGTGGCATCACAGGGCGATTATTCTGAAAAAAACCAAACAACAAGAATAATTGACTGCAGTATTGATAGGGAAAGATTATGCGCCGAAACTACAGGTTCGTACTGTCTTGGATATTTCTTTTTTTATGTGCTCTGCCGGTATCTGCCCAGATAATGATTGGTCGCACAGCCTCGCCACCTGATCTTGCAGGTGAATGGGTACTCATTGGTTATGAAGACCAGGGTGCCGTCGGCGGTCTGCAACCCAACCCCGATGATTACCTTGGCGTGCCTTTTAATGAGGCCGGTCGTATGCGCTCTGACACCACGGCCGAATCCATTCTGGGTATGACAGAATTTCAGTGTCGGCCCCATTCAGCTCCTCACCAATGGCGCGGTTTAGGCGGCGCCCGCTTGCTGAATGAACTCGATCCACTGGACCGCAGTATCCGCGCTGTACACTTACAACTGTGGCGCTCCCTGGATCGTCCAATCTTCCTTGATGGCCGTGCCCATCCGCCGGCCTGGGCGCCTCACAGCTGGACCGGGTTTTCCACTGGCCATTGGGAAGGCAATACACTGGTGGTAAACACTACCCATTTAAAAGACGGATTTTTGAAACGCGGCGGACCACAGACTTCAGATATGCTCACCATGACTGAATACCTGACTCGCCACGATAACCTGTTAACTATTGTGCAAGTCACCGATGATCCTGTGTACATGGACGAGCCTTATGTACAGTCCACTACTTATATCTATGATCCGTCCAGTCGCGTCAATTTTGAAACCTGTAATGCCGGCACCTTTGCCGAGTCCGGTGGTATGAATCCTCATTTTGTGCCTCATCTTTTGCCAGACCGCGAGCTATTTATTAATGGATGGTTACCTAATGAACCATGGATTCCCTATGACGCAATTCGCGGCGGGGTGAAAACCATCTACCCGGAATATCGCAAGGTGATGGCCGGAGAAGAAGAGGTCGAGGACCTGAATGTGCCGTCTTCCGACAATGAAATTACTGCCGATGACAAGATACAGCGCCAGGGGTTACGTGATGGTGAGATCCATGTGATGCCGATTCAGGGCAACATCTCCATGATAATGGCAGACGGGCGTAATATTGCTGCCTCCGTTGGGGCTGATGGCGCCATTCTGGTCAATACAGGCCCGGCCAATATGACAAACGACATTCAGGCCACCCTCACAGACCTGATCAACCGGACCTCTCAACCCGGCCCCCTTGATTGCTTTGGCATGAACTGTCCACGTACGCCAACCGGCTGGACCAGCCCTTATGTAAATACTGTCATCGCCTCTCCAGCACCAGTAAGAAACCTGCGCAATATATTCAACACCAGTGCGGCGCCTCACAATACCGGCGGCAATGCAGCGATTGCCGCCTCAGGTTATGGGCGTGAAGGTCGGGCAGAAATAATCTCTCATGAAAATGCTCTGCTCACCATGTCAGGTCCGAACGATGATCGCTGGTCAGCAGTTTCAGAGGCCTGGCCCGGTGAATCTTTCTATAGCAACCAATTTAAATTGACGGCGTATTTCAATGGCGAGGCGGTAGTTGCTTACCATGAACCCAATGCCACGACCGATGGTGACATTATCGTGTACTTCAGACATTCCGAAGTCATCCATGCCGGGGATATCTATTCCAGCATCAGTTACCCACCTATTTACCGGGAAAGAGGTGGCAGCGTGCAGGGAGTCATCAAGGGTCTGAACCACATCCTCGATCTGGCCGTTGCGGAATATCGCAGTCAAGGCGGCACCTGGATTATTCCTGGCCGGGGTCGGCTTTCGGATACGGCCGATGTGGCGGCATACCGCAACATGGTGCAGATTATTAGCGACCGTATTCAGGTGTTAATTGATGAGGACTTGTCTCTGGAACAAGTAATTGCGGCACGTCCTACCCTGGATTTCGACCCACGCTATGGTTCCGATAGCGGGGTATTTACCACGGAGATGTTTGTCACAGCTGTTTATGAAAGCTTGATTGAATAATTAGATGAATACAAAGAAAGCACAATCTGCTGCCATGCGTGCAGCCAGGAGCCAGTCATGAAAAAGACATTTACTTTGTTACTGACCCTGCTGGTCAGTTCAATTTTAGTCCCAACAGTCCAGGGACACCACAGTTATGCCGCCACTTATGATGTACAAAGTACCGTCACTCTGGATGGGTCTCTGGTGCGTTTTGATCTGCGTAGCCCTCATTCCTATGTGCACATACAGGCACCCGATGACGATGGCAACATGCAGCGCTGGGCAGTGGAATGGAGCGCACCCAGTGCGCTGAATCGCCAGGGTGTTTCCCGGGACAGCCTGCGTACAGGTGATGAGATTATTCTCACTGTCAGACCCTCACGGGTGAGAGGGGAATTTCGTGCCCTGATGCTGACACTGGAACGCCCAAGCGATGGCATGAGCTGGGGCCGGGATCCAGACGAAGTAGTGGATTGAAGTAGAGGATTAAAGGATACATAAGATGGCAAAGTTGAAAAGCAAGATCGGCGCTCTGATATTTCTAACGAGCCTGTTCACTTCCGTACTTTTTCAGTCGGCCCAGGCTGCCCAGACAGAATCGGCCCGCGATGCATCACCGATTGATGTAACCGGTTACTGGGTTTCTGTAGTAACCGAAGACTGGAAATTCCGCATGGTGACACCGGATGCAGGGATATTCGATGGGCTGACGTTGAGTGCGGAAGGACGTCGGGTCGGCAATACCTGGGATCCAGCAAGTGACGAAGCCTCAGGACGCCAGTGCCTGGGCTATGGTGCCCCGGCTCTAATGCGGTTGCCGGGCAGGTTTCAAATCACCTGGGAAGATGCCAACACGTTGCGTATCGACAGTGATTACGGAACCCAGAGCAGATTGTTACATTTTGACAATGCCGCACCGGGGGCAGCTTCGTTACAAGGCTATTCAAAAGCAGAGTGGTTAATGGCACCCAGAGGAAGTGGCGGAAGCCTGAAAGTGGTGACCACCAATTTAAGCGGCGGCTATATCAGAAAAAATGGTGCCCCTTACTCCAGCGAAACCACGCTGACAGAATATATTGATTTACACGAGATGCCTAATGGCGACATGTGGATTAACATCACCACCCATGTGGATGACCCGATTTACTTTTCGAGGCCGTTGATAGTCACCACGGATTTGAAACAGTTGCCTAACAGGCGTGGATGGGACCCGACAGAGTGTTCTGCAGTATTGTGATCATGTTGTCTGATCCTGTTTTAGACTGAAAAGTCTAACGTCATATTTTGGCCAAAAGCGGCCAAACAGGGCCTAAAACTATTAAGAAGTTTCACTAGAAAATATTGGTACCAATTACTATGTCTCTAAATCCACAGCTTTTACAGGAAATCGCATTACTTTTAATGTTTGATCCTCGCAACCCTCTGGAAGGACTAAAAGTTCATAAAGATGCTGATGCCGGAAAAATTGCAGCGGCAAAACGTCTACATGAGATGGGAATTATTACTCTGAATGACGGCGGTTATCTGACGGCAAGAGGACAAGAGGCTGCTGACCATGCGGAAGCCTTGATTAATATATTGCAGGCTCGACTACATTAAAATCTCAATATTTAATAACAATAAAAAAGCCCGCTTGATGCGGGCTTTTTTATTGTTGGTTAATCAACTAGATTTACACTAGCCAATCATCACAGTTCTAGGGAACTGTGCATAATTCTCCCAGCGTGTCGGTTTCTCCGGCATCTCGTCCTGCGTCGCCTGCACCTGCCCTGTTACGTCAGTAACCCGTGACACAATAGTGTGTTCACCTGATGAAGCGCCACGCCAGGTGTAGTTGAATAGTTTCCAGGAATACTTGGAATTTTCCGAGTCCATTTCAGCCTGTTGCCAGGCGCCACCATCAATGCTGACTTCCACGCTACGCAGTGGCGTGCCATCATTGAGTACAAAGCCCATGATGTTGTGATTGTTGCCATTTTCGGTAACGCGAATGATCGAAGATTTCAGTTGTGTCCTGGTTACCGAGCGTTCTTCCCAACGCTCTTCGCCACCGATGTCACGTTTGCTCAGTGTGACATAGTCACGGCCCATGAAGCGGCCCATGTAACGGCTGTCCTGGACATGGATCTGGGTCAGCCATTTCACATTGGCAACGCCGTACCATCCAGGGACTACCAGGCGAAGCGGAGCGCCATGGAAAAGCGGCAAGGGTTCACCATTCATTTCATAGGCCAGAATGATGTCGGGGTTTTCAGCATCATCGATATGCATGCTGCGGCCAAAGGACTGTTCCACATCAAAATCCACGTCGCTGCGTGTTCGTTCCATACCCTTGTCGGCGCCATAAAACACTACTTCGACGCCATCTCGATCAAGGCCAGCTTCTTCCAGAAGGTCTACCAGACGTACACCACCCCAGTGAGCGTTACCTATCAATCCCTGATATAGCCGTGTGCTGTTGCCGCCGCATTCAAAGCCGGCATCAATTTCAAATTTCTGGTGGCTACGTAGATCATCCAGAGACAAAGACAACGTTTTGTTAACCAGGCCGGTGAGGTTGAGACGAAATTCGTTTTCTGGAATCTGTGGCTGGTTGTAATGCTGGATGATATAGAAATCATCATTGGGCGTATAAAAGCCGTCAATTTTGGAGGTGTCCAGATAGTGGATGCCGCCAGGTGCGACAGGGGGTACAGTATAACCTTCCGGCATATCGGTAAAAGGAACCAGGGTTTCAGAGGCACCCATGGCCAGCTTGGACCAAAAAGGCATGCTCGCCGATGCGGCCATGCCACCAACGGCGACACTGTTTTTCAGCACCTTGCGACGGTTATTGTCGGTGATGTCGTTATTCTTGTTGTTAGGTTTGCTTGCATCGGCCATCAAAATTTCCTCTGAAAAGTTGGTCATTGTTTTGCCTGATTATTCCTCCCGCTACCACAATAGTCAATTTAGGCTTTGCCGGCTTGAACAAGTAGCCGGTCTGTCATAGTCTCTGTATCCCGGGCTGATTCATACTCACTCCATCCTGCAAGAAGGGAATAAGTTTATGTCATTGAAATACAACACATTTATCATCCTGCTCTTACCAATTTTTCTGGCTTCCTGCACCCCGGAAGCTGTAATAACTGGCAATGATTCAGACATTCTTCTGGAAGAGCATTACGTATCGGTCGTTTCCCGGGTGCCTTCCATGACCGGTTCAGTGTCCAATATCTATGTGCGCGAAAGAGTGCTCGAGAATGTCAGGAACAGCAATGACCTGGAAGGGCAGGTAGTCCTGTTTATCCACGGTGCTGGAACGCCGGCGGAAGTCGCCTTTGATGTGCCTGTTCCCGGTTATAGCTGGATGGCCTATCTGGCAGAGCGGGGCATGGATGCTTTTTCCATGGACATGACAGGTTATGGCCGCTCCACACGTCCATTGGTCATGAATGACAGGTGTAATCTGACGGCTGAGCAGCAAGAAGCGCTGTTCGGGGACGCCTGTCTGCCAAGCTATGCTTTTGCTACCACGTCCATGGCCTCTGACTGGAATGATATTGATGGTGTGGTGAATTATTTACGTGAATTGCGTGGCGTGGAAAAAGTACATCTGGTGGGCTGGTCTCAGGGCGGACCGCGTTCGGGTGGTTATGCCGCTATGCATCCCGACAAGGTGGGCAATATGGTGATGCTGGCCCCGGCGTACAGGAGCAATGTTGCGTCTACGCAGGCCGAGGCTGACTTCAGTGGCGCCGCCTTAACCAAACAGGACAGTGACGATTTTGTAAATAACTGGAATCGCCAGGTAGGTTGCGATGATCAATATGATCCGGCTGTAAGTGAAGCGGTCTGGTCAGAGATGCTGGCGTCAGATCCTGTGGGTACTACCTGGGGCAGTGGAGTACGCCGGGCGCCAAGGGCAATTACCTTTGGCTGGGGTGCTGAAGTGGTTGCCAACACGGCAGCGCCTTTGTTGATGGTAGCTGGAACTCAAGATGCCCAGATTGCCCCGCAAATAGTACAAAACCTCTATGCAGATTACGGTGGTCAAAAATTTTATCTGGAAATGGCCTGCTCATCCCACAATGCCATGTGGGAAAGGGATGCGCAGCAGTTATACGAGGCATCTTACGAATGGTTAAATACTGCAACGTATAACGGAATGAGCAACGGATCTTTTGTTCTTGATTAAAGTTGGGACTAAAAATATTTATAATTTTTTTTTCATGAGGGTTAACTATAAATGAAACTTGAAGGTGGTTGTTATTGCGGGAATGTACGTTACGCCATAGACGGCGATATTGCGTTCAAAGGGGAGTGCTGTTGTCGCGAGTGTCAGTACATCAGCGGGGGAAATCCCAACATAGTCGTTGGCGTGCCCGAGCCCATGTTTTCTTATACTAAAGGGGAGCCCAAAAAATATAAAAGGGATGATCTGGAGAATCCAGTATCACGTGATTTTTGCGCTGATTGCGGAACACACATGTTGACCTGGGCGCCCGCTGCTGCAGGAATTGCCATTGTTAAAGTGGGCACATTGGATGACCCGTCTGTGTACGACAAACCTGATCATGTTATCTGGATCGGAGAAGCGCAGGCCTTTCACCATATCCCCGAAGGTGTCCCCACCTTTGAAGGATTTCCGCCTCGTGAATAGAAACACTGTTGATTAACTTATAGAAAAGAAAAGGTAGACCAATGAATATGTTCAAACATCTTTTTGTTTTTCTGACGATTGTCCTGTCACCCGCAATCTTTGCCGCTGTCGCAGTGGATCCTTTTGTCAACCCGCCAACACCAGCCTATGAAGGGCAAACCGGTGCACCTGCACCGGAGATAGCTTCTTCTTACCAGGTGGAAGTGTTGGCCACCGGTTTGGTCAAACCACGCTCCCTGGAAGTCCTTCCCGATGGCAACCTGCTGTTAGCAGATGGCCGGGGTGAACTCAGAATAATCAGTCCCGAGACCGGCATGTCCGATCCAATACCAGGCATGCCATCGGTGCGTTCAGTAAATGACAGGGGCCTGGCGGATATTGCCCTGGCTAATGATTTTGCTTCGTCAAGGCAGTTCTTTATCGCCTATCCGGCGCCGCCTTCCGGTGAGTCTGGTGGGCCCGCCAGTGCAGAGGAGCGAGCGCGAGCGGCTGAGCAGGGTGAAACATTCCAGGTGAATCAGATTGCCCGGGCACAATTGTCTACTGATAACTCACGGGTAGAGAAAGTGGAGGTAATAACCGAGTTGCCATCGCGGCGTATCATGCCGGCCCCGGATGGTACTTTGTATATTTCCACCGTGGGCGCGGGAGGGAACAGAAAAGAAGTCCAGAAACTGAATACTCTCCTTGGCAAAATGATGCGTATCAATACCGATGGCTCCATTCCGGAAGATAACCCGTTTTATGGTCGTTCCCTGGTTCAGCAGGAAATTTTCTCCTGGGGTCACCGGGACCCGGATGGTGCCATGATTCATCCTGAAACCGGCGAGTTATGGACAATTGAACACGGCCCCATGGGCGGCGATGAATTGAACCGCATTCTTCCTGGCAATAATTACGGATGGCCGTTCGTAACCTATGGCAAGAATTATGATGGCACCGAGATCGGAGCCTCTGCCCGCACTCACGTTGAACAGCCACTATATTACTGGTTTCCTTCCCTGGCCCTGTCCGGACTGATGATGTATACCGGTGAGATGTTCCCTGACTGGCAGGGAGATATCTTCATCGGAGCGATGAGCCCATCACAGGGTAAATTTCTTGTCCGCCTGGAAATGGGCGGTGAAGAAGGCCGGACTGTTCTGGAAGAAGAGCATCTGTTGGTTAATGATGACAGACGCGTCCGGGATATTGTCCAGGGTATTGACGGGGCATTGTATGTGCTCACAGATTCTGAGGACGATGATGATCTGGATCGTCATTTTCCTGGAGAGGTACTTCGACTAACGCCGCTTTAAGTTTGGCCAAGGTATTTGTAATTTAAACTGGAGCTGGACAGTCCATGCTTACCTATTCATCGACTACCCACGATAGCGTCGTACCGGATAATTTTATTTATCTGACGGAAGTGATTCCGAATATCCGCTTCGACTTGCGCTATTACTCCGATGACAACTTTGTCGGCCAGCCAGTCCCTGGCTATGAAAGTAACGTCATGATTGTGACCTTGCAGGCGGCCATGGCCCTGAAGAAAGTCCAACTGGATTTATCGTACGGTAACTTTTCACTGAAAGTATTTGACGGTTATCGCCCTCAGCAAGCAGTGGATTATTTTGTGCGCTGGGTTGGCGATAGTGACGATGAGCGCATGAAGCAGAAGTATTACCCCAACGTGGAAAAGGATGAACTTTTTCCGAAAGGCTTTCTTGTAAAACAGTCCAGTCATTCCCGTGGCAGTACAGTAGATGTCACCATCATCTCCAATGAAAATGGTACCGAGTTGGATATGAGAACGCCATTTGATCTGTTTGATCAGAAATCATGGCCCAGCGATACCACTGTAACCAAGGAACAGCGCGCTAACCGCATGTTGCTGCGCACAGTGATGAGCAAGCATGATTTTATGGGGCTCGAAGAAGAGTGGTGGCATTTCACTCTGCGAGATGAACCTTACCCCGACACCTATTTTGAATTCCCCGTTAAATAAAGAATCCGGTTATGGCAGATTTCACCCGTGAAGAAAAAGAAGCCATTGTGGCAAAGATTCAGGCCTGGTTTGAAAAGGAACTGAATCAGGATATCGGTCAGTTTGACGCCGAATTTCTGCTCGATTTCTTTGGGGAAGAAGTAGGCAAGTACTTTTACAATCGTGGGCTTAACGATGCCCAGGCTATTCTGGAAGGGCGGATGGATAACATCACAGAAGCGATTTCAGAACTCGAAAAAGTTGTTGATTAAGCACTTGGTTGTAAGCATTTAATTAAGAGCGGGCTTTCAGGCTTCCTTCCAGATACGCTATAACACTTCCCGGTAGTACTGACAGGTTATAACCGCCTTCCAACACCGACAGCAACTTTCCATCGCAGTGATCATTGGCCAGGCCTTGCAGTGTTGTGCCCAGCCATTTGTAGGTTTCATCCGTCAAGGCCATGCCTGCAAGAGGATCTTCCTTATGGGCATCAAAGCCTGCTGATACCAGGATAAGTTCCGGTTGGTAAGCCTGCAGTACAGGGACAATGGTTTCCTGAAAGATTTCAATATATGTGGCATGACCTGTGCCGCCGTGCACAGGGACATTGAGAATATTATTGTTAATATTTTCTGTTTCCAGTCCTGTGCTTGGATAGAGCGGGCTCTGATGCGTGGAAATATAGAACAACCCTTCACGGCCTTGCATGATGTCTTGAGTGCCATTGCCATGGTGAACATCGAAATCGACGATGGCTATACGTTCAAGTTTGTACTGTTCACGGGCGTGGAGTGCGGCAATGGCGACATGGTTGAAGAGGCAAAACCCCATAGCATGGGTGGGAGTAGCATGATGACCGGGTGGGCGTGTTGCACAAAACACTGCCCCTGCGTTTTCAGTCATCAGGTTTTCCACTCCCTGGCAGGCTGCGCCCACGGCTCTTAGTGTCGCATTCAATGAACCCGGTGACATGCGCGTATCGGCATCCAGTGCCGCTTCGCCTTCATCGGGTGCGGTTTCTCTTATTATTTCAAGGTGACTTGCTTCATGGGCTAGAAGAATTTGTGCATCGGTGCCCAGTGGTGCGTCATGGAAAGACAGCGAAGTGTTAAGTGCTGAGTTATGCAGTGTGCTCAGGATATTTGCAAGGCGTTCAGGGTTTTCTGGATGACCCGCGCCAGGTTCATGGGTAAGACAGTCGGCGTGTGTGAGGATTTGAATAGTCATAGGAAAAAATAATAGTGATACCGTGAAAAGATTATGCCATTTATAGCACGGAGCATGAAATAAATTGCGCCCAAATCCCTGTGTGATTCATTTATTGTAAATTTGGTTACGCCCCTCTATGATTTCATGAAATATCCGTATTGAGGTCTCAATGGAAAACCTGCTTATTATTCTGGAAACGCAACTGTTCACCTATAACGAACAAACGTACACTCTAGCTCAGTTGTTGCTATTTCCAGTGATAATTCTTATCGCTTGGGTTTTCTTCCGAAAGTCCCATGCTTTTCTGACCAGACGTCTGCAAGCTATAGGAATTCTGCCGGACATGATTCTGCTGATCCAGCGCATTTATGTCATTGCTGTTCTGATAATTGTAGTCATGATTGTTTTGGATTTATTGCAGGTACCACTCGGGGCCTTTGCTTTTGTTTCCGGCGCGATAGCCATTGGTGTAGGTTTTGGTGCACAGAACATCATCAATAATTTTATTTCCGGCTGGATACTGATGTGGGAACGTCCTATCCGTATTGGCGACTTCCTCGAGATCGGCGATGTGAAAGGGACTGTTGAAACCATCAATACCCGATCTACGCGAATCCGGCGAGTGGATGGTGTTCACTTGTTAGTGCCTAACAGCCAGTTGCTCGAAAATACAGTGGTTAACTGGACTTTGATAGATAAAAGGGCGCGCTGTATTGTGCGAGTGGGTGTTGCCTATGGCTCGCCGGTCAAAAAGGTGTCTGATCTTATTTTGCAAGCAACAGTTGAGCATCCGGATGCATTGAAGGACCCTGCACCCTTAGTTTTATTTGAGGACTTTGCCGATAGCGCGCTGATTTTTGATATTTATTTCTGGATTGAAGCAGTTGGCGAGCGAGATATGCGTGTTATTAAATCTGATATTCGTTTCAAAATAGAAGAATTGTTTAATGAGGCGGAAATTGTTATCTCCTACCCTCAAAGTGATGTGCATCTGGATGGCGAATTACGGCTGGTTGGAAAGGAAGATTTAACAAACTAGCTGCAAGACTAAGTCCACAGTGAAATTTCTTGAGATTAGAAGTCTTTCAAAGTACTTTCAAAACCCTATCAAAAAGCTTTTCAGGCAATCAATATAAAGACCAGGCTCTGTTTCCTGCACACGCTGCCGCAAGGCATCCACTGTATCGTCAGGTAACACATCCACATGGGATTGAGCTATCACCGGGCCTTCATCGTAGTGCTCCGTCACGATATGCACCGTTGCACCAGATTCAGCGTCCCCGGCTGCAAGGACAGCGGCATGTACTTTGTCGCCATACATGCCTACCCCACCGTATAAGGGTAGCAAGGCGGGGTGAATATTCAGAATGCGGTTTTCAAATCCCGCCAGTGTTTCGAGCCCAATTATTTTCATATAACCCGAGCAGACCACAATATCTGTTTCTGCTTCCTGCAGGAGTGCCAGTATGGCTAGATCTTCGTCGATTGGATCAGGATGCGTTTTGGAAGAGACATGAAATACGGGAAATTGTATTGCCTTGCACCAGGTATAAATATTGGAATCCAGATTGTTGGTAATCAGGATGCCAGGTTCGGCATCCAGCTTGCCTCCTGTGATGGCCTGAATGATAGCTTGGGCGGAAGAGCCGCCATGGGAAGCCAGAAAACTGATTTTCATAACTGTGCCTGTTTGCTTTTTTTAATGAGTCCAGTAGTCAGTGCAATACCGGTCAAAATAAGTCCGGCACTTGCGTACATGTTAAGCGTTATCACTTCATCAAGAAACAGGTATCCCCACAACATTCCAAAGACAGGAATCATGTAAGTGACGATCACCGTTCTGGCAACGCCTATATTTTTCAGCAGATAAAAATACAGGATAAAAGCCAGGCTGGTACACATCACCCCCAGTATTGCTGCATTGATCCACCCACCAGTGCTGATGGAATTCTCCGGCCAGAGAAAAATGGCTGGAGGGATGAGAAACAAGGCAGCAAAGATCTGGCAGCCTGTAGCCTGGGCAATGGGTGGTGCAGATTTCACGTATTTTCGCGCATAGTTACCCGTTAGCGCATAAAAGAAAGCAGCGGCCAGGCCAGTCAAAATGGGCAGCATGATTAGCTCTGTTGAAATAGATTGGGTGTCAGTAATCATGAACAGTACGCCAACGAAACTCAGCCAGATACCAATGACGGCGGGTAGTGACAGGTACTCTTTAAGCCACACCCAGGCTATACCGGCACTGAGTATGGGGGTCATGGCATTGAGAATCGAGGCAAATCCTGCTGTGGAAAACTGGGTGGCCAGGGTTATAAAGGTAAAGGGCAGGGCGGTGCTGATCAGCCCAAGCACAACAAAATGTTTCCACTGATCTCTGAAATATGACCATTGTCCTGACCACAACATAATGGGGATGAGAGTCAGGGCTGCAATTGAAGAGCGCGCTGCACTTAATGGTATAGCCCCAAATTCAGTGACAGAGATTCGGGCAAACATGAATGAAGAGCCCCAGATCGCGGCGAGTATTACCAGGGTGAAGATATAACGAAATTTCAAAAAACTGACTTCTTACCGGTAGATGGCTTGGGCACCATAGTGAATTTCCAGTGACTGCCTGATTTTTTTTGGCAGTCTTTTAACCACAAGTGTATAGGAATTATCCATCATTCGCTCTATCTCTCCCCGGGGTAATTCGCCGTTTAATTGCACTGTATTCCAGTGCTTTTTATTCATGTGATAGCCAGGGGCGATTTCCGGGAACAGGTCCCTGAGCATCAGTGCTTCCTGAGGATCGCATTTTAGATTGGAATAGGGCTCCCCATCAGTTTCCACCAGCGTGGCAAACATTTTATTTCGGACCTTGAATACCGCCACGTCGGGTCCGAATGGATAATCCAAAACGGCATCTGGTAGGCTTAGCAAATATTCCTGAGCTTGCGTGTATGTCATGATAGGTGCGGTCAGAATTAAACGTTTTATTAGTTTTAGTAATGCATACAAAGACAGAAAATTAACATGAACCTGCAAGAAAGAGCCAGTTTCTACCAGAAACTACATACCGGCATAAAATCCGGACTCACAGTGCAGCAAATACTGGATGCCTGGGTATTATCTGAAGCTAGTACCAGTGCACAAGATAGTTTAAAAAATGATTTAGGCAAAGGCAGCTCCGTGGCCAGGGCGTTCACGCAAGCGGGCTTGATTACAGCCTGGGAATCAGAGTTGATCAATATAGGTGAAACCAGCGGTAGACTGGAATCGGTACTTGAGCGACTTGATACGTATTGTTCTGCTAAAGCAATCATATTTACGCAAATTAAGAGCAGGCTCGTCTATCCGTTTCTGATACTGCTTTTTGCAGTTGTTGTGTTGCCTTTGCCTGCTTTGTTCGCAGGGTCTTTATCTAGTCTGGGGTATGCGCTACAAGTTGGAATCAGCCTGTTGGTTATCCGATTACTTTTTCGGTCATTGTTGGTGAAGCCATTTGAGCGAGCAGAAATCGGTGTATTCAATAGCTGGTTAATACGCAGCCAACGATTTGTCAGCGACAACAATTTATTACGATTGATGTTTGAAATATCTTACCTTGGCTTTCTGACCTTGTGTCTGGAAAGCGGCATGGATGTGGTGAATGCGTTGAAGCTGATGCAGCGTTGCTGCAAAAATAAAAAATTCCAGCAGCAACATGCTTTAGTCATCAGTAAAATTAGCAAAAGCGGCGCCAGTCTCAGCGAATCGCTGCATCAATATGACATCCTTAAGAATCATGAAGTAATCTCATTCCTGGCAAGCAGTGAGCACAGCGGTACTTTGCATAGTGCACTGCGCGAATTTATAGAACGAAAATCGCAAGAAGTTGATGTCAGGGTGAGATATCTGATGGGGAAGTTGAGTAGCTTGGTTTACCTGTGCGTTATGGTGTATGCCGTTAGCAAGATATTGCCGCTAATGATGTCAGGGCCCCTGATTCCCTAAAAGACTCCCTAGAAGGTTCCCCAGAAGTTCCCCTAGAATTTGTCATTCACCAGCATGGCAGCACCGAAAACCCCGGCACTGTCACCCAGTGCCGGTTTCAGCAAGCGGCCATGAAAGGCATGATTGAACAGACCTTTGTTAATGGCTTCTATACAACGCTCTTCATACAGGGCATCAATATTGCCTACGCCACCCCCGATAACGATAGCATCCGGGTCCAGAACATTAAGAACCTGTGACAGGGCGCGGCCAAAGTTGGATAGCAAACGCTCAATAGTCTCTGCTGCATGGGGGTCGCTGGCTTCCCGCTTGGCAATTTCTTGCAGTGGCAAGGACTGTCCAGTTATTCCAGTATAAAACTGTTCCAGAGCAGGTCCGGAAATAATGGTTTCCACACAACCGATGTCACCGCAATAACAAGCTTCGCCATGTGGATCCAGTTGCATATGTCCCCATTCACCGCCGATGCCGTGTATTCCACCTATCACCTTGCCATCTACCACCACACCGCCACCCACTCCGGTGCCGAGGATGATGCCAAACACCACTTCAGCATGGGGGAATTCGTCCTGGATGATACCCAGTTGTGTTTCAGCGAGGGCAAAACAGTTGGCGTCGTTGGCAAGAACGACCGGGACCTGCAAGAGTTTCTCAATATCCCTTTTAAGAGGCGTGTTATTCAGGCAAACAGTGTTACTGTTTTTCAGTAGCCCGGTTACCGGATCCAGCGTACCAGGGGTAGCTATTCCAATGCGGTCTGGACGCCTATCCAGTTTCTTGCTGGTTGCATGGACCAGTTTCTTGATCCGGTCGAGGATGTGAGATCGACCTTGCTCCTTTTCTGTATCAATGCGCTGTCGGCACATCACTTCATTAGAGCCGCTGTCCAGAACCAGGATTTCTATCTTGGTGCCGCCCAGATCAATTCCCCAGAGTGGATCTGCAGTCATGCTGTCAGCCTATTTAATGAAGTGGTTCTGGCATTGTAGGTAAGGTATGGAAAATGGACAACCTGTCCAGTCTGTTCGAGAGTCTGCAGAACAGTCATGTTAGAATCGCTGTTTTTATTAAAACCGGGAAAATAGTATGTCGGATGAATTTAATACCATTGATGAACAAGCCAGCTACGGTATTGGCAGGCAGGTTGGAGAGCAGCTTATCCAACAGCCTTTTGAGGGCATGGCCGCCAAAGCGGTACTTGCAGGTATAACAGATGTGTTGGAAGGCAGCCCCAGCCAGGTCAGTGATGACGACATTAAGTCCGCCATCGATGATGTGAACCAGCGACTGCAGAAGCAGCAAAACCAGGCGGCTGGCCAACATGCGGCAGAAGGGGAGCAGTTTCTTAAAGAAAATTCTGCAAGAGAAGAAGTCACCGTCACAGACAGTGGACTGCAATATGAAGTACTTGAGTCAGGTGAAGGTGATTCGCCATCTGCCTCATCCAAAGTGCGGGTGCATTATCACGGTACATTAATAGACGGAACAGTGTTTGACAGTTCGGTTAGCCGTGGCGAGCCCATTGAATTTGATGTGGGTGGCGTGATTCCAGGGTGGACAGAAGCGTTACAACTGATGAGCACAGGTGATAAATGGAAATTGTTTATTCCCCATGAGTTGGCCTACGGGGCTAATGGTGCTGGTGGTGCAATAGGTCCCTACCAGGCACTAATCTTCGAAGTCGAATTACTCGCTGTAGTATAGATAGTTAAATAGATAGTTAATTAGATAGTTAAATAGTCGGTCCAGGAGAAACTTCACAATGGCGACCGTACTTTCCTTTGCAGGTATGCGGCCGCCGCCTCAACTGGCGGATCAGGTCGCTGCGCCTCCTTATGATGTGATCAACAGTGAGGAAGCCAGGGAATTGGCTGAAAATAATCTCCACAGCTTTCTGCATATCAACAAACCAGAAATTGATTTCCCGTCTGAGGTGGACGTGTACAGTGATGCTGTCTATGCAAAGGGCGGTGAAAACATTGCTCGCTTCATTAAAGAAGGCACCCTTGTACAGGATTCGATTCCTGGTTTTTATATCTATCGGCAATCTCTTGGTGATCATGAGCAAACCGGTATTGTTTGCCTGGTCAGTGCCGATGACTATGAAAACAATCTTATTAAAAAACATGAACTGACTCGCCCACAAAAAGAAAACGACAGAGTGCAGCACATGCAGGCTGTCAATGCGCAAGTAGGCCCCGTGCTCATGATCTATGCAGCTGAGAAAAAGCTGTCAGACATAGTCCAGCAATGCTGCCAGAAAGCTCCTGAATATGACTTTGACAGTGACAATGTGCGTCATCAGTTATGGCTGGTTAATGAATCTACCTTGTTACAAGAAATCAGTGAAGTATTTACCTTCGTGCCAGAGCTTTACATTGCCGATGGACATCATCGCTCTGCCGCCGCTGTGCGGTACCGGGAAATGTGCAGAGTGAAGAATCCCGATCACACTGGAGAAGAACCCTATAATTTTTTCCTCGCTGTTCTGTTTCCTCATGATGAACTGAATATACTGGGATACCATCGTGCGGTCAGGGATTTAAATGGCATGGATCCCCAGTCCTTCCTGGGCGCACTGGCAAAGACGTATGACATAACGCCTACAAAAACCCAGGCCATGCCGGCAGCCGCTGAACAATTCGGTCTTTATCTGGATGGTCAGTGGTATCAGCTTGTTCTACAACATCGTGAGAATCTGGGAACACAGGGTGACGAGCTACTGGATGTGGCAATCCTGCAGGATACTGTGCTATCACCCCTGCTGGATATTCACGATATCAGGTCAGACAAACGCATCGATTTTATTGGTGGCATACGAGGCCAGTCCGGCATTGAAAGGGCAGTGAACAGTGGCGAATTTGTCGCCGGTTTTGCCTGTTATCCCGTCAGAATAGAGCAGCTTATGACTGTAGCTTCACAGAATAAATTAATGCCGCCCAAATCCACCTGGTTTGAGCCCAAGCTCAAGTCTGGATTGGTTATTCATTATCTGGATAAATGATAAAGGATAAAAGATAAAGGTAGAGAGAAGGTATGAAGGGCGGAAAAGGCCGCAGGCCAATCTCCGCCAAGGCGAACAAAGTTCGCCCGAATAGAAACATAAAAGATATAAGCGCATGCTTAAGGATAGAAGTTGGGCTCTAGAGGTTTCATTTAAAAATTGAATAATTCAAATTCTGGACAAGTAACACCTGAGTCCGAGGCATCTTTGCTTGATGCCTTGGTTCCACTTGGCTTTCTTGTTTTTGGTCTGTTTTTGTCAGTCCGTCTGTATGGTGAAGATTCTTCCTACGGCCCCAACCAGATAGTTTTACTGCTGGCAGGATGCGTCTCTCTTTTGATGGGTTTGAAAAACGGACTCGCCTGGTCTGACCTGGAAAAAAGTGTCTTTCGTGGTATGACGGTAGTTTTTGCCCCGAGTTTTATTCTTTTGGCGGTAGGCATCATGATCGCCACCTGGATTGCCGGCGGTGTTGTTCCCACCATGATTTATTACGGGCTCACCTTGATGCACCCGGGGTTTTTTTATGCCGCTGCTTGTCTGGTCTGTGCCATAGTTTCCCTGAGCATTGGCAGTTCCTGGACTACTGCAGCCAGTGTTGGTGTCGCCATGATCGGGACAGCAACCGGGCTAGGTTTATCGCCTGCTATCTGTGCTGGCGCCATCATTTCCGGTGCCTATTTCGGGGACAAGATGTCTCCACTTTCAGACACAACAAACCTGGCACCGGCAGTTGCCGGGGTAGATCTGTTTTCGCATATCCGGCACATGACCTGGACCACGTTTCCATCACTCGCTATAGCCTTGGTAATGTTTACGGCGATTGGCCTGACGGCTGAACCGTCAGCAGATACCAACGATTTGGAAACAACACTGGCCCTGCTTGAAAGCAATTACACGATTGGCTCGTATTTACTGTTGCCCCTGGTTGCGTTGTTTTATCTGGCCTGGAAAAAAATGCCGGCTTTCCCGGCGATTCTGATTGCGGCGTTTCTCGGATTACTTTGTGCCTGGTGGTTCCAACCGACACTATCAGTTGGAACAGAAGGGATTGCATCAAAGTTTGAGACTGCATGGACCATCATGTTTGCCGGTTACAGTGCGCAAACCGGAGATGTCATCCTTGACGATCTGCTTAGTGGAGGCGGAGCGGCCAGTATGCTCAACACCATCTGGCTGATCCTTTGTGCACTCTTTTTTGGCGGCACCATGGAGCAAACAGGGATGTTGAAAACACTCGTGGCCGCTATTATGCGGCGGGCAAAAACAACAGCTTCAATTATTTCATCGACCATCGTGACCTGTATCGGCGCAAATATTATTGCGGCTGATCAGTACATGGCCATCGTTGTACCGGGCAGGATGTACAAGGTGGCATTCCAGCACCACAACCTGGCGCCGGTTAATCTTAGCCGGGCATTAGAAGATGCCGGGACAGTGACTTCCCCTCTGGTACCCTGGAATACCTGCGGTGCATTTATGGCAGCATCGCTTGGAGTACCGACATTTGTGTATCTGCCGTTTTGCTTTTTCAATCTGCTGATGCCGGTCATCTCCATGTTCTATGGCATTATCCATTTTAAAATTCTTCCTCTTGATGAATCTGCACAAGGACACCCTAAAACATGAGCAGCAACAAAAAGGAAAATGACAAAGACAAAGGGCACCATACACCCGTATCAATACCCAAAGCTGAATGGGACTCTTCCATGCTGGAGCTGGCACAAAGCCAGTTCCTGAAAGCAGCTGCACTGATGGATCTTGATGAAAATATTCGCGACCGCTTGTTGTTTCCCCAGCGTACTATGATTGTCAGCTTTCCCTGTCGCCTGGATGAATATTCCGATGTAGAAACTGTTTTTGGCTACCGTGTCCAGCATGTCCTGACTATGGGGCCCACCAAAGGGGGTATTCGCTACCATGAGGATGTCAACCTGGGTGAAGTTTCAGCTCTGGCCATGTGGATGACCTGGAAATGTTCCCTGATGCATTTGCCCTTTGGTGGCGCCAAAGGCGGTGTGCGTATAAATCCCCAGAAAATGAGTCGGCCGGAATTGCAACGCCTAACACGCCGTTACGCCATGGAAATCAATAATATGATAGGTCCTGACAAGGACATTCCTGCTCCGGATATGGGCACCAATGCACAGGTCATGGCGTGGATCATGGACACATACAGCCAGCAGGTTGGTTATGCAGTCCCTGAAGTGGTGACCGGTAAGCCTGTGGTGCTGGGTGGCTCACACGGCAGAGAGGAAGCGACTGGCCGGGGATTGGTTTACCTTATAAAGGAAGCAGCTGATCACTTAAATATTGACCTCAATAAATCCACGGCTGTGATTCAGGGTTATGGAAATGTCGGACGCCATGCCACACATTTTCTGGATGAATTGGGCGCTTCCATCATTGGGATCAGCGATGTCAGTTGCGCACTGTACAACAGTAAGGGACTTAACCTTCATGAAGTGAATGACTGGCTGGAAAAAAATTCTGTCCTGCAGGGTTTTCCCAATGCTGATGAAATTAGCAACCAGGAATTACTCGAACTGGAATGTGATGTGCTTGCCCCATGTGCTTTGCAAAATCAGATAACCGCAGACAATGCGCCTTATATCAAGTGCAAGATACTGGCAGAAGGCGCCAATGGTCCTACTTCGCTAGAAGCAGACGGCATTCTTGCAGACAAAGGTATTTTTGTACTGCCTGATATCCTTGGCAACGCTGGCGGTGTAACGGTTTCCTATTTTGAGTGGGTACAAAATACGCAGGAATTTTCATGGACACTTGAAAAAGTTAACAACCATCTGCATAAGATTTTGGTGCACGCCTTCCAACGTACTTTGGTAAGAAGCCAGCGCGATAAAATCGATATGCGTACGGCGGCTTTGATCGAAGGTATTTCCAGAGTTGCGGAAGCTAAATTATTGCGTGGTGTTTTCCCCTGAGATGTCGGTTGCCGATTTGCCAGATGGGTACAGTATGGCAATCAATGCATAACTGGCAATGACTCCAAGCCAGGAATAAACACCCCATTTCAGTCCGGCCAACCCGGCGGCCACTACCAGAATTCTTGCCCACCAGGACAAGTGGCCACGGAAATAACCTGCCAAACCTGCTGAGAGCAGCATAATACTCCCGGCAGCCCCGATACCTGTTCTCAGCAAAACATCCCATGTCCCTTCCAACAAGAAGCTTTGGTTAAAAACAAAAAAGAAAGGCAGCATGTAGGCAACTATGGCGAGCCGCATGGCAAACAATGCCGTTTTCATGACATCTGCCTGAGCCAGTGCCGCCGCAACAAAAACCGAGATACATACTGGCGGGGTGAGAAACGAGAGGGTGCCAAAATAAAACAGGAATAAATGGGCTGCCAGTTCTGGAATTCCCAGTTCCACCAGCGCAGGGGCGAGCAATATGACCAGGATAATGTAGGTAGCTGTTACTGGCACGCCCATACCAAGGATGATGCTGGCTACAGCCGCCAGTACCAACAACAGCCAAACTTCTCCGTTGGCAAGCATGACCAGGGCTTGAGACAAGTTAGTGCCCAGCCCTGTGAGACCCAGACAGCCAATGATAAGTCCGGCAATAGCGCAGATGATGGTGATGGAAACCACAACGTCACCGGTTTTGACCAACACCTTGCAATAGGTCAGGAAATTCTGGCGCATACGAGGCAGGCTAAGGCTAACCAGGATGACAGTTACGGTGGCATAGAGAGCAGATGTTTCCGGACTTTGAAAAAAATAAAACAGCATTAATAAAAGAACAGCCACAGGTATTGCAACGGGTGCCACAGATTTTAGTGCAGCCGCGCGCGGGGGAATTTTGTCTTCTGTCAGGCCGGTGATGCCAGTGGCGGCTGCCTCAAGGTCAACCTGAATAAAAAGGCAAAGATAATAAAGCAGTGCAGGGAGCAGGGCGGCCACGGCGACGTCTGCATAGGGAATCCCCAGGAACTCGGCCATGATAAATCCGGTGGCTGCCATGATTGGCGGCAGTATAAGCCCACCAGTAGATGCCACGGCTTCAATCGCGGCCGCTTTATGGGCAGGGTAACCAGCTTCCTTGATCATCGGGATAGTGATCATGCCTGTTGTCGCCACATTAGCCGAGGCGCTACCAGATAAGGAACCGAACAAGCCACTGGCGACAATACTGACTTTGGCGGGCCCGCCCCGGTAGCGTCCCATCATGGAAAAGCCGAAATCTGAAATTGCCTGTCCGGAACCGGTAGCAAACAACATTTGCCCAAACAACATGAAGGCGGTAACGACAGTGCCGGCAACAAACAGTGGTGTGCCGTGTATGGCATCTTGCCCCAGGTAGTTGTATACCAACAATCGATCAAGTCGGATCACCCGGGTTTCCAGAATGCCTCCCAGGTGGCTACCAAAGTAACTGTAGGCCAGCGCAACCAGTCCCAGACTGACCATGGTCCAACCCAGATGACGGCGGGTGGCTTCCAGCAGCAGTAAAATTCCGGCAGCGGATGCGAGGATTTTATCTGTAGTTAACAAACCAATTTCCGGCAGTATCTGGTGGTACCAGAAAGTCACATAACCGCCTGCGGTCAAGGCTATCAAAGCAAGGACGATGTCATACCAGGGTACTCTTTCGAATACTTGCCCAGGCACTTTGACTGCATCAGCAGAGCTGGCTTTATTTTTTACCGGGGGGATTATCAAAAAAGTCAGCACCAGAGACAGGGTCAAAAACCACATCAGGAACTGTTCTTTGTAAATCACGATGCCAATCTTAGGCAGCAGTTGCAGGGCATAAATCACGGTGGACACTGGTAGTAATGCAGAAAGGAATCCTGCCAGAAGTGCCCAGTAGCCAGTAAGCGCACGCTTGTTTTCTAACATCAGTGTGTGAAAGCCAGGATTTGCATGGATGTCTGGTTATTGAAGGTCTTCAATAAGGGATTGGTTGTGGGCTTCAATGTCATCGGTCCACACACCCTTGTCACGGTAAAAGCGGATTGCTCCTGGATGATAGGGAATGATGGCCTTGGTACTGGCAAATCGTTCTGGTGTCCAACTTTCAAGCGGGTTGTAGATCTGGCCAAGCTCAGTATAATTATCCCAGACCGCACTGACAAATTTGTAGACTGTTTCGTCCTCTAAATTTGGGCGGGCTACTATGGGAATATCGTAGGCAATAACCCAGATTGCTTCCTCTACACCAGGTTGGCCAGCTTCAAGTCGAAAAGGGTAAAAAGCCGCCCCCAGTTTTTTGATTACCTGATTTGTAGCGAAATTATTTTTTACTTCCAGATACCTGGCACCACGTGATGCTTCCAGTTCGCGAACAATGCTGCTGCCCACAGAGCCTGTAGATGCCACAGCCCGGCCTTCGATAACTGCCCTGACTCCTTCCGGATAGGAAGACACGGTCACAAGATCAACATCATTGAGATCAAGGCCAGCCGCAGCCAGAACCACTTGTGCAGTAAGACCCGCACTGGCAAAAGCGCCGTAATCAGCGACAACCCGCTGATCGGCTAGATCAGCGACTGATCTAATATCTGCGTTGGCTGCAGCCACCAGAGAAAGGCCAATAGGAGAACCGAGCATTACCGTTACCATGGGAAAACCATTGCCACGGGATGGGCCCGCATAGGAATCTTCTCCCTTGAGAGCGCTCAGGGCATCCATTGGATTGACCAGCGCCAGGTCTACCTCGTTAGTTTGCATCATGGGATAGAGCACACTGCCACCCTGGGGCAAAACATCTACGCGCAGTTCTGAATTATTGGTGACAACCGAACTGATAGCCTGTGAGATTGGATATAGTTGGCTACCCTGGGGATTGCCGCCAAGGACAATGCGCTGGGCAATGGTAGAGTGACAGAATACGAGCAGTAAAATCCCTGTTAGAAGTTTTACTCTGGGATATGCGCTAATAGAAAAATTACAGATATTAATGCAGGCCTTCATAGGCATGAGCCCTGGTAACGCTTTTTGGATCACGTACAGGTTTGGTATCTGGGTCGAAATAGGGTTTCTCTCCCATAACGGCCACACGCTCCATGCGTCTGCGATGGGGCCAGTAATCATTGGAGGCATAATGCTGGACACTGGCGTTGTCCCACATACAAAGCGTGTCAGGTTCCCACTGCAGGCGGAACTGGTATTCAGGCGTTTTGCTTTGTTCATAGAGCAAGTTAAGTATGGCGTCACTTTCCTTCACTGACATACCCAGTATGCGTACTGTGAATTGTGGGTTCACATACAGTACGCGTTCGCCAGTGTCCGGATGTGTGCGCACCACAGGGTGAGTCGGTCGAGGATACAGCTTGCGCATTTTTAATAATTTCTGCTGGCCTTCATCATCATCTGCGTAAAGCAAACTGAAATTTTTGAAATCATGCAGAGCTTCCAAACCAGTTATCATTTCTTGTACGGGTTTGCTGAGACATTCGTAGGCAGACACCATGTCAGCCCAGAGTGTGTCACCACCGAACTCGGGTTTTATCATGCAGCGCAGAATGGAAAATCGAGTGGGTCCTTCCCGGAAGGTGGTATCAGCATGCCAGATGTCCGTAGACAGCACTGGATTATCCTTGTGGTTATCCAACACAACCATTTCTGGAATATCTGGCAGGTCTGGTCGGAATGGATGCACTTCAAGTTCACCAAAGCGCTTACCAAATGCCACTTGCTGATCGGCAGTCATTTTCTGATCACGAAAATAGATAACCTTGTATTCCATTAACGTGGCATACAGGGCATCGAAGGTGGCCTGGTCGAGAGGCTCAGCTAAATTGATGTTACTAACTTCAGCGCCGATAGTTGGACCGACGGGTGTCACCGTAAAAGGTGCGTTGCTAATCAAAGGCTTTATATCTTCAGCCTGCATTTTACTACTCCAGCTTAGCAGCTAATTAATTGGTGTTAGCGAGTGCTTCTTTGCTGGAACTAAAACCCTGTTCCAGCCATCGTTCCCAACGGGTAATGTTTTCTGGATCGCGGGCACCACAACCACCGTCGGCAGGCGTTTTGTAGGAACCATCTTCCACTTTAATCCAGCATATGGCGCCGCCTGGACGGCCGTCTGCCAGGGGGCTGAACATAACGGAAACTGTATCACCCGGCTGAAATGTGCGCCCGGTAATACCGTTGCGGACCAGCGAGGGCGGAGCGCCGCCTTCAAAGCCCCATTCCACTATTTCGCCATCGTCTTTAACCACGTTGATGTAAAGCCAGGCGTGCGGATTATTGAACGCCCAGCGTTCCACGGTGCCGGTGAGAACCATTTCCGTTTCACGATCAAACATGCTGAAAGAATGGTGCGCTAGCGCACCAGAGCAAAGAGGCAAGAGACAAGAGGTAAGGAGTAATGCCTGTAAGTTTTTTGCTTTCATGATGAAATTCCCTATGGATAATTTTTTCAATATTCTTTTTATTGTCTGAAACTTTAAATTTTTCATAATATTCTTGTCTCTTGTCTCTTGTCTCTTGTCTCTTGTCTCTTGTCTCTTGTCTCTTGTCTCTTGTCTCTTGTCTCTATTCTGTTGCCAATACCGGGTCGGAGAAAGGGTCCGGGGTTTGTCCTGGTAGATCCGGAAACAAGGTAGATCCTCGGGGATCCTTGTAACCTTCTTCTCCCGGCAGGTAAAAATTGGTCAGGCCGTTGTCGTCCAGATAGGAGTTGCTGCTCAATTCGCATTGCCAATGTTGTACGCGATAGCCGATTTCATCCAGGTCTTCGGCTGGTCTGAAGGCATAGACGAAATTCAGAGGTTTGACGAAAGCATGCTTGTCATACATGGTCACCTGAACTACCAGTCTTGGAAAGTCGTCAAATTCTTTGAGTTCCCATGTTTCCACCAACTCCAACTCATTACTAGTCATGGGTGACCATCGGGTGAAATCAGCGGGTATCACGTATTTGGTATTGTTGATCAGTTTGTCGCCGTCCCAGAAACCGATAGTATCGCCATGCCAGGAATGTGAGCCGTTCATTTCAGCCAGGTTGGTGTGTTCTTTGTTGATGTAGATGCGGCGAATGGCGTTGGCAAAATCGTTAATGAACCAGGACTGGTCCGGCAGGTTGATGAATTCGTGGTTGTAGGGCTCCAGCAACCAGCGCGGCATACCTGCAGGTTCACAGTGGGTGAGGCGGTCATAGCGAACCTGACCTTCTTCCATTTGCTGGCGCCAGCGCTCTTTGTAGGCCGCTTCATAGGCTGGTGTCAGTATACCTTCTTTGACTGTTCCGTCACGAAGGTTGCCGTCGATGAATAGATCCATATGATTGTTGCCCGACGTGTACCACAGCCCGTCCCAGCGTGGCACTGATTCCAGAGTATGCTGGGTGCCGCCATTGGCCTGGTCCAACAGGTACTGATAATGCTCTTCAGAGGTGGCAAACTCCCTGTCGGGGGGGATGGGCGTCAAGACCTGGCCTGTAAAACCGTTGATTTGGGCAAAAGAGCTGGCTGAAACCAGGCATAAAACCAGGCCAGCAAATGACAAGCATTTTTGTACTGAAAGCACGCGGATTACCCCTTTATATGAGTGAAACTGTGGAGCTGATTATATTCAGCAAGGGCACAAGATTAAACAGGTAAACAAGTACTGTCTAGTCATTCGTTGCGTCCTTTTTCACTGTCTTTCCAATCCCCGTAGGCACTGTTATTGTATTGGGCAAGATGAGAATATTCCTGAGCCTTTCATTATGGCTGGTGAGCCTTACCCCTGCGCTCCATGCTGAAGAAACCACAATAGCCGTTGCGGCCAACTTCAACTTCGCGATGGAAGAGCTGGTGGCTGCTTTTGAAGCAGAAAACGGCCACAGAGTAAATGTGGTGTATGGCTCATCCGGCAGACTCTACGCCCAGATTGTGAATGGCGCACCGTACCAGCTGTTTTTTTCGGCTGACCAGGAAAAACCCCAAGCTTTAGTCAAAGACGGGTTGGCAAAAGAAAGCAATCGCTTTACTTATGCCGTGGGAACCTTGTTTCTGTGGTGGCTTGAATCTGACAAAGATATCACGGAGGCTCTGGACAACGGGTCTCTTGAACGTATTGCCATAGCCAATCCACGTCTGGCTCCTTATGGCCAAGCTGCGATGCAGGTGCTGGAGTCACTGGGTTTGAATGAGCAATATGAAAATCGACTGGTGATGGGTGAAAGCGTGAGTCAGGTATACCAGTTTGTAGCAACCGGCAATGTAGATGCAGGATTTATTGCTCTGTCTCAGATCATCCAGTTCGACAAACCTCTCTTAGGCACAGGCTGGATTATTCCAGAACAGTTGCATGAGCCTATTTACCAGGATGTTGTTTTATTAAATAACGCAGAAAACAATCTGGCCGCAACAGCATTTCTGAAATTCATGCGAGGAGAGCAAGCCAAAGCCATCATTGACCGATATGGATATAAGACTGAATAAATTTGGGTATAATTCAATCCCTTTTTAACAAAAGGGGCGTTAGCTCAGTTGGGTGAGGACAAGCGTTTTCAAAGCGATAACTTTGAGCGCAGTCTGAACGCCTCAATCTATGATTGGGGCCGGAATGCGCACCGGGCCGGAGGCCTGCTCTGTAGATCAAAAGAAATCATTACTGTAACCAAGTAAACTTGAAATAAATTTGGGGCATTAGCTCAGTTGGTAGAGCACCGGACTCTTAATCCGATGGTCGTAGGTTCGATCCCTACATGCCCCACCAATAAAATCAATAAGTTACGTGCATCTACTCTGCGTCGCATCCAATCCAAAAAGTTCGATGTAACTATGGATGTAAGCACATTTTACCACATCAATTGCTCATTTGATTAAAGTAGGGGAGTTATACCTCCCCCCATAACAATCCAAAACCTCCATATCCAGACCCCACCCCCCGGGTACCCCCCACTTTGTAAGAAAGGGACTCTTATATCTCTATACTACTAATCTGGACGAATGACGAGGTGATTTTGAGGTCTTGTGCGAGTGTGGGGGGGGGATTTGTGTAACGTACTCAAGCCTGAAGGTGAGAATCCAAAACCAAACATGAATTCTCCTCAAAGAGTTTAGGGTCTTATTGGTTTATTAGCCTCAAATAGCGTCAAGGCGCTACGTTTCTGGTACATTTGCGTAATACAAAGAGTTTAGAGTGGTGATGAATATCAAAATTTCTACTTGGGCCAGTGTTGGCGAAATTATTTCCAATAATGTGCCTCTTGGCAAGCTTGCAGAATTTTTTGGCAGTGTAGCCAAATACCTGATTATTGAATTCGTGCCCAAGGAAGATTCCCAAGTGAAACGTCTGCTAGCCACCCGTGAAGATATTTTCCCGGAATATCATCCTGAGGGTTTTGAAAAGGCTTTTACAAAAAAATTCCAGATTATTCGCAAGGAAGACATAAAAGAAAGTCATCGAGTGCTTTATCTTATGAAAAATATTGCATGAGGATAATCACAACGTCCCGAATAATTCAGGGTAGTAGCAAAGTCTATACAGCCTGTTTCATCTATATTTTTATGGAATGGCTTTTCTTTATCACCAAGCCCTCTATTCTTAGTTATTACACTCTGCCGGAAAAAATATCTATTGTCTTTTTATTACCACTTCTAATTTTCATCAGCTTATTACCAGTAGTTTTGTTTTTGTTTGCCGTTGATGAATGGCTAATTAAAAAGGACAGAATCAGGTTGGTCATGATTGTGCCTGCGTTGATTTATGCGGGCGTTATATTTCTTTTGATTGAGAATTTCAGTAACACCATGTTTGGTTTTTACAGTGGTTCCTTTTTGGGCCCTGTCCGTTATGTTTACCTGGCGGCGTTCTGCGGATTAATCGTTTATTTATTTCTGCTTTCAACAAGAGATCAAAATACAAAGACAAGCAAACTCCAGTGGACTGCTGTACCCATCATGGTAGCAGCATGCCTTGTTGTCGGTACGCTCTACGCCATCACCGGGCGTGGTGATATTTCGGCGGGCCCACTTGATGCCGAATTCACCAGCGATTCCGGGTTGCCAAATATTCTGATTCTTTCCTCTGACGGCATTAACCGGCGCAATATGTCCGCCTATGGGTACGAGCGTGAGACAACCCCTTTTATAAAAACCCTGATGGAAGACTCTCTGGTTTCAGCCAATCATTTTGCCAATTCTTCGCATACGGCAAGCTCTGTGATTTCGATGCTAACCGGAAAACTGCCAGTAACAACTGGCGTCATCTATCCGCCTGATGGATTGGCCGGCGTTGATGCCTATGAACATTTACCGGGTATTTTGCAAAAACGGGGTTATAGAAATGCGGATATTAGCGTCAGGTATTATGCTGACACACTTGATCTGAATATGCTGGATGCCTTCCATGTGGCCAATGACCGCAGGGACATTGGCAATCCTATTACCGGGTTGTATTCGCCGTTGTTTTCACCCTATCCGGAGCAGGAAATATTTCTTAAACAGAGCCTGGACAGGATAAACAGCAGGCTCCTGCATATTGCCGGGATTAGAGATATTGAAGATGTCTTTGGTCTGGTGACATCCGCAGACAATCTTGCTAATTCCGTTGCTATCGATGGCAGCCGCATTGAGCAGCTTTTTGATTTCATCAACAACAATAGTGAGCCCTTTTTTGTGCATTTGCATCTGATGGGGACTCATGGTCCCAGGTTCAGACCGACCAACCCGATTTACTCACTGGGACAGGAACAGATAAGAAATCACATGCAGGATTTCTATGATGATTCCATTCGGGATTTCGATCGGAATGTCACCGAAATTTACGATTTCCTCGAAGACAGGGGCACCCTTGAAAACACACTGGTCATCATCAATTCTGATCACAGCCGCAATCCCAATGTGGGCCTGCCCGTGCCGCTGATTATGGATTTTCCAGGCAACCAGCATAGTGGCGTTATTGAAGAAAATACTCAGCGTCTTGATCTGGCGCCAACCATTCTGGATTATCTGGACATTGATATACCAGAATGGATGGAAGGGAGATCACTGCTTTCCCTGGAAGAAGATCCCCGTCTCATTTTTGCGTATTCTTCCGCAACCACAGAATATGTAGCGGATCTTGGCTGGACAGTGCTGGACCCCATCCCGCCTTTTAACACCTTGAACAAAGTTTTTGTGCTGAACTGCCAACGTATTTATGAGTTGATAATTAACGAGCAGAGTTTTAAGAACAGGCTTATACCGAGACATTCAGTGCCCTGCAGCCAGGACAAATTGCTGCCTGCCTATGAAATTGCAAAGGCCATTCTCAATCAGCTGAATGAACAAGATTATGATATTAGCTCCCTGGGATGGCTTACAGAGCTGGCAGAATTCTTTTCAAAAAGCAGAGCAAGCCTGAGAGGAGATACCCTCTATTTACCGGCGGTTGAGTATCAGGACGGAATTTATGCTGCCGTATTAATTAATGACGATTCAGGGAATTTCGTTATTGATGATCTTCAAGTACCATTGAACATTGATGAAGTTTCGATTTTTAACCAGGAAACAGCGTCATTTATATTGACCCAGGCCGACGTAAATGGAGAGATCGGGAATCTCAGATTAACCTTGATCAGCGCAAACCCGACGGTTTTTAAGCTGACAATCGAAGAGTAAACTGGACTTCCCAGCCTTTACTAGACATTTTCTAGCTTGGAAAAATAGTTTTCTTCAAATTTCACTGGAGAAATGCCTCCAGTATAACTATGCCGTTTAATCGGATTGTAGAACATCTCAATAAAATTGAATATCTCTGT
>JAQWPL010000034.1 GCA_029245395.1 Gammaproteobacteria bacterium
AGATCTCCCTGGAGCTTTAAGCTCCCTGAAGTGCCGTCGAAGACTACGACGTTGATAGGCTGGGTGTGTAAGCACAGTGATGTGTTGAGCTAACCAGTACTAATTGCACGTGAGGCTTGACCATATAACCACAGGCTTTTAAGAAGCTTTAAAAGAAATGGTTATATGTAAAAGCAACAACCAATAGACACAACAAGCACAAAGTACGCGCATGTTGCTAAGATGTATAAAGAAGTATAAGCAATAAAGTACTTCACTGATTTTTGACTCTTCGAGTTGTTACAGTTTTGCCTGACGAAGATAGCGAGTGTGAACCACCTGATCCCATCCCGAACTCAGAAGTGAAACCACTCAGCGCCGATGGTAGTGTGGGGTTTCCCCATGTGAGAGTAGGACATCGTCAGGCTTTAAAATATGAAACCCCGACTAGGAAACTAGGCGGGGTTTTTTATTATAGTGCAGTTAAAACTATTTTAAGTGTTCGGACAGTGTAATAGCGGCTAGGAATTGTCCCATGCTGCTTATATGAGAAAGGGTTTTTCTGGATATAAATGGTTCAATCAAACATAGTAAAAATTGGTCTATTCCTAGCATTATTCCTGTTCTTTGAGCCAAAAATTAGTATTATGCTGCACATTTTTCCTAAATAGACAATTAAACTAAGAGCAGCACAATGACTGATTTATCAAAATATAGAAACATAGGGATTTTTGCCCATGTTGATGCAGGTAAAACCACCACCACGGAGCGTATTCTTAAGCTAACCGGTAAAATTCACAAAACTGGTGAAGTTCACGATGGGGATGCGACAACCGACTTTATGGCGCAGGAGCAAGAGCGTGGAATTACTATTCAGTCTGCTGCAACTACATGTTTCTGGAAAGATCACCGCTTAAACATCATTGACACACCGGGTCATGTTGATTTTACAGTTGAAGTCTATCGTTCACTTAAAGTGCTGGATGGTGGTGTTGGTGTATTTTGTGGTTCTGGTGGTGTTGAGCCTCAGTCAGAAACTAACTGGCGTTATGCGAATGACTCAGAAGTTTCGCGGATTATCTTTGTCAACAAACTTGATCGGGTTGGGGCAGATTTTCTTAAAGTGGTTGGTCAGGTTGAAAAGGTTTTGGGTGCAAATCCCTTGGTCATGGTTTTACCCATTGGTCGCGAAGATGACTTTATAGGTGTAGTTGACCTGCTAACACGTAAGTCACATATCTGGCCTGATCCAGGTAACCCTGAAAAATTCGAAATTGGTGATGTACCAGAAGACATGGTTGACCTGGTTGAAGAATACCGTGAAAAATTAATTGAAACTGCTGTTGAGCAAGATGACGATGTGATGGAAACCTATCTGGAAGGTGTGGAGCCTTCTTTGGAAGATATTAAACGCTGTATCCGGAAAGGGACTATCGCTCTGGATTTCTTCCCTACTTACTGTGGTTCTGCTTTTAAAGATAAAGGTATTCAATTGATTCTGGATGCGGTTGTTGATTTCTTGCCAACCCCTACAGATGTTAAGCCTCAGCCATTAACAGATGAAGAAGGCGAACCTAACGGTGAAGTTGCTTTAGTTGATGAGAGTGAGCCGTTCCGCGCATTAGCATTCAAGATTATGGATGATCGTTTTGGAGCTTTGACCTTTGTTCGGGTTTATTCCGGAGTACTAAATAAAGGCGAAACCCTTATGAATTCATTCACGGGTAAAACCGAGCGCATTGGTCGAATGGTTGAAATGCATGCAGATGATCGCAGTGAGATTAATAGAGCGCAGGCCGGTGACATCATTGCTATCGTGGGCATGAAAAATGTACAAACCGGTCATACCTTATGTGACCCTAAACACCCTTGCACGCTAGAGCCAATGATTTTCCCTGAACCTGTTATATCAATTGCTGTCTCACCCAAAGACAAAAGCAGTGTTGAAAAAATGAGTATTGCCATTGGTAAGATGGTGGCAGAAGATCCTTCTTTCCGTGTAGAAACTGACGATGATTCAGGTGAAACCATTCTTAAAGGAATGGGTGAACTTCATCTTGATATTAAAGTTGATATTTTGAAGCGCACTTACGGGGTTGAGTTGGACGTAGGCGCGCCTCAGGTGGCTTACCGGGAAACTATTACTCTGGAAATTGATGACTCGTATACCCACAAGAAGCAATCAGGTGGTTCTGGCCAATTCGGGAAGATCGATTATCGTATTAAGCCGGGGGAGCCAGGAACTGGTTATGTCTTTTCCTCATCAGTTGTGGGCGGTAACGTACCTAAAGAATTTTTTCCAGCTATTCAGAAAGGATTTGGTGGCATGATGGAAGAAGGCCCCGTAGCAGGCTTCCCGGTCCTTGATGTTGAAATCGAATTATATGACGGTGGTTTCCATGCAGTGGATTCGTCGGCAATAGCATTTGAGCTGGCAGCCAGAGGCGCTTATCGTCAATCCATGTCAAAAGCTGGCCCTCAATTAATCGAGCCCATCATGAAAGTGGATGTTTTCACGCCGGAAGATCACGTAGGTGATGTTATTGGCGATCTAAACCGTCGTCGCGGCATGATCAAAGATCAGGATGCAGGCACCACAGGTGTTCGAATTAAAGCAGACGTTCCTCTGTCAGAAATGTTTGGTTACATTGGAAGTTTGCGTACGATGACCTCTGGTCGAGGTCAATTCTCGATGGAATTTGCGCATTACCTGCCTTGCCCTAATTCAGTTTCTGAATCAGTTGTTGAAGCTGAACTGGAAAGAAAAGCGGCTAAAGCCAAGAAGTAAATATAACGCTAGAATTAAAGGCTTCGATAATGCTCAGTTATGAACATTATCGAGGCCTTTTTTTATGCTGGTAAGTATAAATTGACGTGTAAGATGTTAATAGGAATTAATTGAACACCCACCCTTTAGTCTTTCTGTATTTGGATCTTCCAAAGATTCTACTATCCAGATATTCAGTTAATTCGTATAACATTCCATGACTTTCTATATTCAAACGATTTACCAGTAAACCTGTCTATGCTACATAGGAATGACCGTCAAACAAATCGAGAGATACAGTGATAATTAAGGTGTATCTGCAACGGACACGATTGAGAATCTGGGTCGAGACACATATTCCTACATGAATCAGTTTTCTTGAAGCAAGCTAGTAGAGAATCGCAATTTTACAAGAAAAGCAGGTTTCTTTTTTTGAAAAGAGCATGCTGATTTTAGCTGGATCAGATTTTTTGCACTTTTCGGCCGGATAATGGATTGATTGTAGCTAATTGACCACTTTGTCATATCGGTGTAAATTACTAAACAGTTGTTTAGTAAAATCTGTTCAATGGCAGTTGCCTATAGATCGTTGTTTGATCCAGGCTTATCACAACCAGCCCGTACAACTAAAATTTACTTTTTCAAGACGTCGGCTATCGTCGGGTCAGGAACTAAAAATCATGATCAGCCTAAAATCTACTGCAACGGAACACATTTTAATTGTTTCCTCAATCATACTGACGTTGTTTTCCGCCAGTCTTTTTGCCCAGAGTCGCGCCGATCGCCGACAACTGGCAGCTATCGAAGAATACTGCGTGGGTTGCCATAACTTTGAAGATTATGCCGGTAGTCTGGATCTCGAAACTATATTTAATGACGAAATACCGCAGCATGTGGAAGAGTGGGAAAAGGCTATCCGTAAAATGCGCGCCGGCATGATGCCCCCACCGGGTCAGGATCGTCCCAATGACCGCGCCTATCTCGAGTTGACTGAATGGCTGGAAGAGCAGATTGACGAAGCTGCCACTTTAAGTCCAGGCACCAAGACTTTGCACCGGATGAACCAGAGCGAATACGCTAATGCCATCGAAGAATTGTTGGGCATTGTCATTGATCCTTCCGCGTATCTGCCTGCCGATTCTTCTGCTCGCGGCTTTGATAATCAGGCTGGTTCCCTGACGCTTTCACCAACCCTGCTGGAAGCCTATACCAAGGCCGCCGCCCAGCTGGCCAAAATGGCGGTAGGGTACTGGAGTACGCCTGGTGAAATTACTTATATTGTGGAAGCTGACAATTCCCAGAATGTGCAGCTGCCGGGTATGCCTTTCAATACCCGTGGCGGGATTGTTGCGGAACATAATTTCCCCGCCGACGGCGACTACAGTTTTTCCATTCAGAATTTTGGCCTGGGCAGTTTCATTCCTGGAGCAGAACTTGAGCTGAGTATAGATGGTGAACGTGTCCATACTTTTGATTACTCAGGTGTAGGTATGGCCTCTGGAATGGGCGGTGACCGTGACGGTTCTCTGGATATCACTATTCCAGTGGAGGCGGGGAGCCGTGTCGTGGGCGCTACTTTTGTCGCTACCAATTTCCGTCCTGACATTGGTTTTATTCAGCAGTACGACCGCAAATCTATCGAGAACAACAACCTACCGCAAGTGCAGTACCATGCCGCCATAGGCATGATGAAAGTCTCCGGTCCCTTTGAGGCTGAACAGCCCCAAAATTCGGTTAGCCAGCAAAAAGTTATGATCTGTTCTCCCGTCAATGCAGACGAAGAACCAGAATGCGCCACACGCATCATGCTGACCTTGGCGAAAAAGGCCTTTCGCCGACCGGTTAATGAAAACGACATAGCACCGATGATGGCATTTTATGAGCAAGGCCGTGCTGGTGGCTCCTTTCAGGAAGGTATTGAACTGGGCCTGAGACGTTTACTGGCGGACCCGGAATTCGTGGTGCGCCGGGAACATGAACCAGCCGATCTGGAAGTTGGGGATGTTTACCGCATCACTGACCTGGAGCTGGCCTCACGCTTGTCCTTTTTCCTCTGGAGTAGCATACCTGATGCTACTCTTGTTGATCTTGCTTCAAGCGGCCAGTTGAGTGAGCCAGCTGTGCTGGAAGCTCAGGTTAGACGTATGCTTGATGATCCCCGGGCCCTCGCCCTGGTGGAAAATTTCGGTCAACAGTGGCTTTACCTGAGAAACCTGCCTACCACTTCCCCTGACGGCATCTTCTTCCCGGACTGGGATGCGGAACTGCGCAATGCCTTCCAGGAAGAAACAGAACTGCTGTTTGAGAGCATATTGCGTGAAGACCGCAGCATACTGACCCTGCTGGATGCAGACTATACCTTTGTCAATGAACGCCTGGCCAAGCATTACGGTATTCCGAATATTTACGGCTCGCACTTTCGCCGGGTAGAGTTGGGCCCGGAGTTGGATTACCGCCGTGGCATATTAGGGCAGGGCAGTTTCCTTGCTCTGACCTGGGCCGAAAATTTCCGCACATCACCAGTCAAACGTGGTGTGTGGGTGCTGGAGAACCTGTTGGGAACGGCACCT
>JAQWPL010000008.1 GCA_029245395.1 Gammaproteobacteria bacterium
TAACCGAGCAGGTGTAAATAAATGGCCGAAGCCACATATCAGACCCAGTTGTTTATCAATAATGAATTTGTTGATTCCGCTGACGGAAGTACTTTTGAAGTCTTCAATCCCTATGATAATTCTCTCCTGGCCAATGTCTCGGAAGCAAAAGAAGAAGATATTGACCGGGCTGTAAAAGCTGCACGTGATGCATTCCCCGCCTGGGCTGCCATGTCTCCTTCTGACAGGGGCGTTCTGATTGGTAAATTGGCCGACGCCATCGAGGCTGACAGGGATAACATAGCCCTGATCGAATCGCTGGATACCGGGCACCCCATTCGCGATACCTATAACCTTGATGTGATGCGAACTGTCGCCACTTACAGGTATTTCGCAGGGATGCCAGATAAAAATGAAGGCACCGTAATTCCTGTAGACACGGGCTTTCTCAATTACATCCAGCGTGTGCCAATTGGAGTAGTTGGGCAGATAGTGCCCTGGAATTTTCCCTTGATGTTTACCAGCTGGAAACTTGGGCCGGCTCTGGCTGCAGGTAATACTGTAGTCATGAAGCAGGCTGAACTTACTCCTTTGTCTACGTTACGTGTCGCAGAACTGGCCAGGGAAGCAGGATTTCCACCTGGAGTGATTAATGTTGTACCAGGCTTTGGTCATATTGCTGGGCAATACATGGCAGAACATCCGGGCATCGACAAAATATCTTTCACCGGGTCAACAGTGACCGGGCGGAAAATTGTTGAAGCTTCTGCAGGCAACCTGAAACGCATACAACTCGAATTGGGTGGGAAGGGTGCCAATATCGTATTTGAAGATGCCAATATTGATGCTGCAGTTGGCGGCTCTGCTTTTGCGATATTTCATAACCAGGGCCAAGCTTGTATTGCAGGCTCAAGGTTGATGTTACATGAAAGTATTGCTGATGAGTTTCTGGAAAAATTCACTGCCCTTGCTACTTCTATAAAGCAAGGCAACCCTCTGGATCCCACAACGGAAATGGGACCGCTGACCTCACAAATGCATTTGGAGCGTGTCCTGAAGTTTTGCGATGTCGCCAAAGAAGAAGGAGGGGAGATTCTTCTGGGAGGCAAGCAGCCGGATGATGCTGAATTGCAAAAAGGCTGTTTTGTTCTGCCCACTATTGTGCGGGCGAAAGCCGGAGACAGGGTTAGCCAGGAGGAAGTGTTTGGTCCCTTTGTAGTGGTATCAACTTTCAAAACTGATGATGAAGTCCTGGCTCAGGCCAATGACAGTGTGTATGGACTAGGCGGCGGGTTATGGACCAACAACTTGACTCGAGCCCACAAAATGGCCCAGGCCATGCAAGCTGGTATGGTGTGGATTAACTGCTACAAGCGCTTTCATCCAGGCTCCCCTTTTGGCGGCATCAAGGGCTCGGGCTATGGAAGGGAAATGGGGCATTTTGCCATGCATGAATACACAGAGCCGAAATCTGTGTGGGTCAACTATGATGCGAAAATTCCACCCTTTTACCCGAGGTAAACTACTTTGACACTGAAAGTTATAGGTGCTGGTTTGGGAAGAACCGGGACTATGTCCCTGAAACTGGCATTGGAAAAACTTTTAGGTGGCCCCTGTTATCATATGACAGAGTTGTTTGAACACCTGGAAGAACACACTCCTGTTTGGTATCAGGCGGCTAGAGGGGAATCTGTTAACTGGGATAAGGTGTTTTTCAATTATGTGGCGGCTGTTGATGAACCTGTTTCCACACAATGGGAATCCATAATGAACCACTATCCTGACGCATTGGTAGTTTTGTCAGTGCGTGACGCGGATAGTTGGTGGAAAAGTGCTATTGCCACCATCCTGCCTGTCAAGATTAATCCACTTGATGAGTTGAGTCCGGCACGCCAAGCCTGGCTTGAGATGGTACTGGAAATCTATAAAACTGTTTACCCTGAAGGTTTTCAGGAAGAAGACAAAGCCAAGGCAGCCTTTACAGCCCATATTGAGAAGGTAAAAGCGATTGTGCTGCCAGAAAGATTGCTGGTCTGGAATGTGAGTCAGGGCTGGGAACCGCTTTGCGAGGCGCTTGGATTACCTGTACCGGATGAACCTTTTCCCAAAAGCAACACTACCGAGGACTTTGTGGCCCGTCGGGCGAAGAATGTTTAGTTTTTCGTATGTAATGTCATGATGTTACTGGATTTGTCCTGGTGGGAGCTTGCACTTGCCATTTTGGTTGTCATTGTAGGAACTATCATTCAGTCTGCAGTCGGATTCGGGTTGGCCCTGATTGCCGCGCCGGTTTTATTGTTAATTGACCGTAATCTGGTACCGGGACCCTTGATAGCCGCAGCCTTGTTTCAGGTTATCTGGATGGCCTATAAAAACAGGCATGCTATTGATTTTAGTCATTTCAAGGCAGCACTGCTTGGCAGAATGATTGGCACTCCGCCAGCAGCTCTGCTTATGGGGACTATTTCAGTCATAGCTTTTGACCTGATATTTGCGGCAATGGTATTGATAGCCGTGGCGATCAGTCTGGTGCATACCAGTATCAAAGCCACTCCCAGAAATATATTCTTTGCCACTGCCGTCTCTGGTTTCATGAGCACAATTTCCTCCATTGGTGGGCCGCCTGTGGCTTTGGTATACCAGAATACGAGTGGCCCGGAATTACGAGGGAACCTGGCCATGTTGTTTACCATGGGTTGTGTGATCTCTTTGATAGCACTGACCATCATTGGCAGGTTTCACGTGCATGATCTGCTCTACAGTCTGTTCCTGATTGTGGGGGTGGTAATAGGCGTGTTGTGTTCAGGTCCCTTTAAACGCCTGATTGACAAACAATCGGCCCGGCCGTGGATGCTGGGATTATGCACTTTGTCGGCTTTTCTGGTGCTTGCCAGGGCTTTGCTAGTCCTGTTCTGAATTCTCGTTGTCTGATTTCGGGATCTCAGTGGGGGATTCCAATGTGATCTGCCCCAGTTTTTGGGAACGAATATCGTTGAGCAGAATTACAGCGGCCTTATTGTGATCCACACCGCCTTTACGCAGGCATCCGCGTTTAGCGCCAATTTCTTCGAGTAGGGCAATCGGTTCTTCGTCGAGAGTGTCCAGTGTGTAACGATCTTGAAGGTTTTCCGGGTAATTGGTCTTCAGGAAAGCAATGGCATACAGCGCGATATCTTCCATTACAATGGCAGTGTTTTTTATGGCGCCAGTGACAGCTAATCTGTACGCTGAATCCTGATCTTCGATTTTCGGCCAAAGAATACCCGGGGTATCAACAAGCAGAAAATCTTCATCTAATTTGATTTCCTGCTGGCCTTTGGTGATGGCCGGTTCATTGCCAGTCTTGGCAATTTTTCTGTTGGTCAGATTATTGATAAGGGTAGATTTCCCTGCATTGGGAATGCCTACCACCATAACCTTAAATGGCGGTTTGGCTGCTTTCTGAAGACTTCTGAAATGCCGGGTTATTGTCTTGCTCAAACTGGTCTGAGAATTACTGGTGATGGCCATAGCCGATACATTGTTCTTGGCAAAGTAGCTTAACCACTGACTTGTTAGCCCTGGATCGGCAAGATCAGTTTTATTAAGTAATTTCAGGACTGGTTTATCCCCGGTCAATTCCCTGAGTAAGGGATTTTCGCTGGAATAGGGCAAACGTGCATCAACCACTTCTAGTATGGCATGCACTTTTTTCAGAGCATGTATAATCTCTTTCCGGGCCTTGTTCATGTGGCCTGGATACCAACCAATCAGCATATTAACTCCTTCATGCAAGGGGTTATTGTCGCAGAAACAGGGTACAGAGTCGTTGTGGAAATAGCAGATCAGATCAAGAAAAAACTGCAGTTACTCCAGCCAGCACGTGTGGAATTACTTAATGAAAGTCAACTGCATGCTGGTCCGGCTTCAGATTCCCATTTTAAATTGACTTTGGTGACGGACCAGTTTGATGGACAGCCAGCGGTTAAGCGGCACCAGGCAGTGTACAAAATACTGCAGGAGGAGCTAGCGGGTCCAGTCCATGCCCTTGCCCTGCACCTGTATACTCCTGAAGAATGGGAGTCAGAGAAACAGGTGCCAGAATCTCCGCAATGCGCAGGAAAAAATACTTATAAATCAACTAGTTAGATAATTTCTTTCATTACGAAAGGAAATTTTCCTGACTCACCCTGAATGAATTTTTTAAGGCTGATAGGGTCTTGTTCCTGTGATACTATTTTCTAATCTAGGGATTTGATCGTTGGGTTTCTAACACTGGGGATTGAGTATTTTTTGATATGACTGCATCCTGGACTACCAGATACACTTCCCTGATCTACTGCATTGCTGTTGCCCTTTTTTTTCTGCCGGTTCTATATTTATCGGATGATGTTGATCTCATCTCAGTATCGCCTTCTATGCCAGATCGCATTCCTGAAACAATTCCTAATTTTGCGGATATCCTCGATGTTGAGTTAAAGAAGCAAACCTTTTTTAATTTCATAGAGCCGTTAGTGGATGACATTAATGCTGATATACAGAAACAGCGACAAGGTGTACTGGCGATCTTGGACAAAGTGTCTCGTAATGAAAACCCCACCATTAGCGAATTAAGTTATCTGTCATCACTGGCCGAAACTTATGAAATGCAAGCTGATGATTATGCCAGCCTGGCGTTTCTCACTATGCTATTAAGGCGAGTGGATGAAATTCCGACATCACTGGCACTGGCGCAGGCGGCTAATGAGTCTGCCTGGGGTACGTCAAGATTTGCCCAAAATGGATATAATTTTTTTGGTCAGTGGTGTTATACAGATGGTTGCGGAATCGTTCCCATGCGTCGTCTAGAAGGTGCGTCTCATGAAGTGCGCAGTTTTGAAAGCGTTCGGGAATCTGTTGAAGCTTATATTCACAACCTGAACACTTTCCCAAGTTACCAGATGCTGCGCAGAATCAGACAACAATTGCGTCAGCAAAATCGTCCACTGGACGGTATTTCACTGGCTGATGGCCTGGAAAGCTATTCGGCACGTGGGCTGGATTATGTGGATGAATTACAACGCATGATTTACAGCAACAATCTCATTGAAAGAGATAATCCTACTCTCTAATTTCAGGATTCACCCAGGGTATGGAAACCCAGTAGTACCTGTCGTTTTCTCCTGGTGCTGTGCAGTTATAACGAAATCTCCTCGACTGATTATTCACATGAGAAGTAACTAGATACCTGCGCTCATCATTAGCCTGCAGTTCACTTCGAATACGCTCGTTATTATTAAAGCAAGTGAACTGGGCAAGCCCGGTCTGGCCTGATGCGAAAATCAGGCTGGCCTCAGGACTTGTTGAACTGGTCGCGGGGCTCAGCGGCATCATGTCGACCAGATCAAATGCCAAGCTACGTACTTTTGTCGGAAAAGTATTCATAGAGGCGTAGATACCTGAAAAGGGGAAGCGCGGCAGGGCGGTAAAATCCGATATTGTACTGATCGGGCCTGAGTGCTGACCGATCCCCGTAAAACCCAGTAACTCGACCAACTCCTGGATTTCACTGTTATATTCCCCGTAAGGGTAGGCCAGTAATTTGTGGTTTTGACCAGTTTGTTCGACAAGTGTATTTTCGGCCTCGACTATTTCTTGACGTACCTGTGCCAGCCAGTCTGATTCTGTCTGGTTAAGCGAGCGATCCAGCAAGTAGGGATGAGTGACAGTATGATTCGCCAATGTGGCGCCATGACCTGCCATTTCCCTGAGCTGGTCCCATGTGGCATATAAGCTGTCGTTGCTTCCTACTAGCCCTGTTGTTACAAAGACCGTGTAGGGCCACTCAAGCGCCATCAAAACAGGAAAGGCAACGTCGTAAACTGAGGTGTAACCATCGTCAAAGGTGATGACTGCAGTTTTATCGGGTATTGGTTGGCCTGATTTCAATGAGCTGATAACGTCTTCAAGGCGCAGCACTGTAAATTCATTGTTTTCTAAATAATTCATATGCTCACTAAAGGCATCAGGACTGAGGCTTGTGATCGCGGGCATTTGAGTACTGACATGATGGTACTGAAGTATGACAGCCTGATTTTGGCTAAAAACTGTAGAAGGACCCATTGCAATGCAAAGGCCCAGATACAGGGGAATGAGATAGTGCTTGATTAATGGGGGTTGCATGATTGCGCTCAATAGCAATTACCAGAGTCTGGAATTATACTGTCCACCTTTTGCGAAGTGCACTAGCTAAGATGACTGATTCAAGAAAAGATTCTTTTAACCTCAACCGTCTGCAGAAAAATCTGCGCAGGGAAACAGGTCGCGCCATCGCGGATTTTAATATGATACAGGAAGACGATCTGGTCATGGTTTGTCTGTCCGGGGGTAAGGATTCCTATGTAATGCTGGATATTCTTCGCAATATGCAAAAGCATGCACCTATCCGGTTTGAGTTAGTTGCAGTAAATCTGGATCAAAAACAACCCGACTTTCCTGAAGAAGTTCTCCCTGCTTATCTCGAATCTATTGGTGTGGATTACCACATTCTGGAAAAAGATACTTACTCGATAGTGTTGGATAAAACAGCGCCGGGTAAAAGTTTCTGTAGTCTGTGCTCAAGATTACGTCGGGGTAGTCTTTACGGCTTCGCTGAAAAAATCGGTGCAACAAAAATAGCGCTAGGTCATCACAGGCATGATCTCATGGAAACTTTGTTTCTAAACATGTTTTTTGGTGGCAAATTGAAATCCATGCCGCCTAAACTGATCAGTGATGATAAAAAACATATCGTGATTCGTCCTTTGGCATACTGTAAGGAAGAAGAAATAGCACGGTTTGCCGAATTAAAGCAGTTCCCGATCATTCCTTGTAATCTATGCGGTAATCAGGAAAACCTTCAGCGGCAGGTTATCAAGAAGATGCTTAATGATTGGAATAAACAATTTCCCGGCAGGCTGGAAGTGTTGTTCAAAAGTATTACTAATGTAGCTCCTTCACATCTGGCTGATACTTCATTGTATGATTTTCAATCCCTGGAAGAGACCAGACGGGAGCATTTGGACTCAGACGATATAATCAATGTGGTCAGTATTTAAATCGGGCTATAAAGCGCAGCAAAGACTGTGATTACTGACAGGCATCTGATGAAAAGGCACCTTGCAAAAGGTATGAAAGACACCAACACTACTGAACACTTGCTGGATGCACGGGGACTGTTTTGCCCTGAGCCGGTCATGTTATTACATAAAAAAATACGAGAGATTGCTGAGGGTGAAGTACTGGTGCTGGTTGCCACGGATCCTTCCACGTCTCGGGATGTCCCAAAATTCTGCCATTTTCTAGGTCATGAACTGTTGAGCTCATCGGAAAATGAAAGAACTTTCCGTTATTCCATTCGCAAGGCAACCACTGACTGAGCGTCTGCTTCACTTAAATCCAGACTAGTATGAAAATTGTCGCCGACAAGGATATATACCGTGTTGAAGAAACTTTTTCATCGGCAGGGGAACTGGTTTTATTGCCAGGGCGAGCAATCAATAATTCTCATGTGCTCAACGCAGATGCCCTGATCGTCAGAACAACAACGCAGGTTAACAACTCATTAATAGAAAATTCAACACTCGAATTTGTTGGTAGCGCCACCAGCGGATACGATCATATCGATGAGAATGCTTTGCAGGAATATGGAATTCACTTCTGCCATGCGCCGGGGATCAATGCCAACGCCGTAGTGGATTATGTGTTTACTGCATTGGCATGGACTGGGTTAAAAAAACAAACTGATTTCAGAAACCAAACCATAGGCATTATTGGAGCTGGTAATGTAGGAAGCAGGTTGGCATTGAAAGCTGCTGCGCTGGGCATGAAGGTTTCTGTGTATGATCCTTTGTTAGAGAACTCTCATGCCCTGGCGATGTTTTTTACCTCGTTAGAGGAAGTGCTAGGGCAAGATGTCGTCACTCTTCACGCTCCACTTACAATATCCGATAATTTCCCTACGTACCATATGCTAAATGCCAATAGACTTGAGAATTTGAAACAGGGTGCAGTATTGATCAATGCCGCCAGGGGAGCAATTGTCGATAATCAGGCTCTGGATCACTTACTTGATAGCAGGACTGACCTGACAGTGGTTCTGGACGTCTGGGAAGGCGAACCTTGCATTCATGAACATCTGGCACAAAAGGTTTCTATTGCTACACCTCATATTGCTGGCTACAGTCTGAAAGGGAAAATCTCAGCAACTGAAATGGTGTACAACTCATTTTGCAATGTATTTGCTCTTGAGCCTGAACCAATCAACAGTATGCAGCTGCCAATACACCTCGTATCACCTGATTCGGCTGATGACGCAAGTATTATTTCTGAACTACTGTTGCAGGCTTACCCGATTCAGGATGATGTGCTGAAAGATGAAATCAAGGCTGAAAACAAAGAGGCCGCAGAAAACTTTGACTGGCAGAGAAGCAATTATCAATTCCGTCGTGAATTCAGTGAATTTGAATTGGACGCGGATAAATATTCTGCAGATATTAACTCAAGTCTTGCTGTGTTGGGATTTGAGCTGAATTAATGTTTTATGAAAAATAGTGTGATTAACCGTTCATAGAGACATCAGCTCTACAATGGCTAAGGTAACTATTTACGGTAGTTATCCAGGAAACCCACTAATTTGCCCAGAGCAGTTTTTAAGGCGTCCTCTCTAGGCAGAAAGACAATGCGTAGGTGGTTTTTGTCAGCTATATTAAAGCCGCTGCCCTGAACCATCAGTACATGCTCTTGTACCAAAAAATCCAGAATCAATTGTTCATCATCCTGGATGTCGAATACGTTGGGATCCAGTTTGGGGAAAAGGTAGATTGCCCCCTTAGGAGTGACGCAACTAACTCCTGGTATGGAAGTTAATATTTCCAGAGCGGCATCACGTTGATCCCGTAGCCGTCCACCGGGAAGAAGGAGCTCATTGACGCTCTGGTATCCGCCCAGGGCAGTTTGGATAGCCTGTTGTCCGGGAACATTTGAGCAAAGACGCATATTTGACAGGATGTCCAGCCCCTCAATGTAGTCAGCCGCTCTATCCTTGGCGCCGCTGAGATACATCCAACCCGAGCGAAAGCCTGCCAGGCGATATGATTTTGATAATCCATTGAAAGTAACAGTTAACAGCTCTTTTGAAAGTGTTGCCAGCGGAATATGGACGGCATCATCGTATAGAATCTTGTCATAAATTTCGTCTGCAAAGAGTATCAGATCATTTGCTTCGGCAAGCATCACTATTTTTTCCAATAGTTCCTTGCTGTAAATTGCGCCGGTGGGATTGTTTGGATTGATAATGACAATGCCCTTGGTGCGACTGTTTATTTTGGATTCAATATCAGCAAGGTCTGGATACCAGTCGGACGACTCATCACAACAATAATGCACGGCCTTACCACCGCTTAAGGTGACAGCAGCTGTCCAGAGTGGATAGTCAGGAGCGGGAATAAGAATTTCATCACCGTCATTCAGCAAAGCCTGCATTGCCATTACGATGAGTTCACTGACTCCATTACCCAGATAGATGTCTTCTATTTCCACATCTTCGATGTTCAGGCGCTGTGTTTCATGCATCACGGCTTTTCGTGCTGAAAACAATCCTTTGGAATCAGAATAAGCTTGGGATTCAGGTAGATTGAGGATTACATCATGGAGGATTTCATCTGGCGCCTCAAAACCAAAAGCGCCGGGATTGCCAATATTCAGTTTGGTAATCCTGTGCCCTTCTTCTTCCAGCCGTTTAGCTTCTTGCAGGGCAGGGCCTCTGATTTCATAGCAGACGTTACGAAGTTTATCGCTCTGATTAATAGTTTTCATATTCTTGTCTGGCAAGCTGTCGGGTTTGTTAACGGTTTGGATATGATATATTTGTCCTGCCTCAACAGGGCAGCGAATTCTACAGAAACACTATTCGGAAATATAGTCATGTCAAAAATCACCAAATCAGACGATGAATGGAAAGAGATCCTTACAGGTGAGGAATATCATATCTGTAGGGGAAAAGGTACTGAGCAGGCTTTTACTGGTGAATACTGGCAGTGTACCGACGAAGATGGTACATACAAGTGTCGTTGCTGCAGTGAGCCTCTGTTCAAATCGGAAACAAAATATGACTCCGGATCAGGTTGGCCAAGCTTTTTCCAATCCGCCAATGAAGAAGGTATAAAAGAGATTGAGGACAATAGTTCGGGAATGACCCGGACAGAAGTTGTTTGCAATGAATGTGATTCTCACCTGGGCCATGTTTTCAATGATGGACCAGAACCCACAGGACTGCGTTATTGCATCAATTCTGCATCGCTGGAATTTGTGAAATCCGAATAGAGCTGGATGGAGCAGGAAAGTAAGTTACTGCTTAAAACTGGTATCTCAAACCGGTCTGATATTTCACCCTGTCGTAGGCATACAAGTCGATATTGCTGTCATTGTCGGTGTAGGTAACATCGGTTGTTATGTTGATATTTCTGCTGAACTGCCAGATCCATCCCACTGAAGTAGACAATGTATCGTCTTCTCTGTCGACATTAAAAACCGGCGCGGCACTTTTGTTTTCACTTTTATGCAAGGAAAAACGGAAGTAGGGGATATGCCCCGGTCTGAACTGAATCTGCTCAGAAAATGAAATGCCGTAAAACGTCTGAGCATTATTCTTGCCAGCTGACTTCTGGGCGTCTTCATCGCCGAAATAAATGCTGACATTGTGTAAGAAACGTCCGGAGGCTTTGCCAAGATTTCCTGATAAAAGCACCTGGTCAACATCCCTCAAATCATTGTCTGGGCTGCTGGAAGTATCATACCTGACCGCAGTAAAAGCTGCTGTAAGGCCCTGTGACCAGCCATCACCAGCATTTCGCTGCCATGAACCAAGTAATGACGAACTGCTTTGGAATTCAGTACTGTCCAGGTCAACTCTTTGAACGCGGCCTGATACTGACAAGCGGGTATTGTCACTGATAACGGCATAGCCTGCTTCACCTGATAAAACATCAAGATCAAAAGCGCTGGTCGAAAAATTATTGTGTTTATTATAATTTCCGCGGGCAAAAGCTGAGCGATTTTTGTCAAACGGGTAGTTGTAATTAAAACCGGCGCCTGTATCCAGGAAGTCATCGTCGATTTTCTGTCCACTTGCGCTCAAGTCCACATCGCCGATGGGCGTGCTGATGATCCCAAGTTCTGTCGCGCTGTTGATGTTGGTATCTGAGCCTATGTTGGAATTCACAAACCAGGTGAAGGTACTATTGACCGCATCTTGTCTTTGCTCAATCAATTCCAGGAAGCTGTTAACATTTTCGCTAACATTTGGTCCAGGGTTAGTTGCCAGTACTTCGTTGAATAATTGTTCGGCAGCAGACAGGTTGTTACTGGCGAAATAGGCGCGTGCCAGCTCTAGTTTCACACGTTGCTGGTCAGGGTAAATATAGGCAATCCGCTCGAAGGCGAACACGGCCTCATCAGGGCGACCCGATTCCAGCGCTGATAGGCCAAACAGGAAATCAAATTCTGGCTCGCCTTCAAGGTCAAACAAGTTGGTTTGGGCTAATGTATAGGCCTGGTTGAATTGGCCCTGGGCTATCAACAGGTTCATCTGTGAAATCACGTCATCTTCGGTGCTGGCAGCTTGACCAAGCGATGACATAAAAATGCCATAGAACAGAAAGGAAATCCGAGAGCTGAAAATAGTCCTGAACAGGTTCATTGCGATTATTTTCCAGTTTGTGAACAGTGACACGGTTTACTAGGCTAATACTAATGAATTCAACAAGGTATATTACTCTTTTTTAGCATATTTTCCCCTTTATCTTAGGCTTTTTGTTACAAATCAATTGACGTGGGAAAATTTCCCTTTTACACTTGAGTCTGTCATTAACCTGATATACCGGAGGTGTTAAAAATCAAGCATTGTCAAAATGTGAAAAAGGTTCGTACCTTTACTCTATAGGTGCAAGCTGTATAGTCAGGTGATGGTAATTAGGCCTACCTGTTAACAATTTTTTAAGCTTTTGTAATTAACGAAAGTTAACAAATTGCCCGATTAATGCATCTATAGAGGGTACGGCCTATCTCCAGGGTCGTATCGAAATCATCCCATGAATTTCTCCAGCCATTTCAACCAGCCACAGTTTCAATATCTAGTTTTAGTGTTGTTTTTTAGCTTTGGTTGCCCTCTTGCTCTTCAAGCACAAGATGCTGAAGCTATCACACATAAAATATCCCTGGGCTCCTATTTCAGTACGGGTAAATACGGTGCTGAAGAAGAGACTGACATTTTCTTTTTCCCTGTCTCATATGAATTAGCAAAATTTCCCTGGGTGTTCACGGTAACTGCTCCCTATCTCGTGCTCAATGGTCCCGGTGATGTATTTCTGGAAACAGGGAATATAGGCAGGGGAAGGACTGGCACCAATGAAATCATTGATGAAAAAGGGCTGGGTGACCTTGTAATTGCTACTAGTTACCAGTTTCCTCCGATATTTAAAGGCTGGGTATTTGTTGATTTAACGATACAGGCTAAGCTGCCCACAGCAGATGAGACCCGCGATCTGGGAACCGGGGAAACAGATTTTGGTTATCAGCTGGATTTTTATACTACTCTGGATAGAAATACCTGGTTTAGTTCCTTTGGTTATCGTAATAGGGGTAAAACACCTCTTTACGATCTGGAAAACTCAACCTTTGCCTCGTTGGGTTATATGCGTCAGTACGGGGATCGGGCTTATGCCGGCTTGATTTATGATTATCGAGAAAGAGCATCTAGTAATAGTTTTGAAAGTCACGAAATTATGCCTTTCGTGTCATACAACCTCAGCGATGACTGGAACGTGATGTTGTATACCATCTCTGGGTTCACTGATAGTAGTGCTGACCTGGCCTTCGGTCTGCAATTGTCCTACACGTTACCCTGACTAATCCCGAATAGAGTTCCTGAATTGCTCCATGCAATCATGCAATGTAGGCGGTTCTATTGCCTGTTTCCGTAATGCACAAAATTGAATTAAGTACAGATCAACGTTGAGTAGATCTGTCCTGCAAGAATCTGAATTAATATTATCTATTAAGTAGAGTTGACAGTGTGCGCATGGGGCGAACCGGGGGTGGTGAGGGTAGGCCAATTCGCTGTACAGGTGTGATCCTGATGGGGATTGAGACCCTATCCGGACGCTCGGGTCTGACGGGGACAGCCAGTCTGGTCCTGATCATAGCCTTAATGTTGGCATCTGCAATTTGCACAGAATCAACACCTTCAGCAGCAGCAAGACGCAGGCTGTTTTCTGCTTCAGCAATCATTAAGCTATTCAGTATATCCATACTGGAAATTAGAACATCAGAAGAAAGGGTGTTGTTTATTGTTAGCAAGTTATCAAACGCCAATTGCTCAGGATTTTGATCCAGTGTAATTGCCACAATCATCGCAGATACTTGCTTGGCTTCGCTGGTAAGGTCTTGTGAAAGCGATTGAGGAGTTAGTCGCAGTGCATTTACATTAAAGGGATTACGCTCTGATGAGGTTGAATTTTCAGTTAGAAGAATTACAGATTCAATGTCCAGAGCAAAGGGGAGTGAGTCCAAATAATCAGTATTTGAGTCGTTGTTGTTTTCTGTGCTTCTATCATCAGCAGCACCAAGTTTGAATCCTGAGCCGTTATCAGGTGTTTTACCTGTACCACCTAGACCGCTTTCGCCGTATTTGCCCGTTCCGCCCAGACCACTGCCACCATCACTGCCTGGACCAGTCAGGTAGTAATTAACAGCAAATAGCAGGCATAGCACAGCGAGGACTGTGGCAAAGAACGAGTGGTTCTCTACCAGTGCGGTCGCTTTTACTGCTATACCGGAATTACTTTGTGCCATAGTCTAATTTTACCGTGTTTGCCCGCTAAATTCTTTACTTTTATTCATTGTGTCAGCTCTGGGTTTCTCCATCAGTGTCCTGCTGGTTATCACTGTACTGCGTATTAAAATTAAAAATACCGAAATTCATTCTGTGCCTGACTTTTGTAGTAGCACTATCAGTCGTTTGTAAGGCCAGGGCTCTTTCATTCAATTTAATCAATGCGTCCATACCAAGAGTATCGGCAAGTTCCGCCAGCTCCTGCACTGATGTTTCTGATAGTTCATCATAGTAAACACTTCTATCAAAAAATGGAGGCTGTTCACCTGCCAAATTGTGAACTCCAGCACAAAGATGATCTTGAATATTCTTGCCAAAGAAAAAAAGCTTCTCTTCCTGTCCTTGATTGGGCGTAAAAGCCTTGGTTTTCAGTATCACATTGTGATCTGGGTCCAACTCAACCATGTCCAGTCGCATCAGTTCATCAAGCACCACTCTGGGGCGAATATCCCCTTTGGCTATATTGCTGACCAAGCCTTCAAAAGAATTCATGCTGAATTCATCGGCATCTTGTAACGGGAGCGGGCGGGGAGAGCCGTCTTCAGTCAGTAGGTTTTTGTCACCAACCCAACGGGCTATTATCTGTGCGCCTATAGAAATATTTGCTGGCTTTTCGTCTGGGCCGGCCTGTTCAGATCGAAGTCGCTTCACATCTTTACGATGTACACCTGTCAGTAAATTGATTCTGCTGTCAGTTTGTTTCTTTCCTTCAACTGGAAAGTCCTGATCAGCGACTTCCACATAGGTCGATTTCAGTATGTTGATGAGATAGGTATAGGTAATCTGGTTGGCAATAAGAAACTTCACCAGAGGCCGCAGAATTTTCCTTAAGGCAGCAGTGACGGTAGTAGTTGCTTGATCAAGTGACGAATTATCGTGCATAAACTCCAGTATAATAGTTCGCGGGAAAAAATCCCACTTTTTCTCCCTATTAACTTACCATGCAGTAAATACGCGGATTTGCGGTCTTACGGTGGTGTGCAGGTGCTATAATGCGCCGCTTTTCGGGACATAAGTCCCAAATAATCCAGAGCTGATAATGTTAGAAAAGTACGCCAGTTTTGTGATTAACCGGCCTTACCTGGTGATCACCTTTGTATTGATAGTGACTGTTTATCTCGGTTGGCACAGTCGTGATTTCCGCATGGATGCCTCTGCAGATTCACTGGTCGTAGAAGGAGATGCCGATCTTGAATTTTCCAGAGAGATGAATGCCCGATACGGAACAAGCGAATTCGTCTTTGTTACTTTTGATCCCGTTGATGAGTTATTTATTCCTGAAGCACTGGAAACCCTTGATTCCCTCAGAGATGAGCTGGCTTCGGTAAAAGGTATTCAGTCTGTAGACAGTATTTTTGATGTGCCACTTTTCAAGGTGGCTAATGTGAGTCTCAGTGAAGTGGCTGACAATATCATAACCCTGGAATCAACAGGTGTGAATCTTGAAGCTGCCCGGGAAGATTTGATGAGCAGTGAAGCTTATAAGGACGTCTTGTTGAGCTCAGATGGGCTCACAACAGCTCTTATTGTCAATTTCATTCCAGATACAACACTCGACTCACTCCTTGAAACAAGGACACGACTCAGAAATCAAGCGCGTTTAGAGGGGCTTTCACAGGGTGACACAGAATTACTGACTAATACTGAAATCCTTTACACCGAAGCATCCATAACAGCAGCACTACAATTACATGAAGACATAGTCTCTATTCGCTCTATTCTTGATCGCTACCGCGATGGTGCGACCATCTACCTGGGTGGTGTGCCTATGATTGCTGATGATCTGATTACCTTTGTCAGAAATGATTTGGTCACATTCGGCACAGCTATCCTGGTATTTATTATTGCTGCGCTGGCTTACCTGTTTCGCAAACTTAGATATGTACTGATTCCATTAAGCTGTGGTGCAACGATAGCCGTGTGCGTGATTGGCCTGCTGGGTCTTGTTGATTGGCCTGTCACAGTGATTTCGTCTAATTTTATTTCGCTTTTGCTTATTATCACTATTTCACTCACTGTCCATTTGATTGTACGCTACCGCGAACTGGAAGCTGAGGGGGTCTGTGATAGTCACCACGAACGACTCAAGCTGACTCTGACAAATATGGTAGTACCTTGTGCCTATACCAGCCTTACTACTATTGTGGCCTTTGGCTCCCTTGTAATTAGCGGCATTCCTCCCATTATCGATTTTGGCTGGATGATGGTCATGGGCGTCTGTTGTGCTTTTGTTCTGACTTTCCTGCTGTTCCCAGCCATCCTGGGACTGTTGCAGGGAAATAAATCCCGAACAGAGAGTAAATCCATCGATATCACGCCCGCACTAGCTCGATTTACTCAGAGCAATGGCCCATTGATTCTAGTAGTAGCGGTTCTGCTCTTTATTTTTAGCGGGTTAGGAGTAAGCAAACTCAATGTGGAAAACAGCTTCATAGAGTATTTCGATGAATCAACTGACATCTATCAGGGCATGCTCGCTATAGACCAGAATATGGGTGGGACTACACCTCTGGATATCATTATTGACATGAGGCCATCGAATCCTTTCGATAGCCTGGATAGCGAAAACCCTTTTGGAGATGAAGAATTTTTTGAAGATGAATTCTTTGAAGAAGAAGCCGAATCCGTGTTTGAGGATGAAGGGGACGATGACGCTTACTGGTTCACCAGTGACAAAATGCAGGAATTGATTGAAATCCACAATTTCCTGGATGAACTGCCTGAAACTGGCAAGGTGTTGTCACTGGCAACTTTACTGGGCATAGCCTATGAGCTAAACGATGGTGAGGCGCTTAACAGTATTGAACTGGCTGTGCTATACAACAGGATTCCCGATGATTACAAAGAGACATTGCTGCGACCTTATGTCTCAGTAGCAGACGACCAGGTCCGCTTTTCTGTCCGGGTGATGGAAACTTCACCAGAGTTGGTCAGGTCGGAGTTGCTGGCAAAAATACAGTCAGGGCTGGTAAATGAATTTGGCTTCAGCGAACAGCAGGTGCACCTCAGCGGTATGTTGGTACTCTATAACAACATGCTGCAAAGCCTGTTCGAATCCCAGATTTTGACACTCGGTGTTGTTCTCCTGGTTATTTTGGCGATGTTTCTTGTTTTGTTCCGTTCTATGAAGTTGGCGGTGATAGGTATTATTCCCAATATTCTTGCAGCTGTGACGGTTCTGGGCCTGATGGGCTGGCTGGATATCCCGCTGGATATGATGACCATTACCATTGCGGCCATCTCGGTGGGTATAGGGGTGGATAACACGATCCATTACATTCACCGGTTTAAAAGCCGGTTTCATGAATTTGGTGATTACAGACAAACCATGATCTATTGTCATGGCAGTATTGGTAAAGCCATGTATTACACAGGATTTACAATCATCGCCGGGTTTTCCATTTTAGTTTTGTCGAATTTCATCCCAACAATCTATTTTGGTTTATTGACAAGCTTGGCCATATGCCTGGCTCTCGCCGGTGCATTAACCCTATTGCCACAATTGTTAATTATATTTAAACCATTGGGACCAGCTAGTAGTTCCGGGACCAGTTAAATAGTTTCGGGACCAGCTAAATAGTTTCTGGGCTAGCTAGTACCTGCTAATAGAAGAAAAAATAGAACACGAGTACTCTGGTGCAAGAAGGGGGATAGAGCGATGAATAGTGCGATGAATAGTGCGATGAATAGTGTCGAAAGGTTGAGAAGTTGGTCTCCGTTAGCCCAAGGCGATTGTCCAATTATTATCGTTCTTTTTATTGAATGCCTGTGATTGACATCGGTTATTACGCCTCGGGCTAACGGGTAGAGGAAAGATAAACGCTCCCTAATTAGTTAAATATGACGCAATAACTATGCCAGTATCATGCCCATGTTGGGCTGCCAGTTTTACCCAATAATTGAATCAACCCTATGTAAAACAATAATTTAAAGCAAAAAATTACGGAATGAGGATATAAAATAATAAATAAATACAAATAGTTAAACAGTAAACTTAATGTAAAAAAATGTATATTTTTTCGCCTTGTGTTGACCTTAAAATGCCACTTACGTAAAGATCATGCAAAAAAATGAATAGCGGATAGGCACTTACAAAAAATAAAATATATTTTTATTTTTGCAGAGAGACTTCTTTTGCTGAGTAAAGAATAATCAGGAATAAGGGTTTTAATGGAATTCTGACTCTGGATGCTGTTTTTCTGGCCAACAATAAAGCTGGCTATTTAAGTTTCAATAGTTGCCATCTGATCTTCCTGCAAGGGTCGAATTTACTGACTTTACGGTACTATTGAATATGCCTATTTGATATGGCACAATCCCTCGCTGTTTTGAAGGTTGTATTAATAACTATCTGATTTTTAAGTAGTATTTTTGTCAAAACACTCTGGCCCCCGCGTATTGATGAGTCTGTGTCTTTTGGAATACAGGCTTACAAGTAAATACAGCACTCAGGAAAGGGCAGATACAGACAATTGCACGATTCTGATTTGGAATTTGGCATTCATCTGGATAGTGCTCAACAGTCTGTCTTAGACTAAAAACCGGTCACAATTTGTTTTTATATTTTTGTCCATGACAATCAGTATTCAGGGCCAGGAATTGAAAGCTTCAATCTGGAATATTTGGGAATTTATCAGGATAAATACATGCAAGTGTCTATTGAAACACTGACAGGTCTGGAAAGACGTATGACCATTGAAGTGCCGGCTGAAAAAGTAGAAAGCCAGGTGCGCAGTCGTTTGCAGGAAGCTGCAAAAACCTATCACATGAAGGGATTCAGGAAAGGCAAAGTACCGGTCAAAGTCATTCAAAACCAATTCGGTGCGGGTGTGCGTCAGGAAGTTGTTGGTGAAGTAATTAGTCAGTCCTGGATGGAGGCGGTCACACAGGAAAATGTTAAACCTGCTGGTCAACCCACGATTGAACCCAAGAACCTGGAAGAGGGTAAAAACCTAGAATTCATGGCCACTTTTGAAGTCTACCCGGAAATAGATTTGCAGGATTTTTCCGGTATTGAATTAGAGCAGAAAAAAGCAGATATCACCGATGCTGATATCGACAAAATGATTGAAACGCTGCGTGAGCAACGCAAATCATTCAACGAAGTTGAAAGAACAAGTCAGGAAGGCGACCAGGTCAATATTGATTTCACTGGATCTATAGATAATGAAAAATTTGAGGGTGGTGAAGCCGCTGGAACAAACCTGTTGTTAGGCTCCAATCAAATGATACCGGGTTTTGAAGACGGACTTATTGGTAAATCCGCCGGTGAAGAAATCACTCTTGAGCTGACTTTTCCGGAGGATTATCAGAGTAAAGACCTTGCTGGAAAGGCAGTTGAGTTTGCCGTCAAAGTGAATGCAGTCAGTGAGTCAGTGCTGCCTGTACTCGATGATGAATTTTTTGCCTCATTTGATGTCAGTGAAGGTGGACAGGAAGCCTTCAGGGAAGAAGTCTCAGCCAATATGTCCAGAGAATTGAAAAATGCTGGCAAGAACAATATCAAGAATCAAATCATTGAAGGATTGTTAGGCATACATAAAGTAGATGTGCCTAATGCATTGATAGGCAATGAAATAAACGCACTGCGTCAACAAGCAATGCAACAGTTTGGTGGAGGTCAGAATATAGACCCGTCTATGTTGCCCGATGACTTGTTCAAAGAGCAGGCAGAGCGTCGAGTAGCGCTGAGTCTGATTATGAATGAAATTGTAAGCAAAAATGAATTGAAACCTGAGGCAGATGCTGTACGGACCTTGATTGAGGAAATGGCTGAGAGTTATGAAAAGCCAGAAGATGTCGTTAAATGGTATTACAGTGACAAGGAACAACTGGCTAATATAGAAGCTATGGCCCTTGAAGAAGCTGTCATTGATCTTGTGCTTGATGCAGCGAAAATAAATGAATCCAGTGTCAGTTACGAAGAAGCTCTTAAACCGCCGGCGCAGGCAAAAGTAGACGAAAAAATAGACGAAAAAATTGAGTCCAAGGACAGCGAGTCACCGAAAGACGAGTCATCGGAAAGCGAACCAGCAGAGTCAGAATAATTCCTGGCCAGAAATTATCAAATTCGAAGAACAGGCATACCTTAATGAAAGAATATGTAAATAACGCTGGTGAAAATATGGAAACAGCCAGCCTGGTACCAATAGTTGTTGAACAGACCGCGCGCGGAGAACGCTCCTACGATATTTACTCGCGCCTGTTAAAAGAGCGGGTTATTTTCCTTGTAGGCCAAGTTGAAGATCACATGGCCAACCTGGTTGTCGCGCAGCTGTTATTTCTGGAATCTGAAAATCCTGACAAAGATATCCACTTGTATATAAATTCACCTGGCGGCTCTGTAACAGCAGGATTTTCCATTTACGACACTATGCAGTTTATTAAACCAGATGTCAGTACCATGTGTATTGGCCAGGCTGCCAGCATGGGAGCACTTCTTCTTACTGGCGGTGAAAAAGGTAAGCGTTTTGCACTGCCTCATTCCAGGATGATGATTCACCAGCCAAGCGGCGGTGCCCAGGGCCAGGCTTCTGACATCCATATCCAGTCCCAGGAGATTCTCCATGTGCGCGAACGCCTGAACCAGGTACTGTCTACTCATACCGGTCAGGATCTGGATGTCATTGCCAAAGACACAGATCGGGATAATTTCATGAATGCTGAAGCGGCAGTAAACTATGGTTTGATTGATAGTGTTCTAGATAAACGGGTTTTGCCTGCAAATGGTGCTAACGGGGCTAAAGAGGATAGTTCAGAGAACAAGGATTAAAGCCGATTTATTACTTTATGGGTGATGTTAAGAATGACTGAGACCTGTAATTATTGCTTGTAAAATGGGCTGAATGCCTTAATCTTAGTAGTATGCAGGGAAGGTTTATGCGGTTCCTGAAAAACCTCAGAAGTTAACAATCAGGGTTAATAAATGGCTGACGACAAGAAGGATGACGATAACGGTAAATTGCTGTATTGCTCGTTTTGCGGCAAAAGCCAGCATGAAGTCAGAAAACTGATTGCTGGTCCGTCTGTTTTTGTCTGCGATGAATGCGTTGATCTTTGCAACGATATTATCAGGGAAGAAATCCAGGAAAAAGCAGTAGACATTGAAGATAGGAAACTCCCCACTCCTGAAGAAATTAGGGATACCCTTGATGAATATGTCATTGGTCAGGACACAGCTAAAAAGACTCTTTCTGTTGCTGTCTATAATCATTACAAGCGCCTCAATTATGAGGAAAAAAGCGACGAAGTTGAACTTAGCAAAAGCAATATTCTCATTATCGGTCCAACAGGGACTGGTAAAACACTTCTGGCAGAAACCCTGGCCAGGTTGCTGGATGTGCCATTTACAATTGCCGATGCCACAACACTGACAGAAGCAGGTTATGTGGGTGAAGATGTTGAAAACATCATTCAGAAATTATTACAGAAATGTGATTACGATGTGGACAAGGCCCAAATTGGTATTGTCTATATTGACGAAATCGACAAGATTTCCAGGAAGTCTGACAACCCATCCATTACTCGCGATGTGTCAGGTGAAGGTGTCCAACAGGCATTGTTGAAACTGATTGAAGGCACAGTAGCCTCAGTTCCGCCTCAGGGAGGACGAAAACATCCTCAGCAGGAATTTCTACAGGTAGATACTGCGAATATTCTTTTTATTTGCGGCGGGGCTTTTGCCGGATTGGACAAGATTATCCGTGATCGGTCTGACAAAGGTGGAATTGGCTTTTCAGCGGAAGTCCGTAGCCCTGAGACTGAATTGAAAGTTGGCGAAACATTACTGGATGTTGAGCCTGAAGACCTGGTCAAGTATGGATTGATCCCGGAATTTGTAGGCAGGCTACCAATGATTGCCACACTCAATGAGCTGGATGAAGAAGCCCTGGTGAAGATTCTCAGGGAACCGAAAAATTCTCTGATCAGGCAATATGCCAAGTTGTTTGAAATGGAAGGTGTGGAAATTCAGTTCCGCGAAGATGCACTTCGAGCTATAGCAAAAAAAGCACAGGAAAGGAAAACCGGGGCAAGAGGCCTGCGTTCCATTATGGAGACAGTACTTCTAGACACCATGTACAATATTCCTTCTCAAGATGGTGTCACAAAGGTAGTCATTGATGAAGCTGTCATCAATGGAGAATCCGAACCGCTGTTAATGTACGAAACAGGCGAATCTGGTCAGGAAAAAAAAGCCAGCAGTGATCCGGCTTGAAAAATTAGAATTCGCCCATAAATCTATACATGGTGGATTTAGGATCAGGCATAATAAGCGACGAGCTCTTCACGTTTTTTCCGGAGCCGCTTACTGAGTAGTATTCAAACTGTGAACAGTCAATGTGAATCAGTTAGCAATAAACACCTATTTTTCCAAGAAATACCAAATCAGACAAACGAATTCAGGTATAACCTGATATTCTAAATGACACATTAATACACCTAGTTTCCGGTCAGGCAGCACGCATTTTATGGAAAACCCTTCTACACCGAATAACGATGAAATATTACCTTTCCTACCACTGAGAGGTGTTGTGGTTTATCCACAAATCGTACACCCATTATTTGTTGCCAGAGAAAAATCTATCCGTGCTCTGAAAGAGGCCATGGCCGGAGACAAGAAAGTAATTCTTGCTGCACAGAAACAGCATTCCGATGATGATCCAGGCATAGAAGATGTCTTTACCATAGGCACTATTGCTTCAGTTCTGCAATTGATGCATGTAAACGATGGTACAGTGAAAGTACTGGTTGAAGGCGTAGAGCGGGTGCAAATAAAAACCCTGTACACCGATGAAGACTATTACAAAGCTGATACTGTCAGTCTCAGTGGCAGCACTGTTGAAGAAAAGGATACTGAAATTCTGGTCCGGTCACTGCTTTCCCAGTTCGACCAGTATGTCCAGTTAAGCAAGAAAATATCCCCTGAAGTCCTTACATCAATTACCAGTATCGATGAACCAAGCAGGCTCGTTGATACCATTGCCACACACATGTCACTTCAGCTGCAGGAAAAGCAAAATATTCTTGAGCTTGCCAATATAAAACCCCGAATCGAGCACCTTATGTCTCTGATTGAGGCAGAAATCGATATTTTTCAGGTAGAAAAGCGCATTCGCGGCCGGGTTAAAAAACAAATGGAGAAAAGCCAGCGTGAGTACTATCTGAATGAGCAAATGAAAGCTATTCAGAAAGAGATGGGTGAGCTGGAAGATGTGCCAAATGAGGCAGACGAGCTAAAACGTAAAATCGATGAAGCTGGAATGCCAAAAGAAGCAAAAGATAAAACCGCCGCAGAATTGAACAAACTGAAAATGATGTCTCCTATGTCATCAGAAGCCTCAGTAGTTCGTACCTATATCGACTGGATGATCAGTGTTCCCTGGAAGAAAAAATCCAGAATCCGCACCGACCTGAAAAAAGCGGAGGAAATATTAGATAACGATCATTATGGCCTGAAAGAAGTAAAAGAACGTATTGTTGAATATCTCGCAGTTCAGAAACGAGTAAAGAAACTCAAGGGCCCGATTTTGTGCCTTGTAGGGCCACCAGGTGTCGGTAAGACGTCACTGGGAGAATCTATCGCTAGGGCTACAGGCAGGAAATTTGTCCGTATGGCGCTTGGCGGAGTCAGAGATGAAGCTGAAATCAGAGGGCACAGAAGAACGTATATAGGCTCATTGCCGGGTAAAGTCCTGCAGAAAATGGCCAAGGTAGGTGTACGTAATCCGTTGGTGCTTCTGGACGAAGTAGATAAAATGGGGATGGATCACCGCGGTGATCCGGCTGCAGCTCTGCTTGAAGTATTGGATCCTGAACAGAATCACAGTTTTAATGATCACTATCTGGAAGTGGATTATGATCTAAGTGATGTGTTGTTTATCTGTACATCAAATTCCATGAATATTCCAGAGCCACTTCTTGATCGAATGGAAGTCATTCGACTACCTGGCTATACAGAAGATGAAAAACAGAATATTGCCAGCCGCTACCTGATTCCAAAACAAAAAATAAATAATGGCCTTAAGGAAGACGAAGTAAGTTTTTCCATACAAGCTGTTGTGGACCTGATTCGTCACTACACTCGCGAGGCGGGTGTCAGAGGGCTGGAAAGAGAAATTGCGAAAATTTGCCGGAAAATTGTTAAGGAATATACGCTCGAAACCGGTTTGTTGAATGTAGATGTGACCGAAAAAGATCTGGAGAAATATGTTGGCGTCCAAAAGTATGATTTTGGCAGGGCAGAAGAAAAAGATGCTGTTGGTCAGGTGAATGGCCTGGCATGGACGCAGGTTGGTGGAGAGCTCCTGACTATTGAGGCAGTGGCTACATCCGGTAAGGGTAAAACCACTATGACAGGATCACTTGGCGACATCATGCAGGAATCTATTCAGGCGGCATTGACCGTTGTCAGAAGTCGGGCAAGCACCTTGGGACTTAAAGATAACTTCCATGAAAACAATGACTTGCATGTTCATGTGCCTGAAGGTGCAACGCCAAAAGATGGTCCGAGTGCGGGTGTCGGCATGTGCACTGCTTTGGTTTCTGTGCTGACTGGAATACCCGTAAAGAATGATGTTGCCATGACAGGGGAAATTACGTTACGTGGTCAGGTACTCCCTATTGGCGGACTGAAGGAAAAACTTTTGGCAGCTCACAGGGGTGAAATAAAAACTGTTATAATTCCGAGCGAAAATGAGCGAGATCTGAAAGAAATTCCGGATAATATAAAAGCTGATCTGAATATCAAATCAGTAAAATGGATTGACGAAGTTCTTGAGATAGCATTGCAATTTATGCCAGAACCCTTAGAAGATAATAAATCTCAAGTACTTGAAAAAGATTCTTCAAAAACAAGTAAGAATGAAATCAAGAATAAGAGAAAAAAATCAATAAATACACATTAGGAAGCCACGTATTTCTTGACTTTATCTTCTGACAGTTGGTATAAAGTTGACTGTATTACAGTCAGGCTAAACACTTACAAAACAAAAGTTTTAACATAGCTTTAAATAAAAGTTTTTAACTAGGTTTTACAACAAGTTTTTTCACCCAGGTTTTTACAACTGGATTTAGTTTTTAACACATTTAATTTTTTTTAACCATAATGATAACAAGGGGCTAACGTGAATAAATCAGAATTAATAGACGCTGTCGCTGAAACTGCCGACTTACCAAAAGCTGCTGCTGCTCGTGCAATTGATGCAATGACCGACTCCATTGCGGGTTCACTAAAAGCAGGAAACTCAGTTGCTCTGGTGGGCTTTGGTTCTTTTAATGTAAAAGACAGGGCGGCCCGAATTGGCCGTAATCCTCAAACTGGAGCTCCTATTCAGATTGCTGCTGCAAGAGTACCTTCCTTTAAAGCTGGCAAGGCGCTTAAAGACGCTGTTAACGGTCGATAGTACTAAAACAGCACAAGGATTTTTCTGTAGGCCTGGTACTTGCAGCTTGTAACTAGCAAATACCAAGGTTAATGCAGAAAAAGGCTTGATCAGTAATAATACCTCTAGAGGGCGCATCTTTGATGCGCCTTCTGTTTTATTAACAAACTGATTTTTTCACTGTAAAATTTACGTAAAGTAGATAGAAATAATGTCCATCTCATAAGGTGGCACTACCGGATTAAGAAATGCTGCAAAAAATTCGTGATAACAGTCAGAGCATTGGTGCCAAAATATTTGTTTGGTTCATTGTGGTTATTTTTGGTGCCTGGGGTGCCAGTTCCATTGTTACGTCTGTAATCACTACCAATCCGACGGTTACAGTGAATGGTGAAGAAATTGACGAGTTAGAAGTAGAGCAAAGTGCTCAGAGACGTATTCAGGAACTGATAACAAGTTTAGGCCCGGATGCCGATTTATCGGATATCGATGAAGATTTAATTCGTGACGCTGCTATAAATGAATTAATCCAGCGCGAACTAATGCTGCAATATGCAGAGCAAACCGGCATGGTTGTTTCCTCACGCAGTATCGATCGCAGTATTGCACAGACTGCAGATTTTCAGATTGATGGTGTGTTCAATGGAGAACGGGCCCAGATATTGCTCCAGAGCATGGGTTATACACCCAATTCCTATCGGGCTGCCCTGGCTTCCGAGGGGGTTATGAACCAGATCTCATTTGCTTACGGGCTATCTGGATTTATTACCAGGCCGGAAATGGAGACCCTTGCAAAATTACTTAACCAGACAAGAGACTTGCGTTACTTGCTTATCAGTATGGACGGATTGTTAGGATCTATGGATATAAGCGATGAAGAAATCGCCGAATATTACACAGCCAATGAGAATCAGTTCATGCTTGAAGAACAGGTTTCATTGGACTATCTGGAGCTGGATAAAGAAGCCATTTTTGACGAAGTTACTGTCACTGAAGAACAGATTCGTCAACGTTATGATGAGCAGCAGGTGGAATACCAATCTCTGATAGAGCGCCGCGCGTCCCATATCCTGCTTGAAGCTTTTTCTGAAGAGGACTATGCAGAGGTTATGAACCTGGCTGAAGAATTAAAAGAGCGCATAGATGCTAGCGAGAGCTTTGAAGATCTGGCAGGTGAATACTCTAATGACCTGGGTTCAGCCGAGTTTGGAGGTGATGTTGGCTACACCTCAGGTGAGAATTTCGTGGAAGAATTCGAGCAGGCACTGCTTGCTTTGGATGTAGATGAAGTATCTGCACCAGTGCGTACAGAATTTGGTGTTCATTTGATAAAACTCACCGAACGTAGTGAGTCAGAAATTGAGAGCTATGAAGATAGCGCCGAGAGCCTGGAACGCGATCTAAAAACAGCAGAAGTGGACAGAATATTTCTGGAGCGGGCGGAGGAATTGGGTAATTTGGCCTTTGAATCCTTTGACCTGGCAGATCCTGCCGATATTATGGGTCTAGAAATCCAGACCACCTCACTATTTGGACGCAGAGGTGGTGTAGGCATAGCAACCAATGGCGATGTGATTAATTCTGCATTTACTCCCGAGCTTTTGATTGACGGACTAAATAGTGATCTGATTGCGATTACGCCAGCGCGCTCTGTTGCCATAAGGGTAGTTGATCATAACCAACCCCAGCTGCAACCACTGGATGTAGTCAGCGGCGAAATCCAGATACTTCTCCAATTTGAAAAAATCCGAGAAAGGGCCGTTGATCTGGGTGAGACAATTCGTGACAGTATGCAAAACGGTCAGAATATAGACACGCTCCTGGAAACTCAGGATCTGAACTGGAATCAACTCAATGCTCTGGAACGCAGTAATCAACTTCTGCCGCCAGAATTGGTTCAGAATGTTTTTGATATGCCAGGGCCTGAAGCCGGGGATGTCAGGGTGGACGGCTTCCAGCTGTCTACAGGTGAATATGTCGTTGTTGAATTGCAAAATGTGAATGAAGGTAGCCTTGAAGACCTCGAGCAAGAGGAACAGGCGAGTCTGCAGACATTTCTGGCTCAGCAATATTCCAATGAAGAATTTGAAGCCCTCATACTTGGCTTGCAAAACAGAGCAGACATAAACCGCTAACTGGATAGTATTATTGAAAGCCTGGAATCGAAAGATTTGAGGCTTTTTTTATGTCTTGGGCAAAGTGAGGATATTCACAGTTCTTCCCATACTATGTGGACTTAAGAGTACAGGGTGTTTATTCTATCTTGCCCATATATAGTGCAGATCTGCTATTTTCACGCAATTGCGTGAGTAATTTCTTCTAAGAACCAAGATCTAAACGCCAAATTGAACAGCATTTTCTGGATATATAAATTATGAACTTCAACAATGCCCGACTTATCTTTATTTTTCTTTTGCTGCTGACAGGCTGTAGTGGTGGGGAGTCAGAATCCCGGGTTGATTCAGGTAACAGGGATGGGGTATTTCATTTTGGGAACCACGCTGAGCCCCAGGGGCTTGACCCTCATATTGTCACAGGCATCCCCGAGCATCATATCCTGACGGCATTATTTGAAGGTCTGGTACTAAAGAATCCCTACACTCTGGATATTGAACCAGGTGTCGCAGAATCATGGGACATCAGTGCAGATGGTCTGACCTATACCTTTCGTTTACGAGAAAATACCAGTTGGAGTAATGGCGATGTATTGACTGCTGAAGACTTTCGCTGGTCCTGGCAGCGCGCTTTGTCACCCATCCTGGGTAGTGAATACAGCTACATGTACTACCCCATTGAAAATGCAGAAGCCTACAATAGTGGTCAAATGTCTGACTTCAGCCAGGTAGGTGTTACCGTGCTTGATGAGCATACCCTTCAGGTCAAACTGCATTCTCCTACGCCTTATTTTCTGCAATTGCTCGATCACTACAGCATGTTCCCGGTACACCGCGCCACGTTAGAAGCCTTTGGATCTGCTTCGGACAGGCTGACAGCATGGGCGCAGGAAGGAAATATCGTGACTAATGGCGCTTTTGTACTTACAGAGTGGCAAATCAACTCTCATGTGCGGGTTGAGAAAAGCCCTCTGTACTGGGATGCAGAAGAGGTAGATCTAAAGGCCATCGTTTTTTACCCCACTGAAAATCTAGTCACTGAAGAACGTATGTTCAGAGATAGGCAACTTCACCGCACAGCAGAAATTCCCCTGGACAAAATTTTCACCTACCAGCAGGAACAGCTAGAGGTGACAAAAATTGCGCCTTGGATTGGCTCCTATTTTTATATGTTTAATACCACCAGGGCGCCACTGAATGATGTCAGAGTTCGCAAAGCGCTGGCCATGTCGATTGATCGGACACTTATAGCCGAAACCGTTACCCAGGGAGTGTACTCATCATCTACAGCCCTGGTGCCACCAGGGACGCTCGGTTACCAGCCGCCACAGCTTTTTACCTACGATCCGGAAAAAGCTGTTGAGCTTCTTGCCGAAGCGGGTTACCCAAATGGGGATGGCTTTCCGGCTTTTGATTTTCTCTACAACACCAATGAAGATCACAGAAAGATTGCAGTAGCCATCCAGCAGATGTGGATGAAAACCCTCAATATCACTGTCAATCTGGTCAACCAGGAATGGAAGGTCTACCTGGACTCACACAACAACATGAATTATGACGTAGCCAGGCGTGGCTGGATTGGTGACTATGTGGATCCCTATACCTTTTTGGGTATGTATATAACCGATGGCGGCAATAACAAAACCGGTTTTTCCAATGCCCGCTATGATGAAATCATCCTGCATGAAGCACCAGCGGAACTGGACAAGGACAAGCGCTTTGCCCTGTATTATGAAGCAGAAACTATCCTGCTGGAAAACATGCCAATCCTTCCTATCTTTACCTATCAGTTCAAGCATCTCTACCAAACCAGCGTCAAGGGAATGCCAAATAACATAATGGACTACTACAACTATAAATACGTCTCACTGGATCCTGAAGGTTAAAGGGTAAAGGCTATAGACTAGCAAGCTTCCTGCCATGTGGCGTTTTATAGGTTTTCGATTCCTTCAGGCCATTCCGGTCATACTGGCAGTGATCACTGTCACATTTTTTCTTGTCAGGGCAGCTCCTGGCGGTCCTTTTGATCAGGAAAAAGCCGTCAGTGATCAGGTACGTGCGGCATTGGAAGCACGCTACCAGCTCGACCTGCCCATGCATGAACAATATTTTTCCTACCTGGAAGATTTGTTCAGGGGTGACATGGGGCCCTCTTTTTACTATCCCGGCCGCACTGTTAATGATCTGATTTTTCAGGGATTACCTATTACCGCAGAATTGGGCTTTTACGCCTTGGTGATTGCTTTGGTGATTGGGTGTTTAGCTGGCGTGTTGGCTGCGCTTAAACCGAATACTGCCCAGGATTATGTGCCCATGAGTGTGGCCATGATCGGCATCTGCATGCCTTCCTTTTTGCTAGGTCCTTTGCTGGTGCTTATTTTTGGCATTTGGCTGGATCTGTTGCCTGTGTCGGGCTGGGGCAATTCAGCAGGAGATAAAATACTGCCCAGCATTACCCTGGGTGCCATGACCGCTGCCTATATAGCGCGTTTAAGTCGCTCCGGGATGCTTGAGGTACTTAATCAGGATTACATGCGCACTGCCAGGGCAAAAGGACTGCCTGAATACGTGGTTGTTATTAAGCATGCCCTCAGGGGTGGATTGTTACCAGTGGTCAGCTATCTAGGGCCGGCTTTCGCCGCACTGCTCAGCGGCTCTTTTGTGGTCGAAACAGTGTTCCAGATTCCAGGGCTTGGACGCTTTTATATCCAGGCGGCATTCAATCGGGATTACACAATGATTCTGGGGACAACGGTTTTTCTTTCAACACTCATCGTATTTTTCAATTTGCTTTCGGACATTGTCGCTGCCTGGCTGAACCCCAGATTGCGTTATCAATTCAGGAAATGACATGACAAGCGAAAGTGGCAGCATTGGGAGCATAAATACTGCATTGGAAATGCCAAGGGGGACTTCGCTCTGGGAGGATGGCTGGCACAGGTTGCGCAAGAACAAGCTGGCCATGTTCGGGTTCTTTTATCTGCTTCTGCTGATTTTGATCTGTTTGGTAACACCCTGGATTGCCCCTTACGGCTATGAAGAACAGAATCTTCGACTGGGGGCGGTTCCTCCCACTGCAGAACATTGGTTAGGCACAGATACTTTCGGCAGGGACATGCTGACACGTATTCTGTACGGCGGCAGGATTTCTCTGATGGTTGGCTTTATTGCCACGGCTGTAGCGCTGGTAATAGGGGTAACGTATGGTGCTATCGCTGGCTATGCCGGTGGCAAAATCGACAATGCGATGATGCGGCTGGTAGATATCTTTTACGCCTTGCCTTATATGATTTTCATCATCCTGTTAATGGTTGTTTTTGGACGTAATTTACTGCTGTTATTTCTGGCTATCGGCGCCGTGGAATGGCTGGTAATGGCACGCATTGTTCGGGGACAAATACAGTCTCTGCGTCAGCAGGAATATGTGGAAGCAGCTATTTCCCTGGGATTGTCGCCACTGACGATTATCTTCAAGCATCTGATGCCCAATGCCCTGGGCCCGGTCATTGTGTATACAACCCTTACCATTCCCAACGTCATGCTCCTGGAAGCCTTTCTGAGCTTTTTGGGCCTTGGCATACAACCACCCCAATCCTCATGGGGCGTGTTGATCTCTTATGGCGTCGAGACCATGGAAGAATATCCCTGGTTACTGATATTTCCTGGCCTGGCTCTGACGACTACTTTGTTTGCGCTGAATTTTCTGGGTGACGGTTTGCGTGATGCTCTGGATCCCAAGGCCTCCAGGGATTAAGGGGGAGTTCGTTTAATGAAATTACTCCAGGTACAGGACTTAGCCGTTCATTTTCACACCCGCAACGGCATTGTTGAGGCCGTCAATGGCGTCAGCTTCGATGTGGAGGCGGGAAAAACCTTTGCCATCATCGGCGAATCAGGCTCGGGGAAATCTGTGGCTTGTTACAGCATGCTGGGACTGGTCCCCATGCCGCCGGGAAGAATTGAAAGTGGCAAAGTACTTTTCCAGGAGCAGGACTTGCTGGGATTGTCTGAAAGGGCATTGCGTAAAGTCAGGGGCAAAGGAATAAGTATTATCTTTCAGGATCCCATGACCTCCCTGAACCCCTACCTGAAAATTGGTGACCAACTGACAGAGCCACTGCGTCAGCATTTCGGCATGGACAAAAAAACAGCCTGGCAAAAGGGGACTGAAATACTGGAAGAAGTGGGGATTCAAAATGCTGCTGCGCGCATGAATGCCTGGCCTTTTGAATTTTCCGGCGGTATGCGCCAAAGAGTGGTCATTGCCATGGCATTGGTTACCGAGCCGGAAATTATTATTGCCGACGAACCAACAACCGCTTTAGACGTAACAGTACAGGCACAAATTCTACGCTTGTTAAAAGAGCTTCAGCAAAGGCGAAATATTGGCGTGATTTTTATCAGCCATGACTTAAGTGTTGTGTCAGACATCGCTGACGAAATTGCTGTTATGCAAAACGGCAAGTTTGTGGAGCAGGGGGACAGGGAAGCTATCTTCAGGAATCCTCAGCATGACTACACAAAGATGCTACTCGCTGCTGTACCTGCTACACAGAAAAAGTCGGACATAGTAGACGCTGCGCCACTGGTATCCCTGTCGAATCTGGTTGTGGAATTCCCAGGTGGAAAAGGGCAGGAAAAAATCAGAGCAGTGGATAATGTCACTCTGGAGATAAAACCCCAGGAAATTCTCGGCCTGGTTGGAGAATCAGGATCCGGTAAATCCACATTGGGTAGAGCGGTATTACGTCTCCTGACACCGACATCAGGGCAGGTGGTATTTGAAGAGCAGGATATCAGTGAGTATTCCCGGTCCCAAATGAAACCGCTGCGGCGACGTATGCAGATGATTTTCCAGGATCCCTATTCCAGTCTTAACCCACGGATGACAGTGTATGACACGTTAGCTGAACCCTTGTTACTGCATAAAATTTGTAACAGAAAAACGCTCGATGCAGAAGTTTTTGCGCTTATGGATTCAGTTGGCTTGTCCCGTGAAAGCGTCTTGCGCTACCCCCATGAATTTTCTGGAGGGCAACGCCAGCGTATTGCCATAGGCAGGGCAATTTCCACAAAACCTTCATTTATTGTGGCTGATGAGCCGGTATCCGCCCTGGATGTCACCATTCAATCTCAAATTCTTGATTTGCTACTGGATCTTGTTAACCGCTTTGATTTGACCATGCTGTTTATATCCCATGACCTTGGTGTAGTGAGATATTTGTCAGACCGGATAGTGGTTATGAAAGACGGAATATTGGTGGAGTCTGGGTCTGTAGAAGCCGTCTTCGAGCATCCCACTGAAGATTACACACGTGCCTTGCTGGATGCGATTCCAGGCAAGCGATTGTTTCTGGACGACGCTGCGGAGTCTATGGAGGAAGGGACCATTACGTGAACCTGTACAGAGGTAAATATTCGTTAGTGCAAGTTAGCAGAGATTAAAAAGTATCTTTCCAACCCCGTATAGCCGCAAATACTTCCACAGGCTCTTTTATCATCCTGCCAATCTGCCGGCTGGCTGCGGCAACAATTTCCTCTTCGCTGCAACGCAGAAAAGGATTTGTCGACAGTTCTACGCCAATACTTGTAGGGACTGTGGGAATGTCCTGATCCCGTTTAGTTTGTTCCCTGCGAATTCTGTCAGCCAGTGTTGCATTGTCCGGTGAAACGGCCTTGGCAAAGGCCAGATTTGCCAGTGTGTATTCATGGGCGCAATAAACCTTGCTGGCTGGAGCCAACTCTGCCAGTTTCTGTAGCGAGGCGTGCATCATGCTATGAGTTCCTTCAAAAACCCGTCCGCAGCCTGCAGCAAAAAGAGTATCTCCACAAAAGAGAACAGGTTCATCCTCAGTGCTATCTGCATAATAGGCAATGTGGTCAAGAGTATGCCCGGGAATTTCATAGACTCGAAAAGATTCACCGAGCACTTCAATAGAATCGCCTTCTGATAAGGTGTGAGTCACTGCCGGGATATTAGCTGAGGCTGGTCCATAGACCGGAACATCATAGTCTTGAATCAATCGCTGAATTCCACCAGTGTGGTCCGCATGGTGATGGGTAATCAGGATGACAGCAAGGTTCAGTCCATTGTCTTGTAAATGCCTGAGGACAGGCTCGGCATCACCAGGGTCGACGATTCCACAATCCCTGCTCTCGGGTTGACGGAACAACCAAAGATAGTTGTCATTGAAAGCCTTGATGGGTGTTACTTCAAGCATGATTGACTCCGGAAAATATCAAATCAGGGCGCTTGTCAGGCAGCGATCAATAGCAAAGTAATCCAGCAAATCCAATGTCTGGGCTATATCGCATGAGCTTCATGACTCAGGTATGATACAAAAATTCCAACGTGTATGTTGGTAGTCTACCTGGTAATTGTCATGTTCTGGAAAAGCGACAGGGATAATCTGGATAGCCCTGGTTTCTATTCATCCATGAGCGACTGGTACAACACACCGCTCGGCGAAAGTCTCTTACATTCCGAACAAGCACTGCTGGAAGAATACCTGCCCCGGTATTTTGGTTACCACTTGCTGCAAATCGGTTGTGCCAATCTGCCAATATTTAATAACAGTCCTGTTGGGCATAAGTTTTCTTTAACCCATGACACTAAATCCCGAGAACATGGCTTGGTAGCCAAAGGCGAAGCTATCCCGCTGATCAGTGAATCAGTTGATCTTGTCGTGCTGCATCACGCTCTGGATTTTTCGGCTTTCCAGCATCAGTTGCTCAGGGAAGTTTCGCGCGTCCTGATTGCAGGAGGCAGTGTTGTTATCATTGGTTTCAACCCAATCAGTAGCTGGGGCATCAGAACTGGATTTCCTGGACCAAAGAAACACCCTTGGCAGGGTAAGTTGCTAAGTATCAACCGCGTTACTGACTGGCTTAAACTGCTGGATTTTCAAGTCGAACAGGTCCGTTACGGCGCCTATGCGCTGCCAATAAATTCCCCCCGTGTGATCCGCTATTCCGGAATGCTGGATAAAATTGCCACTCGACTGAATTGGCCAACTGGAGGAGCCTATATGATTACTGCAAAAAAACAGGTTTTACCTTTGACCCCGATACAGACCTCATGGCGTGGCCTTGCCAGTGCTCATGTGGGTATGCCAATCGCTGAAAACATTACGCGGGTGTCCAGAGATATCCCGTCAGCCAATAACGAAGAGTAATAGCAGGTAATAGAAGAGCAGTATGGCTGAACATATCACGATTTATACAGATGGTGCCTGTCGGGGTAATCCCGGGCCTGGTGGCTGGGGTGCTGTGCTGAAACATGGGAGCAAGGAAAAGACCCTGCATGGTGGGGAGGAAGCCACTACGAATAACCGGATGGAACTTACAGCGGTGATCAAAGCTCTGGAATGCTTGAAAGGGAACAAATGGCCGATTGAAATTACTACAGACTCCAAATATGTACTGCAGGGGATTACAGAATGGATCGAAGGATGGAAGCGCAAAGGATGGCGCAATGCAAGCAAAAAACCGGTGATGAATGCTGACCTCTGGATGCAACTGGATGAATTGGTCCAGCAATTCGAGATTAGCTGGCACTGGGTCAAGGGGCACAGTGGTCACCCGGGAAACGAACAGGCAGATGAACTGGCAAACCGTGGTATTGATGAACTTTGAAGATGAACTTTGAAGATGAACTATGAAAAAGGGCCCTAAAAGCAGCGTATGAGACAAATTGTACTGGACACCGAAACAACCGGACTTGATCCGGCCCAAGGCCACAAAATCATCGAAATAGGGTGTGTGGAGTTGTTGAACCGAAAACTAACGGGCAATCATTTTCATGTGTATATCAACCCGCAACGGGAAATTGAAGCAGCGGCACTTGAAGTGCACGGCATAACCACGGAGTTTCTGGCTGACAAGCCCTTGTTTGCAGAAGTTGCTGAGAGTTTCGTCGACTTTGTGCAAGGGGCGGAACTTATTATTCATAATGCCCCCTTCGATACAGGCTTTCTTGATTCTGAGCTGGCTGCCCTGAAAAATGACTACAAGCCCGTCGCGGTATACTGCGCTGTGCTGGATTCTTTGGTCATGGCCAGGAAAAAGCACCCAGGTCAGAAAAACAACCTGGATGCCCTGTGCAAGCGCTATATGGTAGATAACACGCAACGTGAACTCCATGGGGCGTTGCTGGATGCTGAAATCCTTGCAGATGTGTATCTGATGATGACAGGGGGGCAATCCAGCTTTTCTTTAGGCTATGAAGAAGGCGGACAACATGATGGAGAAGGGGGTTTGGCGCGGCTTTCAGACGACAGGCCGGCTCTGAAAATCATCCGTGCGACCGATGAAGAAATGGGTAACCATGAGGCCAGGCTTAAAGAAATTGATGAGTCTGCCGATAATGGATGCATGTGGTTAAAAATATAAGAGTAGAACCTCCGGTATTTCTTGAAGTAGTCAATTACACCGACATATAATCCCAAGCTTTTGAGTCCTACAACTCTTTGTATTTCAATCACTAATAATTAGATAAGGAATCTCTATGGAAGTGCTCGAAATGGATACCCCGATGTTGGTATCTGGCGTTATTCTGGTTTTTACCTTCATTGGTATTTTTACTGAAGGCGTCCATGGTTTTCACCGTGGAAAATTCGCTCTTGGCGGCGCTGGTGCCATGGTGCTGGCTGGTCAGTACTTCGGATTTTACAACCCTGATCTTGCCATCGAAGCTATCGACTGGAATGTGATTTTCCTGCTTGGTGCAATGATGACAATAGTTGCCATCATGATTCCTACTGGCGGGTTCCAGATGCTGGCCTACAAGATAGCCGATTTCAGCAAAGGCCGGTTATTCCTATTGATGGCCCTTATGGGCACTTTGGTTACTGTGTTGTCGTTATTGTTGGATAACGTAACCACAGTGGTAATTTTTGGACCGCTGATAATCCTTATCGCCCGCTCCATGGAAGTAAATCCGATACCTTATCTTCTGGCTGCTGCTTTGCTGTCAGACACCGGTGGTGTGGCCACTTTAGTGGGAGACCCTCCAAACCTGATGATAGGTTCTGCAGCTGGAATTGGATTCAATACTTTCTTCTATCACATGGGCGGCATCGTATTCGTAGCCTGGGTCGCCACACTTATTGCTCTCAAATTCATTTTCAAGAAAGAACTTGCAGAAAAGCCTGTTCTGAGAGATTTCAGTCAGCAGGAAGAATTGCATGATCCCTATACCTGGAAAGTAGCTCTTATAGTACTGGGCGTTATGGTGGTTGGTTTTATTTTGCATAGGCAAATGCATTGGGAAGCCTGGTTCGTTGCTGGAATGGGCCTGACACTTCTGGTTTTCTTCGGCAAGGAAGTGGATATGGATGAACATTTTGCTGATGTCGAATTAACGTTGTTAATGTTTTTCATGGCCTTGTTCATCATTGTTGGCGGGGTTGAAAATAGTAAGTTCCTTGAGTATATCGGCCAGTTTATCTTGCCATATGTTCAGCAAGACCTGTTAACAGCTTGTATTTTGTTGATGTGGGTAGCGGCCTTTCTATCCGCCTTTATTGACAATATTCCGTTCACGGCAGCGATGATTCCCGTTATCCTTGGATTGGAACAGCAAGGTGTAAATACGAACGCACTCTGGTGGGCGCTGGCAGCTGGCGTGGGCATGGGTGGTAATGGCAGCCATCTGGGCTCAACAGCCAATGTCTTTATTGTGACTATTTCAGAAAAGCTGGCGAAAGACGAAGGCAGGCCTGAACTGGCAATTACACCAGGGATGTGGATCAAAAAAGGCTCACCGATCATGATACTGACGCTTACTATCTGTTCTATCATCATGACACTCTTCTTTGATTTCTATAGCAATCCCGATGCGGCTATCGGAATTGTAGAAGCAGTAGTCGAATAAATTTCCCAATATAAGGGGCCAGTCTGTAAGGCTGGCCCCTTATATCTTCAAAACTGCCCACTTTTGTTTTCCCCACAAACAGGGCAAAATCCCTGAACCAGTTTAATCGGAGTCATTATCTTGGAATTTCTTTCTGAATACGGCTTATTCCTTATTAAAACAGCGACTATCGTCGCGGCTATTCTCGTGGTTATGGCGACAGCGTTTGCCAATACCATGAAACAGAAAAAAGAGGGTAAAGGCGAAATTACTGTGACGCATCTTAATAAAGATGTCGAAAATTACAGGGACGAATTAAAACACGTTGTCGAGGATGCTCAAACCCTGAAAGCCGAAGCTAAAGCTGAGAAAAAGAAAAAGAAGCTGGAGAAGAAGGAAGAAAAGAAGGAAAAGAAAGCAAGGAAGAAAGATAATTCTGAAGAAGCCGAATTAAAAAAGCGAATCTATGTCCTGGATTTTGATGGCGATCCAAAGGCCAGCCAGGTAGAAGATTTACGTCAGGCCATAACAGCCGTGCTAACGATGATTCGTCCCGATTCTGATGAAATTCTTCTGCGTCTGGAAAGCCCCGGCGGCATGGTTCATGCTTATGGTCTTGCTGCGTCTCAACTACATCGGATTCGTAGCAAAGATATTCCCCTCACGATCTGTGTCGACAAAGTTGCAGCAAGCGGTGGCTACATGATGGCTTGCGTCGCTACTAATTTGATTGCAGCCCCCTTTGCTTATATCGGTTCCATTGGTGTGCTGGTTCAGATTCCCAATTTCAATAAACTGTTGAAGAAAAAAAATGTTGATTTTGAAATGGTGACGGCAGGCGAACATAAACGCACATTGACGATGTTTGGCGAAAATACCGCAAAGGGTCGCGAAAAAATGTTGGAAGATGTGACTGAAGTCCATGAGCTGTTCAAAGGTTTTATCCGAGACTCCCGCCCAGGGATGGATATAGATAAACTGGCTACAGGAGAGACCTGGTTAGGCAGTCGTGCCCATGAGCTTGGACTTGTGGATGAGGTGGCCACTAGTGACGAAATAATTACCAATGCCTGTGATACGGCTGATGTTTATCATGTCGCCTTTGAAAAGAAAAAAGGAATTACCGACAAGCTTGGCAGTCTTATGGAAAATACCCTGGATAACACGTTAATGCGCTGGCTGCAGCGTTCTGGCAGCAAGGATGAATTCATTTCCTGATTAGAAATGACAACCGTGTTAATAATCCTAGCGTCGGCGAAACAGCGGAGCAGGATCTTCCACGGTGCTTTGGTAGTTATCGGCAAAATCGGTAAATGCTGCCAATGCTTCTTCTGCGTCAATAGCATCACTGAGTTCGAAACTGTTGATGCCGCATTTCTTCATGTAAAACATCTGATCCCGAAGTACATCACCAATTGCTCTTAACTCCCCTTTAAATGACATTCTCTGGCGCAAAATGGCGGCATTGGAAAATGACCTGCCGTCTTTGAAAACAGGGAAATTTACGGCAATCAATGGCAGATCACCTACATCGCTCGCAAGGTCATAGGCGTCATCATCACTGTCCAGCCAGACAGCGATATTTTTAGAAGAGGCGGCTAATTCATCTTTGTGTTCCTGCCACAGGGAAATATGCACCATAATCTGGTTGCCCCTGTTTTCAATGGCTTCAGACAGATCGGTATCCTTCGAAATTAAATGCCAGGTGTTTTCACTTATTGTTCCGTCTTTAATCAGCGCTGGCATAGACACTCTCCTTGTAAGGTTCAATACCAATGCGCTTGTAGGTATTCAGGAAATTTTCTCCATCTTCCCGATTGTTTAAATAGACGTCGATTATCTTTTCAATGACATCCGGCATGTCTTCCTGGGCAAAAGACGGGCCAAGCACTTTGCCAATAGCCGTCTGTCGGTCTGCAGAGCCACCCAGTGTAACTTGGTAAAACTCGGCCCCTTTTTTGTCTACACCTAGTATGCCGATATTGCCTACATGATGATGGCCGCAGGCATTCATACACCCAGAGATATTCAGGGTAATATCGCCAATATTTTTTTGACGCTCGAAATCCTCAAAGCGTCTTTGGATGGATTCTGCAATGGGTATGGATTTGGCATTGGCCAATGAGCAAAAATCGCCGCCGGGGCAGCACACCATGTCATTCAGCAGTCCCACGTAGGGAGTTGCCAGGGATTCCTGTTTGCAGGCCTGAAATAATTCATACAGGTCCTTCAGTCGAACATCAGTCAGGACCAGATTCTGTACATGGGTAACCCGGACCTCACCAAAGCTGAATTTGTCAGCAAGGTTAGCCACAAAATCCATTTGTCCATCGGTTAGATCACCAGTAGCGACACCGGTTTCCTTCAGGCACAAGGTGACAATTCGGTATCCTGGCTTCTTGTGATTAGTGACATTGCGTTCCAGCCAGTGACTGAATAACAAGTCTGTGCCTGCGTGTGTCTCCACCGAGGCATCTTTGTCTATATGTTCTTCGTAATCTGGATCGGCAAAAAAACCCTTGCAACGATTCACTTCTTCTTCTGTAAGCGTCGCTTGTCCATCTTTGTCATGTTGCCACTCTGCTTCCACTTTTTCTCGGAAAGCGTCTGCGCCAATAGCCTTCACAAGTATTTTGATGCGCGCCTTATACTTGTTATCCCTGCGGCCAAAGCGGTTGTAGACACGCATAATGGCATCCAGGTAAGTCAGCAGGTGCTTCCATGGGAGGAAGTCACATATTTGCGCGCCTATGACCGGTGTTCTGCCAAGTCCACCACCTACTAGAACCTGGAAACCAATTTCACCTTCAGCATTTTTCTTGATGTAAAGGCCAATATCATGAACCTGTGTTGCAGCCTGGTCATTCGGCGTCCCACAAACGGCGATTTTGAATTTACGCGGCAGATAGGCAAATTCCGGATGAAATGTTGACCACTGGCGTATGATTTCACACCAGGGACGACTGTCCTCAATTTCACCTACGGCAACTCCGGCAAACTGGTCAGTTGTGGTGTTGCGAATGCAGTTACCGCTGGTCTGGATCGCGTGCATTTCAACATCAGCAAGCTCAGCAAGCAGTTCAGGAACCTGTTCAAGGACAGGCCAGTTGTATTGGATGTTCTGGCGGGTTGAAAAATGCGCATAACCCTTGTCGTAGTCACGGGCAATGGAAGCCAATTTGCGTAATTGAACGGATGACAGGCAGCCATAGGGAATAGCGACACGAAGCATAGGTGCCAGGCGCTGGATATACAATCCGTTCTGCAAGCGCAGAGGGAGGAATTGTTCTTCACTGAGCTCGCCGGCCAGGAAGCGTCGGGTCTGATCACGAAACTGGGTGATCCGATCCTCGAGCATCTGCTTGTCATAGGCATCATAAATGTACATTAAGTCTTCCTGAACTGATTTGGAAAGTACGGTCAGGCTGTAATTAACTGATCTTTATATAATAACAGCGTTATTTACAGCGAGACTTGAATGGGAATTTCAAGGCCCGCGATAATACTACGGGAATGTCTTAAGTGCCATGGGTAAACCCATGAAAACCTTACACATCGTAGGGTTTTGCTTTGCTTTATGCCACCGCTTGTCTCACAATGTCTGGTGTGACTTGATAACCAGAGTTTAACCTCCATATTATCAGTGGTTTTTAAATAGTTATCTGTAGCCACATGGCGGCTACCAACCTTACCTTACAACAAACTTTACAATAAGTACCTGTGAGAACCAACTACAAGGTAAACGAGCTTCTATGATTGAAATTACTGAATCCGGCCAGGACTATCTGAAACAATTACTGGATAAACAGGATTGCGATGGTATTGCGATACGTGTATTTGTTCTGGATGGAGGAACACCTAAAGCTGAAACCTGTATCGCCTTTTGCCGACCTGGTGAAGAGCAGGAAGATGATGAAGTCTTTAAATTCACGGACTTTAACGCGTTCATAGAAAAGAAAAGCGAGCAATACCTTGAAGAAGCAGTAGTCGATTTTGCCAAGGACAGCATGGGTGGCCAGCTAACAATCAGGGCCCCCAATTCTCGTATGCCGAAACTTTCCGAAGACAGTCCGCTTGATGATCGCGTTAATTATATTCTCTATAACGAAATAAACCCGGGACTGGCATCACATGGTGGCTTCATATCACTGGAAGAGGTCACTGAAGAGGGTATTGTTGTCCTGCGTTTTGGTGGAGGATGTCAGGGCTGTGGAATGGTAGATGTAACACTGAAAGACGGTGTTGAAAAAACCCTGATGGAACAATTACCTCAAATAAAAGAAATTCGTGATGTGACTGATCACACCGATCAGGAAAACGCTTATTACAAGTAAAACCCTATAGCGAATTTGCACATGTCTGGAATTATAGGAATTATTGGTGGGAGCGGATTTTATTCGCTCGATGTAAATTCTGATATTGATGCCGATTCGCTCAGTACACCTTACAGCGAGTCGCCAGTTACTTTCTATAAGAGTCAGGTTTCCGAAATCCCTGTTATTTTTCTTCCCAGGCATGGCGACGAACATGCCACACCACCTCACAAAGTCAATTACCGGGCCAATCTGTGGGCACTCAAAGAAAAAGAAGTCCGTGTCATCATTGCCGTTAATGTTGTAGGTGGAATCACTAAAAACATGGCTCCTGGCACATTGGTCATTCCCAACCAGCTAATAGATTACACCTGGGGCAGGGAGCATACTTTTTTTGATACGTTTAATAATGAGGCTGTAGGTGAAAATCACGTGGATTTTACCTGGCCTTATGATGAAGCTATGCGCAAAATTATTATTCAATCCGCTAAAACCAGACACCAGAGTGTTCATACTAGTGCTGTCTATGGTTGCACTCAGGGCCCAAGACTGGAAAGCGCTGCTGAAATTTGCCGCTTGAAACAAGATGGCTGCGATATTGTAGGTATGACAGGAATGCCTGAGGCAGCCCTGGCCAGAGAGCTGGGTGTGCCTTATGTCAGTGTCGCGTTGGTAGTCAATTGGGCGGCGGGGCTGACCAGTGAGAGCATATCCTTTGCTGAGATTACTGCAACGCTGGATAGTGGAATATCTGAAGTCAAAGAAATTATTGTCGATGCCTTACCCGAGTTGCATCAGCTCATTGAAAACTGAAACTCACAGGCTCTGGCAATTGATAGGGCCTGATTTGTACCAACAGACCAAAATCAGGGTGGTCCATATAGTACAGTTCATTGCTCACCATGGCGCGTTCCTGGTCCATGTAGCTCAGGTAATTCACCGGCAATTCAAAAGTCAGTGAAATATTGCCGGTATTTCCGGCAATTCCAGGTAGAACAGGTAATTGCCAGAGCACACCCCCAGGCGTCTCCTGCGTACTGAATTCAACCAACCACAACCTGGCTTCTACATCCACCCGGTTGAGGTTGTAACTGAAGCGTAAGCTGCCTTCCAGTTCGTGGTGGCTTCCAAAAGGATCTCCGCCTGTAACCACAATGGCCTCCGACTGAATAAGATTTAATACCGGTTGGCGCCAGACGGCATGAAACAATAGCCGGTAATCCGGTGATTCAATAATCTTGGTGTTTAATGCCTGAAATTCAGCTTGTTCAGTGCCAAGTGCAATAAAAGGATCGCGAGTAAAATCTGTCAATCGGAAAAGAGCATCACCTGTCTCGTATAGAGGCCCAATAAATGCTTGCTCTTCTGCTGAGTTGGACAATGTGCTTTGAAAGGGTGGTAATTCATTCAGGGTTTCAAAGTCGAGCCTGTACATTTGGCTTGCCGGCGTCAAAGGCCTGATGATTTCAGGGTAAGATAATTCCGTTTTATCAGGAATTAGCATTTCATTGTGGGGAAGCGGGTTTTCATTACTGAAAATACTGACTTCTATTTCGTACCAACGGTTACCGTCGTAGCTGAAAGTCTGGGCAACAGCAAACTGCCCGCCTGTAAGCAGGAATAACAACCCTGTGAGAAATCGGAAAACCATTGTTTCAGGCTACCTGAAGCGTCTCTGGAGATAAAGCATCCAGCAAACGCCGGGTAAAGTCGAGTCGCTCATGGGCAGAAGACAATTCATGCCTGAATTTCAATTCTGACGCACCACCCATTGAATATATCTGGGGCTGATCCTGTACCATCTTGACGATAGTGAAAGGCTCTACTTCTGTGCGAGCATCAAACATTACCTTGCCGAATCTTGCATTGGCTTCCACTTTACTAATGCCTAATGCTTCAGCCTGTAACTTGAGCGTGGTTACTTCAAACAGTAATTTGGTGGCTTCGGGTAATAAACCAAAGCGGTCAATCATTTCAATTTTCAACCCATCCAGTTCCTGCTTGCTCCCAGAGTTTGAAATGCGTTTGTACATTATCAGCCGGGTATGTACATCCGGCAGGTAGTCTTCTGTTATCAATGCCGGGATATGCAGGTTTATTTCAGTGCCAGATCGGATGGGCTTGCTCAGGTCGGGATTCTTGCCTTGTTTCATCAGATTCACTGTGTGTTCAAGCATTTCACTATAGAGTGAAAAACCTATTGTCTGGATATGGCCACTTTGTTCGTCTCCAAGCAATTCGCCTGCACCACGAATTTCCAGATCATGACTGGCCAGGACAAAACCAGCGCCAAGTGTATCTGCCGCACCGATAGCATCGATGCGCTTCAGGGCATCGGCACTCATGGATTTAGGGTCAGGAGTCAACAGGTAGGCATAAGCCTGATGGTGGGAGCGCCCAACTCTGCCACGTAACTGATGCAATTGCGCAAGACCAAATTTATCCGCTCTCTCAACAATGATGGTATTAGCGGTGGGCACATCGATTCCTGATTCAATGATAGTAGTGCACACCAGTACGTTGTATCGGCGGTGATAAAAATCCGACATGACTTTTTCCAGTCGACTTTCTCGCAACTGGCCATGACCTACACACACTTTTGCCTCCGGAATGAGTTTGCGTATTTCTTCGGCTGCATTATCAATAGTTTTGACCTGGTTATGCAGGTAAAAAACCTGTCCCCCGCGTAACAGTTCACGCTGGATTGCTTCCCTGATCAGAGCGTGGGAAGACTGCCTGACAAAAGTCTTAACTGACAATCGTCGTGCCGGTGGAGTGGCAATAATAGAGAGATCTCTTATGCCTGACATGGCCATATTCAAAGTGCGCGGAATAGGTGTGGCTGTCAGAGTAAGAATATCCACGTTAGCGCGAAGTGCTTTCAGCGTTTCTTTTTGACGCACGCCGAATCGGTGTTCCTCATCGATAATTAGCAGACCCAGGTTTTTATATTTCACTTCACCTTGTAAGAGTTTATGTGTGCCTATCACAATATCGATTTTTCCAGCGGCCAGCTTTGCCATGTTGTCAGTTTGTTTTTGTCCCGCTACGAATCTTGACATCAGGGCAATATTTACCGGCCAGTCAGCAAATCGATCCTTGAAATTATCGTAGTGCTGCTGGACCAGCAGGGTGGTAGGAACGAGGATGGCAACCTGGGTGTTATTGCTCACGGCTATGAATGCAGCGCGCAGGGCTACCTCAGTTTTACCAAAACCCACATCACCACAGACCAGCCGATCCATGGGTTTGCCTTTCTGCAAATCCCGGGCAACCGCATCGATGGTTTCCTGCTGATCCACTGTTTCTTCAAAAGGAAAGCTGTTGGCAAAGAGTCTGTATTCATTTTCATTCAGGTCAAAACTGATGCCTTTCTGGGCTTCCCTACGGGCATAAACATCGAGTAATTCTGCCGCCACATCCACCACTTTTTCTGCAGCTTTACGTTTAGCTTTCTCCCACTGGTCACTCCCCAGTTTGTTCAGTGGCGCATGCTCGGCATCAGAGCCACCATAACGATTGATGAGGTGTAGAGAAGAGACCGGCACATAAAGTCTTGCTTCGTCTGCATATTCCAGAACCAGGAATTCGGTGAGATGGCCTTCCACTTCAAAAGTCTCAAGCCCCTTATAGCGACCAACACCATGATCAATATGGACAACAGGTGCACCAAGATGGAGTTCAGTCAGGCTTTTGATGATGAAATCAGTATTATCGGCGTATTTACCTCGCCTTCTGGGCTGACTGACATGATTGGTAAAAAGCTGACTTTCAGTCAGCAAAATCATTGCCGGGTCTTCCAGCCAGAGTCCGTTTTCAAGGGGAGCTACGGTAATACCAAGTTTAGGCTGGCGCGCGACAAAATCCTGCCAGTCATTCACACCTTCAGGATGAATGCCTTCAGAGCCCAATAATTCTAAAAGCGCTTCACGTCTTCCTGGTGAATCAGCGCAAAACAGAACGGGGTATTCCGGCACAGTAGTCAGGAAGGTTTGGAGTTTTTGTAGGGGCTTGTCTGTTTTGTGCTCAACGTCCAGATCGGGAATCGCCCTGACAGGCAAGATGGCATGCCCGCCACTGCCTTTGACAGCCTTCAGGCTGACAAGAGGGAAGTCATTCATCGATGCAAACAGTTTGTCGACGGCTATGAATAGCTCGTCAGGTGGCAGCAGGGGGCGCTCTGGATCCACTTTGCGATCCTCATAGCGCAACCGGACATCGTGCCAGAACAGTTCAGCCGCTTCGTTGACTTCTCCCAGAGTAAAAAAGCAGGCATTTTCTGGCAAGTAATCGAACAGTGTGCTGATTTTCGAGAAGAACAAAGGCAGGTAATACTCGATACCTGCAACAGCAACGCCGCGGGAAATATCATCGTACATTGGGCATTTCCTGACATCGATATCAAAAGCTTCACGGAAGTTTTGTCTGAAGGTAGAGATACCCGGTTCTGTCAGTGGAAATTCTTTTCCTGGCAGGAGGTTGACCTGGTCAACCTTGTCTCTGGATAACTGGGTATCGGCATCAAAATATCGCAGGCTTTCTATTTCATCATCGAACAGCTCTATGCGGACCGGATCTGAACCGCCCATTGGAAAGATATCCATGATGGAGCCACGGACGGTAAATTCACCGTGTTCATAAACAGATTCAACACGCAGATAACCTGCTGACTCCAATTCCTTACGAAAATCATCCCTATTCAATTCCTGGCCTGTGGTAAGTTTCAGGCTCATGCCTTTGATATAGGATTGCGGAACCAGGTGATGAAGCAGTGTGCTAACGGGCAGAATAAGCAGTCCCTTTTGCATAGACGGCAAACTGGTAAGCGCCGTTAGACGGGCAGATATAATGTCCTGGTGGGGAGAAAAGTTATCATAGGGCAGAATTTCCCAGTCGGGAAATTCCAATAATGGGATATCTTCAGTGCAAAAAAAGACTGCCTCTTGATGCAGTCGCTCCGCTTGCTGGGTGTTTTCAGTCACTATAACTGTCAGACCCTGTGCCTGTGCTGCAAAACTGGCAAGCAGCAAACTGCTGCCAGCTCCGGCAACGCCATCCCAGCGTTGCTTGTCGCCAGCCCGTTTGAGTTCGGGCAGTGAATTAATGTGCAGTTTGTTCATAGTGGGGTCGGGGACGCAGACTAAAGACTGCGGCGACTAAGTGCAACTCAGGCAACTGTTATATTGTTGTCAGAGGCGAGTGATTAATCAATTTCGTTTGATGGACTTCTAATGCGCATCCTTAGATAATACGCGCCTCATTTTTCCATGGAACCTAACTCATAAGTTCTATGGCATAGGCTCTTATAAATTTTACAGGATACGAAAACGTGGAACGACCGAGTGTAGACGATTATTTTGGTGACTGGAAAGCAAGGGAAGCCCTGGCTCAGGAAATGCTTCCCATCATGGGAAAATTGGAGAACGAGAGAGGCGTTCAGATGTTTCTCTATGGCAGAACCCTGAACAATCGTTCTGTGGCTAATATCATGATGTCTCACCGCCGGGTGAGGGAAGTTGCCCGTAACGAGTTGTCCGAGTTCGAAAGCAGTCAGGTTTTGAAGTCATTGGCCAAACTGGATCTTAGTCCTGCTCAGATTGATTTGGGTAAGTTAACGGTAAAATACATGGAAGCCCTGGAAGAGGATGCCAAGGTAGATCTCGATAAGTTGCTGGCAAATGAGCTTTCCCACCTGGTCGGTGTGGATTACAAACCAATCGACAAGCCTACAGATATTATTCTCTACGGATTCGGTCGAATTGGTCGCTTGGTAACCCGTTTGTTGATCGAGCAGACGGGCAATGGAAAACTGATGCGGCTGCGTGCAATCGTAGTGAGAAAGGGGGGCGATGGCGATCTGGAAAAGCGAGTCAACCTGCTTCGAACTGACTCAGTACATGGTACATTTTCTGGCACAGTACGCGTTGAAGCAGAAAACAACCGTATCATTGCAAACGGCAATGTCATCGAGATTATCTATGCTGAAAGCCCTGACAGTATTGATTACACCCAATACGGCATTAATGATGCGCTTGTGATTGATAACACGGGCATATGGCGTGATGAAGAAAGCCTGGGGCAACATTTGAAATCAAAAGGCGTCAGTAAAGTTATGTTAACGGCGCCAGGAAAGGGTAATTTGAAAAACATTGTTATGGGTATCAACCATGACACCATTGAGCCAGAGGACCGGATTATTTCAGCCGCTTCTTGTACCACCAATGCCATTGCACCTGTGCTGAAACTGATTCACGACAAGTACGGTATCGTGCATGGCCATGTTGAAACTATTCATGCCTATACCAACGACCAGAATTTGATCGACAATTTCCACAAGGCAGATCGCCGCGGTCGCAGTGCGCCACTGAATATGGTGCTGACTGAAACAGGAGCGGCCAAGGCTGTTTCCAAGGCGGTCCCGGAACTGGAAGGCAAGCTTACTGGCAATGCTGTCAGAGTCCCTGTAGCAAATGTATCTGTGGCCATTTTGAATCTGACCTTGTTGACTGGTTCCAGTTCTGACGAGATCAACGAGTACCTCAGGGAAATTGCGGTGCATTCACCATTGCAAAACCAGATTGGTTACACAGAATCTCCCGATGCAGTTTCAACAGATTTTATTGGCTCCCGCGAAGCCTGTACTGTTGATGCAACGGCCACGAAGGTCAACGGCAAGAACATGATTCTCTACCTGTGGTATGACAATGAATTTGGCTACAGTGCCCAGGTTGTGAGGATGGTTAACATGATGGCTGGCGTCAATTTCCTCTCCTATCCTGAAGAGGATTCAATGGCCCACTGATTGATCCTTGTATGACTCTGATATGACTCTTTTATGAAAATAGCCGATTGGAATAACAGGTATCTCCTGTCGGCTGTCTTTCTAATCGTTTCTTTGGCCAGTATTACCCTGCTGTCATTTTCTGACAGGAATACAGCCAATGCACTGATTCATGACGGCCTGATTGTTCATGACGGACAGACAATGGGCACCACCTACCGCATTTTGCTGCACGCACTTGCCCTTGATGAAGACACTAAACAAACCCTCCCGGTAAAAATTAGTCAGCTACTTAACATTCTGGATAGTGGAATATTTTCGACTTATGCCCCGGATTCACAATTATCGCAATTGAACAAAACTACTCCGGGATTGTCGTACCTGGGGTCAGCGGAACTCGCAAAGGTGCTCAATGCGGCTATGCAGGTTTATACTCTTTCCGGTGGTGCATTTGATATCAGCATCAAACCCCTCGTCGATCTCTGGGGGTTTGGCTTTGCAATGACTGCCGGAGGAATTCCTGCACAGAAAGAGATTGATCGGGCACTTGAACGTACCGGCATGGAAAGTATCTTGCTGGATAAAGCAACCGGGGCGATCATCCGGACAAAGGATGTGACTCTGGATTTGTCTGCCATTGCGAAAGGGTTTGCGGTTGACCAACTGGCATCATTACTGGATGTAGAAGGTCAGCAGAATTACCTTGTGGAAATTGGTGGTGAAATAGTAACGCGCGGCGTCAGGGCAGATGGAGGTCACTGGCAATTGGGCATTGAAAACCCTGTATCAGGTGAACCAGGCGTATTCAGGGAAATTAACCTCACAGCAGAAAAAACGGCAATTGCCGCCTCGGGGAATTACCGTAACTTCTTCATAGTTGAAGGCCAACGCTATTCTCACACGCTGAATCCTGTTACCGGTTGGCCGGTAAGTCACAATCTGGTCTCTGTAACAGTGATTGCAGAGTCAGCCATGATGGCTGATGCGTGGGCAACGGCCCTTTTGGTCCTTGGGCTTGAAGAAGGTATTAAACTGGCAAATGAATTACAATTGCCGGCTTATTTTATAACCGATGGAAACACCGATTTTCACATTGAACATTCCGAAGCTTTTAGCCGGTATTTATAATTTCTAGTCAGTAAATAGTAAATTAAGCATGGCAAATAAACCCAAGAAGTTTGACCTTCTGGTCATTGGTGGTGGTCCGGCCGGGGAAGCGGCTGCAATGAATGCCTCTAAAGCAGGAAAGAAAGTAGGGATAATCAGCGATAAAGTTAATGTAGGTGGTAATTGCACTTATCTGGGCACTATCCCATCCAAGACAATTCGTCACTCAGTCAAACAAGTCGTCCAGTTTCATGCCAATCCCTTGCTGCGGAATCTGGGGAAATTGAAAAAGCTGACTTTTCAGCAGGCCCTGAAACAAGCTGATAGGGTCATTGCTGAGCAGGGAAAAACTCGCAATGATGCCTATGAAAGAAATTACATACCAATTTTCCAGGGTACGGCTCATTTTATCGATGCACACCTGATTCAAGTAGAGTCAGGGAAAAGTAAAACCACACTGAACGCAGAAAACTTCATTCTTGCTACAGGATCCAGGCCATACCGACCTGATGATGTAGACTTTAGCCATCCCCTGGTATTTGACAGCGATACCATCCTTGAGTTGAAAGATTCTCCCAAGAAAGTCACCATTTTTGGTGCCGGTGTGATCGGCTGTGAATATGCGTCGATCTTTGCCGGCATGAAGATGAAAGTGGAATTGATTAATCCGGCCGAAACTCTCCTGTCTTTTCTTGATACAGAAATAACAGATGCCCTGAGTTATCACCTGCAAAATGTGGGGGTGCGCTGTCGCCATCAGGAGCAATTTAGCAAGCTTGAATACCATGATGATCATATTGTGATTTACCTGGAATCCGGAAAAAAAATTAAAAGTGATATTTTGCTCTGGGCTAATGGACGAACCGGAAATACCGATAAGCTCAACCTCGAGGCGATAGCGCTGAAAGCTGACAGTCGAGGGACACTAAAAGTTGACAAGCGATACCAGACGACGGTGGATAATGTGTATGCAGCTGGGGATGTGATCGGTTGGCCGTCACTAGCCAGTGCGGCTCATGATCAGGGTAGAGCTGCCTGCAATGCCATTATCAATCCTGAAGAATTTCATTATGTGAATGATGTGGCCACAGGAATCTATACCATCCCTGAGATCAGTACGGTGGGCTATACAGAGTAGGAACTGACCGAAAAGAAAATTCCCTATGAAGTAGGTAAGGCCTTTTTCCGTAATATTGCCCGGGCGCAGATTACCGGTGATAAAGTGGGTATGTTGAAAATCATTTTTGATTTCGAAACACTGGAAATTCTGGGTATTCATTGTTTCGGCGATCAGGCGTCTGAAATCATTCATATCGGACAGGCCATCATGAACCAACGCGGCAAGGCCAACACCCTGAAATATTTCATTAATACCACTTTCAACTACCCAACAATGGCAGAGGCGGACAAAGTTGCGGCTCTGAATGGCATCAATAGACTTTTCTAGTAAAGCGCAGTTGTAACAGTCCCATAAGGAATGCCCTGAAAGCCTTGATTTAAGCGGGTGTTCGCGGAAAAAGTACTTGAAGGCTCAGAGCTAAAAGTGTAAATTGACTCCCCGCTTGATGCAGTGAAATTTTCAGAATTTACGTGGCCTTTTCTCCTAGCTCAGTCTGATTTCCTGCCTGCTGAAAACAATGTTTTCATAGTATTAAACAGTTCTAATTTTACTGGTCTGATAAAGAAAACTAGAAAATAATAGCGCGCATTTTGCTCCTTCTCGAGTGGCCGGTGCGAACGACTAGCAAATTGCAGAGACAAAACAAGGTGGGCAGGTTTGAATATTGATCTTTTTCCTCTGATTCTATACGGCGGCATAGTGATTGCCGCTATTATCGGATTACTTGTAGCCTCTTACTTGCTGGGGCAAAAGCGCACTGATCACGCTAGTCAAGATGTCTATGAGTCTGGAGTATTACCTGTTGGCTCACCTAATATCAAAATTTCAGTCCCTTTCTACTTAACTGCAATTCTATTCATCATTTTCGATCTGGAAGCAGTTTTTCTTTTTGCTTGGGCCATTTCCATCCGCGAAGCCGGTTGGGTCGGATTCATTGAAGTCTTCATTTTCATTGCCATTCTGGTTGCTGGCCTTATCTACCTTTGGCGTAGCGGAGCACTAGAATGGAGGACAACTCGGCAGATGGATGATAGGCAGAGCATTAAAGGTGAGGGCGGGGTCGTCAATATTAAAAGGCTGGGCGATAAAACGTCTGAAACACCGGTTAAGGGGAGCCATTAATGAGCTGGGAACTGGTTCGACCTGAAGAAGTCTCTGATCCGCGTCCAGGCATGGAACAGTTTGACGACTATATCCGTAAAAACGTCATCATGACGACGCTGGAAGACATGGTGGCCTGGTCTCGCAAGAATTCCCTGTGGCCATTCAATTTTGGTTTGTCTTGCTGCTACGTTGAAGCAGCAACGGCAATCTCCAGCCGGCATGACATTGCAAGATTCGGTGCTGAAGTATTCCGTGCCACCCCGCGCCAGGCAGATATGATCATCATTGCTGGCACTGTGTTCAGGAAAATGGCGCCTGTAGTTCAGCGCCTGTATGAGCAAATGATGGAACCACGTTATGTCATCTGCATGGGCTCCTGTGCGAATTCCGGCGGCATGTACGATATTTATTCTGTGGTACAGGGTGTGGACAAGTTCCTACCAGTAGATGTCTATGTTTCCGGCTGTCCACCACGTCCGGAAGCGTTGCTTCAGGGTTTGGTTCTTCTCCAGGATTCTATCGGTAAAAAACGCCGCCCCGTGAGTTGGGTTATTAACGATCAGGGCGTGTATGAACGTGAAAAGGTTGAAATCCAGCGTGAAGCCAGGCTTAAAGACAGAATCAGTGCCACAGAACTGGTCAGCCCTGATGAAGTAGGGCCAAGCTATTTTGATGTAGTCAGTGGCAAGAAAAGCCCCCATGACCAGGAATAACGAAATCGGCAATACATCGGTTATAGCTTTTAGATAATTTGATACCAAAGAGAAGTAATTTGAGCACCCCAGAAGAATCAAGCATAGAGAATCGCGCAGAACTGCCCGCAGTGATCAATGAGCTGTATGGTAAATTCGGTGAATCCTCCTTTGTGCGCCAGCATACCGCGGAAGGCATGCCCACACTGTGGGTTGGCCGGGATAAGCTACTCGACGTCCTGCGTTTTCTTCGGGATGACTACACCCCTCGCTTTGAGATGCTGTTGGATGTTACTGCCATTGACGAGCGGATCCGGGTTCATCGGGAAGGCCAGCCTGACAGTGCGTTCACTGTTGTCTATCACCTGATGTCCTTTTCCGGCAATTGCGATATTCGCCTGAAAGTGGCTTTGCCAGAAAATGACCAGAATATTCCTACCGTGATCTCTCTATGGCCAGCCGCTAACTGGCACGAACGTGAAATGTGGGACATGTTCGGGATCAATGTGGAAGGCCATCCTAACCTGAGCCGAATTTACTGCCCTCCGACCTGGGTAGGCCATCCGTTGCGTAAGGAACATCCGGCCCGTGCCACTGAGATGGAACCCTATGCAATGAGCGATGAAGTTCAGGATCGCGAGCAGGAGGCGTTGCGTTTCAGTCCGGAAGAGTGGGGCATGAGCCGCAAATCCGATACGTCAGAATATATGTTCTTGAATTTTGGTCCCAACCATCCAGCAGCCCACGGGGTTATCCGCTTTGCTCTACAGCTTGATGGTGAGTATGTAATTGATTGTGTACCAGACGTGGGCTATCACCACCGCGGTGCCGAGAAGATGGGCGAACGACAGAGCTGGCATACCTATATTCCATACACCGACCGTATCGATTATCTGGGTGGTGTCATGAATAACCTGCCGTATGTCATGGCGGTGGAAAAAATGGCGGGAATCGTTGTTCCCGACCGGGTTCAGACGATACGCGTGATGCTTTCTGAATTTTTCCGTATCTGCAGCCATTTACTTTTCTACGGCACCTGGGCGGTTGATCTTGGCCAACTTTCACCCTTGTTCTATTGTTTTGTCGATCGCGAGAAAGCCTTCAATATTATTGAATCCATTACCGGCGGCAGAATGCACCCAAGCTGGTTCCGTATCGGCGGTGTTGCCCAGGATCTACCCAATGGCTGGGATAAGTTGATCAGGGAATTTGTCGACTATTTCCCGGCGCGGTTGGATGAATACGACAAGATGATCATGGCTAATACCACTATCCGCCAGCGAACTCGTGGTGTGGGTGTTATGAACACTCAGGATGCTTTCGACTGGGGAATGACTGGTCCTGCTTTGAGAGCGACTGGTCTGGAATGGGACTATCGTAAAGATCGCCCTTACAGTGGTTATGAGAATTTCGAGTTTGATGTGCCCATAGCTGTCAATGGCGATTGTTATGACAGAGCAGCGGTCCGGGTTGAAGAGATGCGCCAGAGCTGTCGTATCATCAAACAATGTCTGGAAAATATGCCTTCAGGGCCCTACAAATCAGAGCATCCTTTAACGACACCGCCAATAAAAGAAAAGAGCAAGCTGCATATCGAGACCCTTATTGACCACTTTTTGAGTGTGAGTTGGGGGCCAATCATTGATCCGACCGAAGTCTCCATGGCAATTGAAGCCACTAAAGGCATCAACATGTATTACCTGGTCAATGACGGTGGTAGCGGGGCATACCGAACACGAATACGCACTCCCTCTTTCATCCATATTCAGGCCGTCCCGTTCCTCAGTCGCGGACTGATGCTGGCAGACTTTACTGCCATTGTGGCTACCACTGACTTTGTCATGGCAGACGTGGATAAATAAAATGCAAGAGACAAGAGCCAAAATACAAGTAACGGCAACTGGCCGGTCACTCGTACAAAAAGTTTGGATAGATGCTTAAACCATGAACAACATCATTGCCAGCACAGTAGTCAAAGCGCGTGAGCTGACTGCAGAAGAAATCAAAGAGATAGAGCACGAGAAGACGCACTATCCCTACACACAGGCTGTGGGTTTGGAAGCGCTGAAAATTGTGCAGAAATATCAGGGCTGGGTGTCAGATGAAAGTTTGCTCGCAGTGGCTAAATACCTTGAGATTGCTCCTGATGAACTTGAAGGCGTGGCAACTTTTTTCAATATGATATTCCGCCGTCCCGTGGGCAAGCATGTCATTTTGTTGTGCGACAGCGTGGCTTGCTGGATGTTGGGTTGTGACAGCCTTCAAGGACACATTACAAAAAACCTGGGTATCGAGTACGGCGAAACAACCAAGGACGACATGTTTACATTACTACCGGTACCTTGCTTGGGAGCCTGTGACAAGTCACCGGTCATGATGATTGGACGCGAAACCTATACCCACCTGACCGCGGAAAAAATTGATCAGGCGATTGCCCATTACCGGGATGGTACACCGGTTGATCAGGACCTCGAATAAGTTATGGCCACCGACAAACCATTAACAAAAAATATTGAAGAAGGAAGGGCACCTTTCAACTTCAAGAAATACACCGCCGCTGGTGGCTACGAGAGTGTCCATAAAGTAGTAAAAATGGAACCTACCGATGCAGTCGAGCTGGTTAAAAATGCAGGCCTGGGTGGTCGTGGAGGTGCTGGGTTCAATACTGGTCTGAAATGGAGTTTTGTACCTCCACCCGATGGTGGGCCGCGCTACCTGGTCATCAATGCGGACGAAATGGAGCCAGGTACATTCAAAGACCGATTGTTGATCGAAAATGATCCACATCTATTGATAGAGGGCATGATCACCACTTGTTTTGCGCTGCAGTCCAACTGCGGTTATATCTTCCTGCGGGGGGAATACACCGACTGCGAAGAGCGGCTATTGAAAGCGATTAAAGAGGCCTATGACAACGGCATGCTGGGCAAAAACGTAGCCGGTAAAAAAGGCTTTGATCTGGATATTTATCTGCATACCAGTGCAGGTCGTTATATTTGCGGGGAAGAAACTGCTCTGCTCAATGCGCTGGAAGGCAAACGTGCTAATCCCAGAGCGAAACCGCCATTTCCACAGGTCAGTGGCTTATGGGGCAGGCCAACAGTTGTGAATAATGTTGAAACTATCTGCAATATTCCGGGCATTGTTACTCATGGGGTGGAGTGGTATCAGGCACTGGGCAAAGGTGACTATGTGGGTACCCGTATTTCCGGTGTCAGTGGCAGGGTCAACAAGCCGGGCTGCTGGGAAGTCCCTGTAGGTATCACCTTCCGTGAATTACTGGAAGATTATGCGGGCGGTATGCAGGACGGTTACGAATTAAAAGCCTTTTTGCCAGGCGGTGGTTCAACAGATTTTCTTATCCCTGAACACCTGGACTTGCCTATGGACCCTGGTTTGGTCCAGAAAGCGGGTAGCCGGCTTGGTACGTCTTTAATTATGGTGCTCGATGACAAGACTTGTCCGGTAGGTTGTATACGCAACCTAATCAAGTTCTTTGCCCATGAAAGTTGTGGCTGGTGTACGCCCTGTCGTGATGGCTTGCCTTGGGTTGAGCATATCCTGAACAACATGGAAGAAGGCAAGGGCAGTTTGAAAGATATTGAAATACTCGATGAAATGACCCGTTATATGGGCCCTGGAAATACTTTTTGCGCCCTGGCGCCTGGAGCGGTCGAGCCCTTGCAGAGTGGTCTGAAGTATTTCATGGGCGAATTTGAAGCACATATAAATCATGGCTGCAGCTATAATTAAAGTTAAGAATTAACATTAAAAGTATAAATTAAGCATATGATAATTAACGATAAAACGGTGAAATAAGTGGTAAAAATTACCGTTGATGGCAAAGTCCTCGAAGTGGACGAAAACAACAACCTGCTGGAAGAAGTGCTCTCCCAAGGGGAAGATTTGCCCTATTTCTGTTGGCATCCCAGCATGGGCTCAGTGGGTTCATGTCGTCAGTGTGCGGTCATCGAATATGCGAATGACGAAGACGAACGCGGTCGTTTGAATATGGCTTGCATGACCTCACCCCGCGAAGGTGGCCGATATTCCATAGAAAAAGCAGGTCAGTTCCGCGCGCAGGCCATCGAAAGCATCATGATCAACCACCCCCATGACTGTCCGGTCTGTGAAGAAGGTGGGGAGTGCCATCTGCAAGACATGACAGTCATGTCAGGGCATACCTACCGACGTTATGAAGGTAAGAAAAAAACCCATACCAATCAGTATCTGGGTCCTTTTATTAACCACGAAATGAACCGCTGTATTACCTGCTACCGCTGCGTACGTTATTACAATGATTATGCCGGTGGTACAGATTTTGGTCCACAGGCTTCACACGACAACACGTATTTCGGCCGTTGGCAGGAAGGCCCTCTGGAAAGTGAATTCAGTGGCAACCTCGCTGAGGTGTGCCCGACGGGTGTTTTTACCGACAAACCCTTCGGTAAACAGTATGTCCGAAAATGGGATTTACAAACTGCACCATCCATTTGCACAGGTTGCAGTGTAGGTTGTAACACCAATCCCGGTGAGAGATACGGAACCCTACGGCGTGTAGTAAATCGCTTTAATGATGAAGTTAATGGCTACTTTCTGTGTGATCGCGGCCGTTTTGGTACCGGGTATGTCAACAGCGACGAACGAATTACAGTCAGCATGACACGTGCTTCCAGTGATGCGGATCCTCACCTGGCCAGCCCTGATGAAGCCATGAGCCAGCTGCACGTCATGGCCGTCGATGCTATTGGTATTGGATCACCTCGCGCCTCAATGGAAGCTAATTTTGCCTTGCGCGATCTGGTTGGCAAGGACAATTTTTATGCAGGTGTTTCAGCCAATGATCTGGCAATGGGTCAGCAAATTCTGGATATCTATCGCAACCGTCCAGTGAATGTGGCCAGTATCAAGGTAATTGAAGGTTCTGATGCCGTTATCGTGCTTGGTGAGGATGTCACCAATACCGCTGCCAGGATTGCTCTGGCACTGCGTCAGTCGGTTAAAAACCTGGGCAAAAAAATGGCCAGGGACATGAAATTACCGGATTGGCATGATGCGGCAGTTCGCCAGTTGACCATGGATCGCAAGAGCCCTCTATTTATCCTGAGCCCTCATGCCACTCGCCTGGATGATGTGGCCGCTAATGTCCATATTTCCTCAGCGGAAGAAAGTGCCAGAATTGGTTTTGCTATTGCTAATGCCATTGATAGTAGTGCCCCGGCTGTAAAAGGTCTGAGCAAGGAAGAGAAGTCACTTGTCGACACTATGGCTGATGCATTGAAAAATGCGCAACAGCCTTTGGTGGTCTGTGGTACAGGCAGTTTTAGTCCGGCATTGATTGATGCGGCAGCTAATATTGCAACAGCTCTGCAGGATGGTGACAAAAAGGCAAACCTTGCGATGGTGGTTCCCGAAGCCAATAGTCTCGGCCTGGCATTGTTGATGAATGGTAGTGATCAGTCACTTGATCAGGCCATGTCCCTGGTAGCTGATGGTGACGCGAAATCAGCTGTTGTGCTGGAAAACGATTTGTATCGCAGGGCTCCTGCTGATGCCGTGGACAGCTTTGTTAATGCTCTTGATAATCTCGCCGTACTGGACAGCACGCAAACGCGTACTGGTGAGGCGGCCAACCTGGTCATTGCAGCAGGCACCTTCGCCGAATCCTCAGGCACCTTTATTAATTATGAAGCCAGGGCCCAGCATTTTTATTCGGTGTTCAAACCAAAGGACAGTATTCGCGCCAGTGTTAAATGGCTAAGCGATCAAAAACTCTCTGAAATTACCGCCGCCTGTGCAAGTAGCATTACCGATTGTGGCGGCATGGCAAACCTTACCCCGGGAGAAGATTTCAATGTTGCTGGTATGAAAGTGCCCAGGCAGCAACATAGGTATAGCGGGCGTACCGCTATGCGCGCTGATATCAATGTCCATGAACCTAAACAGGAACAGGACGAAGACGGAATTCTCAGTTATTCCATGGAAGGCGTGCCAGCTACCCGTGATGCAACAGTATTTAACACAGCCTGGTCTGGTGGCTGGAATTCCAACCAGAGTGTTTTCAAATTCCAGAGCCATACCGGTGGTGCCTTGAAACAGGCGTCACATGGCCAGTGCCTGATTGAAAACAACAGTAAGACAAAAACCTGGAATGAGATTGAAAAAGACAATGCTCCTGAAGGCGATTTTGCAGTTTTCCCGTTGTACCACCTATTTGGCAGTGAGGAATTAACTGCTAGGACACCGGCAATACAGGAAAAAGCGACTAGCGCCTATATCGCTCTTAATGGAGACGATGCCCAGAAACTTGGTTTGCAAGCCAGTGATGGTGTTGCACTTGAACATAATGGCTCGGTGCCCTTTATCATCCGCAGCTCAATCAAGCCCGGAACTGTAGGAGTCCCAGTAGGACTTGAAGGCGTGAACTTCAGAAATTTACCGGATGGCATTGCTCTGGAAAAAGCCAGTAGTTGGACTGCTCCTGAAAAATGGCATGCGGCAAATATCATTGCCAGTGACCGAGCTAGTAGTGAGGGGGAGGCCTGATGTTTAGCTTTCAGGTAGGTTCTCTACTAAACATTGCCCTGATCCTCGGAACTGTTTTGGGCGCCGCGGCTTTGTTGATCTGGGTGGAGCGTCGTCTATTGGGCTTTTTCAATGACCGCCTGGGGCCAAATAGGGTAGGCCCATTCGGTATCCTGCAATCAGTAGCTGATGTCATCAAGTTGATTACCAAGGAAGACTGGATTCCTCCCTTTGCTGACAAACTGCCGTTTGTGGTGGCACCGATAATCTTACCCATCGTCATGCTGTTGAGCTTTGCCATGATTCCTTTCGCCCCTGGCGTAGGAATTATCGATATGAATATTGGCCTGCTGTTTGTCATGGCCATGGCTGGGCTCGCAGCCTACTCGGCAATGCTGGGCGGACTGGCATCCAACAATAAATTTGCACTACTGGGTGGATTGCGTGCTGCCGGGCAGATGATTTCCTATGAAGTTTTCCTGGGCATTTCTTTGCTTGGGGTAGTGATCCTGTCAGACAGCTTTTCATTGCGCGGAATCGTAGAAGCTCAATCTGATGGCTGGTATGTCTTCCCTCAATTCATCGGCTTCATGGTTTTCATGGTGGCCGCATTGGCAGAATCCCACCGCTGGCCTTTTGACCTGCCCGAGGGAGAGGCTGAAATCATTTCCGGTTTCAATACAGAATATTCCGGCATGAAGTTCGGGCTCTTTTTTGTCGGGGAATATATTGGCATGTTGTTTATGGCTTGCCTGATCCCTGTACTGTTCTTTGGTGGCTGGCATGCTCCATTCGGTTTGGAATTCGGTAATGAAATTATTTCCGGGTTGTTCTGGATGGCAGCCAAAACCTCTGTTTTTATCGGCTTTTTTGTCCTGGTAAGAGCGGCACTGGCCAGGCCCAGGTATGACCAGTTGATGAGTTATGGCTGGCTGGTGATGCTGCCCTTGTCATTGCTCAATTTATTGATAACCGGCGCTATCGTGCTGATGCAGGGGAGCTAATCATGCTGAAGGGCTTGTTACATCAGTTGAATATCTATTGGTCACAAATTGTTTCTTTGTACCTAGTATTCATGCACCTGTTTCACAAGGCCGATACGGTGGAGTATCCGGACGTTAAACCGTTCACGTTTCCGCGTTGGAGAGGACGTATCATCCTGACTCGCGATCCCGACGGTGAAGAGCGTTGTGTTGCCTGCAACCTGTGTGCTGTCGCCTGTCCGGTGGATTGTATTGCCCTGCAAAAAACCGAAGATGAAGAAGGTCGTTGGTACCCGGAGTTTTTCCGCATTAATTTTTCACGCTGCATCATGTGCGGATTCTGCGAAGAGGCTTGTCCAACACATGCCATTCAACTGACACCTGATTTTGAGATGGCTGAATATGTCCGTCAGGACATGGTCTGGGAAAAGGAGCATATGCTGATCGACGGCACTGGCAAATATCACGACTACAATTTTTATAAGGTTGCCGGTAAGGCGATAGGTGGCAAGGGCAAGGGCGAAGCCCTGGATGAACTGCCGCCCACAGACCGCAGGAGCTTGATGCCATGAGCGTATTTTTTTACGGCTCGGCTATCATTGCCATTCTTGCCACACTAATGGTTATCACCCGAACTAATATCGTGCATGCCTTGCTGTACTTCATTGTTTCATTACTGGCCATTGCCGTGATTTTTTACACCCTGGGTGCGCCTTTTGCTGCAGCCCTGGAAGTGATTGTTTATGCAGGCGCCATCATGGTGATGTTCCTGTTTGTGGTCATGATGCTGAATTTGGGGCAGGTAACGCAGGATCAGGAAAAGGCCTGGCTGGTGCCGTCCATATGGATAGGACCTTCCATTATGGCAGTGCCGCTGCTTATTGAAGTGCTCTATGCCATCAACCTCCAGCAGGAACAGATGGCGCATACAGTAATAGGTGCGAAGGAAGTAGGGGCTTCACTATTTGGTCCCTATGTCCTGGCCGTGGAACTGGCTTCTATGTTGTTACTGGCAGGATTGGTAGGCGCTTTTCATCTGGCCAGGAAATAATAAGATGCAAGTGGCAATAACAAAGAGATAAGCAGGAGCAATTAACTAATGGAAATGCCAGCAGTAATCATGCAGACGGTTCCTATGGAACACGGTCTTTTATTGGCTGCCATTCTCTTTATTCTCGGCCTGGTCGGAGTACTCACAAGACGTAATCTTGTGTTTATTTTGATGTCCCTGGAAATCATGCTTAATGCCACCGGCCTGGCATTCATAGTGGCGGCTTCCCGTTGGGGCCAGGTGGATGGCCAAATCATGTTTCTCATGATTTTGAGTCTGGCGGCAGCAGAAGTGGCAGTAGCACTGGGCTTGGTATTGCAACTTTTTCACAAGTACAAGACGCTGGATATCGACGTGTTGAGTGAGATGAAAGGTTAGAAGGATACAGAGATACAGGGATACAGGGATACAAGAGACAAGAGACAAGAATGGCGTTTGCACAATTAAATTAAACAGCAAGCAAGATACTTTTTAAACAGAGCTAACACTACATGCTAGAGCTTTTTTGGTTAGTCCCGGTCATACCGTTCATAGGGTTTCTGATTCTTACCCTTACGTTTGGTAAGTTGCCGCAAGTATACGCAGGCATCATTGGTGCAGGCTCCATCGGTCTGTCCTTTCTGTTTGCTTTGCTTGCCGGATCCAGTTTCCTGGCTGCAGATATTACGGCCTATTCCCAGACGCTCTGGACCTGGATTTCTGTAGGGGATCTGGAAGTTGGCTTCACCTTTTATCTGGATGGCGTTTCGCTGGTCATGATGTATGTCATTACCGGCGTTGGTTTTTTGATACATATCTATGCCACTGGCTACATGAGTGGCGATCCAAGTTTTTCGCGCTTCTTTGCCTACATGAATTTGTTTGTGTCGGCCATGTTGATTCTGGTGCTGGCGGACAACCTCGTTCTGTTATTCATGGGTTGGGAAGGCGTGGGCTTGTGTTCGTATTTGTTGATTGGCTTTTGGTATACCGACCCAAACAATGGCTACTGTGCCCGCAAGGCATTTGTCATGACACGGGTAGGGGATGCGTTCATGGCTATTGGCCTGTTCGCGTTATTTATCAGCACGGGCACCCTGAATATCCAGGAGGCCATGTTTAATGCTGAAGCCGAATGGGTCGTGGGTTCCGGCATTGCCACGGCAGTGACATTGTTATTACTAGGGGGAGCAGTTGGCAAGTCAGCGCAATTGCCTTTGCAAACCTGGCTGCCGGATGCCATGGCAGGACCAACACCCATTTCCGCTTTGATACATGCAGCCACAATGGTGACGGCTGGCGTTTACCTGATTTCCCGCACCCATGTTCTGTATCTGCTTGCGCCCGATGTTCAGTACCTCGTCGGGGTAATTGGCATGATCACCCTGTTGATGGCAGGTTTTACAGCGTTAACCCAAAACGACATCAAGAAAGTATTGGCGTATTCAACTGTTAGCCAGATCGGTTACATGTTCCTCGCCCTTGGCGTAGGTGCATGGGGCAGTGCCATTTTTCACCTGATGACACACGCCTTTTTCAAAGCGCTGCTGTTCCTGACTGCCGGCTCTATTATTCTGGCCATGCATCATGAGCAGGATATATTCAAGATGGGGGGCTTACGTAAAGATCTGCCCTGGAGTCATTGGTTGTTTCTAATCGGTACCGTTGCGCTCGTTGCATTGCCGTTCACGTCCGGCTTCTGGAGTAAGGAAGAAATTCTCGCCAGTGCTCTGGAACATCATGAGGGTGGCTATTTATTGTGGCTAGGTGGTGTTGCCGGTGCATTCATGACAGCGCTTTACAGTTTCCGTCTTTACTTTCTGGTGTTTTATGGCAAGAAAACCCACGACGGACATGAAGTCATGGGCTGGCACTTGCAAGGGCCTTTAGTGGTTCTGGCTATCCTCGCGCTTATCGGTGGTTACATCCATATTCCCGTAGAAGCTGTATTTCCGGAAGTGGCAGAACATCATCCTTCCCTGTTTTATCAAGCCATCATGATCGGCTTGCCGATGCTGGGTATTTATATTGCCTGGCTGATTTTTATCAAAGGCAAACTGGACCTGAACAAACTGGCGGGGCAGGGCTTTGGCGCCAAACTGCATCGCTTCTGGTACACCCAGTGGGGTATGGATTGGTTATATGACAAAGTCATTGTCAGCCCATACGTCTGGCTTGCTGAATTTAACAAAAGCGATGTTATTGATTCTTTCTATAACGGGTCTGCCAGGGTGGTGCGTTTCTGTCATGACATCATGAGTGAAACCCAGACCGGGCAACTACGCTGGTATGCCATCAGCGTAGCCTATGGCCTGTTAGTGCTGGTCACTATAGGAGTATTACTGTGATCCTGGCGTGGCTCATCTCTATATTATTTGTTGGTGGCATTGGTGCCTGGCTGTCAGAAAAAAGCAATCCGGAATTGCCCCGTGTTATAGCCCTGGCAACCATTTTGCTGGATCTGTTGCTTGTCGTGTTAATGCTGGTTGCACCTGGTGCATTGGGACTGGACGCGGCGGCTCAGGCTGACCTTGGCGAACCAGGGCAGTGGCTTGTTCTTTACAGCAGTGAGTGGATTCCCCGTTTTGGTATTTCCTTTATATTTGGTGCCGATGGCCTGGGCCTGTTGCTGATCACACTGACTGTCTTTCTTGGTCTCGTTTCCCTTGGTTCTGCCTGGCATGAAATTAAAGAGCGTACCGGGTTTTTCTATTTCAACTTGTTGTGGACTCTGGCCGGTGTAATTGGGGTTTTTACGGCGCTGGATATGTTCCTGTTTTTCTTCTTTTGGGAAGTGATGTTAATACCGATGTATTTCATCATCGCTATCTGGGGGCATGAAAACAAGGAATATGCCGCCACGAAGTTTTTCATTTTTACTCAGGTGAGCGGCATGTTGATGTTGCTGTCGATCCTGGTGTTGGTGTTCTTCCATTTCCAGGATGCCGGCGAAATTACCTTCAGTTACTTTGACTTGTTGGGAACCAATATTCCGCCAGGGTATGCCTTTTGGGTGATGCTGGGTTTCTTCCTCGCGTTTGCTACCAAGTTACCTACTGTGCCTATGCATAACTGGTTACCGGATGCGCATTCCCAGGCACCTACCGCTGGTTCAGTTATACTGGCAGGCATCCTGTTAAAAACTGGCGCCTATGGATTGATCCGTTTTGCCATTCCCCTGTTTCCGCAAGCCACTGCAGCCTTTGCGCCAACAGCTATGTTACTGGGAGTTATTAGTATTCTTTACACCGCCAAAGTAGCTTTTGCCCAAAATGATTTAAAACGCCTGATTGCCTATACATCGGTTAGTCACATGGGCTTTGTCATGCTGGGTATCTATGCCTGGACTTCACAGGGTGTGCAGGGTGCTGTTATGACTATGCTGGCACATGGCTTAAGTGCTGCAGCACTGTTTATGCTTGCAGGTGGATTGCAGCACCGTATACATACTCGTCAAATGGACGAAATGGGCGGGCTTTGGGGTGCTGCTCCAAAAATGGGTTTCATGGCCCTGTTTTTTACCGTAGCAGCAGTAGGGATGCCTGGGTTGGGTAACTTTATCGGCGAATTCCTGGTATTGCTTGGTGCCTTCCGCATCAGTGTTGCAGCGGCTGCGGCAGCAGCCATTGGCATGGTGGTAGCCGCCGTGTATTCACTGATTGTTATTCAGAAAGTATTTCATGGGGAAAACACCCACAAACTGGAATTGAAAGACCTGACCACTATAGAAATGATCTGCTTCGGCATGATGATGATTGGTTTGTTGTGGATGGGTCTATATCCACAATCCATGCTGGATATGTCAGAGCCGACCCTGCGCAGCCTTGGGGTTTTGTTCTTTCAATAGTGGAAAATTAAATTGCAGAATAAGTAGAAGTAGAAGAATAGGACTGGTACACAATTATTAATTCGAATCAGAAAACTGGCAGCCACTATGACTAGCAATCTCATAATCGACCTGATGCAGATAATCATGCTGACGGCTACCACCGTGGTAGTGATGGTGACTGCTGCCTTCAAACGGGATCATGCTGTGGTATGTGGTCTTACCGTATTTGGCCTGTTTGCTTCTCTGATGACATTCCTGTTAATCAAGCCGGTATTACCCTTCGCAGCAACTGAACTTCTGATGATCGACGAGTACAGCCTGTTCTTTTCCAATCTGATCATTGTCGGTGCAATTGCCGTGGCTTTACTTGCTTATCCCTATTTCAGAAATCACAGTGCACAAAACGAAGAGTTTTATATTCTACTGCTGACAGCAACCCTGGGTGCGGTGGTGCTTGCCTGTAGCAATCATTTCGTTGCCTTCCTACTGGGTGTGGAAATATTGGGTATTAGTCTATATGCCATGATTGCTTATACAGTGCATGACACCTCTTCCGCGAAATTCCCACTGGAGGCGGGCATCAAGTACTTGATCCTTTCGGCGCTGGCTTCTGCTATCACATTATTTGGCATCGCCCTGGTGTATGCCTTCCTGGGCACCATGGGCTTTGATGAAATTCCCGCTGCACTTGAAGCGGCAGGTGAGCCTGGACCTGTTTTTATAATTGGAGTGCTTATGATTGTGGCAGGGGCAGCGTTCAAACTGTCGCTGGTTCCTTTTCATATCTGGACTCCGGATGTCTATGAAGGTGCTCCGGTTCCAGTCACAGCCTATCTTGCTACTGTGTCCAAGGCCGCCATGCTGGCGGTCACGTTACGCCTGCTGCTGGCATCCAATGCCCTTGAATTCAATGCAGTCACAGCTGTACTGACTGTTATGGCGGCCGCCTCCATGATTGTCGGGAATCTATTGGCTGTTATGCAGGAAAACACCAAACGCCTGTTGGCCTATTCCTCGATAGCTCACCTGGGTTACCTCATGGTTGTGGTTGTTGCTGCAGCGCAGGTGGAAAATGCGCTCTCGGTAGAAGCTACCAGTTTCTATATGCTGGCCTATTTCATTATGTCTTTGGCGGGATTCGCCGTGATCAGTGCCATTTCTTCCAGCGTAAAAGAACTGGATCAACTCAGTGATTTTCGTGGTTTGTTCTGGCGCAATACCTGGTTGTCCAGTGTGCTTATCATAGTGTTATTTTCATTGGCCGGTATTCCACTGACGGCTGGATTCATTGGTAAATTCTATATCTTCAGCATTGGGGTGGAAGGGGAGTTATGGTTCCTGCTGACAATACTCATTATAGGTAGCGCAATAGGTCTGTATTATTACCTGCGCCTTATCTATACCATGATGCAACCTCCGGAAAGTATTTCTAATGATCCTGCTGCTATGCAGATACCGGCAGGGGTTCAGGTGGTTCTTGTGACAATGACCATTGCCATCATTTACCTTGGGGTCTATCCGGCGCCCATGATCAACACTTTACAGAGTCTGTCCGGGGCTTTTTAAAACAAGTCTTTTACACCTTTACGAATCTGGAAATTTATTTTCACACTGTGGGCACGCCTCACGAAAACCGCGGTTAAGTCTCTCTCAAACTACAAATAGGGTAGAGGCCACCACTGGGTTTCCCTTAAAATAAACGCCAGAATGATTGACTGCGTGATGCTGTAGGTACAATGCAAACTGCTCGCATTGAATACTTATCAACACACTGTTCAAAAAATAGCCAAATTTAACCCCCTTTAGCCGTTAAAACCCTGAAATCAGGGTTTTTTGTGTGGATAACTTGCATTGCTATTTCCATCTTGATTAGAATCCACCCCCCGGCTGGATATTTGCGCGTACAGAGACACAAAGTGTTAGGCCGGGCAACACTAAAAATAAATAAAAGCAGTATTAACCAGTAACCGGCCTGAGTGTCATTTAGTGCACTGCCAGGCAGATCCGGAGTCCCGTTATGTCGGTTTACAGCTATACACGCACATCGCAGATTGAATGCCACGAGTCCTCTCAGGAACTCGTAACCATCCTAGAAAAAGAAGATCTTCGCCTACAAACCTATGCTTTGAGCGAAGGTATGAAAGTCAACGAACGCTTCGTGGATGAAAACCAGAAGTGGAATATCAGTTTCATGAAACGGCCGCATGCCGCTGACATGATGAAAAGGCTGGAGGCCGATGACATCATCCTTGTTTGTACGTTAGAACGTATTTTCAGTAACTGTGATGACATAACAAGTACTCTTCAGGAATTACGTAAGCGCAAAATAAAACTGATAGTGGTCGACCTGGATGGAGATGTTAGCGATAAAGAGCTCGCACCGAAATTCACGGATATGCTGAAAGTTTTCCACAGCCTGGAAAAACGCCGTTCCACCGAACGTATCAAGACTGTTAAGCAAAGCCAGCGCAAAAAAGGACGTTTCCTTGGCGGCAGCAGGCCCTTTGGTTACATGATTCATTCCAACGGACGTCTAATAGAAAACCCGATGGAACAGCGGGTCCTGAAAAAGATCCTGGAAATGAAAAAGCAGGGTAAATCGCTCAGGGCTATCTCATCTGAAGTCAGCACGCCCATGATGCCTGTCAGTTTTAAAACGGTTCAGCGTCTTATCAAACGCCATGACACTGAAATGATAGCGCGGCAGGAAGGCTAGAAATAAGTCAGATTCCGATCAAAGGAACTGATCGGGATTTCACGACTCAAAACATACACGCAGTCATGTGATTTGCTTTGCCTCGATTGCCTGTACAAATGCCCCCTCATCTTCCAACTCTGTTTAATGCTGATATGATTTAATGCTGACATGATTAAGTCCCTGCCACTCTTTATCGGCCTGCGTTATATTCTGGCAAAAAAAGATAATCGCTATATATCGTTCACTTCGCTGATTTCAATGGCCGGCTTAACGCTGGGCGTGCTTTCAATCATTGTGGTTTTGTCTGTATTTAATGGTTCCCAGGGAATTATGCGTGAGCGTACCTTGATTACTGTGCCCCATGGTAATATTGCGTCCATTGGTAATTTCAACGACTGGCCCGCAGCCCTGGAAGAGCTGAGAACCTATGCGGACATTATTGGTGCAGCGCCTTATATAGGCATCGAAGCCATGCTCAGCCAACAAGGCTATCATCAGGTGACGGCAATCAAGGCAATTGCACCTGATGAAGAATCCTCTGTATCAACCATTTCAGAAAATATGGTGCAGGGTCGTCTTGATGATCTTGTCTCCGGGCAGAACGGAATAATATTAGGCAGAACACTGGCTGATAACATGCGCCTGAATAGAGGTGATTCAGTCAATCTGTTAGTGCCGGCGGTTAGCGCAAACAACAGCGTTTCACTAGGTATGCATCGTTTTACTGTTGTCGGCATATTCGACCCACGCTTCACTATAGGGTCGGACCTGGCTTTGATCCATCTAGAGGACAGCCTTCCTTTGATTGGCAGCAATAATCTGTCTGAATATATCCAGTTGCGTTTGCGTGTGAATGACTTAAACCGTGCCGATGAAATAGTTGAGGATGCCGTGACAGGACTTACACAATTTTTTCCAGACAATGAGTTTGTAGGCACCGACTGGAGTGTCACTGAGGCCAGTCTGTTTAATGCGTTGAAACTGGAAAAAGTGATGACCTGGTTCATGCTGATGATGATTGTTGCCATTGGCGCCTTCAACATCATTTCCACACTGGTTATGGTTGTGTCAGAAAAGAAAGCAGACATAGCTATTTTACGTACCATGGGTGCAGGTGCTGGAACAGTCATGGGTATTTTTGTAGTTCAGGGGACCATGGTGGGCATTATTGGTACATGCATCGGCGCACTGGCCGGAGTGACACTGGCAGTAAATTTTTCAGTCTTGTCTTCTTCGCTTGAAGCAGTACTTTCTCCTTCCAGTCTTTTCTTGATCAGCTCTTTACCTTCATCATTACAAGCCTCTGACGTATGGGTAACTTGCATTGCTGCACTGTCGATAAGTTTTATGGCAACCCTGTATCCAGCGTTGAAAGCATCGCAAGTGTTGCCTGCGGAGGTGCTGCGCTATGAATGAAGGAGTCATAGTGTGCGAACACCTCTCCAGAACATACCGGGAGGGAGGCAAGGACCTACAGGTTTTAAGAGATACTAATCTGGTGGTTCAGGCGAGTGAAAGTGTGGCTATTACAGGCACTTCCGGTTCCGGAAAAACCACATTACTTAACCTGCTGGGTGGAATAGACAAACCTACATCAGGGCATGTATTTATTCTCGGGCAAGATGTTTCAGACCTTACAGGGAACGATCTGGATCTCTTGCGTAATCGGACGCTTGGCTTTGTGTATCAATTTCATCATCTGCTGGGTGAATTTTCAGCATTGGAAAATACCGCAATGCCTCTGCTTATCGGAAAGCGTCCTTTCGCAGAAGCCATGGAGCGGGCAGCCGTAATTCTCGGAAAAGTGGGATTGAGTGAACGACTTGAGCATAAACCGGCCCAGCTATCTGGTGGAGAACGTCAGCGGGTGGCCATTGCCAGAGCGCTGATCAATGAACCAGCCTGTGTGTTGATGGATGAACCTACCGGAAATCTCGACGGCGAGACAGCAGCGGGAATTCAGAGGTTGATGCAAACCTTGAAAACGGAACTCACCACCAGTTTTATCGTTGTGACTCATGACATGGCTTTCGCCGCCCAGATGGACACCGGTTACCAGTTGATTAATGGCGAGCTGGGAAAAACCACTTCATCAGAAACCACATCAGGGGGTTGATCATGCAGATATCCCTGGCGGTCTATATTGGCAGGCGTTTCTCTTCAGTGCGCTCGAAAAATATGCTGATAGGCGTGATCTCTCTACTGTCCATTACAGGATTAAGCCTTGGTGTTGCCATACTCATTACTGTGCTTTCAGTAATGAATGGCTTTGACCGTGAATTGCAAAACAGAATTTTGTCCATGGTGCCGCATATCACCATGAGTAGCACAAGAAATGAACAGCTTCAGGACAATACAGTTTGGGCTGAAGTAGAAACTGACCTGGCAAATGTTGAAGGGGTTACTGGCAGTGCGCCTTACCTGCAATTGGAAGGCATGTTGTTGGCCAATGGCAAGAGCAAAGGAATTGTATTAAACGGCGTGGATCCGACTGCAGAAAAGAAACTCTCCATCATCGAAGATTTTGTTTTAAGCGGAACTTTTGAAAACCTGCAGGACAGACGTTACCAATTGCTTATTGGAGAAGGGTTAGCTAATTTTTTGGGTGTTGCTGTTGGTGACAGAGTGACCTTGGTATCTACCGATGTTCCTATAACGCCACTGGGTGAATTTACTCGTCAGAAGCGGTTTACTGTCGGAGGTATATTCCGCGTGGGTTCACAACTGGATACAGGTTTGGCCATTGCCCATATTGCCGATGCGCAACGTGTTTATCGGCTTGGTAATACTATCCATGGATTGCGCCTGCAGGTAGATGATTTGTTCAATGTCAGTGACATCAGCCGCCGTATTCGAACGGAAGTAACTGATGATTTCATGGTCTCAGACTGGACCCGCGAATATGGCAATATCTATGAAAATATTCGTCTTTCAAAAACCCTGGTAGGCTTTTTACTTACTTTGTTGGTCGCCGTGGCGGCATTCAATATAGTGGTCAGTCTTGTAATGGTAGTCAGGGAAAAGCAGGGTGATATTGCCATACTGCGTGCTATGGGCACTTCCTTTGGCAGTATCCGTAATATTTTTCTTGTGCAGGGCTTTAGCGTTGGTCTGATTGGCACTTTTTTCGGCCTGCTTCTTGGCATACTACTTTCACTGACAATCAGCGATGTCATTGCCTGGCTTGAAAGGGCGCTGGATATTCAATTCCTCAGTGCTGATATCTACCCTGTTAATTACTTGCCTGCGCAAATTCAGACTGGAGACCTTATTTTGGTTTGCGGCCTGTCACTATTCTTGACTATGCTAGCCACTTTGCTGCCAGCCCATTCGGCAGCCAGAGTAGATCCGGCAAACGCTCTACGATTTGAGTAATCAGGTACATAGTAAATAAAAGCAAATAAGAAAATAGAAAACAGGTAAAACCTGGTTTTTTGCACTACGCTGTTTAAAAAATGTGGTGTAAAACAAAATGCGGGAATGGATTCTGGCATTCAGCCTGGGTGTCTTTGTAGGCGGATTTATTCCTCACCTGCCAGCGCCTGCTTTTGTTTGTCTTTTTCTGATCCCCTTCCTGTTATCGCTACGCTTCACAGGCTTAATGCTTGCTGGTGCCTTTAGCCTTGGCCTTTGGTGGTTATTGATACAGGCTGCCAACCATGACTACAACATAATCCCGGATTATCTGGAACAACAAGATATACGGATTACAGGAGTTGTTAAGAGTCTTCCACAGCAAAGCGCCACTGCCACGCGATTTCGTTTTACTACAGATAACCTGTGCAAGGTAAATGAGGGTTGCACACCACGTTTCTTTTCATCTGGCAAAAGCACATTATTACTCAATGACTATTCTGGGCTAGGTTTTCAACCAGGCCAGCATTGGACGTTAAAAGTCAGACTGAAACGACCCCATGGCTTTGCCAATCCCGGGGGCTTTGATTATGAAGGCTGGTTATTCAGTGAAAAAATCGCCGCAACAGGCTATGTGCGCCTGGATAGTCAAAACCAGCTTCAGGAAAACAGTCTGTCTATGGCAAGTAGCTTCGATAGGGCCCGTTATACCTATCGTGAAAAGCTCGCTAATTCAGCGCTTCAATCGCCTGGATTTCTAGTAGCGCTGACCATTGGTGATCGGTATTGGATCACTGATGAGGAATGGTTGCTGCTCAGTCAAACAGGCACCAACCACCTGATGGTTATTTCTGGTTTGCATATCAGTCTGGTTGCCTGGCTCGCTTATAAGCTGTCCTGTTTCTTTTTCCGTTACCTCCCTTTCATCTGCCTGGCAATTCCTGCGCCAAGATTAGCCGCTTTCGTTGCTTTGTTAGCAGCCATGACATACAGCGCTCTGGCTGGTTTCAGTTTGCCTGTGCAACGGGCACTGGTGATGGTTTGCTGCCTGATGAGTGGCGTTTTAATACTCAGGCAGACAGTGCCATTCAACAGTCTATGTGTCGCCTTGCTCCTGGTTTTGTTAATAGATCCTCTGGCTCCTGCCAGTGTAGGTTTCTGGTTGTCATTTCTTGCTGTGAGCATGTTGCTGCTATCACTGTATCGTCAAGAGCAAACCGGGTTGTCTTACCTTGATAAATTAAAGGGAATGGTACGCGGTCAGGCATTTTTGTTTTGTGGTCTTTTGCCCGCCATGTTGCTGTTCTTTCAGCAAGTGAGCTTGATGGCGCCGCTGGTCAACCTGGTGGCGATCCCTTTTATTGGATTAGTTGTTGTGCCTTTGAGCTTGTTGTTATTGCTAGCCAGTTTATTAAGCCCGACGCTGTTTCAGTTTTTAATTACATTGCCAGATTTTTTACTGGAAATATTTGTGGCAACGTTAGGGATGCTGACAAGCGAACTGGGTTTTTTATTGCTCAGGTTTCCGGTTATTCCAACATGGCTCCTTGTCCTGCTTTTCATTGTCATTATTTTGAATATTTACCACACGAAATGGATCGGCAGGCTGGCATTTCTACCAGTCCTTGTATTGGGATTTAATTTTCGGCCTGTAAAGCCAAACCCTGGGGACGTGTTTCTGGATATTCTTGATGTCGGGCAGGGCCTTTCAGTTGTAGTCCAGACACACAATCATTTGCTTGTTTATGATACCGGGCCTGCCTACAGCCCCCGCTTTAATACTGGTAGCGGCATCATTATCCCGTTCTTGTCCAGTCAAAACCTGGGTAACCCGGATATGATCGTAATCAGCCATGGTGACAATGATCATGCAGGAGGATTAGAGTCACTTGTTACCAATTTTCCTGATGCATCAATCGTTAGTGTTAAAACGCTTCCACAACTAAAAGGCCATGCGAATTGCCGGGGTGGGCAGGTATGGGAATGGGATGATGTTTATTTTGAATTTCTTCATCCGGCTGAGAATCAACTAACTGTTAAACAAGAGGGCAATAATGCTTCCTGTGTACTTAAAATCAGCACAACATCTGCAAGTGTGTTGTTGCCAGGGGATATCGAATTAGAAACAGAATTCCAACTCCTGCGAGCTGGCGATATTGACCTTGCGGCAACCCTATTACTAGCGCCTCACCATGGCAGTAACACTTCTTCAATAATGCCTTTGGTGCGCGCAGTCAATCCTGAATATGTCATCTTCAGCACAGGCTACCTGAACCGGTTTAATCATCCTCATCCTGATGTTGTCTCTCGCTATCAGCAAATTAACGCGCAATTGCTCTCCACACCGGATACCGGAAGTATCAGTTTTCGTCTTACTGCGAAAAATGGTGTAGAAGGGCCAACCCTATACCGTGAGTTGCATCGCAAGTTCTGGTACAAGTAAGGCTGTGTAGGGCAATTTCCGCTTATGGATTGCCCCCTAGTGTGTTAAAGTGTTGCGGCTATAAGGTATTGTTAATACGCGTATTTTCACAGATTTAAGGACTAATTAGTGTTCGAAATTGTTCAGGCCGGCGGTTGGCTTATGCTACCAATCATCCTGTGTTCCATTGTGGCCATTGCCATTGTCATTGAGAGATTCTGGACCCTGAATCCTGCCCGCATCGCTCCGCGAAACGTGCTTGCAGAGGTCTGGGGCAAGATCAAGCATAACCAGCTCGATGCCACCCAACTCAGGGAACTGCGGATCTCATCACCCTTGGGACAAATACTCGCAGCGGGTTTGGTCAATTCTAAAGCTGGCCGCAGTATCATGACTGAAAGCATTGAGCAGGCAGCCAGTCATGTGGTCCATGACCTGGAGCGTTATCTAAGCACCCTTGGCACTATTGCGGCTATTACACCTTTAGTGGGACTGCTTGGTACTGTGATGGGAATGATTAAAGTCTTCAGCGAGATCATGGCCCAGGGTACCGGGAATGCAAACGCTCTTGCCGGCGGTATTTCCGAGGCCCTGATCACAACGGCTGCCGGGCTTTGTGTTGGCATACCAGCATTAATGTTTTACCGGATGTTTCTACGTCGGGTGGAAAGCCTTGTAATAGATCTGGAAAGAGAGTCCATTAAACTGGTGGATGCCCTGCATACTTTCAGAGGTGTGGAAATCCGGGAAAGTAATCAGGGCTGACTGTTAGGAGCGCCCAGTGAAATTTCAGCGCAGCATAAAAGAAGAGGTTAATGTCAACCTGACGCCGCTCATCGATGTGGTTTTTCTGCTCCTGATCTTTTTTATGGTTAGCACCACCTTTTCACGCAACACCAACATTCTCATTAATCTGCCAGAAGCCACAGGCGAGACTACTGAACAGCAGCCAATAGAAATTGAAATCCTTATAGCTCAAAATGGCACCTATTCAATCAACGGCAGGCAACTGGTGAATGCACAGATTGAAACCCTGATGCGAACAGTGGCAGAAGTCAGTGGTGGTGATACCACAATTCCGCTGATCATTACCGCCGATGCCAATTCCACTCATCAGTCAGTAGTAACGGCTATGGACGCCGTGGCCCAGCTAGGTTTTACCAGTCTGAATATAGCTACCCGCGAGCCGGATACGCCATGATGGAAAATTCAGACTCAACTGACATAGCCGGTATTTCACCGTCGCCTCCAGAAAGTGCTGGCAGTTTCTCACTCTACGCTCGATTACTGAGCTACCTGAAACCTCTACGGCGATTTTTCCTGTTGGGAGTTCTGGGTTTTGTCATCTATTCCGCATCCAGCATCCGCTTCTTTGATTTATTACGAGAGCTCGTCGATACCATAGGTGCAGGGTCTGGGGTCAGTCCCGAGCAGCGACTGGCTATCCCTTTAACGTTGATAGCTATTGTTGCAGTACGAGGTGTGGGCGGTTTTCTAGGTTCCTATTACATGGCTTATATTGCCAACCATGTCGTTCACCGCGTGCGTTGCCAACTGATGGGCCGGTTTATTGAATTGCCAAGCACCTTTTATGATCGCAATAGTTCCGGGCACCTGGTCTCCACGGTCACTTTTAATGTCACCCAGATTAGTGCGGCTGTTAGCGATGCCCTGACTGTGATCCTGCGCGAAGGGATTTTTGTCACGGGGCTATTTGTCTACCTGATGTACCTCAACTGGAAACTGACCATATTGTTTGTCGCCGTGATGCCGATTATCTCGTTGGTGATACTTTATGCCTCCAAAAAATTTCGCAAATACAGTAACCGTATTCAAATTTCCATGGGAGATGTCACCCACATCCTTACCGAAACGCTTAAAGGCATGAAAGTGCTAAAAACCTTTGGCGCTGAACAACAGGTAAAAGACAAATTCAATGAAAGCAGCGGCCGCAACCTGGCTCAGAATTTGAAGCTCGCAGCGGTCCAGGCCATCAGTACGCCTGTGGTACAAGTATTGGTAGGTTCTGCCTTGTCCTTGCTAGTCTGGATGGCCATGTCGCCGGATGCGCTTGCAGAGATGTCGCCTGGCATATTTGTGTCCTATGTTACCGCAGCAGGAGCAATGCTAAAACCCATCAGACAACTTTCCAAGATCAATGCTGTGGTGCAACGTGGTCTGGCAGCAGCCCAGTCCATTTTCGTTCTTCTGGATGAAGAGAAAGAAACAGATACTGGTTCCCGGGAAATAGCGAGCATAGAAGGGTGGGTTGAATTCAAGGATGTCAGTTTTCACTACTCTGAAGATCAGGCAATTGTTTTGGAACATCTCAGTTTTAGCTGTGCACCTGGAGAATCCATTGCCATAGTCGGCAAGTCAGGCGCCGGTAAAAGCACGCTGGTTAACCTGATTCCCAGGTTCTATGCTTTGGGTGAAGGGGATATTCTTATTGATGGTGAGTCAATCAATGAGATTACGCTGCAAAACTTGCGCAGCCATATAGCTTTGGTGAGCCAGCAAGTGGTGCTGTTCAATGGCAGTGTCAAAGAAAATATTGCCTACGGTGAATTACAGCAGGCCAGTGATGAGGACATCCGCGCAGCACTGGACAATGCTAACGCTCTGGAATTTGTAGATGCTTTGCCAAATGGTCTGGACACTCAAATAGGTGACGATGGTTTTCTGCTCTCTGGCGGTCAGCGCCAGCGACTGGCCATTGCTCGTGCATTATTGAAAAATGCTCCCATCTTGATTCTGGATGAAGCCACATCGGCTCTGGATTCCGAATCTGAGCAAGCCATCCAGTCGGCCCTGGAACATCTGATGCAAGGCAGAACCACTTTTATAATTGCACACCGACTGTCCACCATTGAATCCGCCGATAAAATCATAGTGCTGGAGAAGGGCAGGATCGCGGAATCAGGAACGCATGATGAATTGCTTGCGGCAGGGGGTTCCTACAAACAACTGCATCAACTCCAGTTTTCAGAATGAGATTTCTTGCTAATGCCTGGTACAAAGAATCGAAATGGATTCGAATCCTGAAACCACTGAGTGCTGTGTTTGGCTTAATCAGTGCAATGCGCAAGCGCTGGTATCAGAATCCTGAAAGAAACTATACAAGCAGTTATCCGGTTATCGTTGTCGGTAATCTGACCGCTGGAGGTACAGGTAAAACGCCGCTTGTAATCTTTCTGGCTCAACAATTGAGAGAACAAGGGTACAAGCCGGGTATAGTCAGTCGTGGTTACGGCTCAAAGGCACCTTCCTACCCTTTCGCTGTTAACCCGGACACCAGTTACCTGGAAGCCGGTGAAGAATCGTTAATGATTTCCCGCCATACCCAGTGTCCAGTGATTATTGATCCTGACCGGGTATCAGCAGTTCAGTTTCTGGAGGCTCATTATCACTGCGACATTATCATCAGTGATGATGGTATGCAGCATTACCGACTTGCCCGTACTATCGAAATAGCGGTGGTTGATGGGCAGCGCGGCTTTGGCAACGGCTTTCTCCTCCCAGCAGGGCCACTCAGAGAAAAACCAGAGCGTTTGCAAACAGTAGATATGATTGTCTGCAATGGAGAGTCACCCCATAAACTTCCGGAAGGCACCTGGCGTATGGATCTTGATGCCACTCACCTGGTTCATCTGGCTGACAATAAATACCTGTCAGTAAAAGATGAAATACTGAAAAAAATGACTGCCAAGAAAGTTCATGCAGTGGCCGGCATAGGTAATCCGGAACGTTTCTTCAACTCTCTTTGCGCTTGTGGTTTTGATATCATTACGCATATCTTCCGCGACCATCATTCATTTGCTTCTGCAGATATACAGTTCGATGATGATCTGGATGTGGTAATGACTGAAAAAGATGCTGTGAAGTGCAACGAATTTGCCAGTGACAAACACTGGTATTTGAAAGTTGTGGCCAGATTACCCGAGAACTTTATGCAGCGGATCGTTGATCTGGTAGCAGAAAAAAAATATTAAAGGGGCGCCCATGGATAAAAAACTTCTCACTATACTTGCTTGCCCTCTATGCAAAGGCGAGCTTGTGTACAACAAAGATTCCAGTGAGTTGTTCTGTTACCTGGACAGTCTGGCCTACCCAGTACGTGACGATATTCCTATCATGCTGGAAAATGAAGCCAGGGAGTTGACCCCGGACGAAAAGGCCAGCAGGAAAAAGAAGAAGTGAGTTTTATAGTCGTTATTCCCGCGCGTTATCAATCTACGCGACTTCCTGGAAAACCTCTTCTGGATATTGGCGGTAAGCCGATGATTCATCATGTGGTAGATAAAGCCCGGTCTAGCAAGGCTGATGCTGTGTATGTGGCAACAGATGATGAGCGTATCAGTGAAAGCTGTAAAGCGCTTGGCATCGAGGTAATCATGACTTCATCGCAGCACCGTTCCGGCACCGACAGGATAGAGGAAGTCGCACGTCTGCTTGAACTACCTGACGAAGCCATTGTGGTGAACGTGCAAGGAGATGAGCCCTTAATTCCTCCAGAAGTGATCAATCAAGTGGCAGGGGATATTGAGAATCATGTGGATGCTCAAATTTGTACGCTTTATGAAGATTTTGCTTCTGAAGAAGATGTTACTAATCCAAATAGTGTCAAAGTAGTTGCAGATGATGCAGGATATGCTCTGTATTTTTCTCGTGCGCCGATTCCTTTTTCAAGGGCTGACGAACTTGCGGTCGGTCAGACTGCCTACAAACGTCATGTGGGGATTTACAGTTACCGGGTAAAAGTGTTGCATGATTTTGTCTCATGGCCTCAAGGTGAACTTGAATCGCTGGAGCATTTGGAGCAGCTGCGAGCCCTGGAAAATAATGCCCGTATCCATGTGCAAAAAGCCTGCGCCATTATTCCCCCCGGTGTAGATACTGAAGATGATTTGGAGCTGGCCAGGGCACTTATGTCGGAATAAGGCAATGCACTGGAACTCATGTAACAATTTATGGCTTTTTTTTATGGCAGAACAAAAGATCAAGGTGCTGATGGTGTGCTTGGGGAATATCTGCCGCTCTCCCACAGCCGAAGCTGTATTTACAAAGAAAGTACAGGATGCAAACCTTGAGACGCGCATCCTGGTGGATTCCGCAGGTACGGGGTCGTGGCATATCGGCGAGCCTCCGGACAGCCGCTCAATGCAGGCCGCAAAAACCCGGGACTATGACATGTCCTCACAGCGCGCGCGTCAAGTTTTACCGCAGGACATGGAGCAGTTTGACTATATCTATGCCATGGACAAACAAAACCTTCATGATCTGTGGACGATGAGCACTCCAGAGCTGCAACATAAAATTTCGCTCTTTTTGCATCAAGGCAATAGTAACTACGAGGAAGTCCCTGATCCATACTATTCCGGTGGTGATGGTTTTGAATTGGTTCTGGACTTGATTGAAGAGGCCTCAGACTCACTTCTTGGTTCTCTGGTGTCCAGGCATACATTGATTTAAGTATTTCAGAGTCTACACATGGAAATTCTCGACAACTTTAACCTGAAAAACTTCAATACCTTTCATGTTTCCGCCTATGCGCGTTACTTTATCAATGTAACGGATATCTCCAGTCTCAAAGAAGCGCTGGCTTTTGCCGCCACAAAAGAACTTCCATTCATGCTGATTGGCCAGGGCAGTAATTTACTGTTTCGTGAAAATTATCCCGGAGTCATCCTTGAGATGAATATTCAAGGCAAAAAAATTATTGATGAGGATGGTGACAGTGTTCTTGTCAAAGCACGTTGTGGCGAAAACTGGCATGCCTTTGTCCAATGGTGTCTTGGTAACACTTGTTACGGTCTGGAAAACCTGTCATTAATTCCGGGCAATATAGGCGCTGCACCTGTGCAAAATATTGGCGCATATGGTGTGGAGCTTTGTGAGGTGATGGAGTCTCTGGAAGCTGTTGAAATATCTACCGGGCAATTGAAAACATTCAGTAATGCAGACTGCCGTTTTTCTTATAGAAGTTCAGTATTCAAGGAAGAGCTTAAGGATCAGTATGTAATCTACAGCGTCAGTTTCAGGTTAAGCCGAAAAGCTGAAGTGAAGATTGATTATGATTCTCTGGCCATTGCCCTTCAAAAACTGTCTGTTGAAGAAGTGACGCCTGAATTAGTCAGCAAGGTTGTTTGTGAAATCCGCCGCAGCAAATTACCAAATCCTGGCAGGTTGGGCAACGCTGGCAGCTTTTTCTGGAACCCTGTAATCAGTACAGAGGATTTTTCCAGGCTACAAAAAAACTTCCCGGATATAGTGTCCTATCCACAGGGTGACAAAGTGAAGCTGGCGGCCGCCTGGTTGATTGAGCAGGCCGGGTGGAAAGGCTTCAGGGAAGGCGATGTTGGTGTGCATCAAGATCACGCACTGGTTCTGGTTAATTATGGGCAGGGGACCGGAGCGCAATTGGTGACCTTGTCGGAGCAGATTCGGGATTCCGTGCAGGACAAATTTGGAATTGTACTTGTGCCTGAAGTGCGAATTATTTAAGGCAATTTAGTAAAACGAAACAACGTGTCACGCAAGAAGCTAGTTGATAATCATCTGTTTACTAACTACAAATGCCTGATCACTTTTAACTTTTTAGTTCGTGTATCATTTCTCCATGACCGACACAGCCGCTATTGAGCCGCCTTTTGATTATAAGAACTTCTTGAAGCACACCAGCAGTAGACCAGGTGTCTACCGGATGTTGGATGAAGAAGATGAGATTCTTTATGTTGGCAAGGCAAAAAATCTAAAAATTCGTCTTTCAAGTTATTTCAGGGGCTCCGGTCTTGATAACAAAACCATTGCGTTGGTTAACCGCATACGTAATATTGAAATCACGATCACGGGTAGCGAAACAGAAGCGTTGTTGCTCGAACAAACTCTAATAAAAGATAAACGTCCACCCTACAACATCCTGCTTCGGGATGATAAATCTTACCCCTATATATTCCTGTCATCGGAAGATACCTATCCCAGGATTACCTTTCATCGTGGCGCAAAAAAGAAAAAGGGCCTTTATTTTGGCCCATACCCCAGTGCTGGAGCTGTCAGAGAAAGTTTAACTTTGCTGCAGAAAATTTTTAATGTACGGCAATGTGAGGATTCCTACTTTCGTAATCGAACCCGCCCATGTTTGCAATACCAGATCAAACGCTGCTCAGGCCCCTGCGTCAAACTGGCAACACCAGTGGATTACGCAGATGATGTGCGTCATTCCATCATGTTTCTTGAAGGCAAAAACGATCAGATCCATGACGAGCTGACACGTAAAATGGAAAAGTTCTCAACGGAATTAAATTTTGAAACTGCTTCTGTGGTACGTGACCAGATCAGGGGTCTGAGAACTATCCAGGAAAGCCAATATGTGGCAGGTGAAAAGGGCGATGTGGATGTCATCGCCATGGCACAGGATGCCGGCGTGGTCTGTATTCATATCATCTTCGTAAGATCGGGCAGGGTACTGGGGAATAAAAATCACTATCCTCGGTTTGTTCTGGAAAAAGAACCGGGTGCCATACTAAGAGCCTTTATTGCCCAGTACTACTTGCAAGATCAGCACCGGCAAAGCATACCCAGGGAAATTCTTTGCAACCACCCGCCTGATGATGCAAGCCAACTCGAAGAGGCTCTTGCCTTCCTTGGTGAGCGTAAAATCACCATCCGACATAAAGTACGTAGTCATCGCCTGCAATGGTTACACCTGGCCGGGATTAATGCCGGGCATGGACTGATGAGCAAGCTCAACAGCAAACGCAGTATACAGCAGCGAATGTCGGCCCTCCAACAGGCACTGACGTTGGACGCGCCCCCGTTGAGGCTTGAGTGTTTTGATATTAGCCACAGCTCAGGAGAGGCAACTGTTGCATCCTGTGTCGTGTTTGACCAGAACGGCCCGCTAAAATCCGATTATCGCCGCTTCAATATTGAGAATATTACTCCCGGGGATGACTATGCCGCCATGGAGCAGGCCTTGAAACGTCGGTATACACGGCTGAAAAAGGGCGAGGCCAAAATGCCGGATATTCTTGTGCTGGACGGAGGACTTGGACAATTGAATCAGGCGGAAAAGGTGCTTGAGAAACTGGAGATAGGGGATATCGTTTTGTTGAGTATTGCCAAAGGCATTAGTCGTAAAGCCGGGCAAGAGACGCTTATTCTAGGGGGTAGTCACAAGGAAGTGGTGCTGCCACCAGAATCGCCAGCTTTGCATTTACTGCAACATATACGGGATGAATCACACCGCTTTGCCATTACTGCCCACAGACAGAGGCGGGGGAAAAAGCGCTCAAAATCTTTTCTGGACGATATCCCGGGAATTGGGCCAACCAAACGCCGGGAGTTGATTCGATATTTTGGTGGACAGCAAGAAATCAAGAAAGCCAACTTGCAGGAATTGCAGAAAGTCACAGGAATTAGCAAACATCTGGCTCAAGACATTTACGACTATATTCACGCTTAAGATACTTGTTCACCTTATTCTTGGGTACAATATCAGGCCATGAATGCTGCCAATTTCATGACCTTTCTACGTATCCTCCTGATCCCGTTTTTCATCGCCGTGTACTATGCCGATTTTACGGGCCACTATCTGGTTTCTTCACTGATTTTCATAATAGCCTGCGTTACTGACTGGCTGGATGGCTATCTGGCCCGCAAGCTTGACCAATGCACGCCTTTTGGCGCCTTCCTCGATCCGGTTGCTGATAAAATCCTGATCACTGTAGCGCTGGTGATGCTGGCGGCTAATTACGCAAGCCCCTGGTTTGTGATTCCGGCGGCGATTATGGTTGCCAGAGAAATCCTGGTTTCGGCCCTTCGGGAGTGGATGGCTGAGCAGAATAAACGCAACGTGGTTGCCGTTGGATGGCTTGGCAAGGTAAAAACGACGGTGCAGATGATTGCCATCATTGTACTGCTTGCCAGTGACCCGCAAGGGTCTGTCTGGTTCTGGGGACTGGGCTTCGTGTTAATTTACCTGGCGGCTATTCTTACCCTCTGGTCCATGGTTTTGTACATCAGAAGTGCATGGTCTGTTTTGGGGGCAGAAATTAAGTAAACCCCTGATTCGGCTTGACTTGTGGCGTAGTCTGATTAGAATAGCCACCTCTTTGAAATGCCCGGAATAGGGTATTGAGAATAAGGCCGACTGACGTGAAATCAGGCGGTTTTGTGAATGGCCAAAGAGCCTGAAATAATGGAACTCTGGCTGGGACAGAAAACGATAGATCGTATGTAAGATCGGTTGAAAAATCGCATGATGTTCTGAGCAAAGAGGCAACCTGGCAGTAATTTGGTGTAACGCGGGAATAGCTCAGTTGGTAGAGCACGACCTTGCCAAGGTCGGGGTCGCGAGTTCGAATCTCGTTTCCCGCTCCAAATTACATAATATTGCCAGTGCGCCATGGTCCCTGAATGGCTGGTTGGCAGAGTGGTTATGCAGCGGACTGCAACTCCGTGTACGCCGGTTCGATTCCGACACCAGCCTCCAATTTCTCTTTGACTCGCCATCATTTCTGATGGTGCAGAACCCCAGCAATTCCCCTATACTTACGCCCGCGTAAGCGGAACACTGCTCCGTCTTTTTCCTCCCCCAAGCCCGGGTGGCGAAATTGGTAGACGCAAGGGACTTAAATAAAAATTGAGCACCTGAGTTGGAAACGCTCAGTGTGAATGGAGTCAAATTCGGGGAAACCTCAGCACTGCTCTGACAGAGTAGGTGGTGGCAATCCCGAGCTAAGCCCGTTTTCTTTTTCTATTTCGATATGTAGGAGTAAAGTAGTGACAATTGGGACAAAGTAATCGTAAGTTTTGAGGACGGTTGTCTTTGTTGTTCCCATTTATATGGTCAAGTTCAAGAGGTATAGGCTTTCCTAACCAGGTTTTTTTCTTGCAATGAGCGCATTTATGCATGAAAAAACCAGCTTAAAGTAACCGATTTTTAAGTTTGAATGATTGAATTGGTACTTTGTTGTCTAGGTAAGCCTTTAATGGAGTTTTAGGAGGTAGAATCTTGCCTTTGTTCCATGCTTGACCACTGAAGTGTGATGTATCCAATCTAAAAACTCGGATAGCTTTATTAAGCACATCATAATTGCCACCGAAAGGTGATACTTTAAGTTTAAGAAGTACCTGTCTCTTAGAAGCGGATTGTTTTACTGCTTCTTTTAGCTGATCTTCAGAATACTTGTGAAGTTTCACTTATTTTTTCTCCTTCCTTGAGAAATAGATCTAAGACAGGAAAGTGTAGAGACTTGACGGCTCCTGCCTACGTTTCAGTCTAGGCTGAGATAGGGTAAAGAGAAAGTCCAGGCCCCAAATGATTTCCTATTTAGGTAATCAGCGGCGAAAGTCGTAGCTGGTAAGAAAATCCCTCGGTGGAAACACCGTGCCGGTTCGATTCCGGCCCCGGGCACCATTTAATTTAGAAATACTAATTAAGAGTATTTTCTGAATATAACGATAAGCAAATCCAAATCCGCTTTGTGGTTACAACTATTCGTTAAGCTGAATAAGATAAACGGCTAAGCCTAAGACAATAACGTTTGTCTGGACTCCCTGGTACTGAGCGTTTATTCTTTCCATACATTTCCTGCTCAGAGAATTCGATATGAGATTATTACCCAGTGCCATACTCGTTCTTGCAGCAGCCGCGCAGTGTGGTACGCCTGTCTTTGCTCATCACAGCCAGGCCATGTTTGACACGTCCCAGGAAATTCTGATCGAAGGGACCGTCAACCGGTTCGACTGGGTAAATCCGCACATGTACCTGATCGTCGACACGGTGGGCCCGGACGGTGAGCCAGCGCTGGTAGAAGGCGAAGGCCTTGCGACAACCCAGGCGCTCGTCGATGGCCTCAACCGGGAAGCACTGCAGCCCGGCACGCCGGTTGTTATGCGCGCAAATCCCAATCAAGGTGGCTGGGGTAAGCAGGTTCGCATTCTCGATGTAACAACGCAGGACGGTGAGATTCATCCGTTCTATACGGCAAATAACCGGGCTCGCAGGCTGACGCCCGCGCAATCCCTGAACGGCCGTTGGGCACCTAACCGAGCGGCGATTGGCGCAGGTTTCGGGGCTATGGCGCGCTTCCCGTTGACACCAGAAGCCCGCGCCGCTCAGGCAGAGCTTGTCGACGATGGGCTTTGCTTGGTTGAACCCGTTCCATTCCTCGCAATACTTGACGAAATGCGCTCAATCGAGATCGGCGAAGACGAGGTCGTGATCCACTTCGACAACTCGGGTGACCATGTCGTGCGTAAAATCATTATGGACGCAGAGCATCCGGCAGATGTGCAACCTACCCATCACGGACACTCAGTCGGTAGGTGGGAAGGTGATACGCTGGTGATCGATACTATTGCCTACGAGCCGAACACCTCTGGCCTCGGTGGTAGCGTTCCATCTAGCCCTGGCAAGCACACGGTTGAGCGGCTGACGCTCACGGAGGAACGCACTCGGCTGCGCTACGAGATCACCGTAGAAGATCCGGTGTATCTCACCGAGCCTGCCATATTGGCGCAGCAGTGGGATCACCGCCCCGACCTCGATTTCTCACCTCCTTCTGAAGTTTGCGACGATGAAGTTGCTGCACGGTATATCCCTCACGTACCGGAGTAGGTATACTGAGACCGGTTCGAACATGATTCTCCGGTCCACCAACAAATTAAATCGAGGCCAGCAATTAAACGCTCGGTTTTAAATTGATGGGCTCATTATTCCCATTCCATAATGTGTAAAAACCTAAAATATCGGCAAACGACCAAAACTAAATCTTCAGAATAGTTTGGGATTGACGTTGTTAAATGTTCTGATTTTGATGAAAAGATAGCTACTGAGTATGATTTTGCCCAGTGACTGCTTTCGACCCAAATGGCAGACCGTCAGTAACCAGGAAAGCTATAGGCAGTTAACAAAAAATAAAGAGGATCGCCAGAGTGGAAGCACTTAAATTTGCAGTCTTCTCATTGTTGTTATTGTCCATCAATATTTCTCTAGTCACGCCTGCCACTTCAGAGCGTCCCAACCTGATTGTTATCGTTGTCGACGATCAGAGATGGGATGAATTTGGTGCTGCCGGGCATCCTTTTCTCAACACGCCGAATATAGATAGGCTGGCCAGGGAAGGGGCCATGTTCAGTTCTTCTTTCACTGTTTCTCCACTATGCTCTCCCAATAGAGCCAGCCTGCTAACAGGTCAATATATTTCCCGGCATGGCATTGTTGATAATGTCGCCAGAGGCATGGCGAGCCATCAATTGGATCTTTTTCCCATTGAATTACAAAAGGCGGGCTATGAGACAGCCCATATCGGCAAATGGCATATGGGAAACGATCCTACCCAACGACCAGGCTATGATCACTGGATCAGTTTCCCTGGTCAGGGACGCTCCATCGATCCGATTATTTTTGAAAATGGTGAGAATCATGTGGTTGAAGGGTATATGACCGACGTTCTCACAAGTCGCGCCATTGATTTCATCCAACAGGACAGGCAACAGCCTTTCTTTCTCTATGTCGGTCACAAGGCAATTCATCCGGAAGTAATACAAAGAGACGATGGTTCAGTTGATACAGATTACGGCGCCACGTTTATGCCTGCTGAGCGCCACCGCGGCGAGTATGCAGACCGGGTTTTTCCAAGAAGGCTGAATGCAGACCTGGATAATATTGATTTGGATACCAAACCAGCACTGAAAGAATTTCTGACCAAAAAAAGTGATGCTGAAATGGGGGTATTGCTTGATCCTGGTACAGCAGAAGGCACCATAAGAGACCGTTCTGAAATGCTGCTGGCAGTGGACGATGGTCTTGGTGAAATTCTGGATGAACTGACGCGACTGAATATTCTCGACAACACCATGATCGTCTTCACTTCAGATAATGGTTATTTTTATGGTGAACAAGGCCTGTCCGTTGAACGAAGATTGGCCTATGAAGAAGGTATTCGAGTTCCGCTGCTGGTGCGATATCCAAAACTGGTCGAGGCAGGTTCACGTCCAGATCAATTTGCACTTTCCATCGATATAGCACCGACCATGCTGGAAATGGCAAATGCTACGATCAAAAGCAGTATCCAGGGGCGATCCCTTGTGAATGTGCTGGAAGGCACAGAAAATGAATGGCGAGATAAATTTTTGGTGGAATATACCAGCTATGAACAACCTATGACCTGGTTGATTAATTCATCCTACAAAGCAATCCGCACGGAAGAATATAAATACATTCACTGGGTGCATCATCAGGATGCTGATGAATTATATGATCTGGTCAATGATCCCTATGAATTGGTTAACCTGGTCAACCATCCGAATTATCAAAGCGAGGGGCAGCAACTCAGGGATGATTTGAGTGCATTAATTGCCGAGGCTTTTGGTCTTTAAGTGTGTCGTACTTAACACAATACCATCCTTGATAATGATGAATTCGAGTATTGCTAACTACTTCTGAACGTTCGCTATTGGCCGAAAGCGGATGTTAAGGAGAAGAGTTAACAAGTTAAATTTTCAAGTGACGCTCATAAACGGCTTGCCACCCAATCACAGTAAAGAACTAAATAGGGTGAGCGCGAATGCACAAGAGGAATACATT
>JAQWPL010000032.1 GCA_029245395.1 Gammaproteobacteria bacterium
AACCCTTTGACTATCTATGCCAGGAGAATAATCTCGACCCTGATAGGATGTTGGGAATAGATCAGTAAGTTTTAGTTATTCTAGATTCTGATTACGGTACTGAAGTATTTAAAATCAGTATTACTGTATGTAGTTTTACCGCTTATAGGTGCAGCAGATTCAGGGCCTGGCGTACAGGCAAGCGGGATGTAATTTTCCGATGCTAATAATCCTGCACTTGGGTCAAGTCCAATCCAGCCGGCTCCCGGCACATAGACCTCAACCCAGGCATGCAGATCAATTCGATCTTTGGTAATTGCCTGCTGCCCATCCTCACTAACAGTGTCCTCCAGGATAACCTGATAGCCTGAAACAAATCGGGTAACCAGGCCAAGATGACGGTAAACCTGCATCAGAAGCCAGGCGCTTTCACGGCAAGACCCCTGTTTATTTTTCAATGTTTCCTCGCAGGTTAAAACGCCTGGCTCGAAGCGTTGAATATAGGAAATTTCCTGATTTATCAGTTTGTTTACTGCTACCAGGAATCCAACAGTTTCCTGCTTGGACTGATCAATAGATTTCACAAAAGCTTTGAGTTTTGGCCCCTGCTCACTAATTAATAGGTAAGGACCAAGCTCCTTAACCAGTTCCGGTTCATAACGAAATGGAAAGGTTGATGCTTCTTCATCAACAAAGAAGTCAAAAGGATTAAAGGGCTCAAGGCTGGCCTCCAGTTTGACGTTAATCGCCAACTCTTCTGCCAGTGCATTAAACTGCAGTCTGGCCATGTAGTTGTTAAAAGGATCTTGCTGCCAGTGAATATAATGACTATCAGGGGTTATGTTTAGGGAATAGTTGCTGATGGGTGTCCGACAATGGGGTGCCGGCCGCAATCTCACAGAGTGCGGAAGAACTAATGTAGGCCTGTCGAACCGGTATACACTTTGATGATGAATGGCGACTTTAGAAGACATGGTTAACGAGACTATACAGTAGAAATGAAATCAAAAAACTGAGTTACTGAATATGCAGATAACCAGATGTATTGTTTATTGTAATGTTAATAGTAATTTCATGGTAAGTAATATTAAATTAGGTAAATAGTCAAAAGATGACAACGAAGATAACTACATTGGTTAAAAATAGAGCATGACATGGCAATAAACTGGAAATCGTATAATCCAGGTAAATTTCATGACGAAATAATTAGCTCCCCAGGCAACCCGCGTCGTGTGACCAGAGCGCTCGCCAACTACCTTGCCACACTTAGTCCTGAAGAATTGCTGCAACGCAGAGAATCCGCTACTGCTGCCATAAAATCCATGGGGATTACTTTCACGGTTTATAGTGAAGCGGGCAACATTGATCGCGAATGGCCTTTCGATCTTATCCCCCGCATCATCACCTCCAAAGAGTGGGATGTAACCAGCCAGGGCCTGGAACAGCGTTTGCGCGCACTGAACTGTTTCATCAATGATGTCTATAACGACGGCAAGATTTTCAAAGACAAGGTGGTGCCGAAAAGCCTGATCAGAAAATCAGAAAATTTCAGGAATATCTGTAAAGGTATAAAGCCAAAGCATGGTGTCTGGGCAAATGTTTGTGGAACTGACCTGATTCGCGGCGGCGACGGCAAATTTTATGTGCTTGAAGATAATTTGCGTGTGCCTTCAGGCGTTTCCTACATGCTGGAAAATCGTAATGTGACCAAACGGGTATTTCCTGAGCTGTTTGAAAATTATGACATTCTGCCTATCACTGAATATCCCGGGCAGTTATTCGATACCCTGGCTGACATCTCGCCTGAACCTAAAGAGTATCCCGAGGTGGTTGTTCTGACACCAGGCATCTATAACTCAGCCTACTTTGAGCATTCCTTTCTTGCACAACGCATGGGCGCTGAACTGGTTCAGGGCAGCGATCTTGTAGTGGAAGATGATCATGTCTTCATGAAAACCATCAATGGACTGGCAGCGGTAGATGTCATTTATCGACGTATTGATGATTTGTTTCTTGATCCTTCCGTTTTCAACAAGGATTCCACACTTGGTGTGAAGGGCCTTATGGGTGCATGGCTGAAAGGTAATGTAGGTCTGGCCAATGCACCCGGAGCCGGAGTAGCCGATGACAAGGTGGTGTATACCTATGTTCCCAAGATTATTAAATATTATTTGGGAGAGGATCCAATTCTTCCTAACGTGCAAAGCTATATATGCAGTGATAAGAAACAATGCCAGCATGTGTTGCAAAACCTGGACAAACTTGTAGTGAAGCCTGCGAATGAATCCGGTGGTTATGGCATGTTGATGGGGCCACAGGCCAGTAAAAAAGAGCGGGAAGCCTTCGCCAGGAAAATCAAGGCTGATCCACGTAACTACATGGCACAGCCGCTCATAGCACTGTCCACAGCCCCTATCATGGGTGATAAGAATGCTGAACCACGGCATATTGATCTTCGGCCCTTTATTTTGCAGGGATCCAGCACCTATGTGACTTCAGGGGGGTTGACCCGTGTTGCGATGGTGAAGGGATCTTATGTGGTTAATTCCTCACAGGGTGGCGGCAGCAAGGATACGTGGATTGTTAAGGATTAGATAAGGGGATAAAAGGATACAGGGATAAAAAATAAACAGTATGTTACCCATAAAGAAACAGAATTAAATGAAAGGTAAAGAGTAAATACAAATGCTGTCCAGTGTTGCAGAAAGAGTGTATTGGCTAGGCCGCTACATGGAACGGGTCGAGAATTCGGCTCGCCTGATGGATGTTTATTCCTCCATGCTTTTTGATTTGCCACGCGGATCAAATATCAGTTGGGATTTGTTGCTGGATATTACTGGCAGTAATGAAAAATTCGCTGCCTCCAATGCGTCTACCGCTGAAATTTCAGTGTTCCGGTTCCTGCTTGCTGATCTGAACAACTCATCGTCGATGATCAGTAGTTTGCGAGCGCTCAGGGAAAACGCACGTACGACCAGAGAAGTTATTCCTTCAGAAGCCTGGGAGCATATCAACAAGACCTATTTGTACGCTAAAGGTGTTATTGAAAGCGGTATAGGACGAAGGGTCAGGAGAGAGTTATTCACAGAATTGATCGCCGATTGTCAGAGTCTGGGCGGAATGCTTTCCGGAACAATGGCTCACAACACGGCTTATACCTTTATTCAACTGGGAAGAGCCCTCGAGCGAGCTGATATGACATCACGTATTGTGGATGTTGGTTCAATTTCTCTGTTACCCGCCTTTGCCGATTTAAGCAGGGAAGAGGAGTCCCTGGAAGAGGCGCACAAAATTGTCGTGTGGATGAATGTTCTGCGTAGTGTCAGTGGTTACCAGGCCTACAGACAAAATGTAGCCAACCGCGTAAAAGGCGAAGGTGTAGTGCGATTTCTGTTGCAGGATGATGAATTTCCCAGGTCGATCAATTTCCTGCTTGAATTCATTAATACTAATCTTGAAAGGCTGCCTAATCATGATGATGTTCAACTGGCAATAGTGAGGGTAAAACGCATCACTTCTGAGGCAAATGTATTTCATTTACTCGAAAATGGTTTGCTGGAGTTTATCGATGAGTTGCAGATATCTTTTGGAGATGTCCACAATGAAATAAGCAAGACCTGGTTTGGGTACGAGGA
>JAQWPL010000013.1 GCA_029245395.1 Gammaproteobacteria bacterium
CTCATCGGCAGCAACAAATAATCCGGTGACAACCTGCTCCCCCATCACCAGTAAATTCCTGAACTGCCAGTCCACCAGCTTTTGCTGTAGAAAGGCAATCAGTGCAGTAGCCGCTGCCGACTTACTGTTATCCACATGTTCCCCTTGCACCATAGGCCAGTGAAAAGGCTTTTCGTCTATTAACAAATCTTGTGTATCCATTCCGCTGGCCTGCAGCATATTGTGTAAAAGCGCCAAATGCTGACGTGACAATTGCCCCGAGCCAAAATGCGGCATCGCATTCAACACAGCCAGATTGTCATTAACGCGTATACAAAGTAACTGCAGCCGGACATCTTCCACAGCGACTTTTCTTTTACTGGAGGGTGTTGTCGATATCTCGGCTTGAGCTGATGATGTTTCTTTTTCAGCAGACTGAACTGATGTGGCTGGTCGGGTTGAATCCGGCTTTAGCCGGACTTGTGGCGAAGGTGGCGCAGACGGTGGGGAAAGCTGCTCATCCTGATTAATTACCCTGGCCGCTTCGCTTGCGGTGCTTTGTCTTTCATCAATGTGCTCTGGAATAGCGTCCTTTTGGGCAGACTGTGCCTGCGTCCAGGACTCAGGCCATTCGCAGGCTTGGGGATGCGGGGCTGCCGGCAGGATAAAACGCGGGAAATAACTCACTATTCCCAATGTTTCCAGATATTCCTGTCGTAAATCTTCCGGTAATGACAACGCATTCTCCCAGCATTTTACTGAATTTTTCTCGCGTCCTTATTCTACCGATCTATTGCGCCTTTGTAACGATATAGGCTTTGCCTGGCAGATTTTCGCAGTCACAGAAAAAGAGAACCACTTCACATTTTTGTCCCTCCCTGTCAACCGATGTTCTGTCACAGCGTTTTACACAGTGAACTGAATATTCCGGCCGGTATTCATTTTTGATAAAAACTTTTTAACTGAAATTTTTACAACATTGTAAAAATCGCATTATTTAACAGGAGTTACAGTCATGAAACTTAATAAACTAGTCATAGTAAGTACAGTTGCACTGTTAAGTGCCGCTATCCTGCCGGCCGCAACTGCTCAAGATACAGTAGCGCGTGCCGAACGTTCTATCTCAGCAATTGATGTGCGTCCACAACGTGGTGATGGTGCTGGGCCTGCAAGGCATCGCCCACGTCCTGGTGGCGCCATCGACAGGTTGTTTGGACATCTGGACACTGACGAAGATGGTTTTGTCAGTGAAGATGAATTTCTGGATGCCCGCCTTGCCCGTGTCGACATACAGTTTGAGCGCCGTGACGAAGATGGCGACGGCCTTATCAGTGAAGAGGAAGCCGACAGACGTGGTGACCGTGGCGAGCATCCTGATGTGGATCGTGAAGCGGTGATCGCCTGTGTTAGAGAAACCATCGCTGACTGGGAAGGTCCGCATGACATTGAAGATCGATTCGACGCAGTAGATCTCGATGGTGATGGTTATATCGACCTGATGGAACTGAGCATAGCTCTGGAAGAGCGGGCTTACGTTTTATTTGATCGAATAGATACCAATAACGACGGCTTGATCAGCCTGGAAGAAGTTGAAGTATTCCAGGATGACCAGATCGACCTGCGCCGCGTGATCCGCGCTTGCATTGATGAAGTCTCCGACCCGTTTGAGGCGACTCTTTAAAACGTCGCATTTACTGCAACGTTTGTAGTACTAGTTTTTTAGCACTATGAATCACTCCCCTTCTGGTCCCCCGACCTCAAGCGGCACTTTGGCCGGACTGAAAAGTCCGGCCTTTTTTTTCCTGACAATATTTTTCCAATGTATGGGCTTTATGAGCATTTCAGGCGAGGATACGCCTGGCCGCATTATGCCCCGGGAGTCCGCTTACACCCCCTCCAGGATGGGCCCCGGATCCACATAGAAACAGGCCTTTGAATGGCATCTCATACTGTGCCAACCCAATGGCCGGTCGTGCGCTAAACAATTGCTCCAGGGACAAACGGCCATGAAATATATCACCTCCTATGAGGCCAAATTCTCTTTCCAAATCCCAGGGACTCAATACCTGAACTCCCTCGATCAATGCTCTGAACCCGGGAAAACTGACTTCTACAGTATCCAATATACTTGTCACTGCTTGCTCTTTGCAGGTATCCCATTGCATTCCCAGATCAGGTGAAAAATGCTGGCAAAACAGGCTCACTACATGACATCCTTTTGGAGCAAGACTGTCATCCACCAGACTGGGTATGAGCAATTCAATGACCGGGTTGCTTGACCAGCCATTACTGCGGGCTTCCAGATAAGCACGATCCATATACTCCAGAGAAGGCCCCAGGATAATGCCCGCCTCCAGACAATGGGGAACCTGCCTGCCCGGATAATTCGGCAATCCATTGAGAGCAACATTCAAGCGAAAAGCGCCACTGCCACATTTGTACTGCTGAAAATGTGAAAACAGTTCAGAAGGTACATCGCTTTCAGATAGTAGATGATTAAACAGCAGGACTGGGTTTACATTGGCAACTACAATGTCCGCTTCATGGACGCTACCGTCCTCCGTAATTACTCCTTCAATACTGCCATTTTCAACAACTACCTTTTCTACTGCTTTATTAGTGTGATACCTGACACCATATTTTTTCCCCTCTTCCATAACGGCATCGCTGATAGACCCAATTCCGCCAATGGCATGACCCCAACGCCCACTCTCACCATTTACATCACCTAATAAATGATGCAAAAGGTTGTATCCATTTCCGGGGGAATAGGGAGAAACATAATTCCCCACAATGGCATCAAACCCTAACAAGGCTTTTAGAGCTGGGGTAGTAAAAAAGTCATCCAGAATTTCACCGGCACTGCGAGATAACAGCGTGAAAAGAAATTGCTTTTCCCGGCGATTGAGTTTGGCAAACTGGCGGCTGAGCCTGAACATCCCCAGTAAATCGGATATGCCTACAGCATCAAGCGCTGGCGGCTGCATCAGCATGATGTCTTTTGCTACAGGAACAATAGACGAGAGTAAGGCTTCATAGTCTTGAAGAGACTCTGCATCCTGTTTCGAAAACCGGGCAACCTCTTCCTGGAGCTTACCTGTGATTGATACAAAACTGTCCCCCTCAGGTAAAGGCAAAAAATTATTTACCTTGCGCGGGATGATACGCAGGCCATGTTCATGCAAATTTAAATCGGTAATGATTTTCGAGTGCAACAGGCTGACAGTGTAAGCGCAGACAGAATTGCGAAAGCCGGGATAAAATTCTTCGGTAACAGCAGCACCGCCCATCAAAGGACGTTTTTCAAGTACGGTGACATCTTTGCCAGCCTTTGCCAGATAGGCCGCGCAGACGAGTCCATTGTGCCCGCCGCCAATAATGATGACTTTACTGGCCACGGACCCTCTCAGCTCAGGGTTCTAGAGAGGAGAGATAGGCCGCTATGTCTACCATGTCTTCAATGCTGAGGTTCTCAACAGCAGACAGCATAAGTGGAGACCACAGCCCGCGCCGGTTGCCCACCTGCATGTCATACAACTGACGGGCAATATAGCTTGGCGAGCGGCCAGCCAAAGGGGGTATAGGACCCAAGCCCTTCATATTCACACCATGGCAAGTCGCACATGCACCGGACTGCACGAGCATTTCACCGCTGTTGACACTCCCTATAGGGACATAGGCGATAAAACCGGAACGATCATCCCTGAGCTCTGTGCGTTCCAGGTCTTCGGGCATTTCCAGAATGCGATTACCAATAGTTTCTATAACATCACTACCAGCATCGACATACATCCAGCCGGCCACCACAGTTTCTGGCACGGTATCGGTTTCAACAACACGGATCCATGGCTTGGAGGTGATACTTGAAAAATATTCAGCAGCCGCTTCTGCTTCTTCCGGAGTGGCATTGGCACCAATAGCCTGCATATTGGACGCGGGACCATGAAGCGGCTCTGAACTACGTCTCAACCCCGCACGCCAATCCGCCATCTGCTGAAGGATGTACTCTTTTGGCAGGCCAGCCAGGCTGGCATTTTCCGGTCGACCTTGACCGTTGGGTAAATGGCAATATCCGCAGGCAAACACAACCGGCTCTCTACCGTTGGCGACAATGGATGGCATGACTGGATGATCTTGCGGATGCCAGTCGGGAGGCTGGTAAAGATTTCTGGGATTGGTGAATACGAATTCCACCGTACTGTCTGGCACTGTTCTTGGAACATTGAAAGCAAAATCTATTTCAACGCCAGGCGTGTTAATGGCATAAGCCCAGGGCATGGGTGTATTCGGTTCCTGGGCTGAAACAGAACTACTGCCACAAAAAAAGCAAAGCAACATTAGAAAAACTTTTTGGCGGAGCATAAATTTATCCATTTTGTTGATACTTCTTTATCAGGTTTGCGGTTTTCATCTGGGTTGCAGCCATTTCGGCAACAACGTGTAAGCATCAAATTTCTGTGCCTGGTCAAAATTCACTGCATTGGCTTCAAATAATTTCTGTAATTCACCCCCATTGAAGGCATCAAAGGTTTCAGTGCAACCTCCGACATGGTGTCCGCCCACAAAAACTTGCGGAATGGTGGGTAGCCCGGTTTTAGCTTTAAGAGCGACACGAATCTTGCCACCCCTGTTGTCCTCTTGATAGGCCACGGAATCAAGATCTATGGACTGGTATTGAATAACCAGCTTTTCAAACATCTTGCGTACTGACCAGCAGAATTCACACCATTCCAATGCAAACATGACCACAGGCTTGTCCTTGTCATTAATGGCTGTTTCCAAAAAGTCGATAGCATCAGCTTCAGGCTCCGACGTTTCCTGAGCGGCTGGAGTAGAGGGACTGCTCGCTACATCAAACCGGAATCCTGGAGTGGATTTGGATATCTCCATTTCCTCATCTGTCATTTCCTCGGAAATGCCATCAAATAAAGGCGTACTCAAATACTGCTCCCCAGTGTCGGGCAACATGCACAAAATTGTCGACCCCTCTGGCGCCGTTTCTGCAACCTGCAATGCGCCGCTAAGGGTAGCTCCAGCCGATATTCCCACAAAAATGCCTTCCTGCTGTGCCAAAGCTTTAGACAGGCGAATTGCTTCCTGTCCGTCGATGGCAACAACCTGGTCTACCAACTCGGCATCAAGGGCATCTTCAGTAAGCTTTGAAATAAAATCTGGTGTCCATCCCTGCATCAGATGAGGACGAAACGCTTCATGACTGACTGAAGGTGAGCCGCCGTCAAGGCGCTGCTGTTTTTTGCCACTACCTAGAAGATTTGAATTATCTGGTTCACACACAATGATCTTGGTATTCGGGCTCTTTTCATCAAGCGCCTTTGCCACACCTTTAAGGGTCCCCCCTGTACCGTACCCGGTAACCCAATAATCGAGAGTCTGGTCTGGGAATGCCATTAGAATTTCCTGACCAGTGGTACGGTAATGCATGTCTGCATTGGCCTCATTCTAAAATTGCCTGGTCAAAAACCAGCCATGCTCTTTTGCCAGTTCAATGGCCTTGTTCAGCATTCCGGTGCCCTTTTCAGCAGCAGGCGTCAATACTACTTTGGCCCCCAGGAAACGCATCAGTTTTCGCCGTTCCACGCTGAAACTTTCCGCCATAGTGACTACCAGCGGATAGCCTTTCTGGGTACAAACCATGGCAAGGCCAATCCCGGTGTTGCCACTGGTTGCTTCAACAACAGTCTGACCCGGTTTGAGAGTACCCGTGAGTTCAGCATGCTCAATAACACCGAGTGCTAACCTGTCCTTGACTGAACTCATGGGATTGAAGGCCTCAGATTTTACATACAGGTTGATACCTGGCCGGCCAAGCTTGTTGATTTTAATAACAGGGGTGTTGCCTATAGTCCCGAGGATATTTTCATGTACTGATGCAGAAACTGACATAGAACTTCCTTTCGATATTATTGATATTAAAGATTGACACTTTTTATTGACCTATTAAATCAGAACGAAAAGAACGGTCATCACAGTTATACGGTTCCCAGGGATAACTTGATACAAACATAGTGTCGTTGCCTCGATACTGGCCACTGAAATAAGTCGGATCCTGCGCCACATAACTTCTTACAAGGGCTCCATTAACAGGGTCAATGCGAAAGCGTTCCTCAACTCGCATCTGATCACTGTGAGGTGTCCGGGCATCAGCCAACAGGATGCCTGCCAGGAATCCCTGTGTATTGACAATGAGTTCATCATTTTCCCATCGCCCTATGGAATAGCCGCTACGGCTGGGTATCAGATCAGCAGGAAATTCAGTTTCATTTAGATGGATAGCGCGTTCAAACACCATCGTGCCATAGATCAATCTAATGACTTCTTCGGTTTGCACAATGCGGTTGATTGGATTATCAAATGACCAGTCCCATAGGATATTGGTGGTTTCACAGCGCAGGCGTGGATTGTCGGTGGAAGAGCCATCGAATCCCTCTATTGCGGTTAAGCCTGCTTCTGTTAGCTGAAATGGACTTGGATTGTCCCAGGTGGTCGATAGAGGATCTTCTGAAAAGGATTCAGGAGTGCCCCGTGACCCCTGGAAAGCGCGCCTGCCAGCAGGCACTTGGCCGGGCTCAAACTCCTGCGCAACGCTTAGCGGCACAAGAGTCCCTTCCAACCCGCGCGGATCAGTCATAACTACCTGCTCTGCCGCCCAGTCACCTGATATGTCCGGGTCGCCATTAGACAGTCGGCGTAAGTCAAACTCCTGGCGAAGATTCCTGTCCGCTTCAGTCACCTGATCATAGCGGTCCAGGCTGAGACCACTGGCAAAAGTAATCGTACCTGTATAGCACGTATTGTCCTCGAATCGGTCAGGAGAACCAGTTATGTATACAGGTGAGCCGATTTCAAACAGAGTTTCATCCCAACCTGACCGACGCAGCACAGTACCGCCGCGTAGCTCACATTTCCAATTGGTAATCACACCATCCTCATTGGTGACATCTATATAGACCCAGGAATGGGGGTTAATCATGGCGATGTCGGTAATTACCCCTTCAACGGAGATATCCACATTGAGATTAAAATTAGCCAGCCCGTGGTGGGCCGTCAACAGGCTAGGGCACAAAGCCATTAATAACAAACAGCTGAATTTATTCATACTTAATAAGAGGCTCCCTAAAATTCATTCAAGGATGAAAACTGCAGTCAGCATAAAAAAGAGGGAGTTAAAATTCAATCAATTAAAGGTAATAGCAATTTTAGTTCTTTAGTGAGAGCCGACTATAAACACTAATTTTTTAGGATTTTTCCAAGAATTCAATCTATATCATAACTTGAATTGCACCATGGGCTACTTTATTCTTCCCGGCTCATAAGAGGATTATTCATGACCACTCGTATTCGACACTTTCTACTGTTATTTCTGGCTGGAATAACCAGTTCTGCACATGCCCAGCTTGATGATGCTGAACATCAACAGCAATTCATCCAGTCTTATTGCGTGGAGTGTCATAATTTTGAAGACTGGGCCGGCAGCCTCGACCTTGAGCTTGCCAACATCGCCGAGCCCCTGGCTGACGCAGAGATCTGGGAAAAAGTCATGGTGAAGTTCCGCGGCAACTTAATGCCCCCGGTGGGACAACCTGCACCGGATGCAGAGGAACGCCTGGCATTCGTTAACTACCTACAGGCAGGTATTGATTCATCCACTCTGGCTAATCCGAATCCTGGCAATTCCTCACTGCACCGACTCAATCGCACAGAGTATGGCAATGTCATTCGCGATCTTTTGGGCCTGCACGTGGATATCAGTGAATACCTGCCAGCAGACGATGAGGGCTATGGTTTCGATAATATCGCCGACGTCCTACGTACATCACCATCACTGTTGGAACAATACCTGACCGCTTCGCGAAAAATTGCTGAGCTTGCTGTAGGAGATCTCCGCCAGGATACCGTCTCAAAAGTATATAAAGTGCCACCTGACGCTCCTCAAAGCCAACACTTGTCCGGACTTCCTCTGGGCACCCGCGGCGGCATCCTCATCGAACACAATTTTCCTTTAGACGGCGAATACGAATTTAACTCCTATCTCACTCGCAATATAGTTGGATACATGACCGGTCTGGAATGGGCCAATCAATTTGAAATATCCATCGATGGTGAGCGCGTATTCCTTGAACAGGTTGGCGGCGAAGCAGATAACTTGATGTCCGACACCAATTTCGCTGATGCGGCTGACACTATCGACCAGCGCCTCAAAGTTAGGGTTCCGGTAGAAGCTGGCCTGCACAGGGTTACGGTTACTTTCATCCAGAAAAATTCCGCAGAAACCCATGAACCCCTGGAATTGCATACACGAGACCTCGACCTGCAAAACATGACTGGGCTTCCTACTCTGGATTACGTGGACATACTGGGTCCTTATAACGTGACCGGCTCTGGTGATACAGCCTCCAGGCAAAAGATATTTTCCTGTTACCCGGCAACAGCACAAGAAGAACCCGTTTGTGCTGCGGCAATTCTGGGCCGACTTGGCAAGCTGGCCTATCGTCGATTATTAACAGATGAAGACATGAGCCTGCTGAAAGATTTCTATCTGGGCGGCCATGCCCAAGGTGGATTTGAAAGAGGCATCCAGGTTGCCCTGCGTTTTCTCCTGACCTCACCTGAGTTTTTGTTCCGAAGCGAGCCTGATCCTGAAAATGTTGCGCCAGGCGAAGTCTATGCGCTTGATGACCTGGCGCTAGCCTCCCGGATGGCCTTCTTTTTATGGAGTAGTATGCCGGATGAAGAATTGATTGATGTGGCAGCTGCCGGCCAACTGTCAGACCAAGCTGTTTTTGATGCACAAGTAGAGCGCATGCTTCAAAACCCAAAGGCAAGTACGTTGGTTGATAATTTTGCCGCTCAGTGGTTATTCCTGCGCAATTTACAAAGCAGCTATCCCGACACCCGTACATTCCCGAATTTTGATAACAAATTGCGTAATGCTTTTCGTTCGGAAACCGAAATGTTCGTTACTGATATATTTCGCAATGATCATTCAATCCTCGACCTGCTGACTGCTGACTGGACCTACGTCAACGATCGTCTTGCTGCTCATTACGGTATCCCTAATATTTACGGCTCTCATTTCCGCAAGGTGAATCAAGTAGATGATGAGCGCCGTGGCCTGCTTGGGCAAGGAAGCATTCTTACTGTGACTTCCTATCCCAACAGGACCTCTCCTGTACTGCGAGGCAAATGGGTGATGGAAAACATAATTGGTTCTCCGGCACCATCACCTCCTCCCAATGTGCCGGACCTTCAAGAAAATCAGGGCTCAGACATCATGTCCGTTCGCGAGCGACTTGAACTGCACCGCCAGGATCCTGTGTGTTCCAGCTGTCACAGCTTGCTGGACCCATTGGGCTTTGCCCTGGAAAGATTTGACGCCATTGGCCGCTTTAGAACAAAAGAAGAAGGCGGCATGGTAAATTCCGGTGGGCAATTGGGAGACGGCACCCAAATCGATGGGATCAATGATCTGCGTACCGCTCTGCTCGCTAAACCGGAAAATTTCGTAGACAACCTGACAGAGAAACTTTTGATTTATGCCCTTGGCCGTGGGCTTGAGCCATTTGATATGCCTGTTGTGCGCACAATCCGCAAACAGGCAGCGCAAGAGGATTACCGATTTTCAGCTCTTGTAAAAGGAATTATCAGTTCTGTACCTTTTACCATGAAACGGGCTGCTGAAAACCCAGGTGCTCAAGTAGCTTCAAGTGAATAGCCCATTAGAGTGACGTGCTCTTATGGTTCAGAAGGTCTATAATTAGCAACAAAGCAGGTAATTCTTGTTAGGTGAAGCAGAAATAGTACCGGGAGCAAAACATGTTTATTAGCAAGAAACACCTTAGTCGCAGGACGTTGTTAAAAGGCGCTGGAGCTAGCCTGAGCCTGCCGCTGTTGAGTGCTATGGCGCCAGCTTTTGCCCAGAGCAGCTTGGTTATTCAGCCTCGTCTCGGTTTTGTCTACATTCCTCACGGCGCCATCATGTCGGAATATACGCCCGACAAAGTAGGCACTGGTTTTGAGTTCAAACCCATTTTGAAACCCCTTGAGGCATACCGGGACCGCATGACTATTGTCAGTGGTCTGGGTCATGCCGCCGCTGATACAACAGCTGTGCACAGCCTAAGCCCCTGTACCTGGCTGAGTGGGATCAGACCAAAAGCTACACTGGGTTCTGATGCTTTTGCCGGAATTACCGCGGACCAATATGCCGCGCAGGTCATTGGCCAGGACACACCCCTGCCTTCCCTGGAACTTGCGACCGAAGATCATAGTGGATTGATTGGCGCATGCGACAGAGATTACGGCTGTATCTACATGAACACCCTGTCGTGGCGCTCACCCACCACACCCAATCCCATGGAAATCAATCCGCGCAAAGTTTTCGAACGTCTGTTCGGTACTGGCGGCAGCATGGACGAGCGTTTGTCCAGGCAGGCGGAAGATCGCAGCATATTGGATGGTGTAGTACGACAAACCCAGGCATTCAGTGGTGAACTAGGCAACAATGACAGAGAAAAGGTTACAAATTATCTGGACAACATTCGCGAAATCGAACGTCGCATTCAGCAGGCGGAAAGATTAATCATCGAAAATCCTGATATGGACATACCAGATGCACCTGCTGGTATACCTTTTGCCTATGAAGACCATCTTGCCATCATGTTCGAACTCATGGCTCTGGCCTACCAGAGTGATATTACCCGAGTATCAACCTTTATGATGGCACGGGAATTGAGTAACCGGACTTACTCGATGGTAGGAGTGAATGAAGGTCATCACGCTACTTCTCATCACGGTAACAACGCAGACAAGATGGCGAAAAATGTCAAAATTCAAACTTATCATGTTAATCAGTTCAAAAAGTTTATTGATACGTTGGATTCCATTGAAGAGGGCGACGGTACACTGCTGGACAATTCCATCATTCTCTATGGCTCTAACATGAGCAATTCCAATCTTCATGACCATTACCCTCTGCCGAACGTCCTTCTTGGCGGCACCGACAGGATCAAGGGTGGCCAGCACATCAGCTATGAGCAACGCACTCCCATGACAAACTTGATCCTGACCATGCTTAACAAAGCAGGTGTGGAGCTTGAACAGTTAGGGGACAGTACTGGACTAGTAGATCAAGTTTAGTAGCACACCTACTAACTGCAAAAAAATAAGAGGCAAGATGCAAGGCTTAAAAACCAAAGTTTTATTCACTGTTCTGATCAATATTTTTTTTCTGACACCTACCCTGTTAGCCCAGGATAACCAGAATTTGGACATGTTGGCAGCAGCAAAGGCCGGGGACAGTGAAAGGGCGCGCGTATTACTGGATGGCGCGAGTAATATCAACATCAGTGAAGCAGACGGCATGAGCGCCTTGCACTACGCCACACTAAATAATGATGCCACTCTGGTCAGGTCCCTGTTACGAGCCGGTACAGATATAGATGCCCGCACACGCTATGGCATCACTCCGATCTACCTGGCAGCGCGCAATGGTAGTGCCGAAATAACTCAGATCCTTCTGGATGCTGGCGCCGATGCGAATGAAATATTTAATGAAGGCGAGACAGTCCTTATGACGGCTGCCCGTACCGGTGATTTTGATACTGTAAAAGTACTCCTTGATGCCGGAGCAATCGTTGATGCCCGCGAAGACTGGCATGGACAGACGCCCCTGATGTGGGCAGCCGCACAGAAGCATCCTGAAATCATTGCCCTGCTTGTCGAATATGGTGCTGAAATCAATGCATCTTCAGCGCTGGAAGAATGGGAACGCCAGATCACCATGGAACCACGGGATAAGTGGCTACCTCCTGGTGTCATGACGCCACTGCATTTTGCAGCCCGGGAAGGCTGCCTGGACTGTATCAGCACCTTACTGGATTTAAGCGCAGAGATTGATGCAGTGACGCCAAAAGACATCACTCCACTGTTAATGGCTATTATTAACGGCCACTATGATGTTGCCTGGACATTGATTAAAGCAGGCGCTGACATACACATATCTGACGACACCAATCGCTCACCTCTGTATGCCGCCGTACACTTCAATATTATGCCGGAATCCAATCGACCTTCACCCTATGTAATTCCCAATGAGCATACTGCATTTGAGTTAATGCAAAATCTACTGGCTCGGGGAGCAAAGGTAAACCAGCAACTCACCAGCTTGATTCCTTTTCGCCTGAAACTGGATCGCGGCACCGACTCCATGCTTGTCGCTGGCACTACAGCATTCCTGCGGGCTGCCAAAAGCGCCGATATCGCTGCCATGAAACTGCTGCTGGAATACGACGCTGATCCTTTTCTGAGCACCCGGCAAGGCATCAACCCACTAATGACAGCAGCAAACCATGGCACCAAGGAATCTGATACCACTGGACGTTATAAAACCACTGCAGAAATGAATGAAGCGATACAGATTTGCATAGACCAGGGACTGGATATCAATGCAAAAGATAATATGGGCAGAACAGCTGTTTTTGGTGCAGCTACTTTTGGTTTAACTGAAGTAGTGAAGTATCTTCATGACAAAGGCGCCATTGTTAATTATGAAGACAACAGTGGTATCTCGCCATTGGAGGCTGCAATGGGCCAGGCTGGTGGGTATGGTTTTGTAGGACGGGACGGTGTGTTCCATAAAGATACTGTTGCCCTATTCCAGAACCTTTTGGATTGACACTAAATCTATCAAGCACACCCAACTGACGTGTTCAAAAGTGAGTTACATGCAGTCATGCAGCATGATTAAGACGATTGCTTGTCATTTCAATTCCAGGATGAACTTCACCCAATGAGCGTTGCGGTCATTTCCCTGCTTGCTCTGCTCGCAGCCCTGATCCTATCCATGAGTTCGCGAATCAATGTGGGGCTGATTGCCATCGCCATGGCCTGGCTGATCGGCGTTTACCTGGCGGACCTTCCGGTCGCCACTGTCCTGAACGGATTCCCAACCGCGCTGTTCCTTACTTTGGCTGGAGTGACGCTGCTGTTTGCAGTAGCTGATACCAATGGCACGCTTGAGACTCTCGCCAATCATGCGCTTGGCGTGATTCGCGGCAATCGTCTGATAATGCCGTGGTTCTTCTTTGTCATTGCCTTTCTTCTGTCTTCTGCGGGGCCAGGCGCTATTTCCAGCACAGCACTAATCATTCCCATGGCTATGTCTATTGGGTCGCAGTTGAAATTACCCCCGTTATTGACTGCTTTAATGGTGGCCAATGGCGCCAATGCTGGCAACCTTTCCCCTGTCAGTACTGTAGGTATTATTGCCAATTCCCGGATGGAAACTGCAGGGATAGTGGATGAAGAGCTCAAGGTTTTCCTGGCGAATTTCATTGCCCACCTGGTGGTAGCCGCAGCAGCCTACCTGGTGTACCAGTTTCGCTATCAGACAGCGCACAATGGTGTGCTGCAACTTGAAACAACAAAAAAACTTGGCTATGAACAGAAACTGACAACCCTTGTTTTATGCGCGTGGATCACCGGCGTGATTGGATTGAACCTACATGTGGGATTCAGCGCCTTTACTGCTGCTTGCGTACTACTGATATTTCGCGCCGCTGATGAAGGCAAAGTCATTAGCAGAATTCCCTGGGGCGTCATCCTCATGGTCAGCGGTGTTGCAACATTGGTTGCTTTGCTGGATGAAACCGGAGGCATGGAACTGTTTACTTCCCTGCTATCCATGCTTTCTACACCAGACACCATCAACGGCATTATTGCATTCATCACCGGTGCTATTTCAGCGTACAGCAGTACATCGGGTGTGGTGATGCCCGCTTTCCTGCCAACAATCCCTTCGTTAATTGAGAATCTCGGTGGTGGTAATCCACTGGCAATTGCTCTATCGATAAATGTCGGATCCTCGCTGGTCGATGTTTCACCCATCTCCACGATAGGTGCCATCTGTCTGGCCGGTGTGGCAGATCCATCCAAATCGCGACAGGTTTTTTTCCAGCTACTGACCTGGGGACTGGCCATGACGGTGGTGGGCGGCATTCTTTGCCAGCTCTTCGCACTGCCTTTCGCATTGCTTTGAACTATTTCTTTTAGCTAGTGTAAGTCGTCAGATGATTTGGGACCAATCGCCTCAACAGCTAGAGGAGACATTTGCATTATAGCTTTCAGTTACTGAGCTGAACAAGTCATAAGATTTTCCTCCTTCTTGCGTTGCAGGGTCTGCTGCTTAATAACCTGTCTTCGGTCCATGATCTCATCGTAACGGCCATAGAACATGTCTGCGGGCGTCACATTGTCCAGCGACTCGTGATATCGCTGATGATTGTAATAATCCACGAACTGTCGAGTCGCTTTTTCCAGGTCCCAGGGGTAGTAATAGTTCTCCAGCTTCACAACGTTTTTCATCGAACGGTGATAACGCTCGATCTTACCCTGAGTCTGCGGGTGGTAGGGCGCTCCTCGAGTATGTTCCATCGCCTGCTCGTTTAGATATTCTTTGAGCTCTTTCGACAGATAGCATGGTCCGTTGTCGCTGAGTAACCGAGGCCGGTGATTAACCGCAACTTGATCAGCTCCAGTCTTCTCAATAGCTTCATCCAAGGTAATCTTTACATCATCAGCGTTCATGGTGGTCGTCAGCTTCCAGCTTATGATGTAACGAGAGTAGTCATCCAACACCGTCGGTAGGAAGTACCAACCCCAACCCACTATCTTGAAATAAGTAAAATCTGTCTGCCACAGCTCATTAATACGTTTCGTGGGCGTATGGAATTTATCACCTGCCTGCAGCAGGATATAGGCAGGGCTTGTGATCAGGTCATACTTCTTCAACAGTCTATAAACACTAGACTCTGAGATAAAATACTCATGCTGATCGGTGATATGCCAGGCCAACTCCCTGGGTGACAATTCTGGGTGCTCCAGAGCAACTTCAAGGCACTGCTCCTTCACGCTTTCCGGTAGCTTATTCCAGAACTGCCTTGGGGATTTGCTCTGGGAAACCAGACCTTCATAACCATTATCCCGGTAAGCCTTGTACCAGCGATAAAATGAACTTCGTTTAACCCCCTGCTCATTAAGTGTGCGCCTTACCGGTAGCTCAGACTCCTCAACAAGCCGGATCACTTCATATTTTTCTGAGGCCGACAAGGTCATTCGTCGTCCCAGATCGACCCCGAGCCAAGTACACTTTTTTTGAGCACATTGTTCTTCAGCATAGTTTCAGCAAGCATCTGTTTGAGGTGACCATTCTCTTTCTTGAGATCAGTTACTTCTCGGCTATTGGCCTGGCGTTTACTACCGCCTGCCAGACGCTGCTTACCAGCCTCGAGAAATTCCTTCGACCAGCTGTAATACTGGCTGGCAGCAATGCCTTCTCTGCGGCACAGCTCAGCGATAGACTCTTCTCCACGCAGACCTTCCAGGACAATACAGATTTTCTCTTCGGGTTCGTGCTTCTTGCGGGTTTTGCGCCGAATGGCTTTAACGAGTGCTTCAGGTGTATCGGTCATAGGTGACTCCTGTATTCATTATTGAATGCACCAGAAGTCCCCCTTAGTATTTAAGGCTAATTGGTCCCATATGTTCTGACGGGATACAAATTAATCGCATTGATCAGTCTCTTTTTAGATAGTTTGTTCCGCAAGACAATAGTCTAATGTGCTCATGCACTATTAAACGACTAAGTTAGTAATTGGTTTACGCTATTTTGAATTAGCCTTGCAACACTGACAGGACTCTTTCTCGTGTAAAGGGAAACATGGTCATACGTTTGCCAGTAGCATCGAAAAAGGCATTGGCAATGGCGGCAGCTGCTGCTGCCATGACTTCTTCCCCGGCACCAGAAGGTGCTTCGTTCAGTCTCTGGACAATCACTGGAGTAATTTCAGGACATTGTTCAAACCGAAGTATGGGATAACTGTTCCAGTCCAGTGACGTCACATTAGTGCGATTGAAGGTGACTTCTTCGAGCAACATACGACTTGCGGTCTGCACCAGTTGACCAATGATCTGGTTTTCCACGTTGGACGTATTCACCACAAGGCCTGCATCAATGGCGCCAACTAAATGCAAAATTTTCACCTCGCCAGTTGCTGTATCCACCTCTATTTCGGCAACTGCACCACCATAGGATGCCAGGTGTGTGCCAACACCGATGCCTCTGCCACGTAATACTCCAGTGGAAGCAGTATTTTGGGCCGCTGGTGCTGGCGTCCAGTTTGCTGCCTCTGCAGCACCATTTAGAACATCCAGCCAGTGATAATTGGTGATATTTTGCTGGCGAAATTGCCAGGGGTCCAGACCCAGGCGATAGGCAAGGTCATCGATAGCTTGTTCTGAAATAAAAGCAAAGGACAGGTCCAGGGGGGAACGCAGCCAGGCACCTTTCAGGTAGTCCAGTCCAGGTACATGATGATTCAGGAGTTTACGATTTGGGGTGTCGTACATACTGCCAAGAGTCAGTGGGTTGATTTGCTGAGCCGTGAAGGGCGGCCACTCGGCAGCAGGAGTTCCCTTTGCTGTCTGCTCGGATGTCTCTATCAGACTCCAGTGATGCTGCCAGCCTTCGTATTCATAACTCACCATCTTGCCTTCGCGGTTGGCAGATACGCGGGCTTTACCCACATGGGAAGGGCCGTAGGTATCCCAACCATGTTCATCCCAGCGCATCAGTTGAACCCGCACAGGTTTGCCAGCAAGGCTGGACATCAATGCGGCGGCCTGGGCGGTGTCATCCCAGCAACTATGACCGAAAGTTCCTGCACCTTCGTGGTATTGCACGCGGACACTATCCGGTTCAATGCCTAGCAGGTTGGCGATGCTGGTGCGCGTGTTATACACATCTTGAGTCGAGCACATCAACAGTACCGAATTCTCCTGTACATCTGCCAGTGCACAATTGGGTGCAAAGGGTACATGGGCCTGATAGGGAGCAGTAGCACTGAATTCTGATTGCACGTAAGCCTCATTGAAGGCACTGACATCGCCTTCATCCACGGCAACCCGATCATTGGTCAAACCACTTTCCATCTGGCTAAACAGATTGTCATTACCAGGCAGGCTTTCCGGCAGATCAAAAGTGATGTCTAACAACTGCGCCGCTTTCACGGCATCCCATTCCCGTTCTGCCACCACCCCAACAAAATTATTCTGACGGACAATGCGGGCGCCCGGGATTGAAGCGATGGAATCTTCATTGATGTTGAGAACCCGGACGCCATCTTTGTATGCTCCTTGACCACGGGGACGAATGATTCGCCCATGCAACATGCCAGGCAGGCGTAAATGCTGCACATAGCGATAGGTGCCCCTGGCTTTCAGTGGAATGTCATTACGCGGGTAAGGTTTTGCTACTAAAGTGTAATCAGCAGGATCCTTGACTGGTGCATTGCCGGTAAAAGCCAGATTAAACTGCTGATCGCCAATCAGTTCCCCGTAGGTGATTGAGGCATCGCCATCACTAACACTGGTAACAATACCGTTTGCTACAGCCAGGTTTGTTATTGGCTGTTGCAGGTGTTCGGCGGCCATTCCCAGTAATGCTTGTCTGGCTTCTGCAGCGGCTTGCTGAACTTGTGGCCCGCCCCTGCGCATTGCTGAACTGGAATAGGTGCCGCCCTGGTTTGGCGTCACGTGAGTATCCAGTCCGGCGGTGCCCACCTGTACCATGGACATATCAAGTTCTTCAGCGGCTACTTGCAGTAGGGCGGTTGAACAGCCCTGGCCCAATTCCGCAAAACCAATAAACACAGTGGCGGTATTGTCCTGGTGAATAGCGATCCAGCTGTCTATCTGTTCAGGATCCGGTGGGCCGGCAATCGGGTTGCGACTCTGGGTAAAACCCAGGGAATGAATGCTGAAATTAATTATCAGAGCGCCGCCAGTCTTGAGCAATGTTCGACGTTTCATCGGAAGAATCCTGGTTAATTTACTCATACTGATTCCTCATCGGCAGGAATCGTATTTTGCTCAACACCTGCAAGCATTTTCTGGGAGGCTTTTTTGATTGCAGAGAGAATCTTTGGGTAAGTGCCGCAGCGGCAAAGATGTCCGTTCATGGCGCGGCGAATTTCTGTGTCACTGGGTTCAGGATTATCCAGAAGCAACTCAGTGCCTTTAATAATCATGCCGTTGTAGCAATATCCGCACTGAATTGCCTGCTCCTCAATTAAAGCATCCTGCAGTGGATTAATGGATGCTCGTGGCAGACCTGTTTGTGCAGCGTAGTATTGGGTAATGCCTTCGAGGGTTGTAATATTTTTACCGGTGAGGGTTTCAATCGGAGTGATACACGCACGTGTTTCCACGCCATCGACCAGCACCGAGCAGGAACCGCATTGGGCCAGGCCACATCCAAAGCGCGGGCCCTGCAGTAACAGCTCATCAGTCAACACATAAAGCAGCGGCGTATCTGGAGACGCCTCTATTTCAATTGTTGCGCCATTGATAGACAGTTCAGCCATTGCATTGCTCCGGGAATAATAATGAGGAAATACTAACTTGGAATACTGGTCACTGCACTCTCTATTACAAGTCGTTGAGGGCTGTTAGTCAGTGCGTATTTGCGCGACTTTAAAAACTGAAGAGCACCAATAAAGGCAAAGTGAGACCGGCTGCCAGTAAAGCATAGGGCAACTGGGTGCGGACATGCTCCAGGTGGTCACAACCGGCAGCAAGGGAGGCAAGTACAGTGGAGTCGGAAATAGGGGAACAATGGTCGCCAAAGACACCGCCACCAAGGACGCAGGATAGTAATAGTGACGGCGATAAATCATTTCCAAGAGCAATAGGGATAGCTACGGGAATTAATATTCCGAACGTCCCCCAGGAAGTACCGGTGGTGAAGGAAATCACTCCTGCAGTGATAAAAACTACAGGGGCAATAAGCCATGGGGGCAATGTGTCTGAAATCATGTTGGCAACAAATTCGCCTGTTCCCAAATCCTGCATACTGCTACCCAGGGCGAACGCCAGGAGGATAATCGTTACTACAGGCAGTAATTCGCCCATTCCTTTGTAGCTCATATCAACCAATGTTTTTAGTGGAAAATTATCTTCTCGGGATAACAAAAGCATTGCCACGATTATTGCCAGTATTACGGCATACAAAACTGAACTGGAACCAGAGCCAGCTATGAGGTTACCGTCACCTGTATACAACATGAATCCGATAAAACTGGTGATCAAAACTAGTAGAGGCAGAATAAAAAAGCGCGCCTTTCCTGCGGGAGCTTGGCTTTCAGTTAAAGTTGTCAGTGCCTGTTTTTGCTCATGGTCAGCCAGGGTAAACATAACCTTACCCGACCAGCTCGTGTAGAAGACGATGACCAAGGTGATAATGGCATAGGCATTCAGGGGTATGCTGGCCAGCATAATTGCCAGAGGATTGTCCAGATCATAGCCTTCAAGCAAACCGAGGATATAAGCTCCCCAACCATTAAGCAGTATCAATACACTGACAGGTGAGCAGGTGGAATCAATAATATAGGCTAGTCTGGCACGGCTCATTCGGAATCGGTCAAACAAACTTTGAGCAAATATGCCTGACGTGAGTACGCTCAGATAACTCTCGATAAAAATAACAACGCCCAGAGTAGACGTCATGATTGCCGCTGAACGGGGCGTTTTGGCAATATTGCGCGCCAGAAGAAAATCTACAAAAGCCAGGACGCCTCCTGAGTTTTTCATCAAGGAGAGGAGGGCACCAATAAGTAGACTGAACAACAATATTTCAGTATTGGAGCTTGATGCAAACGTTGAAGTAATCCTGGATACGCTGCCAAGGAAAGCAGTAAAGGGATTAAAGGATTGCTGGAGAAATTCTGCGGTAAGCAAAGCAACAGTCAAGGCCAGAATGACATCCCGTTTCCAGACAGCAAAGAGAATCGCAAGCAGTGGTGGCAGGAGAGTAAGCCAGTCCATAATAATCCTGAAATGTCAGTGCGCCTTAAAGTACCCGTTTACTTAAGGTTGTACAATGCAGCCCAGACGACTTAAAAAAATAAGTAGGTGATATAGCTGAAAATAGAGAGTGAGGATTAAGTTCGAGGTTGAAGTTAAGAAAGAGCTTACGCGCTGATAGCAGGCAGTAGATCAATACGGTCATCATGGCTTATTGTAAAGCCATTGTTGCGGTACCAGTGACGAAGTGTTCTGGCATCGCCTTTGATTTCACCTGTAAGACGTTTGATATTGCTTTTTTTGCAATACTGAATGATTTCCTGCAACAGACTTGTTCCGACTCCCTAGTGCCGATAATTCTGTGAAATCTCAATCATTTTCAATTCATAGACATTGAAACCATTGGGATCGAACATGTCGATTACATTCACGGCTTTCTTTTTACGCGGAGAGATTTTCTTTAATCTGGCATAACCAATTGGAGACCCTTTGTCGTAAACGCGGAAAAGGAGTTTTTCTCCTGAGCTGTCAGGTGGCAAAATGTTAAAATCTTTCTGCTGTTCGGTTTCTGGCTTCATTGCACTTAAATATAATAAAAATTAATAAAAACAAATACTTATAAAAAATACTTAATGTAACTAATAAACTATGAACCAGTTCATATAAGTGAATTTTAATGCAGTTAATACTTCAAAAGTGTGATCCAGCCGACATTTCCTGGCTTGACGAATTTATAAATATCAAAGAGTTAAGGGTTTTACCAGAAATAGATTCTCTTTCAATTACCAATAAAGAGCCTGTTCTGTATTACAACGCCCTTGGACTTTCACTGAAATCGACTGTTGATGAGAACAGTTCACCTAGCCGTGTTGATTTTAAACACCCAAGAATTCAGCATCGACTGGCAACATCCACTCGCTCAGAAGGATTACTTAAAGCTGTCGGTCTGGATAAAAACCGCAGTCAGCTCTCGGTATTGGATGCTACGGCGGGTATGGGTGTTGAAGCCTATATACTGGCTGCTTCGGGTTGCCGTGTCTTGATGCTGGAAAAATCAGGCATCATGGCCGCCCTATTGCATGATGGTCTGAAGCGCGGAATGAATTCCGGTGATACCCGGCTTTGTCAGGAGCTACAGAATCTGACGCTAAAGATGGTGGATAGCAATGATTATCTGGAGCTGATAAAGGCAGGTCAGGAAGAAGCTGTCGATGTAATAATCCTGGACCCTATGTTCCCTCCAAGGCAAAAATCAGCCAAAGTAAAGAAAACGATGGCCTTGATGCAGGAATTCTTACCGCCCAATGAAGACATTGAAACCCTACTGGGCAAAGCTTGTGAATGTGCTGGAAAAAGAGTGGTGCTTAAGAGGCCGGGCAAAATGAGTAAACAGCCCGACCCGAAGCCGGATTTTCAGGTACCTGGGCGTGCCTGCCACTTCCAGGTATTCCTCACAGGTTAAAAAGGATTATGCCCAAGCTGAAATTAGCTCAGGAGCAATTTCTGTAGAATGCTTTCGTAGATGGCGGAAAGTCTTTCAAGGTCTGCTACCAGAACTTCTTCGTTTATCTTGTGAATCGTTTTGTTGCATGGACCAATCTCTACGACCTCAGTTCCATTGGGCGCAATAAACCGTCCGTCGCTGGTACCACCGCCAGTTGAAAGCTGAGTCTCCACACCTGTGATGTCTCTGATAGCAGCCGATACTGCATCTGTCAAAATACCTTTGGCAGTAATGAAAGGATTGCCACTGAGCTGCCATTCAAGCGTGTAGTTTGTGTAGTGGGTATCAAAGATACTGGCGGTTTTTGCCATTAATTCTTCAGCGGTCACTTCAGAGGAAAAACGAAAATTGAATAGCGCATTCATCTCTCCGGGAATGACATTATTGGTGCCATCGCCAGCATGAATATTGGATATCTGGAAAGTAGTAGGCGGGAAGTAATCATTGCCTTGATCCCAGGCGATTTCACTTAGTGCACTTAAAGCAGGCAAGAAACGGTGCACTGGATTATTTGCAAGATCAGGGTAAGCGACGTGGCCTTCGGTTCCATGCACTGTCAATAATCCGTTCAGGGAGCCCCGGCGGCCATTGCGAATTATATCACCAAGGTTTTCGCTGCTTGATGGTTCGCCTACGATGCAAAAATCAATTTGTTCTTCTCGATCCTGCAGGACTTTCATGACGCGGCGAGTCCCATCCAGAGCAAGACTTTCTTCATCGCTGGTGACAAGAAAAGCAATGCTGCCTGAAAAGTCAGCATTATTTTCGAGAAAACGCTCACTAGCTGTGATCATGGCTGCAAGGCTACTTTTCATGTCAGCAGCGCCTCTGCCATACAGACGGCCGTCTCTTACTTCTGGCTTGAAAGGATCGGAATGCCACTGGCTTTCATCGCCAGGAGGAACCACGTCGGTATGACCCGCAAAACAGACCAGAGGGGCATTACTGCCTTTGCGTGCCCAAAAATTGGAAACATCGCCAAACGGCATGTGCTCTACTTTAAAGCCCATGGATTCCAGGCGTTCACTCAGCAGCAACTGACAGCCGCTATCATCAGGGCTTACAGAAGGCTTACTAATTAATGCCTGGCTGAGTTCCAGTGTTGCCGACATGAAAACTTATCCTGTGATAAATCAGTTATGTGAATGCAGTTCTGCGTTCAATTCCACTTTAGATTTGTTGGTACGGCACTCCACGACACCGGTGGTAGAATTTCGCAGGAACAATAAATCATTTTTGTTGGCCAGATCTCTGGCTTTAACAACGTCTACTTGATTGAGTTCGCTGTCCATGACTGTCACTTTGCTGCCGGCACTTACATAAAGACCTGCTTCAATAGTGCAGCGATCGCCTAAAGGAAATCCGATGCCAGCATTGGCGCCAATGAGGCAATCCTCACCAACGGATATGATTTCTTTACCTCCGCCAGAAAGTGTACCCATGATGCTGCAGCCGCCGCCCAGGTCACTGTTATTACCAACAACAACGCCTGCAGAAATCCTGCCTTCGATCATGGCGGTTCCAAGAGTGCCAGCATTAAAGTTGATAAACCCTTCATGCATGACGGTAGTGCCTTCACCGACATAAGCGCCAAGGCGAACCCTGGAAGTGTCAGCAATACGTATTCCATTGGGGACTACGTAATTGGTCATTTTGGGGAACTTGTCTACGGACTGTACATCCAACGTTTCGCCGTTAAGGCGCGCCTGTAATTGTCTGCCTACTAGTTCATCAATAGCGATGGCGCCCTGGCTCGTCCAGACAACATTGGGCAATACAGCAAATAGGCCGTCGAGATTTATTCCATGTGGTTTTACCAGTCTGTGGGATAGCAGGTGGAGCTTCAGGTAAGCTTCCGGAACAGTCGTTGGTTTCTCGTCAGATTCCAGAATGACTGCTACAAGCGGTCTGCTACTGTCTTTTAATGTTGACAGCAATTGATGACTGGCATCAGCGTATGAGGATGAGCCAAGAGCTTCCAGTTGAATAGCATCAAGTTCAACGACCTGATTACCACCCTGGTAGCCAATAGCTTCTAATGCAGGGGCAATCGCCCCGGCTTCAGGATTGAGCTGTGGTTCAGGAAAAAATACTTCCAGCCAGTTGCCGGATGAGTCCTTGGTGCCAACACCAAGAGCGAAACTATGCATGATACGGTCTAGTCCTTTTGGAATTACTATTGTGAATCGAAAGGGTGCGAATTATATCAGGCTTTGCCAGGACTTTTCGTCGAAGCCCAACAGCTTTTGGTTGCCACTAATGAGCACTGGTCTCTTAATCAGAGAGGTATGCTCATGCATCAGTGCTATAGCCTTGATTGGATTAATATCAGCTTTGAGGTTCTCATCCAGTTTTCGCCAGGTAGTGCCCCGCTTGTTGAGCAGCGCCTCCCAGCCAAACTCCCCACACCAGTTTTTTAGTGTGGTTTTGTCAATGCCAGCTTTTTTATAATCATGAAAGCTGTAGTTAATGCCGTTTTCTTCCAGCCAGCATTTGGCCTTCTTGATCGTGTCGCAGTTGTTGATACCGTAGAGTGTAGTCATAAAAAATAGTCTTAATATATAACGATTCATTTGAATCCAGTGTAGTGATGTAAAACTGGATGTAAGTAGTGCGCCAATTCTTAACGGGCAATTTCAGCATCCAGCTGCTTCCTGATTTGCTCCTGTAGCTCCTGTACAAAAATGGGATCATTAATAGGCTTGTTATCACAATCACTAATAAAAAATACGTCTTCCACATTTTCTCCTAATGTGGTGATCTTGGCGTTGTGTAGTGTGATCTCCATTTCAACAAAAATACCGGCCACCCTTGCCAACAGACCTGGCCGGTCTGGACACAGGACTTCCAGAACGGAGTAGGGCTGGTGTTCGTGATTGCTAAGTGTTGTTTCAGTGTTACGTCTGAACTGACGGTGCTTTCTTGAGGGTCTTTGTTTTTCCTTTGGTTTGAGAGGGTTATCAGCGCTAACAAAGAGCAACAATGTTCGGTTAATTTCTTCCTGGCGCTGTGGGTTTTTGCCAATGGGTTTGCCGTTGGTTTCCAGAACCATAAACGTAGTCATTGAATAATCACTGTCGGTTGTATAAATCCTGGCATCCTGAATATTCAGGTTAAGGCGGTCAAACGCCGTGACTATATTGGCAAACAGGAAATGTGAATTCTGTGTATATATAAAAACCTGCGTAGCCCCTTCATTGTGAATTTCAGATTTGTTTTGAATACGAATCAGGGGCTCAATATTACTGGTATGTTTAGCAATGGCTTCAGTCTGCCAGGCAATGTCTTCCGGGGTTTCACGCAAAAAATAATCATTGTCGGGGTTGTTCCATATGTCCTTGATCTGTTTTTTGGTAAAACCGGTTTTTTCCAGCAAAGCAATAGTCTTTTGCTGGTTTTCACGGATCAACTCAGTTTTGCCGACAGTCTCTTCAAGTCCCTGGCTCAAAGCACGTTTGGTTTGCAAGTACAAATTTCGAAGTAAAGAGGCGCGCCAGGTATTCCACAGTGTGGGATTGGTGCCATTGATATCAGCGACTGTCAGCACATAAAGATAATCCAGCCGGACCTGATCACCCACTGAAAGGGCGAAGCGTTTTATCACTTCTGGATCTTGAATATCTTCGCGCTGAGCAATACTGGACATGGTCAGATGATGCACGACTAGCCATCCCACCAGAGCGGTATCCCATTTACCAAGGTGATGACGACGGCAAAATTGTTCGGCATCGCGCTTGCCCAGAAGGGAGTGGTCGCCTCCGCGGCCTTTGGCAATATCATGGTAAAGGCCGGCGATATATAAAAGTTCGATTTTTGGCAGACGGTGAAAAAGTTTGGCAGCAATAGGAAATTTATTTTCCGCTTCAGGGTGTCGGAAACGGCGCATGTTCTCCATTACCTGAAGGGTATGATCATCTACTGTATAAACATGGAATAGGTCATATTGCATTTGCCCGATGATTCGCCCGAACTCAGGAAGGTAGGCAGGTAATATGCCATAGCGCTTCATTTGACGCAGGCGTCCCACCATCTGGTGAGGTGAACGTAGTAATTCCATAAACATGGAAATGTTGCGCAGGTCGCGCCTGAATTCATTATCGATTAAATGCCTGCTGTTCCTGATCAGGCGAATAGTCGAGGCACGTATTCCTTCGATATTCTCATTTTGTGCTAGCAGGACGAATATTTCGATTAGGGCGAAAGGTGTTCTTTCAAAAACTTTGCTGTTTTTAACTTCAATCCAGTTGTTGCGTATCTGAAAGCGGTTGTTAATGGATTTGATATTTGTTCGTTCACGCGAGCGTAGAATTTTTTCGTCAAATAACTGCAACAGTACGTCATTCAATTCCCTGAGTGTCAGCACTTCCCGGTAATACTGTTTCATCAATTTTTCAATGCCCAGGCTCTTTTTGTCATCCTGATAGCCAAAGATTTCAGCAAGACTACGCTGGTGCTCAAACAGCAGACGATCTTCCCGGCGGCCACAAATCATATGCAGGCCATAGCGCACTTTCCAGAGAAAATTTCTGCCCCGGATCAGGTCTTTGTATTCACCTGGTTCAAGGAACTCTCTTTCGACAAGGTCATAAAAGTCAGATGCGCCGAAATGGCGCTTGGAAATCCAGCCAATATTTTGTATATCGCGCAAACCGCCAGGCGCTTCTTTCAGGTTGGGTTCCAGGGCAGATTCAACATCATCGTGCTTTTCATGACGATTGAACTGCTCGCGTTTTTTTGCTTCAAAGAACTGTTTTGTTTTCCAGATTTTTTTTCTTTCAATCTGAGACATCACGGTTTCCAACAATTCGGGATTGCCTGCCAGTGTGCGTGATTCAATTAATGTGGTTGCAATAGTAATATCTCTGGCAGCTTCCTGTTGGTTCTCCTTGATAGATCTGACGCTCTGGCCAACTTCCAGATTGATATCCCAAAGGAAAGTCAGGAACTGTTCGATATCCTTTTGGTATTTTTTCTTATTGTTTTTTGCCAGAAGTATCTGAATATCGATGTCGGAATAGGGGTGCAGTTCCCCCCTGCCGTAGCCACCGACGGCAATCAGACTGATGTCGTTCGCATCTGTCCATTCATATTGATGCCAGGCTGTGAACAGTAATTGATCTACAAACCAGGCTTGGTCCATGATGATTTTTTCAATGCGTGCTTTGTGAGTAAATCGCTTGTCTAATTCCTGCCTTGCCTGCTGGACAGCTTCCCGGTAACAGCTAACTGGAGAGGAGTTTTCATGAAGGCGTGCCATGAATACTTCCCTGTCAAAAAGCTTTTTCCGGGATCTGGAGACTGTAGTTGTATTATCCATTAGGCAACTTAGAAAGGTTCTGCTTGACGGCGAGTAAGTACTTCACAGCCGTCAGAAGTTACAGCCAGGGTATGCTCCCATTGTGCAGATAGTCGGCGGTCAACGGTTGTCACGGTCCAGCCATCTTTGCGTGAGAGTTTGGTATGTCTTGTGCCTGCATTGATCATTGGTTCTATAGTAAAAGTCATGCCTTCTTCGATTCTCAGCCCAGTATTTGGTTTGCCGTAATGCAGTACTTGAGGCTCTTCATGAAAAATTCTACCGATGCCATGGCCGCAATACTCACGAACAACCGAGTAATGGTTACCTTCGGCATATTGCTGAATGGTATTTCCTATATCACCCAATGTGATTCCTGGACGGACAATATCTATAGCCTTGTACAGGCATTCCTGGGTAATCCTGACCAGTTTGCTGGCATGGACCGGAACTTCACCCACTATAAACATTTTGCTGGTGTCGCCATGCAACCCATCCTTGATGACGGTGATGTCGATATTCAGAATATCTCCCGACCTCAGGATTGCAGTATCACTGGGGATGCCGTGACAAATGACATGATTGAGCGAAGTGCAGATGGATTTGGGAAAGCCGTTATAGTTTAACGGAGCCGGCACGGCTTGCTGGACATTGACAATATAGTCGTGACAGATCCTGTCCAGTTCTCCAGTACTAATACCAGGAACAACATGAGGTTCGATCATTTCCAGTACTTCAGCGGCCAGCCTGCCAGCTTTTCGCATCAGTTGGATATCTTCGGGGCTTTTAATTCCTACTGCCATTTATTTGATTAAAAAATCTGGGTTTTCAGAAGGGCTGGGGAGCCGAAAAGCGGCTATGTTATTTCAACTGCAGTCACAAAGGAATTGAATGTGGACAATCATGTAAATGAATGTCCCCCGAGGTACTAACTCTCTGACCTCTACCCACGCCAGAACAGTAGTTTAACCCTGAGAATCTTTAAGTTCTCGGGGCTTTATGGTATAAAGCCGCACGTTTTTGCCCAGTGGGCAGAAGCAAGGTGTAGGATAACCCTGCAAAACTTTTAATTATTAATTGTCACACATACATCGCAACTTCGAGCTGGGTGCCACAAATCTGTTAACTTCCTTTTATTTATCAACAGGTTGCCGGTTAGTCTTGAGGGATGTATGGAGGCTTAACCCAAGGACATAATATGACCTCTGTAAGCATGAAAGAAATGTTGCAGGCTGGTGTGCATTTTGGACACCAAAGCCGCTACTGGAACCCCAAAATGGATCAGTACATTTTCGGTGCCCGCAACAAAATCCATATCATCAATCTCGAACACACTGTTCCCGCTCTGAACCAGGCTCTTGACCAGGTCAGAAGTATGGCCGAGCGTAGACAAAAAGTACTTTTCGTTGGCACCAAACGCGCTGCCAGTAAAATCATCAAGAGTGAAGCCATCAGAGCATCCATGCCTTATGTTGACCAGCGTTGGTTGGGTGGCATGCTTACAAATTACAAAACAATTCGGGCTTCCATCAAGAAGTTGAAAGACCTGGAAGCACAGGCAACTGACGGCACATTGGAAAAGCTCACCAAAAAAGAAGGTTTGATGCGCAAGCGGCAACAGGAAAAACTAGAGAGAAGTATCGGCGGTATCAAGGACATGGGTGGCTTGCCTGACGCACTTTTTGTCATAGATGTTGACCATGAACGAATTGCTGTGACAGAAGCCAACAAGCTCGGCATCCCGGTAATCGGAGTGGTTGATACAAACAGTGATCCAGAAGGTGTGGATATTGTAATTCCTGGTAATGATGATGCAATCCGGGCTATCGAACTATATGTGTCTGCTCTTGCTGGTGCCTGTGTAGAAGGCAACGGTAAAGCTGCTTCAGCTGCTGACTCCAAAAAAGGTGAGTTCGTAGAAGTTGATGCTGAAAAAGGGGAAGGCGATCCTAAAATTAAAGTGAAAGGAAAGTCAGCCAAAGCTAAAGCTGCTAAAGAATCTTTGCAAGAAGCCAATGCAAAAGCAGAAAATGTAGATGCTGAAGAAAGCTCGGAAACGCCGGCAGAAAATGTTGAGGCTGCTGCCGAACCTAGTGAAACTTCTGAACAGGCTATGCTGCAGAAGGCGCTGATCAAGCAGATGAAACAACAGAAGTGAAGGCTGAAGAGGAAGTTAAGCCGGAACCAGAAACTGCAGAGGCAAAGCCTAAAGCAAAAGCCAAGGCTAAAGCAAAAGCCAAGGCTAAAGCCAAACCTAAAGCTAAGGCGAAAACCAAAGCCAAAGCACCGGCAACCAAGAAAGCAGCTCCAAAGACTAAAGCCAAGGCAAAAGCAAAAGCAAAAACAAAAGCCGAATAGGTCGTTAAAATTTCAGCAGGAATACAAGCCTGACTGCAATTTACAAAAAAATACAATTAATTGAGGGAGGCCAACTATGGCTGAAATTACCACTTCATTAGTTAAAGAATTAAGAGAAAGAACTGGTCTGGGCATGATGGATTGTAAAAAAGCCCTACAGGCTGCTGATGGTGATATTGAAAAGGCCATTGAAGATTTGCGTAAAGAAAGCGGACTTAAAGCGGCCAAAAAGGCTGGCAGAACAGCTGCTGAGGGGATTGTGCTTACTAAAATTGCTGAAAATGGCAGTTATGGTGTCGTGATAGAGGTAAATAGCGAAACCGATTTTGCAGCACGTAATGACACTTTCGTAGATTTCGCAAATACCGTTCTGGAAACAGTTTTTTCCAAGAAAGAGCCCAATGTAGACACGCTGCTTGCAGCGGGATTGGAGCAGGAACGTTTAGCTCTGATCCAGAATATTGGTGAGAATATTTCAGTACGCCGAGCCACTCTGGTTGAAGCCAAAGACTCCACGGTAGGCTCCTATGTTCATTCCAACAACAAGATAGCTGTTCTTGTTGCTTTAAAAGGAGGGGATGAAGAGCTGGCCAAGGATGTTGCCATGCATGTGGCCGCAGTGAGCCCAATGGTAGTCCAGGCAGAAGATGTACCTGCAGAAGTACTGAGCAAGGAAAGTGAGATATATACTGCCCAAGCCGCTGAAAGCGGTAAACCGGCGGATATTGTAGAGAAAATGGTGAGTGGACGTCTAAGGAAATTTGTTGAGGAAGTCAGTCTGATGGACCAGGCATTCGTCAAGGATCCCGATGTCAAAATAGGGAAGCTGGTAAAAGATGCAGGCGCCGAAATAATTTCCTTTATTCGTTATGAGGTTGGTGAAGGAATAGAAAAGAAAAAAGAAGACTTTGCCGCAGAAGTGGCTGCCCAATTAAAAGGTAACGAGTAAAAATAAAACAAGGATTATTTGGCTAGCATCAACAGTAATAGGCACAAGTAACAGGCACAGTTAACAGGAACCAACTCAGCACATGCCCACCAAAATCCGTAAATATGACAGGATTCTACTAAAGCTGAGTGGAGAAGCGTTGACCGGCAATGCCGACTTTGGTATTGATCCAAAAGTTCTGGATCGCATGGCGATGGAAATAGGCCAGCTGGTTGAAATCGGCGTTCAGGTTGGTCTTGTAATTGGCGGTGGCAACCTGTTTCGAGGAGCTGCATTGAATGCAGCCGGAATGGAACGTGTAACCGGTGACCACATGGGCATGTTGGCGACTGTGATGAACTCGCTGGCGATGCGCGATGCGCTGGAACGTGCCAATATTCCTACAAGGGTCATGTCAGCTATCCCCATGAGTGGAGTAGTAGAACACTACGACCGCAGAACAGCCATAAGGCATCTCAAAGACGGCGATGTGGTGATTTTTTCTGCTGGGACGGGAAATCCATTTTTTACCACGGATTCCGCTGCCTGCTTGCGTGGTATTGAAATCAATGCTGATCTTGTGCTTAAAGCAACAAAAGTGGATGGTGTGTATTCGGATGACCCTGTAAAAAATCCTGAAGCTGAGAAATATACATCCCTGACTTACGATGAAGTGCTGGATAAAAAACTGGGAGTTATGGATTTAACGGCTATTTGTCTGAGCCGGGATCATAATTTGCCAGTTAGAGTATTTAACATGAATAAGCCGGAAGCCTTGTTTAATATAATTGTTGGCAAGGAAGAAGGAACCTTGATAGAAAGGGGAGATTAAGATGCTCAATGAAATAATCGCTGATGCTGAAGAACGAATGGAAAAAAGTCTGCATAGTCTTGATTCTGCCTTAAATAAGATCAGAACTGGCCGAGCCCATCCAGGTATTCTTGACAGCGTGGTCGTTTCTTATTACGGAACGGATACTCCCATTCAGCAGGTTGCCAATATCACAGTGGAAGATGCCAGGACAATCGCCGTTACACCGTGGGAAAAGAATCTATTGTCTGATGTGGAAAAAGCCATTATGAAAGCTGATCTGGGTTTGAACCCTTCCAATAATGGCGATGTTATACGTATCGCAATGCCTGCTCTAACTGAAGAAACACGTAAAGAATACACGCGTCAGGCGAAGCAGGAAGCTGAAAATGCACGTATAGCTATCCGTAATATTCGTAGAGATGCCAATACTGACAGCAAGGAACTGCTCAAGGAAAAGAAAGTAAGTGAAGATGAAGAGCGCAAGGCAGAGCAGACTATCCAGAAATTAACTGACAGTTTTGTCGAAAAAATTGAAACAAAGTATGAAGAAAAGGAAGTTGATCTGCTGACAATCTGACTAATAAGTACATCCTCTTATGACCCCCGCTCAACGTTCCTCTGCTGATTTAAACAAGAACGCAAAAGACAAACTTCCCCGCCATATTGCAGTGATTATGGATGGCAATAATCGCTGGTCTAGGCAACATAATAAAAACGGTATTTCAGGGCATCGGGCTGGCGCTGTAACAGCCCGAAATTTAGTCTCCAGTTGTCTGAAGAAAAACATTGAAATCCTGACATTATTTGTTTTCAGCAGTGAGAATTGGCTGAGACCTAAAAAGGAAGTTAATAGCTTGATGGCATTGTTCCTGAATGTCCTGCAAAAAAATGAAATTAGCAAATTGCATAAAAAAAATATAAAAATCAGATTTATAGGCAGTAGAGAACATTTCGCAGACAAGTTATTACAGCTGATGGACAATGCTGAAAAACTAACTGAAAAAAATTCTGGGATGACAGTGGTAGTGGCTGCTGATTACGGAGGCCATTGGGATATTACCAATGCTGTCAGGGAAATGGTTGGTAGGGTGGATTCAGGAGAAATTGTAGCTGCCGATATAGATGACGCTATGGTTCAGGAACATATCGCTATTGGAGATCTGCCCATGCCTGATTTGTGCATAAGAACCGGCGGCGAACAAAGAGTCAGTAATTTTCTGTTGTGGCAATTTGCTTATACAGAATTTTATTTCACCAATACTTATTGGCCGGATTTTGATGACCGTGAATTTGACAAGGCTTTAGAAGATTATGTCGGACGACAAAGACGTTTCGGTAAAATCAGCGAGCAGTTGGAGGAGGGGTAATCATGTTGATCCAGCGCGTACTGACTTCAATTGTCTTGCTGTTCATTATTCTGGGTAGTGTCTTTGGGCTTACAGAAAATAACTTTGCATTATTCTTAGGGCTTGTTATCAGTATTGCCATATGGGAATGGTCTGCACTGGCCGGTTTAAGCACGCTACTTGGGAGGACTGCCTACCTTCTTTTAATGATTGCAGTTATGTATATTTCCCTGCATCTGCCCCTCCCAACCTTTGCCAGCCTGGCAGCAGGGTTGTTGTTTTGGGTTATCGCTTTCCTGCTCGTTTGTTTTTTCCCCGAAGGGCAAAAGTTCTGGGGAAAAATGCCTATATTACTACTCACTGGTCTGCCTTTATTCATTCCAGGGTGGCTGGCTTTCACCTGGCTAAGATCGCAAGACTATTATTCTTTTCACTTGTTACTCCTTCTTACTCTGGTGGCAGCCGCGGATATAGGTGCTTTTTGCGCGGGAAAAGCATTTGGTCGACTTTCTCTTGCACCACGTGTCAGTCCGAATAAAACCTGGGAGGGTTTTGCTGGGGGGCTTGTAGCATCAGGATTTGTAATCATCCTTGTAACAACACTCCTTATTTCCAGAGTTGCTGAAGTAAATTTTCAGCTATGGCTAAAATATTTCATCAGCACACTATTAATCGCTTCATTCAGTGTTGTGGGTGATTTATTCGAAAGCATGATCAAGCGCTTTCGGAATGTGAAAGACAGTGGGGCTATTTTGCCTGGTCATGGAGGCATGCTGGACAGAATAGATGGGCTTACCGCTGCGGTACCAGTCTATGCTTTGTTGGTTTTATTAATGACTGCAGACAATTTATGACTGAATCACAACAAGTTATACAGTCAGTTACCATTCTTGGCTCTACAGGCTCCATTGGCGTTAACACTCTAGATGTTATTGCTGCTCATCCTGATCGCTATAAAATATTCGGATTGTCGGCCAACAACAATGTTGATCTTTTAAAAAAGCAGTGCCTGGAATTAAAACCGGTTTATGCAGTTATGTATGACAAGGTGGCAGCTAAACAGCTAAAAAAAGATTTGGGTAATTGCGACACAAAAGTGCTGGCAGGATTGGAAGGGTTAGAAACAATAGCTTCTCATGAAAATGTTGATTGTGTAATGGCAGCTATCGTTGGAGGTATTGGTCTGGCTCCAACTTTTGCTGCTGTTCGGTCAGGGAAAAAAGTACTGCTAGCCAACAAAGAAGCGCTGGTAATGGCAGGCAATCTATTTATGCAAGCTGTTGCTGATTCCGGCTCGGTTTTGCTTCCCATAGATAGCGAACACAATGCTATGTTCCAGTGCTTGCCTACAACTGCAGAGGGGAAATTTCTTAACCTGGAAAATGAAGGGTTTAGTAAAATTGTATTGACTGGTTCGGGTGGGCCTTTTCTGAAGGTTTCGCAGGAATCACTTGCAGACGTTACTCCAGATGAGGCATGTGCCCACCCTAACTGGCAGATGGGTCGAAAAATCTCTGTCGACTCGGCTACTATGGTCAATAAGGCGTTGGAGTTGATAGAAGCCTGTTACCTGTTCAAGCTGGATGAGTCTGCTATTGAAATAATGATTCATCCGCAAAGTGTTGTGCATTCCATGGTGTATTACCGGGATGGTTCAGTCCTTGCTCAATTGGGAAATCCTGACATGCGTACACCGATTTCCTATGGTCTGGCTTGGCCAGAAAGAATCCATGCGGGTGTTTCTGAGTTGGATTTGCTCAATGTTTCTCGACTGGATTTTATGGCACCCGACGAATCCCGATTTCCCTGCCTCAAGCTTGGTAGAGAAGCTGCCCGAACTGGTGATTCAGCACCCGTTATTTTGAATGCAGCTAATGAACTGGCTGTTGCAGCATTTTTGTCAGGCGCCCTCAGATTTGATCAAATTCCTGCTATCATAGACGCCGTTTTACAAAAGCAACCTGTTACCAAAACTGGGTCTCTGGATGAAGTGCTAGAAGAAGACAGGAAAGCGCGGGAGCTTGGGGCCGATCTTATCGAATTAAATACCGGGTTTTGACATGCGGTTCCGGATAATCCAAGCCTCTTTGTTGTCAAAAGCAAAGCCGGAAATAATCAGCTATAAACATGTAGGATATGTATTTAGTAAGGTTTTTAGAAATTTACCTGTCTAGATATATAGGCAGCATTTATACAAGCACTTATATGTAGCCCATGCAGGCTATACAGGTACTGAATTGAAACAAATATAATTTGCTATGGAATTGATTGGAAGTGTAATTTTTGACGTGGTTGCCATGCTCGTCACCCTTGGCATACTTGTGACATTTCACGAGTATGGACACTATTGGGTGGCCAAAAAATGCGGCGTTAGAGTTGAAAAATTTTCCATTGGATTTGGTAAGCCGTTGTTAAGCTGGCGGGGAAAAGTTTCTAACGAGACGAAAGGTCCTAACGATCCTGCAGCAACTGAAGGCACAGAGTTTGTCATTGCGGCTATTCCTTTGGGTGGCTATGTGAAAATGCTGGGTGAGCAAAACAGCTCTGTCTCTGAAGATCAGAAACAATTCGCTTTTAATCACAAGCCCTTGTCTCAGCGCGCAGCGATTGTAGCCGCTGGCCCCGCAGCAAATTTTTTGCTGGCAATATTACTGTATTGGGTAATGTTCATGTCTGGCGTGACAGGTTTAGCACCAGTGGTTGGTAACATTGATGCGCAATCACCCGCCGGGATTGCAGGAATGCAGTATGGCGATGAAATAATTGCAGTAGATGATTCTGAAACAAGAACCTGGCAGGAAGTCAGGAAGAAATTGTTGGATAGACTGGGTGAAAGTGGAACGCTTAGTGTAAGGGTGCAGAATACAAACTCGACCCTTGCCCAGGATCTTGAAATTGGTTTGCAGTCATGGTTGTTGGGTGCGACAGAACCCGATGTAGTCGGTTCACTTGGTATCACGCCTATATACATGGACATACCACCCAAGATTGGTCAGCTGGAATCATCCGGTAGAGCGCAAGCTGCTGGTTTTGAGGAAGGCGACCTGGTAGTAGGCGTTAATGGCGCATCTATTAATAGTTGGGATGAATGGGTGACTATAATCCGGAAAAATCCGGAAACAGATATGAACGTGCAGGTGGAAAGAAGAGGGCAGTTTATCCATATGTCACTTCGGCCAGCCATACGCAGGGATGACAACGGTAACCCTCAGTTTGGAACAGATGGTAATACGCAGGGATACATTGGTGCAGGTGTAGAACTTCCTGTACTGCCAGAAGAAATGATTCGTGAAATAAAGTTTTCCCCTATTAGTGCTTTCCGCGAAGCCGTCGAGGAAACTTGGGAAAACAGCGTTTTTGTTCTGGTCGCAATCAAAAAAATGATTATGGGCCTGATGTCGGTAAATAATATTAGTGGCCCAATCACTATTGCGCAGATTGCAGGTGATACCGCAAGCGATGGTCTGGAATATTTCATCGGTTTCCTTGCAATTCTCAGCATCAGTCTTGGCGTGATGAATCTTCTTCCTATTCCAGTGTTGGATGGTGGCCACCTGTTTTATTATGCGATCGAGGCAGTTACACGTAAAGCAATCCCTGAGAGCGTTCAGGAATTCGGATTGCGATTTGGTTTATTGATAATTGCCGGCATTATGTTCATCGCTTTCTACAATGATTTAAATAGACTCTTCTAACAGGCAGTAAATGATTCTGAAGTTCCAAAAAATATTTTTGACATGCCTATTTGTGCTTTGTCTGCTCCCTATGATGGCGGCAGCTCAGTTAGCACTTCCCCAGAGCGCCTCGAGTTTTACCGTTTCTGATATTCGTCTTGAAGGGTTGCAGCGAATCTCTGCCACGAATGTGTTCGCCTTATTGAATGTCAATGTAGGTGATCAACTGAGCACGCAGGATTTTGCCAATATCATTCGCGATATATCCGCATCGGAAAATTTTGGAGATGTTGAATTATTAAGAGAAGACAATGTCCTGATTATTCGCCTTGAAGAGCGCCCTACAATCAGTGACATTCAAGTAGACGGCAATAGCCTGATACCTACTGAAGCGCTTATGGAAAACATGGGCAATGCTGGGCTTGCTATTGGTCAGGTCTTCCAGCCATCAACTCTGGATGGAATGCGTCTGGCTTTACAGGAACAATATGTGGGTCAAGGTCGATATGGATCAAGTGTTGAGGCTGAAGTCATTGAGCAGGAACGAAACAGGATCGCTATTGATATTCAGATCAACGAAGGTGAGCCTTCAAAAATTGTCCACATTAATGTGGTGGGTAATAGTGTATTCACAGAAGAAGAAATAGTTGGTCTGTTTGAGATGAGAACCTCTAACTGGCTATCCTGGCTCCGAAAAGACGATCAATATGCCAGGGAAAAAATTAACGGAGACCTGGAGCGTCTTACCTCTTATTACATGGATCAGGGATATATCAATTTTGAAATAACCTCAACACAGGTTTCGGTAACACCTGCGAGGGACGAAGTGTATATCACCATAAATATTGATGAAGGTGATGTTTATACAATTAGGGAATTGCCCGAGTTGGCTGGCGACCTGGTTGATGCAGAAAATCTGCTTATGCTGATGATCCAGTTGCGACCTGACCAGGTATTTTCCCAGCAACTGGTGACAACCACTGCAGAATTCATGACTCAGTTGCTTGGGAACAGGGGATACTTTTTTGCAGAAGTAGAAGGCATTCCTTCTATTAATGAAGATGATAAAACAGTGGACGTTACTTTTTTTGTCAATCCGGGTAGTAGAACTTATATTAACCGGATTAGTTTTTACGGTAACACCAATACGGCGGATGATGTGCTGCGAAGGGAATTGCGACAAATGGAAGGTGCGCCTGCTTCGAATGTATCGCTTGAGCAGTCCAAAGTGCGACTGGAGCAGTTGGGATATTTTGCAGAAGTAGAATATGAAACGTCTGAAGTCCCAGGGACGTCTGACCAGATTGATGTTGATTTCTCTGTTGACGAACAGCTTTCCGGAACGATCGGTGGTTCTATAGGTTTTGGCCAGGTTCAAGGATTAGTGCTGTCTGCCAATTTGCAACAGCAAAACTTTCTGGGGACAGGGAAAAGTATTGGAATAGGTGCCAACACCAGTATTTTTAGTACCAGTTACCAGTTCAATTATTTTGATCCCTATTACACGATTGACGGTGTCAGCCGAGGATTTGGTGCATCCTATACACAGTCCGATTTCGCAGAATTGAATCTCGCTGCTTATAGCACAAATCAATTAAACGCCAATGTCTCTTACGGGTACCCTTTGGGTGAAACTCAGCGTCTTGGCTTTAACCTTGGTGTTACTAATACTGATATCGATATAGGCTTTGGCCCAGTCCAGGAAATAAAGTCAAGTCCCGATCTGATACCCGGAATAAATAATTATATTGCTGTACCTCCTCGCACCCGATCCTTTTTTGATCCAATTACTGGGCAAATATTTCCGATTTCAGATGCTGTAACCGCGCCAATATCTGAATTGCCACCAACAGCATTCAACCAGAAAAAAGGGTTTGTTGACCGGGATGGTAACAAGTTCCTCAATTTTAATTTATCTATAACATGGAGTGAATCTACTCTTAACCGCGGATTGTTTCCCACAGCAGGCATGACCCAGAGCTTGGCCCTGGAATTGGCAGTACCAGGAAGCGAGATGACATTTTTCCGCCTGCGTTACTTCAGAGAACAATTTCTCCCCTTATGGGGTGAATGGATACTCCACGCTCGAGCAGACCTGGGTTATGGAGATGGATACGGATCTACAGAGCAATTACCATTTTTCCAGAATTTTTACGCAGGTGGTCTGGGCTCAATAAGGGGATTCGAAAGAAATACGCTGGGCCCTACGGCCACTTTTCCAGAGCGATACGTAGCGGACAATAGCAGTTTTGTCCGGGATTCAGATGGCAATATAGCGCTGGATCTTTTTGGTAATCCGGTTGTAGATACAAGTTCTGATTTGGCCTACGTCCTACAACAAGCTGTGGACGCTGAAGGGTTCCCAATTTTCGATGATACCGGTTTGCCTGTTCTTGAGTCTGTTATCGGTTCCCAGCTGATTTTTTCCGGCAGGCCAAGCCCTTTTGGCGGTAATATTCAAGCAACAGGCACAATCGAACTGCTATTCCCATTGCCTTTTATAGAAGACAGAAGCAGAGTAAGGTCTGCCATATTTATAGATGCTGGCAATGTATTTTCTTCCTATTGCACAGAAGAGCAGGAACGCCTGAATAACTGTTCCGGTTTTGATATGGGTGAAGCCAGGTATTCTGCTGGAGTCTCTGTAAGCTGGTTTTCCGGTGCCTTTGGCGTTATGTCATTCAGCCTTTCCGAGGCTTTTAATACCAGGGAAGGAGATGAAATGGAATTATTCCAGTTCACTTTGGGTAATACCTTTTAAATGTGATTATGTCTGCAGGAAGATTCGAACACATGTCAAAAACCGGGTAGAATACGCCCAAACAGGGCTCCAGACCTGAGCAAGAAATTGCTAAAATGCGGGAATAGTTTAGTCGTTAATGAAATCTAAATAGCGGTCTAAATTGGAGTCAACACTAATAGTTAGAAAGACATCTGAACAGGTGGAGAGTCAAGTGAAAAAGATTTTGAATTGTTTGGTTATGGTAGGAATCATGGTTGGTACCATGGTAATAGGTATCGGCGCAGTCTCTGCTCAGGATGATGGTGTTCTGAAACTGGCTGTCCTTGATATGACAAATGCTTTGTTGAATTCAGAAGTTGCTATAGGTGTTGATCAGGAATTGCAGGTTGAAACTGCCGAAGACCAACAGAAGGTTAGAAATTTGGCTGAGCAGGCTCAGTCATTACAGGAGCGACTGCAGCAGGATGCAGAGGTGATGAGCGAATCCGAACAGCGTCGTGTAGTTGGCGAATTACAGGAATTGCAAAATCAGTATGAGTTTCTTGTCCAGAAACTTCAGACTCTGAGCGGTGAGCGGATGCAACAATTTCAGCAAACTTATGCGCCTAACCTTGTGCAGGCTATCAGTGATGTTGTCGAGGAGGACGGGTATGACATCGTTTTTCGTTCTGAAGCAGCCCTTTATCATGATAACGCTGTGGATATTACTGCGCGGGTAACAGAAAAACTCAATCAGCAGTAACAGGTTTCGTCCCGCTACTGCCATGACGCTTTCCAGTGCAAGATAGAAATAAATCTTATTCACTGGGATCGCTGGCAGATCTCCTGGGTCTGACCTTTGAAGGCAATCCTGAAACCCTGGTATCTGGCCTTGCCACATTGTCTTCAGCTTCTGAAGATCAGTTAAGTTTTTATCACAACACACTTTATTTCTCTGATTTGCAAAAAACTCGGGCGGCAGCAGTGATTCTGTCTCCCGATGCGGCGGCGGACTGTCCGGTACCTGTGCTGCTTTCAGATAATCCTTATGTGGCTTATGCCAAAGCTAGTAGATTATTTGAACCAGACAGATTAGTTGAAACAAATAGAGAAATTAGTACGGGCATACATTCTTCGGCTAGTATTGATGCCAGTGCCACAATTGGAAAGGAAGTTTCGATTGCTGCCAACGTAGTGATTGAAGCGAAGGTCTGCATAGAAGAGGGCTGCATTATAGGAGCCAATTCGGTAATAGGCAGGGGCAGTAGTGTAGGCAAGGATTCGTTAATCTATCCAAGCGTGACACTCTATCCGGATGTGCAATTGGGTGAGAGAGGCATAATCCATAGTGGAGTTGTTATAGGTAGTGACGGATTTGGATTCGCCAAAGATGGGCAACTGCAGGTCAAAATAGCCCAACTTGGGGGCGTGTTAATTGGAGATGATGTTGAAATAGGAGCTGGAAGTACAATAGACCGAGGGGCGCTTGAAGATACCGTCATTGGCCATGGAGTGAAAATTGACAACCTGGTTCAGATTGCGCATAACGTAAGGATTGGAGAGAACACAGTTATATGCGGTTGCAGTGCAGTTGCCGGTAGCTCGACGATAGGTAAAAATTGTATTATTGCCGGGGCTGTTGGCATCATTAACCACATCACTATAGTTGACGAAGTCACGGTGACAGCAATGTCCCTGGTAAACAAATCGATATCTGAAAAAGGAACTTATTCCTCTGGAACAGGTCTTTCTGATACGACGAAATGGAAGAAAAACATTGTTCATTTTCGTCAATTGGACACACTCAACGATAGAGTTAAGTTGATGGAAAGGCATTTTAAAAACCTTGGAAATCCTAAAGAGTTTGATAAGAAAGGTGACGCTAAAAGTGAGTAGTAATAACTTTATGATGGATGTAGAAGATATTAAGGATTACCTTCCACAGAGGTATCCTTTTTTGATGGTGGACAGAGTTGTTGAATTAGAAATTGGTTCGCGCATCAAGGCATACAAAAATGTCACCAATAATGAAGAATTTTTTCAGGGGCATTTCCCACACAAGCCCATAATGCCAGGAGTATTGATTATTGAAGCCCTGGCTCAAGCAGCCGGGGTCCTTGGTTTCAAGTCCCAGGAAAAGAAACCAAAAGATGGCTACCTGTATTATTTTGTCGGAGCCGACAAAGTCCGCCTGAAACGACCAGTTGTGCCTGGAGATCAGTTGATCCTTGAAGCAGAAATGGGAGCGGTCAGGAGTGGAATCTACAAGTTTAATTGCAGGGCTTCTGTGGATGGTGCAACGGCCTGTGAAGCCACCATCCTGTGTGCTGAAAGGAAGGAATAATGAGCGGCGCTGAGCCTGTCATCGATCCCTCTGCAACGATTGGCAAGGACGTTATCATCGGCCCATGGACAGTTATTGGGCCGGAAGTGGTAATTGGAGATGGTTGTACTATCGCTTCCCACGTAGTTATTAAAAGTCATACCCGTCTCGGGAAAAATAATCGTATTTTTCAGTTTGCTTCTGTTGGTGAAGATCCTTCCGACAAAAAATACCAGGGTGAAGACAGCCTGCTTGAAATAGGCAATGACAATATCATCCGCGAAGGCTCAACCATTCATCGGGGGACAGATTTTGGTGGCGGAGTGACTCGTATAGGCTCAGATAATTTGTTTATGCCTTTCACTCATGTTGCCCACGACTGTGTAGTTGGCAATCACACAATTTTTTCGAACAATGCAGCTATAAGCGGTCATGTTGTTGTTGATGACTGGGCTATCCTCAGTGGTTATGCCGGTGTTTATCAGTTTCTTCGAATTGGTGCTCACAGCTTTGTCGGAGGACTGACCCATATCAATATGGATGTTCCTGCATTTGTGATTGTTAAGGGCAACCCTCCTGAGCCAAAAGGGATAAATATCACCGGTCTCGAGCGGCGTAATTTTTCAAAAGAGTCGATTAAGGCGATCAGAAAGGGCTACAAGATTCTTTACCGCCAGGGCCTGAAAATTGATGAGGCTGTTCTGGAACTTGAAAAACTTGCTGTTGATCATCCTGAACTACATGTATTGATCGATTCTGTAAAAGCATCGAAAAAAGGGATACTGCGCTAGCATGCTGTACCTGTTGGATAGCATTGACTGTAATCCAGGAGCCTGAAGCGGCATGGCTGACTCACTAAGAGTGGCGCTTCTTGCTGGTGAGGCATCTGGCGACATTCTAGGCGCCGGCTTGATGCAAGGGCTACGAAATCTGGGCATTGAGGTCAGTTTCTGTGGTATTGGCGGCCCGCAAATGGCAAAGCAAGGCCTTACTTCCATGGTGCCAATGGAGCGCCTTTCGGTCATGGGGTTTGTTGAACCCCTGAAACGCCTTCCTGAGTTATTGCGTATTCGCAAACAGTTCTTTAATGCCTTGAAGAATGACCCTCCCGATGTCTTCATAGGAATAGACTCCCCTGATTTTAATCTTGACCTGGAAAAGAGAGTCAGAGCACTTGGTATTCCCACTGTGCATTATGTGAGCCCGTCGGTCTGGGCCTGGCGTCAAAGTCGGATCCGAAAAATCAGGCAGGCGGTTGATCTGATGTTGACTTTATTTCCGTTCGAAGAAGCATTTTACAAAACCCATGGCGTACCAGTGTGTTGTACAGGACACCCCCTGGCGGATGAACTCCCTTTGGAACCTGATACAACCGCAGCTAGAGAAGCATTAGGCCTATCCCAGGAAGACATGGTGCTTGCGGTCCTGCCGGGCTCTAGAGAAGGTGAGGTACAGCGGTTAGGTCCAGTATTCCTGGACACTGTTCGACTATGTAAAGAACAATGGCCGGACCTTAAAACACTTATTCCCAGTGCGAATCCGCAACGGAAAAAGCAGATAGAATCCATGTTGAACGACAAGTTTTCTGCCATGGACATCCAGCTAGTGGAAGGAAATTCCAGACAGGTCATGACTGCGGCTGATTACATCCTGATGGCTTCAGGGACAGCGTCTCTTGAAGGAATGTTATTGAAAAAGCCCATGGTGGTGGCTTATCGGATGGCGCCTATTTCCTATGCCATAATTTCCAGAATGGTCAAAGCCCCTTATATTTCATTACCTAACCTTCTGGCAGAAAAAGGTCTGGTACCAGAGTTATTGCAAAATGATGCCTGTCCGGAAAAATTGTATGCTGAAATCAAACGTTTGCAGAGCTGCAGTGAGGACAGGCAGGAGATGTTGGATACCTGGAATTCCATTCATCTGGAACTACAGCGTAACGCCAATATCACAGCTGCCACAGCTGTGCTGGAATTATGCCGCCGTTAGATCTGCCTCATACACTTGAGGGGCATGAAGGTTTGCATCTGATAGCCGGTGTAGATGAAGCCGGAAGAGGGCCGCTGGCTGGAGATGTTGTGGCTGCAGCAGTGATCTTGCCCATAGATTGCACTATTGCTGGTCTTACCGATTCAAAAAAATTAACGCCTAAACAGCGAGAAAAACTCTATCCATTAATCCGGCAGCAAGCAGTTGCTTTTGCTGTAGCAAGGGCAAGTGTAGATGAAATTGACCGTCTGAATATTCTTCATGCAAGTATGCTGGCGATGAAGCGCGCTGTAACAGCTTTGGAATTGTCGCCTGAATTTGTCTATGTCGATGGTAACCGCTGTCCTGACTGGCAGTACCCCTCACAGGCAGTGGTGAAAGGGGATAGTAGAATAGCTGCAATTGCTGCTGCATCAATACTCGCCAAGGTAGAGCGTGACCAGGAAATGAGAGAACTTGATTCCCGCTTCCCCGGGTACGGCCTGGCACAGCACAAGGGCTACCCTACCAAAGCACACCTGGCAGCTTTACAGAGGCTGGGGCCTTGTGAAATTCACAGAAAGAGCTTTTCCCCCGTAATGGAATTGCTCAATTGAGTACTACAGGCTGTCAATAAAAGAGCAATCTCGCTACACTCTGATTTGTAGTAACCAGCCATTACCAATCATCATTTATGGATCAAAAAGAGGAAATGAGCAGACAGACAGGATTTGTTCATCTTCGCGTTCATTCCGAATATTCAGTGATAGATGGTCTGATTCGGGTCGAGTCGCTCACTGCAAAATCTGCCGCACTCAACATGCCAGCAGTAGCGATTACGGATCACGTCAATCTCTATGCTCTGATCAAATTCTACAAGGCGGCTAATGGGGCGGGAGTTAAGCCCATATGTGGCTGCGATATTCTGATATCAGATGAAGAGAATCCTGAGAAATTTTGCCTGCTGGTCTTATTGGTAAAGAACCTCAAGGGTTACAAAAACCTGACAGACCTCATTTCCCGCGCCCATCTTGAAGGCCAATATCGAGGCAATCCATGCATAAAACGCAGCTGGCTTGAAGGTAAAACTGACGGCTTGATTGCACTATCTGGTGGCCGTACAGGAGATATAGGGCGAGCCATATTGAACGCAGGCCCTGAACTGGCAGGTGAATTACTGCAAGGTTGGATGGATGTGTTCCCGGATAGTTTTTACCTTGAACTGCACAGAACCAGCAGACTTGGGGAAGAAGAATATATTCATGGGGCAGTTTCCCTGGCCGAGAAATTTTCCTGCCCCGTAGTTGCTACCAATGATGTTCGTTTTCTTGAAGAAGATGAATTCGAGGCGCATGAAGCCAGGGTTTGCATCAATGAGCGTAGAACCCTTGACGATCCTCGCCGGCCTCGCAGTTATTCAGAATCCCAATATCTGCGCTCCCAGGAAGAAATGCTGGAGCTATTCAGTGACATTCCCGAGGCACTTGAGAACAGTGTGGAGATTGCTAAACGCTGCACGTTGAATCTTGAGCTGGATAAACCCTATCTGCCGAATTATCCGATTCCGGATGGAATGACAATAGAGGAATTTTTACGCCAGGAAAGTGAAAAAGGGCTCAGCGAAAGATTGGCAGCCCTTGGCGAAACTGATCAGGCGGATATTGATGCTAAACATAAAATCTATCAGGAACGCCTTGATTTTGAGTTGAATATTATTAATCAAATGGGTTTCCCTGGATATTTTTTGATCGTTATGGAATTTATTCTTTGGGCTAAAAATCACGATATTCCCGTAGGACCAGGCAGGGGCTCAGGTGCAGGCTCACTGGTTGCCTATGTGCTTAAAATTACTGACCTGGATCCTCTGCAATACGATTTGCTCTTTGAGCGCTTCCTGAATCCGGAACGCATCTCCATGCCAGATTTTGATGTGGATTTTTGTATGGAAGGCAGGGACCGTGTTATTGAACATGTATCGGAACTGTATGGTCATGAAGCTGTTTCGCAGATTATTACTTTTGGCACTATGGCGGCCAAGGCAGTAATTCGTGATGTGGGCAGAGTGCAGGGTAAATCCTATGCCCTGGCAGACAAGCTTTCGAAACTGGTGCCTTTTGAAGTGGGCATGACACTGGAGAAAGCCCTGAAGCAAGAAAAACAATTGGTAGAACTCATCGCAACAGATGATGAGGCTGATGAAATCATGGAGATGGCATTCAAGTTGGAAGGAGTGATTCGCAACGTGGGCAAGCATGCTGGTGGCGTTGTCATTGCTCCTACAAAACTTACCGATTTCTCCCCCTTGTATTGCGATGAAAACGGCAACAACCTGGTAACACAGTTTGACAAGAATGATATAGAAAGCGCGGGATTGGTGAAGTTTGATTTTCTTGGCTTGCGCACACTGACCATTATCGATTGGGCAGTGAAAATGATTAACGAGGAATCAGGCACAGAAATAGTCAATATCACCAAAATTCCTCTGGTTGATGAAGGCGTCTATAAAATGCTGGAAAGGGGTGATACCACGGCTATTTTTCAGTTGGAATCTCGTGGCATGAAAGACCTTATTCGGCGGCTTAAACCGAGTAACTTCGAAGACATTATTGCGCTTGTAGCCCTGTTTAGGCCTGGGCCGCTAGGCTCGGGTATGGTCGATGATTTTATCAATCGTAAACATGGAAAAATGTCCGTCTCCTACCCACACCCGGATCTGGAGCAGGTATTACGGAATACCTATGGCGTTATTCTTTATCAGGAACAGGTAATGCAGATTGCACAGGTACTGGCTGATTTTACACTCGGCGGAGCTGACATGTTGCGACGTGCCATGGGCAAGAAAAAGCCGGAAGAAATGCAACACCAAAGAGAAATATTTCTGGCAGGGGCTGCTGGAAAGGGAATTGATTCAAAACAGGCTGAATTCATCTTCGACCTGATGGAAAAGTTCGCAGATTATGGTTTCAACAAATCACACTCTGCGGCCTATGCATTGGTTTCCTACCAGACAGCGTGGCTGAAGTATTACTACCCGGCGCACTTCATGGCGGCGGTTTTATCCGCAGATCTTCAAAACACGGACAAAATTGTCATATTCATTGAAGAATGCCGTCGTATGGATTTAACCATCATATTGCCCGATGTGAATAGCGGGCATTTTGCCTTTACTGTGGATGATCAGGGCAGAATTGTTTATGGACTGGGTGCTATCAAGGGGCTTGGCGAGGGACCTATTGAAAATATTGTTGCAGTAAGAACACAGACTGGTGATTTTAAAGATCTGTTTGATTTTTGTAATAGGATCAACATGTCCGTTATAAATAAACGCTCAATAGAAGCACTTATTCGATCCGGTGCGATGGACAGCTTCGGTGGAGACCGTGCGGTATTGCTTGCCAGCATGAGCGAAGCCATCAAGACCGCCGAGCAAAGTGACAAGATTCTGGCAAGTGGAGTCGATGATATGTTTGGAGAGTTAGTGCCTACGGACAGCAGCGAGGATGTCTATAGAAACTACCAAAATGTAAAACCCTGGAGTGAACAGCGCCGCTTACAGGAAGAAAAAGACTCTCTAGGGTTATATCTTTCGGGTCATCCGATTGAAGAGTATCTTCCGGAAATCCAATTGATGACAAAAAACAGGATAGCCAACCTGAAAGTGGATAAAGCCACTCAAACAGTCATCGGGCTCATTCATGATATACGCATTATTAAAAGCAGACGGGGTGACACTATTGCCATCCTGACTCTGGATGATCGAAGCGCAAGGATAGAAGTCTCTTTATTTGGCGAGGTGTATGAAGGTGCCAGAGAGCTTCTTGGTAAGGATATAGTTGTCCTTGTGGAAGGTGTAGTGAGTGTGGATGAATATAGCGGCAATAGCCAACTGCAAGTTCGTGCTCGAAAAGTCACTCTTTTCAAAGAAGCTCGCCAACACTATGTGCGAAATATCACGCTGAATTTGCAACATGAAAATTTGCCTGTAGAATCCCTGCACATTTTGCAGAACATACTGTCCGAATACAGCTGCCCAGAGCAGGAAATTAATGGCTCAGACAAATCCTGCGATGTCGTGGTTAACTATGTAGGGGAAGGGGTTAAAGGCAGTATTGTGTTGGGTAAACAATGGCGAGTACAGGTAGAAGATGAGTTGCTACACAAACTCCGGCAACAATACGGTACAGGCCATATAACAGTGAACTATTAATAAACCACCAATTAACTCTCAATAAACCCTGATCAGTAGTAAAATACTGACTTTACACTCAAAATCCAACGAACTTTCTACTGAAGTAATGAACCCTGATTATCTGGAATTTGAACAACCCATCGCCGATCTTGAGGTCAAAATCAATGAGCTGCGGCTTGTAGGTGCAGACAATAAACTCAATATCAGTGAAGAAGTTGTCAAGCTGCAGGATAAAAGTCACAAACTGACTGAGAAAATATTCTCCTCGCTGAGTCCCTGGCAGGTCTCATTATTGGCAAGGCATCCACTGCGGCCTTATACCGAAGATTATATTGAGTATATTTTTACAGAGTTTGATGAGCTTCACGGAGACAGGTTATTTGCCGATGATCAGGCGCTGATTGGCGGCGTTGCCTATCTGGATAAATATCCGGTCATGCTCATTGGCCATCAGAAAGGCCGTAGTACCTCCGAAAAAGTAAAAAGAAATTTTGGTATGCCTAAGCCAGAAGGGTACCGCAAGGCCAGGCGCCTGATGCTGCTGGCAGAACGTTACAAGATGCCTGTACTGACCTTTATAGATACTCCAGGTGCATATCCTGGTATTGATTCAGAAGCCCGGGGAATCAACGAAGCCATTTCAGAAAACCTAGCTATCATGTCGCGTTTAAGAACCCCTATCATTGCAACTGTTACTGGTGAAGGTAATTCGGGTGGCGCCATCGCTATTGGTGTTTGTGACCATTTGAATATGCTCCAGTATTCGACCTATTTTGTGATCTCCCCAGAAGGTTGTGCCACCATTCTTTGGAAATCCGCGGATCATAAAGCGGATGCGGCCAAGGCGATGGGAGTTACCTCTGAGCGCCTGGAGGAACTTGGTATTGTGGACACTACAATCGAAGAGCCTCTTGGTGGCGCCCACCGGGATGTCAGGCAAATGTCAGTACGCATCAGGGAGAAATTGCTTGAGCAAATTCAGCAATTTAGCAATATGGACACTGATGCTTTGCTGCAGCGTCGTTATAAACGCCTTATGAGTCATGGCAGTTCCCAGTAACCTCAAGTAGTGGCAACACGGCAAATGCCTATGGCCAAGACAACTCCATCCCCTCTATCACCACAAAGCCTCCTTGCCAGTCTGCCTGGCAATGAATGCCACTGTCTGGTTGCCTATAGTGGTGGTATGGACTCCCATGTCTTGTTGCATTTGCTATGTTCACTGCGTGACTCAGGTGAGTTTAATGGCGAGGTCAGGGCAGTCCATGTGCATCATGGCATGAATGCTGATGCAGATAACTGGGTCAGTCATTGCCAGAAGACCTGCAAAGCACTGTCTGTTTCCCTGAAAACCATTAGCGTTAGTGTTGAGCAGTCAGGAAGAGGGATAGAAGATGCGGCCAGACAAGCGCGGTTAGAGGCATTTGAACAGAGTTTAGAGGAGGGAGAATACCTGTTAACTGCCCATCATCTGGATGACCAGATGGAAACCATGTTGTTCCGGCTCATGCGAGGAACTGGATTACGTGGACTTGCAGGCATCAGGCAACAACGCCCCATTGGCAAAGGCAAACTCATTCGACCTCTTGTTGGAATTAGCCGTGAGGACTTGAAAATTTACGCAGATCAAGCACAGCTCAAATGGGTCGAGGATGTCAGTAACACAGATACTGCTTTAGACCGAAATTTCCTCAGGCAGGTTGTACTGCCTCAATTGGAAGAGCGCTGGCCTGGATATCGTAAAAACTGGCTGCGGCTTGCCCATCTGGCCGAGGAAAGTCAGCAGTTGCAATTGGAGCTGGGGCTTCAGGACCTGACAACAGTCCAAGAGAAAGCGTATCGAATCTCGATACCAGCATTGTTAAGCTATTCTCCAATAAGGCAGCGAAATATTTTGCGCAGCTGGTTTTTGCACCACGAATCAGTAAACGCTATACCAGCACCCGATTATTACGTTGGGGAAAAAATTCTATCGGAGTTAATACCTGCCGCTGATGACGCGATGCCAGTAGTTTCCTGGAAAAAAGGAGAGACAATGGCAGAAGTCAGGCGTTTCGCAGACAGAATCTATCTCAGGGTAGTTGCCCCCGAGGTGGACAAAACAGATAGCATGACATGGAAGCCGACGCTGGATCTAGAGCTACCTTGTCATATGGGCACCCTGGCATTGAAAGAAACTGAAAATGAAGGATTTGCCTTTCCGGCTGGCATCCTGGAAATACATTTCAGGAAAGGGGGTGAGAAAGCCAAGCCGAGCGGGAGAAAAACACGGTCGCTGAAAAAAACCCTCCAGGATTACCATGTCCCGCCGTGGCTTCGCGATAAGGTACCGCTTATTTATCAGGCAGGGGAGTTGATGGCTGTTGGGGACCTGTTTATTTGCGAAGACTGGCAATTAAAAAAAATGCCCGGTAGCGATAAAAAAATATACAGAATTCAATGGGACAGACCAGATTTACATTGTGGTTATTAGGTCACTCTGGTACTGTGCAGTTCCATCAGAAACACTGACTGATGGGCCTTAATGACACGATTTATTTTCATTACCGGTGGTGTAGTATCCTCCCTTGGCAAAGGGATAACCTCCGCCTCTATTGCCGCAATCCTAGAAGCTCGTGGTCTTAACGTGACCATGCTCAAACTTGATCCCTATATTAATGTTGATCCCGGCACCATGAGCCCGTTTCAGCATGGCGAAGTCTTTGTTACTGAAGACGGTGCTGAAACTGATCTGGATCTTGGCCATTATGAGCGTTTCATTCGCACTACCATGACCCAAAAAAATAATTTCACTGCGGGGCGTATTTATGAGGAAGTGATCAAGAGGGAACGCCGTGGGGAATACCTTGGTGCGACCATTCAGGTCATTCCGCATATAACAGATGAGATCAAGGCTCGTGTTCTGGACGGAGCGGGTGATGCAGATGTGGCACTCGTGGAAATTGGTGGCACTGTTGGTGATATCGAATCGCAACCTTTCCTGGAAGCTGTGCGGCAGATGAAAGTGGAACTGGGTTCAGAACGAGCGATATTCTTGCACTTGACCCTGGTACCTTATATCAAAACCGCCGGTGAAACCAAGACCAAACCCACACAACATAGTGTCAGGGATTTGCGCTCTATCGGTATCCAGCCGGATATTCTGGTATGCCGTTCTGATCATGAGTTACCTGAAGCGGCGCGCAAGAAAATTGCTTTGTTCACCAATGTAGAACTCCCAGCTGTAGTATCGCTACAGGATACAGCGACCATTTATTCAGCCCCACTGATACTCCACAACACTGGTATAGATGAGCACATTCTGAAGCGCTTTCATCTGGACTGCCCGCCGGCAGATCTGGCTGAATGGGAAAGAGTTGTGCAGGCCTGTCTGGAACCTGAGCGGGATGTGAATGTTGCCATGGTAGGTAAATACATGGATCTGCTGGATGCCTACAAATCCCTGATTGAAGCCATCAAGCATGCCGGCATTTATACTAAAACCCGCGTCAATATGACCTATATCGATTCAGAAACCCTGGATAATATTACAGAAACCGGACTGGAAGAAATTTTTGACGGCATCGATGCCATAGTTGTTCCTGGCGGCTTTGGAGAAAGGGGAATTGAAGGCATGGTTGCCACTGTCCGGTATGCCAGGGAGCGCAACATTCCATATCTGGGCATATGCCTGGGCTTGCATGTTGCTGTCATAGAATATGCCCGTCATGTTCTTGGCCTTGAGGGTGCACACAGCACAGAATTTGAAAAGAAATGCAAAGAACCAGTCATTGCACTCATTACCGAATGGACAAATACTGAAGGCAGTGTGGAAGTCAGAGATGAGAATTCCGAACTGGGTGGTACTATGCGACTTGGTGGACAGGAGTGCCGCCTTGAAGAAGACTCAATTGCCCGAAATTGCTACCAAAAAGAAGTTATTGTAGAGCGGCATAGGCACCGTTATGAAGTCAATAATAATTATGTTGAGCGGTTGGAACAAAATGGCATGCGTTTTACCGGAAAATCCATGGATAATAGCCTGATGGAAGTCCTAGAGATTACTGAACATCCCTGGTTTCTGGCTTGCCAATTCCACCCGGAATTTACTTCCACACCCAGAGACGGACATCCATTGTTTACCGGTTTCATCATGGCTGCTATTAACCGACACGATCAGGTTAGTGCTCCGACACCGATGCCGACAACGGCTGCAAACAGTTAACCAGTCGGCTTGCAATCCATGACGCAAACAATTCAGGTCGGCGATATCAGCATAGCCAATGATGCCCCAATGGTGCTCATTGGCGGCCTCAATGTGCTCGAAAGTGAGAGTCTCGCGCTGGAAACTGCCCAGACCTTTGCTGACATTTGTAAGTCACTTGCCATCCCTTTTATTTTCAAAGCTTCGTTTGACAAGGCAAACCGCTCATCTGTCAGTTCTTATAGAGGAGCTGGTCTGGAAGCTGGCCTGAAAATTCTGGAGCAGGTTAAAAGCTCCTGCAATGTACCGCTAATTACTGATATTCACGAACCTCATCAGGCCGCACCAGTAGCCGAAATTGTGGACATATTGCAACTACCCGCATTCCTGTCACGCCAGACCGACCTGGTTAAGGCCATGGCAAAAACCGGGAAAGTGATCAATATTAAAAAAGCCCAGTTCTTATCTCCTGCTGAAATGGGCAATATTCTGCAAAAATTCGAAGAGGCAGGAAACAGTCAACTGATCTTGACTGAAAGAGGCACAAGTTTTGGTTACAAAAATCTGGTTGTTGATATGCTGGGTTTTCCAATCATGAAAGACTTTGGTTATCCATTACTGTTTGATGTAACTCATTCATTGCAACTGCCTGGTGGACAGTCCAGTAGTGCTGGTGGTAGGCGTAAAGATGTCACTACGTTGGCACGCTCCGGGTTAGCGCAGAAAATTGCTGGTTTGTTTATTGAGGCCCATCCCGATCCCTCAAAGGCAAAATGTGATGGCCCTTGTGCTTTGCCACTGGATAAACTGAAACCTTTTCTTGAACAAATGAAGGAACTTGATGTGCTGGTAAAAGCACAGGATGACATTGACACCGCATGAGTTCTCGACCTAGCTCCTCATTTCGAACCATTCTAATTTCAACCCCAGGACAACCATGACAGAAATAGCCGATATCAAAGCCCGTGAAGTATTGGATTCACGGGGGAATCCAACCGTCCAGGCAGAAGTTATACTCAGCAGTGGTGAGTCTGGCATTGCCTTTGCGCCTTCCGGTGCGTCTACCGGTTCAAGGGAAGCCCTGGAACTGCGTGATAAAGATCCACAACGCTATAACGGAAAAGGCGTTCTGAAGGCTGTAGCGGCTGCTAATAATGACATCCTGAACACGTTAAAGGGCATGAATGCCCTGGAACAGACAGCCGTTGATAGCGCCATGATCGAATTGGATGGAACAGAAAATAAAGGCACATTAGGAGCCAATGCCATTCTGGCAGTATCTCTTGCAACTGCCAGAGCAGCAGCGCAATCCCAGAAACAGCCCTTATATGCCTATATCGGAGGTTTACCAGATGCAAACTCCACCGGACACTATTCCATGCCGGTGCCAATGATGAATATCATTAATGGTGGCGAGCATGCCGATAACAATGTGGACATCCAGGAGTTCATGGTTCAGCCAGTGGGTGCCAGTAGTTTCCGGGAAGGGCTCAGATACGGTGTAGAAATATTCCATGCTCTGAAATCGGTACTTAACAGTAAGGGCTTGAACACTGCTGTTGGTGATGAAGGCGGATTTGCGCCAGACTTACCCTCCAATGCGGCGGCCCTGGATGCCATTATTGAGGCGGTTGAATCAACCGGTTTGAAAATGGGCGAAGATATTTACCTGGCGCTCGATTGCGCGGCTTCAGAGTTTTACCGGGATGGAAAGTATGATCTGAGTGGGGAGGGCCGTGCCTTTTCCAGTGAAGAGTTTGCAGATTATCTGGTTGATCTTAGCCGTCAATATCCAATACTTTCAATAGAAGACGGGATGGATGAAAGTGACTGGGCTGGCTGGTCTATCCTGACAGAAAAACTGGGAGGCACATTGCAGTTGGTGGGAGATGACCTCTTTGTGACGAATACGGCTATCCTGGAACGCGGCATAAAAGAAAGTGTAGCAAACTCCATCCTGATCAAGTTTAACCAGATAGGCACACTGACAGAGACGTTGGCAGCTATCCACATGGCAAAAGCGGCGAACTATACGGCTGTTATTTCTCATCGCTCCGGTGAAACGGAAGATACAACCATAGCTGATCTGGCAGTTGCTACTGCAGCGGGCCAAATCAAGACAGGCTCGCTGTGTCGCTCTGACCGTGTGGCGAAATATAATCGTTTGCTGGTGATTGAAGAAGAATTAGGCAAAGATGCCTTGTACAAAGGACGGAGTGAGTTTAACCGCTAAACCGGGGAATTAAGAAGGTTTGCGAGCTCCCGGATACTTTCTAAGCATTGGTAAAACATGCGTATACTTCAGGGCTTGTTGGTAGTGATCATTCTGGGACTTCAGATTCGTCTGTGGACTGGTTCTGGCAGTATCGCTGAAATATCCCGTCTGAATGAATCAATAACTATTCAGGAAGCAGAAAATAAAGAACTTCAAAGTCGCAACGGTGAATTACTCACTGACGTTGATGCCCTGAAAGATGGTACTGATGCTGTCGAAGAAATGGCACGCGAAGATCTGGGCCTGATCAAGGAAGGCGAAACATTCTACATGATCGTTGAACCTAAAGAAGAGACTAAAGAGGCGCCGGTTTCTGAAAAACAATGAACGATAATAATGAGCAATTCTGGGCCATTGTCCCGGCTGCTGGCATTGGCAGGCGCATGCAGCAGACAGCTCAAGCGGATGTTCCCAAACAGTATCAACAAATCCTTGGGAAAAGCATTCTGGAACATACCCTGGAAAGGATCGATAAGCTTGAGTTTCTTGCAGGGATCATTGTTGTGCTTGGTGAAAACGACCTCTGGTGGCAAGCACTAAATATCAATTTAAATAACACTTTGATGACAACCACTGGCGGTGCGCAGCGGATACATTCCGTATTAAATGGACTACATTCTATTGCCCGGCAAGCAAGGGAGACGGATTGGATACTAGTGCACGATGCTGTCAGGCCATGTGTTAGTCTCAAAGATATTCACGCTCTTGTGGAAACGCTTTCTGAGTGTGACACAGGCGGTTTGCTGGTTACTCCTGTCACAGAAACGCTGAAGAAAATTGCTAGTGACAACATGGTGGAAATGACAGTGCCAAGGGAAGCATACCGGCTTGCAGCAACCCCCCAAATGTTCCGCTATGGACTTTTGCGCTCGGCTCTGGAAAAGGCTTTGGAAGACAATATCGCCATTACAGATGAAGCACATGCCATGGAGCATGCTGGCCACATTATACAATGTGTTGAAGGGGGGGCGGACAATATCAAAATCACCCACAAGGAAGATCTCCTCCTCGCAGAATTCTTTATTAACAGGTCGGGCCATGACTAAGATTCGCACTGGCAATGGGGTAGATATTCATCGTTTCTCCGAAACATCTGTAGAAGGGCAAGTGATAATTCTGGGTGGCGTGGAAATCCCTCACCGGTATGAATTACAAGCTCATTCAGACGGTGATGTGCTCACTCATGCCCTGATGGACGCTATTTTGGGTGCACTTGCCCTTGGAGATATAGGTAAGCATTTTCCAGATACGGATAACCTTTACGAAAATGCCAGCAGTCTCGCCTTGCTGGAATCAGTCATGAAAATGATCAAAACAAAAGGCTGGGAGTTGGGGAATGCGGATATTACTGTCGTTGCCCAGGCGCCTAAATTGTCTCCTTTTACACAACAGATTCGTGAATCCCTTTCCCATGTTCTTGAGGTTGGCATTGATCAGATCAGTATAAAAGCCACTACAAGTGAAGGCCTGGGTTTTACTGGCCGTCAGGAAGGAATTGCTGTCTTTTCTACTGTCCTGCTTACCAAGGCTTAGAACTTGCCCCGATCTCATAATGTCTGAGTATTCTCTTGAGCTTCCACTTGCGCATGGGTTAGACCGTGCTCGTGCTGAATTCAAGAGCCAGCCAGAGGATTTCCAGGTTGAAGAAGACCTTGGATTTGAACTGACTGGTGAGGGTGAGCATTTATGGGTATGGATTGAAAAAACGGGTTTGAATACAGCTGATGTAACCCGACAACTGGCAAAGCTCACCGGAACCAAACAGGAAAACATTGGTTATGCTGGTCTCAAAGACAGGCTGGCAGTTACAAGGCAATGGTTCAGTATTCCAATTGAGTCTGATCTTCAGGATGATGCCCTGGCAGATGTGAAAGGGCTGGAGTTACTCAGTCAGAAACGCAATGCGCGTAAATTGCGCCGAGGAAGCCACCGCAGCAATCATTTTACGATAACACTGAGAAATGTGACTGTGGCAGAGGAAGCGCTGGCCAAAATAACTGCTGTCATGCAAACCAAAGGTGTACCTAATTATTTCGGTAAACAGCGCTTTGGTCATGACGGCAAAAACCTGAAGCAGGCTGAGGCTCTTTTTGCTGGTTCGCTTGCCAGGAGTTCCCGTTATCAGCGCGGATTATATTTATCTGCTGCCAGGGCCTTTATGTTCAATCAAGTTCTTGCTTTGCGCGTCCAGTCTGGAAACTGGAACCATACTCTTCCAGGTGATGTTATGGCTCTTGCAGGTTCTGCCAGCATTTTCAAATCAGAGCAGGGTGATCCGGATCTTCTGTCCAGGTTAAATGCACTGGATATCCATCCTACCGGTCCTTTATGGGGTGCAGGTTTGTTGGGGACTGCAGAGGAAGCCCGGAGTCTGGAAGAATCCCTTCTGGAAAATTTTACGGCGTTTGCTGAGGGTCTGGGCAAAGCGGGTCTGAAACAGGAACGAAGATCTCTCAGACTGGTGCCTGAAAATTTCAGGATTACGCCTGCTGATGATAAGTGTCTGGTGATAGAATTCACACTGCCAAAAGGCACCTATGCAACTAGTGTTTTACAGGAAATGGTGGAAGCACAAGGACTATGACTATTCTGCTCTCCAACGATGATGGTGTCAGGGCGCCAGGCTTGATTGCACTGGCTAAGGCTTTGTCCGCTGTAGCGGAACTCCATATTATCGCCCCTTCCTATGACCGCTCAGGTGTCAGTAACTGCCTTACTCTTGATCGACCTCTGCAAGTAGAAAGGCACGATGAACAAACTATTGGCGTTAATGGTACGCCCACAGACTGTATTCATTTGGGGACATCAGGCATCTATTTCCCGGAACCGGATAGAGTAATTTCCGGCATCAACTACGGGGCCAACATGGGTGATGACGTGCTTTACTCAGGCACTGTGGCTGCTGCTATGGAAGGACGTTTTCTTAAGCAACCTGCGATTGCTATCTCACTTGTGACAAGCAAACCTAAAGAGATCGAAGTGGACTTCAATCCAGCAGCAGGGATCTTTCTGGAATTGATGAAACTTCTTGAATCGTTGAGTCTGCCTGAAGCAACAGTATTGAATATCAATATTCCCGATCTCCCGCCAGATAAAATCAAAGGGTTAAAATTCACCACGCTGGGCAGACGGTTGAAAAGTGAAAACCCTGTGCGCACTGAAAACCCCAGGGGTAAAACAGTCTTTTGGATTGGCAAGGCAGGTGGGCCAGTAGAAGATACACCAGGCACAGATTTTCACGAGGTGGCAAATGGATATATCTCGATCACTCCGATTCACGCCGACATGACCCACACAAAGGTTCTCAAGGAACTCAATGCAGTTTCTACTGAAAAAATGGCCTCAGCTATACTCGGTCATAAAAGTGAATAAGAAAATTCATGACTTTGAGATACCTGAAAACAAATCGGAGAGTGTATTGCGATGAACACCCGTAGGTTGGAAGGTATAGGAATGACTTCACTGCGAACCAGGGAGCGCCTGGTAAACAGGTTAATTGAACAGGGAATTCAACGCATTGATGTTCTGGAAACCATGCGCACTACGCCACGACATCTGTTTATTGATGAAGCTTTATCACATCGAGCCTATGAAGACGTCGCCCTGCCTATTGGTTTTAACCAGACTATCAGCCAACCCTATATTGTTGCCCGGATGACCGAAACCATTTTGAATGCCGCGCCAGAAGAGGCGCGGATCCTGGAAATCGGAACGGGCTGTGGCTACCAAACTGCGATACTTGCCCAGCATGTAAAACATGTTTATAGCATTGAGCGAATCAGGCCACTGCTGGAAAAGACCAGGAGCAGATTACTTGATCTAAAAATCCGCAACGTCAGCCTCCATTGTGGAGATGGAAACAAAGGTTGGCCCAGGCATGCCCCATTTGATTGCATTATTACAACCGCTGCTGCGAGTGAGGTACCTCAGGCTTTATTGGATCAATTACAGGAAGGGGGCGTGCTGGTGATACCAGTTGGTGGCAGGGAGTTTCAGGAATTGAAACTATATCGGAAGGAAAAGGACAAAATCAGTGATGAAACACTTGAATCTGTACGCTTTGTCCCGTTGCTGGGAGGGGTGGAAAATTAGCTTTTCACTGCTCAAGATCCTGGAGGAGGGTGGTCGGTGAATCGAACTCGATTCCAACTTTTCCTCAAGGGGATGGCCATGGGTGCAGCGGATTCTGTTCCCGGTGTCTCCGGTGGCACTATTGCCTTGATCACTAACATTTATGAAGAACTAGTGGATGCCATTAAATCGTTGGGTTGGCATGTACTAGTGGTGTGGAAGCGGGAAGGTTTCATGGCCGCCTGGCGCTACTGTAAGGGTGATTTCCTGCTGACCTTGATGACAGGCATTCTTTGCTCTTTATTGATACTGGGCAGACTCATTCTTGGGTTGATGGAAAACTATCTGCCTTTTTTACTGGCTTTTTTTGCAGGGCTGGTACTGGCATCCCTGTATTTTGTCTCGAGGAATATTAGCCGCTGGAATCTGCCTGCAATTCTGCTGTTTCTGTCAGGCATGAGTCTTGCTCTGCTATTGGCTAACTTGCCAATAGCCGCTGCCAATAACAACCTGATGTATTATTTTATTAGTGGTGCCATTGCCATTTGCGCCATGATACTGCCTGGAGTATCAGGCGCTTTTATTCTCATTCTTCTTGGAGTTTACGGTTCAGTACTCGAAGCACTGACAGGGTTCAACTGGCCGGTCATTATCGTGTTTGTCAGCGGTTGCCTGTGTGGCCTTATGTTGTTTTCAAGGCTGCTTTCCTGGCTACTACATCAGCATCATGACCTGACTCTGTCGGCACTGACCGGAATGCTTGCTGGTTCCCTATACCTGCTCTGGCCGTGGCGTGTCGCCAGAGATGTCAGTCTCCAAGCCCATGCCTTTACCAGTTATCAGCATACCTGGCCTGGAACATATGCAGAGCTGACAGGCGTAGCCTTTTCACCACTAGTAGGCCTGCTTCTGGTTGCTTGCGGGATTGGAATCGTTTTATTGCTTGAATATGTCGCAGGCAACAAACCCGGTAGTGAGTCAGGCTGATTATTGAAAATGGCGCATCGTCTTTTCCAACAAAACGTAATGGTGCTCCTGTTCTTAATGACAGGGTGCATGAGCGCCTATCAGTCACCGGTTGCAGATATTGATGAACCCCGTTTCCTGGATAGTGACCGGATACATCGAGTCAACGAAGGTGAAACTCTGTATGCAGTAGCCTGGATTTATAACCTGGATTTTTTACAAATGGCCCGTGTTAATAATCTGGCCTCGCCTTATATCATCATTCCTGGGCAGATACTGAACGTGGATCCCCGGGCTCAGCCTGTAAGTCAGCCGCCAGCTTCCAGCCGTCAGCTACCAGCTGGCTCTCCAAATACTTCATCTCGAGTAGCGCAAGCAAGACCGGCACCTTCATCCACTCGTAGCAGTACTACTAACGATGCTCCTTCGCCGGTCCAGGTTAATCCAGTAAGGGTTCAGCAGGGCCCGGTAAGCTGGGGTTGGCCAGCGCAAGGCAGCATTATCGGCCGCTTTTCGGCTGCGGGTGTGGAGAACAAGGGTATAGATATAGCCGGGCAAAAAGGAGAGTCTGTTGTGGCTGCTGCCAATGGTGAAGTGGTCTACGCAGGCAGTGGACTACTGCGTTATGGCGACCTCGTCATAATCAAGCACAACGATCTTTTTCTCAGTGCCTATGCTCACAATAGTGCGCTGCTGGTAAGTGAGGGTGACAGAGTTTCCCGCGGTGAAAAAATAGCTGAACTGGGATCAACCGGTATTGATCAGGACATGCTGCATTTTGAGATTCGTCTTGAAGGAAGTCCGGTGGATCCGCTTGAATATTTACCTCCAAATTCATAAAAGGTTCGTCAAGTCGACAGCAAAAGATTTCGGTGTATACTGAATTCGTGGATTGCATTTGCGTGGAGAGTGAATGAAGAAACTATAAATCCAAACCAAAACACTATATTTAAAAGGACTTAAATATGAGCAATGGTAAATCCTCACAAAACAAAACCACTTTCCCACAATCCACTCCTGCTTTTCCTCCTGATAAGCAATTAAAAGCGTCTGAATCTGACAAAAATTTATCAAATGGTGATGAAGATAATTCAGGCCAAAAAAAATTACTTGCTTGTGCAGTCAAGGATGTTGCCCGTGACAGACTAAAACCTGGTTGTAAACTTGCAGCACCATCAAGTACGTCTAACTCTACGACCCGATACCTCAACGAAATTGGCCGCACCCGTTTGCTCACTGCTGTAGAAGAGCTTGCCCTGGCACGACAGGTAGTGGCCGGAGATCGGCTCAGCAAAAACCGAATGATAGAAGCTAATTTGCGTTTGGTTGTGAATAATGCCAAACGCTACCTGAATCGCGGACTAGCACTCCTGGATCTTGTCGAAGAGGGTAATCTGGGGCTGATCAGGGCAGTTGAAAAATTCAATCCGGAACTGGGTTACCGATTTTCCACCTACGCGACCTGGTGGATCAAGCAGAGTATCGATCGCGCGCTGATGAACCAGGCGCGTACCATCCGCCTGCCGATTCATGTCATGAAAGAGTTAAATGCATGCCTGCGAGTCATTGGTGATTTGTATGATGAAATGAATCGTCAGCCCACTGATGATGAAATTGCTCACCGTTGCGGCATAACGGTGAAACAGGTTAAGAAACTTATGCGGCATAACAGCTCAACTACATCGGCTGATATCACCTTGACCAGAGATAATGAATCTACGCTAATGGATGTGCTTCCGGATGAGCCTGAAAGGGATCCTGCAGTAAGTTTGCAGGAGAGCAACATATTTGAAAGCCTGGATAATTGGCTTGATTGTCTGACAGGAAAACAAGGTGAAATTCTTGCGCGCCGTTTTGGATTGCGAGGTTATGAGCCGCAGACTCTGGAAAATGTTGGCGTGGAAATAGGGTTAACCCGTGAACGTGTCAGGCAGATTCAGATTGAAGGCCTGAAAAAACTTAGATGTCTGATTGAAAAGGAAGGCCTGAACCTGGAAATACTGGTTAGCAGGGACTAACTTAGTAGAGGCTATTTGCCGGGGCTATTAACAGGAACAGAAATAACCGGGTAATTAGCCCATATCAAGGTGCTCACGTTTGTTTGGTTTATTAGCCCATTCCTCGGAATCCGGGAGGGCGTCCTTCATTTCCGTGATGACCTCCCACTTTTCGCTGAGTTCAGCGTTAAGCTCGAGGAATTCCTTTTGATCTTCCGGTAATTCATCATCGGCATAGATGGCATCCACAGGGCACTCTGGTTCGCAAAGAGCGCAGTCGATACATTCATCGGGGTGGATGACGAGCATGTTGGGGCCTTCATAAAAACAGTCAACAGGGCAGACTTCTACACAATCGGTGTGTTTACATTTAATACAGTTTTCACCCACTATAAAGGTCATTTTCTTACTCCTGTTGCTTCCGCTATTTTAACTGATGTTGCGCTGTTACTGTTGCTGCTATACGGGCTGTAAGCCCCTTGTTTAACGGGTGTTATTCTACCTTATAGCCCTTATTGTAGTAAATCAGGACTTACCAAAAAATTGCTCAATCATCCAGCAATTCTCTGAGGCGGTAAAGCATGTCCTGAGCCTGTTTTGGCGTGAGGTTATCCGGATTGATATCCTGCAGCATGGTGACGGCTGGGTGATCTGGCTTGGAAATAAAAAGTTCGGCTTGTCCTTGTCCAGATGGTGAGATTCCTGCAGAAGATTTGTTGTCATCCTGTTCCAGTTGCCCCAGTTTTTTACGTGCTCTGGTAATAACCTGGGCAGGAATGCCTGCCAGCTGTGCGACCTGCAAGCCATAACTCTGGTTGGCAGGGCCTGGTTCCACAGAATGAAGAAAGACAATTCCCTTGTCATGTTCAGTGGCATTCAAATGGACATTACTAATACCTGGGTACAAATCAGGCAGGGCGGTTAGTTCAAAATAGTGCGTGGCAAAGAGTGTGAATGCCTTGATTTCCGAAGCAATGTATACGGCACTTGCCCATGCCAGGGAAAGGCCATCGAAAGTACTGGTGCCCCTGCCGACTTCATCCATCAGCACCAGGCTGGAAGACGTTGCATTGTGAAGAATATTTGCAGTCTCGGTCATTTCTACCATGAAGGTAGAACGCCCTCCCGCAAGGTCGTCCGATGAGCCAATCCGAGTGAATATCCTGTCTACCGGGCCGATACGAGCGCTGGCCGCGGGGATAAAACAGCCGGTATGAGCCAGGAGTACTATCAGGGCAGTCTGGCGCATGTAAGTGGATTTGCCCCCCATATTCGGGCCGGTGATCATCAGCATGCTTGAATCTGGTCCAAGCCGAATGTCATTGGCTACAAAGGGATCCTCCATCACCTGTTCAACAACGGGATGACGTCCCTGGCTGATTTCAATGCCTGGGTCCTGAGTGAACTCCGGACAATTCAGATCCAGCACACCAGCGCGCTCTGCAAAATTGGATAGCACATCCAACTCACTTAGGCAGAATGCAGTTTGCTGCAGCGCAGGTAAATCCTGGGCAATGGATTCTATCAATGCTTCATAAAGTTGTTTTTCCCTGGCCAGGGATTTGCTTCTGGCACTCAGGGCTTTTTCCTCAAACTCTTTCAGTTGCGGAGTAATAAAGCGTTCTGCATTTTTAAGCGTCTGGCGGCGAATATAGTCTGCTGGAACAACGTTTGACTGTAGCCTGCTGATTTCAATGTAATAACCATGGACTCTGTTGTAACCCACTTTAAGCGTGGAAATTCCGGTACGGGATTTTTCCTCGATTTCCAGTTTCGACAGAAATTCTCCCGCATTACTGCTGAGCTGACGCAGCTCGTCGAGCTCATCATCGTAACCATCGGCAATAACGCCTCCTTCCCGGATAACCACGGGAGGATTTTCGCAAATGGCTTTTGCGAGAAGTTTCGATAAAACAGGGTAGGGGCATATATTTTCGGCAAGAGACTGGAGTCTTGGTGTGTCTAGTTCGTTCAATTGAGCTTGCAACGAAGGTAATACTTCCAGTGCAGAACGCAGGTTGGACAAATCTCGAGGCCTGGCGCTGCGCAGGGCAATTCTGGATAGTACGCGTTCCAAATCGCCCACTGGTTTGAGGTTTTCCTGCAGAGCCTCGAAAACATAATTGCTTACCAGTGTACTGACAGCTTGCTGGCGAAGCCTGATCTGTTGATGATTTCGAATAGGTCGGTGCAACCAACGGCTGAGTAAGCGTGTACCCATTGGTGTAGCACAACGCGACAGGATACTTAACAAGGTATTGTCCGTGCCGCCAGCCAGATTCCTATCAATTTCTAGGTTACGCCGACTGATACTGTCCAGGATCAGGCTGTCATCAGTATGTTCGACACGCAGTGATTGGATGTGAGGAAGCTCGGTCTGCTGAGTTTCCCTGGCGTAATTCAGCAGACACCCTGCAGCCTGGACAGCACAATCCAGGTGGGCGCAACCAAAACCTTCCAACGAGTCTGTATTGAATTGCTTTGTCAGTGTTCTGGTTGCAGTGTCCAGATCAAATTCCCAGCCTGGTCTAGGTCGAAGGCCGCTATGGTTGGCTATTTCAGACGGTAAATCATGGCTATCAGGCACCAGGATTTCAGCAGGATCAATCCGGTGAATTTCGCTAATCATAGCTGCTTCATCAGTGACCTGGAGTACAAAAAAGCGTCCTGAACTGATATCCAGTGTGGCCAGCCCGAACACTGAATTTTCGGTAAACAGTGCTAGTAGCAAATTGTCGCGTGTCTCAACGAGGAGAGCCTCGTCAGTGAGCGTACCGGGTGTAATCAGGCGAACTACCTTGCGATCGACTGGCCCCTTGCTGGTTGCCGGGTCGCCAATTTGTTCACAGATGGCTACTGATACTCCGGCATCCACTAGTTTTGCCAGATAACGGTCGGCGGCGTGGTAGGGGATGCCGCACATGGGAATAGGTGTGCCTGAAGATTTACCCCTGGCAGTCAGCGTGATGTCCAACAGTTTCGAGGCTTTCTCAGCGTCCTTATAGAACAACTCATAAAAATCGCCCATGCGGTAAAACAGGAGCTCGTCGGGATGCTCAGACTTGAGTTTCAAGTACTGCTGCATCATGGGGGTGTGCTGGGTGGAAGGCTTGCTCAAAAGGCGGTTGGAAAACTCGATTTTTAGTGTCCAGAGATTCTACGTTATCTGAAAATTCTGCACCAACAATTTGCCCAAAGGATGTTAAAAAAATGATTTCTATTTTGAATATAATGCCTTTATCTGCTTTAATGAATCGCATCAAAACAAATCAATTCCAACTGCATTTTTATCTGGATTGACACTATAAAATCACTTTCCAATCAAATAAAACCCAGAAGGATTCCAACCGGAAATGGCAAATAAACAAGGTTCCAGCAAAGACTCCGCTAAAGACACCATTAAAGACTCTAATAAAGACAAGGCGCTCACAGCAGCTCTTGCCCAGATAGAAAGACAGTTCGGCAAAGGCTCCATGATGCGCCTTGGCGACTCAGAAAGTATTTCCATTCCTGCCATCTCCACAGGCTCCCTGGGATTGGATATTGCCCTGGGTATCGGCGGCCTGCCTAGGGGTAGAGTTGTAGAAATCTACGGGCCGGAATCCTCTGGTAAAACTACGCTGGCTCTGCAGGTAGTTGCAGAGGCCCAGAAAAAAGGCGGCACCTGCGCCTTCATAGATGCAGAGCATGCATTGGATCCTATCTATGCCGAAGCCCTGGGTGTGGATGTGGATAATCTGTTGGTCAGCCAGCCGGATACAGGGGAACAGGCCCTGGAAATCTGTGACATGGTTGTCCGCTCAAGTGCCCTGGATGTCGTCGTCATTGACTCGGTAGCCGCTCTGACGCCACGTGCTGAAATCGAAGGAGATATGGGTGACTCACATATGGGATTACAGGCACGCCTGATGTCCCAGGCC
>JAQWPL010000029.1 GCA_029245395.1 Gammaproteobacteria bacterium
GATTCACCTGGTTGCCAACGATCCCATATCTCTGCCCGTTGGGCAACTGTGTACTTTATTCTCGTTCTATTACTCATGTTCAACACTCCATCTTTTTGGTATAAGATTAAAGTGTTGCGTTGATCAGTTGAAATCAAGGCCAATAGCGGACATTCAAATTAGTCCCTTTTCGACCAAGATAGGGGCCTTAAGTAGATAAAATACATTATTACTAACTTTATATACGTTTAATCGAATTGAACTTAATTCTGTTAGCTGCATATACAAAATAAGTATATTTGTTCAAAAATAATCAGAACAAACAACATCAATGGATTCTTTTCTCTAAGCAACGCCCTGAGCTGTTATTAAATTGATTTATTGCTCACTATATGATTTTTCTTGCTCTGATTTTACACCTACGATTTGAGATGGATCATCACTAATTCTGAGAAATTCACGAGCAGACAGAAAAAGCCCAATCGACATTAGCATGAAAACAGCAATTGCAATATAGGCCAGAGTTAAAGCATTCATTGCTTGCCTCCCATAAGAGCCATAAGTTTAAAATAAATTCCAAAACACAATATTGAAGGCACCCACAATGCGGTAAAGAGGCCTTCTTCTTGTTGCCCTGTGAACCAGAGATAGGCAGAGACCGCGAAAGAAATCGCCACTGCTAAAAGAATGAAAAAATCAGACTGCTTAAACATATTAGTACTCCCGTTATCCATCGTGGCATCCAATTGCAGCCAGTAAGCAGCCTAAAACTGCAATTGCTGCAATACTGCGAAGTCCAGAGTGACCTAGGACTTCAAGATGATTTAAATCGAATAATCCAATTAGGATAGATAAAGATATCAACACAGAGAGTACCAAAAGGAATAGACCCAAAAATAAAAACCCTTTTTTAAGATTACTCAATTGGTTGACACTGGTAATATTCAATACGATTAGGATTATTTTGATTTAAATTATTATACGATCAGTTTTCGTATACGGATCAGTGTTCGCTCTATCTTTCTAGATGAGTATGGTTTGACTTGGAAACAAGAGTCTAACTATATATTGCTATCACGTTAACTCAAGTACGTCCCTATACTTTTAAATACTACTATTTGGTAGAGGCGGGGAATCCTAACTGGGCTTTATAACCTATTGATATATTAATTATAATCGGGTTCAGTTAATGTCGATGCTGCAATCGATGTAGCTAAAACATCCTACTCGAAAATCATCTGAACCCCCGTCCAACTAGATTTTTTAACGTCCGCTCGGGGTCGAAAGCAGACGTTCAGACATTAGTAAACAAAATTAGGTTTTGAGACTTTTTTTAACAAAAATTAATAACAAGGCATGTGTTATAAAAAGAGTCATTCTTGTTAAAATAAATAAAAATAGAAACTTACAAACAGAATTCTTGACTGGACGAGCCTTCCTCCTCTTTCCTCTTGTCTCTCAAGTTATATAAGGCGTAATAGTCTCTATACCCTTTCTAGCAACTTCTTCCGGATCCGTGTTCTGCACCACTGGGTCAAATAATTCCAGAGACAGTGCTCGGCTGTAGCCTTTTTCCGTTAACTTGTCGACGATACGTTGCAAAGGTGCAACGCCTTCACCGGGATAGGCGCGATGCATTCGTTCCGCCACTTCAAAATGAGGTGGTTCAGGCGTATCTTCAAAATGTACGTGGTGGATTTCACCTTGCTCGATCAAATCCAGGTCTTCAAATTTGCTCATCCCCGCCCAGAAGTGATACACATCAATCATGAATTTCAGGTTTGGATGATTCACATTTCGAACCACATCCAGCGAAGTGCGCACAGTACTGATCAATGTTGAGAGTCGTGTGAACTCCACCATTAGAGCAATATTATGGGGCCGGGCAATTTCTGCAGCCTCATGCAGGTTCTCAAAAACCTGGTCATAATCATCCATGGTATGACTTTGATTGGCCGCAGAAGGTACTACCAGTCTGTCTGCACCCAGAGATTCAGCCAATTCAACTTTCCACCTGAGATCCTCAACAGCTTGCGGGCGCCTTGGCCCGGTCTCTTCCAGGAAAAGCTGATTCGTGGAAGAAGCTGCGCGTATTCCCAGGTCATCCATCAAGCGCCTTGCGGAGCCCGGTCCATTAGCATCTTCAAAGACTTTCGCGGTTGGCAGATCAGGTTCGGCCGCTGTAATACCAGCTTTTGCCCAGCCTTCCATAGAGGCTCGAAAATCAAAGCCTCTGGACGTCATTCCATGCATACAGATAAACATGCCTGAATTAGAGGCGGCACTAGAAGATGATGATCCCGCAACAGCCGCGGCGGCGGTTACACCTGCAGACAAGGCCATAAATTCCCTTCTGTTAAATTGAGTCATTGAGATGCCCGTTCTAAAATACAGATGAATATCGGGTAAAAATTAGATTAATTCCCGACCAAGAGTACCTCGTGGCACTCTATATCCTGCATCTTGCACATAATCAGGAGTAATGTGAGCTATCGATGGTGTCCCGCTGCCACGCATGGTAATGGCAAGCTCCCTATAGAGTAAATCCAGTACCCGTTCAACTCCTGCCTGACCAAAAGCGCCTAATCCCCAGCAATAGGGACGGCCAATGCCGACTGCAGACGCGCCAAGAGCTAGCGCTTTATACACATCAGTACCGCGGCGAATACCCCCATCAACAATTACAGGGATACGTCCATTTACCGCACTAATCACTTCGGGCAAGCACTCTATAGTGCCGCGCCCTGTATCAGTAGCACGAGCACCATGGTTGGATAAAATAATGCCATCTGCGCCATATTGCACTGCCAATGCGGCATCAGCGCCTACTTCTATCCCCTTGATAATCACTTTCATGTCTGTCACTTCTTTCATGCGCCCGATTACCTCCCAGGTCAGGGAAGAATCCACCAGTCCCACGCCTTGCATATCGAGTCCATCAAAAATCGGTTTCGCCTCACCGTAATGACACTCTTCACAAAAGCGATCATCTTCACGGGCCAGTACTGCAGAGGTTTCCGTATTCCGGCCACCTGGCAAATCAACCGTCAGACACACAGCCGTGCAACCAGCTGCTTCGGCCCGCCTAAGGAGTGCCTCGGTATATTCCCAACGATTGGTGGAATACAACTGAAACCAGATAGGTGCATCACGGGCCTCAATCACTTCTTCAATAGGGGAAGAAGCCTGAGTGGAAAGAATCATGTGATGGTTTTTTGCTGCGGCGGCTCTTGCAACTCCAACATCCGCATCACTGTGAAAACCACCAGTGCTGCCAACAGGGCTAAGGAAAATAGGTGATCTGGCTTCTGCGCCCAGAACATTGACTGACATATCTGTCGGCCCGCTAACATCCACAAGCCGGCGCGGCAGAATCTGAAACCGGGTATACCCTTCGCGGTTGGCGCGCAGAGTCGTGTCGCTGTCCACTCCTGAAATCAGATAACCAAAATGAGCAGGTGCCACTTTTTCACGGGCAACAGCTTCCATTTCGAAGACATTGATCACCTGATCAGGATTGGTCAGCCGTTCGCCAAGGGTTTCTTCAATCTCCTGAGTGAAGGCAGAAAAACTGGTTAGCAGGGGGCTACCCGCAAGAAACTTGAGAAAATCACGGCGGTACTGCTGACGCCCGGGCTGGAAAGGGGTTCGGGATGACATTGATTTTTCCTTATAGTTGGCAGGCTTTAGGTAAATGAACAAATGAGAGTAACTAAATATCCATTTTATTTGAAGTAGTAGATAGAGCAATCAACAAGAATTTCACTATTTCCCCTACCTTTCCCTGTATTCTGAATTCAAACTGGTCCCTTTTAAAAAAATCACGCCCTCCTATTTCTGCCGTTACACTTTTGAAAATCAATTCAGGGTGATTGAATTTTCATTTAACCTTAATAACTTCTGCTCATGGCAGACCTGCATCACATATGGACTGATAATTACTGTTGCACAATCAGCACAAATGAACAAAACCCGGCTGTAGAGATAGCCAAAAGGGGATGGGAATAAATCCTGATTTTATACCCGCAGCTAACCAGTTCTGTTTTAAAACTGGTAACATTCCGGCTAAAGACGCCCAAGAATAATAACCACTCTCTTATAAGGCCATAAGTCTTTTGTTGAATTTAGTACCAAAAAGAGACTAAAATATACATCAGTATTTCGTAATTTTCAAAACCTTCGACTCCAATATCAACTAAGAAATTATAATGCCCAAACAAAAACTCAGTTGTAATGTTTCCCATGCTTCCGAATTCTTAAGTGAACCCTGGACCATGCTTTTACTCCGTGAATTCATGATTTTTGGAGGAACCAGACGATTTGAACAACTCCATAATGCCTTAGGCATTTCCCGGAACGTCCTGACAAAACGCCTGCGCCGATTATTGGAATTGGGCTTGATTAAGAAATCACCCATTTTTGAAAGCAGCAGACGCATGGAATACAAAATGAGAAGAAAAGCCTGGGAGCTTTCCCCTGTCATGCTTGCTCTACACTTATGGGCTGACCGCTGGTCTGACGATAACCATGTGACTGAAATTGATTTTTTAGATATATTCAAAAACCAGTCACTGGCAAAAGCCGCCGTTATGTCAAAGGAAGGTAACACATTGGATCCTAGTGAAATAAAAGTCATCGCCAAGACTGAAAATGCAAAACAATATCTGGAAAAATACAAAACTAAACCTGCCAGACCTGAAAGCAAAAAAGAAGCCGCTTAACATAAAAGAATCAATTTTTTTAAAGAATAAAAAAACGGGGCCGAAGCCCCGTTTTTTTTATTGCCTTACAAATGAATATTTAGAAGCTCATATTCAAAGTCAGCTGATAACGACGTCCCCATTCATCATAGGAATTCAGACCGCCGGTTTGATTACCATTACGCCCCGGACTGCTTGGAAGAATCGGGGGAAGCTTGTCAAAGGCATTGTTGACAGAAGGATTTATTTTGTCGAGTCTTTTCCGGGGAAAACTTGTGGAGAATTAAATTGCGATTTATCTGATTGGCTGCAAAATAATTCAACTAACCACGAGAATGATGGAAAAACTTCTTCTTAATAATTATGAAGAAGGAAAATACGAATTGGTTTTTAACAAGTAAAAATGTAAAGATTTGTTAAGTAACTCTCAAATTGTTGACTTCACCTAAGCCCAGAGTTATAAGTCTTCTTTTGGGACTAATTTTTTCTCTTCTCCTGTGACATCATCTAGGACACACTAGGCGAATAGACCTGTAAGAAAGAATCGAGACGCCATGGCTACTATACGAACACTTTTATTATTACCAATTTTGATGGTCACTTTGCCTCTGTCGTATGCCAATGCGCAAACAGTGCCAACTCTTGCCGATGCGGCGATGAATCAGGATATCCCTGCCATCCGCCAATTCTTGTCAGACGGTGCTGACCCCAATTCAAGAGGCCAGTTTGATACACCCGCCATTCATTGGTTGGTGCACCTTGGTGACATTGAAAGCACACAAATACTGCTTGAAGTTGGCGCGGATCCCAACATCACTTCCCGGTATGGTGTAACACCTCTGGGTCTGGCTGTTCAAAGCGGCAATCCAGCCATGATTAATCTTCTCCTCCAGTCGGGAGCTGACATAAACACCAGGGAACACAGCGGGGAAACCTTGCTGATGAGTGCGTCTGAAATCGGCGTACTCGACTCTGTTGTCCTTCTGGCAGAAGCAGGTGCTGAAATTGATGCCCGCGACAGACATTTTGAGCAGACCGCTCTGATGTTTGCGACTCGAGCTGGACATTATGAAATTGCCAATTACCTTTTGGATCAAGGAGCCGACTCCAATGCGAGAACCTCCATTGGAGAAACACCGAACTGGACTGCACCTAACTCCCAACGTGGTTTTGGATTTGGTATTGGCATTATTCGCGGCGGCACCCCTGCTGATAGAGGCAGGCGAGACCCTATTCCAGGCGGTATGACACCGCTTCTGTATGCCGCCCGCCATGATCATACCGACATTGTCGAGATGCTTCTGGATAACGGCGCGGATATTCATCTTGCCGATGCCAGCTATATCAATCCCTTATTAATGGCAGTAGAAAACAACAGCATGGCAAGCGCACGCCTGATTATAGAACGGGGTTCATACATCAATGAAGCTGACTGGTATGGTCGCACTCCGCTATGGGAGGCCATCAATGTACGAAACCTGTATAACCATAACGACTTGTTTGATAACTACGTCAATAACCGTGATGAAATTCTGGACCTGATCAGAATTCTGGTAGATAAAGGTGCCGATGTGAATGCCCGCACTCAGGAGTCGCCCCCGATCCGACTGCATTTGCTGCCCACCACTGGAACTCTGGAATGGGTGGACTTCACCGGTCAGACACCCTTCCTCCGTGCAGCCCGCGCCGGGGATATGGATGCCATGCAATTTTTGCTGGCAAATGGTGCTGATCCTCATATACAAACATTTGCAGGAACCAATGCTTTGATGGCTGCAGCCGGCATTAACTGGGTGGTCTCACAAACCTGGACCGAAAGCCCGGAGCAACTGCTGGCGGCGGTCCAGTTGTGTATTGAACTTGGGATGGATGTGAATCACACCAACTCCATGGGGCTGACAGCTATACATGGTGCAGCCAACCGAGGTTCCAATGATATTATTAACCTCCTGGTTCAAAACGATGCCAGGCTGGATCTACTTGATAACGAAAACCGCTCCCCACTGGTATGGGCCAATGGTGTATTCCTGGCCACTCATCCATCTGAGATAAAACCGGAATCTGTAGCATTAATCACTTCACTACTGGAAGAAAGGAATATGCAGGTAAGATGAAAACAACTGGCAAGATAGTTTTACTTCTATTGATTCTGCCATTGGAAATTGAAATCGCAGCAGCACAGGACGTTCCTGAATTCATAGATCAGTACTGCGTCAAATGCCACAACTTTGAAGACTGGGCTGGAAGTCTGGATTTGGAAGGTCTGGATTTTAATCATGTTGACCAGGAACCTCAGGCCTGGGAAAAAATGATCAAAAAAGTGCGCATTGGTATGATGCCACCGCCTGGCGAAGAACGCCCCGACAAGCAAGGCCTGGACGATTTTGTGCACCGCTTAGCCGAACAACTTGATAGCGCTGTTCAGGTTATACCAGCCGCACCTACTCTGCACCGGCTTAATCGCAGTGAATACAAAAATGCCATCCGCGATCTGTTTGCGCTGGATATTGACGTAGATACTCTTCTGCCCAGAGATAATTCCAGCCAAGGCTTTGACAATATGGCGTCTTCTCTGGGATTCTCTCCGGCGCTTGCCCAGGCTTATACCTCTACCGCTATGAAAATAAGCCGTTTGGCCGTAGGCGACATGACCGCCACCGAATCTTCCTTCAGTTACCTCGCACCACCGCAAATGGCTCAGGACCTTCACTTGGATGGCATGCCGTTAGGAACAAGAGGAGGCATGAAAATTACTCATTATTTTCCTTTAGACGCCCTATACGATATCAATATTGGCGGGCGTATTGCGGGACGTGGGCAGGAGCTTAGTGCCGAACTGGACGTGACTATCGACGGGGTATCAGTGGAAACTGATAATGGTTATCTTTCTCATATTCCTCTGACAGCGGGACCCCACACCATCACCACAGCCATCATTGACCTGCGCAAAAAAAGCGGAGTGAATGACATCTACCGCGAATACAGTGTTGGAGGCGCTATCAACCGGATAGAAATTATCGGCCCGTTTAATGCAATTAGTCCGGGCAATACTCCTAGCCGACAGCAGGTATTCAGTTGTTATCCCGCCACGAATGATGCGCAAACCTCCTGTGCACAAACTATTGTGGAAGATGTCGCATCACGGGCATTCAGGGGGCCAGTTACTGAAAATGAAGCACAGTCCATCATGACCTTTTATCAGCAGGGGTTTCGAGAAGGCGGCTTTGAATCCGGCATCCAGCAAGCCGTTTCCCGCATATTGGTCGACCCAAGATTCCTGGTGCGTTTCGAAGAAGAGCCTGCCAATTTGGCAGCAGGCGAGGTATACACTATTAGTGACCTGGAACTGGCTTCCCGGCTGTCCTTTTTCCTCTGGAGCAGTATCCCCGATCAGGAATTACTAGAACTGGCCATCAATAACCAGCTAGGCAATCCTGATACATTATTGTCCCAGGTTGAGCGCATGCTGGCCGATGACAAGTCTGCCGCCCTGGTAGAAAACTTTGCTGGTCAATGGCTTTACCTGAGAGACATGGAATCTGTAACACCGGAAGAAGGTGAATTCGATGACAACCTGAGACAAGCCTTTATCCAGGAAACCCTATTGGCTGTCGCCAACATTGTCCAGCAGGATTTGCCGGTTACTGAGTTACTCAATGCCAACTATACGTTTTTGAATGATCGACTCGCTGAACATTATGATATGGAAGGAGTCAGAGGTTCCTATTTCCGCAAAGTAGCGCTATCTGAAGACAGTCCCCGACGTGGCTTGCTGGGGCATGCCAGTATCCTGACTGTCACTTCCACAGCCATCCGTACTTCACCTGTGATCAGGGGCAGCTGGATTCTGGAGAACCTGCTCAGCGCACCAATACCGGCGCCACCTCCAGGTGTAGAGATCAACCTGGATGGCGACGGTTCCACTGTAATCACTACGTCAGTCAGAGAACGGCTTGAAGCGCACCGCGTCGATCCAGTTTGCAGTGCTTGCCATGCCGTTATTGATCCAGTCGGTTTCGCCCTAGAGAATTTCAATCTTGTAGGTCAATGGCGCGAATTTGATGGCGATTCCCGCGTTAATCCAAGTGGTACCTTGCTGGATGGCACCGAAATGAATGGCCCCGCTGATTTGCGCAGGGCGCTCATGGAATATTCTGATCTGTTTGTTGAAACGATGACGGAAAAATTGATGATGTATGCCCTGGGCAGAGAGCTTGAGTATTTTGATATGCCGACTGTTCGTTCTATTATGGGGAACGCAGAAATGGGTAATTATAGATTTTCTGCGCTCGTCAAGGGTATAGTCACCAGCGAGCAGTTTACGAAACGGGTAAAAAGCGATACTAATAGTCTGGCAGAGCGTGAAGGCACTGCCGAACCTGAGTCTCCGGAGGCCTGACATGGCAAACTTCCTAAGCAAAAAACACCTACCCCGCAGAACATTTCTGCGTGGCTCCGGCGCGGCTCTTGCTTTGCCATTACTGGATTCCATGGTGCCTGCTTTGGCACAAGGTCCAAAACCAAAAACCCGTTTTGGTGCGATTTATTTCCCACATGGCGCCACCATGTCTCTATGGACACCAGCAACTGTTGGTAAGGATTTCGAATTCACTGACATTCTGAAACCGCTGGAACCTTTCCGCCGTTACGTCAATGTCATCAGTGACTTGAGCTTACCTCTCGCTTACGGTCCTGGCGGCGCCACTGCCAACCACAATCGCTCTGCGGCTTCTTATCTAAGTGGAGCCAAGCCAGAAACTGGCTCAATCCCAAAGCTTGGTGTGACCATTGACCAGATCATAGCCAGGCAACTGCACCAGGATACGCCTCTACCATCAATGGAACTGACAATAGAAGAAGCGACATTAAACTGCGGTGCAGGGTCAAGCTGCGCGTACCGCAACACCATATCCTGGCAATCTGAGGATTCACCTTTGCCGATGCAAAATAATCCCCAGGTACTTTTTGAACAGTTATTCGGAGACGGCGCTACCCCTGCACAACGCGAAGCCAGGCGCAGCCAATCACTGAGCCTGCTAGATGCAGTCACTGAGCAGATAAACTCACTGGATAAAGCCCTGCCAGCGGCTGACAAACTTCGACTCGAACAATACCTGACTGACATTCGCGAAATTGAACGGCGCATTGTTCAGGCAGGCGAGAAAGTTACCGACGAGATTGAAGTACCTGACAAACCTAATGGCATCCCAGATGAAGTGGAAGAACACATCAAATTAATGTATGACTTGCAAGTACTGGCATGGCAGACAGAGATTTCCAGGGTCTCCACTTTTCTGATGGCCAAGGAATTAAGTGGTGCCGTCTATCCGGGAAGCGGCGTGAGGGATTCATTCCATACACTTTCCCATCATTCCAATATCGAAGATCAGAAAGCGCGCTTTGCCGTGCTGAACAATTACCATGTGTCTCTGTTTGCCTATTTCCTCGACAAACTGCAGAACATTCCCGATGGTGAAGGCTCCTTACTGGATAACTCAATGATTTTATACGGTAGCGGCTTGAGTGACGCTAATTCTCATAATCATGACCCCTTACCTGTTGTCCTGGCCGGCGGTGCATCCGGGAAACTCGAAGGCAACCGTCATATTCGCAATCCGGACAGAACCCACATGTCTAATCTGCTACTTTCCATGATGCACAAACTGGACATTGACATGGACACCTTTGGCGACAGTGACGGCCTGGTTTCACTCTAGAAAGCCTTTTTACCAAGACTTTATTATTGAAATTTAACCCAAGGTCGCCGCCCGGTGGCTACCGTTGTGATGCAGGATGGTTCCATGTTGCTTTGCGATAACAGCACAAACACCATTTATTGCCTCTCCTACAGCAACTAAATCGATAACTTTAGACGAATTCAGCGAGTTTTGGCTTCAGCTAGTGACAATTCCAAATTTACAGGTTTGCCTTCACGCAATAGTGGCAGAGTAACATTATAGGCCGTAGTCAGTTCACCAAATAGGCCGGGAAGATTGCTCATGTCATTAAGTTCAATCCCGTTAAGTTGAGTCAGGATGTCATTGGTTATAAATCCCGGTTGGACAAATTCTTTCAGGTTTTTTCTTGGAGAAAGCCGATAACCCTGTAGCTGGGCGTTTATATGCTCAGCAACACAATCAAAAAACAAATCACCCCTATTTGCCAAAAGGAGGCTCGATTTCTTGATGAAGCCTGTTTGATAGTGTGCGAAACCAAGGGGTTTTCTGTCATTTCTGAAGTTACTGACAGTGTTCAAGATCATCATAAATGATGTATATTTGTCGTATTCTTTTTCCCCTTGCTCCTGATGAACCGAGCATGGAGTCCTATGAAGAAAGCAAAACTGCCTACAGAAGTGCTGGATAACCTGGAAGATCTGATTCAGACCTTCGAATATTCCCTCGATATTGAAGAAACTCTTGATCTAACCCTGAAGAAACTGATGGAACATATGCATTGCGAGGCAGCTTCCATCTTCCTCACTAATGATGGTGACAAGCTGACCTGCATGGCCAATGCCGGGCCTGTAGATATAAAAGGATATACGATTGACAAAGACACCGGCATTATAGGAAAAGCCATCGAAGAATCGGAAATACAAATGATTATGGATACCCGGGAGTCGAACCAGTTTTTTGAGGGTGTCGACGACAAAACCGGATTCCAGACACGCTCTATACTTTGCGTTCCCCTCATTGTTCACAAGGAAATCCTTGGCGCCATAGAGCTCATTAACAAACTACCCAGCAAAAAAAATCCTGACGGTTTGTTCAGCGAAGTGGACAAACATCTGCTCAGCATCCTGGCTTCTTCAGCAGCACTTGCCATTCGTAATTCACGCATGGCCTCCGAACTGGTGCAATCAGAAATGGTTCAGCAGGAACTTGAAATCGCCCGCACCATTCAGGAAAGTTTTCTCCCGGTTTACACAGAAGAGCATCCGATAGCCGGTATTAATCTGGCGGCAAAAAATGTGTCTGGAGATTTCTTTGATTATTTTTTGCAGCCAGATGGTACGTATGTTTTTAATATTGGCGACGTCAGTGGCAAGGGTATGGATGCCGCACTACTGATGGCTAAGGCCAGCAGCCTGTATCACTGCCTTGGCAAAACCATTAAGTCACCCGGAAAAATCATGGAAGTTATCAATGAAGAACTGGTGGAACACACCACAAGAGGTATGTTTATTACCATGGTGGGCGGCATCTACAATCCCATCACCCGAAGTGTTACCTTGTCTAACGCCGGTCACCTCCCGGTTATTCAGAGAACCAGTGAAGGTAAATTTCTCCAGTATGATTCCAGGACCTTGCCACTGGGCATCATGCCAGACCAGGTTCTCGAGGAGGTGACTTTCTCTCTAGCGGGCTCCAGTCTATACTTGTATACTGACGGCTTGTCAGAAGGGCTGGCAAGAACGCTTGATAAACCCGATGAATTACAGAATTTACACACACTGATTGATCGCTTCTGTGATGTCCCCCGCCAGGAACGTCTCAGGCAGTTAGCCGAAGAGGCCTCCAGATTTGATGCCGGGTTTGATGACCTGACCATATTGCTGATAGAAGACAGCCATGGAGCCAAAAGTGAAATTCTAGCGGCACAGCAGTAATATCTATAAGTTATATACGACAAGAATAAGATAGAAAAAATATTAAGCCCTTACCCAGATTGTGGTAAGAAAAGAAGCAAACAGGAATCTTATGGGCACTGCTGAAAAACTGCTGGAGTTCCAATTTCCCGCCAAAAGTGAAAATCTCAGCACTCTCAGAAAAAAACTGAGGGAGGTGCTAGAGGATTGCAGCCCTTCCGAGGACTTGCTTAATTGTGTTGTACTCGCAGTCGGCGAGGCTGCAATGAACATTATTGAGCATGCCTATAGCGATGTTGAAAGCGGCGATATCATCCTGGAAATTGAAAAACAGGATGACAGTATGGTTTTTCGGCTTACAGATTTTGCCCATCGCAAGACCCGGGAAGATGAGATGAATTCACGTCCTCTGGAAGAGATTCGTCCAGGTGGGCTTGGTTGCCACATCATCAATGAAATCATGGATGAAGTGCAATTGATTGATTGTGACAGTGGATGTGGCAATGTGCTGCAAATGAAAAAAATAATAACAAAAACTGAAGCAAAAAAAGATTGAATCGATAGATCACTGTAGTAAAAGAAATTGGAATAGCACCATGAAAAGTAATATACGTTCTGAAAATGACTTTGATGTTTTGGAACTCAGCGGGGAAATCGATCTCCATTATTCGCCAGAATTAAGGGAACTCATTCTTGGTTCATTGAAAGGCGGCAAAGCTCTGCTCATCGACATGTCCGATGTTGGCTATATTGACAGCTCTGCTATTGCCAGCCTGGTAGAAGGCTTCCAGACAGCCAAATCCACTAACCTGGAATATGGCCTGCTGAGCATATCCCATCCAGCCTTACAGGTGCTGACTCTGACTCGTCTGGATCAGGTGTTTTCCCTCTACGACAATGTAGAGCAATTCCAGTCCCAGTTTTAAAATAACCCTTCCATGGACACTGCCACTACCAATGCCATAGAAATCCGCGACCTCGTCGTGGATTTCGGCTCACGGCGCATCCTTGAAAATATCAGCTTTGATATTCACCAGGGTGAAATCATGGTCATTATGGGAGGCAGTGGCGCAGGTAAAAGCACTCTGCTGCGTTGTTTGCTGGGCCTGAAAGCCCCCACCTCAGGTCATATCCACATGCTGGGGACAGACATTTGTCATGCTACCAAGACTGATCTGTACAAAATGCGTGAGAAAATGGGCGTTGCTTTTCAAGGTGGCGCCTTGTTTACATCCATGTCTGTTGCTGAAAATATTCAATTGCCCTTGCGTGAGCATACTAACCTGGACGAAAACACTATCCAGATCATGACACGCATTAAACTGGACATGGTCAACATGCTGCCCCATGAAAACCTGATGCCATCTGAATTGTCGGGCGGCATGACCAAGCGAGCCGCTTTGGCGCGAGCCATTATCATGGATCCCAAGCTGCTGTTTTTTGACGAACCATCAGCAGGGCTCGACCCTATTACTTCTGCTGAACTGGATGAGCTGATCATCAAGTTGAAAAAAAGCATGAAGATGACTATCGTGGTAGTTACTCATGAACTGGAAAGCGTGTTCGCCATTGCTGACCGGATTGCCATTCTTGGTGACCGCGAATTAATTCAAATAGGCACTCCCCACGAAATTAAAGCCTCTTGTGATAAGAGGGTGATAGACCTGTTAAATAGAACTCCGCGGGAATCCATCGTTGACAGTGATGCACACTTGAAACGCCTGACTCGCAATGCACAAAGTTAATAATACGTACAAAGATTATGATCAAGGCAATTAATGAGCTAGGAAGTAACGTTCTGGCCAGCATCGAGCAGATTGGCAGAACCTTTAATTTGCTGGTTATTATTGCCTGGAAATTAACGCAACCGCCTTACCAGATTTATCCAATAATCAAACAAATGTATTTCATCGGCGCTCGCTCCCTGACAGTCATCATTATTTCAGGAGTTACCATCGGCATGGTTCTGGGCCTGCAGTTTTACAACACCCTGGAACGCTTCGGCTCCGTGGGCGTATTGGGCTCGGCAGTGGCGCTTAGTATTATTCGGGAACTTGGGCCGGTCATGACCGCCCTGATGGTGGTGGGCCGCGCCGGCTCAGCCATTTGTGCAGAACTGGGCATCATGCGTATTTCCGAGCAGGTGGATGCACTGGAATGTATGGCCATAGCTCCGGATAAATATCTGGTGGCACCTAAACTGGTTGCCGGCATCCTGTCAGTACCTCTATTAAATTTCGTCTTTAATGTAGTCGCCATTGGCGGCGGATATTACGTCGGCGTTGTCCTGTTTGGAATGGCGGAAGGCTCTTATATAAATGGCATGATAGACAGTGTGGTATGGAGCGATGTGCGTCTTGGGTTAATGAAATCTCTGATATTTGGCATGCTCATCACCTTGATATGCTGCGCCAAGGGCTTTTACCTGCATCTAAGTGAACACGGCTCAAAAGGGGCTGAAGGTGTCAGTCGGGTTACAACAGATGCAGTGGTCATTTCCTCGATTGCGGTACTGTTCTGCGATTTCCTGATAGGCGCAGTGATGTCTTGAAACCAAGAGCTCAGAAAAAGAACAAAGTAAGTAATCAAAATTTGTGTGTATGTAGTAGAGATATTGTAAATAGATAATAGATAGATATTCGATAGTAAATAGATATTCGATAGATAGAAGCAAGACTTATTTGGAGCACAGAGACCTCATGAACAAAATAAATATTGAGCTGGTCACCGGAGTGTTTGTCATTATCGGTATCGCCTGCTTTACCTGGCTGGCAGTGGCTGTTGCCGGCGCCACTTTCACTGAGCAGCCTGGCTATACTTTGTCAGCCCGTTTCACCTCCACTTCAGGATTACGTGAAGGCGCCATCATTGAAGGAGCAGGTGTTCGCATTGGCACGGTTACGGGAATTGCCTTTGACCCGGAATCCTTTGAAGCCATTGTCGAGCTACGGATTAATGAAAATGTACCTGTTCAGGAAGATGCCATTGCTGCCATTCGTACCCAGGGTATTATTGGTGAAAAATATATAAAGATTATTCCTGGCGGTTTTGATGAATTACTCACGGATGGTATGGAACTGTTTGAAACTGAATCCTCCATCAGTCTTGAAGAACTCGTGAGTCGCTATATATTCAGCTCGGATTGATAGTCCGAATTAATAGTGCGGATGAACAATTGGGCTGCATTAGCAATATTGATTTAGTGATGTTAATTTAGAGAACGTTTGAAACTGAGATAATGAGAACCAACCCTTTGCGCCCCATCTTGAATAGATTCGCTGTGCTGATTGCGCTCCTGGCTTGCCTGACAAGCACTTTGCTCACCGCTCAGGAAGACGATGATGATTTTTTCATCTTTGATGAAGAAGAGGAGTCATCCTCGAGTATCGCAGATCCTTTTGAAGGCATTAACCGCGCTTCTTTTGCCTTCAATGACAAAATCTACCGAGGCGTGAAACCCATTGCCAAAGGGCTAAGAGCTTTCCCCGAACCAGTACGCACTTCCGGCGCTAATTTTTTCGACAACCTAGGTACACCTGTTTCAGCTATCAATGCCTTGTTGCAGTTTGATCTGCCTAATACCGGCACGGAATTAGGTCGTTTCCTGATAAATACCACTATCGGATTGCTCGGTTTCTTTGATCCAGCCAGCGACTTGGGCCTGATCAGCGATACGGAGGACCTGGGCCAGACTTTCGGTAGATATGGTATTGGCCAGGGTTTCTATCTGGTCATCCCTTTCATGGGATCGAGCAGTTTACGGGATGCTCTGGGCAGTTTTGGCAATAACGCCATGAATCCACTGTATTGGGAATTGCACGACGATGCGGTATATCCAATTACTCTGGTGGATGCAGAAATTGCCCTGTCACTGGACCAGGATACCTATGAAGCCTTTTACGACGGTGCTCTGGACCCCTATATCTTCTTCCGCAGCGCCTATACCCAAAATCGCGCCGGCAGAGTAGAAGAATAGCCACAGTTCACTAACTCTGGCGATTTTGAACAAGCCAAGCCTGTATTCATATTCCCTCTTGTAGCCTGACATTGACCGGGTATAATTTCCGGCCCGACCAGACAATAGAGAATAAATCATGAGATTTCCCAGACTTGCTACACTCCTTATTCGCCTTGCAGCCTACATGCTGTTATCTCTGTCATTCCAGGCAAATGCCCAAAGCGGCTCGCCTATGGACACAGTACAGACCACGGTGAACGCCATCCTGGAAATATTGCGCGACCCCAGCCTGACCGAGGAAACCGCACGTGATCAGATGCGAGTAGAAATCGGTAAAGCCTTTGATGCAAGGGCCATGTCCCAGAGTGTGCTGTCCACCAACTGGCGTCAGGCCAGTGAAACACAGCAGGGAGAATTCCAGGATTTATTCATGCAGACCCTGGAAAATACCTACATGGGCCGTCTGGAAGCCTATACCAACGAAACTGTGGAATTTCGCGATGAAGACATCAGCAATACCCGCTCTACAGTTGACACGGTTATTGTTACAGCCAATAACGACATCCCAATCAATTACAAACTGCGTCAACGCAGTGACGGGTGGTTTGTCTACGACGTAGAAGTGGAAAATGTCAGCATGGTAAGTTCATACCGTGAGACATATCGCAGCGTCGTGCGCCGTGATGGCATGGATGGCCTGCTTAGCCAAATGCGCGAAAGAGCCTCAAGCCAGCCTTAATCCCGGCATAATTCACTAAATATCCTTATTTATCCTGCCCCTGCCTCCAACATGACTTGGCAGGCACGCAGCGGTGTGTGTTAGAATTCGCGCCCTGATTCAGCCGAATCAATGCATTTTTAACCATAATAACAGCAGGCATAGCCCTACCCCATTACGATGGCACAAGTATTAAGTCTCAAAGAACTTCGCTCCAGCAGCGCCCTCAAGGCCGAACTCCAAAAGCTAGAAGAAGACATTCGACAGCTCAATGATCAATTGGATCGGCAAAAATTGATGGAGCAAAAGCTCCGTGACGATAATCTCAATCAAAAGAAAGATTTCGATCATCTGGAAAAACAATTCGAACATTTCGCCGGCCTTGAAACAGAATACGAGGAATTGCAGCAGGCACTGCAAATGGAGCGACTCGAAAAACTGATTAATGTCGACAAAAAAGACAGCCAGGTAAATGTACAAGTCAGGAAAGCCAGGGACGATCTACTCAAAGTACAGGCCGAACTAAAGGAGCTTAAAACGCTCGACCCGCAACGCCTGAAACGCCAGGTCACCGATCTGAAAAAGAAAAACTATGATCAGGCCAAAGACAATAAAAACCTGAGCACAGCGCTGGTTACAGAACGCAAAGAAGTAAAAGAGCTGAGCACTGAAAAGGACAGACTAGAAACGGAATTGGAAGCGGCTGACAAGCAAACCAATTTTTTCTGGGAATCAGAAGATGGCAAGTGGGCTTTGTATGAAACTGGCCTGGTGCTTAAAGACGAAACACAGGATGAAGAGACACTCAATCGTATTCTTTGCCTGAACCGGGAAAATGGTGCCAGCATTGTCAGCGCCTCCCTGGGTGATGATGACAAGGCTGTCTGGGTGAGTGAAATGGACATCCCTGATGAGATCGCAATCGAAGCCGGTAAACGTTTAAAAATGATTGCCACTGAAGATGAAGAGGACGACGACTAGCTCATTATTTTCCGTTTATTCTTTTCAGCCACTTTTCAGTCAGTAACAGGAAACACAAAGCAGGCTTTAAACATCCTAATAAAACGGTAAAACGTTGTGCGTAAAACATCCAGTTCTATAGCCGCGATTATTACTTCGATTTTAGCTCCAATGCGTTTGTTAGTGGCCAGCGCCGTATTTAGTTTTACCTGTTCTGGTTTATTGGCGGCTCAGGAAGTCATCCTCAGCAACGGTCCTGATCCACTATCCCCCTATTCCAACGCCGACATCATGGCTGTAGGCAACACCACCATCATGGCATTGCGAAAAGTGGATACGGGAGAACCTGTATATACGTTTACCCTTCAAAACGAAAACCTGGTGCAGGTATTGAGAGTACTTGCCAGCTCCCTGCAACCTCCGGGTGAAATTACTGCTTCGCCACTGAGTCCCGGTAATGATTCGAATGAAAATACCGCACCGCCTGCAAAGCCCATGCTCAATATCCAGGATGGAGCAGCTTACGTTCAGAAAATCTCCTTCAGCGCGAGCGAAGCAGACATCAATGAGGCATTGGATCAGGCCTCCATGGCGTCAAACTGTAATATCTATATCGAAGGACTGATTATTACGGTTGATCGTTGCGAATAATTACCCAAATCAAACTAACCCACCCTCACACTGTTCCCTATTTTATTTCCACTTTGCACTGATGAAAATTTAAATAGGGTATGATCTTTTCCACAAACTTCACGTATTAAATACTTATGAAAGTTGAATTAATCTGCACAGGCGAAGAAGTCCTTTCTGGACAAATTATTGATTCCAATGCCGCGTGGTTTGCCAATACTCTGATGAATGAGGGTCTTGAGTTGCAACGCAAAACTACGGTCGGTGATCGCATGGAAGACCTTATAAGTATCTTCCGTGAAAGAAGTCAGCAGGCAGATGTTATTTTGGTGAACGGTGGTCTTGGTCCGACAAGCGATGATTTGTCTGCGCAGGCCGCTGCAAAAGCAATGGGCGTAGAACTGGTAGAAGATGCTGGCTGGCGCGAGCATCTGGAAAGCTGGTATGTGAAACGCGGCAGAAAAATGCCGGAAAGCAATTACAAGCAATGCCTGTTGCCAAAAGAGGCGGTGCTGGTGGATAACCCTGTCGGTTCCGCCCCGGGATTTCGCATAAAGCTGAATCAGGCCTGGCTGTTTTTCACTCCAGGCGTACCGTCAGAATTCAAGCGTATGGTAGAAGAGCAATTTCTACCGTTTATCAACGAGAGCTTCGGACAGACTGAACCGACCCGTTTGCAGAAACTGGTGACCATCGGTTACGGAGAATCCACCATTGCCGACCAGCTTAATAAACTATCAATCCCGGAAGGTATTACACTGGGCTATCGCCCCTCTGCACCCCATGTAGAAATCAAAGTTTTTGCCCGTGGTGACAACGCTATTGCTGCGATGCCTGCCTATGTCGAGCAAGTTAAAAGCATCCTTGGTACTGCGCTTGTCACCGATAGCTTCCCTTCCATTGCTGAAGCTGTACACACACTGTTGCAGGCTTCTGGCAAGACATTAAGTATTGCCGAATCCTGCACGGGCGGCATGCTAACCAGTCAACTAGTGGAATTTCCTGGCTCTTCGGATTACCTGCTACAGGGTCTGGTCACTTACGCCAATGACGCCAAGGAAAAAATCCTTGGTGTTAGTCATGCCACTCTTGAAGAGCATGGTGCTGTATCCCTGGAGACAGCCATTGAAATGGCTACAGGGGCCCGCGCGTCACTTGATAGCGACTTTGCGTTATCCACTACAGGTATTGCGGGACCCGACGGCGGCACCGAGGAAAAACCGGTGGGGCTAGTGCTTATTGCCCTGTGTGACCGCACTACCTGCTGGGTTCAGGCCATCAAGCTTGCCAACCGCAATCGCTCTTTGGTGCGTGTCATGAGTTGTGCGGTGGCGCTGGACATGCTGCGCCGGCGCCTGCTGGATGAAACACCCATTGTCGATTACCCCTTTATCCCTCGCATGGAAGACCAGATCATTACGCTTGATTAGTCAGCGCACACCGTCGGGAGTAAAATAAACGGCTTTACCTGACACCATAACTGAAACCGGGAAAACGTATCAAACAGCACCTGTCCATCCGCTGGAAACTCATCCTTTCCATCGTTCTACCACTGATCATCATTACGGCTGTAGTGATGGGCTTTACCCTGTCTCGTATTTTCGACTATGCCACCATAAACCTGCAGGAACAGGAAATGTCCGAGATGACTCTCTATGCCCAGGGCATTGCCGCCCAGTTCGACGGGTTGGCACAGATAGCCTCAACCTCTGCGAACAGCTTGGCCCAGGCTGAAGAGGTTAGCGACACAGAATTGTATGGACTGCTGTTCAGCAGCGTAGGAGACAACCCTCTGGTCTATGGTGCTGCCATTGCCTTTGCGCCCTTCGCTCTCAACGAAGATCAACGCCTGTTCGCTCCCTATGTGTACGGCGAGGAAAACAACCTCGAAGCCATCGATATCGGCGCGGATTCTTACGATTACACTAACGGCGACTGGGAATGGTATTCCGCCGTGGAGAGTAGCGGTCAGCCGCAATGGACAGAACCCTATTTCGATGAAGGGGCCGGCAATGTATTGATGACCACCTACTCGGCGCCCTTTTACCGGGATGGAATCTTTGCCGGGGTTGCCACGGTGGATGTACGCCTGGACAAATTGCACGAAGAAGCCGCTTTGCAATTCACCGACGAGAATTTCATGTTGGTCAGTGAAGCCGGGCGGTTTATTTCCCATTACAACCCTGAAATGGTCATGAATGCCTCACTTCAGGACCAGGCCGCCATGCAAAACAACCCGTCCTACGAACAGGCCGTGGGTAATATCCTGTCAGGTCGCAGCGGCATGGCCACGGTTACAGATTTTTTCCTGAACGGGCAAGTAGTTGGTGGCGAAACCTGGATATTCTATACCCCGGTGGAATCCACAGGCTGGACCTTGTCATCCACCCTCCCCCGCACTGCAGTGACCGCTGAACTTTGGTCGCTAATATCAATTGCCATCTATGGTCTGGCACTAATGACCGCGCTCGTCATCGCACTGACATTGTACGTTAGCTCGCGCCTGACCCGACCCATCAAAACTCTCTCTGTTGCTGTGTCTGAAATTGCGCGCGGCAAACTGGACACCAAGATTGAAAAAATCCATTCGATGGATGAACTGGGTCTGTTGTCGATCGGCTTCAACCTCATGCTCAAGAACCTGAAAAAACAGATGGAAATCCAGAGTCAGCAATCCGCCGACCGTCAGATGGTAGAGCGTGAAATGCAGATGGCGCGGCAAACCCAGCAGGCGTTACTACCAAGCACCTTTCCCCCCTTTCCTGAAAGGCGGGAATTTGAACTGCATGCGGTAAGCAAGGCCGCGCGCCATGTGGCCGGCGACTTTTTCGATTTCTTTCTGATCAATCCAAAGCAGTTAGTGTTTGTCATTGCCGATGTCAGTGGCAAGGGCATGGCGGCGGCCCTGGTCATGGCCGTGACCCGCACCATCGTGCGCAACCTCGCGCAAAGCGGCAAGACACCGGCAGCCATTCTGACCGAGACCAATGAACTGTTGCGGGAGAGCCACAACGGCGCGGCCTTTGTCACCATCTTCCTGGGGATCTACAACACCAACAACGGCCGCATCATCTACGCCAATGGCGGCCATTCCTCTTGTCTGATGATTAACAAGCAGGGAATAATCACCCCCATGGGCGCCGCCACCGGCACTATTGTCGGCATGCTGGAAAACCAGGAATACACCAATGCTGAAATGCGCCTGCATCCGGGAGAAAGCCTGGTGTTGTATACAGACGGGCTGTCGGAGGCGCGTTCTCCCAGCGGGGAGTTCTACGGTGAAGGCCGGATTCGCTCTTTTCTGAATGGCCGCAATGGCCACACCACGGAGAGGCTGTGCAATGACCTGGAAAAGGAAGCGTGCGGGTTTCAGGAAATGAACCTGACGGATGACCTCACCATACTGGCAATCAGGCGCATAGGGTCAAGGATGACGCGGATGCTGGAAGATTTGATTAAAGGGAAAAGCACCTAAAACAAGTGACTGACCGAGGTTATTCGGTAGCCGATGTCGCACAGCCACTCGGCACCACCACCCACAGCCTGTATGCCTGGCGAGATGTACAAATCTCAATTCAGAAGAACAGACAAAATACTACTCAAGCAAAGAAAGTCAGAGTCAGTCAAAGCACGATCAATACAAATAACTCAGCATTGAATAGAGTCTTCAATGAAGCAATGCTGCATTAGTGGATCACTATTAACAGCCAGATAGAAAGACTTAAAAGCCAATAGGATAATTTAAATATTTTAAGACCAGTTAAGCAGATCTTTTATTTAAAATACTAAAAATTATTATAGTGGCAATAATTACTCCCAAGCCTTCTGAGCCTAATATCTGAACAACATTCTGAACATTAGTAAGAATGCCCCCAAAAAAAGGTATATCTTCGCCAAATAAACTAGATGTCAGTACTGAAACCGCCAATATCAGGAATAGACACTTAGCTATTTCCCAAAAGAGGTGATTTATTTTATTAATATAATTTAACATGGGAACTCCATGGTAACATTGAAGTGTATAAGGGGTGCCAGGATAGGCAACCCCTTACATAGTAATGAAATTGTTACTAGCTTTTATACATATCAAGCAGTACTGCAAGAACAATTAGACCTACCAAGCCTGCATCACCCAGGGACATAACTAAACCTAACAGGTTATCTAGTACCCCGCCTACAAATGGGACATTCCCCCCAAAAACAACCCCGGCCACAACGCCAAGTGCCACCAGTGAAATTAATATGGTGGTTAAAGAGCCGATAATATCTTTCAAAATACCTAAAGCATTCATCTTTTACACCTCGTTGTTATATTATTATGATTTATTATACAGTGTCCGATACAGCTAGACCCTCCCATACTAGCAACACTTAGGAGAAAACTTCAAATAAATAACAGTATTTTTACGAATTCTCACAAGTTCTGCAATTTCGAGTGCATAGCGGCAGGTTAGAAATAAATAGCTGCTGAAAATTCGATAAGGCTTGAGCTAGAAGTGTTGCTGTCTTCATCCCTCCTTTCTCAAGCTGCGACTTAATTAACTTACGAACATCTGCTCGTGAATACTCACCAGGACACTTATCTGGTAAAAACTCCAGCAAGAACGTGATAGCTCGCTCTGCAGCATCTGTGAATTTCTTATCATTCTCCCTGTGCTTTAGATGCACATAGCTATTCGGATATGCAGAAGCAAGTGGTCTGTACCTACCACGTAATATTTCCAGTGCTGTTGCCTCAATAACATCAAGGTGTGCTGATGGATCACCTTCCTTATACCAAACACGTTCAAACTCTTCCTTGGATAGCTTGTCACTCAACTTATCTTCAAGATGATCTAAAAACGCGCCTTCCAGTGCTGTTCTCGCTCCATCATCCATATCAATTTCAGGTGCAATATCATGCTCATAAAGCAGTTGAATCGCTTTCTGGTGAAGTGATGAAGACCTACGCTTAGGTAAGCCTCGCCTGAGCCTGTCGAATTCCTTTTCAAACCGATCATTCAGTTTAAGACACGAGCGTGCAGCCTGAGTCTTATCTCTGGTCTTTAGTGATAGCAGGAGGGTTGGCTGAGAATAATGCTTGCGCAAGTCTGCCGGAACCAGGCGTCTGTAATACCAAGTGTGACGACCTTTAGGCTTATGTAGGTAGTGGGCAGTCAATGAAAAAAGCCCTAATCCAATCTTTGTCATAAGTGTATCTCTTTTTAGCTATGTATACGATTATGTATACGTTTAGAGAGATACCCACATGCAACCCATTGATTGTATTAGGACTTTTTAATTAGTATGGCACGCCCGGAGAGATTCGAACTCCCGACCAACTGGTTCGAAGCCAGTTACTCTATCCAGCTGAGCTACGGGCGCATTTTAAAAAATGAGCTACGCGCGCATCATATTCTAAATCAGTGTTTAGCTCTAGGGTTGCCTCCCAAAACCGGCTAGATATACCCTCCCTGTTCCCGTAGAATCCCGCCTTCTCCCGAATACTGCTTCTATCTATAACAATGACTGACAGCGAATATCCAGCACCAGCAAAATCGATGCCTCGATCGTTTGCTGCGCTGGAATCCATTCCTTTTCGCTGGCTGGTTTCAAGTCTTGGTACATTCTTTCTCGCCATGCAAGGGCAGTTGGTAGTGCGCTCGTTGCTTACCTATGAGCTGACTGAAAGTCCTTTTGCCCTAGCAATGGTCAACCTTGTTGTCGCCACACCAATGTCAATCGGATTGTTGTTTTCCGGGGCCATCATTGACCGCGTTGAACGGCGTAATCTGACTATTATCAGTCAAGCTATAGTCCTTGTTAATGAACTGGTCGTTTTTGTGCTGCTGGTCTCGGGCAAGCTTGAATATTGGCACTTGCTCGCTACAGCCTTTGTACTGGGTGTGAACTTCCCTTTCCTGATGCCCACCCGAACCGCCATGATCTATTCTCTGGTTGGAAGGGATAAGCTCGGCAATGCTATGGCCTTGCAGGCCACTTCTCTGAATATCGCTCGAATAGTTGGCCCGGCTGGAATGGGTTTGCTCATTCCACTGGTATCCATGGCCGGCGCCTATTTGTTGTCCATCTTGCTCTATGGCTTTTCCATCTATGCCATGTTCATGCTGCCGAAATCCTATCCTGAGAACAAAACGAAGAAAGGATTTATGGAAGATGTCACCTATTCCTTTAAATATGTTGCTAACAACAGGGCCATTTTCCTGTGCCTGATTTTTGGTTTGCTACCGATGCTGCTCGCTCTACCAATTCTCAGCTTACTGGTGGTCTTTACCGAGTCCATCTGGAACGTGAGTGAAACAGCTCTTGGCATCATGATGGCTAGCGTAGGTGTTGGAGGGATTATTGGTTCACTGCTGGTCGCACGACTGGGCGATACCATGAAGCGCGCACGCGTGATGATGTATGCAGCAATGATCTTCGCCATCATCCTGGCCGGTTTCAGCATGAGCCCCTATTACCTGCTGGCCCTTCCACTGCTTCTTTCAGCAAATATATTTGCCAACATGAGCCAGACGCTGAATCAAACACTGGTACAACTGTTGGCTGACAACGAAGTTCGTGGGCGCATGACGTCCCTGATGATGCTAAGCGTTGGCCTGACACCTCTCGGTGTTCTACCGGTAGCCTATTTCGCGGAAATTTACGGTATCGACATCACCATGTTTATCGCCTGCATTCTGCTCGTTCTGGCTGTACTGGCCTTCATTATGCTTAGTCCAACCATGCGTCATCTTGATGAAGATCCCCGACTCAACGAAGTACATGAACTGGGAAGCTGACTCTAACCCAGACAGCATTTTATATGGGCTATAATGCCTTCCCTTAATTCAACTCCCCGTACTAAAGGCTTACCAGGGAATGTCTGAAACAGTTGCCCGCCCATCAATGTCGCCCTGGACGCCGCTTAAAAATAACCGGGTGTTTTTCTTTCTGTGGATAGCCACCCTGGTGTCAAATATTGGCACCTGGATGCATGATGTGGGTGCCGGCTACCTGGCAACCACGCTGACAGATTCGGCCTTCATCGTTGCCCTGATGCAAACAGCTTCGTCTCTGCCCGCTTTCTTTTTGTTGCTCCCCTCGGGTGCACTTGCAGACATTCTGGATCGGCGTCTGTACCTGCTCACCGCCAATCTCGGCATGGCTGTTGCAGCATGTTTGCTTGGCATTTTGACACTGACCGGAATAGTGACTATCTGGTCCTTGCTCCTGCTCACACTATGCATGGGCATCGGCACCGCCATGGTCATGCCAGCCTGGCAATCCATCATTCCCGAAGTGGTTTCCAGGACGGATTTATCCGGAGCCATCGCACTGAACACCATGGGCATGAACATTGCGCGGGTCCTTGGTGCACTTGTCGCTGGTGTAATTATTGCCACACTGGGGCCTGGCGCCGTCTTTGTTACTAATTCGGTTACTTTCACGTTAATCATCATTGTGCTTATACGCTGGAAACGTAAACCCCTCGAAACCCAGCTGCCTCCAGAGCCACTGGCCCCGGCAGTGCGCACCGGATTACGTTATGCCCGTCATTCTCCGGCTCTGCGGTTTTCGATTTACAGAAGTGTTGGTTTTTATTTCTTTGCCAGTGTCATGTGGGCACTGTTTCCTTTGATCGCTCGCGTATTGCTCGGCGCGGATGAAATGCAATACGGCATCCTGTTCGGCTTTATCAGTGTGGGCGCTATTATCAATGCCTTATTTATCCCCCGCTTGCGTGCGTGCTTTAATAGCGACCAGCTCATCACCGGTGCGTCGTTGGTGTTTGCCACAGGTATGATCATTACTGCCTTAACTCAGGTGTATGTGATTGCCCTGTTTACGCTCGCCCTGTGTGGTTCAGCCTGGATTACTGTTATGACATGCGCCCAGACTGCCGCTCACACCGCTCTGCCTAACTGGGTGCGGTCCCGTGGGATTGGTGTGTTCCTAACATTTTTTATGGGCTCACTGGCACTTGGGCCTGCAGTCTGGGGTGGACTGGCGCAGCTGACCTCCATACCTACCGCGATGTATACCGCTTCAATCGGTCTGATCCTTGCGTCTTTCTATACCCGCCGCTGGCCAACCAGTGGCAACGAAGCTTTAGACCTGTCCCCTTCCGGGCACTGGAAAATTCCGGAGCCAGTTATAACTGTTGAGCCACAGCAGGGGCCAGTCATGATCTGCATCAGCTACCAGGTGCATGACGGAAACCAGACAGCTTTCCTGCAGGCCATGGAAAAACTGGGCAAATCAAGACGCCGGGACGGCGCCTGGGAATGGAATATCATGGAAGATATCACTGCGCCGGGAATGTTCCAGGAATTTTTTCTGGTAGCAACCTGGCTTGATCATTTGCGTCAGCATGAGAGAATCAGCAAACAGGACGCCATGATCCAGGATGAAATTCTCAGCTTACTTGAAGAAGGCTCTGAGCCAGACATTACTCACTTTATAAAAACGACCAGAGAGTAATAGCTGCCACCAAAACCCACACGCATCTGAATCAAATTACCCAGCAGGACAATTTTATGAGCAAGAACCCCAAGCTGCATTCAGTGGCCGCCAATTTTTTACAGTCACTCCTGGACCGGGGTATTGATCATGTCTTTGCCAATGCCGGTACTGATTTTGCGCCAATTATTGAAGGACTGGTTGAAGCCAAAAAGGCTGGCATCAAAACCCCCGAGTTCATTACCGTACCTCATGAAAATGTGGCCATTACCATGGCCCATGGTTATTTCCTGGCCACGGGCAAACCCGCGGCTGTGATGGTGCACGTTACTGTCGGCACAGCCAATGCTCTGTGCGGGTTGATGAATGCTTCACGGGATAATGCGCCCATCCTTTTAATGGCAGGCAGAACACCAAGTACTGAAAAAGGCCACATCGGTTCGCGCAACGCCAGCATTCACTGGGGGCAAGACAGCTTTGATCAGGGCGGTGCTGTCAGGGAATATGTGAAATGGGATTACGAATTACGTCCCGGCCAGCCGCCGGAAGAAATTGTTGGTCGTGCTCTGGATATCGCCATGACCGAACCACGCGGCCCAGTCTATCTGTGCATGCCTCGCGAAGTTCTTGGTGACCTGACAGAATCAACACCGGCCGCACCTCGAAACCGTGAGTTAGGTGCCTCTATTTCTTCACCTTCAAGCAAGGGCATCAAACAGGCAGCGGACTATATCGCCGCCGCCGAATTCCCCATCATTATTACTTCCTGCTCAGGGCGTGACCCGGCCAATGTGGCCAAGCTGACCCGAATTGCCGAGTCTTACGGTATCGGTGTGACAGCACCCGGCGAGCCAGGAGCCAGGGAATTAAATATTCCTTTACAACACCCCATGTTCCTGGGTATTCACCCCGATGAAGCCCTGGAAAAAGCGGATGTGATTGTCGCCCTGGATTGCGAAGTCCCCTGGTGGCCAAGTGCCGTCACGCCAGGTAAAGAAACAAAACTGATTCATATCGCCCCGGATCCTTTCTTTAGTAACTACCCCGTACGCGGTTATGAAATGGACCTCGCCATTAGTGGCTCAACCTCGATTGCCCTATGCAAACTGGAAGATGCTTTGGAAGAAGCATGCAAATCTGAAAGTGATAAACAGGAACAACGGCTCGCTGGATTACATGCCCTGGACAAGGAAAGAAAAGCAGGACTTGCTCAAGCCATGGAAGCGGCCGCCGGATCCTCTCCTGTGAACCCAGTCTGGGTAGCGCAATGTATTAACAAATTAAAAGATGACAATACGGTAGTGGTTAATGAGTTAGGTGTACCGCTTCAGTTCCTTGATATGGATCAGCCGCGCAGTTACCTGTCCAGCTCGTTGGCAGGTGGACTGGGTTTTGGTCTCGGCGCTTCTCTTGGTGCCAAAATGGGCGCACCGGAAAAAAATATCATTCTTGTTGTTGGCGATGGCTCCTATATGTTCGGCTGCCCTACCGCAGCTCATCACACAGCAAAACTACATGGTTTACCGACCACGACTATAGTTATGAACAATGCCCGCTGGCATGCGGTGCATCGCTCAACCCTGGGTATGTATCCGGACGGCCTTGCCTCTCAGGAAGACATCATGCCTCTGGTGTCGCTGGGTGACACACCCGAGTTCGACCAGATTATGGAAGCTTGCGGCGGTCATGGTGAAAAAGTGAATCATGCTGACCAGCTTGAAGAGGCATTAAAGCGGTGTCTGGACGCCAACAAAAAAGGCCAGGCTGCCCTTATAAATTTAGTTGCCGGGTTTTAAGAGCTCTGAATATCAATTGAGTCCTGAGCCCCTTATAACTTTCGCTATAGCTTCCACCTTACTTGCACTGGTGCCGGGACCGGACAATATATTTGTTCTAACTCAGTCTGCACTTTTTGGGAGAAAGTCCGGCATCTTCATTACCCTGGGTCTGTGTACCGGATTACTTGTCCACACCAGCGTCGTCGCGCTAGGCATTGCTGCACTATTTCTGGTAAGCCAGACAGCATTTACAGTTCTTAAACTGATCGGTGCCAGCTATCTACTTTATCTGGCCTGGAATGCATTTCTGGCCAAAGCGCGCAATATGAATGGGAACGCAATGAACGTACCCGAGCTGGCCGCCCTCTACCAGCAGGGATTTATTTTGAATTTATCAAACCCCAAGATAGCCATATTCTTTCTGGCCTTCTTGCCCCAGTTTGCCAATCCAGAGGCTGGCAATTTGGCTGGTCAGCTTTTTCTCCTGGGAATAATTTTTCTGATCATTTCATTAATTGTGTTTATTTTGATCGCCAGTCTTGCCGGTTTAATTTCCCAATGGCTGAAAAGGTCTGCAAAAGCCCAATTGCTTCTTAACCGAATTGCCGGTCTTGTATTCATAAGTCTGGCATTGCGACTGGCGACCGCATCTCGCTGACACTTCAGGTTTATTCACTGCTCTAAACCAAATATTGTTCGGTTTAGAGAGTAATTCAGAGCGTTTTTTAGCTTTATTCAAAAAATCAGCGATTTTGTGTCTCTGTACGAGGAGCAGGTAATTTTTCTGTTCGCATGTATAATGCCCGCCCAGCCACTATAATAGCCTGCCGCGCTGCATTTCTTCGGGGTAGTAAGCGCACTATTCGATCACTCTGATCGATACATAAGAAAGATAATTTATACAACAAACAAGGATCATTCATGGCTAGTGCTAAACCAGCAAAATCCAAACCAGTAAAAGAGCAGTCTGAGGAATTTTCAAGAATCAATATTGATGATCAGGTTGAAACCTTCCTGGCATCAGGCGGCAAAATTCAGGAGATTCCGCTAGGTGTCAGCGGCCAGGTAGCCACTTCAGGGCCTCGCCACATTACACTGGGCAAGCGTCACAGCGGCTAATCAAAGATAAGAAAAATAAAAACATAAAAAGAACAACAAAATTCGAGACCCCGGTTTTTTTCAACCGGTTAGTATCAAATCAAGGCTCGCTGAACACGGGCCTTTTTATTGCCCGTTTATAAGGCACTCAACTTATAATAATAAGATTCATCTGGCAAACCATTGTCCGGTTAAAATTTGACTTTCACCTTGTGTAGCATCTATTGATCATGGAACACCGTAAATTGGATTACGACTCTATCAAACACCAACTGTCCAAACGTGACAGTAATACCCATAAAGGAAATTATGGGCATGTCCTGGTTATTGGGGGCGACAAAGGTTTTGGCGGAGCTGCCCTGATGGCTGGGATGAGTGCCGCCCGCACTGGCGCCGGCCTCGTTTCTGTTGCCACCCACCCTGATCATTGCGCCGCCTTTCTTGCTCGCTGCCCAGAACTGATGGTTAAGGGTGTTGAGGACAGCGCAGACCTGGTCAGCTTGATGCCATCAGCCACAGTCGTCGTGCTGGGGCCAGGATTAGGACAAAGTGACTGGTCACAGGTATGTCTTAAACTTGCTATAGGTAACCTGACTAGTAATAAAATTCCCCTGGTTCTGGATGCGGATGCGCTCAACCTGCTCAGCCAGGGAAGTGGTCGGGACGACCTGGACAAGCTCGACGAAATCGTTCTCACTCCCCATCCAGGTGAAGCCGCCAGACTGCTTGGCTGCACAACCGAAGAGGTGCAGGCTGATCGTGCATCGGCTGTTGCCCGACTCCAGGAAATATTTGGCGGTGTTGTTATCCTGAAAGGAGCCGGCACCCTGATTTGTTACAGCCAGGGCGAGCGACAGCAGATAGACCAGTGCAGGCATGGTAATCCAGGTATGGCATCCGGAGGCATGGGTGATGTCCTCAGTGGTGTTTTAGGTGGCCTACTGGCCCAGGGCTTTTCACTTTCTGAAAGCTGCCGACTGGGGGTGTGCATTCACAGTCATGCCGCAGACTTGCAGGCTAAAGCCAAGGGTGAAAGAGGACTGCTTGCCACGGATTTACTGGATTCGATACGCGCGCTGGTCAATCCCTGATTCCATGAACCAATCCATATATCTTCCCGATGAAGCCGCTACTGTAGCTTTTGGCAAAACGCTTGCCAATGCCCTTCATGGTCGCGGCCTGCTAACCCTTAGCGGCAACCTTGGTACCGGAAAAACCACATTGAGCAGGGGCTTGGTTCAGTCATACGGCCACAAAGGCGCCGTTAAAAGCCCCACCTATACCCTGGTGGAACCCTATGAAATAGGCGATATCAGCATCTATCATTTCGATTTATACCGCCTGGAGGATCCAGAGGAACTGGAGTTTATCGGGCTCTGGGATTATCTCGAACAGGATGCACTTATCATTGTTGAATGGCCTGAGCGAGCTGGTGAAGTGCTACCCCCCGCAGATATAGCAATCGAATTATCAATCAAGGACGCTGGCAGAATGCTAACTATAAACAGTGGCAGTGATCGGGGGCAGCAAATACTCGCCGCTTTGTAGTTACAGCTCTTGCCTATTCTCTGATCCTCAAAAATCTGGCGAACGCAGTTTGCCCAATAAAGTAATAATTTTGGTAGCGTTATCGCTACAGATTCTCTCCTGATTTTTCTAGAAATTTTGTAGATATTCGCTCTAAATATATGTAATATATCAGGTTTATATATGTTCAACTAGACAAATAAGCGAATGAACTCCCGTTTCAGGATACCTGCAGCTATAATTTGCTTGATACTCGCTCAAGGTGCGAATGCTGCTGTCGTTGAAAATGTCCGTAGTTACAGGGCCCCGGACTATACTCGCTTCGTCTTTGATCTGTCTGAAACAGTAGATCACCAGGTTTTCAGCCTTGATAACCCCGACCGCATCGTTCTCGATCTTACAGATATTGACCTGAATGCAGATTTTTCCGGTTTGGATATTGAAGGTACACCGATTGCTAAAATTCGCAGCGCGCCGCGTAATGGTAACGATTACCGGATAGTTTTCGACCTCAACAATAAAGCCCAACCCCGCTCCTTCCTGCTTGACCCCAACGAGCAATACGGCAACCGCCTGGTCATCGACTTCTATGATCAATCAGGTAATACCGGTGCGCGCGTTGTGCGTCGATCCAGTGAAGAAATCGACAATATAAAACGCGATATCGTGGTCGCCATTTCTGCTGGTCATGGCGGAGAAGACCCTGGCGCGGTTGGCGTTAACAGACTGCAGGAAAAACGCGTCACCCTGGCCATTGCCCGGGAAATTGAAAAACAATTAAACCAGTTACCCGGTTACAAGGGGGTTATGGTCCGCAACGGTGATTACGGCATGACATTGCGCGAAAGAACCCGTATCGCCCACAACAACAATGCTGATTTTTTCATCGCCATCCATGCCGACTCCTATAAAACCAGTGCCGCCTGGGGAACCACTATTTATGCTTTGTCCCAGCGTGGGGCAACCAGTGAGCAAGCACGCCTGCTGGCTGAAAAAGAAAATTCGGCAGATCTTATCGGTGGCGTCGGCAAAGTCAGCCTGGATGACAAGGATGAAGTCCTGCGCAGCGTTTTGTTGGATCTAAGTATGACAGCAAGTATTGGCGCTAGCCTGGAAGCCGGCGAAAAAATTATTTCAGCCCTGGGTAATGTCACGCGTATGCGCCGGACCACTGTGGAGCAAGCCAATTTCGTCGTCCTACGCAGTGCAGATATCCCTTCCCTGCTGGTCGAGTCTGGCTATATCACCAACTCCACTGACGCGCGCAACCTGGATTCCAGAACCTGGCGAGCGCAATTTTCAGCCGCCATCGTCAACGGCATCACCTCATGGTTTTACGATACACCCCCTCGCGGTACCTATATTGCCTGGCACAAGGATAATGGTGGCGGCCCTGCCAGTTACACAGTCAGCCGTGGTGACACACTGTCTGAAATTGCTGATCGCTTTAACGTGTCACTGGATAATCTGAAGCTGACCAATAATTTAAATTCCAGCCGCATCCGCGTCGGTCAAGAACTGGCTATCCCCAACGGTCTGGTCAGTTCATTAGCCATCAGCTTTCTTGAACACACCATTGCCCGCGGCGAAACTCTCTCGGAAATCGCTGCAGACTATTCCATCCCCATGGATAGAATTCGCGAAACCAACCAACTAAATAGTGATAACATTCGGATAGGTCAGGTTATTAAAATTCCTTCGTCATAACAGCAACACGAACCCGAATAGTTTTCACATGCCAGCCAGTAACCGCGTTCCAAAGAGCGCACGCATCCATCTATTAAGCCAACGCCTGAGCAACCAGATTGCCGCCGGTGAAGTGGTCGAACGGCCTGCATCTGTGGTGAAAGAATTACTGGAAAATAGTCTCGATGCTGGCGCTGACCGGATTGATATTGAATTGGAAAAGGGCGGCATCAAACTCATCCGCATCCGCGACAATGGGGTTGGTGTCGAAAAAGAAGACCTACCATTAGCTCTTAACCGCCATGCCACCAGCAAAATAAAAGTGCTGGACGATCTGGAAAAAGTTGTCTCGCTGGGCTTTCGTGGCGAAGCGCTCGCCAGTATCAGTTCCGTCTCACGCCTGACCATGATCTCCCGCACCCCGGAAGCCAGTGAAGCCTGGAAGGTAGAGACTGAAGGCCTTAACATGGACGCAACAATAAGTCCTGCCCCCCATCCACAAGGTACCAATGTGGAAGTGCGCGATCTCTTCTTCAACACCCCTGCCCGGCGTAAATTCCTGCGTACCGAACAAACGGAATACAAACGTATTGATGAAATAATCAAGCGCCTGGCGCTGAGCCGTTTTGATGTGGGTTTTAATGTGCAGCATAACCAGCGCGCGGTACACCGATACGAAAGAGCAGACAGTGAGTCTGAAATCATACGCAGGGTGTCACAGATTTGTGGTTCCGCTTTCATGGACAATACGGTTTCCATCGACATGGAAGCTAATGGCGTGCGCTTATGGGGATGGGTCAGTCTGCCCACCTTCTCGCGCTCACAGGCTGACCTGCAGCATTTTTATGTCAATGGCCGCGCCATTCGCGACAAGCTGGTAAGCCATGCCATCAAACAGGCGTACCGCGACGTGCTCTACCACGGCAGACACCCGGCCTTTGTGCTGTACCTGGAACTGGGCCCCACATTGGTTGATGTAAATGTCCATCCCACCAAACACGAAGTCCGCTTTCGTGACGGCAGGTTGGTACATGACTTTCTCTTTAGTGCACTGCATCGGTCGCTGGCAGACGTGCGTCCGGCAGACAGCCTCGATCCTGCACTCCCATCGGATGCCATTGCTGAATCGCCCGACAACTATCGGCAATCACCTATGCGTTATTCCGGGTCAGGCAGCGGCTCACATAGCAACATGCTGTCTCGTGACCGCATTCAGAATCAACTGCAGGCCTTCTCAGAATTTAATGCCCCGGCATCAGGAATACAGCCTTCTTTTCAGAACGATGAAGACGACGAAATGCCTCCTCTGGGCTACGCCATGGCCCAACTTCATGGCATATACATTCTTGCCCAGAATGCACATGGTCTGGTGATAGTCGACATGCACGCCGCCCATGAGCGCATTACGTATGAGTATATGAAAGCCGCCATGAGTGATGACGGTATTAAAACCCAGCCGCTGCTTGTTCCTGTTGCCCTCGCTGTTAGCGAAGGCGAAGCCGATTGTGCCCAGGAGCATCAACAAACGTTAGAGCAACTTGGTCTGGCTTTAGAAAGGATTGGCCCGGAAAGCATCAGTATCCGACAAGTGCCGGTCATTCTGAAAAGCGCCGATGTGGAACAACTGGTGAGGGATGTGCTATCCGATTTTCTGGAACACGGATCAAGTGACCGCATCGAATCCCGCAGGGATGAAATACTTTCCACCATGGCCTGCCACGGTTCAGTTAGAGCGAACCGACATTTGACGATTCCGGAAATGAATGCCTTGTTACGGGATATGGAAAGAACAGAAAGATCAGGACAGTGTAATCATGGGCGGCCTACCTGGACCCAGATGTCTTTGAGTGAATTGGATAAGCTGTTTCTCAGGGGTAAATGAATTTTTGATTAATGTCTGCTAACGGCTGCGAAAGCAGACGTTGAAAATTTTTTTAGAAATTCAGGACTCGGCTGATTGGAAGTCTTTATCGGAGCCTACACTGCCCCACACCATGAACGCGCCAGTGACGATGAGAGCTAACCACCCAATCGCGCCATCCATCACTTCACCCATACTGAAATAACCGAACAGGACATCGAAAAATAACAACACAAGAGTCAGTGGGATGAACAACAATTTGGCTTCCTGGCCCATATCGTGAAACCGTCGGGCAAGCAGTACAAACAATGGATACATCAATGTCAGTATGCAAAATTGCGCGTTTCGACCGCCCCCGCCCACCATGTAGTTATAGAAAAGCAGTGTCAGAACAACAACGATCATCGCAGGAATGTACTGCGCCCTGGGTGTTTGGCCGTTAGGATTCAAGTACAGTCCATCGTAGTTCATGGCGCTGCCGGATTCCTCCCCTGCTGCAAGTGATTGTCTTTCCAGCACACCTTTGTAATAAGGCAGGTATGCCAGCATCAACAACCCGCTAACAGCAAAAACGACCAGTGTCACAATTGCCAGCAAGGGCTCCTGGTTCAGAATCAAGGCCCAGTAAAGCGCACAGGTAGTCAACGGTATTTGTACATACAGCGCCAGTGGAACAAGAAAGCCGGAAAAGATCAGCGCTCCGGCAACCAGTTGCAACACCAAAACGACATACAGTAGCCGTGAATTAACCAGGGCAGTCATCAATTGCGCTGCCAACGGTGTATCGCCGGCTGGTGCAGAAGAGACAAACAGGATATTGGCACTGAAAATCAGTATGACGGCGCCCAAAATAATCCGCCCGACTTGGGCGAACTGCTTTCTATCCTCCTGAACCATCGCTTTCATGGTGCACATGGATCTGTAGCTCTTGTGATAGGCCAAGATCAGAAGAGAGTTAACCAGTAGTGTGGCATATCCGAACGGGGCGGCACCCGAGCCCCAACCTTCAAGTGGCGCATCCCAGTAAAAGACGTTAAATGATATTGGCAGGCAAATTAGCAATGACAAAGGTGTGTAGTAACCTAATAACACACCAAGCCCGGCAATCAGTTCAACAGCCTTGACCAGGTCAAACAAATGGCTGTCCCGTAAAGCTACGAATAATTCCATACTCAGGGGCTGGGACCCCAACGGCTGCGGAAAGATAGGAATGAAATGCTCCAGGCCAGCAGGAATCATCCATGATGCGAATAATAAACGTAAAAACCAGACTGGATATTTCATAGAACCCTCTGCATGTTGAGCTGTTCTTGTTTAAAAAGTACTTGAAAAAAATCTTGTATGCCGACTTTTGTCAGTCTTTGTTATTCAGTGAAGGTTAACATCACTGTGAAAGGTCTGTAAACGGCTGAATAACTAAACGATGACCGTCTATTCAAAAATTTTTGGCCTAATTGAAATTTTCCACTTCCACCTTATTGCCCCAACAGTGTGACAACAATTGTTGCTGGCTTTTAATGTTCCCGCTTGAATAAAAACGGATACTGCCCTGCGCTTCAGAAAGCAAACCATTTTCTTCCAGCACACTGGCAAGCCTTCTCGCCACCGCATCGTCTGTATCCACAATGTTAATTTCTGCCCCTGCAATTTCACGAATTTGATCAGTGATCAATGAATAGTGGGTACAGCCCAGAACCAGGGTATCAACACCTCTCACTAGTAAAGGCTGAATATAATTCTGCAGAAGTGAATTGATAGCATCGATATCTGGAACGACTTGCTCGATATGCTCAACCAGTCCGGGACATGGCATATTAATAATTTCCACCTCACCATCATATCGGCTTTTGAGATCAACAAATTTATCACTGCCTAGCGTACCTTCTGTAGCCAGCACACCAATAAGCTCTGAACGGCTCAGTTCTGCTGCCGGTTTGATGGCCGGTTCCATGCCGATGATTGGTACAGCGTAGTTTTCACGTAAAGCTCTTACTGCTGAAGCAGTTGCCGTATTGCAGGCCACAACAATGGCTTTTACCGGTTGTTCGAGGAAATAGTCCGCGATTTCACAACTTCTTGAAATGATGAAGTCATCCCCTTTAGGCCCATAAGGCGCGTTCACAGAATCGGCTATATAAAGGAGGGATTCCCGGGGGAGCAGTTGATGAATTTTCTTAAGAATAGACAGACCGCCTACTCCGGAATCAAATATGCCTACAGGTAAATGTGAAGTCATAAAGCAACTAGAATTTCAGTTTTGCCTGAACGTTTACTGTACGTTTTTCAGGGGATACAAGATACAGGATACAGGATGCAAGAAGAACTTTTCTACAATGCTGAAGCCCGACCCCCTGTATCCTGTATCCTGTATCCTGTATCTTTTCTATCTAATAGCTGTAAACGAATCCGACTTTGTCAGTGAAAGAATCATCACCTCCAATCATTTGCCTGCTGGGCCCTACCGCTGCCGGCAAGACCGACATTGCCCTGGAGCTTGCCCGCCACCATAACTTCGAAATTATCAGTGTGGATTCTGCACTGGTATATCGTGGCCTGGATATTGGCTCAGGAAAACCGGACAAAAAAACCCTGAAAGACATCCCCCACTGGCTTGTCGATATCCGAGATCCGTCTAATCCCTATTCAGCCGCAGAGTTCAGGGCTGACGCCGTGGATGCTGTAGAAAAAATTCTCGATAAAGGAAAAAAGCCCTTATTGGTTGGCGGCACCATGCTGTATTTCAAAGTGCTGCGCGACGGACTTGCACAGATGCCCTCTGCCAAACCAGAAATCCGGCAAAGAATTCTGGATCTGGCAAAAAAAAACGGCTGGCAAGCTGTGCATCAACGACTCGCTGAAGTTGATCCTGAATCCGCAGCGCGCATCCACCCTAATGATCCACAACGCTTGCAACGTGCACTGGAAATCTATGAGAGCACCGGCAAATCCATGACGGAATTTCATCAAGAAGAAAATAATGAGCATCAGTCATTGCCTGCTTTTATGTCAAATCTGGTTTTTATTTCAGTACAACCGCAGGAACGATCAACACTACATGATCAAATTGCAAAGCGATTTCATCAAATGCTTGAAATAGGTTTCGTGGACGAAGTGAAAGTTTTATTCAACAGAGGTGATCTTAACCGAGACCTGCCTGCAATTCGATCGGTGGGTTACCGGCAAGTCTGGGACTACCTGGACGGCCAATACGACTACGGCACCATGGTTGAAAAGGCAATTGCTGCAACGCGGCAGTTGGCTAAGCGCCAATATACCTGGTTGCGAAGCTGGCCTGATTTGCATCGAATTGAGGCCGAAATGGGCGGTGAAAGTGGAATAATTGTGAATAAGTGCTTGAAATACTATAACAAGGCGCCATAACTAGTTCTAAGTAAAAGACAGGCACTATAATTGCAGTCTACGGAAATGGATAACGTAGTTTTTGGCATTACAATAATAATATCCAGAAATAATATTTTAATAGGAGAGACATCATGTCTAAGGGGCATTCATTACAAGACCCTTTCCTGAATGTACTTCGCAAGGAAAAGGTCCCTGTGGCCATCTATCTTGTAAGTGGTATTAAACTTCAAGGACAAATTGAGTCCTTTGACCAGTTTGTTATCGTGTTGAAAAACACAGTCAATCAGATGGTATACAAACATGCCATTTCTACTGTAGTTCCTAATCGTCAGGTTCGCGTGCCTATGCAGGGCGACGAAACTGATTCTGAAGAAGAATCCGCTGGCAACGCCATTTAGCAGCCTCTTCCTAAGGGCTGCTTGAGGTTCTATTATTTTTTTTGAACGCCCTGAAAGTGGTGAAATTGCCATCCTTGTCCAGTTAGCACTGGACGGTGAGCAGCGCGCACCCGATCCAAAAGAATTTGAAGAGCTGGTGCTCTCAGCGGGAGCCTGCCCTGCAGAATTTGTTTCTGGTCGTTTGAGGCACCCCGTCCCCCGTTATTTCATCGGCACCGGAAAACTCGAGGAAATAGAGCAACTGATCAATCTACATCAGGCTGAAGTCGTCTTGTTCGACCATACGTTGAGCCCCAGCCAGGAACGCAATCTGGAAGAAGCTCTGAAATGCCGTGTGTTAGATCGCACCGGTTTGATACTCGACATTTTTGCCCAGCGAGCCCGCTCTTACGAAGGCAAACTTCAGGTGGAATTAGCGCAGTTAAAGCACACAGTAACCAGACTTGTACGCGGCTGGACTCACCTGGACAGACAAAAAGGGGGCATCGGCATGCGCGGTGTAGGTGAAACCCAATTGGAAATTGACCAACGGCTGATTGGGGTTCGTATCAAAGCCATCAACAAATCTCTGACCAAGGTGCGCAAACAACGCAACCAGGGCCGCCGCGCCCGCAAACGCGCTGAAGTTTCAACCGTATCGCTGGTTGGTTATACCAATGCCGGAAAGTCCTCCTTGTTTAACAGACTGAGTGATTCAAATATTTACGTGGCTGATCAACTCTTTGCCACACTGGATTCCACCTTGCGTCGAATTCAATTGCCAGATCTGGGGAGCGCCATACTGGCAGACACCGTGGGTTTTATTCGCCAACTGCCGCATCAGTTAGTAGACGCTTTCCGTGCCACCCTGGAGGAAACCACCGAGGCCAACCTGCTCCTGCATGTGATTGACTGCCATAACGAGGAACATAATTTTCTGAAAAACGAAGTGGATACAGTGTTGGCTGAAATTGGCGCGAATGAGATTCCCACCTTGCTGGTCTATAACAAGATAGATTTACTTGAAAACCAGCCAGCCAAAATAGACAGGGATGAACATGGCAAACCCTGGCGAGTCTGGGTATCGGCATATTCCGGTGCTGGAATAGATGTTCTGCTTGGGGCCATCAGCGAGATTATGGGAGAAGAGCTTATTGAACCTGTGCTGACCCTGGAACCAAAGCAGGGCAAACTTCGCGCCCGATTCTATGAACACGGCATGGTTAAAGAGGAAAATGTGGATGAACAAGGCAATATAATTCTGGCGCTGAGGTTGCAAAAGGAGGAATTCATCCGCATGTTAGAAGAAGAAGGGATAGATCCACTGCCCTATCTTAAGCCTGTTACACTGAATAACGATCACAATGCCAGTCAGGATGCCGTAATAGGCTGACGCCATAGTGAGGAAAACCTCAGGAATAAAGGGATTTCCAAGTCAATAAGGCACCAGAGGCTACACCGAAAGCTGTATTAAATGATCTGAATTTTCGTTAAAATCCCGCTTCGCGCTTGCACATATCGAGCCGACACTATTTGATCAATACAATTCTGTACGACCCAATATCAGGAGATATCGATGGCCTGGAATGAACCAGACAATGATGATCGCAAAGATGACCCCTGGGGCAACCGCCCAGGGAAAGATAATCAAGGTCCCCCAGACATAGAGGAGTTGGTGAACTCTTACATACGCAAACTAACCGGCTTGTTCGGCGGTGGTAGCGGAGGCAATAGCGGTGAGGATGGCGGCGATGGTTTGTCCGGCGGTCTTATCGTTGGCGTGCTCATCATTCTTGCCATTATCTGGGTCGGTGCCGGTTTTTATACGGTGGATGAACAGGAACGCGGTGTTGTACTGCGCTTCGGTGTCGCACAGGAAACCGTAGTACTGCCCGGTTTACATTGGAATCCACCTTTGGTAGACCAGGTCACCCTGATCAATGTCACCCGCATATATGACCAGGATTTCAGCAATACCATGCTGACCGAAGATGACAATATCATCGATATCACCATGTCCGTGCAATACATCATCACTGATGCCCGCAAGTATTATCTGGAAGTGAGAGACCCCGAAATTTCCCTGCAGCATTCAGCCGAAGCTGCCATTCGCCATGTCGTTGGCTCCTCTACCATGGATAACGCCATCACCACTGGTCGTGAACAGATTGCCCAGGACACGATGTTTCGCCTGCAGGACTACCTCAATCTATATGGCACTGGCATCACCATAAGCCAGGTCAACATTGACCAGTCCCTGCCCCCACAGCAGGTCAGGGATGCCTTTGATGATGTGATCAAGGCAGACGAAGACAGCGAATCCTTCCAGAACGAGGCCCGTGCGTATGCCAATACGGTAGTACCACAGGCCCGTGGTAATGCCCTGCGCCAGCTCGCCGACGCCGATGCCTACAAGGAACGCGTCATTGCCCAGGCACAAGGTGAGGCACAACGCTTCGAAGCATTGCTGTTTGAATATGAAAAAGCCCCGGAAGTTACCCGCGAAAGGCTCTACATTGATGCCCTGCAAGAGGTCATGAGCAGTGTAACCAAGGTCATGATCGATATGGATGGTTCAGGTAATAACATGATGGTGCTACCTCTGGACCAGATTATTCAGTCCAACCGGTCGCGCAGTCCTGAAGTCAGCGGCTCATTTCAGGGTTCTGATTTACAACTACGAAATTTAGATAACCAGGGGGCAGGTCGTGCGGCTCCAGCAAGAGGGACTGCCCGATGAAAAATTCAACACTGTTTAGTCTGGTGGGGGTTTCCTTCGCCTTTATCGTCGCTTACAACTGTTTATATGTGGTCCGTGAAATTGACCGCGCCGTGTTACTCACCTTTGGTGAAGTGACCAATTTTGATATTCCCCCCGGCCTGCATACCAAAATACCTGGTGTGCACACCGTGCGTGTGTTTGATGGCCGCATCCAGACCCTGGATTCCCCCACCCAAAGCTATCTGACTGAAGAAAAGGAATACCTTGAAGTGGATTCCTTCGCCAAGTGGCGTGTCTACAATACCGCCAATTATTATCGGGCTACTTCAGGCGATGAGATTACAGCGAACAACTTGCTGGCACAGAGAATCAATACCGGTCTGCGCAATCAATTCGGTACCAGAACTGTCCATGAAGTAGTCTCCGGTGAACGCGATCAATTGATGACTCAATTGACTGAAAGCCTGAATTTGATTACCCAGGAAGAACTTGGTATCGAGGTGGTGGATATCAGAGTGAAAAAAATTGATCTGCCACAAAACGTCAGTCAATCGGTTTACACGCGTATGAATACCGAACGCCAGGAAGAAGCTCAGGAACTGCGCTCAACCGGTCGGGAACTGCAGGAAGGTATTGAAGCCAATGCAGACAGGCAGCGCGTCGTACTAGAAGCAGAAGCTTACCGGGATTCAGAAACCATCCGTGGCGAGGGCGACGCTTCGGCTGCCTCAATATATGCTACTGCTTTTAACAAGGATCCCGAGTTTTATGGTTTCACCCGCAGCCTGAATGCCTATGTACAGACATTTAACGACATCGGTGATGTGCTTGTAATTAGCCCCGATAGCGAGTTTTTCAAGTATTTGACGAGCAGCTTTCCTACAGCAGAGTAAGGGCAGCTGATTAATGTGGCGGGAAATAGGAATAGCGTTCAGTTTGATGTTGGTAATAGAAGGAATCATTCCATTCCTGTATCCTGCTCGCTGGCGTCAGTTAGTAGTGACACTGGCCTACATTGATAATTCGACCCTGCGCCTGATGGGGCTGGGTAGTATGATTGCAGGCATAATCCTGCTTTACCTCTTTAACTAGTTAACCAGGTTGTAGAATGACCGAGGCAAACCGCTGGCTGTTACCGGACGGCGTTGATGAAATTTTGCCGCCCCAGGCAAGCCAACTGGAATTCCTGCGAAGGGAAATTCTAGACCTCTACAGCACCTGGGGATACGAGCTGGTGATGACACCACTCATCGAGTTTCTCGACTCACTTCTTATTCTTCCCAGCAATGAACTGCAGCTGCGGACATTCAAAATAATAGATCAGTTAACAGGCCGGGGCATGGGTGTGCGCGCCGACATCACTTCTCAGGTAGCGCGAATAGATTCTCACGTTCTCCAGCGCGACCCCCCTACTCGACTTTGCTACGCCGACAGTGTGCTGCATACACGCCCGGAAAGCCTTTTGGGTTCGCGCAGTCCGCTCAAAATAGGTGCCGAGCTTTATGGCCACCATGGGATTGAAAGTGATATTGAAGTCATCAGCCTCATGTTGCACACGCTACAGGCGACCGGAATTAAAGAACCACAACTGGCATTGGGCCATGTAGGAATCTATCGCACATTAATCCAGGAAGCCGGATTGTCTGCAGACACAGAACAAAACCTGTTCACCGCCCTGCAGAGAAAATCACCTGGCGAAATTGAACAGGTGTTACAGGACAGCACTGCAAATAAAAAACTAATCGATAATATCCAGAGCCTCTCCACCTTGCATGGAGATGAAAGTGTGCTTGATCGTGCCAGCAAAGAAATCAACAGCAAGGCGCCGGAAGTTGCGGAAAGTATTGAGCAACTCAGGCGGGTTGTCAGTGCCATCAAAGCCCGCTTTCCTGAGCAATCTCTGTATTTTGACCTGAGCGAGTTACGCGGTTATGAATATCACACAGGGGTAGTATTTGCCGCTTATGTGTCCAGTTACGGAGAGGCGATTGCCAATGGCGGTCGTTATGATGATATCGGTGAAGTCTTTGGTCGGGCCAGAGCAGCCACCGGGTTTGATGCCGACCTGAAGATTTTGTTGGCCCGGGGCAACAAGACATTTACAGCACCAAAAAGAATTTTTGCACCTGCCGATGATGATCCGGCTCTGATCGGCATGATCAATACACTGCGCCATGAAGGCCAGCAGGTCATCAATGCCTTTACCGGGCAAACAGAAACTCCTGCGGAAATGGGCTGTGATCATCGACTGGAAAACACCAGTGATGGCTGGCAGGTCAAACCGCTTTAATTACTAACTATCCAGAACACCATTGAAGTAAGGCTTGATAATGGGAAAAAGCGTTGTTGTGCTCGGCACCCAATGGGGTGACGAGGGAAAAGGAAAAATCGTTGATCTGCTTACCGAAAAGGCTACCAATGTGGTGCGCTTTCAGGGCGGACACAATGCGGGTCATACCCTCGTCATTGATGGCGAAAAAACAGTACTGCACCTCTTACCTTCCGGCATTCTGCGTAAGGAAGTCACCTGTATTATCGGCAACGGAGTGGTCCTCTCTCCTGAAGCGCTTCTGCATGAAATTGACGAACTGGAAGCCAGAATTGGATCAGTTACGCAGCGACTGAGAATCAGTGCGGCCTGCCCGCTTATCCTGCCTTATCATGTTGCCCTTGATCTGGCGCGAGAAACTCGTCGTGGTAATAATAAAATTGGCACTACGGGTCGCGGTATAGGACCGGCGTACGAAGACAAGGTTGCCCGGCGCGGCATCCGTCTTGGCGAGTTGATGCATGAAAAACATTTTGCAGAAAAACTGACCGAAGTTCTGGATTTCCATAATTTTGTTCTGACCCAGTATTACAAGGCTGACGGCGTTGATTACCAGAAAACTCTGGATGAAAGCCTGGCTATGAGTGAACGCATCAGACCCATGATTGCAGACACCATTGATGTACTGCATACGGCCCGCAACAATGGAGAACATATCCTTTTTGAAGGTGCCCAGGGTGCTCTTTTGGATGTGGATCACGGCACTTACCCCTACGTTACTTCTTCCAATACAACAGCTGGCAGCACTGCAACAGGCACCGGTTTTGGCCCGCTTTATCTGGATTATGTCCTGGGCATCACCAAGGCCTACACCACCCGGGTTGGCAGCGGCCCCTTCCCGACTGAACTGTTTGATGAAGTGGGTGAATTGTTATTTACCAAGGGCAAAGAACTTGGTGCCTCAACCGGCAGGAACAGACGTTGCGGTTGGTTTGATGCAGTTATCCTGAAAATGTCGATTCGCATCAACTCAGTTTCCGGTATCTGCCTGACCAAACTGGATGTGCTGGATGGATTGGAAACAGTCAAGGTGTGCACAGGGTACAAAGGAATTGATGAAAATTCCCTGTCCTGTCTGACTAACTTTGATATGTATGATGATCTGGAACCTGTTTACGAAGAGCTGCCTGGTTGGTCTGAATCAACCTTTGGAATAAAATCCCTGGATGAGCTACCGGCGAACGCTCGCAACTACATCCGCTTTATTGAGGAAAAAATCGAGGCACCGGTGGATATTATTTCCACGGGCCCGGATCGGGAAGAGACGATCATCCTCAACCATCCTTTTGATTAGCTACCAGCTACCAGCCGCCAGAAAAACTCTCAGTATCGACTTGACGCCAGAACTTAGTAAATTATCTTGATTTAGCTGGGAACTGGAGGCTGTTTTATATTTCGATGATGCCGTTTGTGATGGCAAGTTTGACCAGCTCTGTCGTTGAACTCACATTCAGCTTTTCCTTGATCTGGGTCTGGTAGTTAGCCACCGTTTTTACACTCAGTGACAAATCATTGGCAATGTCGTTGGCATTGAGACCTTCTGCAAACAGGCAGAATATCTGAAATTCTCGGTGTGAAAGATTAGAAAGCGCAGAGCCTTTACCCAGCTCATGCTGAACATTCATCTCGCTCTCAAGGGCCGGTTCGATATAAGTGTTTCCTTCTGCAATTTGATTAACTGCATGGATCAGTATATTGGGCGCATTATTCTTTGTAATATACCCCGAAGCACCTGCCTCCATGGCATGCTCAACAAATGACACGTTATCGTGCATGCTAAAAACCAGTATTTTGATTTCAGGGTTCTTTGCCTTGATACGACGAATGGCTTCAAGCCCACCCATGCCTGGCATGGATAAATCCATGATGATGACATCAGGGTTCAATTCCCTGGCTTGCTGATTGGCCTGCTCACCGCTTTCCAGTTCAGCTACAACTTCGATGTCAGATTCATTTTCCAACAGAAGCTTGTAACCAGTGCGCACCACAGCATGATCGTCAACCAGGATAATTCTGAGAGACTTACTCGTCATGGGCAAGCCTTCTGAATTAGTTGACACGTGGAAATTCAATTTGAATTAAAACGCCGTTGCCTGGCTTGGTGTCAATTTGCATTTCACCCTGCAGCAAAATAACCCTGTCCTGAATGCCAGTCATACCCATATTTTTTGTGACACTTTTCATCTCAAAGCCTATTCCATCATCCGCAATCAAAAGTGTCACTATTTCGTTTCCGGACAAAGTGATACTGACACTTTCAGCTTCCGCATATTTGGATATATTAGTCAGCGCTTCCTGAACAATTCTGTAGAGGTTAATCTGCTGCTCTTCATGCAGCGTGGCGTAATCCTCTTCAATAACCAGTCGACAAAATGTATCTTCATGGTGTACGTTCCAGTCATCTACCATTTGCATTAATGCCTTGTTCAAGCCAAGTTCATCGAGTACCAATGGGCGCAGGCTGGTCATCATACTGCGGACACTGGTATAAATGCTGTCGGCTATTTGTTCAATATTCTTTGCGCTGTCAGAACTAATTTTGTCGCTATCTTTGGACCTGTCGGCTATTGAGACAGCAATGGCCTTGATAGCGCTGACAGGTTGACCCATGCTGTCATGTAGTTCCTGTGCCAGATGTCGTCGTTCACTCTCCTGCACCACAATGGATTTAGGGGTAAGACGTTCATTCTCTGAATTGCTGGCGCCAAGTACCCCCATCAAATGATTGATGCGATCTCCAATCTTGCTTAACTCAGGCAGGCTAAAATTCCGAATCCTTCGGCTGAAATCCCCCTTTTCCATATTATTCAGGACTTCCAGCATGGTATTTAAATTTCTCAACCATCTGTGGGTCAAGAAAGTAACAGCAATTAACATCAACATCAGGAACAGCAATGTACCAATAATGCATGCTTGTACCTGAAACCAGATTACTTCGATTTCATCTCCTGGATCAGCATAAATACTGATGACATCCCCATTGCTTTGCGTGAACGACCTGATATGGACGTCTTCTTCGGGATAGACCATGTAAATAAACCAGGACGGTGCATCAATAGAATTACTGGCGGGGGCATTAACCTGAGGATAGTCCACACTGGATGACTGAATCCGAATATCAATATGCCTAAAATTTTCCAGTGCAATCAGCTCACTTAAAAAAGCCGGTTCTGACTCGGTATCAAATGGTGAGTCACTGCCCAGTTCGGCGATATTCAGCATGCTGTCCAGCAAACTTTGAATGGACTCTACTTCATCCAGAATCATATCGTCGGCAGTCATGTACGCTCTGCCAATGAATGCTGCAATACCAAGCATAAAAAACACCACAAGAAATAACGCAGCACGAATTTGTAGAGCCAGATTTTTCATAGGCTAAACAAATAAAGCATTTATAGTACTCTCCGCGTATTCATATCAATCCTGGGTATTTCTATCCCAGATCTGAATTGCTTCTGAATTGTCTGCGCTAAAGCCTTTCACGTCCAATGCTTCCTGCCAGCGTTTCAGCACCAGATTAGATAACGGGGCATGCATATTTACAGCGTCACAGAGCTCGTTGGCAATACCTACATCCTTAACCAACAGGCCCATGGCAAAGCCGGTAGCATATTTCTCCCCGATGACATGATCTTTCATCACTTTGTCAGTCATGAAGTTCTGACCTGAAGAGACATTGACCACATCGACGAAGGTATCAAGATCCAGCCCAAAGCGTTTCGCCGCTAGCATGGCCTCTGAAGTTGCCACGAATGAAGTTGCCGCAATCAGATTATTCAGGGCCTTGGTGGCATGCCCTGCACCAATGCCACCAGTTTCAAATAGCTGGTCGCCCATGATTTGTAAAAGCGGCTTAGCTTTTTCCAGAGCCTGTTTATCTTCAGCTCCTATCATGATCGTAAGTGTGCCCAGTTTTGCCCTGGCAACACCCCCCGAGACTGGCGCATCTATACAGGCGACTTCCTTTATTGCCAATTCTTCCGCCAGGGAGCGCGTGCCCGTGGGCTCAGCAGAACTCATATCAATCACAATACACCCTTTTTGTGCATGTTGTATAAAGGCCCCGTCTTCAGTCTCAATCAATACTTCGCGCACTACATGGCCATTGGGCAGCATGATGATGACAAAATCCATCTCTCCCAGCTCTGCCAGGCTGACTGCCGAGCGAGCACCTGTTTCCACAGCAAAGCTCTCTGAGCGAGCACTGTCCAGATCAAACACGGTCAAGGTGTAACCCACCTCATGGATATTCATCGCCATAGGCCAGCCCATGTTGCCTATACCTATAAATCCGACCTTAATTTCTCTTACATCTGACAAAATTTAATTACCTCTTAATAAAGCTGATAGCTGGTAGCTGGTAGTTATTATTTATCTAATCCCATCTCACCTAAAACTTCTTTGGCGGCGTTAAACGCTTCCACCCCACTTGGAATTCCGGAATAAACGGCGCTGTGAATCAGGATCTCCCGTATCTCTTCGACAGAAACCCCATTAGCAATAGCCCCTTTCACATGCACCTTCAGCTGGTTTGGTTTGGTCAACGCGGTTAACACTGCCAGGGTAATCATGCTACGGGTTTTGGGATCAAGGGTTTCTTCGGTCCAGACTTCGCCAAAACAATACTTGGTTACCAGGTCTTCAAACGGCCGGTTAAAATCAGTCGCCTTGCTTTCCCTTGCTAAAGCGACTTCCTCGCCCCACATTTTAACCACGACGTTCCGGCCAGCTTCATTAGGATTGTCACTCATAAGTATATTTCTCCAAATTCGATACTAATAAAATTACTCGGGGCTAAACTTACTACTTCGTCAAGGCTTGAAGCCCTGTTCAAATATTTTCTTCGAGAGGGGTGTAACATACTTAATTCTCTTCGAGATTTGTATGTTTTCCTGTTTTTTTGTGCTCTTATGCGAGCAATATCCCTGTCTGACTAATATCTGCAATTAATAACTACTATAATGGTGAGAATGAATTTTGGCGACAAAAGTACTTCTCAATGGCAGTAAGCTCCGCTGACGACCTCCAACATACTCCCCTGTATACCCTGCATGGTGAACTCAGTGCACGAATGGTGCCTTTTGCCGGTTATAGCATGCCAGTGCAATATGCTGGCGTTAAAGCCGAGCACTTGCACACGCGGGAAATGGCCGGATTGTTTGATGTCTCACACATGGGCCAGGTACTGGTACGCGGTGTTCAGGCTGCGCAGCAGCTTGAGGCGTTAGTCCCGATGGATCTTATTGATCTACCAATCAACAAACAAATCTACTCCCTGCTTACGAATATTGAGGGAGGCATCATTGATGATCTGATGATTTGCCGTTGGGAGGAAGAAACATTTTTCCTTGTGGTGAATGCGGCCTGCAAGATAAATGATCTGGCCTTGCTTGAGGCTCAGCTTGAAGGATTAACCGTTGAGCTATTGGAAGATAAAGCTCTGGTCGCAGTACAGGGCCCTAAAGCAGTTACTGTCATTGCCGCCATTTTTCCAGAGTCACAAACCCTGACTTTTATGACAGGTTGCCATGCAGACTTCGATGGTAGCCCTGTCTATATCACCCGAGCCGGTTATACCGGGGAGGATGGATTTGAGATAAGCCTGCCGGGTTCTTCGGCAGAGGCATTTTGTCGGGAATTGTTGGATTTTGAAGAGATAGCTCCAGTGGGACTCGGCGCCAGGGATACTCTGCGTCTGGAAGCAGGACTGTGTTTATACGGCCATGACATGAATGAAAGCATTACCCCAATGACTGCTGATTTACAGTGGAGTATCAGTAAAGCCAGAAGAATCGGAGGATCAAGACCAGGCGGTTTTACAGGGGCGGAGGTAATCCTGGATGAAATGGACAAAGGCACTGCCGAGAAACGGGTTGGCCTTGCTGTTAACGGCCGGGCACCGGTGCGAGAAGGTGCAGAACTTGTAGATGTTAGTGGAAATAGCATCGGACGAGTAACCAGTGGAGGCTTTGGCCCCAGTATGGATGCGCCGATAGCGATGGGCTATGTAGGCACGTCCTTTTGTTCCTTGGGAACACAAATACATGCGATGGTCAGGGGAAAGGCTCTTCCGGTCACGGTCAATTCATTGCCTTTTATACCCCACAACTATGTCAGGTAGCGTTGCAATTTTGAAGGGGCGCACGTCAGTGCGACCGAGAATAAAATCATGACAAAAACAGCACCAAACAATAATGAATTCATCGCTCGTCATGTTGGCCCCAACATCGACGAACAACATGCCATGCTGGCTGCTTTAGGTTACAAGGATCTGGACACTTTCCTTAACGACGCCATTCCCGATGCCATTCACCAGAACATGGAACTCGATCTGGATGCCCCCATAAATGAAGCAAGTGCCCTGGCTTGCCTGCAAAAAATTGCAGCTAAAAACACCTTGTTCAAATCCTATATCGGGCAGGGTTATTACAATTGCCATACGCCCAGTGTCATCCTGCGTAACCTACTGGAAAACCCTGCCTGGTATACCGCTTACACACCTTACCAGCCGGAAATATCACAAGGCAGGTTGGAAGCGCTGCTTAATTTTCAAACCATGGTGTGCGATTTGACTGGTTTGGGTATTGCCAATGCGTCCCTGCTGGACGAAGGCACGGCCGCAGCGGAAGCCATGGCATTGTGCCGACGCATGAGCAAAGCAAAAGAAAATGTCTTTTTTGTGGATGAAGATTGTTTTCCTCAAACCATTGATGTTCTTCAAACCCGTGCAGCACCATTAGGGATTGAACTGGTTATTGGCACTATTGATGAGGCGTTGAAACACAACTGTTTTGGCATGCTGTTCCAGTACCCAGGCGCAAGCGGTGAAGTCAGGGATTACACCGATCTGATTACACAAGCCAATGGCCAGGGAGCACTCGTTGTTATGGCGGCTGATATCCTTAGCCTGATGCTGCTCAAATCTCCAGGCACCATGGGCGCAGATGTTGCTATCGGTAGTACTCAGCGCTTTGGCGTTCCCATGGGTTTTGGTGGTCCGCACGCTGCCTATATTGCCTGTCACGCAGATTACAAACGCTCCTTGCCAGGACGACTTGTAGGCGTATCGATTGATGTCCATGGTAATCCGGCCTGTCGCCTTGCGCTGCAAACCCGCGAACAACATATCCGTCGAGAGAAAGCGACCAGCAATATTTGTACAGCCCAGGTACTGCTCGCCATTATTGCCGGTATGTATGCGGTGTACCATGGTCCAACGGGTCTCCGACAGATCGCACAACGGATTCATCAGCTCACTTCCCGGTTAGCCGCAAGACTCAAAGAGCAAGGTATTGAGGTAATAAATAACTGTTATTTCGATACCCTGACAATTGCGACAGGTGAGAAGACCAGAGCCATCCATGAAGCGGGAGCTATCCAACAGATCAATCTCAGATCTATAGACAACCAACACCTTGGTATTTCACTGGACGAAACCACTACTGAAAAAGACCTGGAAGTATTGCTATCTGTATTTAACTCAAGCGGCTTACCTGAAACAGCAGACTCACCATTGTCCGATGATTTGCTTAGACAGGATGACGTGCTGACTCATCCCGTATTCAATACCTATCATTCAGAAACAGAAATGATGCGCTACCTGCGCAAATTGGCAGACCGGGATATTGCTCTGGACCGCGCCATGATTCCACTAGGGTCATGCACCATGAAACTGAATGCCGCTTCCGAGATGTTGCCGGTAACCTGGCCAGCTTTTTCCTCTATACATCCTTTTGTACCGACAAAGCAGGCGGCCGGATATATAGGGTTGATACAGGAACTGGAGCAGATGTTATGCAAGGTAACTGGCTACGATGCTGTTTCCCTGCAACCCAATGCAGGCTCCCAGGGGGAGTTTGCGGGGCTGCTGGCAATAGGTGATTATCATGCAAGCAACAATGAAGGGCACCGCAACATATGCCTGATACCAGCGTCTGCGCACGGGACCAACCCGGCTTCGGCACAGATGTGTGGCTTGCAGGTAGTTGTAGTGGCCTGCGATGAAGACGGTAATGTAGATGTGTCCGATCTGGAACAAAAGGCTGCACAGCATAGTGATAATCTGGCAGCTATCATGATTACTTATCCTTCCACCCATGGAGTTTTTGAAGCTCAGGTGAAGGAAGTTTGCGATATTGTTCACAACCATGGCGGGCAAGTGTATATCGATGGCGCCAATCTGAATGCCATGGTGGGTCACGTGGAGCCCAGTGCAATTGGTGGCGATGTCAGCCATTTGAACTTACACAAAACATTCTGTATTCCCCATGGCGGAGGTGGACCTGGGGTAGGCCCTATCGGTGTCAAAGCACATCTTGCCCCGTTCCTGCCAGGGCATACGCTGCTCGATCGCAAGACAGGCGTGGTTGCCTCCGCACCTTATGGCAGTGCCGGCATCCTTCCCATTACCTGGATGTACCTGAAGATGATGGGAGCAAGTGGCCTGAAAACAGCCACAGAAATCGCCATTCTCAATGCCAACTACCTGACTAGAAAACTTTCTGAGGATTTTCCTATTTTGTACCGGGGAAAAAATGGATTGGTCGCCCATGAGTGCATTATCGATTTGAGACCGCTAAAAGAAACCACCGGCATAACAGTGGAAGATATTGCAAAACGACTCATTGATTATGGCTTTCACGCCCCGACCATGTCATTCCCGGTGGCCGGTACATTTATGATTGAGCCAACGGAAAGTGAATCAATACAGGAAATAGATCGATTTGTTGCGGCCATGAAACATATTCGTCAGGAAATTCAGACCATCGAAGATGGCAAGATTACGGCTGAAGAAAGCCCGCTGCGCAATGCGCCCCATACCGCCTCCAGCCTATTGGTCGAAAAATGGGAAAAATCCTATTCCCGTGAGGATGCGGCATTCCCCATGCCGGAGCTAAGAGAAAACAAATACTGGCCGCCGGTAGGACGCATCGATCAGGTTCATGGGGACAGACATTTGGTGTGTTCGTGTCCGCCGATGGAAGAATACGAATAACGCAGGATGCAGGATGCAGGATGCACATCATTTTGAAGTGAGTGGAATTACAGTAAAACTACTTTCGTCAAATCATTGTCAAAATCTAAATCAGGCACCAAAATTTTCAGCCTTCCTCTTGTATCCTGCCTCTTGCCTCTTGTATCTCACAACCGATTATCTTGACAATAATACTCCGGCGGATCCTCTCCCTCTTTCCACACCAGTTTCCAACTCATACTCCATGGCCTGGTATAGGCACCCGGATCATCGATAGTGACTTCGATAGCCATGTTATTGAAATCGGTGCGGGTCAAACGTTCGGTGACTTTCATCTGGCTGGTATGGGGCAGGCCACCGGTGAGCCAGAATTTTTCATTAAATCCCTCTGACTGAACAACCAGAGTATCGCCCTCCCAGGTCGAAACATTCCTGCCGTAATACAGAAGGTTGTCGTTGTCGACCGGGAAGCCGGTATTAATACCCCGGCCGTCTGTATAGATAAGGTGCCAGTCCTGATTGCCTCCTGCAGGGACTACAAAAATACGTTCCCAGTCCCTGTCTTCCAGCCACTGGATACCAAAAGAAGCCTGATATTTACGCGGCCCTGCGGGCGGACGACATTCAACAAAACCAGGATCGGTGCGCAGAAAATTACGCTGACGCGACTCATATAACTTCAAAGCCCATTCCTGCATTGGCGCTACACTTGACGCATCCGCCACATCATCCAGTAAACCATAGTCAGTCATGGCCACATCCACGCCCTCTTCCATCATTACCGTCGTGTCTGGCACCCAGTAACCTGCTTCTCCCGGTGCAGCACCCAGCCTGGGTTGGCCGTCGGGCCAGCGAGGAAGGGCACGTACCTGGCTTGCTTCCTTGGCAAGACTCAGCGCCGTGGTTTCCGCCGAAAATAGTGTCTGGCCATCAAGCAAGATACGTCCACCCCATACCTGCGGGCTGCCATCCCGAGCCAGATATCCTTCAACGCGGATTCTGTCACCGGGTTTGAGAGTGTCTTCTGACCAACCATTCCATTCCAGCAGGACAGGGCTCTCCAATTCCACATACCAATCGTCTCCCGCCTCACCACGTGCCATGAAGATATGAGCATGGGGATTGGCCCAGTCTATTTTTGTTACTGTGCCGTCGAAAATAACAGGTTGCAGGGGATCAAACTTTACGGCCGAGCCATGATGGGCAGACGCTGGATAAAAAACAAAACAGCAGAAAGCGAATAGGACGGGCAGCAGTGATGAAAAATTAGACCTTAGGAATACACGGCGGTGTGCGCGCATAAAAAAATCAGGGAAATTCCTCGAAACTAAATTATTGCTCAACAACTTGCTTCCTTTTAATACGCTCATGGGAAAATCAGATGGCTGCGATCCATGCTTTCGTACTCAGTACCCAGCATCAGATCAGCAGCCATGTTGGCGTCCTGGCAAACAAATTCAAACGCCTCACCGGGGCGCCAGGGCATAACAAAACCGCTGCTCCAGGTTTGGGTGTAAGCACCGGGATCATCAATGGTGATTTCATATTTCAGGGTGTTATAGGTTTCCCGCGTAAAACGTTCAATGGTGTGAAGTTGATTTGTGTGGGGAGTCCCTTCGGCATCAATCCACATTTTTTCATTAAAACCAACTGAATCTACCACCAGGGTATCGCCTTCCCAATGCCCGATGGAGTGACCGTGATAGGACGGCTTGGGATTGTCGGGATGCTCGCGGCCATCCAGGTAAACCACTCGAAAATGTCTCGGCCCGCCAACTGGAAGCATATAGATGCGTTGCATGTCATCGAATTCCACAAACTGAGTACCATAGGCCGTTGCCACTGCACGCGGTCCAGCAGATGGCTTGCATCGTGTATAGGGTTCGAAACGAGTCCGAGTACGTTGCTGGTACAAGCCCCAGGCCCAGGGCTTAAATGGTACCTCTGAAAGATCAATCTTGTCGTAACGATCTGGGTCACTAATCAGTTGATCATAAGGGTTGTTGGCAACAATGGAGCCTTCCGGCACAATATCGTAATCAATGATCATTGGTCTTGAGCCGAATCCATCCCAGGCACCCATTTCATCTCCAGGCAGTGTGCCAAGGATGGCTCGCCCATCCGCATTCCGGGGAGGAGGTCTGGTAGCAGGCTCATTGCTATCCGAACGAGGTACATCAGTCTGGGCTTGCATAACAGAAGTGGCTAGCAAAAATGTACAGAGTAAGCCGACGCGGATTAGCGTGTGCGGTAAATGCAGTAAATAATATAGTTTCAAGATGAATGACCCGTAAAACCGTTAATCAGATTAGATTGTAGCGGCACCACTAAAAAAATACACTGAGGAAATGTGTTAATAATTCGAAACCTTCTTTTATACTGTATTATTACGCCTCACCATGGCATCAAGCCGTGCAAATTCAGTCTTTTTCTTGCAGTAAGGACGAAATACCCAGGATGAACAAAGCAGTAATTTTTTTCCTGTTGGCCGGCTTCATGCCGTTCATTTTTGCCCAGAACAATTCCGGCGCTGAAAACAAAGTTATCCAAGCCTTGCGTGTGGATTCTCCTCCGGTCATGGATGGCATTCTTGATGATGAAATGTGGTCGCGCGCGCAACCGATTACTGATTTCCATCAGATACGCCCTGGAGATCAAACTCCCACTTCCGAACCTACTGAAGTTCGCATCGTTTACACCAGTGATGCGATTTATATCGCTGCGCGAATGGATGACAGCGACCCTGAACTAATCGCCACGCCAACCCTTCGCCATGGTCAGGGTCTTGGCCCTGACGATCGCCTAATAGTGATACTTGACCCTTTTAATACACGTCGCACAGGTTATCGATTCGAAACCAACTTAAATGGCGTGCGTCATGACGCTCTCTATACAAGCATCAATTCATTTGATGGTAACTGGTCGACTATCTGGGACGTGCAAACCAGCACCTATGAAAATGGCTGGATTGCAGAAATTGAAATCCCTTTTAAATCCCTGCCCATGGATCCCACCACCGAAGATTGGGGCTTTAATTTTGGCCGCGGCATTCGACGCCGCAATGAAGAAATGGCCTGGGTGTCATTTAATCGCCAGTTTAATCCCAGCATTGCCGGCACGCTCTCCGGCTTGCGCGACATGGACCAGGGTGTTGGCCTGGAAATCGTGCCCTCATTAGCCATGGTGCAATCAAAAGATTTTGCCGCCAACACAAACAATGATGAAACCAATCCTTCTTTGGATATTTTTTATCGTCTTACACCTTCTTTGAATGCAGCCTTTACTGTCAATACAGATTTTTCCGCTGTTGAAGTGGACAGCAGACAGGTCAATCTCGACCGTTTCAACCTGTTTTTTCCGGAAAGGCGCGCCTTCTTTAATAACGATGCCGACCTGTTCCAGTTTGGCAACATTGGCAATGTGGGTAACCAGGCATCCAATGACGCTGCTGAACAAAATGCGCGGCCCTATTTTTCCCGCAAGATTGGACTTGGTCCTGGTGGCGCACCGGTAGACATTGAATACGGTGGGCGAGTCAGCGGCAGGGTTGGGCGCTGGAATATCGGTGCATTGGCTATCGAGCAAGACGCTTTTGGCGCCGTAGATCCTACTACTTTATTTATCAGCCGCCTTTCCGCCAATGTGCTTTCTGAATCCAGTCTGGGCGTAATTGTTACCGATGGCGATCCCACCTCGAATCTGGACAACTCTGTTTACGGCATGGATTTTCGCTACCTTAATACACGTCTGACCAGCGGCCTGGCCCTGGAAGGCGATGCCTGGTTCATGCAATCAGATACTCCCGGGTTAAACGGTGACGATGCCTCCTGGGGTGTTGGCCTGCGCTCTCCCAACAACCAGGGCTGGCGAGGCGGCGTTGGTATCAAGGAAGTACAGGAAAACTTCAACCCGGCCATGGGCTTTGTAAGTAATCCCGGCGTCCGTGAATACCTGTTTGATGTGGGCTATGCCCATTTCTTTGCCTCGGAAAACTACCTGCAGAGTATGGAATTCAGTTTTGATGCCCAACGGGTAAATTTTATCGACGGCGGTCTGCAAACCGAGCGTGTTCGCTACACACTGTTTGAGGCCAGCAACAATACACGCGACAGCATGCGACTGCGTGTTGCCTCGAACAAAGAAGTTATACGACAGCCATTCACCGTGTATCGCGAACCAGGACGTGAAATTGTCATTGAACCCGGTAGCTATAGTTTTGATCGCTGGGGAATGCGTTTCCAGACGGCTGATCAACGTCCTCTGTCCGCGTTTCTTGGTTTCGGTGTCGGTGATTTTTACAATGGTGAACGAAATCAGGTCAGTACCAACCTGCGCTGGCAGGGACAAAAATTCATCATCGAAGGCAGTTACGAAATTAATGACATCACCCTGCCCCAGGGAGATTTCATGACCAGGCTTATCAGCCTTAACACCCAGTATGCCTTTACCTCCAACCTGTATTGGGTGAGCTTGCTACAGTACGACAATGTGTCGGAAATCCTCGGTATCAATACCCGCCTGCAGTGGATTCCCAAAGCGGGCCAGGAAGGTTTCATCGTGATCAACTACAACATGGAAGACACCGACAAGGACAACGATTTCCATTCCCTGACCAGGGACTTGAGCATCAAGTTCAGGTACACCTTCCGCTACTAAGCCTTTTGCCTCAATTCACAGTGAATTGCTGTTTCATTGGACATCACCAGGTTTCCCCTTTATCTTTTCCGTCCTGCTTATAAAAACAATTATCCTTACTACTGCTGGGGGCACCATGAAGCAATTTTTATTACTGGCCAAACTACTCGCTGTAATCACCATTACATTTTCTTCTATGGCCCAGGCCCAGCGTAACTTTACCGCGCCAAACAACCTGCCCACCGAGCCCACAGTTGTTGCAATTCCACAAATAACCCCAAATACAGGGTCAGGTACACCTTATGACTCCGCAACCGGACTGTGGCCAGGCCATGGCCTGGATCACTTCGATTATGTGGCCGATGAATATGTCATGTCTGGCAACGCAGACGGCGAGCCTTACACTGCGCGCCTGGTAGTACGCCATCCGGAAGACATGTCTCGCTTCAGCGGCATGGTCATTGCAGAACCCATGCACCCGGCCGGTTTCGCCCACGGTTTCGAGCACAACAGTGTCTATATCATGGATGCTGGCCATATCGCTGTGGAAGTCACCACCATGGGGCTGGAACATGCTATCAACCACAATCCGGGGCGTTATGCAGGCCATCAAGTCAGCAATAACCAGATCAATGAAATCCTGGCTCAAACCGGCGCACTGATGAAAAGCCAACAAAGCCCGATTGCCGGTAGCGGTCTGCGAAAAGTAATTCTCTTTGGCACCTCTGCTACATCGCGACTATTGACTGATTTCTTGCCCGTCCACAAAGTCTTTACCCTCGCAGACGGTAACTCTGTCTTTGATGGCTTTATGCCCACGTCCAATGGCAGCCGCATACTGCCTGTCGATGTCCCCATGATCCAAATGCCCACTCAACATGAGTTCATGAATATAGCCACGGCAGTTCAGGACAGCGATGAACCCGGCAGCGAATTCAGGGTATATGAATTTAACGGCATCGGTCACCTCATGGCCCGCCACAATCCGCGCATGACTCCGCAGTTGTGTAACAACAAGCCCTCAGAATATCCGCTGGAGTTATATTTCTCCGTTGCCCTGCATCACTTGTTTGAATGGGTAGATAAAGACATAGCCCCACCTCGCGGTGACCGGGTATTGATCGACCGCAATATGGATAACGATGGCTCGCTCATGGTTCTGGATGCCCACGGCAACCCGACAGGCGGTATTCGCAATCCCTATGTGGATGTACCGTTTGCCACCTATATTGCTGGCGACACGTTGGCTGATGGTCAGGATCCGGCCATGTCGGTAGTGTGCCGTTTATCTGTATACGAGGAGCCTTTTTCAGCACAAAAACTGCGCCAGCTCTATGGCAGTAAGGCAAATTTCCTGCGCCAGTTTGAAGACAATCTGAATGAGCATGAAACGGCCGGCTGGTCGTTACCTGTTTATCATGACCTGATCATGGCAGATGCACGTGCAGTTGATTTTTAATTACTGAATCTTGAAATTAGATTAAAGGAGTAACAGCTACTTGCTAATGTTGCGAAAGGCGCTCCGCTTTCTCGGCCTGTTTGCTATTAGTGCGGCGTCATACGCTGCTAACAATTTTATCCCGATCACCGATGCCATGCTGGAAAACCCTGACCAGGATGATTGGCTCATGATCAGTCGTACCTACGATTCCCAGCGCTATAGCCCGCTTGATGACATCAATAAAGTCACTGTCCCCTCTTTAACAACCGCCTGGGAATTGACCCTGCCCACCGGCACCACAGAAACCATCCCGCTTGTCTATGCAGGAATCATGTATGTGATCATTCCCGGTGGGCGTGTGCAGGCGCTGGATGCCACCAACGGCAACCTGATCTGGGAATACAAAAGAGGTGATGATAATTTCGCGGCACGCGCCAAAGGCCTGGCCATTTATCAGGACATGATTTATTACACGGCGCCAGACAGTGTCGTTGTAGCTATCGATGCCCAAACAGGGGAAGAACGTTGGTCGGCCAAAACTGACAGTCGCGGTCATACCTCTGCTCCCCTGATCGTCAATGGCAAAGTAATTTCCGGCGGTGCCTGTTTTTCTAGCCGGGACAATTGTTATCTGGCAGCCCATGATGCAAGAACAGGTAACGAGCTATGGCGTTTTTATACTACGCCTGAACCAGGACAACCCGGCGATGCCAGTTGGCATGGTGCCGCTCTGGAAAATCGACTAGCCTCCACCTGGGGACTTCCTGGCAGTTTCGATCCTGACACCAACCGCATCTATTGGGGCATCGCCAATCCCATGCCGGATTTGCGTCTTGACCGCCACGGCGATGCCGAAGCTACCGACATCGCTGCACCTGCCGATCTCTACAGTAATTCCACTGTGGCATTGAATCCTGACACCGGAGAACTGGACTGGTATTACCAGCATCTACCAGGTGATGATTCCGATCTGGATCACGCCCATGAGCGCACACTGGTCACCACTATGCTCGCCCCGGATCCTGCACAGGTGAAATGGATAAATCCTGCTATTACCAATGGTGAAACACGGGAACTCTCTGTCATGATTTCTGAAGGCGGCACTGTCTTCGTCAATGACCGTCACAGCGGCGAATTCCTTTGGGCAACGCCTTTTCCAAACGATGTGGAGGGCATGTTGTTGGAGGATATCGATGTAAACACCGGCCGCACCTATCTTAACTGGGACATGGTAGACAAAACCGGCAACACCTCACGCATCGTTTGTTACTGGAACACGCGCAGCTACTGGCCAACTTCCTATCACCCCGGCACCAATTCACTCTTCACGTCCTGGATCGAAGCCTGCCGTGAACTGGACGGCCGCAATTGGCGGGTCGTGCCACGCCCCGGATCAGATGAAAATAAATTAACGGGGCTCGCCAGCATTAATCTCAGTACCGGAGCAATCACAACATTTGCTGTAGGCCGTGCCCCTGCCTATGGTGCCATGCTTACAACGGCCGGTGATCTGGTATTCCATGGAGACATGAGTAAAAGCTTTCATGCCTATGATGTGGAAACAGGTGAATTGTTGTGGGAAAGCGAGCTGCCTGGATATATCTCCATGAGCACCATTACCTATGCCGTTAATGGCAAACAATACGTGGCGGTAATGACAGGAGATAATCTGAAAACTCCAGAGCTGCTCACCCTCGCCCCGGAACTGGGGCCATCACCCCGCCACACAGGGATTACTGTTTTCGCCCTTCCAAAGTAAACCCGCAAATTATTCAAATTTTAAAGAAATCCGATTAAGCCAGATTTGCGTATAACCCGCCATGAAAAGGAAAAACCTGTTTTACAGAGTAATAAGCGCAATGGTGTCATCGCTGCTGATGACTATGATGTTGATTGCCGGAGATTCAGTCATGGCCATTGAAGAACCTGATTTTACAGTGATCGATACCAGGGGCGGAGTTGAATTTCGCGAGTATGCTCCATTTATATTGGCGGAAACCCTGATCAAAAGTGCCAACAGCCGATCCTCAGCAAACAATGCCGGATTCAGACGTCTTTTCAAATATATCAGCGGTGATAACACTCAACAGGAAAAAATTGAAATGACTGCGCCGGTTATTCAAAGTGGCGAGAAAATTGAAATGACCGCACCGGTCCAGCAATCTAAAACCGAGGATGGTTTCCTGGTGGCTTTTGTATTGCCATTTCATTTCACCATGGACACAGCGCCTGTTCCCGATGATCCAACTATCAACTTGCGTCAGATTGAAACCCGTATGATGGCCGTTAAAACATTCAGTGGTCGCTGGACCGAAAATAATTTCCAGAAATACGAACAACAGCTCATGGCCGAATTGGCACAAGCCAATATGAAAATCATAGGTGACGTTGAGTTCGCTGCATATAACGCGCCTTTCACTTTACCTTTCATGCGCCGCAATGAAGTGATGGTGGAAATCAGTAAAGTTGATTGATACCGGGGAAGATTCCAGACATAAAAAAGGCCAGGGTAACCTGGCCTTTTTTTATTACTTGAAGATTTACTTTTCTGCCGGTGGAGCTTCTTCTGCCGGCGGAGCTTCTACTGTAGGATTTTTATTTTCCATCCCCGTAGCAGCTGTATCTGCCGGGGTATTGATGTTTTTCTTTCGTAACAGTTTGTCCAGAGATTCCAGAGACATGATGTGATTGTAAATCACTTCCAATGCTCCACTCTTGCGTAGCTCAAGCATCTTGTCATCAGGAAGATTGATAAATTTTTCCTTGTCTACAATGTAAAAGCCACTTACATCGTGTTTCTCGCCTGTTTTTGAATCATTGAGAGTAAGCGTTTGTGGAACAAGCAAATCCAAATCGTTGAGGGATTTAACAAAAACCTTGGTCATTTCTTCCTGTTGGAAGACTCGCACCAGAAATTCTTTAACATTCACCATCCACTCGGTTTCAGTGCCATCATCATTGAAGATGAGATTGCCATCTTCTTTATTGACGACATCGGCGTCTTCATAAATACCAATGAACAGACGCTCCTTGTCTTCTGGATCCTGCTGTATAGCAAAAGGGTAACAGCGTACCGAGGCAGGAAAATAACCACCTTTCCAAACGCCGTCTTCCACTAACAGGTTTTCGCCCGGCTCAACACCCCACATACCTGCTGCAAAAAAGGTTCCAGTCTCAGGTTCTTTTATAAAAATAACAGGATAGTCGACACCCGCCTTGGAAAACTCCGGCGTGTAGATCTTGGCAAAATGATTGTTCTCGATGTGACTGGCATTGCCGATATCTTTAATACGCACACCCGCGTGGTTGGATGCAGTCAGTGATACTGGTGGCGCCAGAACTGGTTTCTCTGCCATTGAACAATCCCCCGTTTTCAGGTTTGTTGATGAGTGTAAATTTTAAAAGCGCGCAGTATATCAGAGTCTTAAGTGACAGGTCACAAAGGATGACTGTAGGGTCGACCCGCTTGACCCTGGAATCAATAACACACCACTAAGACTTAAACCGTTTCACCACAACGCGCTTCCACCACACGATAACCCCACTGACAAACATCAGGGTCGGCAGAAAACTGACCAGAATCCAGCCCCACCGTGCAAAAAAATTCTGTCCGCCTGGGCTAGCAAAATGCAGATCACGGAAAAACCCCATTACTCCACCACGAAAATTCCCCGTGTCATTGCCCAGAAATTCCAGAATGGCCCCAGTCTGTTGAGGAAAGCCCAGCTGAAAACCAGACACTCCCCATGCCAACATCAATATCAAAGCCCAAAATCCACAAAAACTATGCACCTGCCATAACATGGTACGGTCACTGCGCGGATTAATAATAAGACCTTCCCACCAGCGCCGTTTCCCCTGCCACCAAATGATTAGACCAGTCAAACTCATCAGTACAAACAGCGCGCCACCTACACCATTCACCTTACGCCCCACTTCACGACCGAGCATCAGCTCGTAATGAATATTTGCCAACCATTCCACGCCTTGAATTGGCCAGGGCCTGGCAAGACCGTTGTCTTCGCCGGTGTATTGATTGAAATAGTGGGGAATAAACTCGCCGTCTTTTTGCAGCACAATATAGGTGGCGTCGTCTTCCTCAAAACCTTCAATGGTGAAACCTAACTCATACCCGGCATAGACTTCAGCCATTCGAGCTTCGAGCGCATCACCTGTTAACGGCTCAGTCTCCAACGGCACTATTTTTTTGGGTTCTAACCAGCTGTAAAAAGGCGATTTCAACAGCAAGGCGCTGCCGCTTAGGGAAATCACTAAAACGTACAGACCAAAACCAATGCCCATCCACAGGTGCACCTGGAACAGTGCGCGACGGAAAAATGCGGTTTGGGGGGCCTGTAGCCAGCGTTGCCAGGGATTCATGCCAAGTGCAATCCGGGATAACTCATTAATCTTGACGCCAATTGTAGCAGTATTATCCACTCTGTCTCTTGCCGCGTGTGACTAGAGTCTGGCTGAAATTCGCGCTACTCTTACAGTTAATTGCGCATTCACACTCACATACTGGGGAAGCATCACATGCAAAAACTCAACACTACCCGGCGTCATTTTCTGGCCGGTATCGCCGTGGCAGGAGCAGGTACTGTTGCCAGTGAGTTGTCACTTGCCGCGACGCAGGAAGCCGCCTATGCCATTGACCCCCCGCCAACGACATCCATGGCCATCGTCGGCACGGATGAACGCTTTCCCGTTAGACGTGTATTTTGTCTGGGCCGCAACTATCGCGCCCATGCCTTTGAATCAGGCGATGATCCCGATGTGAACCCACCGTTCTTTTTCATCAAGCCCCGCGACGCGGTGGTTGATGCCAGCCTAGGACATCCCTATCCGCAAATTACCCGAGCCCTGCGATACGAAGGGGAAATGGTGGTTGCTTTGAAAAGCGGCGGTGTGAATATTTCTGAAAGCGAGGCACTTGAGCATGTGTTTGCTTATGGTATTGGCCTGGATATGACCCGCGAAGACCTGCAGGAAGTTGCCCAGGAACTGTCGCGGCCCTGGGCCATCAGCAAATCCTTCGACAACTCGGCCCCCTGCGGCCCGCTGTATACCGTGGCCGATGTAGGCCACAGGCTCAATGGGCGCATCTGGCTGAGTGTAAATGGCGAAGTAAGACAGGATTCAGACCTGAGCCTGATGCGTTGGTCCATACCCGAAGCCATCAACATTTTGTCCAGCCATTATGAATTAAAGGCCGGAGACATCATCATGACCGGCACCCCGGAAAACGTCGACCTGGTGGAAAAAGGCGACCTGATCAATTGCGGCGTGGAAGGACTTGGTGAAATTGAAGTGTTGATCACCTGATTAAATGCCACAACCCAAGCCACGTTTACCTGTGAGAGGGAAATAAAATGACAGCCAAAAATTCCAGACGGCAATTTCTGCATTCATCAAGCGCCGTATTATTCGGCGCGGCAGCAGCAACCCTGCAAACCAGTCAGGCCCAGAACGCTAAACGTATCGGGATTGATTCGAACGCCACAGGCGAAGAGTACTGGCGCCTGGTCAGAGAACAGTTTTCCTTTCCGGAAGATAGAGTGCCGATGAACGCAGCCAACCTGTGTCCGGCATTTCGGGCAGTGACTGAAAATGTGGACCTGCTGACTGAAGATATCGACCTGGACTGCTCGTTCAACAACCGTGCCAAATTTGGCGATCTGCGTGAAAATGCGCGGACACTGGTAGCTAACCAGCTGAATGTCAGCGCCGATGAAGTAGCGCTGGTACGCAATACCAGTGAAGCCAATAACATCATCAACAATGGCCTGAAACTTGAAGCCGGTGACGAAATCATCCTCTGGGACCAGAATCATCCAACCAACAATTTGGCCTGGGACGTTCGCGCCGCCCGTTTTGATCTGCAGATTAAAAGAATCACCACCCCGGCAAAACCGTCCAGTCCAGGTGAACTGGTAGATGCCTTCACTTCACAGTTCTCCTCACGCACCAAAGTGTTGACCTTGACCCATGTGTCCAACCTGAGTGGTATTAAATTACCCATTGCCGAGCTTGTCGCTGCAGCCCATGCGCGCGGGATTTATGTGCACGTGGATGGCGCCCAGGTCTGGGGAGCGATGAACCTTAACCTTACCGCCCTGGATGTTGACTCCTTTTCTGCCAGCGCCCATAAATGGTACATGGGTCCGAAGGAAGTGGGCCTGTTGTATGTGAAAGGTAATAACATTGACCGGATCTGGCCCCCCGGCATTGCTCCGGGCTGGGGTAACAGTGTGGAAACCACTCTGGTAGGAGCGCGCAAGTTCGAATCTCTGGGCCAGCGGGATGATGCAACTCTGGCGGCACTGGGCACAGCAGCAGAAATTCACAACAGTATTGGACCCGACCGAATAGAACGCCGTGTTGTGTATCTGGCGCAGCGGCTCAAAGCAGGTATAAGCGACCTGGGATTGCAACAGGTAACTCCCGGTGATCCCAATCTCAGTTTCGGTGTCTGCATTACCCAGGCACCCGCGGGACAAGGTGGCGTTATATCCAATCGCTTGTATGAGGAATTCGGCATTACCGGGGCAGCCACCGGTGGACTGAGATTGTCACCGACCATTTACAATACCGAAGAGCATCTGGACCGGGCTGTGGCCGGATTGAAAGCGTTGATGACTTGATCCCTGGAGACTAACTACTTCAATCAGGATTTCACTTGCCATCACTAAAAGCTTTCTCCCTTCTTGACCTCGCTCCCATCGTTGAAGGTGGCACTGCCCGGGATGCATTATTTAACGCCCGTGACCTTGCCCAGCATGCCGAGCGCATGGGCTATAACAGATACTGGATGGCCGAGCACCACAACTCCACCGGCATCGCCAGCGCGGCCACGTCGGTTGCCCTGGGATTTGTTGCAGAAGGTACACACACTATTCGCATCGGCGCCGCTGGCGTCATGCTGCCCAATCATTCCCCGCTGATTATTGCCGAGCATTACGGCACCCTGGAATCACTTTACCCCGGCCGCATTGATTTGGGATTAGGCCGCGCCCCTGGGACTGATGGCAAAACAGCCTACGCCATTCGCCGTGAAAACCTGCGCGCTGATGACAGCTTTCCCCAGGATGTACAGATCCTGCAGCAGTATTTCGATGAGGGTTACAACAATGTGAAAGCCGTGCCCGGTCATGGTCTTAAGGTGCCCCTGTGGATTCTAGGTTCCAGCTTATTTGGCGCCCAGCTTGCCGCCGCACTTGGCCTGCCCTACCTGTTCGCCTCTCACTTTGCCCCTGATGCCCTGGATCAGGCCCTGGCTGTTTATCGGGAGGAATTTAAACCCAGTGAACAACTCAGCGAACCCTACTGCGGTGCTGCAATTAATATTTTTGCGGCAAATTCGGACGAAGAAGGAATAGCTTTGAAACGCGGCGTCATGCAGGGCTTTATTTATTTACGCCGTGGCCAGCCCGGCCCGCTGAAACCACCAGTGGATGACCTGGCTGACATTGCCAGTCCAGAAGAAATTGCCATGTCAGAAAACGTGATGCGTGAATCCGCCGTGGGCTCACCGACTTCAGCAAAAGATTTTATCGAAAAATTCCTGGAAAGAACCCAGGCGGATGAATTGGTTCTCACCTGCCACGCAAGGGATCATGAAGCCAGGATAAAAAGCTTTGGAATAGGCGCAGAAATCCTGAAAGGATGCTTATTAAAAAAATAAAAAATGAATAGTTGGCGCGACTTCAGCGGCGAATGAAATACCTCTGTGCTCAATGAATTAACTAATTCCGCTGGCTTATAAAATCTATTCACGTTACCTTGCCCGCTTTTGCGAACCCCTAGTTCTGGCTTTCTTTTCTATGACCTCTACCGCTTTCTCCGAGCTCTCCTTAAGTCAGGACTTTCTGGCTAATCTCGAGTCTCTCGACTATAAATCCATGACGCCAATCCAGGCAGCAAGCCTGCCGGCCATAATGGATGGAAAGGATGTCAAAGCTCAGGCGAAAACCGGCAGCGGCAAAACGGCTGCCTTTGGCATTGGCTTGCTGCAAAAAATAAAACCAGAACAGTTCCACACGCAGGCATTGGTATTGTGCCCAACCCGGGAGCTCGCTGATCAGGTCAGCAAGGAGCTGCGACGCCTGGCACGCTCAGTGCACAACATTAAGATCCTAACCCTGTGTGGCGGCACTCCCATTGGTCCGCAGTTCGGCTCGCTGGAATTTCCGCCCCATATTGCCGTGGGCACACCGGGTCGAATTCTCAAACATTGCAGCAAAGAAAGTTTGAAACTGGACAGGGTGCAAACTCTGGTGCTGGATGAAGCCGATCGCATGCTGGATATGGGGTTTTCTGAAGACATCCTGACCATCATTGGCTGCACTCCGACCAAACGCCAGACGCTGTTATTCTCGGCCACCTATCCCAAAGAAATTCTCAAAATCAGCGCCTCGGTACAACGCGAACCAGTCGATATCAAGGTAGAAAGTCTGCATGACAACAGCGTCATCAAACAACTGTTTTATGAAGTGCCTAAAGGTAACAAAACCAACGCACTGACAGCACTGCTCCAACAACATCAGCCTGAATCCAGCGTGGTGTTTTGCGGGCGCAAACAACAGTGCCGGGATCTGGCGGTTGATTTACAGCAACAGGGTCTGAAAGCACTGGCGCTGCATGGTGACCTGGAACAAAAAGACCGCGATCTGGTACTAGTGCAGTTTGCTAACAAAAGTATTCCCATTTTGATTGCTACTGATGTGGCTGCTCGCGGTCTGGATATCAAAGACCTCAGCGCAGTCATCAATTACGAATTGTCTCCGGACCCGGAAATTTACATCCACCGCATAGGCCGCACCGGCCGCGCCGGTAAAGAAGGACTGGCCTTAAACTTGTTTCATACATCCGAAGCGCCCAAGGTAAGCGCCATTGAAAGACATCTAAAACAACCAATTCAAATGAAAGAAGTGCCCACAGCTCTGGGTAGTGACAGCACACTGCAGGCGCCTATGGTCACCTTGTGTATCAATAGCGGTCGTAAAGAAAAGCTCCGCCCTGGCGACATACTTGGTGCATTGACGGCCAACAAAGCGCTGCAAGGCAAAGACATCGGTAAAATCGATATTTTTGACAAGGAGGCTTACGTAGCGGTAACCAGAAAGGACGCGACTAAGGCCTTGAAGATTCTCAAGGAAGGAAAGATTAAAGGCAGGAATATGCTAGTGAGGAAATTGTAAAACCTAGCCTGTGATTCGTATTTAGATTTGTAGGGCGGAAGAGCACAGCGATCTCCGCCGGGCGAAGCTGGAAGAGCACAGCGATCTCCGCCGATGGCAACACCAACAATCCAAGAATTCAGCCTCGCCTAATTCCCTGCTTCTGGTGGCGCACCCGGCCCTTCGGAACCAGCAAAAAGACGTTCACCATTGGGTAGCGTCACATCACGGCCATTAACGCGGTTGGAACCATCGCGCGCCTGGTAGCCTTCGACCACTACTTCGGTGCCGGCCACTATTGAGTTCCTGTTCCAGCCACGCCTGACCAGAACACCGGCAGGCCCTGCTTCTACCATCCAGGTATCTACACCACCCTCTTCATTGGTGACATCTACATGCAACCACGAATGGGGATTGATCCATTCCATGCGGTTAATCTTGCCTTCAATGCGAACGGGTTTGGTGGCATCAAATTCTGCCGAAAAAGCATGGTGAGCAGACATCGGCAACGAAGTTACCAACATACCCAAGAGTAAACTTAAACCTGCAAGCCACTTTTTATTCATTCGCCTTTCCTTTTATCCTTTAACTTTTAACTTTTATCTTTTCATCAGCGGGCATTGGTTTACTTTTCCAGCTTCGCCCGGCGGAGATCGCTGTGCTCTTCCGCCCTACACTTTTCACATTTATCTTTTATCTTTTATCTTGCCTCTTGCCTCTTGCCTCTTGCCTCTTGCCTTAATCCCGCGGGTTTTCACGAGCTCCAGTTAAAATGTTAAACATGGAGTAGTTGCCTTCATGGCAGGCATATTCCACCAGGTCATATTGCGCATTATCGAGCACCAGGGGAAACATGGCAGTCCAGGGTTGAGTCCACACATCAGGATCGTCCACGGTAAACTGATACTGCAACAGGTTGGTCGTTAACCGGGTGAGACGTTCAGTAAGCACCATGTTCTCGCTGGAGCCCTGGAAAGAAGAGCGGCCGTTAAAATTTCGTGTCTCTATTACTAGGGTAGTGTCTTCCCACCAGCCACGGGATTCTCCCAACCAGTGTTTGATAGTGTCATTGGCAGGGGCTGCATCAATGGGAATAATCCGGTTTTCGTGGATCATTTCTTTCTGAATGACCACAGTGCCCGGACCCTGCACTATCTGCAGACCATTGTTATAAACAGTAGGCATCATGTGATTTGGTAAACCCTGGGTAATACAGCGAACCCAGGAACTTAAATCTTCAGGGCCTGCAGGAACAGCCGGACCTCTGTTGCGTCCCGTTTGCCGATTCGCCATGGCAGCGTCGGTCATCGGCGGCAACCTGCCATCGGGCGGATCAATAATCATCGCCACCTGGGTCAGCGGCGCCGTCTTGGTATAGCCCAATGTGGTATCACGCCATTCCCTTTCATAGCCCCAGATACTTTGTAATGTACCGCGCTCTCTGCGCGCTGCCGCTTCAACCTGGCTCAGTGCAACATCGGCCGATACCTCCTCCGGTCGCTGTAGTCGAATACCATGGGCCGCATCGCCTGACCATATGCCCTGCAAATCAGGTTCACCCCAGGGGGTCATGGGCGCTTCATAGTTATCTAATAATTGGGTTAATTCATCGCCACCGCTTTCCTGCAGGATCATGCCGGCCCAGCCTGCTTCAACCAAAGCCAGGCGCACATTGTCAGGACTGACAAAAAAGGCGCGTCGGCCATTGCCTCGAGCATTGGCTGGCACATTCGGCGCCTGCTGCAGGGCAATACCTGAGTTCTCAATGTCGGCCACCGCGCTATCAATAGCGTCAACATTAAAGGCAATATGATCCAGTGCCCTACCTTCCGTGGAGGCAGGATTCGCCGTTTCATGCAAACTTGCCAGCAACCAGGCCTCATCAAATCTGAGTCCATCGAGAGTAGCCGTCACATTGCCTCGCGTTCCACCAAAAGCGGCCTGATACCGGTCCAGAGTGGCCGTCGGATCAGAGGCGCTAAGATGAATATGGTGAAAACCCTGGTGCGCTGCATCCTGCACCAGCTCGATGCTGGTACCCCAGGGATCAAAGATAAAACCCACGACAAAAAAGCCATCGATATCACGCCACACGGCGCCATCATCAAAACGCTGCAGACGCACGCCCAGACCGCCCACACCGATACGTTCCAGCTCGTCCATCTTGGCGGCCACATCAGGAAAGGAAAAACTGATGTGGTCTACTCCGGTGCCAAGCGTAGTGCCCAATATAGGACGGGCGTCGAATTCGATATCCATGCCATGGCAATGCACGGCCTCATCACGACCTTCAATGGCTTCGCAATCGAGAAAGCGCGTGTACCAGTCCACTGCTTGAAGGGGACTTGGCGCAGCAAGTTGAATATGACTGATAGACGCAGCCTGACCAGACAGCGGCAGCAATAATAATAGAAGTAACAAACCTTTGTGTTTCATGTCATTGCTCCTGCGCATCTGCGCCTGCACGCAGGTGGCCATAAAGAATTTCTTCAGAAAATTCCACGCACTTGTATTCCAGCACCCGGGCATTGTCTTCCAGGCGGCGGTACAAGGGCATACTAATAGTCCATGGACGAGTGAAGACATTCGGATCTTCAATAGTGGCTTCATACATAAGCGCATTGGCATTGACTGGCGTATAACGTTCCACCACATGCAAACTGGCACTGGCAAAATTACCCGCCCGGTCAAACCAGGACTGGCCATTGAAACCGGCGGCATCTACCACCAGCGTATCGCCGTCCCAACGCCCGTGCGAACGGCCCATATAGGAATCAATCGGAGAGAGTTCCGGGTTTTCCTTGTCCATGTGAATTGTGCGGCTGGCTTCGGCAAAGCCATAGACCAGCATGATTTTTTGATCACCGTGAATAATCTGGAAAGGATGAGGTAAATATGTGGCACGTGGCACCCCAGGAAGAAAACATTTTATTTCCGGGTCTTCAGTGTAGCGATTTTCAAAATTCTGCTGTTTCTGTGCCAGGGCCCATTCCTGATAGGGAATTGTATTACCAACCACCACACCTCTCCCCGGCGGTATAGCGCCGATGGCGCCAAAAGCCGGCGGCCCTGCCATAGCACTATGATCCTGAATATCCCAATGAGCCGTACCGAGTGCCTGCCAGACTCCGTTCAGGTCTGGATGCCCGTCCCAGGCGCGAGGAAACTCCGCTTCAGCAGCTATTACATTCATGCAGCCTAAGCAGCAGACCATACAGCCGGCTAACCAGGTCAGCTTACTCACCCACAACCCAGGCAGATACTTCAGCATGCACTTTCCCCTTGTTGCTCACATTCTATGGTTTAGTGTTTTTTACAAAAACGTAATTGAGAATAAATTTAACACAGGGTAATGTCTAGCACTGTCTCTGACAGACCAACCATTACATAAATGAGAGTCTGATTTAACACCGTCGAAGTTTGGAGGCCTTTAGATCTCCACTATATCCCCACTATAGCCCCACCAGATTGCCTAAAGCGCCTCAACTCCGGCACGCTGACAAAAATATTCCCAGACCCGCGGCATCGCCAACGGAGAAAACTGGGTTGCCGAAGATAAGGCGATTTCTTCATCACTCAACGCAGTAAGTTCGCCCAGTGACCTGGCCTGCAGCAGCACATCGGCATTGACTTGCAGGTACACAGCTGTGACTACCGCACGCTGTATATCTGCTCCAACTACTACAGCGCCATGGCCGCGCATTAACAGGCAGGTATTGTCGGCCAAAGTCTCGGCAAGATTTCTACCTTGCTCTATGCGCCTCACCAACATGTCAGTGTCGCCATAATCATCCCTGATATCCCACACTGGAATTTCGGCGCCTATTACTGAGGCAGCATGCACCACAGGGCGCAACGGTACATCGGTGATAGTAAAGGGCAATACGGAATAGGCATGGTGATGCACCACGGAATGTACGTCAGGACGCGCTGCATAAATAGCCGCATGAATCATGCGCTCACCGTAAGCAGTGCGCCCACGCGAATCCAGGGCATTGCCCTCCAGGTCGAACACCATTAAATCTTCGTGCTCAACTAACGCAGGGCTGCGAGAGCGGGACATCACAAATTGCTGCGGATTATCAGGATGGCGGGCGCTAACATGACCAAAGGCATCGACTACATTTTCATTAGCCAGAATTCGATTTGCTGCCATCAGGCGCTGAAATTCCACCAACTCGGGCAGCACCCCATCACTTGACGCCGCGGCCAACAAGCCCGGCATGGATCCAAGCAAACCAGAACTGGCCAGCACTGAAAGCGTTCGCAACATGTGCCGACGTGAAATTTTTTTTGTATGGGGAGGTGCTTTTATCATGACGTTAATTTCCTACTTTTAAATTACTGTTCTTGACTCAAATAGAACCTGGGTTAGTGATGATTATATTACTCTGACCTCTTAGCTATTTCCCACTAATTAAGAACGTATCAGTTATTCCGGATTCTTTGCTTTCCCTTCTGACTTTTCCAATTGTATGTGGTGCGCCACATACTCATCCAGAATACTCCTGATCAGACGCTGGTATTGAATGTCATGTTTTTCAGCCTGTTTTTTGAAAAACTCGATACTGTCACCCGTTAACGTAATGGTAATTTTTATTTTATCCATACTCCGGGCGATCTCTTCCGGTGACGATAGAAAGCTTTTATCCACCCTTTTGAAATCATTGAGGGTGTAATCCCCCATCGGGCCTTCAGTGTATTTGATTTTCTTGCTCATAAATTTTCCTGCCTTTGCGCCAATACCCTGCTCCAATAATCCGAATATTGCCAGACCGAAAAGTAAACGTACGGTTAACACGCCTTTTCCAGCTTCATCGAGGCCATAACAATACAACCGTCCTTCGACATGGCTATGCTCAGGATCTTCTTCTACAACACAGTTCGGATCGTTAAATGCATGCCTTGCTTCCCTGAAGGACACACCATGCTTTAACCGGTTATCCAGGTCTTTCAATGCATCCCATTCAAATATTGGCTCATCCTTGAGCATCGATTCCTCACCCTAACAGACGTATGGCTAAATAGCCATACGCTCCTCTTTCCCATAATCCCCCTCAACATAGTCGCCGTTATGCGATCCTGCCAACTTTGCTATGCTTGGCTGACCACACCAAATCATTGCCAATAAAGGAAAGGTGCCACATGACACGACTCTTTTTCGCACTCACTCTGCTCTTGAGCACGCTAGTGCCTGTACTAGCCGCTGAAACAGAGCTCTCTGGCACCCTCCTTGTCGCCAATCGCACTGGCGGCAGCATCTCGGTGATCGACTTACAAACCAAAACAGAAATCACGCGCCTGCCCATCGGCCAGCATATCCCTCATGAAATGGCGGCCTCTCCTGATGGGCGCTGGGCCGTCACCGGAGAATATGGCTCCGGAAACAATCCCGGGCGTCACCTGGTGGTGATCGATATCGCTGCCGCCGAAATTGTTTCCCGCATTGATATGGGCCCCAACACCCGTCCCCACAGTATCGTCTTCCTGTCAGATAGTCGGCACGTGGTCACCACCATCGAACAATCCAGCGCCATTGCCCTGGTAGATATCATTGACGGGAAAATAATCCGCACCTGGCCCACCGGCGGGGAGGACAGCCACATGGTGAGATTGGCCCCGGACGACAGCCGCGCTTATATCGCTAGCCGTGGCAGCGGCACTTTGTCAGTCATCTGGCTCGATGAGGAAAACGCAAACCGGCCACGCACGGTGATTACCACCGGCAGGCGAGCTGAAGGCATTGCCGTGTCTCCCGATGGTCAGCAGATCTGGGTTGCTAACCAGGGCGATAGCACCATCAGTGTTGTCGATGCGCAGACCCTGGAAGTGATTGCTGGCATCGAAGGCATCACCACCAACCGCATTGAATTTCTACCTAATGGCCAGGCAGTTGTACCCGGAGGCATCAATACCGACAGTATGGGTAGGTACATCACCTTTTTTGATGGCCCAACCCAGGAAGTCTTGCGGTCACTGCAATTGCCCAGCAGTGATGATTTAGGCACTGGCGTGCGGCTGCTTGCTGCTGATGATGTGTTATTTCTGGCAGACAGTGCATTGGGTGAGATTACCGTGGTTGCTCCTGCCGCAGAGAATGCTACAGAATTTATTAGCAACAATCCGAACAATGTGGACGGTATGGCGTGGTCGCCCTTGCGATTGAATGTTTTGGGCGATTAAAAGAATAAGGAGAATAAAAAGAAATAAAGAGATTAAGCGCGCTGTAATTCCGGGGAAGCTTCCGGGCCCTGGGGCCGAAATTCGGGCTTATCCTTACAGCCGAATAACCCGGGGTTATTGCAGCCCACCGCATGTTGTAATTGATAACAACCCACTATGCCTGTCAGGCAACCAAATACTACTACCACTGCCAGACTTCTTAGTATCAGCTTCATGTTACAGCTGACCCCGGCATCCCCTAAAAATTTCAATATTTGGGCAGTTTCATAGCTACTCCCTAAATGCTTAAACGGCTCAACCGTATCCTTTATCTATGCACATTATAGTTATTGACTTGCCGGCGATCTGAGAGACAATGGTTATCTCGGTGTCATGAGAGGGTATCAAGCTGTTTATCTCGTCTTGCACCTGCTTTACTTCATCAACCATGTAAAGAGGACTTAATCGTGCCTGACCTAATCCTTCGCCAAACCGAACATCACGCCGGCAGACCCTATACCTCGGTATGCTTGACGGCCTTACTGGCCTTATGTCCTTTTACTCTTGGCGCCCAGCCGGATCTGCCAGTCACCCGCTTACTGTTCGAACCGGTACCTATTCCTGCCGAAGGATTAGCAGGCAATGAGGCAGCCCTCACTTCCCTGGCAAACATGCCTGCCCTTGTGTCCAGCGATGATCTGGAAGATGAAGGCCTGGATGCGACAACACGCCTAGAACTTTTGGCCGATATCGAGGAGTACGTGACTGCCATAGGCAATAAAGAAGAAGCGGAAGGGCCCTATTCTGAAGAGCTTATTCAGGACCTGGCTAGCGTTGGCCAGATCCAGCAGCAACTTGAAGAACATGAACAGGCCCTGGAATTCTTTGAACGCTCGCGCAACCTCAGTCGCATTAACGAAGGTCTGGATACCCTTATCCAGGCCCCTATGATTGAAGGGCAGATTGAAAGTCTGTCTGCGCTGGGACGTTTAACGGAAGCCGATGAGTTGCAGGATAGCCTGCTGACACTTAACCAGGACTTCTATGGCGCCGACAGCGTAGAAGTCGTTACTGCGATACACAAACTGGGTGACTGGAACCTGCAAGCCTTTCTGCAAAGATCCAATATCGCCTTGAATATCGGCCGGGTGAATGCCGCTGAATTCCTGGCTAACACCAACTACAATTCAGTCGACGAGACAGCAAACAACAACTTCACACCCGACATTAGCGATCCCACCAACACGCCACTGTACAAATTGTACCTGGCTCAGACAAATTTCCTGGAAGCGATCAATATCCTGATCCAGAATAAAAACTACACTCACCCGGAAATACTGGAACTGGAACGTAAATTCACCACCACAGCTTTCCTGCGCATCCATCAGGAAAATATCGTCTACGAGCCGGATTTCTACCTGAACAGAAAAACCTCGTCCACGGGCTCGCGCCTCGATACCAGTGCCCAGAACCTGATGAACTCACCTGACTATGAAAACGGCCTGACCTCCATAAAGCGCAGCCTGTCCTACATCTCTGTGAATGATCAGCGCACCTCCCTGCAGGTAGCCCAAGCCATGATAGAAGAAGCCGACTGGCACATGCTGTTTGAACGCAAACGGCTGGGAAGGGAAAAATACGAAGAAGCCTATGCCTTTTTCCAGCAATACCCCGACATGGAGGCGCAAATCGTTGATTATATTTACTCCGACGTTCCGGTTGTTTTACCCGTGTTCTTACCGCCCCCCAACAGCCGTGAAAAACTGGGCATTGGCGAAGATGAAGAGGTTCAGTATTTCGGTTACTTCGACGTCACCTTTAATGTCAATCGCAACGGCCAAGCCCGGCGTGTCAAGATTCAGGACCAGGGCGGCGATGTCACCCGCAATATGGAAATCCGCCTGGGCCAGTACTTGCAAAACGTAATGCTCAGGCCACGCTTTGACCGTGAAGGCAAACTAGACAATAAAGAGTACAGCTTGCGCTACTACGTGGGAATCTAACTCTACCTTAATGAAAAAGGCGCCAGGTAGCGCCTTTTTTGTTTCACGATAGAAATTGTAGGGCGGAAGAGCGAGGCGATCTCCGCCGAAGACGGATGCAGTCCGCCCCCTTCCCACTTTCAACTTTCAACTTTCAACTTTTCACTTTACCCTGTCCCCATGCCCCATGACTCCAACAACAAATTCCCCCTAGCCCGCCGTAAATTTCTGGAGACATCCGCCGTAACCACCGGCGCCTTCGTCATGGGTTTCTGGCTGCCACCGAAGTCCACCACCGCCCAAACTGACATTGAAGACACCACAGCAAACCCCGAAGTAAACGCCTGGGTAGTAATAGAACCCGACGACACCGTCATCATCCGCATAGCCCAAACCGAACTAGGCCAGGGTGTATGGACCTCCAACGCCATGATGGTGTGCGAAGAACTGCAATGCGACTGGAGCAAGGTGCGTCCAACCTATGCCTCGGTTAACCGCGATGGCCGTGAAACGGCGCCAGACTGGACCTTGAATGTACCGGGCAATGGCGCCAACGATCCCACTGGCGGCGGTGACCCTCAGTTTCGTGATCGCCAACGCCTGCGCGGCATCCCCAACAGCCTGTACCGGCGCATGCGCACCAATGAAGCCGCCTCGGTACGCGACGGCCGTTACTATTTACAGCTGGCAGGCGCCGAAGCCAGGGAACGTCTATTAATAGCAGCCGCCAACCTCTGGGATGTACCGGTAAGTGAACTAACAGCCTTAGATAGCCTGATCACCCATGCATCCAGCAATCGTGAAACAACTTACGGCCAAATCGCCCACCTCGCCGCTGCCACACCCCACCCCGATCCGCAATCCATCACCATCAAAGCACCAGATCAATGGACCCTCATGGGCACCGAGCAACGTAACCTGGATGTGCCCGACAAGGTCACCGGCAAAACCCGATACGGTATCGATGTACAACTGCCAGGCATGCTCTGGGCGGCTGTGAAATCCTGCCCGGTGTACGGCGGAGATGTGCGCAGCTATGACTTCGATGCCATCCGCGACATGCCCGGTGTGCAATCAGTGTTTCAGTTTCCCATTCCCGACCCCGCTCTGACCCGGGGACGCGTGTTCAGCGGTGGCGTGGCAGTAATCGGGGACACCTGGTACCAGGCAAACAAGGCATTAAATGCCATACCTATCGAATGGGATCTCCCACCAGACAATGCCGCCTTCAATACATCCAATATGCATGAAGCCTTGCTGGCATCACTCGATCAAGCCGGCACACTGAGAGTAGACCAGGGCGATGTTGAGCAAGCCTTCGGGAATGCTGAGCAAAATTCAGATCAACAAATAGTCGAAGCCACCTATTCCACCCCCTACCTCCCCCGCGCCCGCATGGAACCGGGCAATGCCACCGTGCTGGTGACTGACGAGCGGGTGGACATCTGGATCGGGGATCAAAGCCCCCAGGAAACCCGCTTCAGTGGCGCTTCCATTACCGGCATCAATGAGGCCGATGTCCATGTGCATCAATGCCATTTAGGCGGCGGCTTCGGGCGCAATGGCAACGGCCCCCAGGCAGAACAGGCCATCATGATCGCCAATGCCCATCGGGGCACACCCATACATTTGTTATGGTCACGGGAAGAGGATTTTATCGGCACCACCTACCGCGCCATGGGCGTCGCCCGACTGAAAGCCGCACTGGACAGCGACGGCTGGCCAATCGCAATGCAAGTACAAACCGGCATGCAAGAAGATGGCTTTGGCCCCACCGCCTCCTTCGATATCGCCTCACGCTATGCAGTACCCAACTACCGCTTCTCCAACCACACTACACAATTTCATATCCCCTCCGGCACAAGACGCGGCGTAGGCCAGGCGGCCCATGAGTTTTACCGGGAAAGTTTTATCAACGAAATGGCCCATGCCACCGGCCGCGATCCTTATGAGTACCGCCGTGAACTCATCGCCCGCACCGACCTGCCCTATAAGGACGACATGATCAAAGCCCTGGACCTGGCCGCCGAAATGGCGGACTGGGGCTCGCCCCTGCCAGAAGGCACAGCAAGAGCCATCGCCCTGGAAGAACGCGGCGCCGAAGGCAACGGCACAGCCACCATCAGCGCCATGGTCCACACCGTCTCCATCAGCAAAGCCGGTGTACTGAAACTGGAACGGGTGGATGTAGCCCACGAAACCGGCTTTGGCCTGGCCAATCCCTTGTCAGTCAAAAAACAGATCGAAGGCCAGATCACCTGGTTCTATAACGACGCCATGCACCAGGCCATCAACGTGGAAGAGGGCCATATTGTGGAAAACAATTTCGACCGTTTCCTTATCTCACGCATCAATGAAGACCCACCGCAAATTAATATTCAGTTCTTTAAAACCAATCATTGGCTGGCAGGGATGGGGCATGACCGGGCCACATCGGTACAGTCGGCTATTGGGGATGCTATTTTTCAGATTACTGGGAGCAGAGTTCGGGATTTGCCGTTTGGGCGGTTTGATTTGAATTGGGATTGATTTAAGGGATATAGTCAGGAGAAAGGTTAGAAATCAGGTTACTCTGACCCCTTTGATAAAAGAATAAAATAAATACTTAAAATGGATAAAGAATGCCTTGAATGCGGGATGTTCAATTCAATCCCGGTCTTCGACATCACTGACTGGAATAAGGAAGATCAATGTCTTAAATGCGAGTCAGTGCTCATCCTTCAACATGATGGGTCGACCCAAATGGTCGATATAGCGCATGGCAGAGAAACGGTTGATAAGGCTATGTCAAAATTACATCAGCATCTAAATGATGCCATCAACAACTACACTCAACGTTTGCGATTAATAGTGGGTGGCGGACTTATTAAAGATGAGGTGCTGGGCTTATTATATTATTACCAGGAGCAACGATATATCGTGTCGTATTCTGTGGAAAGCAATAATACAGGCGCGATCAGTGTCATTCTTCGGCATTGATCTTTAGGCTCAATCTTTCCCTGATTTTCCTTGAATAAGCTCACTTAATACTAAGGTAGCTGAAATCAATTCTCCCAGGAGTGCTTCGTCTTTTTCAAAGTGCCCTTCATATTCTGCAAGATTTCTTTTTTGATGACATGTGGAAAATATCCGCACTGCTAATTTATCAATGGAGGTTGTATGGGTAAGGCATTGGAAGACCAAATAGCATTTGTCAGTACGAAATCACGGAAGGCATCTACGTAGAGCTTAAATTGGAAAATCAGAAAACGGCGTACTTGCCCCCAAAATCCCAAGGCTTTTTTGGTGTGGTTGTATATTTGCCAGGGTCAAAGGGACTGGTTGTTTCAGGAGAATCATTGGTCAAAATAGTTGCCTTCTTTTTTACCCCACCCTGACATTTGCGCTTGAACAGGGCTATTAACGCTTTTTAAAAATATAACACACCCTGGGGGAACAAACGGAATTTCAGGTTATTACCAATTAGTGGACGAAAGCGATGGACTTGATTACTCTGTTTGACATGGATTCACTGAATCCACATGTCACATCGACCAGAAAAGATACCAGGCCCTATTCACCAGAACAGATCAACCAAAGCAGGTGGCTTTTAAACCAGATGAAATCAGACCAAAACTTCAAACTCAAAAATCGACGACGAGAGCTGCTCATCGCAGGAAGCACCGCGGCTGCCTCATTGATGCTCCCGAATGCCCTGTTGGCTCAATCAAACCAGGAAAGATTCAGGCGTATTCCGATTCAATACATTGCCGCCCTGGGCGATCCGCAGTCCAGTTCAGGTAATAATGCCGAACTGTGGGGCATCTGGGAACTTGACCCCGGCCCACGTGGTGTCGATCTGGATGACTATCCCAGGTTACGTGACAATGGCGGTGTTGCTCCGGATAAGTGGCAGTTTGATAACGAGGACTGGTGGCTGGAAGAACATGGCCTGATTATGGAAGCACCGGAATTTCCTATGCCAGCGGGCCGCTACCTGGTTACCGGCGACCGTGAAGTCCAGGCAATTCTTACGGTAGATGCAGCCGCTGCTGATGGGTCACAGCAATGGGAATTGGATAATGATGCGTCTATCTATGATGTCACCCACCTGCGCTGCCGTTCCGGGCGCTACACGCCCACTTCAAACGGCTATTGTTCCCCGGCCAGTGCTAAAAAAGCCGACTTCCCAGTGCGCCCCGGGGCAGACATGCCGGGGGTTGATGGCTGTAATAAGCTGGATTATTCGGTGTTGATTATTTCGGCGGTTTCTGAAAATAACGTTTAGTTTCACGCAAGCACACTAAAGGGACAGTGACTTTAATTCTTGTGAATTAAAGTCACTGTCCCTTTTTTACACTTTGCAACGAATCGATATTTTCAAAATCTGGACTATAGTGAATTAACCGCAATTGCTGTTTTTATATATACAATTGTATATACATTTGTATAGAAGGAGCTATACTGGAAAATGGAATTTGACTGGGACCCAGGGAAAAGGGTCGAGAACCTGCAAAAGCGTGGATTGGATTTTGCAAAAGCTCGTCATCTCTTCAATAGCATTGTTCAAATTACAATCGACAAAAGAAGAGATTATGGGGAGACCCGATACCAGTATATGGGCCTGATAGATTCTCAGATTGTAATGATGGTCTACACAATACGTGAAGATTCCATCCGTATTATTTCATTGAGAAAAGCAAATGAAAGAGAAAAAAGGTTCTATCAAAAGCGACCTGAAACGCCTTGATGCCATGACAGACGATGATATCGATTATTCCGATATTCCAGAAACTGACGAAGAATTCTGGGCGGATGCTGAAGTTTTTATTGGCGGTAAAAAAGCTATTTCACTGCGTGTGGATTTTGATGTTCTGCTTTTTTTCAAAGAACATGCAAAAGGCAAGGGCTACCAGACCGCAATGAATAATGTGCTGAGACAATACATGACAGCACAGACCAGGAAGCGTTAAGCCTCACAACATCATTTTGAAAAGGGTTTACTGAGTAGGATCAGTCCCATCCACCGGCGCGCCCGTACCTGATGACCCCATAAACAATGTAGTGCCATCCGGAAATGTCATGTTTCTGCCGTTTGCCCTTTGCCCGCCATCTCGGGCCTGATAACCGGTGACTCTTATTTCAGTACCAGTGGGCAGCGAGTTGCGGTTAAAGCCGCGCCGAAACATTGAATTGGGTGCGCCCGCTTCAATCTCCCAAATTTCGGGGCTGCCGGCTTCGCTCGCCACTTCAATAGTGATCCAGCTATGGGGGTTTATCCATTCTGTTTTTGTGACAACGCCACTCAACTCAATGGGCCTGGCTGCATCAAATTCGGCAGCAAAGGCATGATGGGCTAATGACACCTGCGAGCCAAATGACAAGATAAGGCCTGAAAGTATTACGGGTAATTTGATCGACATCGCTTTTCTCTCTATTTCATCTGTTGCTACTGAGCGGGTTGGAAGTCAAAGGAGCCCCTGAGGGTATTCTCCATTGCCCGGTAATTGCCTTCATGACAGGCGAACTCATATAGATGTTCCGGTAACGCGTAGTTTGGATCATCACCGACCCAGGGCATCGCCATGGTCCAGGGCTGTGTCCAGATAGTGGGATCCTCAACAGTGATTTCATAGTTAAGAGTGTTGTCATCCAGACGCCTGAATGTTTCAGTCACCTGCATATTATCCATGGGAAACTGCATGGGTGGTCCGGCGCGTCCGCCATCCATCCATTGCTTGGCGTAATTGCTGTTTACGATGACCAGGGTATCGCCTTCCCAATGCCCCCTGGAATCGCCGTTCCAGAAGCGAACCTCTTCAGGAAGTGGCGGTCGGCCATCAAGGGGAATGATACGAGCGTCATGCATGCTCTCGTAAAAAATAACCACGTGGTCCTGAGTCTGTAATATCTGCGTGCCGTGATTGTAGGCTTGCCAAATACGCGGCATGGGTCGGGCAACACAGCGCTCATACGCCGGTAAATCGAGCAAGGTACGGTAGGCGGTTTTTACATACGGCTCTTCACCATATTGCCGAGCCGCCATATCGGCAGAGTAGGCATCAAGGATGGCCTGGCCATTTTCAGTCAAGGTAGGTAGTCGTCCGTTTGCGGGCTCGACAATCAATGAGGTGCGCGATAACAATTGGCCGGTTTCGTTATCTGTCCAGATAGTGTCATAAGACGCTATCCTTCCCGGTGTGTTGGTTTGTCCGCTAAGTTCCCTGCGTGCGGCAAAGTTTCCTTCCTGTTCGTCCAGCTCTTCAGGGGTGTAATTGGCTTTTTCACCCAAGGCCAGCGGCCGCTCAAGGGGCGTGTTCGTGGCAAAGGTATACACACCCTGCAGATCAGGGTGTCCCCAGGCTGTCATGCCTTCTGTCTGGGTTGTTTGAGTTGCTGATTGGGCTACATCGGCGTTTTGTGTTGGGGCTTCCTCAACCTGGCCGCATGCGGCAAGCAATAACGAGAAAGTAACTACAGCAATACTATTGAGTTGACTCTTCATTAGTTTTCTCCTGATTGGAGTATATGGTCATACATAAATGTTTCGGCAAATTCCACGCACTTGAATTCCATCAGCTGAGCATTATCCTCAACACGCCGATAAAGTGGCATCGATATTGTCCAGGGACGGGTGAATACTTCCGGGTCTTCAATGGTGGCTTCGTAGTTCACATGATTCGGGCCGGCTGGCGTATAGCGCTCTGTGACAACAAGGGCTTCGCTATGAAAATTACCAGCACGGTCGAACCAGGTCTGTGCAGTCTGGTCAGTCACTTCAACAACCAGGGTATCGCCTTCATAGTGGCCAACAGACCAACCCATCCATGAAAGAGCCGGACTTACAGGCTCGGCGTTGGTATGGACGATGCGGGTGGCGTTGGCATACTCATAAACGATTAATACCTGCTCAGCAGTCTGGACTATTTGAAATGGATACGGCATGTACGTCGCGCGAGGGATACCGGGCATATAGCATTTTGCTTCGCCGTCGCCGCTGCTTTCATTAATGGCCCGGGTAGTTGGACGGGTTAAGCGCCCGGCAAAATTCTCGCGCTGCTTCTCCAGCGCCCAATCCTGATAAGGGATTTCTCCGCCTTCTATAACGCCTGGTCCGGCCGGAACCGCAAGAAGAGCGCCCAGCATCTCGGGATACACCGATGGCTGCGCCGCATGGGGACGTACATCCCAATGGGCCGTATTGATTGTTTGCCAGATTCCGTTGAAGTCAGGTAACTGTGTGCCCGGCAGGCGTGGCGGAACATACTCCTGAGATTGCGCCTGCAGCGGTATAGCCGCGAGGATTGCGGTCAGTGCCAGCAATGACAACCTCAGTCCTGTTGATTTAACCATCTCATTCCACAATCCCTCCAAATAGGCTTCGTGCATACACCTTTTCCCCTGAGTCTTCGGACAATACTGTTTCAGCTATCGTACCCTTAAACAATCCCGGTGAAAATAGACGGGTGTTAGTTGCTAGCTGTACCAGCAGGGGGATGCGGCGTCACTGTTCCCACCTCAAAGGTCAGGGGGATGCCTGGAATCTTGGTGAGAGTCAGGCTGACTGGCCCGTTCTCGGCCTGAATGCCAGAGATGAGCATTTCATGGGAGCGATAGAAGGCATCACAACTTTCCCCCACGGGTATTGGTGGCAGCAAATTGAAATTCGTGACGCTATACCAGCCTTGTTCATTGCGCTGGAAATCAGCCTGGTAGCGCTCATTACCGCGATAGGTAATGCTGCTCAGCTGTAAAGTACCTTCACTTTCATTCCAGACATTGCCTTCTGAGACTGTGTTTTCACAAATCTCTCCCAGCTTGTGGCCAAGATTTTCTGGTTCCAGTTCACGGGAAATATCCAGCAGCGCCTCGCAATCGGAATTCACGGTAAAGCCTTCCTGGAATGAAATTCCTGAATTGAGTACTTCAAAGCCATCCTGCAAATTGCCAAAGAGCACACCCAAACCTGCGAAGTCGGGTATCTCGGGAAAGTAGCGCCTTATTTGTTCGGCACTGGAAAGGAAGAAGAAATTATTGTCACGAAACTGGTAAAGCTCGTAATCCAGAAAGTTCAAATTAATGGGAAAGGTCAGCCCCACCATGCCTTCACGACTAACCAACGTGGCCAATATGTGCGTGGTGCCAATGCTTTCCAGCGACATGGGCCGACCACTTCGGGTTAGCACCACTTCCCGGCCGGCCAGACGCAGCATATTACCTTCGACAAAATTGTAGAGAGGGTCTGCCTCACACAAGCCTGTTTCTATCTGCGATAAAAGATTGGTATTTATATAACGGATGGCAGAAATGCGTGCGGTAATGTTTTCTTCACTGATCTGCTCTTGTCCGGAATCCACCAGCAAACTGTTACCCGCCAGAAAGGCCTGCTGATGCTGGACACCCATCAGGGATAGCAACGTAGGTGCCAGGTCCATGTGCGTACCTTGTTTTTCCACTTTGCCGGTCATGCCCGAATTGAGGATATTCACAAACAACTTGCGCTCGTACTCTTCCGGGTAAAATTCCATCCCGGTATTGCGCATGTGCAGGTGGTCACTCATTAAAAATACCACCGTGTTTTCCCAGGCTGGACTCTGTTTCAGGTGGTTTACAAAATTGGCGATCAATTGGTCAGTGCAGTGCACGGCATGGAATATATTGTTATCGATTTCCGAATAAGGTGTGCAACTGGCTGATGGCGTGCCATCAGGCGGATGCGCATCTACAGTGAGAACAGTGAAGTTAAACGGTTGATTGGCATCAGCTGCTTCCTGAACCACTGCATCAAAACGATCTTCGGCAAGCCCAAGCAGGCTGTCGTCATACAGCCCCCAGGGACCAAGATAATCTTCATCTTCAAGAAAGGGGCGCAGCTCCTCAAGCCCGTTCACTTCATCGTAGCCGTGGGAAGTCAGGAACACACCTTTGCCGGCAAAGCGCGTGGTGGCCCCGCCCATAAAAACCTGCTGATAACCGCCTGCTTCGAGAATGTCGCCGAAACATACGCCCTCTTGTAAAAACCCGTTGCGCAGAATGTCATTGCCACCTGGACCCGGCGGGATTAACAGCGGCGTGCCGCACTGGGAAGACAGGATGCCTGCTACGGTGAAATTGGTACCGTTGGTCTGATAAATATTTTCAAAGGACAGGGCTTCATCTGCGAGGGAATTCAGGAATGGCGTCAGCCCGGGATAGACCGATTCATCCGTATACATTTTCTCGATACTTTCCAAATAGATCATAACCACATTTTTGCCAGCCACGACGTCGTCGGTCATTTTGAAAAGCGCTTCGCGATTAAGCCCCGATGCTTCCCAATCAATTGAGGACAAATCCATATTGCGCTGACTGGATTCGCGCATGCTGTACTCCGCTAAAGCGGTCAGGTCAGGATCAAGCACCAGCGCTAACAGCAGCCCGGGGATAATCAGCGGGGTCCGGTTTTCCAGTTCAAAGGTATATACTTTGCTGACAGCAACAACCGCCAGCACGGTGGCCAGCCCCAGGAAACCAAAAAAGAGGCTCACAAGGAGCGGGTAGGCATTCACACCAAATTCAAAGGTCTGCAGATTGGCATGAAAGACAAACTCTTCGTTGTAACTTTCCCCCTGCAGATAAAAAGACACTAGCCGGCTTGCCGTAAACAAGGTCAGAACTTCCACAGTGATGATTGCAATACCAAAGCGCACCCATTTATTCGGCACATGCACTAACAATCGCCAGACCAACAGCAAGAAAACACCTAAAAAGGCCGCAGCACGAACAAACCACCAGCCGCTATGCACCAGGTTGAATTGGTAGCTGAGCAATACGGTGGCCAGCAACATGACAAGTATCCCGGCACCGGACAGTGTCATGCTAAGGGGTTGTTTGGAAAGATCCCTGAAGAACTGCATAGTTATAGAGAAGGAAGACTTAGCGTTTTCTAAAACGAGTTGGCCAAGTATAACAGGAGCCAGGGAAAGGGTTTATCCATTCATCCTGAAAAAACACGGGCACCTTTACGTTCAGCTCTGGGTGTTACTCGTGGACGACCACTTAGCTGGGGCCTGACCTTCAAGTACCGATTGGGTTCAGGACGTTGAAGTAATTTCAAATAAAGCAGGATGAGAATCAGGGTGTTGCTAACACCCTGATTCATTTTTAATTGAGATTTTTATTGATTGGCGGAGCAGCCCAGATTGTACAGGCCGGGCAAGAGAATGGAGTTCGATCCCTTATGAGCTATCAATGTCTGCTTCTTTCCGTAAGCAGCCCCTCAGCCCATCTTCTTAACGCTAATCAGCCATGTCCCAAGACAGCCAATACAAAGCCCTAGTCGCTACCTTCTCCAAAGTCATCACAGCCTCAGAAGACGAAGCTGAGGCGTACTTGGCAGAAGTGGAGAGACTCTCTGCAGGCCTGGATAAGAGCACTATCAAAGCTGCGATGGCAGAGGCGTCTGTGATGTCCGTGGCTGACTCAAACTTAACAGCTTAAGCAGTCACTTTCTAAAATCCACTAAATTGAGTCTAGGCTGGTACTGCTATAAACACCACAAGCCAAAACCCCACCCCCGTCCCTAAAGAAAGCCCCCTTGTGATATAGGAGCTGAATTAGGTAGGTTTGTAGGTAGAATAGAGTTTTAAAGGCATAATAACCCCTGTTTTATAGGCTATTTGTCGGCATGTATTGAGAGTTGGTGCCCAGAGAGAGACTTATTTATATCTTATAACTTATTGTTTATATTGGTTATTATATAATTTGAATTATCACAATGTTACATTCAGTGTTACATTATCTTAAAGTCACCACCAATATTCCCCCTTTCTCGTACTTACTCTTTCTGGACTTAAAAACTATTAATTTAGGCTACCAGGGGCGGGGTATGTCCCGCTCAGAGGCCACTACGGGGGGGGTGCATCGGAAGGATCGGCTTTGTGTATGTGGGACTCCCACATCCAACATAATCTCAACATCCAAAATTGTGTATGTATGGATAGGGGGGGGGTGCTTTCCTAATGGTCAATTCGATATATAGTGCGCCTGTTTTAAAAAATTATTTCCAAACGTTTTTACGACGTACTATGAGTACACTCAAATGGAAATAGCATTTATCCTACTTATAATCTAATCGCTATTAATTTCAGAATTATAATTCAATATTACTTTGTATATAATTAATGATTGAATTGCTGGCTACATTAGATCCCAATTGAGTAAAATGTACCTCATCATAAAAAATATCATTTGGTGAATTTTCAATAATCATTCTAGAAAAGTCGTCATATAAATCAATTGCAGAAATTCCTTCCTCACTTAGTTCACTTATTAATTTGGTTTCAATTCTGTTATTGAAATCAAAATATTCTGAATCCACAAACTGTATTTTGCTTGGAAGAAAAACTACCAATAATTTGGAATCGATTGATTCGCTAAATTGCTTCAGTTTATTGATGTATTCTAAAGTTACTTGATCCAAATAATCGTCATTAACTTTTTTTAACTCTTGATTGCCATTGCTCTGAGATTTAGGAAAGAAACTAGTAATTTTATCAACCGAATATTTTAAAATCGTATTTGCTAGGCGTAAACTTCTGAATGACTTTAAAAAATCTTTAATGTTTTGTATCGTGCCGGCATTCGCTCCTTCATAGTAATCATAAATTTCCAAGTTTGAAATGTCAGCATTAAAGTATCTTCTATACGTATTTTGAGGATAGTCATTGAGACAGTAACCTAAAATAATCAGTTTTGTGTTATATGAATCTCTATATTTATCAATCAAATAATGATATTCCTGGACTGTATTTGAGCCAGGCATAGCAAAATTAAGCGTAGTAATTCCAAGTGCTGATTCAATATAATTGTCAATAGCATATTCGTTCGATAAAGAAACCCCTGCGGCAACTGAATCACCTAACAAAATTATGCTGCTATCTAGATTCAAGTAATCTTTATATTCTTTTAGACCTTCCGAATTTGTTCCAAATGAATAATTTCCAAGTGGCCCTTCAATTGTCAAATCCAAATTAGGGTTAAATTCATATAAATGATCCTTATTTCTTACGTCTCGATATAACAAGTTGTTTGTTTGATCAAATTCTTGTCTCTGTCGTACTTTTTCAGCAACCAATAGCCCAGTTTCCAATATCAGTAAGCAATAGAATAGATATAAGGAAACTTTTACAAATTTAATTGTATATCTATTCCCTTTTGTTACAGACATAGCCAGCGAGCCCTCCTACAATGTATTAATCAAGATCATATTTATCTTCGTAGTTGTTTCTCAAATTTGTATCCTGATCTTCTTTGTGTAATACAAAATTATCAATAATTAACACATCAAGCTCAGTGCCCATAAAACAACGAAACGCATCTGCAGGTGAGCAAACAATAGGCTCTCCTCGTACATTGAATGAAGTGTTCACTAGAATAGGGCAGTTTGTAATTTCATAAAAATATTTTAGTAAGTCGTAAAAGTAAGGATTGGTTTCTTTATCTACCGTATGAATCCGCGCACTGTAGTCTACATGAGTCACTGCTGGTACTTCTGAACGCGCTACGTTCAATTTATCTATACCAAAAAGAGCATTTTCTTCATTTGTCATTTTATGACATTTTGATTTAACGACATCGGCAACAAATAGCATATAGGGACTATCGACATCCAATTCAAACCATTCATTCAATTTATCCCTCATTATACTTGGAGCAAATGGACGAAAACTTTCTCTGAACTTAACTTTCAGATTGAGTTGTTTCTGTACATAAGGGGAGCGCGGGTCTGCGATGATACTGCGTGCACCTAAAGAACGAGGACCAAACTCCATCCTTCCTTGCATCCAACCAATCGCTTTACCATTTGCTAGAGCTTTCCCTGTTATTTGGATAATTTCTTGAAATTTATTTTTTTCATAATGAGCGCCTAAAGCAGATAATGCCGTTTTAATCTCGTTTTCTTCAAACTTTGGCCCCAAAAATGATCCTTGCATCTTATCTTGAGTAATTGCAGCAGTCCGAGGCTTTCGATACATTAAGTGATAGGCAGCTAGTGCTGCACCTAATGAACCACCAGCATCTCCAGATGCCGGCTGTATCCAAATGTTTTTAAAAATTCCCTCACGCAGCAATACACCATTCGCTACACAATTAAGTGCAACACCTCCTGCCATGCATAGGTTCTCCTCTTGAGTTTCTTTGGCAATGCCTTTTGCTAATTTAACAATAATCTCTTCAGTGACCTTTTGAATAGATGCTGCTATATCCATTTCACGGTTCGTCAAGTCTGATTCTGGTTTCCTTGGGGGCGCACCAAAAAGTTTGTTGAAATTTTCATTGACCATCGTAAAGCCAGTACAATAATCAAAATAGTCCATATTAAGATGAAAGCTTCCATCTTCTTTTATATCGATCAGGTTTTCCTTTATTAATTTATAAAATCTGGGCTCTCCGTATGGGGCGAGCCCCATAACTTTGTATTCCCCAGAATTGACCCTAAACCCCGTGTAATAAGTGAATGCTGAATATAGGAGACCTATCGAATGCGGAAAATGGATTTCTTTGTAGACTTTCAAGTCATTTTCTATCCCTAGTGCCAAAGAAGTTGTAGACCATTCACCGACCCCATCTAATGTTAAAACTGCAGCTCGCTGAAATGGAGAGGGGTAATAGGCACTAGCAGCATGAGATAAATGATGTTCGGAAAAAAGAAGTTTTTCGTTCCAGTCAATGTTTTTCTCAAAAGTATTTTCAATTTCCTTCAGAATTTGAGTTTTCTGAAACAGCTTATCTTTTAGCCATATTGGCATTACTTTAGAGAAATGGGTAAATCCACGAGGAGCAAATGCTAAATAAGTCTCTAATAGTCGCTCGAATTTCATGAACGGCTTATCATAAAAGACAATTGCGTCAATATTTTCGGGCTCTATTCCTGCCTGGGTAACACAATATTGTATTGCGTTTGCAGGAAAGCTATCGTCATGCTTTTTGCGAGTGAATCGCTCCTCTTGGGCAGCTGCGACAATCGTTTCATCGTTGATCAAGCAAGCAGCGCTATCATGATAAAAAGCAGATATTCCTAATATATACACAATTAGGCTAAAACAAAGTGTAAATAAATGGCGCTAATACTGAACCTTCTGCAAAAATTAGTAATCCTCCAACAAGTAACATTACCGCTAATATAGGCACCAGCCAAAGTTTTTTTCGTGATTTCAGGAATCTCCAGAGCTCTAAAATTATTTCCATTTTTGTAAATTCCTAGAATTGATTTTTAAATGAGTCGCCGGCAGGGCCAAGCGGGTCTCGCCTGGTCCAGTAACTTTCTTTATTTTTGCTCTTGAGATTTAGTTCATCCCTACCGAAAATTCTTGTGATAACGGAAACTGGTGTTATCAATCCAAAATAAATAATAGCCATCATAATAGGCCGGGCGATAATGCTAAGAATAAATCCAATACTCATCCATATTTTGTTGAATGGCGTCAGTATATTTGGTTTTGTGAAAGAAATTCCCAAAATCAGAATACTCGGTATCATTAACAACCAAAGTCTGTCATTGCTGTACCCCAGATAAATACCTAGAATAAATAGTACTGTGGCTAAAAATATACCAAAGTTTTTATTATTGGGGAGCTTGATATCATCAAATTTCATTTACAACTCACTCTTTCATACAAGGATTATATTTCAATGGGGGTTATTAAAATATACAAACTTTTATTTTCCAAAAGTATTTGTAGGAGGCGTTATTGGACTGTTAAAAACTGAAATTTGGTGCCCAGAAGAGGACTTGAACCTCCACGACCTTTCGATCACTAGCACCTGAAGCTAGCGCGTCTACCAATTCCGCCACCTGGGCATTAAGGAGGGGGCTGTGCCAATCGGCACGAGGGGCGCACTTTACCCATAGAGCCAGTCCCTGTCAATAATGCACAAAAGCCGATTCAGAGAAGGATTAAGAGCACTATAAATGGCATAAGGGCGACCTGCTGGTCGCCCTTTTATGCTACTCGAATTGCTTAGTACCAGTCGCCTTCACGCACTTCTATACCGTCATCAATCAGGCCCGTAAACAGCGCCAGGTCACTACCACGATAATGGTAGGGATAGACGATACCGGGACGAAATGCATTGACCGCATCGGCCGCCTGGCCCTCGGTCATGGTGAAAGGCAAATTGAAACAGACAAAAGCCACATCAATATTTTCCAGAACGCGCATTTCAGGAATGTCTTCAGTATCCCCGCTAATATAGACCCGGGTTTCTCCAAACGTAACTACATAGCCGTTGCCCCTGCCCTTGTCGTGATACTGCAAACGCTCTTCAGTAAGGTTGTACATAGGAATGGCTTCTAATTTCAGGCCAAGTCTCTCCATGATCGCATCATTTTGCATAATCAATGTTTGTGCTTTTATGGAAGCCGGCAGCTGTTCCTTGACTGCTGCTGGGGCAATAATCAGGGCAGTGCCCGCCAGCCCCGCCAACGTGTCTGCATCCAAATGATCTCCATGGGTGTCTGTGACCAGGATAAGGTCCGGGCGCGGCAAACCATCATAGGCGCCAACACCGCCCACTGGGTCCACGTAAACTGTTTTGTTATCCCATCTCATGACAAAAGAGGCATGGGTTACAGGATGAATAACCAGGTTGCCCTTATTTGTGGGCACTGTGCTGCCGGTCATCATCTGGGCATGGGCACTGGTCGCCAGTACTAAAAAGGCAGCGCATGATAAGAATCTGGTAAAAGGACTCATAGGATTACTCTCCAATATCGATATTCGGTCAAAAATTAATTTAGTAGAAAGCGAAGACTAATCCTGCCCGGCCACAGCGTCAATGAGGTTTCTCAATAACAGGTGTATACTCCTTTGCCATTGATGCACCCGCCATGACTCGTATGTCCAAACAAAAAGCCATTAACGATCCTCACGCCACCCGCGAGGCCGCCAAGTACAGCAACCCTATCCCTAGCCGAGAATTTATTCTGGAACACCTGGAGAATCGGGGCGAGCCCGCTCAATTCAATATCCTGTGCCGAGAACTGCAACTGGAAAGCCACGAAGCCTGTGATGCTTTGGACAAGCGGCTCAATGCCATGTGCCGGGCTGGACAGGTGATATGTAGTCGCGCCGGCACTTATGGCCTGGTAATCAAGATGGACCTGGTGAAAGGCCGGGTGATGGGAAACAAGGACGGTTTCGGCTTTTTGATTCCTGAGGGCGGCGGAGGCGATTTATACCTGAGTCCTCGCCAGATGCAGAAGGTCTTTGATGGCGATACTGTATTAGCGCGTGTTGATGGCGAGGATCGACGCGGACGCAAGGAAGGCAAGATCGTAGAAGTGCTGGAGCATAAAAGCTCCAGCCTGGTCGGGCGTTTTTACAAGGAAGCTGGTGCTGGTGTGGTAGTTCCCCATAACAAGCGCATATCCCATGAAATCCTGATTTCAAAAAAACACCGCAAAGGCGCAAAGGACGGCGATTTTGTCATGGTGGAAGTCACCCGCTTTCCCGAAGGGCATCGCAAGGCCACCGGTGAAATTGTCGAAGTGCTAGGAGATGTCTCCACGCCGGGGATGGAAATCGATGTGGCATTGCGTGCCCATGACATTCCCCATGAATGGCCAGCAGGCACAAAGAAAGAACTAGCTCGCTTGCCAGACGCACCTGAAAAGAATGAGACCCGGCACCGTGTGGATTACCGCAACCTGCCTTTCGTCACCATTGACGGTGAGGATGCCAAGGATTTTGATGATGCCGTGTACTGTGAACGCACCGGCAAAGGGTCGACACTGTATGTGGCTATTGCCGATGTCAGTCATTATGTCGGCGTGGGCTCTGTTCTGGACAATGAAGCCCGCAATCGCGGCAACTCTGTATATTTTCCAGGGCATGTTGTGCCCATGCTGCCGGAGCAGCTGTCCAATGGTCTGTGTTCCCTGCGCCCAGATGTAGACCGGTTGGTGATGGTCTGCAAAATGGATCTCAACAATTCAGGTACCGTTACCGGCTACCAGTTTTCTGAAGGCGTGATTCACTCACATGCCCGCATGACCTATACCGAAGTAGCGGCGCTGATTCAAAAGCCTGCCAATGACACCGAAACGCATACCCAACAGCGCATGCAGGAAAAATATGCGGCCGTTGGTGATGACATCAAGGCCTTGTATGAGCTTTACCTCACCTTGCGCCAGTCCAGAGAGAAACGCGGGGCACTGGATTTTGAAACAGTAGAAACGCGGATGGTCTTTACCAAGGAAAGGAAGCTGGCTGAAATCCTGGAAGTAGAACGCAATGATGCGCACCGCCTGATTGAAGAATGCATGTTGTGCGCCAATGTGTGCACAGCCCAGCTGTTCCTGGAATTAAAGCAGCCAGCCTTGTATCGCGTGCATGTCGGACCCAACCCTGAAAAAGTCGAGAATTTGTATGACTTTCTGCGCGGCATTGGCATTGGTCTGGCACGCAAAGAAAACCCCACAACCACGGATTACCAGATAATACTCAAACGCCTGGCGGAACGGCCGGATCGCCTGTTGCTGCAAACCATGGTCATCCGCTCTTTGATGCAGGCCATTTATGACCCGGACAATATTGGTCATTTCGGGCTGGGCTTTGACGCCTATACCCACTTTACTTCGCCTATTCGTCGTTATCCTGACTTGCTGGTGCACAGGGCAATACGCCACCTGATCCGCAGTAAAACCAATATCCATCTGCACAAGGTTAAAGGGGCAAGTTCCCTCAATAAAAATACCATATACCCTTATGGCCTTGGCGAGCTGTCCGAACTGGGTGGTCACCTGTCGGGCTGCGAGCGTCGCGCCGATGCTGCCAGCTACGATGTGGTCGACTGGCTTAAGTGTGAATATATCCAGCAGCATATTGGCGACTCATTTGACGGTACCATTACAACCGTCACCAATTTCGGCGTGTTTGTAGAACTGGACAATATTCATATCGATGGCCTGGTTCACGTCACAGCACTGCGTAATGACTATTACCATTTCGATCAAATAGCCCACACCCTGACTGGCGAGCGTACCGGTGACAGTTTTCATCTGGGTGATCGGGTTCAGGTTCAGGTGTCCCGGGTCGACATGGAGAATCACAAGATCGACCTGCAGCTGTTAGAAATACTGGAGAGCAACAAAACCTCTGCGCCAGTGCCACAGCGAGACAGACAGTCACAGCGAGATAAAAAACCACAGGGAAAAGGCAAGACTCGAAAAAAGATTCGTAAGAAAAAAGGCGCCGGGCAAAATCCAGCCGCGAAAGAAAAGAAAACACCTGATAATAAAAGCAGTAATAAAAACAGTAGTAACAGGAACAGTAATAGAAAGAAAAATAAAAACAGACGTAGGAAAAAATGAGCAAGCTTGATCAGGTCTATGGCATTCATGCCGTTGACAGTCTGCTGTCCCATCACAGCGCTGCCGTGGTGCAACTTTATGTACAGGCGGACCGCAGAGAAAAAAAAGACAAACGCCTGCAGGGAATCCTGACCAGTGCGGCCAGTGCCAACATTCCGATTCAGGATTGCAGCAGAGCCGAACTGGATGACTTATGTCCCCAGGTTCATCAGGGCATTGTTGCCCTGTGCAAACCGTTGAATCTGGAAAGGCATGAAAAAGACCTGGACGCCCTGTTAGACGGACTCGATCACCCACCTTTCCTGCTAATCCTTGATGGGGTTACCGACCCCCATAACCTGGGCGCCTGCCTGCGCTCCGCCGAAGCTGCAGGGGTTGATGCCGTCATTGTGCCCAAGGACAAATCAGTGCAGCTCAACCCCACAGTACGCAAAGTGGCTAGTGGCGCAGCGGAGATCATCCCTTTTATACCTGTTACCAACTTGTCCCGAACTTTACAAAGTTTGCAGCAAAAAGGAATCTGGCTTTTCGGCGCGGCAGAAGAAGCAGAGCAATCTCTGTATGCAGCTGACCTGAAAGGACCCGTTGCCATTGTGCTTGGTTCAGAAGGCAAAGGGCTAAGAAGACTGACACGGGAGAACTGCGACACCCTTGTTGCCATTCCCATGGCAGGAGAGGTATCAAGCCTCAATGTCTCGGTATCCGCAGGCATCTGCCTTTTCGAAGCGGTTCGACAAAGAAAGTAGCCGCTACTCTCGCCTGCTTAAAGCAAGCAGCGGCAGATTAGGCAATCCTCTCCTATACTGAAATAACCCTCCCACAATTCTTCTGATGCGTGTTGCGCATTACGCAACACTTGGTTATGATCAAATCTTTCCGCCACAAAGGGCTGGCTCTCCTTTTCATATCGGGGAGCAGAAAAAGTATCTTCCAAACCCATTCTGAAAAATTGCAAATGCAGCTCGCTTCACTGGATACCGCAACCGAGATACAGGACATAGACATTAATGGATATAACCTGCATGCACTGAAAGGAGTTAGAAAAGAAACATGGGCTATCAAAGTAAACGCAAACTGGCGCCTTACTTTTCAATTTCGTGACAGCAATGCATACAGGGTAAATTTCGAGGATTATCACTGATGAGGCAACATAACCCACCCCATCCAGGGGCATTTATTCATGCTACTTACATGGAACCATTTGGTCTTAGTTGCCGATACCTGGCACAACAACTGGATGTAGCACCATCCACCCTGAATAGGATTCTGATGCAAAAAAGCGGTGTTAGCCCTGAAATGGCATTACGCCTGTCCAAGGCACTGGGCCGAACTCCAGAAAGCTGGCTCAACATGCAACAAAACCGGGATTTGTGGCTAGCAAGGAAGCGAATCAAACTTATGCGGGTCAAAAAAATCAGGCTGGATGCAGCATAAAAGCAGCCAATATAGCACCGCGCAGGCAGCGTCACGAACGATGTTCAGGCTAGGCAAAAGCGAGTTTGGAGGCCAAGCACAGTACTTCAGTACGGGCGCCGGCTCCGAAATCCCTTTTAACGCCGCCTGGGCGAGCGCAGTAGCTGCAGAATACTTGCACTCCCCATACAAAATCCCTAGAATGCGCGGCTCTTATATATACATAACTCCTTGTCTCACTCAAGTACCCATAGGCTTAAATCTTAAGAGCTTGGGGAGACTAACAAACCGAAGGGAGCGTTTATGCGCCACTACGAAATCGTATTCATGGTGCATCCTGACCAGTCTGACCAGGTTGGCGGGATGTCCGAACGTTATTCAAAAATTGTCACCGACGCCGGTGGTACTGTCCATCGTCTTGAAGACTGGGGACGTCGCCAGTTAGCCTACCCGATCAATAAAATCCATAAAGCCCATTACACTCTGATGAATGTTGAGTGTGATCAGGCTTCTCTTGATGAAATCACTACTCAGTTTCGTTATAACGACGCTGTACTGCGCAACCTGGTGATCAAGCGCAAAGAAGCGGTCGTAGAGATGAGTGACATCATGAAAGCGGAAAATGAAAGCCGCGAACGCAAGGCCCGCGCCAGTGCTCGTATGCAGGAAGAAGAATCCAGACAAGAAGCTGAAGCTAAAGCTGAGAAGGAAAAAGAAGTGATTAGTGCTGAGTCCAGCGATACAGAAGAGGCCGCTCCTGAAGAAGCTTCCACTGAAGATACGGCCGCGGAACCCGCAGCAGAAGAGGCCGCTCCTGAAGAAACAGCTGCAGAACCCGTAGCAGAAGAAGCCGCCCCTGAAGAAACAACTGCAGAACCCGTAGCAGAAGAAGCCGCTCCTGAAGTAGAGGCCACCCCTGAAGAAGAGGTCGCCGAGCCGGAAGCAGAAGAAGATGCTTCTGAAGAAACTGACAAAACGCCCTAACCCGAATACATTGGAGAAAACCCATGGCACGATTTTTCAGACGCCGTAGATTCTGCAGGTTTACTGCTGAAGGCTTCACAGAAATTGATTACAAGGATCTGGATACCCTGAAGGCCAATATCTCGGAAACCGGCAAGATTGTACCTAGCCGGATTACCGGTACCAAGGCGCGCTATCAGCGCCAACTGGCTACTGCGATCAAACGCGCAAGATACCTGGCCCTAATACCCTATACAGATTCTCACGAAGTTTAAGGGCTAAATAGCCCTGAAACCCAACGGGGGACGTATGCGCGCCTTGGCAGAATATGTCATGCTTGGTCGCCGCCAAGCCATCATCATAGTTCTGCTGTGCGGCTTCTTCCCCTTTCTGAACTTTTTCAGTGCAGCGGTTGTTGCCCTGGTAACGTTACGCAAGGGTCGCAATGAAGGGTTAGTAATCCTGCTGTGGTCCATGTTACCCGCAGGGTCATCGTGGGCAATGGGAGATATTTCTCCCATGTTTCTGATGACAGGAACATTCGCCATGGCTATGGCACTGCGAAATACGCTGTCCTGGCAATTGGTTTTGCTGCTGGCAACGGCAATAGGATTGGCCACGCAACTGAGTCTGCTAGTTCAGACAGGTTATCAGGTGCAAATTGAGTTTATGGTCAATGACAGTTTACAGGCCCAGCTCAACCAGGATGCACAGGCTCAATATACGGCCGAGCAGATTGTTGATCTGCTGATCAGTTTTTACGGCGCCTACCACGCCTTGATGGTGACCATCTGTTTGATGATCGGTCGCTGGTGGCAGTCGCTACTGTATAACCCGGGCGGGTTTCAGCAGGAGTTTCATAACCTGCGTATTGATCCCAGGGTAATGACTTTACTGCTGGGAGTGATCCTGGTGGGATTGATGGACATACCGCCACTGGACAGGTGGTTGCCACTGTTTTGTATAGTGCCCATGTTGGCCGGACTGGCCATTGCGCATTACATGGTGGCTAAGAAGACGATGGGCACACCATGGCTGGTGTTGATTTACGCGACAGTGCTGATGATGGCCCCGGCCATTATTTTGTTAGGTCTGACAGACAGTTTGCTGGATTTACGTAAACGCATCGATCAGCCGAAAGAATGAATTGCAAGCTGCATTACCCTTTGCGGCACAGGTTATAAGAGGTAAGAAGATGAACGTTATATTACTGGAAAAAATGGGCAAAATTGGCGATATAGGTGACCAGGTCACCGTCAAGTCAGGTTATGCACGCAATTACCTGTTTCCTTTTTCAAAAGCGATTCCTGCTACCAAGCAAAACGTTGCTGAATTTGAGGTCCGTAAGGATGGGCTGCTGAAAATCGCCGCTGAGAAAATGCAGGGCGAAGAAAAACGGGCAGCTATGCTTGCAGGGGTTAGTGTCACTATCGAAGCCAATGCCAGTGAAGAAGGCAAACTTTATGGGTCAGTGGGAACACGGGAAATTACCGATGCTCTTGCTACCATTGGTCATGAAATAGACAAGAGCGAAGTGGAATTACCCGATGGTGCTCTGCATGAGGTTGGCGAATACAACATTACCCTGATCCTGAGTCCTGAAGTGAATACTGAAATCAAGATAACCATTGTGGCATCAGGTGCAGGCCCGGATGCAGTCATCGAGCCCGATGAACCTGCTGTCGATGAAGCTGCTGACGATTCTGCTGACCAAGCCGCATCTGAATAACAGTTCAAGTTAGTAGCCCGGTATTACCGGGTAAACGCACAAACCCGGATCCAAAAGATCCGGGTTTTTTATTGTCTGATTGAAAGGTTTTGGGCCCAGGTTTTTGCTTACCTCAACCCCCGGAATAGTTAGTACTCGCTATTCATTGATTGCTTATAAGACGTGTCTCCCAGATCACTTGGGTGTCCAGTAAACGGGAATACACAAGCTCGCCGCCAAAGTTGGTATTGTCGAAGCCAAAGACCTCATACAAGGCCTCAAAACTGACGGGATTCTCACCTTTTAATGCTTCCATCAAGACTGCAAGACTCTCCGGGGAGGTCATCTGCTGAGCGATATTGACCAGCCCTTCATCACGCATACCGGCAATAAGCAGAAATTGATTACCATTGGGCGCAGGGAATGCCGAGACCATGCCGTAATCTTGAAAGCTGCCATCTCCCGACAATCCGGTCGAACCTATATAGTATTCATTGGTTTCCAGGTTGATGAGTTCATCGTAAGTAGCACCAATTGATAGCCCGGAATCTGCAAACATGAGATCCAGCAGCGTATCAACTGCGCTCAGATAGCCCAGATAGATGAGATGGTTATTCGCCAGGTCGGCAGTGTCCAGTTCAGACATCATCTTTACACTTAACCGGTCAGCTTTGCTTCCCAGTATTGGTACCAACCTGGCCATGGCATTGGCGATGCTTACCGGGATATAGCTCAGATCAAGGTTGTAATAATTGTCTGCTGTGGCTGGCTGACGTTGTTGAAGCTCCGCCAGTTCTTCCCTGGAATTGATATCGAATTCCCGCACCATACGCAGGACATTGCCGTTTTCATCCACTTCACCAAAAATGTAGTAATCGCCAATTACCAGCAGAATTGGTAGCTCGTCATCAAGTAAAGACTGCCAGGGCTGTGCTACAGACAATGGGGATGAAAATACCGCGGAATCCGCAAGCTCATCATCGGGAAAAAAATTCAGTATCAGTAAAAACACCACAAACGCTGCAAGCCAGGGTGTATACGAAGGCCGATCAAGGGGTTTCCCGGTGATACTGGTAGCAGGCTCTTCAGTCTCAGTGTTGGCACTGGTGGTAACAATGTATTGGCCTTTTGGAATATCAAGGCGATACTTTTCCTTAAGCCCCAGGTCAGAGTAATAAATATCCAGCTTATTGCGTAAATGAAAAATGTGGACCCTGACAATAGAATCCTTTCCCACATCAAATTCCGCATCTTTGCCCAGTACGTCCACAGCAATAGCGGCCTCTTTGGGGCTTTGGCCCTCAAGAGTACATTCAACAAGATAACGAAGAATTGCCCCGTATTTCTTGGAACGCCCCAGCACACCACTGTTAATAATGCGTTCGGAGAGAGCATGGAGCTCGTCTGGACTAATCCCGGACATATTCAGGGTACTTATTCAAGCTACTATGAAAATCAGCAAAGGAAGATGTGTATTCTCACTATTTTCAGCCCGAATTCAAGCTTTTTATTAACGTTAAAGATAGCAATATCAGGGAATTTAACATTTTTATTAACGTGGAATAATTCCTTTTAAAACAAATACCTGCCAGAACATAGAGAGGAGTTGAGGCTGGATATGTAGCACCCCTGGTGCAAATACTGCAGATGGCCTGTATTTCTAAATTGGATACTATCAATGCTTGGACGAAGATTTTTTAACGTTAAATACAAGTAGCTCGATTTGCCATTTACCAGGACGTGAATACGCGGCAAGGAAGACCGTACCTATCTCCAGACAGGGTTTACTGACGAAGAAGCCGGACAGTAAGGGGGATACTGCGCAAAAAAAACCAGGGTATCTAGCCCTGGCTTGTTTTCTTTCTGCACTGCTTACTCAGAATTTGTAACTGACACCAATTCTAATGCTCTGTGGGACTGTCGCACGACTAACAGTGCAGTTTGTTATGTCACAATTAGTGTCATCCGAGGTCTGGCCCACTGGATCAAGCCCAGGCACATACGCCGGATAAAAATAAACAATTTCCTTTTTGTCTGTATCGAGCAGGTTAATCACTTCAGCATAGGCTGTCAGGTTATCCCAATGCCACGCTCCACGCACACTGACGGTGGTCAGCGATTCTGCTCGTTGAGTGTTATCGGCGGTCAAGGCATAGGGGCCCAGATATCGCGCACGCAAGGCCAGATCCCAGTTGTCGCGACTGGCTGAAATCCCTATCTGCCCAGCTTCTTCTACGGAACCTTCCACGAATTTTCCGTCAGGATTGTTAACATAACGCGCGTCGCTTTGAGTATAGACAGCATCTACGCCCAGCCAATTCAAGGGCTGCCAGAACATGGTCAGTTCATAACCGTCCCGCTCTGAACCGCCCTTCGGCTCCACAGAGTTGGAATCACCAACAAAGATGAGTTCGCTGTCCTGATCCAGCCACCAGTAAGTGGATGTGAATTTAAAATCCCCCACTGTTAGCCTGGCGCCAAGTTCCCGGCCCTCACCAGGTGATAGACCCGCCACTGGATCAACTGTATTGATTACACCACGGGCATCATTGGAGTGAAAACCGCGCCCCCAGTTGGCATACAACTCCAGGTCATCCAGTGCCTGCCAGGCCAATGCGATTTTTGGTGACACACGACTATCGTTATCAGAGCCTGTCACACTAAGAGAATTGAGTGCTGTCGCCTCATAGTCATAATAATCGCCGCGCACACCACCAATTACTCGCAGGGAATCTGTTGCATACCAGGTAGCTTCCACAAAGGCGCCGTATGAAGCTTCCTGAATTTCGTTGGCCGCTATGTCTTCGACATAGACACCCCGATCAGTATGCTCAACGCCGATGCGGCTGCCATTATCGTAACGGAAATCACCACCACTGATTATTAGGAAATTCATCTCTTCTATCAGGGTTTTTTCTATTTGGCCGCCTATGGTCCAGCGTTTGTCGAACTGATTGATCTGGTAGTCATAGGTGGGGTTTGAAGACATGCTCCAGTCATAATGCTGGGCGTAAAGTGTAGCGCCCCAGTCATCGCCAGTGAGTTCACTCGTCACAATCCAGCGTGAGGTTTCCCCTTCAGCGGTAGGATCAAGAGTGCAGAATTCATCTGCACAGACTGCTGTGCCAAATGCCCGTTCAGGAACCTGCTCTGTGGGATCCCAGTCGGACTGATAGCCGGAAACTGTCAGCATGAACTGACCAAAATTGGTATCACGCAGATATTTGCTCCACAGAGAGATGTGATTCAGGTCTTCTTCTTTTTGCCAGGGCCCGTCATTCTGCTTGTATTCACCCACAAGAGTCAGCATGCCACTCTCAAGATCCTGGGTTAGACCACCTGCCGCACGATTCCAGCCGTTTTGCCCACTTTCCAGTGAAACAAAATTATCGTCAAGGCTGTTGATGGTGTGGATGAATGACGCTCCTGCCATGGAAAAATCACCCAGATCCGCGCGGTAGGGCCCCTTGCGATAATCAATTTGTTCAACGGTTTCAGGAATCAGGCCATTGACGTCCAGGTAACCCTGGCCATGGCCGTGAGAGCGCAGGTTCATGGGCATGCCATCGACAAAAACCGTGTAGTCAGTGCCGTGATCCAGGTTGAAACCACGCAGGAAAAACTGGTTAGCCTTGCCGCTGCCTGAATGTTGAACAGCAACCATACCAGGCATGGACTCGAGCAATTCTGCCACCTTGAAAAGGGGACGCACTAGCAGGTCTGCGCCTCCTATGGAGCCTTCACTGGCTGCTTCCGCAGTACCCACGAGGTCGGTGTTGCGTCCAAAGACAATGATTTCCTCGATTCCCAAATCAGTTCCGGTAGGTTGAGCTGAAACAAAAAGCGCAGAAAGCATTGCTGTGATCGGTAATACGATTTTTCCTATCATGCGACAAATTGTGTTTTTCATAACAATTCCATTGATCCTTAATCTGCCTGAAAAATGAACCCTGCAAATGTAATGAACGCGCAAAGAAGTTCGCTACATTGCATGGATAGTTTAAGGACATATAACGCCGCTTTATCGTAATTAACTGTTCAAAACTGTTACAGAAACGTTAATGGTTTGTTAATTAGAGCAAAATAGTTTTATAAGCAATTGATTTAATGCACTAAATTACTCCCTGAAACCAGGTGCGTCACCTCCTTGATGGCGTTCGAGAGCATTTAATTATCGCCTTGCTACTCTGTTTCTCCAGGGTTATCGAGGGCTTTGCTTTTGTATGCCCGCCATCAATTTTTGCGGCCCTCCGGGGTAAGCGCTTGAGCCTGTGTCCGCTAAAATCCATGCCCTCTTCTTATGTTTTGTGTCCAACCTGTTCACTTATTGTGAGTAGCCTGTGGATTACTCTCGCAGGGCATTATTGAAGACAAATAAGCTGATAAATTTGGTGAGCGACTCAGTCCGATAGGTTAAGATTGTTGACCCGGTTCGTATGCATCGGGCCACATTTTTCACCACTAATAATCCGGAATTTTCTTCAGAGCATGGCAGAATCACCTTTCAGTGATAATAATTTTTCGGACGCCGCAATTCCTAAAGCCACCAGTCTGAAATTACCTCCCCATTCCGTCGATGCAGAGCAATCCGTACTCGGTGCACTGATGCTGGACAATGCGGCCTGGCATGATGTGGCAGAAATTCTGATTACCGAAGATTTCTATCGCAAGGAGCATCGCCTGATTTACCAAGCCATGCTGCACCAGGCAAAAGAGAGCAATCCCATTGACCTGGTTACGCTCAGTGAAGCTCTGGATAACGCCAATTCGCTGGAACAGTCAGGCGGCCTGGATTACCTGGGTGGTCTGGTGGAAAGCTCGCCAAGTACAGCGAATATTCTTGCCTACGCCAACATCATTCGTGAACGTGCCATCCTGCGAAAACTGATCAGTGCGGCTAATAATATTTCCGATAACTCTTTTAATCCTGATGGCCGCGACAGCCTGGAATTGCTGGATCTGGCAGAAAAACAGGTCTTTAACATAGCCAATGAACGACCTCGTGACGGCGGTCCTCAGTCTGTAAATCCCTTGCTGGATGGTGCGCTGGAGAGAATAGATGCCCTGTTCAACGCGAAAGGCTCAATCACAGGATTATCTACGGGCTTCAAGGATCTGGATGCCATGACTTCTGGACTACAGCAGTCCGACCTGGTCATTGTTGCCGGTCGGCCTTCCATGGGTAAAACCAGTTTCGCTATGAACATGGTTGAAAATGCCATTCTCGGCGATGACAAACCCATTTTGGTCTTCAGCCTGGAAATGCCAGCAGAAAGCCTGATCATTCGCATGCTGTCTTCTATTGGCAAAATCGACCAGACCCGGATGCGCAATGGCCAGCTGGAAGAAGACGACTGGCCGCGTCTGACTGACGCCGTTAACAAGCTTAAAGACAAACCGCTTTTTATCGATGACACGCCAGGCATTAGCCCGATGGAAATACGTTCCAGGGCCAGGCGTGTCTGGCGTGAACATGGTCAGCTCGGCATGGTCATGGTGGATTACCTGCAATTGATGTCTGTTAAGGGAACCTCGGAAAACCGGACCGGTGAAATTTCTGAAATTTCCCGTGCCCTGAAAATCATGGCCAGGGAGTTTGACTGCCCGGTAGTGGCACTGTCCCAGTTAAACCGCTCTCTGGAACAGCGGCCCAATAAACGCCCTGTCATGTCAGACCTGCGTGAATCCGGTGCAATTGAACAAGACGCTGATGTCATCATGTTTGTTTATCGGGAAGAAGTTTATAACGAAGATACTGAACACAAAGGCGTTGCGGAAATTATTATCGGCAAGCAGCGTAACGGGCCTATCGGCACCAAACTGCTCAGCTTTATTGGCAAATTTACCCGGTTCGAAAATTACATGGCGGTCAATGATAACTTTGGTCACCCTGGTGGTGCGCCGGGCACTTATGGTCAAGCCTCCATGGCACCATCGTCCCAGAGCACACCCAATATTCCTCGTGATGCATTCGCTGATACCCCTTTTGACGAGGATGATTAGGTGTCCGTTAAAGCCAGGCTAAGTCTGGCAAAAAGTAGCCAACTCTTTTGAGTTATCTGAACATTTAACTATTCAACAAACAGGACACGTATGCATCGGGTTCAGGCCAGTATTGATCTCAAGGCACTGCAACATAATTTCCAGATAGCCAGGTCCAGGGCAAAAGGTTCAAAAGTCGCCGCCATCATCAAGGCCAATGCCTACGGCCATGGTCTTGTGCAGGCTGCAAAAGCGCTAACTGATGCGGATCTATTCGGGGTTACAGACGTGCATGAAGCCGTCACCCTTGAGCAAGCCGCAACCGGCAAACCAATCCTCGTCCTGCAAGGGATGATGCATCCAGATGATCTGCAACTCGTTGCTGAACATAATTTCCAGCTAGTCATCCATTCAGCAGAACAATTGGCGCAGATTGATGAAACTTTCAGCCGTTTAACGCTAAAACAGCCGCTTACTCTGTGGCTGAAAATGGATTCGGGAATGGGCAGGCTGGGATTGTCGCCGCATGGTTTTGCTACAACATACAAAGCGCTGCTTGGCAGGCCATACACCGACAAGGTAGTGATGATGACTCACCTGGCTAATTCAAGCCAAACTGACTCACCCCTTAATCTCATCCAGCTCAATGCCTTTCGTGAAACTGAAACAGAACTGGCAGGTGATATTCATGCTACGAGTATTGCCTCTTCATCAGGGATTTTGTCCGACCTTCCGGTAGATTCAGATTGGGCCAGGCCAGGCATCATGCTGTATGGCAGCTCACCTTTTGATTATTCCCAGGAAGCACTGCGCCGTGAAGCCTTTGATTTGAAGGCCGTGATGACCTTGCAGGCTCGAATTATCGCGGTAAAAGACATGCACAAGGGCGACAATATTGGCTACAGCTCACAATATATCTGCGAACAGGACATGCGCGTGGGTATTGTCAGCATCGGCTATGCCGACGGCTATCCCAGCAATGCACCCAATGACACACCCGTGATGGTACAGGGTAAAAAAACAGCCACACTGGGTCGAGTGTCTATGGATATGCTCGCTGTGAATCTCAGTGATATTCCAGATGCAAATGTGGGAGACCTGGCGACTTTGTGGGGGCAGGAGTTGTCACTGGATGAAGTGGCGGCAAAAACCGGCATTCTTTCCTACAATTTAACGTGTAGTGTCGCCCAACGTGTAAATTTTGAATACAGGTAACCAGATACCCTTTCCATGGCCAAACAGAAAATAGCTTATGTCTGCAACGACTGCGGTGCTGAACACACCCAGTGGCAAGGCCAATGTATGGCCTGTAATGAATGGAATACGTTGAGCCGCATCATGCTGGGTGCGGCAACCTCTCCTTCAGCACCTAAGAATTTCAAACCCAAAGATGCGCAAAATTCTGAATCCAGAACACAGGTACTCGGCAGTATTGACCTCAATGAGCAACCCAGGTTTACCACGACTATAGGTGAATTGGACCGCGTTCTTGGCGGCGGACTGGTACCGGGCTCGGTCGTATTGATTGGTGGCAATCCCGGTGCGGGTAAAAGCACTTTACTTCTACAAGTGATGTGTCAGTTATCTGAAGAAATGGAAGCCCTGTATGTGACCGGCGAAGAAAGTCTGCAGCAAACCGGTATGCGTGCAAAACGCCTGGGACTACCTACCGACAACCTGAAGATGCTCGCTGAAACCAACATAGAAGAAATCACTCAGGCTGCCGAAGAATGTCAGCCCAAAATATTAGTCGTTGATTCCATCCAGGTCATGCATTCAGCTGATGTGGCCTCTGCACCGGGTAGTGTCAGCCAGGTACGGGAATGTGCGGCTTACCTCATCCAGTATGCAAAGCAGACAGGTACGGCACTTATCCTGGTTGGGCATGTCACCAAGGATGGCAATCTCGCCGGGCCTAAAGTTCTGGAGCATATGATTGATTGTTTCATGATGCTGGAGGGTGGAGAAGATAATCGCTATCGTACGTTGCGCGGCCAGAAAAACCGTTTCGGTGCAGTCAACGAGCTGGGTGTCTTCGCCATGACCGGCCTGGGGCTAAAAGAAGTCAAAAACCCTTCGGCTATTTTTCTTGCGCGAACTGAAGAAATCTCACCTGGCAGCCTGGTTATGGTTCTCTGGGAAGGAACACGGCCGTTGTTGGTAGAAATCCAGGCATTGGTTGATTCAAGCCAGTACAACAATCCGCGCCGAGTGGCTGTTGGTTTGGATAACAATCGCGTAGCCATGCTGCTTGCTGTTTTACATCGCCATGGCGGCCTGTTTATGGCCGACCAGGATGTCTTTGTTAACGTAGTTGGCGGCGTCAAAGTAACCGAAACCAGTGCTGACCTGGCGTTATTGCTGGCAATTGTTTCCAGCTTCAAAGATTCAACCCTGCCAAGGGAGCTGGTGGTATTTGGTGAAGTGGGCCTGGCAGGAGAAATACGCCCTGTTCCCAGTGGTCAGGAGCGTCTGCAGGAAGCCGCCAAACATGGTTTCACACGAGCCATTGTGCCTAAAGCCAATGCGCCCAAAAAACCAATAGCTGGTATGGACGTGATTGCCGTGAGCAAACTCAGTGAAGCCCTAGAAGCCTTATAAATGACCTCCTCACTGATACCGGAAAGACCACTGCTGATTTCACCCACCCTGGCCGCGACAATTGGTCTGGAAGAATCAGTGATGCTACATGTGCTCAGCGAATTAAAACTCAATTCAGTTGATAGTACCGATGGCTTAACCTGGCTGGAACTTAACCACGATATGTTGGGGACTGCCATGCCCTTCTGGACGCCGGATCAAATCAAGGCGGTTCAGCAAAGCTTGCTGGAAAAAGGCCTGATCCAACTGGATACAGTGAGCAATAAACCCGGCAGCTTTAAAATTGCTATTAACCAGGTCAACAATAAAAATCCTCAGCAATCAGCTTCCCAGACTTCTTCTCACTCTACTTCTCACTCTGCTTCTCACTCTGCTGTTGGTGAAAAGACTAAAAGAAAATCAATACCAGCCAGCGCCCCCAATCCCTTGTATACCTCTCCAACATCGGGCAAGGCCACAATAATTCAGGAAGACTGGCAACCCAGCGAAGATCTTTACCAGATATGCACCCGACGCAATATTCCACGAAATTTTATTGAAGAGCATGTGCGCCTGTTTGTGATCAGCCAGCAGGAAAGAAAAAGAGCACAGTATTCCTGGCACAATATTTTTTACAAATACATCCTCAAGGAATGGGAAAGCAGCCGCAGCCACATAGGCCTGAAAGAACTGGAAGCCAACATGTCGGCTGACTGGCTGCCCAGTGGAGATGCTTTCAACATTCTGGAACATGCTGGTATCAGTCATTCCTTTATCGAGGATGCCGTGCCAGAGTTTGTGCTGTACTGGCGTGAGACAGGATTGAAAACCAGCACCTGGAATACCAAATTTATTGCGCATGTAAGAAGGCAATGGGCGAAATTTGAATCCGCCCTGGAACATGATGCGACACCAAAATTATTGCCTGAAGATTATCAGCCCAGCGAAGAAGTGTTTGAAGTACTGGAGATGGCTAACATCGACAGCCATTTTGCCCATGAATTGATCCCGGAATTTATTTTATATTGGCGGGAAAGAAAAGAAGTATCAGCGTCCTGGCACACCAAGTTTCTCCAACATATCAAATACAAATGGGCACACAGGGATGAAGGGAAAACGGATTTTGTTGAAAGAGTTACTGATCGATCCTGGGCTAATTGATTAGATTTTCTGTAATCACCATCGTTGTAGCTACCAAAATTTGGACTTTTTTGGGAGCGCTGCGCCTTCCATTGGCGGAGATCAACCTGCGGCCTCTTCCGCCCTACGCATAATTAAAGTAAGAGTGACCGGGAATCTTACAAACCTAAATCAGATAAGGATGGGTGGTCGGTGGGGCGAGGCCCAAGTTCCCAATGAAACTTCCTGTCCGATTCCGCAATAGGCAGATCATTTATCGACGCTCGTCTGACTGCCATATACCCGTGTTCATCGAACTCCCAGTTTTCGTTACCATAGGATCGAAACCACTGCCCGGCATCGTCTTGCCATTCATAGGCAAAGCGCACAGCAATGCGGTTATTGGTGTAGGCCCACAATTCTTTTATTAATCTGTAATCCAATTCCTTTGACCATTTGTTAGTGAGGAATTCAACAATCTCTTCCCTGCCGTTGAGAAATTCATCGCGGTTGCGCCACTGACTGTCAGGCGTGTAGGCCATAGCCACTTTTTCTGGATTGCGATTATTCCAGCCGTCCTCCGCAGCCTGTACTTTTTGTTTCGCCGTTTCTTCTGTAAATGGCGGCAAAGGAGGTCTCGGTTCGGTCATTTATAATTCCTGAATTCCACTGGCGGACATCGGGCTGCGCCCTCTTGCGCCCTACATTTTCGTGACCTTCTATCGCCAGGTCACTTCCATGGCGAAAAAGTGATCGAATATTTCTCGATTTGGATGATTATTGCCATTAGTTTCAGGACTGCGAATATAAAAATCCAGTTGCTGTGCCGCCGGATTGATGGAACCTGCCTCACCTGTGTCGGGGTTCAGTTTTACCTGTAGAGTTCCCCGGTCGCGCATCCCCTGAGTTACCATAAAATGTATCTGGTAATCCTCATACAGTGTTACCCCGTTCAAGGTTTCCGTTCCAAAACCCCACCCCGCCACATAGAGAAGACTTTTGGGCCAGTTACTGTCACCACAACCGGCATTGCCGTGCTCAAACAGGTAAGCGGCGATGCCGCCATCCTGGCAGGGTGAAAATTCATTGAAGCGTTCTAGTTCCACTCGATACAACCCTTCAGGAAACATTATCTCTGCAACAAAAGACCCGGAATTTTCGATTTCATTGACGTCAATGCGAATTTCACCACCCACCCTGTGCAAGTTATTTGCCTGGTCATCCATATGATCCCAGGGTGAAGGTTCATTTAAGCTGCCGGCCTGGTAGATATTGCGGCCAATAATATTGAATCGTCCGTCATACAGTTCATGCTGCTGTGGGGCATACAACCCCATGGTGGTCTCAGGCTGCATGCGAGCTGAGCGCTGAATGGGGCCACTGGTCTGGCAGGCTGTTACAAGAATTAAAAGTGCGGCAATAAAAGTGGTTTTCATTGTTCCTCTCCGGGATAGGGTTGTGGCTGCAAACCATTGGCCAGGCCTCGAGTGTGGTGGGGCTGACCCTGGGCCGTGATTTTAAAACAATACAGGTTATCCAGTGTCTTGCCTACTTCTTCAGCCCGGCTCAGGAAGCTGCCATGGTTACCCCACATGGCGACTGTCAACTCTGCAGATTGTGTGAGCATGCGCAGCCACCTATCATTACCTGGCCCAATCGGGTCACTGGCTTTTTTTAATTCCTCTGGCCATGTGGTACGAAAGGCAAAAAGATTTCCTACAGCCATGCTGCCATAACCCCAACTGCGGGCGTAAACCATACAGCGGCGCATGGTGTTATCGTCTTTTTCAGCATCGGCGGTTGCCGGATTCAGACCTACAAACAACACCTGCGGTTTCGAGGCATCCCATTCCCGCCAGAGGGCGTACCGATAACGACCGCAGCGTGAAAATGCGGCTTTTCGAATAATGTCATCCATCCTAAAAGCATAGCACTTCGCAAGAGGCAAGAGGCAAGAGGCAAGAGGCAAGAGGCAAGAGGCAAGAGGCAAGAGGCAAGCAATTATGAATTTTGATATCCAATTGTCAAGTATGGGTGATCACAATGCCCGCAGATTATGTGAGTACAGCACCAGGACCATATTAGGTATACTGCGCGACTCTTATGAATTCGTTTAAAATTTTATGTCTCAAATTAAAATTCTGGTAATGGTGCTGGCATTCATTGCCGGCTTCATCATTATGGCGATTGAGTTGTTGGGCGGCCGTATCCTTGCCCCCTACTTCGGCAGTTCCATTTACGTCTGGGGCAGTATCATCACTGTGTTCATGTTATCCCTTTCCATTGGCTATCTTTGCGGTGGAAAACTCTCTCTATACAATCCGAATTTAAAAACCTATGGCAGTTTCTTTGCCATTGCTGCACTGCTCTTGTTGCCTTTAATCATCTGGAGCAACCCACTGATGGAAGCGCTGTTCCTGCAGATCGAAGATCCCCGCTACGGATCTCTGATAATCTCTATGATGCTATTCTTCCTGCCCACCGCGGTAATGGGCATGATTGCCCCGTATTCTGTACGCCTGCTGGTGGATTCCACTCAAGGTAGTGGTCATGTGGCCGGCAAACTTTATTTTATATCTACCCTCGGAAGCGCGTTGGGCACTCTGGCAACATCTTTTTATCTGGTGCTGTGGTTTGAAGTGAATCAGATACTCATCACCATGCTTCTTACTCTTCTCGTAGCTGGTATAACTGCTATTATTATCGGCACAAAAATTCCAGGTGCGGAAGATGAGTAACTACAAAGTAGCGCCAACATCCAGGCAGCTGGCCAAGACCGAAGTCCTGGTCATCGTTGCCCTTGCAATTCTTATTTTCACTGTCGACCTTTTTGCCCAAAATGGTGTTCGCAATATTCATCGAGAACGTTCCCTGTATCGCAACATCCTGGTAACTGAAGATTCCACCCGACGCTGTATGCGCTTTACTATTTCCAGTCGCAGTGGCCAGAACCAGAGCTGCCGCTTTGTGGATAATCCAGTAGCGCTGGTGTTTCCTTATGCAAAGATGGCTCTGTCTGGATTGCTGGTGAAAGATAATCCGCAACGTATCCTCATTGTTGGGTTAGGTGGTGCCACGCTATCAGACACCTATAGAAGATTGTTCCCCGATGCTGAAATTATTATTTCTGAAATCGATGATGCGGTGTTCCGGGTAGCACGAGATTATTTTGATTTTGCAGAAACTGACAAGATCAAGGTTGATATAGGCGATGCCCGTGTCTATGTGAAACGTGCTGGGCTAAGGGGTGAAATCTTTGACCTGGTTATTCTGGATGCCTTTAACGGTGAATACATTCCTGAGCACTTGATGGCGGCAGAATTTTTGCAAGAAGTAAAACAACTACTGCCTGAAGACGGCATGGTGATTGCCAATACTTTTTCCACCAGCCGACTGTACGCAGCAGAATCCAATACATACCAGAGCGTGTTCGGCGAATTTTATAATGTCCGCATGCCTGGCAGCGGCAACCGAGTCATCATTGCTTCCAATCAACCCTTACTTGATCAGGATACGCTGGAATCTCGTGCCCCTGCCTTCCTGCAGCGACTGGAGGTATTCGATATGGATATTACTGATTTCCCCGAGCTCATGAGTACAGAGATCACCTGGGATACGGGGCAGCGCATCCTCACGGATCAGTATTCACCTGCCAACCTGTTAAATAACTAAGCTTTCACCCGGCTTCTCAGAAGGGCGTTTAGGCAGATAGAATTTCGGGATCAGATACCGGCTTACCATTTTTATCAAAAAACGGGGAAGGTTGATCCAGGCCTTTGAGTTTCCAGACGATCAATTTACGAATGGATCGTAATAGTACGAGATAGGGATTTCCCCCCTTCCGGAGAGATTCCGGCACATCCCCTAAAGCATCAATGGAAGCATCCTTTATCCAGACATTTCCCCTGGAAGGTCCAAGCAAAACATCTCTTTCACCTGGCTGGGATATAAACGCGTGAATAATTCCGATGAAAGGCATGCCACCACCAAGCGTATTGCCGATAGGCGTGTTACAGCAGGCGGTGTACCACCGATGCAAACCTTTTTCGCTGAGGCGTAGACAGCGCACCTGATCTGCCCCTGTATTAATTTCCATATGGGCTTGGGCCATCTGGAAAATGTCAGTTCCGCCCCAGGGATCCAGAACCGTTTCTGCCTTTCCCAAGTGACGAGGAAATGCCTGACAGTCACTGCAATAACAGCTCAGTCGCGTACCTGAAGATGGCGTTGCATTTTTTGCAATGCCTGTGACTTTTCCATACTCACAACCTAGAGAAATATCCATCAGGCGTTCTCACCACCTTCCGGTCCATAGAAAAATACCCAGACGGCAAAATCCTCTGTGAAATTTTCAAATCGGTGTTCTACTTCTGCAGGCACAAAGAGGCAGGTCCCTGTTGATACTGTCTGCAATTGTTGTCCATCAAAAAATTCACCAGCACCCTTTGCTACTACGTAAATTTCATCGCGGCTATGGGGCTTCTGCTTATCTTCTTTGTCCGGTGCATACCACTCCACTTCCAATGTGCCATGCCCGAATACCGGGACTGCCAAATTACCATCAGCAGGCGGCCCAAGCATTTCTGTCTCAGCCAGGGAAAATATTTTTGCAGTTTTCAATGCCACGGTTATTTCTTCTTGCGGCTGTTTCCCCACAGCGTTGCTACTGCCCTGTCACTACCCAACAAACCTATAACCAGACAGACAACTCCTACCGCAAAAAATAAAACTACTGGCAGAAACGCCGAGGCATCACTTCTCAGGATAGAAATATATAAAGAGCCACCCGATAGACAGGAGAACAGGAATCCAACTATCAACAGTATTGTCCTGCTGGACGTTTTGTATTCATAGGGGCCGTCGCCTTTCTCAAAAAGCTGGAGTATAAAACCAAAAAAGCGGGTAAAAAATAATTTCATGGTTTATTAATCAAAAATCACCAGATTTTTACTCTCTCTTCCGGAGGTAAATACATGGCATCACCTGGTTCAATATTAAAAGCTGAGTACCAGGCATCGAAATTTCTGACCACGCCATTGGAGCGCGCTTCACTATGGGAATGGGGGTCTGAAGTAATACGCATTTCAAGGTTTTCATCCCGGTAGAGTCTTCGCCATATCTGGGCCCAGCCCATGAAGAAACGTTGATCCCCTGTGAGGCCATCAATGACGGGGGCTGATTCGCCGTTAAGTGACATATGGTAGGCCTGGTAGGCAACTGCCAGCCCCGACAGATCGCCAATATTTTCGCCAAGGGTGAATGCTCCATTGAGAAATTTCTCCGGCAACACTTCAAACTGATTGTATTGAGCTACCAGGTTATCAGCGCGGGAGGTAAAGGCTTGCGCATCTTCTTCTGTCCACCAGTCACGCAGATTGCCGTCCCCATCGGATTTGCGACCCTGGTCATCAAAGCCATGACTGAATTCATGCCCGATAACCGCGCCGATTGCACCGTAATTTACGGCACCGTCGGCATCCACATTGAAAAAGGGTGGCTGCAGAATCGCCGCTGGAAAGACAATTTCATTCATAGGCGGGTTGTAATAGGCATTGACTGTATGCGGTGTCATAAACCATTCACCACGATTAATCGGACCACCTAATTTCGCCAGCTCCCGATTATGCTCAACCCGGCGAGAGCGTAGCACATTACCAATCAGGTCTGACGCATCCACTGTCAGCGCGGAATAATCTTTCCATTCTTCCGGATAACCAATCTTGGTGGTGAATTTTGCCAACTTTTCCTGTGCCTGGGCTTTGGTGGGCGGAGTCATCCATTCCAGGTCATTAATTCCAACACGGAATGCTTCGCGCAGATTTTCAATCAGATCATCCATGCGCACTTTAGCCTGTTCCTGGAAGTGTTTTTCAACATACAGATTGCCAACCACCTCACCGAGAGAGCCGTCGACCCTGTCCACTCCGCGTTTCCATCGCGGCCGCATTTCTTCCAACCCGGATAACGTGCGATCGTAGAATTCAAAGTTCGCCTGGACAAAATCGTCATTGAGATAACTGGCCAGGGAGTCCACAAATTTGAAACTGGTGTAGTCCTTCCACTGAGCAAGGCTGATGTCGTTCCAGATTCCGTTAAAATCTTCGATAAAGCTTGGCTGGCGAACAACATAAGAAGTTTCGGTAATACCAATTGCCGTAATGAAATCGCCCCAATCAATATCAGCTGTCAGTCCATTAAGGTCATCCAGAGACATCTTGTTATAGGTCAGCTCACGCTGACGGTTTTTAACCCGATCCCAATGCGCCTGGGCAATCAGAAACTCGATGGCCAGTACAGAGTCAGCTGCTTGCGCAGCACGTTCATATCCAGCAAGCTCCAACACTGTTCCAATAAATTCTCTGTAAGCAGCTCGAGCCAGTGCGTGCGACTCATCGTCTTCTGTCAGGTACCAATCACGGTCTGGCAAGCCCAAACCGTCCTGTGACAAGTAGCTTATATACTGATCAGACTGCATGGCATCATTGTTGACATAAACACCCAAAGGCATCTGCACGCCAATATGGTTTAGCTCCACCATTTTCACCAACAGCTCATTTCTGCTTCCTATGGCATCGATTTCAGCCAATGTGGACTGCAGTGGCTCGGCTCCCAAAGATTCAATAGTGTCGGTATCCATGAAACTGGCGAAAAAGTCGCCCACTTTCTGGGCATCAGTACCCTCCTGGGCGTTCTGCTCTGCCGCTTCTTCAATGATAATGCGCAGACTTGCTTCAGCTTCATCAGCAAGGTGGGTAAATGAGCCGAAATTGGATTTATCCGCAGGAAGAACCGTGGTGTCCAACCAAACACCATTTACATAGCGATAAAAATCATCGCCCGGACCAATACTGGTATCAAAATTTTGCACTTCGATGCCTGATACTAAAACAGCATCTCCAGGATTTGACATGGAATCTTCAGCAATCCCTGAGGATTGCTCAGTTGTGCTTTCACCTGTGCATGCGCCCAGGAGCAATAGCGCGAAAAGAGTAATGTTTCTGGAATGGCTTGTGAAAATCATGATCCTGACTCTCTGTTGTTGTGTATTGGCGTTAAAAAGTTTCTTTGAATAAGTATTTGAGCAATCAAAGGCAGACCAGTATATAAGCACTCAACTCAAAAGGGCAAAGACAGGATTACTGAATTATATGTTGATTGGGTTTGGACGATGCTAATGCGACACTTTGACTGCGACTTTTACCAACTATAACTTGATCAGAGCAATCTTTTGACTAAAGAATACAGGTTACGCGTTTTTTCCAGTGCGGAAAAAATGTTCTCTGTAATGGCGCAATTCCTCAATAGAATCCTTGATGTCCTCAAGGGCTATATGAGCACTTTGCTTGGTTAATCCATCTGTAATATCTGGCCGCCAGCGCTTGGCAAGTTCCTTGATAGAACTCACATCAAGATTGCGGTAGTGGAAAAAGTTTTCCAGTGCTGGCATATAGCGGGCCAGGAAACGTCGATCCTGACAGATGCTGTTACCGCACATGGGAGAAAAACCGGACTCACAATACTGGCTGAGGAATTTAAGTGTTGCCTGCTCAGCTTCATTTTCATTGTTTAGGCTCACTCGAACCCGCTCAATTAAACCGGAAGCCCCATGGTGACGTTTATTCCAGTCATCCAGGCCTGCCATAACCTCAGCAGACTGGTGAATGGCGAGCACGGGGCCCTCTGCAATAACCTGTAGATCTGTATTGGTAATGATTGTGGCGATTTCAATGATCCGGTCAGACTCAGGAATCAGGCCAGTCATTTCCAGATCAATCCAGATAAGGTGCTGCTTTTTGTCCATATCTCATTTTGTACTGCTATTTAAAGTTGAAGGATTGTAACAAAGGCAATGATAATATGCCTTATGAAAAAGAAGCAGCTCAACCGACGCCAGCTCTGGCGAATTCAAAAAATGCAAAATGCGTATGCCGAAAGAGCCGCAAAAAAAGAATCGCGCATAGTTCAGGAAAGAGATCAGCAAATAGAACAGGGCATTGATTCCTCAAGTCTGGGGGATGATCAAAAAGGCATAGTCATTTCCAATTTTGGTCAGCAACTGGATATTGAAGCCTTGGATGGAGAAGGCCAGGGAAAGGTACACAGGTGTTTTCAGCGCTCGAATATTGACTCACTTGTAACAGGCGATTACGTCATCTGGCAATCTGGCGATCCAGTAGGCGTTGTAACGGCCGCGCTGCCCAGAAATAATTTTCTCGAACGACCTTCTGCACTGGGCGAACTAAAGCCTGTTGCTGCCAATATAGATTACATCGTTATTGTCATAGCGCCTTTACCAGAACCATTTGGAAATCTGATAGACCGTTATCTTGTGGCCGCAGAGCATTACCAGATCAAGCCTCTAATTCTGTTGAATAAATCTGATCTCATTGATGAGACTAACCGTGAAGCGCTTGAAGCACTGTTGGGCATCTATAAAGATATTGGCTATGAAGTGCAGCAAGTTTCTACCAAAACCGGGAGTAACCTTGAACAATTAAATTCGAGTTTGCAAAACAACACCTCGGTTTTCGTCGGCCAGTCTGGTGTAGGCAAGTCAGCACTGGTTAATATCCTGCTCCCAGATGCCAACACACAAGTGGGCGCATTATCAGCTAATAGAGACAAAGGCAGGCATACCACAACCTCGGCACGACTTTTTCATTTTCCTGAGGGCGGCGATTTAATTGATTCACCCGGTATACGCGAATTTCATTTGGAACATATCAACCACGATACCCTGTTAAATGGCTTCATCGAATTCCACCCTTTCCTGGGGCTTTGTAAATTCCGTGACTGCAAGCATGAACAGGAACCTGGCTGCAGCATCAATCAAGCCGCAAGCAATAATGAAATTCATCCGGCAAGAATTAAAAGCTATCAATCAATCCGACAAACATTGACTGATGCTGTCTATTAATAAAGCTAAACAAAATTGCGAATGAGAGTTTCACCAACAACGGACCAATCAGTTAGAATCCAGCTTTCCCTGAAGTACTTTGCCAATGTCACAATCCCCAGAACTTATAATCGAACCCGAGAGTCTTGAAAAAATCCTGGGTGACGAGAATCTGCTGATAATAGATGTTTGTCAGGCCAGTACCTATGAACAAATTCATGTACCTGGCGCAGTGCACGTCAACCCTGCTGAGCTGGTTAGCGGGATACCCCCTGCATCAGGCAAGCTACCGGATATTACACAGCTGGAAAGAGTTTTTTCCCGCATAGGATACAACCCGGACAAACATATCGTCGCTTATGATGATGAAGGTGGTGGCTGGGCCGGCCGCTTAATCTGGACACTGGATATCATTGGCCACCGGCATTATTCCTACCTGAATGGCGGCATTCACGCCTGGTATAAAGAGGACCATCCTGTAGAAAGTGAGCCAGTAGTGGCAATCCCCAGTGAGGTCAGCTTGACGCTTGATATGTCAGCAAGAGCGGAACTGGTGCAGGTGCTGGCTTCTCTGGAAGATGATCACTGCAAAATATGGGATGCACGCACCTATGAGGAATACGTGGGTACCAAACAATCTTCTGCCCGAGCAGGACATATTCCAGGGGCTGTAAACCTGGACTGGCTGGAAACCATGGACAGATCACGTAACCTGAGACTGCTGCCATTACCGCGCCTGAAAGAAATGCTGACTACCATCGGTATAACCGAAGGCGACACTATAATTACCCATTGCCAAACCCATCACCGGTCAGGTCTGACTTACCTGATAGCCAAGGCACTTGGTTTCAGCGTCAGGGCCTATGACGGCTCTTGGTCGGAATGGGGAAACTTACCTGATACGCCTGTTGAAACTGGCGAATCCTGAAATAAATCAGTGATTAAATTTAACGCCAGATGAAATCCTTGTTCATTATTTTTCAGTACCTCGCACCCCAGCACCTGTTGTCACGACTTGTTGGCAAGTTAGCCAATGCCAATACAGTCTGGCTGAAAAATACCTGCATCAGGAAATTCATCAAGCGTTACGGCGTTAATATGGAAGAGGCAATCCATGCGAACCCGGATGATTACACGACATTTAATAATTTTTTTACCCGTGCATTGAAACCCGGCACACGACCGATTGCAGAACCCATGGATGCTATGGTCAGTCCGGCCGATGGTGTGATCAGTGCAAGCGGTGACATCTCAGCCGATCGACTTATCCAGGCCAAAGATAAAACGTTTTCGCTGACTGCTTTGCTGGGCGGAGATGATCAGGACGCCGAGGCATTCCTGGACGGCTCTTTTTTTACTGTTTACCTGTCACCTAAAGACTATCACCGCGTGCATATGCCTTGTTCAGCGCAACTGAAGAAAATGTTGTATGTGCCAGGCAAACTATTTTCCGTAAACCAGACAACAAGCGAAAACATTCCTGATCTGTTCGCCCGTAACGAGCGCGCTGTATGCCTTTTTGACTCGGATGCTGGCCCCCTGGCTATTGTGCTGGTAGGCGCCATGATTGTTGCTGGCATCGAAACACCCTGGGCAGGCCAGGTTGCGCCTGCAAATCATGGTGCCAGCACTAGCGATTACTTGCATCAGCAACCCGCTATTCAATTGGGTAAAGGGGAGGAAATGGGAAGATTCAAATTGGGGTCGACTGTCATCGTGCTTGTTGGACCCGGCGCAGTTCTCTGGCAGGATGAATTACAGGAAAACAGTGTTGTACGGATGGGCGAGGCGCTGGGGACGATAACCGAACCCGTCACTTACTAACGAGTTATTCTTTCCAGGGGTCCTGCCCTTCTTTCTCCGCTTCTTTCTCTATTTCTTTTTCTGATTCTTTATTTTCTTCTTCCGTTATTGCCTTGTAAGCAGCGACCTCTTTTAATTGATCAGTTGTTAAAGGTGGCTGTTTGATCACCAGGGTGCGGGCGATTTTGTCATGAAAACCTTGCTTACGTTTATCAAAAGCTACCCAGATAAACCCCAAAAGCAACGGCAGGATTGAAACGTAATAGCCAAAATACCGCAACACCAGTCTGCCAAATGGCGGATGCCCGAGTGTCTTCTCATCAACGATATAGATCCCCATCATTATTTTTCCGGGAGTGGCAGAGCGGTACTGCCAGAATATAATGACCGCAATTATTGGCAGGACGTAATTAATCACGTCATAAGCGAGCCCAGGAGACTCAGTAGTTAGCAACACTCCCGGCCCATAGAAAATCAGCAAGAGGGGAACCAGGACAAGAATCAGCAGCACTGAATCCAGCACGGAAGCAAGAAAGCGAATCCAGAAACCTGCATATTCCACTTCAGGCATAGTGTATTCAGCTTCCGCGTCATCATTGGCGGCCTGATTGTTATTGTTGTCTTGTGACTCCATAGTCTTCACCGATCAAAGTCAGCTCACCTGACTATTTCTCATCTTAGCATGATTGAATTGATTCACTTTCCTACAAGGAACACGGCCCGGTTCAGGCTATATCAATAGGAAACGCCATGACTTCCTGTATTTTTTTTGCTCCTGTGTGCAGCATGAGCAGCCGATCCACACCCAAAGCCACACCAGAGCATTCCGGAAGTCCGTGTCGCAGCGCAGCGAGAAAATTCTCATCTACAGGGTATTCCGGCAGACCCAAATCGCTACGCCGGGCAAGCTCCATCTGAAATCGATTGTCTTGCTCATCGGCATCGGTCAATTCCTGATAACCGTTGGCCAGCTCCATGCCACTAATGACCAGTTCAAAGCGCAAGGCCACAGGTAAGCTGTCTTCATCTGTATCGATTGTGGCCAGCGCCGCTTGTGTAGGTGGGTAGTGGGTAATAAAGACTGGCTCTTGTAGTTCCGGCTGAATGCAATGACTGAATAACAGATCCAGCCAGTGATCCGGGTCATTGCTTTGCATGCTGACGTCCAGTTTGCCCCTGGCCACTGCTTGTAATTGGTCAAGTGATGTTGACCAGGGATCTATTTCCAGTTCGCGCAAAAATAGACTCCTGTAGGTAATCCGCTGCGCATTTGATTTGCCCAATACTTCCCCAATAAATGTATCAACTTCATCCATGAGCGCCGTCATGGCGAAACCTGGGCGGTACCATTCCAGCAGTGTGAACTCGGGATTATGCTGCTTTCCAGCCTCGCCATTACGAAAGGATCTGGCTAACTGGTATATCGGACCGCTGCCTGCAGCAAGCAGACGTTTCATGGCAAACTCAGGAGACGTTTGCAGAAAAAATTCCGCAGACTGATCGGCGCCGATATCCAACGAGGCTGTGACAGGATGTAGAGAAGGCTCAGTACCAGCTGACCGGGAAAGAATTGGTGTGTCTACTTCCAGAATATGACGGGATTCAAAAAAAAGACGAATTTGCCGGAGCAGGGCTGCCCTAGCTTTCAACATGTCGGGATCAGTAAGTGGTTGCCAATTCTGTTGACTCATTGTCATACCCTGGCAGCACTTTTTAATACACGTTGCATCTCTCGTTTTAACAACAGGCAGCAGATTATTTCTTGACCCGGTTCTGATACTCCCCGGTGCGCGTGTCGATACGCAGGACATCGCCAATTTCCACAAAAAGGGGCACTTTGGCCGAAAAACCAGTGCTCAAGGTGGCAGGCTTGGTGCCACCCTGCGCCGTATCCCCTTTTAAACCAGGATCTGTGTCCGTAACTTCCAGTTCTACAAAATTGGCTGGCATCACTGAAATAGGTGCATCATTCCAGGAAATGACCATGTAGGAATCCTGCTCTTTCAGCCAATTAATTGCATCCTGCACGGCATTTTTATCGGCGGCTACCTGTTCATAACTGCCGTCTGTTTTCATGAAATGCCAGAACTCGCCATCGCTGTACAGGTATTCCATGTCTGTTTCAATAACGTCGGCAGCTTCCAGCGATTCACCGGATTTGAAAGTACGCTCCCAGACTCTGCCATTTAACAGATTTCTTAATTTGACCCGGCTGAAAGCCTGTCCTTTTCCTGGTTTGACAAATTCGTTTTCCAAAATGGAACAAGGGTCACCATCAAGAAGCACTTTCAAGCCAGATTTAAATTCATTGGTTGAAAAAGTTGCCATGAAAATCTCTCACAAAAACTTGCTGCTGGAAAAGTTGGGCATGATACCTAGGACAGGACAAGAGTGCTACTATTCAGGCCATTCCTGATGCATGCAAAACCATTTCACAAGGGTGTAATTCTTGACACAACCGGCAATGATACAAACGACAAATGATAGCAGCTGGCAGGAAATTCTGGCCGGCACTATAAAGAACACTGAGGAACTCTGCCGTCGACTGGACTTGAAACAAGATGCCCTGCCCGCTGACCACCCGTTGTTAAAAAATTTTCCCGTTAGAGTTCCTGCCCCATTTCTAGCTCGTATGGAAATTGGAAATCCCAATGACCCTCTCCTGCTCCAGGTTTTTCCCGGCGCTGCAGAAGCCAACAGTACACCTGGCTTTATTAATGACCCCCTGGAAGAGTCCAACGCCAATCCCCATCCAGGCATTTTGCATAAATACAAAGGCAGGGCTCTACTGCTGGTTACTTCCAGTTGTGCCATTCATTGCCGGTATTGTTTCAGAAGGCATTTTCCCTACGCCGATAATCTGCCTGGCCGGCAACACTGGCGGGAAAGTCTGGACTACATCGCTAACGATACCAGCCTCAGTGAAATAATTTTCAGCGGTGGAGACCCCCTTACCCTTCCGGATGCTTACCTCGGATGGTTTATTGAAGAGCTGTCACGCTTTGATCATATCAAGCGCATTCGCTTGCATACCCGCCTGCCCATCATGATTCCTCAACGTATCACTGAATCACTGTGCGAATTATTGGCAAATCCCAGATTCCAGACTATTCTGGTATTACACAGCAATCATCCCGGGGAATTTGACGTTGAAGTGGATGAGGCTTGCCAAAAACTGAGCCAGGCTGGTGTGTGCCTGTTAAACCAGAGCGTGTTGTTAAAAGGGATTAATGATTCCCCGGCGACTCTTGCAGCCTTAAGTGAAAGGCTTTTTTCAGCCGGTGTACTACCGTATTACTTGCACTTGCTTGACCGTGTTATTGGGGCAGCCCATTTTGAAGTCAATGAGAAAGACGCCAGTGTGTTGATGAAAAAACTCCAGGCGACTCTGCCTGGTTATCTGGTACCAAAACTGGTCAGGGAAATTCCAGGGGAGGCTGCAAAAACCCTGGCTGTGTAAAATCGTTTTTTCAGATTCTGTCTCAGACTCAGATATTTAGAACAAGAACAGGAAAAGGAATTTAAGTCTTGCCCACAGGGAAGGTGGAAACTCACCAGAAAAGTCCAAGCCAGACACTGCTTGATCATTTGCAGCTATTGGAAAAGCAGATGCTGGCATTGCTCAACAACACCCCTGTCGCCACAGCGTTACTCAGAAAAGATACTCACATTTTTTGTAATGACGCCTAAGCCAGTTTACTGGGTATCGCTAACAGGAAGTCTGTGTTGGGCAAGTCGATAAATGACCTGGTTCATACAGATGAAGCTTCTCTTTGTGATGTGCTAACTAGCAATTGTAATGAAAAAAAGACTTTCACACTGCAAGCCGGTCGCGCGGATAAATCCGCCATGCTTTCCCTGACTTTTTCCCACTCTGTGTTTCGAGGCCAGGATTGCCTGAAACTGGAAGCTATTCCTGCCAGCGGGAACGCACAACATCGCAGAAAAAAACAGCGTCGCAACAGCCAGGATTTGCTGACAAAACTGGAGAATAGTGATTTTTTTACTTCTCGCATTGAATCGGCAATCTCCTGCGCCCTTCAGACTAAAGTGATCAGCATCCTGTTGGTGATACGCATCGACAAATTCAAAAGCCTTCAAGAGACACTGGGCAGATCAGGGTCAAACAGAGTGATCGAAGACATCGGTGGTTTCCTTAAAACCGCAATCAATAAGCACTTTGCCGCGTCACGGTTGGCAGAAAATGAATTTGCGTTGCTTTTGTTTAACACCAGTATGCAGGAGGGTCATAGTCTGAAGGAATACCTTGAGTCCAGACTCGCAGGTGCTTTTTCTACTTGCAACACAAAGGCAATGCCATTGCACCTGTCAACAGGCATGTCTGTAATTAACAGTAAAGCACTGGATGCCGAAGACATGATTAACAGGGCAAGACTCAATACTGATCATGATTCAACGCCCAGGAATGAAAATATTGATTTGGCTGCTCTTGGAGAGACTGACTTTGACAAATTCAAGCTGGTGTATCAGCCTCTAATCTCTCTTCATGCAGATAATACAGAACGCTACGAAGTGCTAATACGGTATGAAGACGGCAACCGTCAGTTACTGTTACCCCACAGGTTTCTGCCCCAGGCCAGACTTGATAACAAAACCGAAGACCTCGACAAGTGGGTGATATCCCACGTACTAGAACAGGCACATTACGCTGGAAATAATAGCCGGATGCTTTTCATTCATGTCGATGGGAGCACCCTGGCCAACCTGAACATGCTTTCATGGTTAAGCGCGAAATTGAAAACCTTCAGGGTATCAACAGACCAACTTGTTATTCAGATCAGCGAAAGTGTTTTTTACAACAACAAAACAATCGCTCTGGAGTTTTGTGCAGGTTTAAGAGAATTGGGGTTAGGCCTTTCCATTACAAAAATTAACAACTCTCTGGATCCCTTGCCCCTGCTAAATCAAGCAAAACCTGACTTTACAAGGCTGGATAAAAACCTGATTCAAGATTGTGCTTACAGTGTCCATCAACAACAGTTGGTAAAAAAACTGATCAATGCCATTCACTACCAGGAAATATTAGTAGGCGTCACCGAAATAGAAGAGTTTGAAATGCTGCCTTTGCTCTGGGAACTAGGCCTTGATATTGTACAGGGCAATGTTTTTCAGGCACCTGACACCGAAATGCAATTTTGTTTTCCACAGAAAAGGGACATCATGCTATGACCCTGTTCGGATACCGGGAGTTTTCCGCAATTTTCAGCTTTAGCACCGTGTTCACTCTCTTTTTCCTGCTATAGGCGATAAACTAGAGGCGAGTATTGGAAATCCGGAAGCAGGCTTTGCTGAAGAATAAATCTCCACATCAACACCAGTCATCAGGGTCGTTTTCAGCCACCCTGTTCAGACTACAAACACGACATAAACTGGCGCTCAGTTTTTCCCTGCTATTTTTAATTATCACTGCGACTTTCTGGCTGTTGTTCCAAAATGAGCTTAACCGCTCTCTTAAGCAGTACAGTGATGTGTTGGGAGCTTCTCTGGCGCAGCAAGCCGCAATATCTATTCGAGAACTTGTTCTTGTGAATGATCCTCTCGCTCTTAATGTCGCACTGGGGCAACTGGTCCGAGACAATAATATTGTTTATGCCTCAGTATATGATGTGGACGGCAATGCGCTGTCCAGTTCTGGCCAGGAACCCTCTGGTGTTGATAACAGTGTGATTTACAGTGCCAATATCCAGGTTCAGGAAGCTATTGCTGGTTCTGTACAACTGGCGCTGGATACACAGACTGTTTCTTCGTCCCAGTCACAAATGCGTAACCTCTTCCTGGTAACTCTGGCTGTCTCTCTGGTACTCGTTGTGCTTCTTGCATTTATTCTCAGCGGGCATATTACCTCCCCAATTTTACGCTTAAGAAACAGGCTGGATGAAAAATCAAAGGAGAATTCCCAGGAAGATAACCCGGGTGGAAATGAAGCTCAACAACTGGAACAGGCAGTAGAGACCATGTTGGCCCAAATAGAGGGCATGGAAGGACAGCTTCTGGAAACCGGCGTATGGGAAAGTGCAACCATAGCAGATGATGAAGAGCCCACCCGGCTGAATGCCAGCATCCTGATCGTCAAGGTAGTGAATATCAATACCGCTATCGAATTACTGCATCCAGCCACTTTGGCCAATTTGCTCCGGGAATATATTTTCTACCTGAGCCAGGCAGCACATTTATATGGCGGGAATCTGCAAAGGCCTGGTGGCGAATCAGTAATGGTATGTTTTCCTTCATCCATCTGTGGCGACCAACACAGTATTAACTCTCTATACTGCGCAGGTCTTTTTCAGGCCCTTATGACAAAAATAAATGCCCAGCATCGAAACAAAGGAGAGCAGGTGCTGGAGTTTCGTATGGCAATTCATTGTGGAGATATCTTTCAGGCACCCCAATTGTCATCAGCATCCGTCAGTGACGTCCTTGGAAAAACCATTGATATCGCCTATTTCCTCAGTAAACAGGGCAAACCAAATGAGCTCGTAATCAGTGAGTCTGCTTGCTCACAGGCCAGGGAATTCGAACCAATAGAAACGGCAGGACAACATGAAATCAGTATGCCCGCTGACAATGTTTCATTTATGGCCTATATTCTGGGCCATGGTTTTGCAGCAAAAATGGGCAAGGTCAGAAAGCAGTGTTCTCATATTCTTGGTGAGACTCCGCACTTAAGAGCAGTTGATAACGCTAACGACAGCGCTTAAGAGATTGTCAAAGCAAGGCTAAGGAGCATTAAACAATATCACTATGGACGATCAAATTTACGTTGGCCACCCGTTTTACTTCTCCACACAGATTGTAATGGTAGATGATGACCCGGATTTTCTCGATGACGTCAGCCTTATGCTCGATAGCAACCTGAGTTACTGCCTATACCAATCCGCCTCCGAAGCACTTAACTATGTTAATTCAGCACACCAACAAGCAAACCTTCTGCAGCGCTGCTACAGCAATTACAAAACTGGTCACCAGGACTCAGATTCACTTTCCCATGTGGATATTGGCAAGTTGCATGAAGAAATTTTTAACCCTGCACGCTTCAAGACCTGCTCTACCGTAGTGGTTGACTATTCGATGCGAGAAATGAATGGGTTGGAATTTTTGATGTCACTGGAAAATCCTTTTATTCGCAAAATCCTGCTTACTGGTCAGGCAGACATGGAGCTGGCCATAAAGGCCTTTAATAAACAGTTAATTCATCAGTTTATTGACAAGCACAATCCGAAACTTAAACAGATACTCAATTCCACAATTACATCATTTCAGGATCAATATTTTCGCAACAGCTTTAAACTCATTACCGATCCTATCATCGCCAATAATCACGACAGCTTCCTGACTGACAACAAGTTTCGAGACTTTTTTGAAGAAATTCTTTTAGAAACGAAGTGTGTTGAGTACTACATGATAGATGCTCCCCATTCCGGCTTTTTGCTTGCAGACAGTGCGGGGAAGCGCAGATGCCTGCTGATTTTTAGAGAAGCGTTAATAATGGAGCATGCTGACAATCTATTGGCAATTGGTGCGCCGGATAGCCTGGCACAAGGAGTGAGAAAAGGAGAGCTAATTCCTGTTTATGAATTTCAATCTGAAACCCTGGACGTGGACCATCTCTGTATTAAAAACTGGGAAAAATATTACCATCCCGGCATCAAAATTGAATCAAGAGAAAATTATTTTGTGACGAATCTCACTGGAGACAACCTGCCTCAGAACTTTCAGGGCAAAATTATTCCCTACAGTGATTTCAAAGAGAGCAATTCCCTGAACAGAGAAATTCTGCATTAATTTTGGGAGCCTCTGATTCTCAGATCGCAGGAAATTCGAGAATAAATTCTGCATATTCACCTGGTTCAGAATCATAGGTTATGCCACCACCAAAACTTCGCATTGTGCGTCGACAAAATGCCAGGCCAACACCGGTGCCTTCCTCACGGGTCGTATAAAAACCCTCAAAGATTTTTTCCAGATCTGTCTGCTCAATGCCTTCACCTGTATCCCGGAACACAACTCGGTTCACACCTCTGCCAGGCTTTAGAGTTATCAATATTTCGCCTTTCAGAGCTGCATTGATCGAATATATAGAATTTTTTATCAGGTTAAACAGAACAAAAATAAATAAATGGTCGATCCCCCTAAAGTAAAAATCTTGCTCAATGTCCAGAGTGATTTTCTCCAGCTCCCCCCGCTTGAATGGATACCGGTCCAGTGCCTGCTTGATACATGCCGCAGAAGAAAAAACCCCGAACTGTTTTTTATCCACCTTGTTATCTTTGAGATTCATCAAAAGCATGTCAATCACACTATTAGCCTGATCAATCATCAAGGTGATGCGCTCTGGTGTATTCTCAAGAATACGTAAACGATCTTCCGGAATAGCAGAAAGTGTATCAGGGCTTTTGTCATTTGACTGGCGATACACTTCCAGCAATTTTGGCAATATTTTTTCCAGTCCATCCATTGTTGCTCGCACACCAGAAAGCGGAGTCCGCATCTCATGGGCAATATTGGCGCTGAGATCCCGCATCACAAGCATCTTCTCTGTGTAGTCCAGCTCAGTCTGCTGCATCATGGCTTCAAAATCCCTGTCCTGATCCAGCACGGCCGTCAATTGCCCGGCAAAATAATCCAGAATTTTGAATTCAAAATCCCTGACAGCTTCTTCCAGGTTTCCCAACATCAATAACATCTGGTTAACAACAAAATAATGCACTGGTACAAAACCTATGCCCAAGCTCCATTTCAAGGAACTGCTGTTCACGGGTGTGCGAAGAAAAATGTATTTGCACTTGAATTCCAGTGCCCGAGAGTACACTGGCGCACATAACAAAGGGGCGCGAATTTTTCTGTATTGACTTAGAACACCCAGCTCCCTTATGGAGATTAGTGTTTCCTTACCACCAACCTGTGCAATCCAGTCCTTGGTAGCTTCAAGATTTTCTCTGTTACTGAGCTTGGCGGATGAGAAGTGTTCAGCCAGGTTGCCAGGATTTTTAGCTGAAAAAATGAAGGCCCAGCAAAGACCGACGATTTCATCTCCTTTGTAAACCAAGCTGACAAGATGAATCCTGTCATCATCATTTTGAAAATATTCTTCGAGCTCTTCTCTGGCTGAATCTACTGACCAGTTTTCATACCACTTTTCCCTGGCCAGTTGCGCATAACAAGTAGCCAAAGCATCTAGAGTGCCACTGTCCATTTAGCGTACTTCTTCACCCACTAGAACAGTGAGCCGAACATCAGTCCCGGCAAATCTCGACAACAACCGGTTGAGTCTGACCAGATCGAGAGTGCTGGTAGTTCTTGAGGCCTCTAAAGTCTCAGGCAGGACTGTGTCGGCAAAGTCACCTTTGTCGGTATCAGTCTGATTCTTGTCTTTTGTATTAGCTATCTGCTCAGAATTAGGGATATCCAGTTGAAAAATACCCCCTGTTTTCAGTAGTGAGCTGCCTAGGATACTGAAAAGGAGCGGCTAGTGCCAAATTCACAAATTTTTAGAAACGCTTACTCCGAATCTTTTTCCTCGCTTTTTCCCTGATTTTTCTCCTGCACTTCTACGCGATCCACTTTTCTGAATCCCTGGGGCAGTTTATTACCACGTCTTCCGCGCTCACCCCGATAATGCTCAAGATCACTCATGGTCAGGTTGTAATGACGCTTACCCGAGTGAATTACCAGTATCTGCTGCGCATTGAGAACTGCAATCGCAACTACAAATTCAACACGTTCAGCGACACGAACCGCTGGGATGCTGATAATCTTGTTGCCTTTACCTTTGGCTAATTCTGGTAATTCGGACAACTTGAACATAAGCATTCTGCCCTCGTTAGTAATTCCAACCACTTCACTGTTTTCAATTTTACCAACAGGTGCAGGTGCTAACACTTTTGCGCCTTTAGGCAAAGACAGCATAGCTTTGCCTGCCTTGTTTTTACTAACAAGATTTTCATGCTTGGTAATAAAGCCATAACCGGCATCGGAAGCAAGAAGGCAAATACTGCCTGGTTCGCCTATCACAACACCTTCAAAACTGGCCCCTGATGGCGGTTTGGTTTTACCAGATAATGGCTCGCCCATTCCTCTCGCTGAAGGCAATGAATGTGCCGGTAAGGAATATGCTCTACCGGTGGAATCCAAAAATATAGCGTTCTGATTGCTTTTTCCTCGCGCACTGCATTTGCAATCATCTCCGGATTTATAGGCCAGTGTAGCGGGATCCACATCATGCCCTTTCGCGGCTCTAATCCACCCTCCTTCGGAGAGAATTACGGTGACAGGTTCTGTAGAAATAAATTCTTCTTCCCTGAATGCCAGCGCCTCTTCCCGTACTACCAGTTCAGAACGTCTGTCATCACCATAGATTTCAGCATCTTCCTTGATCTCATTCTTGATCAGTGTCTTCAGTCGCGCTTTGGAGCCCAAAAGTTTTTCAAGATTTTTTCGTTCCTCAGACAACTCCTTCTGCTCTGCCTTGATTTTAATTTCCTCAAGTTTTGCCAGGCTACGCAGTTTTATTTCCAGTATGGCTTCAGCCTGTCGATCAGAAATCTTGAACTTTTTCATCAAGGCTTTTTTTGGCTTTTCTTCTGTGCGGATTAAATGGATGACTTCATCAATATTAAGAAACGCAACCAATAGCGCATCAAGGATGTGCAAGCGGTCTTTTATTTTCTCCAATCTGTATTGCAATCGCCTGGTAACTGTAATGGCTCTGAACTCAAGCCATTCCTTCAATAAGGCGACCAGCCCTTTAACCTGTGGCCGACTGTTGATACCAATCATGTTGAAGTTAACGCGATAGCTTTTTTCCAGATCAGTCGTTGAAAAAAGGTGAGCCATAACAGAATCGACGTCGATACGGTTAGACCGTGGCACTATGACAATACGTGTCGGGTTTTCATGATCTGACTCATCACGCAGATCAACTATCATTGGCAGTTTCTTTTTCTGCATCTGGGCGGCAATCTGTTCGAGGATTTTTGTGCCGGAAACCTGATATGGCAAAGCAGTGATTACAATGTCGCCATTTTCCTTGCCATAGACTGCGCGGCTTTTAATCATGCCGCGCCCCGTCTCATATAATTCCCTGATTTCTTCTTTTGAGGTGATGATTTCGGCATGGGTAGGAAAATCCGGTCCCTGGATAAATTTCATCAGATCTTTCGTTGTGGCTTTTGGTTTTTCCAGCAGATGCAGACAGGCCTGTGCTACTTCCCTTAAATTATGAGGAGGAATATCCGTAGCCATACCAACGGCAATACCACTGCCGCCGTTGAGCAAGACATTTGGCAGCCTGGCAGGAAGAATTAGGGGCTCTTTCAGTTCGCCATCAAAATTCAGTTTCCAATCAACGGTATCCTGACCAAGCTCAGACAAAAGTACTTCAGCATAATGCCTCATCTTGGACTCCGTATAGCGCATTGCGGCAAAGGATTTTGGATCATCTGGAGACCCCCAGTTGCCCTGCCCGTCTATAATCGGATAGCGATAGGAAAAAGGCTGAGCCATCAACACCATGGCTTCATAACAGGCAGAATCTCCATGGGGGTGGTATTTACCAATCACATCACCAATAGTGCGCGCCGACTTTTTATACTTGGAAGAGGATTTCAAACCCAATTCTGACATGGCAAAAACAATGCGTCGTTGCACAGGTTTCAGGCCGTCACCAATATGGGGCAGCGCCCTGTCATTGATGACATACATCGAGTAGTTCAAATAGGACTGCTCGACGAATTTACGCAGGGCCATCTGTTCCTGGCCGTCTTCGTTTAGTGTGATTGTTTCATTCATAACCTTTCCTGGAGTACTAATCGTTTTGCATTAAAAAATTTAGTAAGTTTCTCGATACAGGATTCAGGAGACAGGATGCAAGAAGAACTTTTAGCGCCCCTGTATCTTGTATCCTGCATCCTGTATTTAAATATCTGCCAGGTTTCCGTATTTCTCGAGCCAGGCTTTTCTGTCACTAGCTCGCTTTTTTGCCAGCAGCATGTCCATCAACTCATGTGTTTTCTTGGCCTCATCAACATTGAGTTGCACAAGCCTGCGTGTATCCATGCTCATGGTGGTTTCACGCAATTGCAGGGGATTCATTTCCCCCAGCCCTTTAAAACGCTGAACATTGGGACTGCCTTTCTTTTTTTCTGCTGCAATCCTGTCCAGCACGCCATTTTTTTCATCATCGTCCAACGCATAATAAACTTCCTTGCCGACATCGATACGATACAAAGGTGGCATAGCCACATAGATATGACCTGCATCGACTACCGCGGTGAAATGTTTGACGAACAAGGCACTAAGTAACGTTGCAATATGGAGGCCGTCAGAATCAGCATCAGCGAGAATACAGATTTTGCCATAACGTAATCCTGACAAATCCGAGGAGCCTGGGTCCACACCCATGGCAATAGATATATCGTGAACTTCCTGTGAAGCCAGGATTTCATCCGAGTTTACTTCCCAAGTGTTAAGAATTTTCCCCCGCAGCGGCATGACAGCCTGTGTCTGACGATCCCGGGCCTGTTTTGCAGAGCCCCCAGCAGAATCACCTTCCACCAGAAATAATTCTCCGGTTTCCACATCCTGTGTTGAGCAGTCAGCCAGCTTACCCGGAAGTGCTGGGCCAGTAGTGACTTTCTTGCGCGCTACCTTTTTGCCTTCCCGCATCCTGTTTTGGGCATTACTAATACACATATCCGCAATCTGAACGGCGTCATCCGTATGCTGGTTCAACCAAATGCCAAAGGAATCTTTGACAACACCGCCTATAAACACTGCGCTTTGTCGTGAAGACAGTTTTTCCTTGGTCTGCCCGGAAAACTGGGGATCAATCATTTTTGCCGACAGGATATAGGAACAGCGATCCCAGAGATCTTCCGCACTGAGTTTTACGCCCCGTGGTAACAAGTTGCGGATTTCACAAAATTCACGGATGGCTTCCAGCATACCTGTCCTGAATCCGTTGACATGAGTACCACCTTGCATAGTAGGTATTAGATTGACATAACTTTCCGTAACTAGCTCTCCTCCCTCGGGTAGCCACATTACTGCCCAGTCCGTCGCTTCATCATTGCCCTGCATGGAGCCGGTAAAGGGTTCAGCCGGAATACGTTCATATCCTTCAGTAGATTGTATGAGGTAATCGGCAAGTCCATCTTCGAAACACCACTCATCACTCTGGGCTTTATCGCCTTTGACTGTTTTGTCTTCAAATATCATTTGCAATCCAGGACACAGGACTGCTTTAGCTCTTAGTACGTGAATCAGGCGTGGGATCGAGATATTGGCAGAGTCGAAATATTTGCTGTTGGGAGTAAATTTTACAGTGGTCCCTGTATTTCGCTGCCCCACCTTGTCGATGACTTTCAGGCTGGTCGTCTTTTCGCCATCGGCAAAAGTCATACGGTGGAGTTTGCCATCTCTCCTAACCAGTACCTCCAGTTCGCTGGACAAGGCATTAACAACAGAGACGCCAACGCCATGCAGCCCACCTGAAAATTTGTAGTTGTCGCTGTTAAATTTTCCCCCTGCATGCAGTCGGGAAAGAATCAATTCCACGCCGGGGATTTTTTCCTCAGGATGTATGTCCACCGGCATGCCGCGGCCATCATCGGTAACCTCTACACTGCCGTCTTTATTCAAGGTCACCTTGATGCTACGCGCATGACCTGCAAGGGCCTCATCCACACTGTTATCTACTACTTCCTGCACCAGATGATTGGGGCGGGAAGTATCAGTGTACATGCCTGGGCGGCGCCTGACCGGATCAAGTCCTGTTAGTACTTCAATAGAATCTGAGGTATAGGAATTACTCATAATGGCTTTAATGTCCTTACTAAAATCTGGTCATTGAATAGCGTGTTTGATAACTGCTTTTGTTTCTGGCCTCAAGGCACCAAACTCAGCAAATTCCAGCATAGGCTCGAACATGGATTCGAATTGCTCAAAGCGGTGATTTCCCCCTTTTTGCACTATCTGTGTGGAATTCTTATAACGTTCGATCGCCAGGCGATAGTCCAACACTTCATCACCGGTCTGCACCAGCAGCAGGTAATTTTCGGGATATTGCAGAGGATTGATATCCAAAGTATCCAGGTACAAAGCATGACCTCGGGTAAATTCATATTCCAGTCCCGAATACAGGTTTTTTTGCGGCCCCAGAAATTCTTCGCCCAAGGTTTTTACCGGCGATATGGCAGGATTTACCAATGCGGCCTTACATTGGTATTTCTCAGCCAACCATGTGGCGTAATATCCACCCAAAGAGCTTCCCACCAGCAGAAAAGGTTTCTCATCCGTCTCTTGAATAAGTGCTTCCAACTGGGTGATGGCTGTTAGAGGATCGTGTGAAAGTTCAGGGACAGCAATATCAAACTTGCCTGATGCCCGGCAATATTTTGAAAATTGTTGTGCTTTTTCAGAGGCAGGTGAGCTGTTAAATCCGTGAATGTAAATTATAAGCGGCCTGCCTGAACTCATCTTTTAATTATACGACGGTTCGCCGTTAAGGGTGGAAGAGTATTTGGCTAAATCCCGAAATATTTTCCCCTCAAGTGAAAAACTCAGAAACTGGAATGGAAACTATTCTGGTTTAACTGGAAATGGTAGGGTGCGATGTTGGGGAGGTAGAAAGGTGAAATGGTAGAAAGGTGCACTTATACCAAGCTTAATAGTCGGTACTGGTAAAATCTATGTTATAGGATTTTGAAACTATCCTTTCGACGCCGGTTTTAATCTCTCCGTCAGGCATCAGATCCAACCACCTGTATCCCGGATTTTCATTATCAATAGTAAAATCAGCGTTGGTGGGATGAAACTGGATACATGTGGAAGGTGTGGCTATTACAGTAACGTCATTACGCTCTACTTCAAACTCCTGGTGAATATGCCCACAAAGAACACCTTTTACATGAGAATATTTATCAAGAATGGAGAAAAACTCATCACTGTTCTTCAGGCAATGCTGCTGGAGCCAGGTAGCATCAACAGGTAAACAATTGTGGTGCACACAAACCAGAACGTGAGCGTTGCTGCGCTCACTGTCTGCCAACTCAAGATCAAGATCGGCCAATTCTTTCTGGTCCAGCAAGCCGTACACCTGCCCTTCTACGCTGGAGTCCAGCATGATTACCCGCCAATTACCCAGCTGAACCGACCGCTTCAGGTTGATACTGTCCTGCTCCAGTGCCTGCTGCATATTACTGCGGATATCATGGTTACCAGGTATCCATAGTTGAGGGGCATTAAGAGGGGACATGGCGGCCAGGAAATTCTGGTACGCGCCAACACTGGAATCCTGAGCCAGATCACCAGTGCATAACAAGCAATCAATTGATTGCTCTTGGCTGGCAACAAGATCCACTACATCCTTGAGTGTATCGTAGGTATTTAGCCCATCAAAAATAGTGTCACGGTCAGCATATAAATGCGAATCCGTGATCTGAATCAGCCGATAGTTCTGATTATTATTTTCTGCCAGGACTTCTGCCAATTTGATCTACTCTTTCAATCTATGCTGATAACGATGCTGTTTTAAAAATCGTTTTATTCTAAATAGCTGATAATGCTAATGATGATCATGTAGAGTTTATCTGAATAATCTAAACCCTTTTGTTAACCACCGCTAAAAACAGGTCAATTTTTCCAGACTCAATTCCTCGAGATTGCCTAACCCTTCATTTATGCACAAGTTCAACCAGTCTGCCAGGAAAAGATTAAGTTGCTCTTTTTCGTCTCTTTGGTACATAAGCTTATTGGGAACCGGGTATACCGCTTTAAAATATTTTTGGTTTTGATAACTCATTACTTCAGCAGTTTTAGCATCATGATATACACGAATAATCATTTCCGGCGCTTTGTAGAGCGCGCTCTTGTCTTTATTAATAGAAACGATGTTGTCACTGTTTCTGCCAATGCTGTCATTCGTAAGCAATTGTTTAACACTGATAGTACTGGTGTATTTAAAATCCTCAACCACTTCTATACTGACTGTTACTTGCCCCCTGTTTGCTCCAATACCAATTTGAGGCATTGTCACAAGTCGCCGCCTCAAAGAACGAGTATTGCCTAGCAGTTTTAGCAAACGAATATAATTAGCATCACAGACCGCCATCTGCTCACTTAAATTGATTGTGTAGGATCTAAATTTCATTTTATTCGTAAGGGAAAATCCCGAATCTAACTTAATTATGTATTGTATTTAATTACAGCCTGTTAATTGGCTTTTTTGGCTTAATAGCCACCTTATCCAAATCAGGGCCATATAACAAGACGCCCAAATACTGCGGGTCTCTTGTACTTTCAACCCAGATATCAATAACCCAACTCCCTCAAGTAGATTCAATTTATAATCAACTATTAATCAATGAGGTTCTGTGACAGCGCTTGAAGTGCTCGATACTTCAAATGCCCTTATCACAGACTTGATTACGCAGAATTTCAACCTCATTGATATCGAAATTGTTGTTATATAACTGAGCAATTAGCCTGGACTACTGATCTCATCAATACTGATACACGTATAACCAATATCAGCCCGCTGACCAAATGGTTGCTACAATAATAACAAGTTCACGTTTTGATAATTGCATTGCAGGCCAGGAACTTTCCCACTAACAGTAATCTCATACAATAATTCCCCCCTCACTCTATGCCTGCTCAATTCCAACTGGATTTTTTACCCTTAGAAGACTTTGCATCGTTAGAGCATCTGATTAATTTTCCAATTGGGCAGCATAGAAAAAATGGAATTTATATTAGCAACATACGTCAACCTTTACAGGTCTAGCTTCAGTTATTAACGGATACTCTATGTGCAAACCTACAATTTCATAGAAATGCCTGTAATACCCTGTATAAACAATTTTGCGACATATCTTGACAGGCAGATAAAAAATATTGAAACTGACTGGCCAGTCAGTCACAAATTTAACAACTTTACCAAGACTTACATAAAAACTTTATACTATATATTTCAATAGGTTAGAGATTTATAGTTTGCGGTATTTTGGTGGGTACAACATCAGGAACAATGGAGAACAAGATGGCTAACATGAATCCTCGTAACATTTGCCGGCACTTCATTCGCTGTAGGCACTTCATTCGCGGTAGGCACTTTATCAGCAGCAGACACTTTATCCGCGTATTGGCGCTGATATTACTGCCGTTGCCATTGGCGTCAGTTAAAGCAGATGATCTGGTACAGATTTTTGAGTTGGCTGCCAGCAATGATCCGGAAATCCGCCAGGCTCGAGCCAACTACAATGCGGCGCATACCACCATCGCTCAGGGACGTTCCTTCCTGTTACCCCGTGTAACACTCGGTGCCACAACTTCCCGTGATACATCTGGCACGGCAGAAGCCACCCAATTTGGAGGTGCCCACGATTTTTCAAATGGCTTCAATAGCAAGGGTTATAATCTGAATATCAATCAGGCACTCCTGAATTTTGAAGCCTGGTATGCTTTCCAGTCTGCAAAGCATTCAGATCAGTTGGCTGCTGCCTCATTAGCCCAGGCAGAGCAGCAATTGATTTTGAAAGTGGCTACCGCTTATTTCAATGTGCTTCGTTCCCAGGATAACCTTACTTCTTTTCAGGCAGAAGAGGATGCGGCTGCTCAAGTACTTGAACAGACCCGGGAGCGTTTTGAGGTTGGCCTTATCCCTATCACGGATGTTTATGACAGTCAGGCCAATCATGACCTGGCCAGGGTTAACCGCCTGGTCGAGGAAAATAATCTAAACCAGACGCTTGAAGCGCTTCAAGCCATTACTGGTCGCCCCCACAGCAATCTGGAATCGCTCAGTGCGGAATTTCCCATTGAGTCTCTGGATCCCATTGATCTGGATGAATGGGTAAACCTGGCACTTGATAACAATCTGGCTATCAAATCTTCGGAATTTGATTTAGAAGCCAAAAAAGACGATGCCAAGTCTGCACGTGCCGCCATGTTTCCAACTATTGATATCACTGCTGGGTATGGCTGGAATCAGTCAGCAAACCCCTTCAGCTTCTTTCCTGCTGCGGCATCAGAGCGCAGTAATATTTCTCTGAATTTTTCCTACCCACTTTTTGCTGGTGGCCTCAACAATGCCCGTAAACGCCAGGCGTATTACACACGTGATGCCAGTGAAGAAGCATTATTGAAAACCCGACGCGACAGCACACAAAGCACACGCAACAGTTACCGTAGCGTAGAAACAGATGTGCTGGCAGTACAGGCGCGGGCCCAAGCTATTATTTCAGCAGAAAGCGCGCTGGAAGCAACAGAAGTCGGTGCTGAAGTAGGGACAAGAAATGTCGTTGACGTGGTACTTGCGCAGCGCGCTTTGTTTGCGACCATTCGGGATCATGCCAATGCCAGATACAACTACGTGATCAACACACTGACCCTGAAACAGTCCGCAGGTGTACTCAGCCCCCAGGATGTCCTTGATCTGAATAACTGGCTTGAATAATAAGGCGACTTGATACAAAAGGACGCACCGCTGTGCGTCACTGTAGGTCTAAAAATCAATTAAATTATTGATGAGTTCCAGATTACGGGCTGTAGCTCCCTGGTTTGACTGTACAACGGTAAGTGCTGCCTGACCCATCTCTTGCCGTTCTTCTTGATCGGCAAAAAGTCTTCCCAGCACTTTAGCAAGTTCTTCTGCATCCTGTATGACACGCATGCCTTTTGCTACCAGCAGCTCCTCACTGACCGACTGAAAATTATAAAGTGAAGGCCCCGTAACAACCGGCAGACCCAGCGCAGCAGGTTCAATAATATTCTGGCAACCTGTAGGAACCAGTGAGCCGCCCACGTAGGCAATGTCTGCCAGGCTCAGGTAATAATGCATCTCGCCCAAAGAATCACCGAGTAAAACCTGATCTTGAGCCGCCGGCTTTTCATTGCCGCTTCGGCGAACAACGCTAAATCCCTGTCTGTTAATCAAATCATACACATCGTTGAAGCGTTCGGGATGACGGGGAACAAGGACAAGCAAGAGGTCTGGCTTGATAGCTAATAAAGCACTGAATGCGGTCAAAACAAGCTCATCTTCCACTACACCTTCTGCGGTTCGAGTACTTGCAGCCACCAGCACCGGCCTGCCGGAAAATCCGTTCTTGTCCTGCTGCGCCAGTGCTACCTGATCCTGATTAATGACCATATCGAATTTCATGCTACCTGTTACCAGGATTTTCTCCGGCGGTAACCCCAGCGACTGCAGGCGTTCACTGTCCATTGTTGATTGCGCAGTGACTTTCTCCAGTTGCTGCAGCATGGTAAGGGTAAGATGTGATGCTTTTTCATAATTGTGCCGGGATTTTTCAGACAATCGGGCATTGGCGAGGATAACTTTCACGCCTTGCTGCTGACAGCAATTGACAAGGTTCGGCCAAAGCTCAGTTTCCATGATGACGAGTAATACGGGATTGAAATGATTCAGAAAGCGTTTCACAGCACCAGAATAATCATAAGGCAGATACACATGAGTGACTCTACCCCCTAGAAGTTCAACAACCCTGCCAGAACCAGTTGGTGTTAGTGTTGTGACAAGAATGCCCAGCTCCGGATGCTTTTCAAGCAGCTGCTCTACCAATGTGACAGCCGCATGGACTTCACCCACTGACACCGCATGAAAAACCAGCGTTGTCGTTGCCGATGACTGTTGTCCATAAAAAGCAAACCGCTCAGACCAACGGTGCAAATAAGCAGGTGACTTAAATGACCTCCATATCAATCTGAGGATTAGGAGGGGGGTCGCAAGATAAAATAAGGTTGAATAGAGTAGCCGGTTCACTGAAACCCCAGGATAGAAATGCCAAGCTTTACTGCTGCAGGAAATTCATGCAAAACCCGTCAGGCGGATTTCCGGTTTAACCTGCATTCTGTTTATACTGTCATGCTTTCCTGTTACGTACAAATTTCCCTATGGCAGAAACACTAAAACTGGATGCTTTGATTTTTGGCGGAGGTGTCGCCGGTCTCTGGTTGCTGAACCGTTTGCGCAATGAAGGATACAGCGCCTGGTTAATGGAGCAAGATCAACTGGGTGCAGGTCAAAGTATTGCGAGCCAGGGCATGATCCATGGCGGTATCAAATACGCCCTGGGCGGTAAACTTACCAGTGCCAGTACTGCCATCGCCGACATGCCTGCTCACTGGAAACAATGCCTGACAGGTGACGGGGATGTGGACCTGCGCGGCTGCAACCTGCTCTCTGATTCCTATTTTATGTGGCCCCGCGACAGTTTGCGTTCACGCCTTAATGCATTTCTGGGCAGCAAGGCGCTGGAAGCAAAAGTCGATAAAGTCGCCAGTGAAAATTACCCGACTTTCTTCAAGAACCATATTCAGGGGGCCCTATACCAGTTGCAGGATATCGTCCTGGATGTACCATCCCTGATCCACACTCTTGCAGAAAACCAGCCAGAAGCTATTTTTAAAATCGACTGGCAACAGGCTGCGCTTGAGAAAAATCCAGACGGCGGCATCAACGAATTAAAATTCAGTAATGGCACCGTTATACAAGCACGTCACTTTATTTTTTGCTGCGGAGCAGGCACGCAGTCCCTGATGGATGATAACCAGTTTGATTTTACTAAAATGCAAAGGCGGCCTCTAAGCATGGTCATGGTTAAACATGCCATTGAAGAGCCGGTTTTTGTGCACTGCGTGTCTGACAAACTGTCCATGACTCCCGAAGTCACAATTACCAGTCATCGTAATGCCGCTGGCGAGCCAGTCTGGTACCTTGGCGGAGAATTGGCTGAACATGGTGCCAGGCAAAGTGAAGGGGAACTAATTGAAACCGCTCGTAATAAACTGACCCCCCTGTTTCCCTGGTGTGATTTCAGTAAGGCACGTTGGGGAACTTTTGCCATTGACCGGGCGGAACAAAAACGGCCAGATGGTACAAGACCCGACGGTATTAGTATCGCTGAATCCCACAACCTGATGGTGTGCTGGCCTACCAAGCTGACACTTGCTCCCAATCTGGCCAATACTATTTTGAATAAAATGCAGGCAGCCAATAATGTGGCTGGTACCAGTGCAGAACCTTCACCACCCGATTTTCTCCAGCGGCCGGAGTTAGCCTCCACACCCTGGGAGCAGTTCTGATCATGACGTTTCACAGACCTGTTCCAGGTACCAATCTAACAGTCTCGGCTTTGGGTCTTGGTACGGTAAAGTTAGGGCGCGATCAGAGTGTAAAGTATCCTCAAAGTTTCACTATTCCTGATGACAATCAGGTCAGGCACCTGCTGGCTCAAGCCAGGGAGTCTGGTATAAATCTGATTGATACAGCACCTGCCTATGGCAATAGTGAAGAACGGTTAGGGATACTTCTGGATAACCGACAGGACTGGGTGATTGCCACAAAGACCGGAGAAGATTTCAGCGAGGGGAAATCACATTTTGATTTCAGTGCACAGCACACGCGCACCAGTATAGAGAGAAGCCTGAAACGCCTGCAGACTGATTACCTGGACATTGTATTGATTCACTCTGATGGCAATGACCTAGATATTCTTGAGCGCACTGATTGTGTTAATACGCTAAGGACGTGTCAGGAAGAAGGGAAAATCCGCGCCATTGGCATGTCCACCAAAACCATCGACGGCGGTATCAAGGCAGCATCCCTACTCGATATCGTTATGATCACCTACAACCTGGAGCAGCAGGATCAGGCGGTCCTCGATTTTGCCCAGGAAAATAATAAAGGCGTATTGGTAAAAAAAGGCCTGATGAGTGGCCATGCCAATTCTGTCAAAGAAAGCATGGAGTTACTATTTGGTAACAATGCCAAATTTTCTGTGAGCGGCATACATTCAGTAATAGTTGGTTCGATCAATCCTGATCACCTTGCGCAGAATATTGCCTTGGCAAAGGAATTAATTGATTAGACAGGGATTACTTTTTGTCTTCCTGGATTTTTTCCACGATAGCTGAAGTGGAACAGTTATCCAGAAAAGCCAGCACCTTAACTTCTCCACCATAGCCAGTGACGATATCAGCACCAACAACGTCTTCTATGCCGTAATCTCCGCCTTTGATTAGAAAATCAGGTTTGATTGCCTCCAGCAAAGCCTCTGGCGTATCTTCCTCAAAGGACACAACCCAGTCCACAGATTCCAACCCTGATAACACGGCCATGCGTCTTTCCACAGGATTGATAGGCCTGCCTTCCCCTTTCAGACGTCGTACCGAGTCATCGTCATTAATGGCAACAATGAGTCGATCGCCGCACCGGAGTGCATCGCTGAGATAACCTACATGACCAGCATGAATGATATCGAAACAGCCGTTAGTAAAGACCACTTTTTCACCGTGTGCTTTAGCGTCCGCAACAGCTAGCAGCAATTGCTCTTTGGACATCACTCCCCTGTCAGAGCCACTGTCACGCTGCACTTCTCTACGCAGTTCCGGCCCACTGACAGCAACCGTACCCACTCTGGATACAGCAAGCCCGGCAGCAATATTGGACAGTGCAACAGCTTCGGGTAGATCCACACCTGCAGCAAGTGCTGCTCCCAGAGCAGAAATAACTGTATCGCCTGCACCTGTGACATCAAACACATCCCTGGTTCGGGCGGGAATATGCAGTTCAGGGGCATTGTCGCGAATCAGGCTCATGCCATGTTCGCCGCGTGTAACAAGTAATGCTTCAAGGCCCAGTTCTTTGATAAGAGTCAACCCTTTTGCAGCCAATTCTTCCTCACTGCTACACGGACCCATGATCTGCTCAAACTCCTGTAGATTAGGAGTCAACAGCGTCGCACCTCGGTAGCATGAATAATCGTGGCCTTTTGGATCCACCAACACTTTCACTCCGGCTTTTTTTGCCTTGCCAATAAGATCACTGACATCATCAAGTGCACCCTTGGCATAATCTGAAAGTATCAGCACATCGGTATTATCGAGAAGTGCTTCAGCTCGAATATTCAGGGCCGCGGCACTATGTGATTCAAAGGGTTCTTCAAAATCCAGTCGAATTAACTGCTGATGCCGACTGACAACGCGCAATTTGGTAATGGTAGGTTTGTCAGCCACTTTCTCGAAATCACAACGAATATCAGCTGAAGTAAGCATAGCTTCAAGTTCTTCACCCGCTTCATCCTCACCGACAAGACCAACCAGGGTTGCTGCAGCACCAAGAGCAGAAATATTCAGTGCCACATTGCCGGCGCCACCGGGGCTGTCTTCTGCCGAACTGACATTCACAACAGGAACGGGTGCTTCCGGTGAAATCCGGGAGGTACTTCCCTGCCAATAACGATCCAGCATGACATCGCCGACTATAAGTAACCGCGCGCTATCAAATTTCGGAAATTCGAGTTTCATGCGTTGAATTTTCTAACCAAAAATCAAGTGGCCGCTATAATATCATAGCCAATGCTGATTACTGATTCTGATACAATGCCGCTGAATATTTGCTACGGAACTTATGATTTAGTCCTGCATGCAGACGCCTCCACCATTCAGCGCTTTTACTGATATTAAATACTGGCCAACCTGGTTCGGGATCAGCCTGCTTTTTATACTGGCCTGGATGCCTTTTCGGGTACGCATTAAAGCCGGCGAATTTCTAGGTATCCTGCTTTACTGGCTTGGCAAGGAACGCCGTTATATCACCGACATTAATATAGGCATCTGTTTTCCAGAGTTGGATGCATCAGAGCAAAACAGTCTGGTCAGAAAAATATTCCAGGAATACAGCATCGGGGTGATAGAGACTGCGACAGGTTGGGTGAGAAAGCCTGGCTCATTTGTAGACCAGACCACACTCATAGGCCTGGATAAACTCGAAGCAGCCAAAGCAAAAGGTAAAGGGTTATTGTTAATCTCGGCACATTATCCAATCCTGGATTTTAGTGCCAATCTCTTATTTCTGTTTCATCCTTTTGGAGCCACCTACAGGCCCCATCGCAACGCGCTCTTTGATGCCTTTATGCTGCGCGGGAGATTATCCAATTGCAATGGGGTTTTTGATCGCAATGATATTCGTGGCGCCTTTCGCCACTTGAAACAAGGGAATACCCTCTGGTATGCCCCAGACCAAGATTATGGCCCCGAACATGCTGTGTTTGCTCCCTTCTTTGGCCGGCAGGCTGCTACCATTACAGCGGCAAGTCGCTTTGCTAAAATTAATGACTCTCCCGTATTCCTGTTTCGCCAACATAGGAACGATAAAACCCGGAAATATGAACTTGAATTCATTCCATTTCCCGACGATTTTCCTGGCGATAATGAAGAAACAAATGCAGCATTAATTAACAGCATGATCGAGCAAACCATCAGGAAATACCCGGCGCAATACCTCTGGATGCACAAACGCTTCAAGACCCAACCAGGAGGAAAGCCTGACAGCCCCTACATTAATATCAGCACACCTTTGCATAGACTGACTGGAACACAGTATGACCAGGTTATGGCACAGGCGACGCAGATTGCTGAGTTGGATAAAGTTCTGGAATTCAGGTTGGATAATGGCCTATGGCTGCGCCAATACCCGGGCCAAGTGAGTAAACGTTTTTACAACCGGCACTCGGCGAAGTTGTTTGACAGAAACGCCAAGAATTTGCGCATGCATGGCATAAAGACAATTACAGTGGATAATCTCTTCCGCATTCCCTCAAAGAAAATATCCGCGGCAACCTATTTTGTACCAATGGGTGAGATGCTAAGCAAGTTACCTGTAAAAAAAATTCCACTGCAATCTCTTGCAGGATTTATTGCCATGCTGCATGGGAAGGGTTTTGAATTCAGCAACCTAAGTGCGGATATGTTTACACAGGATAGCGAGAATGCTTCTTTCGCTATTCTTGATCCAACGAACTTTGTCCTGAGAACATCACCGATAAACCTCAAGGGCAGACGTAAGTCAGTGATTAAGCTGATACAAAACCTGGGGCTAGAAAAAGAGGACAGACACTTTTTTTATTCCAGCTATGCGGAGGCGGCAGGCCTGGGCCTGACAGAGATAACCAGTGGCTGAACCACATAAACTGATCAAACATATGCCGTTGGTGGATACGCGATTAATCGCTATTGCCGTCAGCTTTTTGTTTTCGCTGGTAATTATTGCAGGCAGCCCTATTCCCAATGATGATGCCTTCAGTTATATCAGGGCGGCGGAGTTGTTTAACGACCAGGGTCTTGAAGCCATCCTTGCCACTTATGGTTGGTATGGATATTCAGTCCTGATCTCCCTCGTTGGCAAGGTACTGCCTATTGGCCTGATAAACAGCGCTCATATACTCAATATGCTGTCTTTTGCTCTGCTGGTGTATGCCTTTATCACTCTGGCCACAGAATTCAGGCAGACTGAAAGCGTAAAAATCTGCGCAGCCATTGTTATCCTCTGCTTTCCGACCATTAATGAGATGCGATATTACCTGATCAGGGATTTTGCCTACTGGGGCTTTTGTCTGGTAGCTCTGGTTCAACTTATTCGCTACCACAAGACTCACCATCTGCTCAATGCTTGTGGTTGGCTGTTGGCCATGACAGCTGCACTTTTATTCAGGCTAGAGGGTCTGCTGATACTTGCCCTTTCCCCATTTGCATTGCTTACAGGGAGTATCAGCACTAAACATGGCATGCAAGGGCTTCTGAAACTGGTTGGCCTGATCCTGACAGGTGCGCTATTAATTCTTGTGCTTTTTTTCCTGGCTGGCATCAACCTGTTTGAAGTGTTTCGATTTACTTATCGCTGGTACTTGCCTTTGCTGGCGAATTACCCTGAGACACTTGCTGGTGCGGCAACCAACACTAACCTTTCTTTTCATATTTCTGAACAGCTGACGGCGTTTTCAGGCAAGGGCATGTTTGTCCTTGGGCTTGGTTACTTGTATTCAGTTATCGCCAATATTTTTATGACACTAGGGCCGCCCGTGAGCCTTTTCTTGCTGTATGCCGGAATTAGTAATAAGCACAGTCTGACGGCTGAAAATAAATGGCCCTGGATTTTCTTCCTGGGCAGTTCAATTCTTGCTTTGCTCATATTCGTTTCAATCATGCAGTTTCTGACAACCCGCTATGCCGTGATGACCGCTCTTCTGTTGCTCTCTCTGGCCCCTCTTTCACTCGACACGCTTTATCAACAGGCTCAGCAAACCAGGAAATTAAAAAGATTCCAGCTCATCTCCTATGTATGGGCTTTCTATTTCCTTGTAGACAGTTTGTTGAGCTTTGGTTATTCAAAGCTTTATATTCAAGAAGCCATAGATTGGTCCCAGGAAAATGTACCTGAAGAGAGCTTGGTGCTGACAAACAGTTTTCCTTTGGCCTATTACAGTGGCCTGGTGACAGACTATGACAAAGTTCTTCCTCAGCCTGAGATGACTTTGGAATTACTCGCAAATCAGGAATACCTGATGATGGAGTTAGCGCATGATGAAAATGACATGCTTGATCAGCTGAGTCAGCATCCCCGGCTGTCAGAACTGCAGCGCTTCAACAACACGCGTAATGACACCATCATTCTTTTTCAGGTAGTGGGGAGCGAGTAAACCGGATAAAAAATTGAACGCACTTAAATTGACGGGGCTTCAACCGTGCTTTAGTTTCATTTTCAGTGCACGCTGCTCGACCTGTCGCCAGAACCCGGCATCTTCTTTCAGTGCATCTCTGAGCGGTTTGCCGGTATACATTCCGATAAATCTCAGCAAATCTTTTTCGCCCAGGCCTATACCCATTGCTGAAAAATACAGGCCGGCAATATCCTTTATGATCCAGCGCCGCCCAAGCCGGGCTTTTACCAGAGCTCTGTGCAAATCAATCAATGTCAGTGGATTTTCTCCCCACCCTTGCACCAAAAAATGACAAAGATAAAAATCCCGATGACAAATACCGATGTTATGCATGCGGGCACTGATACTTGCTACATGTTGAAGCAGCGCAATTTTTTCTGCAAAAGGGGGCGCTTTGTCGGCCCAGTTACGGGTCAAATCTTCCAGGTTTTCCTGTGTGCCTACATCTTCGGTAACAATGAAGGATTCAATGGCGTGGGGTAGAAGCCCTCGCCGGCCATAGGCTGCAATTACGGGAACAGCAATGCCAGAGGCGCCCAGTTTTTTTATTGCCTGTATTTCATTTTCAGCACTGATAACTGGTAAACGCAGTTGAAGCAGATTTTTCAGTATCTCACCAACACTGCTGCCTCGATGGTGTTTCACGAAATAACGTTTTTCACCCAGTTCCACTGCATAGGTGCGCCTGAATTCCAGAGCGCGAAAAACCTTTCCCTCAAGCTTACTGAAATAGTCAAAGGGGTCACCATCGCCAATCAATCCGGCAATATCTTCACGTATCCAGACCGTATTACCTGTCATGTGAATTGCCCCTGGCTGATTCCAAAATCAAACTGGCGACGCGCTCCGGCATAGCATAAAAATCTCCGCCGTTACCATAACGCAACCCGTTTTCCTTCCAGTGTGTTCGATCAACATTTTGAAGTATGTCCAACAAGGCGGTATTCATTGTTTCCTGAATGAAAGGTTCTTTAATAACCAGTCCTGCATCGGCATCTTGCACATGAAAAGCATAGCCACAACTTGCTGTCGTAAGAACAGGCAGGCCAGCCACAATAGCTTCAAGAATAACCATGCCTGCACTTTCCTTGTAAGAAGGGTGCAGGAGCAAGTCGGCCCCTTGTAAAAAGCGTGGGATGTCATCACGACTTTTCAGAAATGTGACTCTCTTGCCCAGGCCGAGGCCTTCAGCTTGTTTCTGGTAACTGCCGGGCTCATCGCGCCCTATAATTATCAAGTGAGTTGTCATTAACAAGTTTTGTGGTAAACAAGCCAAAGCGGCCAACGACCTGTCGACACCTTTGATAGAAAACCCGGATCCCACCTGCAGCAGCAATAATTCATTGTCACCAATATTGAATTCCTGCCTGCAGGAATTTCTCAAAGACTGCGCATCCTCTCCGGCCATGCGGTTTTTTTCAATGCCAGGAGGAATGTCTGTCATGCGTGATTCTGAGTCAGGGTAACAAGCCAGATACTCCTGTTTTTGGCCCGGCGATAACATGAAAATATCTGTACTGCTGGACGAACCAAACACGGCGTTTTCAAAAGCCAGATACTGACGACTGCGCGGCATAAAACGATAAACCCAGTTACGCTCGCGACCGGATTTCCATGCAAAACAAGTGTCAGCGGCAAAATAATAATCGAGCCCGGGTAAGCGATTGAAACCCATTACAATATCGTAGGCTGACTTTTCCAGATGCTCGCCTAGGCATGCAGTAAAGGCTTTGCGCCTGGCTACCTTACTGCTTCCTTTCAGGTCCAGCTGGTGAACCTGAAAATCGCCCGGGACATTTCCCTGCACATTCATGCAAATTATATGGACGTCGGCTCCTTGTTCTTTTAGCTTCAAACCTATACGACTGCAATCCCGTTGCAGGCCGCCATGTGGAAACCAATCAAATAAAACGAGAGCTACTTTCATGAACTTTTCAGCTCCTCCATGGTATGAATTACCATGTCCGGAGCAAGTTGTTTCAGGCAATTGGTATGCCCTAGTGGGCAGGTACGTTTAAAACAGGGGCTGCATTCCAGATTCAGGGATACGATGCTGACCTTATCTGAAAGCGGCGGTGTAAATGCGGGCGACGTGGAACCATAAATCACAACCAGCGGCTTTCCAAGAGCGGCGGCAATATGCATCAGGCCGGAATCATTACTGACAATCTGGTCCACGCAAGCCATCACGTCAATTACTTCTTCGAGTGAGGTTTTACCAGTAAGGTCAAAACAACAATCGACTAGTTCAGCAGGAATAGAACTTTTCAGCCTTATCGCATCCTGATTATCATTCGCAGAGCCCAGAATCCAGACCTGACCTCCGGTCTTTATCCAATTGTTGGTTACAACGGCATAGGATTGCGCAGGCCACTTCTTTGCTTCACCAAATTCCGCCCCAGGACATACAGCGAGAACCGGCTTGGTGGTCTCCAGAGAAAGTTTGTCCAATACAAATTCGCGCTTTTCGCTGCTCACTGACAATGCAGGTCTGGGCAGAGGATCTGGCAAATCAGCATGCTCTGTGTTTGCCAGAGCAGTAAAACGCTCGACCATAAGTGGATAGGCTTTTTTATCCAGAGTCCTGCAATCATTGAGCAACCAGCCACGGGCTTCGCCACGCCATCCTGTGCGTATGGGGATTCCAGCTAACCAGGGAATCAATGCTGATTTAAAGGAATTGGGCAGGACAATGGCCTGATCATAACCGGTCTGCTTCAATGATCTGGCTAATGCCCTGCGTTTGCACAGGCCCAATTCTCCATGACCCACAGTCATTTCAATTAGACGATTGATTTCAGGCATATGATCGAGCAATGCTCCGGACCAGGCAGGTGCGAGGACATCAATTTCACAATGAGGATGTAGCTGCTTCAGGGTGATGAACAGGCTTTGCGCCATCACCATATCACCTACCCAGGAAGGACCAACAATCAGAATCTTCAATGGCCTTGACCGCTTTAACGCGCCCCCGTCAAACTCAACGGTTCGCTGGTGCGACACGAAGCACTTCGTTGATGGTAGTAAGTCCGGAAGCCACTTTTTGCGCCCCGCTTAATTTCAGACTACGCATGCCTTCCTTATATGCCTGCTGCCTTAACTTTGGCAAGTCTCCTTTTTCTTCAGCATAGTCTTGTAAAGCTTCAGTAAAGGGCATTACTTCATAAATGCCTTGTCTACCTTTGAAACCGGTTTCACGGCACTCTATGCAACCAACTGGCTCGTAAATCTGTTTTGGCAGTGTCGTATTCCAAGGCTTGGTCATGGCTTCCCACACATCTTCATTTGGCGTAGCAGCTTGCTTGCAATGAGGGCATAAGGTTCTAACCAGGCGTTGGGCGACCACACCAACCAGCGTCGCCTTGACCAAATAAGAAGGAACTCCCAGTTCCAACAGGCGGCTGATTGCTGAGGGCGCATCATTGGTATGCAAGGAAGAGAGCACCAGGTGGCCTGTCAGCGCAGATTGAATTGCCATTTCGGCAGTTTCCAGATCCCTGATCTCACCGATCATGATGATGTCGGGATCTTGCCTCAACAATGCTTTCACACCGTCGGCAAAACCCAAGTCGATATTTTCCTGTACCTGCATTTGATTGAAACTCGACTCCACCATTTCTATTGGGTCTTCAATCGTGCAAACATTTACTTCCTTGGTAGCTAGCGTTTTCAATGAGGAATACAACGTGGTGGTCTTGCCACTTCCGGTGGGACCGGTAATGAGAATAATGCCGTTTTTCTTCTGTATCATTTCCTGCCAGCAGCCCTGATCATCTTCATCGAAACCCAGCTCTCCGAAAGTTTTTAATAGCACATCCGGGTCAAAAATACGCATCACCATTTTTTCGCCAAACGCTGTAGGAAGTGTGGAAAGTCTGAGTTCCACCTCATTCCCTTTAAGACTTTTGGTTTTCAGGCGGCCATCCTGAGGTCTACGTTTTTCTGCCACGTTCATACGACCAAGAATCTTCAAGCGACTGGTAACCGCATTCATTACCTGCATTGGTATCTGGTAGACAGTATAAAGAACACCATCAATACGAAAACGTACATTGCCAACTTCACGACGGGGTTCAATATGAATATCGCTGGCCCGTTGTTCAAAAGCATACTGTAATAACCAGTCAACAATCTGAACCACATGCTGGTCATTCGCTTCTGGATCCTTAAGGGAACCCAATTCCAGCATCTGCTCCAGATTAGTGATACCAGGCGCATTTGAGGAAGCACCCCCAGATGTCGCAGAATTTATAGATGCAGCCAGTTGATACAATTCCTGAGTCAATTTTTGTAATTCAACAGGGTTTGCAACAACACGTTTGATGGGTTTGCGTAGAACATGCTCGAGGCCGGCTTCCCAGGAGGACATAAAAGGCTGGGAACTGGCAATAACCACTTCAGCAGGTTTGACACCTACCGCCATAATCTTGTGGCGCTGAGTAAAAGCGTAAGACATCTGCTGAGTGACTTTAGAAGCATCTATACTCAGCGGATCGATATGATAGTAATCCTGGCCAGACCACTCGGCCAGAAATCGGGTCAGGTCTTCTATGTTAAGTCTTTTACCCGGGTTTTTCTGGTCTTCCATTTCCAGACTGGAAAGATAAATTAATAAATGTTCCTGTTGTTGGTGACTGCTGCGTCTTTTTCCGGAAACCTCTTCAAACAATTCCTGACTGATGCGCCCCGCTTTCACCAATTCGCGCAGGAAAGTCCCAAGCTCAAGTGGCCTGTCGACTTTTTTATTTTCTTTGACTGCACTCATGAGTCACCCGCAGGAATAATTACCATGGAGTGTAAAGCCCCATAACGGAAAAACAAGCGCTAATTTAACAGCCTGGCTGTAGTCAGGGAGCCAGTTGCTTACGTAGTTTTTTCACCGCTGTAACCGTTTTGGGCGTAATCTGAAACTCCTGTTTGAGCTTACCGATTGTAGTGGACACTGTCCCATAGCGTTTCAGACCAAAGCGTTTTGCAATTTCCTGCAACGTTACTCCTGACAACTCCTGGCACAGATACATAGCAACCCAACGAGGAATGTTTTTTGAGCCGGGCCCGCGCGCTGCTTTGTAGATACTTTTTTCAGATACTTTGTAATGTTTCGCAACACCAACTACAACTTTGCTGATGGAGGGACGCGATTTGGCTAGCGGGCCCCTGGATTTGCCGCGCGCAGTATCAGAAGTCTGCTTGATCCTCGATCTCTTAAGGAATTTGTTATCACCAAGGATGGAAAGCAGATTCTTTTTGCCATAGAAATGAGCTAATTCTTCATCCACACCCTCCGCTACAAAGGCAGCATAGCGGGCGGCGGTTCTGGAACCTGTGGGCAAACTGCCAAGCACTTCATCCTTGTTAAGCCAGGGTGGAGATTTGGCCTTATTGCTGTATGCAGCCAGTGATGACCAGGTATGAGATTGAGGTTTGATTTTATTTTTCCTGGGCAAGGCATGAATATAACGAGATACCTTCAGTAAATAATTATCTGGCTGGATAAGCACTGACTTGTACCGAGCGCGGAAAACAGGACCGGCTAAATTTTTCAGGTTTTGATATGTCTGTGTGTACATACCGTCCACCTGCCGCATGAATCGACTGAGGTTGCCTTCAGGTGTTTTGATAAGCAGATGGTATTCATTGGACAGTAAACAGTAACCCAGAATCTCTACGTTGAGACGAGTACTTGCTTCATGAAGGCATTCCAGAAAAGCTGTGTAGTATTTCGGGCCGGGGAAAATGCGGTCACCGTATTCACCACTATTGCTGACATGGTAACAGGCGTCTATATATTCAATGCGAAGTGGTCTAGCCATAATCTTGCATACAGTCCTTAAATGATATTGTTAATGTGGAAATAGCACGAATCGTAACATATTGAAAAACATAACTTTTATTCTTATTTTATCTGTTTGTAGTACTCAAAATAACACCGGGGAATTGTGAACAGATTGTGTAATAAAGGTGCAAGATTGTAGAGGAAGTAAGGCGGCTAAACAAGCGTTAAGTTTAATTAACTTATGGCTTTTCTGCCACAAAAATGGCTCGCATAGGTGCCGGATAGCTTTCTATAGTGATTCCAGGGCTGTCCTTGCCCAGCGCTTCGGGCAGAGATTCAAAATTCATCCACGCGGTGGTGCGCTGTTCTTCAACGGATGTCTTTGTAACATCGACCAGCCGTATATTGGAAAACCCGACTTTCTTTAGCCATTCATGCAGTGTGTCGCATGAAGGTAAAAACCAGACATTGGGCATGCGAGCATAACGGCCCTGGGGCACCAGAGTCATGCCTTTCCTACCTTCTATAACCAGGGTTTCAAGAATCAGCTCACCACCATGCCGTAGACAGTCTTTGAGCCCATACAAATGTCCGAATGGGGAGCGACGATGGTAAAGAACCCCCATGGAAAAAACACTATCGAAGGAATTCAACTCAGCTGGCAGGTCTTCCAGAGCCAGGGGAACAACAAACACTGGTGGCTCTTTCAGGAAATGCCTGATGGCCCAATACTGCATCGTAAACAACAAATGTGAATCCACACCCAGCACAAAACGGGCACCTGCTCCGGCCATACGCCAACAGTGGTAACCATTACCGCAGCCTATGTCCAGGACATTCCTGTTTTCCAGTGGACTGATATGATCCTTAAGCCTGTCCCACTTCCAGTCGGAACGCCATTCTGTGTCCATGTCCAGGCCGAACATGTCAAAGGGCCCTTTGCGCCATGGCTGTAATTTCAGTAGCGCCCGTTTCAGTTGCTCCCGCTGCCCGTCATTGCACTGGCCGGCTTCGCCTATTCTGACCCCTTCCTGAAGATCCCAGGATGTCGGACTGATATCAGGTAATTCCTGTAGTGCGCTCACCCAGCCGTCAAAATCACCATGATTAAAGGCCGTGAGGAAATCCTGAGGCAATTTTTCAATGATGCGACCAAATTTCTTGTTATCAAGGAAATCGATGAGTTCGGTATAATCCATCAGAGGCATATTCCGTTCAGTCCTTTTAATTCTTTATCGCCACCATGGAAGCAAAATTGAAACACTGAAACCAAATATCAACCGTTCGGAATCCTGCCGCACGAAGCCTTTGCTTATGTTCCGTAATTGTCTCGGGAAATAACACCTTTTCCAGTGCTGCACGTTTGCAACTGATTTCCAGCTTTGAATAGCCCTGTTGCTCCTTGAAACGGTGATGCATTTCAATGAAATGGGCGTTGAGTGAGGGGTCTTCAAATCGAATTTTTTCCGAGATTATCAGCAAGCCGCCTGGCAGCAGCCCCTTGTATATATTTGCCAGGAGTCCGTCTCTTGCTTCCGGCGCCACAAACTGCAATGTGAAGTTCATGACTACGATGGATGCATTAGAGATAGTAGTTTCCAGGATATTCTCGCAACGCACTTCTACTGGAATGTTTCCATCATCCTGCGCCATCACCTCCTGGCAACCGGCAACCATCGCTTCCGAATTATCGATGGCAATTATTGAGCAACCCGGTACCTTGATCTGCTCACGTATGGACAAGCTTGCTTCACCGAGGGAGCAACCCAGGTCATAACATTGGCTGTTTGGCCTGGCGTATTCAGCAGCCAGTGTGCCAATCATGGCAATAATAGTTCTGTAGCCCGGTACGGAGCGGTTGATCATGTCGGGGAAAACAGCGACGACGTTTTCATCGAAGACAAAATCGGCGTGGGGCAATCCACTGGCATAGAGGGTGTCTTTTACGGACAAGGCAGTCTTCCTATTCGACTTTAGCTTCCCGGTATCCCTGCGACACCAAAATTTCACGAATACTGGCAGCGGTATCCGCCAGCAAATCATGGGACATCTCCTGTGAGTTTTTGAAATCCATGTCTGCCGTAGTATCCATAGGCATTAAGTGAATATGCGTATGTGGCACTTCAATACCGACAATTGAAACACCGATTCGCTTGCAGGGAATGACTGCTTTTATGGCTTTCGCAATTTTCTGACTCACTGCCATCAGGTGTGTGGCTGTGGTTTCCGGGACATCATCCCAATGATCCACTTCTTCTTTGGGGATCACCATCAAGTGGCCCTGCTTGATTGGCTGAATGGTCATGATGGAAAAACACAGGTCATCCTCCCAGACAAAGTGGCCCGGGATTTCCCTGTTGATAATTTTTGTAAAGATGCTTGCCACAATAATTTCCTGAGTATTGGCAGGGATGGAAATTTTACAGCAATGCAGAGATCGGGGCTATTCAGCCAGCTCTTTAACCAACTCTTTTATTTGGAGCTCCGGCCGTGAACGCTTCCTACGCAGCCAGTTTATGGAACGCAAGACTGGTTTACGGCTCACAAACCAACGTTCGCACTTATACTTCCCGGGGAAATTCAATAGCAACATGCCTATCAACATTGTCAATACTCCTTGTCCTGGCAGTACCAGCATGAATAAACCGAAAAATAAAATAATAATTCCAATCACATTCTTGAGTATAACCAGCAAGAGATAAACAGGCGCAAAGCGGCCTTTTACTAACCGTGGGCGATGCTCAGGTTTATTGAAGTAGTCAGGAGGAATTCGAATTACAATCCAGGGTACAACTATTAGTGTGGCAAAAAACGGAATCAGAATTATGGCCAGCACAATCCATGGATTAACCACCTGTACCGCGCCAATGAATTCAGTTATCAATTGTATACCCGGGGAAACCTGAAAGATTAAGCTTAACAAACTGCTCGACCATTGATAACCTCGGGCAAGCTGGAAGATAAACGGAAAATAATGCTAGCTTCAATTTACAATTTTTTTTCCAGTATCCACAACCGTATTAGCCTCTTGCTCAAGGCCTTATTAATTTTGGGTGCAGTATTTCTGTTTATTGCCGGACAATACCAGGCAGTTGTGGAAACCCTCCTCATCCTCTGTATTACTTTTATGCCGCTAGTGCTGGATGCACGACTCCAGGTAAAAATTCCTTATGAATTCGAAACACTGGCAATTCTGTTTGCTTATCTGTCGTTGTTTCTTGGAGAAGTACTCGATTTCTATAATCGATTCTGGTGGTGGGACATAGTCTTGCATATCTCATCCGGCTTTCTACTCGGAATAACCGGGTTTTTGCTTGTTTACGTACTCAATGAAGATAAAAAAATAAACTTTGATCTTAGCCCTTTTTTCATAGCCTTATTTGCATTCATGTTTGCAATGGGGTTTGGAGGAATCTGGGAAATTTTTGAATTCAGTCTGGATGAGCTATTCGGGCTCAACATGCAAAAATCTGGATTGCAGGACACCATGTGGGATTTGATTGTAGATGCAATTGGTGCGCTTTTTATATCAATACTTGGCTACCGATTTCTGCTAACGAAAGAAAGTGATTCATTTCTGGAACGATGGATAGATAAGTTCATTGTAGCCAATCCAAAAATGTTCAGTAAAACTGGCAGTCATGACTCAGGTAAACATGATTCTTAGCCTGCTAACTTATAATATCCACAAAGGATTCAGCACCAACAATCGAAACTTTGTATTGCATCAAATCCGGGATCAGCTTCGTAGTATCAGTGTAGATGTAGTACTGCTTCAGGAAGTGATTGGCGAACATATTCCTTTGTCCAGCTCAATTACCGACTGGCCCGCAAGCACGCAATTTGAATTTCTAGCAGACGAAGTTTGGCAACATTATGCCTATGGAAAAAATGCTATCGCTGATGGCCGTCACCACGGCAATGCCACCCTGAGTAAATTCCCTTTTACCGCATGGGATAATATTAATGTATCCCCCTTCAAGCGTGCCAGCAGAAGCCTTCTGCATGGAGATATCTACCTCCCGGAATGTGACAAGACCGTGCATATCATCAACCTGCATTTGGGGCTGTTTGGTTTTGAACGAAAAAAACAGCTGGCACAGCTGAACAGTCATCTTGAATCTGCCTTACAGAAACATCAGGCTGTAATCATCGGAGGCGACTTTAACAATTGGACCGGCAGGCAAGTATCAAAACTGCTTGATCCTGCTCACAACTTTGAGGAGGCATTTCTCTCCAGTAATGGCCGGCTCGCTCGCACCTTTCCAGCGAAGTGGCCGCTGCTGTGTATGGACCGAATCTATTTTCGCGGCATGAAACTGGAGTCCTGTGAACGTCTCTTCAGCCCTCCCTGGAGCGAGCTATCTGACCACATTCCCTTACTGGCCCGTTTCAATTTGTCCTGAATCTACTTCCATCTGAACCTCTAACCACGAAATTTTGCAAAAGGACAACGCAGCCTATTAATTTTTGATAGGCATTGCCGTTGTATAGATCACCTGCCGCAATACAAAGCTGGAATGCACGTCAGAGACACCTGGTAATGGTGTAATCTTGTTCAGCAAAAAATCCTGATACTCTTCCATATCCTCCACAATCACTTTGACCTGATAATCTGCAGACTGACCAGTAATGAGAATACACTCCAGCACTTGCGGATAATCCCTCAGGTTTTTTTCGAAGGCATCAAAACGCTCGGGCGTATGCCGATCCATCCGGATCTGGATCAGGGCCATCATTTTCAGGCCAAGTTTTGAGGCATTGACCAGCCCCACATAACCTTCAATGACGCCTTCCTCTTCCAGTTGCTTTACCCGTCGCAGGCACGGGGAAGGTGATAGCCCTACCCGATCAGCCAATTCCTGATTGCTTATTCTGCCATTGGCCTGTAACTCACTGAGTATGCGCTTATCCGTTCTGTCCAGGTCCATCAGTAGTGTTCCTGAAATAGTGATAAAATCTATTTTAATAGCATAATATACTAATTATTAGCAATAATATGACATTTAATACCTATTAATTCAATATTTAAGCGATATTAGCAATAATTCACCCTCTTGAACCTAGTACACTACACCGTCTGTTCAGCGGTAGATCCTCTGTCAGAATAAAATCAGAGAGGCAGCAAGTGAAACGATATGATCCCAGCAAATACAAGGCATTCACCCCAGTTGGCCTGACCGACCGTACCTGGCCGGACAAGGTCATCTCCAAAGCACCTACCTGGTGCAGCGTTGACCTGCGAGATGGCAACCAGGCGCTTATTGAGCCAATGTCTGTTTCCCAGAAACGGATGATGTTTGCTTTGCTGGTGGACGTAGGCTTCAAGGAAATTGAAGTGGGTTTCCCGGCAGCCTCTCAGCCTGATTTTGATTTTGTTCGCTGGCTGATTGAAGCAGATCAGGTGCCCGACGATGTCACCATTCAAGTGCTGACACAGGCCAGAACAGAACTGATTGAGCGTACCTATGAGTCACTCAAGGGCGCAAAAAAAGCCATCGTCCATCTGTACAATTCAACCTCAGTTGTGCAGCGAGAAAAAGTATTCAAACTGGACAAGGAAGGCATCAAGGACATCGCAGTAAACGGGGCAAAGAATGTCCTGCGCTGCGCACAGGCAGCGCCAGAAACTGAATGGTTCTTTCAGTACTCCCCGGAAAGTTTTACCGGGACTGAGCTCGAGTATGCGGTTGAAGTTTGCAATGCTGTCAATGAAATCTGGCAACCTACTCCTGAGCACAAGGTCATTATCAATTTGCCGGCGACAGTGGAAGTGGCAACACCCAACGTCTATGCCGACCAGATTGAATGGTTCTGCCGCCACATTAAAAACCGAGATGCTATTGTCCTTAGCCTGCATACCCACAATGATCGCGGCTGCGGTGTTGCCGCCTCTGAACTTGGGTTGATGGCTGGCGCCGACAGGGTTGAAGGTACTCTGTTAGGTAATGGAGAGCGCACCGGCAACCTGGATATCGTCATCATGGGCATGAACATGTACAGCCAGGGCATTCATCCGGAGTTGGATTTTAGCGGCATGGACCACATCTGCACGGTCGTGAAGGAATGTACCCAGATAGAAGTCCATCCTCGCCAGGCTTATGCTGGCAGTCTTGTATTTACAGCTTTTTCCGGCAGTCACCAGGATGCCATCAAGAAATGTCTGGATATCTACAAAGAAGGCGAAACCTGGGAAATTGCCTATCTGCCTATTGATCCAAGAGATGTGGGCCGCACCTATCAGGACGTTATTCGTGTCAACAGTCAGTCAGGCAAGGGCGGCGTCGCCTATGTGATGGATTCCAAATTTGGTTTTCATCTGCCGCGCTGGCTACAGATCGAGTTCAGCCGCATAGTGCAAAAAGTAACAGAGGACAGCGGCCAGGAAATTCAGCCAGAGCAAATTTACGAATTATTCCAACAGCAGTACCTCGAGCTGCCATCTCCCCTGCTCCTGAAAAGTTTTACCATTGAAAAGGCTGAGCATGAAACCATCGGTGGCAAAATCGAACTAGAGGGTGAATTATTTGAAGTCTCCGGCAAGGGTTCTGGCATGCTGGAAGCATTTGTTGATGCGTTGGAACATACCTTCGGCATGGAACTTCAGATTCTTGAATATGGCGAGCACGCCCTGAGCCAAAGCGCCAATGCAGATGCAGTAACATACCTTCAGGTAAAATATGAAGGCAGACGCTATACCGGCATTGCAATTGATGAGGACATAGTCACTTCTTCAGTCAATGCCCTGTTGAACGCCGTAAGCCAGGTACTGCATATCCGTCGCCAGGAAGCTGCCTGAGCCTCATCAAAGATAAATTGATTCCTGATTTTTGTTGACTGGATTTTAGTCAGCTTGTCTTAACTCCAGAAAAATATTGAGAGCTATTTTTCTTTCCTCTACTATTTCTTTCCCTTACTATTCGTTCCTGCATAAAATTATTAATAGATTTTTTGTAAGACGAGTTTCAGGAAAACCTGGCAAAACTTTTTACGATGATTTGTCCAACCGAAATCAACTCATAGGTTAAAACAATCTCAATGACATTTTTACCCAATGCAATTAACTGTGGCGTTAAAAAGTCATAACCTTACTCATGGAGGATCCGGTTCCAGATAATTTCCTGTTATTAAAACTCCTTGATACACCCATGCCATTTGGCAAATACAAAGGCAAGATGATTATTGATCTGCCTGAGGGATATTTGCTGTGGTTTGCCCGGCAAGGATTCCCGGCTGGAGAAATTGGGAAATTATTGCAACTAGCACTGGAAATCGACGTATCTGGCAGTAAAAACTTGGTCAAATCATTAAAAAATGCCTAGAATTTGTAATCTAAGTCCCACTTACCCCTTTAATTTTGAGATAAACCGCTCAAAACGTAAATCCCTGGCTATTCATGTTAAAAGTGGGAAAGTTGAGATAAGAGCACCTCGGTATGCCTCCACAAAGTGGATTCATGAGTTCGTTTTTGACCAGAAATCATGGATTATTGATGAGTTAGCCCGTCAAAAGCGGCATCACAGGCAACGTCTGATAATAGCTGATGGCAGGGAAATCTCCTTTATGGGTAAACCACGGACAATCGTGGTGTTGGTTAGCCATCAAAAGGAAGTCCGGGTAACCCGTGATTTTGTCTTCCTTTATATCCGTAAGAACACCCCTGAAAACCTGGAAAAAATGTTCAACAATTGGCTCAAAGATAAAGCCCGTGAATACATGGGAGTAGAAACTTACAAAATTGCCAGGCAACTGGGTGTGCACCACAAACTCAAAGATATTGTTTTTCGCAAGACCAAAACGAAATGGGGGCACTGCTGCCAAGACGGCACTATCCAGTTCAACTGGCTGTCCATGATGGCACCCAGGGAAGTCATCAATTATCTCATCGTCCATGAGTGCAGCCATCTGCGCCACATGGACCATTCAAAAAAATTCTGGAATACAGTTGCAAGTGTTTGCCCCAACTACCAGGAGCTGCGTCACTGGCTGGCTGAGAATGGCCACCGCTTTTGGAGTGGCGTTTAATCAGCTATCAGCTAAAAAATGATGTTTTTGAGTTTAAGGCTAGTCAAATATTAAGTATGGACCGCAGGTCTATTCTGTTTTTTCAAAAAGCAGATCCCAGACTCCATGACCAAGACGGCGTCCGCGTCTTTCAAACTTGGTTTCCGCACGCTCACCAGACTCTGAATAATTTCCTTCACCCGCCAGGTTAATAAACTCAACTGAAGCAGACATTACTTCCAGCATTTGTTCTGCATAATTCTCCCAGTCAGTGGCTAAATGCAAAACACCTCCCTGACGCAATTTCCTGGCTAGCACGCCAACGAAAGGCGGCTGAATCATACGGCGTTTATGATGACGCTTCTTATGCCAGGGGTCAGGGAAGAAAATCTGAATACGATCAAGATCGTTATTTGCAAAACAGGTCTCCAGTATCTCCATGGCATCCCCTTGCATCACCCTGAGATTTTCCAGCTGTTTTGCCTTGGTTTCCCTGAGAATATTGCCTATTCCTGGTGGATGTACATCAATCCCGATGTAATCCTTCTCCGGGTGTTGTTGTGCCATGGCGATCAATGAATCCCCCATCCCAAACCCGATTTCAAAGACCAATTCCGCCTGTCGACCGAACAGGTCTTTTCTGTCGATGAGTCCGTTATTGTTTTCAATACCGTATTGGGACCAAAGAGATTCTATGGCTTCTTGTTGCGCAGGCGTCAGCCGACCACCTCGAACAACAAAACTTCTTATGGGACGACGTGAAGGGGGTATCTCAGCCATGGCGAACAGAGTTTATTTCAATGAAAAGTAGCACCCAACCACCTAGAAAGGCTACCCCACCGATCGGAGTAATCATGCCCAGCCAAGTCATACCGGTAAGGGCGAGAACATAAAGGCTGCCAGAAAAAAGGATTATCCCGACCAGGAACAAGGCATTGCACCAGAACAGCTTGCCCGATTTTTCATTGACCAACCCCAACAGAGCTGTGGCAATCAGCGCTACCACATGAAACATGTGATACTGAATACCCGTGTTAAAGACATCGAGCATGTCAGCACTAATCTTCTCTTCCAGCATGTGGGCACCAAAGGCGCCGAAAGTAACAACAAGAAAACCGTTGATGGCTGCCAGGCTCAGGGCCTGTCTGCTAATGACTGTAATGTTCACTCACTGTTCCTGGCATCTGAATCTGTTGAAATAAAAAACCGCCCTTTCGGGCGGTTTGTTTATTAAATAGTTGTTTGTTTTAACACTAATTCAGGCTTCCATGATGCCCTTGACCTTATTCATGGCATTTTTCTCCAACTGACGAATACGCTCAGCAGAAATACCATATTTATCAGCAAGTTCATGCAGAGTTTCTTTGTCATCATTCAGCCAACGGCGCTGCAAAATGTCTTTGCTACGATCATCCAGAGTTTCCAAAGCCACATATAAACTATCTGTAGAGGTTTTTTCATAGTCATCCTGCTCAGCAGTACGAGCCGGATCAAAACGGATATCTTCAAGGTATTGTGCTGGAGCCTGATAGGCTTCTTCGTCATCTGCATCAGCGGCGCCATCAAAAGAGGCATCATAAGCCCCCATCCGGCCTTCCATTTGCATGACTGTTGCCGGCTCCACGCCAAGATCTTTGGCCATTGCTTCAGCCTCTGCCTGACTCAACCAGCCAAGACGTTTTTTGGAGCTACGCAGGTTGAAGAAAAGTTTACGCTGGGCCTTGGTAGTGGCCACTTTAACGATACGCCAGTTACGCAGGATGAATTCATGCATTTCAGCCTTGATCCAGTGCACTGCAAAAGACACCAGGCGCACACCAAATTCCGGATTGAAACGCTTCACGGCCTTCATCAGACCCACGTTACCTTCCTGGATCAGGTCAGCTTCAGACAAGCCGTAACCGGAATAGGATTTGGCCATGTGTACGACAAACCTTAAGTGAGCAAGTACTAACTGACGTGCTGCATCAAGGTTATCCTCGTAATAATACTGATGGGAAAGCTCTCGTTCTTCATCAGCCGTAAGCACGGCAATGCCGTTCACCGCGGTGATGTAGGCGTTCAGGTCACGACCTGGCACCATGGTGTCTATCACCTGGAGTTCTTTACTGGCACTTATTGTGGCGTTTTCAGCAGTCATAAGACTTGTATTGTTCTCAATGTTGTTTTGTACGTTCTTAAATACGGTATTTTTCATAGCTATGTATTACTACTTGTTTAGTACATTAGCCCACCGCAGCCGGCGGATTTTAGCACTTATTAGATTAGACAGCCAAGTTCTGAAAATATTCCAAAAAAGACAAAAATGTCATATTTTTCAAACTATTCCGATTTCATAGAGAATAAAACGGAGCTTATTCTATAAATATAGGCCTGATTCTGGATTTTTCAAGGCCATATCCCGTATTTTCGCGGTCAAAACCCGGATTTCCTTCAATTCACGCCATTCCCTGGGATACCATTCACTCAGGGTCCACAGGGTTATAACCCCGCCCCACTTTCTCCCTTTATAGATAAGCATTAGGAAATCTCATGATAGACAAAGCCGTCGATGTTTCTGCACCTGTTCACGAACTTATTACCAATCGCTGGAGTGGCGTGTCTTATGATCCCGAACGGGATGTTAGTGATGATGATTTACGCGCGATGGCAGAAGCCGCGCGTTGGGCACCTTCCTGTTTTGGTGACGAACCCTGGCGAGTGCTGTTTTGCAACAGGGCCTCAGGCCAGGCGTCCTGGCAGAAAGCCTTTGAATGCCTGGCAGAAGGTAACCAGCCATGGTGTCAGCATGCACCAGTTCTCGCCATCATCTGCGCTAACACCCAGTTCTCACAAAATGATAAGCCTAACGGCTGGTGTGAATACGATACGGGCGCAGCTGCCCTGAGTATCTGCCTGCAAGCCCGACACCTTGGCATGATGACTCACCAGATGGCAGGCTTCGACCCGGAGGCGGCCAGAACTGTCTTTGAGATACCGGAGCGCATTAAGCCTATGGCCATGATGACTATTGGTTATCAGGCCAATGAGGATAATATTCCGGATCAATTTCGGGAGCGTGAACTGGCTCCACGTAAACGCAATGCGCTTGGCGAGCATTTCTACCTGGGTGGATGGGGAGAAGCACTGTAAACTTTATTTATCGATATATGAGGAATTGTCTGACAACTGTCGTCTGACTGTCATGGAGTAGTCCGGGAAGTGTGCTTAACATTCCTGTTCTATCAACTTGGCAGTTAAATGGAGTTGCCCCGATGGATATGAAAATAGATTCAGAACTAATCAAGTCATTAAGACTGCAGAAATCCTGGACTCAGGAAAAGCTGGCTGAAAAGGCCGGTCTTAATCCGCGTACGGTTCAGCGCGCTGAGAGTGAAGGCTCAGCCTCTCTGAAAACACGCTTACAGTTGGCGCATGCTCTGGGCTTAACCCCGGATCAACTGGATTCCAGAGAATCTAATAAGCCCATTATTGGAAAACAACCACTTCTGACTTTACTTGCAGACAGCAGAAAACACCTGGCCAACACAGGCATTGGCAATATCATCCTCATGCTAGTCATTACCTGTATTTACCTGGCTTCAAAACCAGTTTTTGACTCAATGTCTCTATTTTCTTTCAGCTGGAAAAACTTTAATTTGAGGTATGAATCCCTTTGGTGGGCAATGACTATTTCTCATTGGATGCTGTTGTTCTTGCCCTTGATAATCTTCAGCTTCTATAAAAATAAACAAAACTTTCTGAAAAACATATTGCTGTCTGGTTTTGTTCTATTGTTAGCAGCCATCAGATATTGGCAGCCCGAGCTGGTAGCCAACACATTAACGGCTGGCATGTACTATAGCGGCCTGCTGTTATTACTGAGTCTGTATTTGCCCACGGCAAATAATCAGCTGATTAAAAGTAGTGTTCAATTCTTCCTGGCGGCTTATGTGTTTATCTGGTTCTTCCAGGGAATTGGCCATTTCAATATTTTTATGAGTGTAAACGACAACTTTTTAACTGATATGCCAGCCTGGTCTTGTTACTTCAGGGCAGTACAACGAGAACTGAGCAATATAATGCAATTAATTCCTGTATTGATGGTGTTGTTGCTGGCATTGAAACGTGAGGATATGTTTCCCAATTCCAACGTTGCGGCCAGTACGCAGAATCCTGGAAAAAAAGGTGAAAAAAATTCAGAAAATTTCTACAGATATGTTTTGAGAAAGGGCGTTTAATATAATTATGTGCAGGGCGCACGGCTGTGCGCCCTCAGAGAAATTTCGTTTTAACTAGTAATAGTATTCAGTATAGCCAGGCAATAAACTGTAACGTGAGTTCAGGAAGGCTACGATATCAATCAGCTCCGTCACCAACATTTCCTCTTTCTGGTACATAGGTGAACTTGTTGTCTGCCTACGCGCATCACGAGGCAATTGCCGCAGGTATTCCTCTGACACCACATGATCCGGGTTGATGATGGAGGTCACCAAATCGCCATAGGTTTTGGCGAAATATATCTCTCCTCCCAATTCAACTGTCACAGGCCTGGTCCCGGAATAATTCGGGATTTCAACACCATTCACCTGATGGCATTGGTTACATTCCAGGCGTAAAAAAGCCTCTTGACCACGTTCTACATCACCGCTGAGAATGGGAAAGCGAAAAAAGCCCACTTCATCAGGATACGCTCTGCAACCAGTTATCAGAACCATTCCCACAACTGCAGTAGCTATAAATATCCAGTTACACTTCACGGTATTCACCTCTTAACTATTACTAGCAATTTGCTAGTAATTTTTGATTCGAACCTAGTCTTGCAGGATTCTGCAGGAGTCAGGTTTATGTTAAGTAGAATGAAGCATCTGACGCCTGATATAGGTCAAGTAAAGTTAAAAACCGGAATAGGTATTGATAACACCTGGCGCAGTGTCACTATTTTCATCTCTTCAGGTTATTTTCAGTTTATAAAGTTTCTTCAGTACCAAACACAGCCGTCACCTGGCTTGCCAGGAAACCGCCGTTACCATTACAGGCTGCCAGTTTTGCATCCGCTACCTGCCGATCTTCACACTCACCGCGCAGCTGTTGCACAGCCTCTATCATTAGAAACATGCCGTACATACCAGGATGCACACAACTCAGCCCGCCACCATTGGTATTCACCGGCAGTGAACCCCCTGGTGCAATATTGCCGTTTGAAACAAAATTGCCGCCTTCGCCTTTTGGGCAAAACCCCATGTCTTCCAGGAACAAAATAGTATTAATAGTAAAGGCATCATAGATCTCGACCACGTCAATTTCATTCGGCGTAACTCCTGCCATCGTAAACGCCGCAGCCGCGGCTTCTTTCGCTGCGGTAACCGTGAGATCTGGCATGGCGGAAATGATATTGTGATCAGTGCGGCTACTGACGCCCAGCATATATATCGGCGGTTTAGGAAAATCTTTTGCTCTATCGCTTTTCACCAGGATCATCGCGGCGCCACCATCACTGACAAGACAGCAATCCAGCAAGCCCAGTGGATCAACAATCATGCGTGCATTCACCACCTCTTCGATAGTCAGAGTATCCTGCATGGTCGCCGCCGGATTCAGTTGCGCCCACTTACGCGCTGAGACGGCCACTTCTGCCAGCTGTTCCTTTGTCGTACCGAATTCATGCATATGCCTGGCCGCCACCAGGGCATAAGGTGAAATTGGATTGCGAGGTTTGTACACATCCTCGACTGTTCGCATGGCCGGGGGATGGGTAAAAACTCCAGAGGCGCTATTACTGCCGTAACAAATCAACGCCACATTACACAAACCAAGATGCAAAGCAGCGGCAGCTGATTGAAGGGAGTTTACAAACACCGACCCACCTGTGTTGGTGCCATCCATGTAGGTTGGATTAAGACCAAAGTATTCAGCAATGGTCAAAGGTGTCAGTAGTTCTACGAAGTTGGCGCTGAAAATTCCGTCAATATCGTTCTTGTCGATACCAGCATCCAACACAGCACGCTCAATGGCCTTCGCCATGATTTCCATGTGGTTCAGCCCGGGCATTCCGGTGAATTCAGTCAGGCCTACACCGACTACTGCGGCACTGCCGCGCAATGAGGCTACCATGCCTTGTCTCCCTGTTCTTTGTTGTAAAACACAACGGCCGGGGTTTCATCAATGATGCCAACATGGGCGCTCACCGCCATGCCTATAGCGACCTCTTCGGGCTCGACATCCATTACCCGACTCATCATCCGGGGACCTTCTTCAAGATCAATCAGGGCAACGTTGTAGTCACCGCCACGCTCAGGTTTCCGACGAACCACAGATGTTGAATACACCGTGCCGCGGCCGCTAATGGCAACCCATTTCAGGTTTGATGAACCACAATAGTGGCAGAGCTGACGAGGATAAAAGACATGCTTGCCGCAATCCTTACATTGCTGGATCCTGAATTCACCCTTTTCCAGGTTGTCTTCATAGACCTGCATGGGCCCGGGATTTGTTATTTCATTGCTGCTGTTTTCCAATACAACTTCCTTAACTTCAGGGTAGAGACATGAATAGAAATTCTAGCATTAATCAGGGCTTTACTGCCGCCCGGAAATTGACTTTCCTTCAAGGCTCATTCATCCTGCGCCCCTGTTTGCATCCGGGCGCAACTACTTTTGCGTCTACTTTGTTTGGGTACCTTAATGGAATTTGAACTGACTTTAGACAGTATATCCCTACTGGTTGTCGCAGGTTTTTTAGCCGGCTTCATCAACACCATTGCCGGCGGCGGCTCTATGCTGACATTGCCCGCTCTGATGATTTTCGGCTTACCCGCTGATATTGCCAACGGTACTAACCGTATTGGCATCTTCCTGCAGTCCATGGCCGGTGCCAGGAGTTTTCACAAAAAAGGCAAACTGGCACCTGCCACTATCGTTCCCACATTGATCCCAACACTGCTTGGCGCTCTGCTCGGATCACTGCTGGCCTCCTATCTGCCAGTGATCTGGCTTAAACCCGCCCTGCTCTGCACTATGATTGGCATGGCCGTGTTGATGTTGCTCAAACCATCCGTGGTTGCCCCTCCAGAAGGCACGCCTACCTTCACATTGAAAGAAAGGCCGATTGCAGTAATCGGATTATTTTTTGCCGGATTATATGGAGGCTTTGTTCAAGCAGGTGTTGGCTTCATCATCATAGCCGCGCTTGCTGGCGGCCTGCGATATGACCTGGTTAGAACCAATGCATTGAAAATGGCCATTACTGCGGCACTTACTTTCATAGCGCTTGCTGTGTTCATCGTCAGAGGTCAAGTGTTGTGGATTCCCGGTCTGGTACTGGCAGTAGGCATGGTCGCTGGCGCCATTGTCAGCGTTCAGTTCGCCATCAATGTGCCACAAACGGTCTTGAAATGGGTGTTATTCGTGATGGTATTGATTACCTGCGTGGCGGCTTATTTCAGCTAGCATTCTCTGCAGGAAAGTTACGCTGGGGAGCTAACCGGGACAGGATCAGGATCATTCATCCCGACTTCAGTGCAGACTTTTCTGATCATTGACAAGGCAAACAAACAGGCCAGGATATTACCCAATGCCGCACCTGCAAAAAGCCCCTGTAATCCCCACAATCGTGAGCCGATATAAGCCAACGGCACGTACAGAATTATCAAACGGGTAAAAGTCAGCAACAAAGCCATTCTTGGCCGCCGCAACACATTGAGTGCGACCATACACAACACAACGACACCATGGGCGCCATAAGTCAGCGGCAAAATCCATAAATAAATGCGAATAACCCGGATGACCTCAACATTACTGCTAAATGTGTTTGCTATGCTTTCGCCTAGTACCAGCAGCACCAGATACATGAAGCACTGAAAACACAGCACAAATTTCAGGCTGCCCATGAGTGCGGTATACGCGCGGTCGTTTCGGCCCGCGCCTACGTTCTGGCCGATAAACATGGGAAGCGTCGAAGACAAGGCCATAACAAAAATCAAACTGATGGCTTCCACACGGCTGCCTACCCCAAAACCCGCCACAACTTCATCGCCAAAACGCGCGACCATCCCTGTGATGATGGCTGCAGCCAGGGGAGTCATGATGTTTGCCCCCATAGCCGGAATCCCGATACCCAGAATTTGCATCCAGTTTGTCTTCAGGTGCAGCCAGCGGGGCATGGCTAAATCCAGCAGCTTTTCGTAAAAGCCCAGAACAAAAAATGAAATCAGCATTGTAATTGTCGCTGCCAGCAATGTTGCCATTGCTGCACCACGAATACCCATTTCAGGAAAGGGGCCGATACCGAATATCAGCAGAGGATCCAGAATGATATTCAACAGAGACAGACAGCCTGCCAAGGTGGCTGACATTTTTATATTGCCCATGGAGCGAAACGTACTGTTGCCAATGATCACAAGCATCAAAGGTGGCAAACCCAACAATAAAATATTCATGTAATCACGAATTAACGGAAGTGTGCGTGCATCCGCGCCTAATAACCGGAATAGCGGGTCAATAATCAATGACCCTAACAGGGCTGCAGTCACAGCAAACGCCAGGGCAAACATCAGACCTTCACTAATCAGCCGTGAGGAATCGGCAAACCGGCTTTCGCCGATCAGGCGTGAATTGAGGGAGCTCATGCCCATGCCAATACCCAACGCCATGCTCACATAGATCATGTAGATAGGAATCGCGAAGCTGGCAGCTGCCAGCTCGGCAGTGCCCAGGCGGCTAATAAAAAAGGTATCCACGATACCCATCAGGTGCATGGCCACGTTGCCGATAAGGGCTGAAAACGTTAAACGAAGCAGCAGCGGCCTGATGGGTTCGGACACAATAAGACGTGATCGTTCGGCAGCTTTGGCGCTCATTCGTTATGCTTTTTAAACGGAGTAATTTGGAAGAATAGTCTATAAACAAGGATAAAAGATGTTTGTGCGCGGTAAAAGGCGGCCTCAGGTCGCCCAACAAAGCAGCGCACAGGTGGCTACTGCGCTTACCCAGTTTTTCAAAACAAAAAAAAGAGGACTGAAGTCCTCTTTTTTTAATTATGAATAACTTTTAATATTCAACGTAGGGAATCATGCGTCCGAAGATAATGACGCCTACCCAAATTGCGATTGAAAGCCCAGCGATAACCTTGGCACGGAATTCCGCATCCTCACCATCCGCCAACTGCTTTAATACATCGTGCTCACCAAACCAGAACCAGAGGGCGTTCAGGCCAGCAATAACAATCAGGCCCAACTTCCACTGGAAGGCAATGTTCGGAAAATACCGGAACGGGTCTGCACACAAAAAGGCAATGCCCGTAATCAGGTTTACAAGAAAAGCGCCAATGGCAATCGGAATAAATTTCAGTGCAGCATCCATATTAATGAAGCGCCCAAAACCGACAACACGGACATCGATCACTAGCAGGGAACCAAACATAACCGTCAGGCCACAAAAGTGAATGGTCTCCATCAGAGGAAAGAGCCAGAAGATATTGCGCATCTGATCACCTACCCAAGTGGCTTCAAACCAGGAGGCTAGTGGTGCATAAGTATCATAATCCATAGTGCGTCACCCCCTTAAAGATAAGCCATCAAGCGGCCGGTGATGACACCACCAAACCAAAAAGCAATACATGCGGTAGAAAAAACCTTGATCAGGTTTTCACTGGTTTCACCTCTGACACTGTTCATTACCACTTTCATCAGAATGCCTCCTGCCACGATAAAGGCAATCTTCAACTGAAACGAACCCTGAAAGAAATAAGTAGTGGGCGTGTTACAGAACAGAATGAGCCCTGAGATAAGATTCATAATGAATCCAACCCAGCCAATGATGAATAATTTATCAAAGGCCAGCATCGAAATGCCCTTGGCATAGCCCAGCGCCCTGAAGTTAAGGGCCACTACAACACCCATTACGGTTGCCATGCCTACTGCATGGCTGGAGAGGACAATGGGATAACCCCAGAGCGACTCCCGAATGAAAATTCCCAAGGAACTTTCTTCAAGCCAAATTAAAAAACCCATAGTTAATATCCGCTAGACAATCTGGTTATTTCCCAGAATTATAACTTAATGGTGATGACACGGAACAGACCAAGCAGTAACTAAATATTGATTGATTGATCAGTATCAAGTGAATGCGCCGCTTAAAGCCGGTCTTATTATGTGCCCCCTCATGATTTTCTAAAGACTATTGATATCTTGCAAAATCTCGCTTCCATCTGACAACAGTCCGTAGAAACACGTGTAAAGTAAACTACATCCCCTGAAGATTCAAGTTGAGGTTTTGCTTACAAAGACATTGGTTTAAATCGTCGGCCATTGTAATGATTAAGTCTCAGGAAGTGTGTAAACATTGTGGAAAAGTATCTACAATTCAAACCATTATTACACCTGGCCAGCTAATCTGGAAAATACGTAGAAGATGGAAAAGACACGTTTACATGCATTGGATGCCATCAGAGGATTTGCCCTGCTACTGGGTTTGCTGGTGCATGGCAGTATGTCATTCTGGCCAGGCCTTGTTGAGCTGGGATTTCCTATTTCCGACACCTCGAAAAGCATGACCTTGACCTTCATGTTTTATGTGCTGCATATGTTCCGGATGACAGTCTTTTTCCTGATCGCAGGTTTTTTTGCCCATCTTTCTCTGCATCGCAAAGGCTCACAAGCCTTTTTGAAAGACCGCATGAAACGAATAGCGCTGCCTATGGGAGTGGCCTGGATACCATCACTTCTATTAATAGTGCCTGTCACCCTTTGGGCTGCCAGTAAACTTTATGGTGCTGAATACCTGGACGTTATGCAGGCAGGACAAGATTCTGCTCCGCCTGGCCCTATCCTCATGCATTTCTGGTTTTTGTATTATTTGTTGTGGTTCTATTTTATCGCTGTGGCCTGCTCTAAATTTCTGTCAAAACTCGATGTAAAAGAGCGGCTGATGAATGCGGTGACGTCCTTTGTTTATTTTTTGTGCAGGTATCACCTGTTGGTGCTTCTTGCTACTGCAATTTCAACCTGGGTGTTTTTCCTGCGGGAAAACTGGGTATTTTGGGCCGGCATTCCAACTCCCACAGAAGCTGTCTGGAATGAAGCCCCGGCATTTTTCATTTACGGCCTGGCATTTTTTGTGGGCTGGGTATTTGATAGGAAGCGAGAATGTTTAGTGATTATAAAGAACCACTGGCAACTGTATCTGGGTCTTGCCTTGGTCATGACCATCATCAGCACCAGATGGCTTGAACAACAGCCCTTTGTTATCAGCGTGGTCATTGATTCAGACAAACTGCTTTTTGCCTTTTGCTATTCCCTGGCTTCCTGGTGCTGGATTCTTGGGTTGGTAGGAGCCGGCATGAAATTCTTTGATCAGGAAAATGCTACACGCCGCTATGTAGCCGACGCCTCTTACTGGATTTTTATTGCCCACATACCGGTACTTTTCTTTCTGCAAACAGCTTTTATGCAAGTGCCATTGCACTGGGCAATCAAGTTTCCCCTGATTCTCGCCATTGCCACACCCATCCTGTTCTGGACCTACGACAAATGGGTGCGCTATACACTCATTGGCAATGTGCTCAATGGTCCACGCCAACGTCCGGAGCAGCATGCAAATATAACTGTTTCAACTTAGCCTACATTTAGGGCAACACGGTTGCTATAGTTAGAAGCGTTGGAGCAGGTTATAAAGGGAATGATGAGAATTTTTCTGTTTACACTGGCTTTCTTAAGTTCCAACCTGTTTGGGGCACAAAGAAATTGTGTTAGCGATGGGCTAACGCATATTGAAGCCGAAACGCCGAAAGATAGTATTGAGTGGTATTTTGTCGCTATAGATAATTTACATACCCAAGCCAGCTTACTATTCCCAAAAGAACTTAATGAGGCTGTCTTTTTTCAAGTATTTGCCCAGAAAGAAGACGACATTCTTTATGAATACGCCTTCCCTCTAGAAGCACTTGATCATCCCCTTACACCAGACGTCAAACAGATAGAGTTCATCATTGGGAACGAACAATTGTCTGATTTAGTGATTAATGTTCACTATTTAGAACGGGGCTATTTTGAATGTAGCGATAAAAAATCATATTCATATTCTGTTAAAACTTCATAATAAATTCCTTAATAGCGCTCTTTGGGCTTGGACTCTAGCTTCACAGTCGCCCCAATAAGATGCCCGCTAAGTTTATTAGTTAAATAAGCGTTATTAGAATATGGAAGATATTATTAGCTATCTGTGGGTATTTGGTGTCGCAACAATTGTTGTAGCCTGGTTACTTTTCCAACTAATCGGTTACGTAAGGTTCAGAACTAGAGCTGCAAAAGGTGAGTCATAATGAGTAATAAAAAGGACAATAAGGACTCAAATCATTATATCGGTATCGGTCTTACTTTCGGCATAGTCTTGGGTGCAGCATTTGGGGAAACATTATTTGACAATATTGGTACAGGTATTGGCGTTGGTGTTGCCCTAGAGATTTGTTTTGGTGCTGCTTACGACCGAATAAAGAAGGATGAAAAATAAATCTGCCCTTTTTTTGTTATCTCACCATTTCCAGATAACCCTGCCCAATTTTTTCCCCTGATACCCCATCAATAATATCCACCGCCCCTTCCCAATATTGAAACGTGACATCCATCAGCTGATCATCAAAGGCCGCCTGAATAATCCAGTCATTGTCTGCATACTCCATACGCCACTGAGTAGTGTAGGAAGTACCATCAGATGCCAGCCAGTGAACCTGCTCTTCTAACTGAATGTCTTCCGGGCTTATAATTACCTGCAGACCCATTAGGCTGGTGAAATTACCGCTGCTGTTTGAATGCGTACTACCCAGGCCATCTCGCAGCTGGTAATACATAAGTTCTGTGCCATCTGTAAGCTGCAAGGAAAACCAATCCCAGCCACTCTGGTCAGAGGCCAGAGCACTCGTGCTCCACTCCCGGTCCAGCCAGCTTTGGCCTGCCACATCATAGCTTTCTCCTTGTAAATGAACCTGCCCCTGGGTTGGAAGTCTGGTCATGCTGTAATAGTAGGAGGCATTTCCTGGTTCAGGACTTTTCTGGCTCAGCCCCCTATCACCCTGCAACACGGGTTGCTTGAATGCCGACAGTTGCAGCGTCAGGGCAAAGTCATCAGCAAATACTTCCAGCTCCCAGGGAAACTCATTCCCAAGCGCAAACATTTGCCAGTCCTGAATCCAGACCCGGAAAGGTGTTGTTACTGCCCCTGCCAGATCCGGCTCCTGACGGGTAAAAATTTCGGCGGCATAGTGGGTGGCACTATCGATATCGCTGACTGCTGCATGCCCCATCCAAAGATGATTCGTGCACCAGGCATTGCCACCTGAACAGTCATTGTCTGATTCCGGGCGCAGGGCATTTTTGAAAAAAGTGACCTGGTAGCCAAAGCGCCTGCCGGTTTCAGTTTCCAGGTTGCCGGTCAGGTACCACCATTCATTGCGGTAACCCGGATGGGGGCCGTGGTCTTCCGGGAAGGAAAAGTTGGGTGGCTCAACTGCACGCAGGTACCCATCCACAATTTCACTGCCCAGATAATCGGCTGGTGATGGGCGGGGATTTTGGGATTCCTGTAAACCGGTGTTGTCACAGGCGCAAAGCGTTATTGCGCACAGAAACAGGCCAAGGATATTACGCCAGAGGTGACTTGAGTTTAATAAGATATAAGTAATCATTATCAACAATTAATCATTCGGCTTTATTCCTCACGCAATGCTAGCGCTGTTTTGATACGTCCAGCACGCCAGGCAGGATAGAGCCCCGCGAGCACGGCCGCGACAACAGCCAGTAACACCCCTTCCAGCAGCACCCGTTCCGGCAGGAAATGCTGCATGGTCCAGCCAAAGGAGCGGCGGTTGATCACATCAATGAGGATATCGGACATCAACAGACCCAGAGGCAAAGCGAGCAAGCCTGCGATAATGCCCAGCACTGTAGTTTGTTTGAGGATAAGCCCTGAAGTCTGCGCAGGTGTCATGCCGGTTGCTCGCAGAATGGCAAACTCCCTGCCCTTTTCCAGTTGCAAAGCCATCAAAGTGCTGACAACACCGACGAATGCCACCAGAATCGCCAATAATCTCAGCACATTGGTAATGGCAAAAGTACGATCAAATATTTGCAGCGTTAATTGCCTTAACTGACGATTGGACACCAAAGTGTAACTGCCTGCCCTGTCTGCAAGCAGGGCTTCGATCTCAGCCAGCACCGTAGCCTCATCACTACCGCCGACAAGTTCGAGTGTGACACGTGTTACCAGATCTGTTTCCCAATGCCTCGAATAGAGCGACTCAGGCATATGCACCATCCCGAATCCGGACGTGTAATCATAAAAGATACCCAAAATAGGAAAGTCCGTCATGCCCGAGCGGGTTAACAGCTCAATGGAATCGCCAAGTTCCAGTTCCTGCAGATAGGCCATCGGCTCTGAAATAAACACACCTTGCCCAGCATCAAAATCTTCCAGGCCATTGTCAGTTGTGTTTTTGATCAGAAATTTTTCCTGGGCAGGGAGCCCGTTCATGCCCAATCTTATTAAACCAAATTCAGATTCAATTTCCTCCAGTACGAAATGATGCACTCCATTGATGCCATTCAGGTCGGCAAGCTCTCTTCGCAAATCCATGGATATACCTTCACCTATTACTGGAGCAGACTGAACAATGAGCTGGATATCCCCAGGAAGCGATTGCTCAAGCCAGAGAATCACGGTGCCCCTGAAACTGCCGACCATCACACCAACACCTACTGTGACAGATACAGCCACGCACAACGCAGCAACAGCAAGAGAAGTACGGTTAATGGCAGAACGGGCGCTCCTTAATGCCATTACTCCGGACAATTTCAGCCAAGAGCTCCCTACCATCAAGCTGGCACTCAGAAGGCCGTAAACACACAGGGGGACTAACAGGCAAAACCCGGCGACCACCAAAGTCAGTGCAAAAAAGCCCGTCACTAGCGAGCCATATTCTGGCAACAACAGCCATCCCCCGAGTCCCATAAGCGCCAGACCGCCAAGGGCAAGGCGAGGAATAAAGCGTTTCCAGTCGCTGCCCTGGGCTGCATGATGTTGCAATGTGACTGGTTTGCAGCGGGCGGCGTACCAGGCAGGCAATGCAGAGGAACACAGACTCAGCAAAATACCCAGAAGCAATCCTTTTACCAGTACCAGAGGGTCAAGAATAAAATCGGTAATCGCCAGATTGAAATACAGGGAATCCACAGTACCAGTGACCATAGTGACCAGAAAACGCCCGAGGAAATAGCCGGCAGTGACACCAAGCACACTTGCAATCAGACCAATAACTCCGTTTTCCAATAGCACCAGGGTAAAGACCTGTTGCTGGGTTACTCCTTGAGCGCGAAAAATTCCCAGGGTCTCCCGGCGCTGTATAACGGACAGAGTCACTGTGTTGTAAATAAGTAAAGCCGCCACGAGCAAAGACAACAGGCTCATCGCCAGCAAATTGATATGAAAGGCTTCACTCATCTGCCGCAGGTTGTCATTGCGGGCCTGAGATTCAACCAGCAAAAGGTTGGCAGGAAGCCAATTACGCAATTGCCGCAGCATGTCGTCATTCAGCGCTGCATCATTGGCTTCATTAAAAGCCAGGTCAATGCTGTCCAACCTACCCGACCTGCCCAAAATATTTTGCGCAGAAGCGATATCCGCCAAAAGGATATCCCCTGTGATATCAGTAGCCTCCGGCACAGCAAAAACAGCGGCAACTTTTGCAACATGCGAACCCGAAAAAGTAAACAGGGTAAAGTCATCCCCTGCCTGCAACCCCAACCTAGCTGCCAATTTCTGTTCAAGAATTACCGTGTTTTGATTACCAAGTGCGGCAAGGAAATCACCCGTCACAGAAAGCGCGCCATCCGGTAATCCAGGCCGTTGGCGTTGCATTGAACCTTCACTGATCACATCCATGCCGACCAACGTAAGCTCACTACTATTGACTCTTACCTGACCACTGAGTGATGGTGCTGCCCTTCTGATGCCCAACTCGGTTTTCAGTCGGGTAAAAACAACTTCCGGTACCCCGTCCGAACCACCGACTATCTGATGAGTGATATTGCCATTGAGGATTTCTATGGAAGCATCGAAAGCCTGCCGTGCGCTTGTGTTGGCAAGGTCGACAGCCACCACCATCATCACGCCAATAAGGATGCCAAGAATATTAAGCACCGTTTGCCAGCGATGCTGCAAGGCATAACGCCAGGCACTGCGTCGCAATAACGACCAGCCAGTAGACTTACCAGGCAAAGTCACCAACCTGCTCCGAAATAGTGCCCTCTTCCAGGGTAAGCACCCGATCTGCGGTTTGTGCCACCGTCAAACTGTGGGTGACCAGCAACAACGCACAGCCGCTATCGACCACAGTGTCATTGAGCAGGTTCAATACTTCCGAGCCGCTTTTCGCATCCAGATTTCCGGTAGGTTCATCCGCCAGCACAACGGCCGGGCTGTGCACCAGCGCTCTGGCGATGGCAACCCGCTGTTGTTCTCCCCCGGAAAGCCGGGTTGGGAATTGCTGTGCCCGATCCGCAATACCAAGGCGTTCCAGCATACTCAGGCTGCGTTCGCGTGCCAGCTTGCCGGTAATGCCATTAAGCTCCAAAGCCAAAGCCACGTTTTCCAAGGCGGTGAGACTGGGGACGAGGTTAAAAAACTGATAGATAAATCCGATGTGCTGGCGGCGGAAAATTGTACGTGCAGTTTCGTCCAGACTGACAATGTCCATTCCGTCAAAATGAATTCGGCCGTTGTCAGGAAGATCGATACCACTAATCAGATTCAACAGCGTGGATTTTCCGGATCCGCTACGACCCAACAAGGCCACTTTTTCACTGTGGTGTATAGAAAGGCTGGTTTTTTTCAGAACCGTGTGAACAGAATCACTTTCAGTGTAACTGTGTGTAACGCAATCCAGCTTTATAAAAGGCGTAACGCTTGAGCCAGAATCCTGGCTGTCTGCTGGTGATTGGTCACTGGTGGCTGGTGGTTTATCTGGTTTGCTCATTGATCAGCGGCATCGGTTGTGCAATACCAAAGCCTTGCACATAATCGACGCCCAAAGCAATGAGCTTTTCCAGAATTTCCTTGTCTTCGACGAATTCCGCAATGGTCTGCTTGCCCATGGCGTGGGCCATGTCGTTGATGGCTTTGACCATCGCCAGGTCGACCGGATCAGTGACAACGTCTTTGACAAAGAAGCCGTCAATTTTGACAAAGTCTACTGGCAGGCTTTTCAGGTAGGCGAACGATGACAAGCCGCTGCCAAAATCATCAAGCGCAAAACTGCAGCCAAGTTTTTTCAGGGTTTTAATAAACTGGCTGGCATTATTCAGATTGAGTATTGCCGCTGTTTCCGTAATTTCAAAACAGAATTTCTCAGCAGGCAGATTTGAAAGGCGAAACTGATCCACGATTTCCTGAAGAAATTTTTCATTTCCAAGAGATTGGCCAGACAAGTTAATAGAGCAAAATCCCATCTCTTCTAATTGTTCAGGGTATTTTCTGAACCAGTTAAAAACAGCATCCAGAACCCAGCGGTCTATACGGGTTGCCAGGTCATAGCGCTCCGCAGAAGGCAGAAAATTATCAGGGCTAACCAGAGTGCCATCTCTTTCACGCATACGCAGTAGTAGTTCGAAATGGCTATTGCCCTTGTCTTGCACCGTGTTCAAGTGATCCACGTGAGAAATGGACTGTTGCCATAACTCCATACGACCTTCATCCAGGGCGGAATTGATACTGGATACCAGCCGCATTTCACCGTGACGCTCCTCTAGTTCAGCATCATCAATGTGGTACACATGGATTCGATTCCTGCCAGCTTCCTTGGCGGCATAACAGGCCGTGTCTGCGCGGCGCAACACATCTGAAATAGTTTCCCCTTCGGTGGAGATGGGAGTAAGTCCGATGCTGACGCCTATATTGAAAGTGGTCTCTTCCCAGATGAAACGAAATTCCTGCACTACCTGGCGAATGTTGTCAGCAGTTGTCATGGCATTTTCCAACGGACAGTTTTCAAACAGAACGCCAAATTCATCACCACCGAGCCTGGCCAGGGTATCGTCACGACGCACGCAACGGTGCAGTACCTGTGATAACTGTCTGAGCAGTTCATCGCCCGCCATATGCCCGCAGGTATCATTGATTACCTTGAACTGATCGAGGTCGAGGTAACACAATACATTATCGGTTTGCTTCAGATGCGTCGTTTCGATGACTTCCTATAGTCGATCTTCAAACTCTCGCCGGTTCACAAGCCCTGTTAAATCATCATAGGTCGCGTGGTAACTTAATTGTCGAGATAATTCGTGGGCCTCAGTTACATCCAATAGGGCGCTGCAGATAACTTTTTCCTGTTCCAGTACCAAGGTGTTGGTGTTGAGTGATAGCCACATAGGTTCTTCATTATTGGCCTGGAAAAAGATTTCGCGGTTTTTAACATCCTGGCCGGCGCTAAGAAAAGAAAGTACAAACTGATCATTACTGTAGGAACTGAAGAGACTTATGATACTGGTATCAATCAATTCACTGGCTGATGTATTAAATAACTGGCAGGCCTGAAGGTTGGCGTACTGAATTATGCCGTCCGAGATGCGGCTAATAATAAGGGCGACAGGGGATGTGTCAGCAATCATTCTGAAACTTTCTTCGCCAAGCCCAAGAGTCTCTCCCATTTTTAACAGCATGGTAAATATCCGGGCAAACAGTGCTCAATACTACAGACCATTATCTAGCCCAACCTGTATTTTTTAACCGGGAAAAATACCCGACCATGAATTGATGTAATACGTTGAAAGATGAGCAAGCGTTTTGTCATTCCAGACATCTTTCAACCACACAATCAGAATGTACTTAATACCGGGAGGAATTAATTTGACTCACTTCTCAGCTTGACTGTTTTTATAGAGAGTAAAAAGACAGGAAATGACCTGGATTATCAAAAGAGTAACCGCTCAGCCAGTATTTTCTCATTTATTTTCAATGGCTTGGCGGCATTTGAGTGATTTTCTCAGTGGTTTTCTCAGCGGCTTGCTGATGCCGAATTGCCATTACTGGTCATAATGAAAAGGTACATCATAGACCGTGGGGAACATGGCAAATTCAACGCTGGGTGGGGCGTCTGGTGGAAAGCTCTCGCTAGGCCCCGGAACTCGAGTGTACTCAGTCAGTAACGTATTAACATATACGCGCCTTTCCTCCGTACACTTTCGCCTTACCAGTAGAAAAAATTCCTCGCTACCTTTTTTTACTAATTATTAATTAATGAATATTCAAAAAAAAGCAACTTTATTGATTTAGTCGTTCAACAACAAAGGTGCTGATATCAATTAGCTGTTGCTGCGTAAACACATCGAAAGCAGGCATGGTATTACGGCCATCGTGAATAACCAGTATGGCTTGACTCAAACTTGCATTCCCGGTCAGGGCTGGTCCGCCGCCCTGACCGCCCTGCCCGGTTTCCCCGTGACAGGCGGCGCAAGCGTTGTCGTATATAGTGCTGCCATTATCAAAGTCTGCCTGAAGCGTCAGTTCGGTATCGGAAAAGGCAGGGGATGTCACAATGTCTTGGGCCAATAGAGGTGTGGCCGCCAATACAATTGTTGCTCTACTTGAGAAAATGAATAGTTTCTTCAAGAACAGGAAAAGCATAAATAGTCTTTCCTTAAAATGGTCTCTGTACTTTTTATTCACTAAGCGTATTTTTCAATAAGCGATTCAAACAATAAAATAAATAGTAGCTGGTCAGATTCATAATACTTTGGAATGTGCGATGGCTGAGTGTAGCCGGAATGACAGAGCCTGTAAAAGAAAGGTGCAGGCCACAAGAGCGCTTTAAATCAAGGTTTTCTGTAGCCAATCCGAGATATCAGCGATCTCTTCAGTGCACACACTATGAGGCATGGGGTAGGTTTTATAACCAGGCGTATAACCCAGCTTTTTCAGGTACTTAATTGTATTTTCTGCCATCCACTCAGGCAAGAGTGGGTCTAAAGTACCATGGAAAATCTGGATCGGCAGACTGGCATTGGCAGGATGGGGAACCACTGCTTCTGCCGTGGGAAAGAAGGTGGATAAGCCAAGAATACCGGCTAGTGGCTTGTCATAAGTCAAACCGGCCTGCAGGCAGACAGCACCCCCCTGTGAAAAGCCCACCAGGAGAATCTGTTCGCTGGCAATGCCTCTTTCAACTTCCCTGTCGATGAATTTATGAATTTCAGCAGTTGAAGCAAGCAACTGAGCCACATCGATATGACGCTCGCCATGCTCCAGAATATCAAACCAGGCTGGCATGACCACACCGCCATTGATCGTAATAGGTTTGGTAGGCGCATGGGGTAGTATGAAACGTACCGCCATTGAATCTGGTAGTTTCAGTTCAGGGATGATGGGCTCGAAATCGTGACCATCAGCACCCAGGCCATGTAACCAGATCACGGATGCTGTGGCGTTTGATTGGCTTTCTATTTCTATTGCAGGGAGTAATTCCACTTAACTAGTTTCTCTGATTATTTTTAGGGAGCCTCTGGTCTTGTGCATACACTATAATTATAAACTCACACTTTGATTCAGGCAGACATCATCATGTCAGAAGTTTCCTTTCCTTCACGTTGGGCACCTACAAAACCGGATGTTATTCAGTTGTATTCGATGGCCACACCCAATGGCCAGAAAATCAGTATAGCACTGGAAGAAATGGGATTAAGTTACGAGCCTCACCTGATCAATATCCTTGAAGACGACCAGCAGGATCCAGAGTACATCGTGTTCAGCCCCAATGGAAAAATTCCCGCCATCATAGATCCCATTGGGCCCGAAGGAAAACGTGTTGCTCTGTGTGAAAGCGCCGCCATCCTGATTTACCTTGCAGATAAAACCGGTCAGTTGTTGCCCCAGAATTACCTTGATCGTATGGAGCATATTCAGTGGCTGACGTTTCAGATAGGCCATATTGGTCCTTTCTTTGGTCAGTTCGGGCATTTCTATAAATTCATGCGCGGTAAGCTGCAAGACGACTATCCGCTGGAGCGCTACACAAAAGAGGTCAAAAAATTACTGGGGGTGTTGGACAAGAGGCTGAACGGTCGTAAATTCATCGTGGATGACTACAGCATTGTCGACATCTCCATGGTGCCCTGGGTAAATTGCTGCGCTGAATTTTACGATGCGTGGGAATATCTTGATATGGGATCGTATAAGAATGTTGAAGACTGGCGCAAACGTGTCAGTGAAAGACCCGCGTTTGTGAAAGGCAAAGATGTCTGCAGTTTATAAGCGCCTGTTCAACACAGGAAAAATTTGATCCTAGCCTTGGCATAAAGCGTGACAATACCCAGGATGGTGGCTGTACCAAAAAACAGAAAGTACACTGCAAACAGCGGCTGGGAAGTTCCGAACCAAAGATAGGTACAAAAAGCACCCAGAGGAATTCCAGTTACAAAACCGAACAAGCCCACGATCAATTTTATACGTGACACCGATTTCCTGGTGGGCATGACCCAGTTGGTACATTTTGCACATTGATGTTTTTTCAGTTCATCAGAAAAAAACCAGAGTCAATGGCAGTGGTTCATGGCAGGCCGGGCATGTCAGCTTCCCGGGTTTCTTTTCAGTACTGGAAATTTCAGTATCATTCTTTTCGGTGTCAGTATTGATAATTTCCACGCCTCTTTAATTTCTTATTGCTCATAATTATTTTCTTTCAGAGCAGGCTTGTGTGATCAGACTGATTCTTCACTGACTTCACCTTCCAGGTATAGCCAGGATCCCTTATGCCGGTGAAATGCCGATATTTCATGATGGACCTGCTCAGGCCCGTCATCGACGGAATACGTCGCCTTGAATTCCACCCTACCCAGGTCACCTTTCTGTTTTGAATTTAGAATTTCCAGGCTTTTCCATTGGTGCCCATCAGCAATCAAGTCTGCCATACGAATATGTTGAACGGTAGCCGGATGCCATGTGCGCACCAGGTAATCTCTGTGCTCTGCCTGCCCCAGGGCATAGGCGGAGTAGCGGGAGCGCACAAGCTGTTTGACAGTTCTGGGTTTTGCTTTACTGCTCAGGAAGGGCTCGCAGCAACTACTAAATTTTTTACCGCTGCCGCAAACGCAGGAATCATTAAGTTTCATGGTAATGATTGTAGGCAGAAAGGCGAAACGGACACAAGATGCAGGATGCAGGATGCACAAGGTTGTAGCGCATTCAGGTCCCACCAATTAAAGGGTTAAAATTCCCTACAGGATTTTAAATTTAACTTAAATCGCCAGGATACCTCTTGCATCCTGCATCCTGTCTCCTGTCTCCCGTTCCCCGCACCTTATTCCGGCACATAATTCTTACCGATGGACATCCCGCAAATTCGAGACAGGTGCATATAAGGCAGGCCTGTCTCTTCATGCCAGGTATTAAAGGCTTCCTGGCAAGCCTTCAAATCCTTTTTACTGATGGGCTGGTCCTTGATTTCCAGTCCAGAAGCCTTGAGTCGACCCACAACGTCCTGACTGAGTATGAAACCATCCTTGCCAATGAAACGAATAAAGTACATGCAGGTATTGCCGCCTAACCGAGAGGCATTTTTCTTCAGGTATTCCATCAACCCTACCTGGTCACTGGCAGGCCACTGCGCAAAAAACTTGCCGAAACTACCATGCCTGTCTGCTTCTTCCATAAGGTAATGGGCATTATCGAGCACAGCTTTAATCTTGATCCAGTTGCGTACGATGCGAGTATCTTCCACATAGGCTTCCCATTTTTCCGGCGACATATGGGCCAGCCCTTGTGGATTAAATCCATGAAAAGCTCCTTCAAAACCATCCCACTTGTTCCGAACGACTTTCCAGTTGAAGCCTGCATTAAAAATACATTCAGTCATTTTCGCTAGGTAACGGTCATCGGAAATAGCGGCAAGCTTTTTTACAGTCACCGGTTTGTGCGCAGCTAGCAAAACATCAAGGGCTTTTTTGCCACCCTTTCTTTCTTCTGCCAGCTTCCGGATATCTTTAAAAGATGTTAATGCCATAAATCAAAATTCCTCTACTGAGTAATTTTAGTGTAGTAGAGGGGCGGCATTTTTTCGAATTATTTCTGTGCTTTGATATTCGAGGATATTACAGGATGGGGTTCAAGCCGTAACGGAGTACGGATTGATGAAAAAAAGAAAATCAGTTTTGAGCTAAAATCATCTGCTCTAACATTGCGGCAGTCTCCAGATGCTGATCACCTCCAGCACCACGACCAAATCGGCCTGCCCTGCCCATCGCCGCATCAACCACTGTGTTTCCCTGGTCATCAGTTGCGGTTACATCTGCGCCATATTCAATCAGCAATTTTACCATTTCGTTCCAGCCATTCGTCGCCGCACCGAACAGAGCTGTCTGTCCACCTTCGGTCCTGGATTCGACATCAGCATCGTAGGCAAGCAGGAGTTTTGTTGCTTCAAGTGCCTGGATTTCAGTACGAAAACGACCCCTGGTATCAATGGCACTAGCTCGATATCCTGAAGAGACAATTAAAGGGGACACGCCATTTTCCTGGGACAAATTCACCAACGCGTTATGTTCCAGCAGCAATTTCATGGTAGGGATATCGGCTCCACGGGTGGCCCTGAACAACGCTGTAGTTCCCGTACGCAAAAGCCCGTCTGCCCCGCGGTCTGCACCTAAAGCCCGGTAGGGTGGAAACAGTTTCAACTGCAGATTTGGATTGCCACCTTTTTCCAGTACCAGGGCAATGATTTCTTGTGCTGTTGTCAGGTCGTCAGATAATCTGTCTGATCTACCGCCGTGTGGCAGTGTGCTGTAATCCACTGCTGCATATAAGGGATTGCGACCATAGAAATCCCATTTATCCAACCAGGCACCCGCTTCGATCAGCAATTTTGCAGAATCCCAATTGGCATTCAGATTGGCCATCAACAATGGCGTAATTGACTCCGGATCAGTCTTGTTAATATCAGCACCCGCCTCTATTAACAAACGTGTGCATTCAGAACATCCTTCACGAGCCGCATAAAGTAATGGTGTTAAGCCACCAGCAGGCAATACTTTCATGCGTGGCTCTGCAGTTACTTGCCGCTCCCAGTTATTGGGAAAAGACTGAGCATCTGGATCTGCGCCATTCGCTAGAAGGAATGCAACCATCTCCGGTTGCTGCTGGGCGGCTGCCCACATGAGCGCTGTCTGCCCGCGCCATTTTTCCACAACATTCACATCGGCGTCCGCATTCACCAGAGTTTCCGCTGCTTCAATATTGCCTGAACGTGCGATAACCATCAGGGGAGTCTGACCATCAGCACCGGCTTCGTTGGCATCTGCGCCTGCGTCCAACAGCCTGTCGATGATACCCGGATTACCGATAATGGCTGCCTGGGACAGGGGTGTGGCACCAAACTCATTACGGGCAGTGACTTGCGCTCCGCGACGAATGAGCTGGCGTACCAGCGCCTCATCAGCGTAGTACACAGCCCAGTGCAGTGCTGTTGTGCCATCTGGCTGGGACTGGTTCACATCTGTACTGCGGCCGATCAGCTCCAGCGCCGCTGCTGTCTCGCCAGCACTAACCAGAGCCAGAAGCTGAGCTTCAGAGCCGTCCTGACCAAATGCAGAGGCAAGAGGCAAGAGACAAGAGGCAAGAAGTAAAACTCCCAGTACGTAGTCTTTTTTAAACATTATTAGTAAATACCTTTGCCAGTAATATCAGCATAAAATTTCTAGGAGCTTTCCTTGCCTCTTGCCTCTTACCTCTTGTCTCTATTTTTATACTTCTTCAAATCGTCCCGTTGAATCGCCTAATGATTCTTCATGCAGGCCAATGCGATCAAGAATTGTCAGCATCATATTAGAGACCGGAGTTCTTTCTCCTGCGGCTATATGTTGGCCACCACGAATGGTGCCGCCGCCTTTACCAACAATGACCGATGGTAGTGGGTAGTGGTCATGGGCATTACTATTGCTCATATTGCTGCCATATAAAAGAATGGAATTGTCTAGCATGGAGCCTTTGTCACCATCCGGCATAGTTGCCAGCTTATCCACAAAACTGGCAAAGACTCTGCTGTGATATTCCTGGATGCGCAACAAGCGACCGATCTTGTTGGCGTCGTTCTGGTGGTGTGAAAGCGGATGGAATGCATCAGACACCCCCACATGGTTATAGGTCTGGTTGCTTACCTCTGCCGCCAACATCATGCTGGCGATGCGAGTGATATTGCCTTGATATGCAAGCAGGATCAGATCCATTTGTAAATTGATATGATCATCAAATGAACCCGGAATTCCAAGAGGTGCGTCAGGCAGCTCAATATGTGAAAGATCATGCTCGGCCGTTTTCTGTACCCGGCGTTCAATTTCCCTGACGGTTTCCAGATAGTCACTCATCACCGCCTGATCAGCTGCGCCTAATTGTTTTGCCAATTGGTTTGATTCTTCCAGCATGAGATCAAGAATGCTTCTGGTCTGGCTGGCAAGACGCTCCCGCTCTTCTGCGTTATCGCCTACGCCAAACAGCGTTTGGAATAATTTGCGCGGATTGTTTTCCATCGGCAAAGGCGTAGTGGGTGTACGGAAGGAAATTGTACCGGCATAGCTGCAGCCATAAGCCCGATCACAGGACCCGGCCGCCCCACTGGACTCCGTGGAAACTTCGATGGATGGCAGCGGTGTATTCTGCCCAATATGCCGGGCTGCCATCTGGTCGATGGTGATCCCACCAAAAGGTTCATGACTAATTCGCGGCGCAGAACCGGTCAACCAGGTGCCAGGCGTGATCGCATGCACCGGACCGTATGCCCGCTTGTTTTCCAAATTTGAGACGATGGTGAGGTAGTCACGATGCTGCTCGAGCGGTTGTAATATAGATTTCAATTCAAATTCTCTGCCCACAGTTTCAGGTGTCCAGTTGTCCATTACTGCGCCATGTGGGAAGTAAAAGAAACCCATTCGTGGCCCAGTATTGGCGGCCGTTTGTGCCAGGGCTGTACTTGCCGGAATCATGGCCTCAAGCAGAGGCAATGAAACCGAGGCGGCAGCACTCTTTAAAAAAGTCCTTCTTGGTAAGTGCTTTTTAGTAATAAACATTAATCTTCTCCTCTACTCGTCATTGAGTCAGGGTAGCTTATAAACTTCCAATTTCCTGATCATTTTCTGGCACAGTGATCATTCTGAACTGATCACTGTTTATCACACCCATCACAATGGATGAAAACCTGTAACTATTATTAGCGGCAGATTGAACGATTTTCCTTACCGCTGGCATATCATGATACTCCACCGATCTGCCGAGGGAATAAGTCATCAGCTTTTCTGTGAAGGTCTGCACAAATTGGCCAGGTCTTTCCACCAACGCTTCACGCAGGTCATTGACCCCAATCAAAGGAGTACCATCTGCCAATTGACCCGAAGCATCAATAGGAATATTCCCCGCATCGCTATCGCGATCACGCCATTGTCCTACTGCATCGTAATTTTCCAGGGCCAATCCCAGTGGATCCATCACATCATGGCAACCAGCGCAGGCGGGGTTCGCACGATGCATTTCAAGACGTTCCCGGACAGTTAACGATACAGTAGCCCCTTCAGGAGTTTCAGGAAAAGCTTCAACATTCGGGGGCGGTGCAGCAGGTGGTACGCCGAGAAAATTTTCCATGATGTAGGCACCACGGATTACCGGGGTAGTTCTGTTGGCATAAGACGTCACCATCAGTACCCCTCCGGTACCGAGAAGCCCAAATCGCGCCTCGTCATTCAATGTAACCCGGCGGTAATGATCTCCCTTAACGTCCCTGATTCCGTAATGCATAGCCAGGTCTTCATTAAGGAAGGTATAGTCGCCAGTGATCAGCTCAACAATACTTCGGTCTGCACTGAATATACTACCGGCAAACAATTTGATTTCTTCTCGAAAGGCTTCCAGTAAAGCCGGGTTATATTCTGGAAAAATCTCTCTATCAGGGTCCACATTATCCAGGTCACGCAGACGCAGCCACTGAAACACAAAATTTTCTACCATGGATTCCGCCCGGGGATCTTGTAGCATGCGTTCTACTTGTGCTTCCAGCATCCCATCATCACCAAGCTCACCCCGTGCCGCCAGATCAATCAACTCCTGGTCAGGTGAAGAACTCCAAAGGAAAAAAGCCAATCGTGAAGCTAACTCCAGGTCACTGATAGCAATCACTTGGCCTGGCCTGGCATCAGCAGGTGGCACTTCAGCCCTGAACAAAAATTTTGGGCTGGTAAAAATTGTCATCATGCCGTTCTTGATTCCGTCATCAAAACTGCCTTGTTCCTGGCCGGCGGCAAAAAATCTCAGCGGGGCTTCAAGATCGTCATTCGTCACAGGACGCCGAAATGCCTGTTTGGCCAAATTGGCATAAATTCGCCGGGCACAATCCAACTCTTCATTACTCGTAGTGGGTTCACAAATAATTACTTTACGGCGACTCGGAGTATCAATGACTCCTGTAGTTTCAATGGGGCCTTTTATTTCAAGGCCGCGGGCCCTTGCAATCCTGCCCATGCCCCGATTTCCGCCCACGTTATGAAGGAACTCATCAGACTCAACGAAACTTCTGGCAATAAAGGCCACACCAATTTTATGGGGCCCGGAAGTCAGCGGGATGCGAATATCGCTGAAGCGGCCATTAATTTCTGCAACCGCTGGCGCCTGCACTTGATCCAGCATGCGCAGATCTTCACCGCCACCAATATCCCGCTCAAAAACCTTCACGCCATCAACAGTGATGACAACACCATGGTTGTACTCCATGCCCAACGTGTAACCGGCGCCAGCCATGCCCAGAATGCTGATGGCGTACTCGCCATCAACCGGGAAAATATGTTCCGCCAGGACACCGCCACGAGTCCCTAAAGGCAAACCATGAACGTGAACGCCCTGGTTTGAGGAATCCATGCGGTAAACCACACTTTCATTCCTGGGGGATGGACTGCCAACAGCCTGTTCACTGACAACTCGAGCTGCGGCTATATATTGATCCAGAAAGGACGGCGAGACTTTGAGGACACTGGCAATATTGTCAAAGCCGTCACTGTTATCGTCCTTGGGTAAAGCCAGCTCAGTATCAAGTTTCACCCCGGTTATGTCATATATCGCATTCCCGTATTCAGTGCGGTTCAACCTGTGCAGCCCAATCCGTCCGGGATTGGATTCCATGGCGGCATGGGTATCCAGCACATTTTCTATACTTGCTACCAGCTCCCAGCGTTCATCATCTGTGGGCTGATCCTGGTTTGGGGGAGGCATCACATTGTTACGAATTTTTCGCAATGCCATCTCAAAGGTGGCGCCTTCTTCACTCACGGCATCCGGTGATAAGAGAGTAAAATCTACCCCGCCTGCATAATCATCAAAATTGTGGCAACCCGTGCAATAAGTTTCCAGGGTTGTCCAGCTGTCCTCAAGATTATCAAGCGCTGACAAGTACGCCCTGGATTCAGCAGAAAACCCCCGGGTTGTTATGCCAGTCAGTATTGCCATCAATAAAGCGGCAAAAATTAACCTCTTGCTTTGGACCTTCCAGTTATATCTAGTGCTATTCATTATTTTTATATCAGCCTGAAATTTGTTGCTATGCATTAAATGATGCCGGGTATTGCCCGACCCGGTACGTGGTACCAGATACCCCGGTAAAGCAGTTCAGTGAACAAATCAGAATTCCCGTAAATGCCGTCATACTCTGCCATAGGTTCGGTTGCCATGAATTGCTCCAGACTACGTCCGGTTCTGTAGGCATTCGCCACCTGTTCATAGGCGTGATCAAGCATTTGTTGTTGTACTTCCAATGCAGCACGTCGCTGCACTGCTCCAACAGCAGGAATTATCAATGTCTCTTCATCTGCCATTGCCAGTAATTCAGTTGTGCAATCCTGGGCACCACCAATCCAGCCACCCGTAATGTAATCCAGCTTTGGGTAAGACCCCACGGTCAACATATCTCCGGCAATAAGGATGTTAGCTTCCCTGAAATGGATATAAATATCGCCATCAGTATGGAACTGGCTGATGCGACCAAAATCAACAGTCTCATCGTCCAGGCTGAGCGAGCCGGTATCGTAAAAAGTGTGGTTTGCCTGTGTATCCAGTGGCATAGGGTGATATTGCCGATCTTCCCAGTTCACATAAAAATCATTGTTTTGCCAGAGCCGGGTATTTTCATGGGCTATGATCGTTCTGCCCTTTGGTCCCAGCTGGTAATTTAACCCACAATGTTCAGGGCGCCAGTTGGTATTGAAAAGAGTCGCAATTGGTTTTCCCTCGGCCAGGTTATTGATTTTCTGCATGAGCTCTCCGGAATCAGCTTCCTGCCCACCATCTACCACCAACACTGACTCTGATCCCAACGCAACAACTACATTGCAATTAGCATTGGAAATCAGAAAAAGAGTGTTTCTAAGTGGGGTAACTGAAAATCCTGACTGTGCCTGTAACTGCCAAGGTAGAGCAAGGGCCAGACCCCCCATAAAAGAATTGCCAAGGAATCGGCGTCTAGGCGAGGAAGGAATCTGTATTGGCAGTTTTCTGGTCATAATTTTTAACACCCTCGGTGGTTTCGCCTGCATGTTCCTGATTATCAATTTCCAGGAAATTACCGCCATAGATGTCAGACAGTGGGCTAAAGCAAGAAACTCATATAAATACCCTAAACATCATTAAGGGGATAGCAAGGATAAAGAGGGGAGGTGTCATTTTCAAGCATTAAGCTGATTCCTGCCAAACCAGCGTAAAACCGGGGAAAAATCGCTTGGAAAGTGAGAAATTTTTACAATTCTGAGAAATCTGGAGGACTTAATCCTCGTTCCTGGAGATGTTGATCATAAATCTGTTCACTGCAGGAATATTCCATAATGGGTGTGTCAGGTGAGAATCGTAAAGTGCCAACAATTCTGACAGGCTCTGTATACAGTTGGGAATCTGTTAAAAACATTTCATTGGTCATGTATTTTACTTCTTCGCCGGCATCATTGGTGGCGCTGACCATATTCCAACGTTCCACTATTGTGGCATCATCCGTATTAGGTACACGACGCATATAGGGATATTCACGTAAAAAGCTGGTCTCGATAACCAGTGTATCACCTTCAAAATGCCCGACAGAATATCCCATGCGGGTATTTAAAATTGGCTCAGGACGGGGGTGTCCCTCCAGATAAATTTTCCGATACTGGAAATAGCCTTCCCATAACATATTAATAAAGCCTTCGGTCTGGACAATTTCCACCGGAAAAGGTGCACCCCAAACGCTGCGAGGCAGACCTGGCTTGACGCAGAACCCCCCTGGCGCATCACTGAGTTCAAAACTGGCCGCATACTCATCAGCCAACTGTTGCGCAGCTTCATTAAAAGGCAGCTCCCTGGAACCAGGCTGAAGACGAGGCGCATTGGGATCGAAACTGGCAGGAAACCATAGACCGCCAAAATCGGGCTGCGCAGATACCTGAGAAACAACACCAAAAGAAGTAATACCAATAAATGATACCAGGCATACATTCATCAAGAATTTTTTAGTCATGGACAATCCTGTTTCGAGTTTCAAAATTTACTGTCTTCTGCCAGAGCAAATTTAGCATACTAAGCCCCGTGCGCTCTTACAAAATCACGCAGTTGCCAGCGTGTAACCACCAATAATAATAAAACCTGTTCCTGCGATGTAGTGCAGGTATTTTTCATTGATGAAATCTGAAAGCAAACTCCCTGCCAGCACACCCAGGGCAGACGCCAGGATCAGAGCGAGGGAAGCGGCAACAAATACAGTCACTTTGCTGACCTCACTGTCGGCAGCAAACAACATGGTGGCAAGCTGGGTTTTGTCCCCTAACTCCGCTATGAAAACAGTAGCCAACACTGTCGAGAAAATTTTCCATTCCATAATTTGATCTCCAGGCTTTCACTTTTCAATTAAAAAAACCGGAAAATTTTCCGGCTTTTTTATTCTATCTTTGTCTGCAATACAACGATCGCAGTAGTTGCTCTTTTAAATCGGCTTCCTGGCGACGATCAGGAAACGGTCAACATCACGTCCATACACCGGATCAGTGATCGTGTGCTCATGATCATCCGCATTGGTTCGCAACAAATCCGAATCTACCACGATTTCCAGTCCCGCCGCTTCAATCCAGCTTTCGGCATCGGTTTTTAACATCCTGTGCATCATGCCATTTTCCTTACCTGGCAGGCCGATGTGATCAATCACCGCCACCATGCCACCGGGTTTCAGCACATTATAAATGTCCTGAAAATAAGGTGCAGCACGTTCAGCATTGGAATGATGTATGTTTAGAGCAGTGATGGCACGGTCAATGGAATTGGCATGATAATCACCCACGTTTTCAAAGAGGGCTTCTGTATTGCCGAGGCTGCTTGCTAATGCCCGTGGCGCATCGCCGTTCTCGCGCTGCAAAGCGCGGGGACCAAATTGAGCTATCACCTGCCCTTCAGAACCAACGGCTGCTGACAACACACGAGTGTACCAGCCACCGCCAGCGCCTATATCCATGACAGTCATACCGGCATCAACACCCAAGGTATTCATAACCTGGTAAGGACGACGGGAACCATCTCTAATGCTGTCTGCTTCTGGCCTGTCGTCAGACATCAACTTGTCCATAAAATCTGGCGCCATCTCGGCGGAAGCTCCAAAGGACGCAAAAACAACACAGGCACTGAAAAATACTTTTTTAACTAATGAAATCATTATTTCCTCTTTCATTTCTTCGTGAATAAATCGTCAATAAATCGTCAATAAATTGTCTATAGATGAATCAAGGTTATTTGGAAAAAACCAGGATGAAGCGATCGGTATTTCTCCCAAGCAGGGGTGAAAACACCATCTGGGAATGATCGTCTGCATTGGTGTGAAGCAAATCAGATTCCATCTCCAGCTCAAGACCAGCAGCTTGTGCCATGGTGAGGACATCCTGTTTAGCTATCCTATGCACGCTTGAATTGTCTGCTCCCGGGTTGCCTTCATGATCAATGATGATGATTTTGCCACCAGGCTTGACCACCCTGGCCATGCTTTGCAAATAAACCACTCCAGATTCCATATTGGCATGATGAATTTCAAGCGCGGCAATCGCTACATCCGCATTACTGGCGTCTATTTCATCCAGTGCATCAAAGGATATATCCACATTACCCAATTCTGCTGCCATGTCTCTGGCGGCTTGGCCATTTTCCCGTTCAAGTGCGCGAGGACCTACATTTGAAATAACCCGGCCGCTTGAGCCAACTGCAGCAGAAAGCACACGTGTATACCAGCCTCCCCCGGCTTGTACGTCAACGATTGCCATGCCTTCATCAATACCAAGCAGGTTAATTGCCTGAATGGGTCGTCTTGTTCCATCTCTGGCCTTGTCAGCTGCCGGACGTGAATCTGCCTGCAGCTTGTCTATAAAGTCTGCTGCCGGCTGGGCAATGGCCAGGCTGGAAGTTAACACCAGGGAAAGAACGAAAGTAATTTGAGCGAATAGTGGTTTCATGACTGAATCCCTTTAATTATTAGACTTTATTTGTCTTTTTGCTTTATATACCAAAAAGCGGGAAACGAAAGTAAACCACCTGATACCAGGAATCAAGGTAATCCGGGGGAGGTGCAGATAAATCCACAATTCCTTCAAAAATGCCCGCTTTCAAGCATACCGTGGAGAAGCCCCCGGATAACTACTCCTGCATATGGTGCTTTTTGTCCACTGGTTTCATGGAAGCGTTGGCGATAAGGCCAATTAGCAGCAGGACAGCCATCAAGTACATAGTATTGTTATAAAGACTGGAGGTTGGATCCACTGTGCCGGGCGGGGCTATTTCCATCAAACTGGCGATAGTAACGGTTTGTGCTGCAACAAGCTGGTCCAGCTGGTCAATTCCAGCCCCAAACCTGGCCTGGAATGCAGCAGGTTCCACGCGACTGACCAGGTCTTCAATCGCCCTAACTACAGCGTTCTCTCTGAGAGAAGTTATAGCAAGAGGGCCAACAACGCCTGCTGTACTCCATGCCGTTAACAAACGCCCATGAATGCCTCCCACATATTTAGTGCCGAACACATCGGCAAGATAAGCAGGAATAGTGGCAAAGCCGCCACCATACATGGTGAAAATAATCATCGTGGCTGCATAAAAAAGAATCAGCCATACCACTGCCGGATTAGCACTAACCCTATCGGCTGCTAAAGGCACTGAGCAGTATAGGAGGATTCCCAGCGCAAAAAATATCCAGTAGGTGTTCTTGCGTCCTATATAGTCAGAAGAGCTTGCCCAAATAAATCGCCCAACCATATTGAATACGGAGATCATGCTCACATAAGCCGCTGCAAAAGCACCATCTACGATAGTTGGTAAAGTTGTACCAAAAATCTCTCTCATCATGGTGCTGGCAACACCCAGCACGCCAATACCTGCTGAAACGTTCATGCACAGCACAATCCAGAGACGATAAAACTGCGGAGTCTTCATCGCTTCTTCTATATCCACATTGTGAGTGGTCATCATTTTCTTTGCGGAGCTATCTTCTTCAGGTGGAGACCAACCTTCCGGCAGCCAGTCATCAGCAGGAACCCTGTAGGAGAATGCAGCTATCACCATGACTACAAAATACAGTAGCCCCAGCACGATGAAGGTTTGAGCCACTCCGGCTGATCCGGTGCCCACCACGTATACCCCTTCAGGGCCAGGAACCAACATGTTTGTCACTTCGTTGGCACCTACGACCACCACTTCCAGTTGCTCCCCGGCGCGCTCAACAAATCGGCGCCCTGCCTGAGTGATCAGGTTTACTTGATCAACTGTCCCCAAATAATCTGGTGCTTCATAAAACAGCTGGATGAAATAACGTTTCAGTGGTGCGCCAATCATGGCACCGCCCCCAAAACCCATGATGGCCATGCCGGTTGCCATGCCGCGCCGGTCCGGAAACCATTTAATCAGCGTGCTCACTGGGGAGACATAGCCCAGCCCGAGGCCGCAGCCACCCAACACACCGTAACCCAAATACAACAGCCACAGCTGGTGGGTAAAAATACCTACACTGCCAACTAAATAGCCGCCGCCCCACAGTGCGGCTGCTACCGTACCAACCAAGCGCGGCCCAACCTTGTCCAGCCAATGGCCAGCAAGAGCCGCAGCAAGACCAAGGAATACAATGGCGACGGAAAATATCCACGTGACATCCTGCAGGCTCCAGTCTCCCGAGGCTGGTGTAACAACTCCGAACAGTCTGGTCAGGGGCGGGTTGTAAATACTCCAGGCATACACGGAGCCGATGCACAGGTGAATGGCAATGGATGCAGGCGGGACTTTCCAGCGGTTAAAACCCGGCTGGGCAATAATGCGGTCCCTTAGGAGAATCTCAAACATCACTTTCTCACTCTTTTTTTGAACTCATGAAGGAGCAGTCAGTTGGCCGCCGATATAAATACTTGAAGTTCATTACATCAGGTATGTCATGTAGACAAACATCAACGCAACAACTGTAAGGATAGTAATTGTGCTAATACTCCAGTAACGGATGAAATCACTGGGACGGTCTTTCTCAGAAATATCAGGCCCAAACATCGCCTTGTGATTGAGGAAAGAAAAGACCGGCGCCACTACAAATCCCATTGAGGTTACCCAGAAGATGAATGTGCCAAAATCATCCAGCAGGATGAACAGCACGCCCATTACCAGTAGCAGTTCTACACCGATGAAGATGAGATATATTTTGCCGAACTTGTCTGGCTTATCCTGCGCACTGACCGGAAAAATCTCAACTAGCGCAGCCGCTGAGGAGCGTGGCATCAGATCAACCAGGGTCAATAGAGTGGAAAACATGACCGTGATTGCTGAAAGCGCAATGACGGGATAAATCCAGCTGCCTATCGTCGAGGTAAAAAGGTTTATCAACTGGGCCGCGAAGTCAGCACCATTTGGCTCTACTTCCACGCCATTGATGTACATCACCAGTGTACCGAGCAAAACAAAGCAAATAGCGAGAAATATCGCGGTGCCATAGCCCACATGAAAATCAAAAGCTGCTTCGGCAGTTGTAACTGGTCGCTTAAGACGAATACTTTTTGCTTTCACCCATAGTGACAAGCCAACTGAGCCAGCTGTACCCGTTGGCATCCAACCGGCAACGGCAATCAGGAACAAAATAGTCGCCACTTTGTTTTCACCGGAAAGTTCAGTGCCAATATTGGCAGACAAACTCGCCCCGCCTGTATCAATAGCACCCATCGCAACAACTGCCGCGATAACAGTGCCTATGGTAAAAAGTATTACCAGTACGCGGGTAATATCTTCAAGCACCGAGTAGCGGCCAAGGGCAAGAATAATCATACAAGACAATACCAGGCCAAATTCAACAACAAGGCTCGTTTCAATGTCAAACACGCTTCGGATGATCGCCGCTGTCGTTACGGCCACACCGGAAATGGCAAAGGTATATTCAAACAGTTGCATCAGGAAAAAAAGCACAACAACCCATTTGCCCATCTTTGCGTAACCATCAACGAGGGTTTCCCCGGTCGCGGCCGCATAAGTAGCGCCAAACAGGAATGTCGGATATTTCACCAGACATACCAACACGGCGTAAGCCACCATGATTAGCCCATAAGTAGCGCCGGCTGTTGGCGAAGACACCAGGTGAGATACGCCCACCGCAACTGCAGCATAGAGCAGGCCTGGCCCTAACTTTTCTTTTAACGTGTTAAATATGTTGATCCCTTAAACTTTTTGTTTTTTGGCGTTGTTTTTTTCCGCCAGTAACTATTCTTCAATTGTTTTCTTTTATCCTTTTATCCTTTTATCCTTTTACTCTTTTATCCTGTTTAAAATCTATTTCCCGTAACTGGAGTAATGCAGCGACATATCCAGTTCCTTACAGGTAATAAATTCCAGCAAGACTGCCTGGCCATTTTCTGTTGCTTCGATGCCTCTCTTCAAGGCGGCAACTATATCCTTCGGGTCAGTAATCCTTTCTCCATATCCACCGAAGGCTTTAGCCATGTCAGCATAATCCCCGCCGATATCAGTGGACCGATATTTTTCCGTGGACACTTCCATGATAGGCAGCTCCATCGCCATACAAAAATTATTAAACAAAATGGAGAGAATGGGAATGCGCTCACGTACAGCCGTTTCAAAATCCATACCCGTAAAACCGATTGCTGCATCACCCCACACATTAATGCAAAGGTGATCCGGCTTCGCTAACTTGGCTCCCATGACAAGAGGTAGTCCGTAACCCAGTTGCGTAGTTTTACCCCAACCTATATACGATAAAGGCGCTTCACTTTCCCAGAATGGCACCAGTTGATCGCGGGGGCTCCCGGCATCATGGGTGATAATCACCTTCTGTTTGTCCACAAGTTTGTTCAATTCATGAATCACCCGATAAGGGGTCATGGGTTCCTGCTCGGAAGTAAGCTTGGGCAACCATTGCGCCATCCACGCATCCTTCACTGTCTTGATATCTGCCGGAGTGGACTCCTTCCTCGATTCTGCCTTGCCAAGATCCAGCGTTTTCAATTCATCCAGTAAGGCGCGCAAGGTCAGTTTCGCATCCCCAATAAGCCCCAGTTCTGCCGGCACATCCTTGTTCAGGTCCATGGGGTCCAGCGTGGCATGAATAACTTTTTTATTATCCGGCATGCGCGTGCCAAAAGAAGTGAGCGCAAAACTACAGCCGATACCAAAAATTAAATCTGCCTCGTTGAGAAAATGGTAAACCGCTTTTGGCGTCGCGTGACCACCCGACCCAATACTCAGAGGATGGGTTTCATTGAAAGTGCTTTTACCTTCCAGGCTAGTAGTCACCGGCGCATTCAGCAGCTCGGCAATTTCCTTGAGTTCATCCCAGGCCTTGGCGTAGTTAATGCCCTGCCCTGCATAAATGACAGGCCTGTCCGCTTCTGTCAGCGCCTTTGCCGCGGCTTTTACAGCATCGCTTTCAGGTGCAAATTTTGTTTTGTAGCTGGGCACATACCCGGAAATATCAGCCTCTTCCTTGCAGGTATCCCAGGGGATTTCCACCAGAACTGGTCCTGGCCTGCCATTGCGCAGTTGAGCGAAGGCCCGGCGCATAACGTTGGCAACTTCTTCACCTGAAGTTAAGGGTTCCGCCCACTTGGTAATGTGCTTCATGTTTAGTGTGGAATTAAAGTTCGGGTAGTAGTGAGCCTGTTTACGGTCATAACCGGCAGGCATAATAAGCACAGGTACCGACTCACCGAAGGCTTGGGCAACACCGCCAAAAGAATTCTCGGCTCCAGGGCCATGCTGCATGACAAACACACCGATTTCGTCACCTGATGTCATTCTGCTGTAGGCATCGGCCATATGCACACCGGTTCTTTCCTGACGCACGATAATGGTACGGATATTTTCGGCTGCTGCGGCTTCTATGATCGGATTTAGAGGATAGGCGAATAAATATTTTACGCCCTCGGCTTTTAAAATCTTCGCGATGGCGGTTGGGACTAACATCAACTGCTTCCTTTATTACTTAAAAAACAATTCGCCATTATTCAACAAAAACTGGCGTAGCGATAGCTGCGCCTGCCATTGCATACATTATTCAATTGGCATTATTGTTGGCGATTTCTACCAACGACTGGTAGAAGAGAGCGCCACCATGACCCCTAACGACTTGCTGCACTTCAAGCCTTAGTGCCTGAGCAGTCGCAAACAGGGCAAGAGCATCAGGACCCGGGCATGCGCACAAGGCGGCAACAATGTGGCAGGATAATGAAGATTCCATTGGTTTATTGTAGGTTCAGACACGGGGATGGTATTTTTTTTACAAACATGATTATATGTCTCCCCCTCGCTAGGAAAGCAGTAATATCAGGGGTTTGGAAGGAAGCGCTAATTTTTTTCCACCCAAAATCAGCTTGCATAAGTTGTTGAATTGCGATCAATACCTGTAGCAGGAATAAACTCACAATGAATCGGATAAATTATGGTCTTATCCATAATTGGTAGTCATTCAAAATACAGCCTGTCAGCATGATTGAATTCTTCTTTAAATATCCCCTTTCAGTTTTCAACGACAGTGATTTCATTTTCGCCAGTGGCTGGCCTTTATGGGTGATGTTTGTTGCTGCCCTGGCCTTCCTGGTTATTATCTCTGTGCTGATGGTCAGACAGGCCGCAACGTTGCGCTGGCTGCAGCTTGGCACTATCGGTTTTTTACAATTTCTTATGTTTACCCTGGTTCTTGTAGTCCTTTGGCAGCCTGCACTGGTATCAGAGCGTCTTCTGCAAGGTGAAAATGCCGTCGCTATCATGCTGGACACGTCTGGCAGTATGACGTTTAACGAAGGGGGGAATACGCGTATGGAGCAGGCACAGGCCCTGCTAACCCCGGACGCTCTTGAAGACATTAGTTCCATCTACAAAATTCTGCCTTACCGGTTTTCAGATTCCGCTAGTGAAATGGACTCCTTTGCCTTGCTACCTGAACCTGGTGAATCCACTAACCTTGGCCAGGCCATTACACAGACCTTACGTCAGGCCAGCAGCTCTTCTCTTGGCGCCGTTATTCTCATCAGTGACGGCAGTGACAATAGCGGAGCCATCAGTCAGGCAGACCTGACAGAAATTGCCGGTTATGGCGTGCCTATTCATGCTGTAGGCCTTGGTCGTGAAGATATTCCTGAAGATCTCGAGCTGACAGAAGTCAGCTTGCCTGAAAAAGCGCTGCCGGGTACTACTCTGACTGCACGTATAGGCGTACGTCATGACCAGGGGGGTACTGCAAGGGTCAAGGTTTATGATGGCGATACCTTTTTGACCACTGAAGAAATCATCCTTGGTGATGACCAGAATATGACTCTGGCTTTTGTGGATATTGAAGTTTCCGACCCCGGACAGCTTGACCTGCGTTTTACCCTGGACCCCATTAATAATGAGAGCAATCTGGCAAATAATACCCGCGCACAGGTCGTGGACGTTGAGGAAAGCCGCTACAAAGTACTGTATGTGGAAGGGGAGCCACGCTGGGAATACAAATTCATGCAACGCGCCCTCAATGATGACCCCAGTATTCAGCTTTCTACATTACTAAAAGTTACTCCCAACAAATATTACCGGCAGGGCATTGAAAGCCAGGAACAATTGGAAAATGGCTTTCCTGAAGAGCGGACCGAATTATTCGACTATGATGCCCTGATCATCGGCAGTTTCAATGCGGCCGAGCTCACAGCAGATCAACAGGAGATGATTCGGGATTTTGTCAGTGAACGCGGCGGCAGTTTGTTAATGCTGGGTGGTCTCAATGGCCTGGGTCTTGGCGGCTGGGGCGAATCAGTGGTGAATGAAGTCCTGCCCTCCAGATTGAACGCCGATCAGGCCGAATTTGTGAGAGAAAAATCTTTCGTTACCCTCACCGATAGCGGCAAGCTTGCGCCACTGCTGCAATTAAGCGGCAGCGAATTGGAAAACGAACGTATTTGGGCCGACCTGCCGGAAGTGGCCGACTATCAACAATTGGGGCCACTACGCCCTGCTGCCACAACGTTGCTGAATGTGAATGTAGACGGCCGCATGCAGCCGCTGCTTGTCACCCAGCCCTATGGACGCGGCCAGAGTTATATTCTGGCAACAGGGGGTACCTGGCGTTGGCAAATGAGCCTACCGGTGGCAGACATGAGCCATGAAACATTTTGGCGTCAGCTTACTCGGGCACTCGTGGCCAACTCACCCCGTCCTTTTGAATTAAGCAGCCGTGTCGACACCGAGGAAATCAAAGTACGCGCCGAACTACGGGATCCCGAATCGGAAGAAAATCAGGGGCTAGCTATTTCCGCCGTTGTATCTTCGGAAAATAATGATGTCGTCACCCTGGAATTATTACCGATCACTGGCCAGCCAGGCGTTTATGAAGCCAGCTTTTCTCCAAATGAGACCGGGTTGTACAGCATAGAAGCTATTTCGCGCGTTGGTGAAAATCTGGTGGGCTCTTCTACAACTGCAGTGCGCTATGACCAGGGCCAGGAAATTTTCAACGTTCGCCAGAATCGTCAGCTACTTGAAAGGGTTGCAGAGATCACAGGTGGGCAATATTGGACAGTAGAGGAATGGAATGAAATTCCGGAAGCCATTTCCTTCTCCACGGCAGGTATCACCGAACAGCAGATCAGCTTCCTGTGGGATGCGCCTTTCTTTTTCTTCCTGCTTGTTCTGTTGAAAACGATGGAGTGGCTACTGCGCCGGCATTGGCGAACCATCTAGGAAATATATAAGTTCATGTGCAAACGACTGCTTTTATTGCTTCTTTTATTACCTGTGCAAATGCTGCTGACGCAGAACGTCCAGGCCGCCTTGCATGTAACCATCATTCAGGGTCTGGGAGGCATACCTCTGTTCGATGTCAGCTTTAACGACCAGCGCCATAAAATCCGTGAAGCTTCTGAAAGCATGACTGATGCAGCGCTGGTCTCCATCTTCAGCGGTGATGATGTCAGCCGTGAAAGTCTGTTAGCACATTTTGCGACGCTTGCCGAACGCATGAGTGAAGAAGATCGGGCTGCCATTTTTCTGATTGGTCACGGCAGTTACGATGGCGAACAGTACAAATTCAATATTCCCGGGGTGGATATCACCGATACTGATCTTACTGACATCATGGACAGCCTGCCCGGACAAAATCATTTCCTGGTCAATACCTCCAGTTCCAGTGGCGTCATCCTGGAAAGTCTGGAAAATGACCAGCACATCATTATCACTGCAACTCGCAACGGCAATGAAAAAAACGCCACCGAATTTGGCAACTTTTTTGCCGAATCCCTGGCTAGCGACACAGCAGATATCAACAAGAACAATATAGTAAGCATCCAGGAAGCGTTTGATTTTGCCGAGCGCGGCGTCACCGAATTTTTTGAATCCCAGGGCAAGCTGGCTACGGAACATGCCCAGATTCGTGGCAATGGTGCTGCCAGTTTCAGCCTCTCACGACTGGGTGGTCTGGAGACCTTCAATGAAGATCCTCGCATCAACACACTTTTGTCCCAACGTCTTGAACTGGATTCAGATATTGAAGCATTACAGCTGCGGCGCAACGAATATACCAATGCAGACTATATACAGCGTTTGCAGGCCCTGATTCTGGAATCAGCCCAGGTCAGTGAGCAAATCGATGAGTTAAGTGAAGGTTCAGAGTTGGAGTTGGAGTCAGAGGTGGATGTTGACTAGATCGACATTCCAGCATCTTCCTCCCAAATTTGTCCTGGCAGCCACTCTCCTGGTTGCTGTTTTTTCACAGAGCCTGTCCGCCAGAGATCATCCCTATCGCGCTCTTGATAACGAAGAGCTGGCTGAATGTGATGCCTTTTACTGGAAAGGCCAGTCAATTGACGCAACTGCGTGTTACAACAACCTCTACACTTCGGCGCAACCTGCCCACATTCGTGCTGAAGCGCTATGGGCACAGGATAACCTGCAGGGAGCAAATTCCCAGTTCCAGCAAGCCATCAATGATTTCCCCGAGAACCCCATGGTACGTGTCCGCTGGGGAGAGCTTTTCATGGAGACTTTCCAGTTCCAGGAGGCCTATACCCTGTTCAGTGAAGCCCTGGAGTTAGATCCAAACAATTCCTGGGCACATATTGGTGCAGCCTCTTCGCTGGCTGAAGGCGGTGACCCGGAAGTCCTGAATCAACACCTTAGCCAGGTTATGGATGAAGGCCTTGCACCTCATGGCGCCCGACTACGTGCCATGATGATGGCTGTCCGCTCTCTGCTGCGGCAGGACCTTTACCAGGAAGCGGAGAGTTCTCTTGAAGAAGCATTCGAGTTTGCCGAAGACAATAATCTACCAACGATGGAGCTCAAAGTACTGCGTGCAGCCCATGCTTTCATGACCCGGCAGGATCACCAGGCCTGGATTGACGCGGCTCTGGAAGAAAGTCCCAACTATGGGGATGCCTGGTTTATTCTCGGTTATCACGCCACCATCATTCGCCGCTATAAGGAAGCTGTTGAATTTTTTGAGCAGGCAGTAGCTCTACAGCCAACTCATTGGGAAGCCCACATCAACCTGGGCCAGAATCTTCTGCGCCTGAATGCTATCAACGATGCCATTGAACACGTCAACACTTCCTTTGAGGGCAACGCCTTTAATCCCATGACTGTCAACTTGCTGAGACTGCTGGATACCTTTAATGACGATTTCGTCACTGACAGCTATCCCAACCCGCCTGAGGGTCCATTACCCGAGCTCATTTTGCGGCTGCATGAAGATGAAAGAAATATCCTGAAACACTATGCCAGCAGACTGTCACAGGAAAGTATTGATCTCTACAAAGAACGTTACCGCTTCGAAACCAAAGAGCCGATCATTGTCGAGATTTATCCGAACCATGAAGATTTTATTGTCCGCTCCATCGGCATGCCGGGAGTTGGCTTGCTCGGAGTCACTTTTGGCTATCTCTTCGCCATGGATTCTCCTTCCGGCCATACTGAGCCAAGATATCACTGGGGTACGACCCTATGGCATGAAATGGCCCATGTCTTTACCCTGGAAGCCACCAGTCATTTCGTGCCACGCTGGTTTAGCGAAGGTGTTTCCGTCTTTGAAGAATGGCGCACTGGCCCGATACCCGGCCGCAAGATCCCAACCGAAGTATTGCGGGCGATGAGTGAAGACAAATTCCTGCCTATCTCTTTGCTTGACGACGGCTTCATGCGCCCGGATTACCAGGGGCAAGTTATCGTGTCCTATATGCAAGCTGGCCTGGTGTTTGATTTTATCGACCTTGAATATGGTTTCGACAAGATTGTTGACATGCTTTATCAGTTCAATGAAGGCACAACGCCTGTGGAGGCCATTGAAAAAAGTCTGGGCATTTCTGACAAGGATTTCGACCGTCACTTTAAACAGTTCATTGATATCGAATATGGCCCACTGCTCGGCCGGCTTGATGTGTGGATGGAAGACATGCAAACCAGCTACCAGGCCCTACAAGAAGAAAAGTTTGAAGAAGCTATTGCTGCTGCTGAACGCGCCGCATTTACTTACCCGGATTACGTGGAAATCGACAGCCCCTATATTGTGATGGCAAGGGCTTACAGTACCCTGGAGAATAAGGAAGAGGAATTCAGGGCGGTGGAGACTTTTTGGCAAAAAGGCGGGTATCTGCCCAGCGCCCTGCTCTCCCTGGCTGATTTCTACCTGGAACGAGACATGAAAGCCGAAGCGGAAGCTGTCCTTGTTGATGTCTCTTATGCAGACCCCTTCCTGGAAGACCTGCATATCAAACTGGGCGATCTATACATGGATACGCAGCAGCCGGCAAATGCTCTAATCGAGTATGAAGTTCTCCTGGCCCTGAATCCTCTGGATAAAGCGTCTGCAAATTATCGTATTGCCAATGCCTACAATGCGCTGGACAATGCTGACAAGACCATGGAATACCTGATGACAGCTTTGGACATTGCGCCTCAATACCGGCCTGCCCAACAGTTGTTGCTGGAACTCAGCCGGACACAGAATTAACACCCTTAATTAAAGACACAGTAACCATAGGAATGCATTATGAGCGAAGAAGTCAGCAATGCCTTTGATACAGAAGAAACGCGCGAACTGGTCAAGTCTTTCCAGGCGGCCAATACTAATATCCGCGAACAGATTGCCAACACCATTATTGGTCAGTATGACATCGTGGATAGCCTGCTTATTACTTTATATGTAGGCGGCCATTGCCTGATCACAGGGATGCCAGGTACGGCAAAAACCCTGCTGGTTCATACCCTGGCATCTTCACTTGGCCTCACCTTCAAGCGAATCCAGTTTACGCCGGACCTGATGCCTACAGATATAACCGGTACCGACATGGTAGAAGAAAACCAGAGTACTGGAAAACGGGAATGGCGCTTTGTTGAAGGCCCGGTATTTACCAATGTGCTATTGGCCGATGAAATTAACCGGACACCGCCTAAAACACAAGCGGCCCTGCTGGAAGCCATGCAGGAAAAAACCGTCACTGTACGTGGTCAACTCCATGAACTGGACAAACCTTTTCTGGTGCTGGCAACACAGAACCCTATCGAACTCGAAGGCACTTACCCGCTACCGGAAGCCCAACTGGATCGATTTTTGTTTAATGTCATCCTGGATTATTTGAGCCCGGAAGAAGAAGTGGCAGTAATCGAACGCTTCACCAAACGTGTAGGCATGCCAGAAGTGAAAGCATGTACAAGTAACGAAGAAATCATCAAATTTCAATGGCTGGTACGCCAGGTACCCATTGCCGAATCCGTTACCCGTTATGCAGTGGATGTAGTCAGGGCAACACGCCCAACAGATCCCCTTGCTACAGACATGATCAAGAAGTACATCAATTTCGGTTCCAGTATCCGCGCCTCGATGAACCTGGTGCTTTCTGCCAAAGCCCGAGCCCTCATGGAAGGTCGCTATCATGTGACACCTGAGGATATTAAAGCCCTGGCACTGCCTATTTTGCGTCATCGTGTACTGCCTAACTACTATGCTGAATCCGATGGCGTCACGGTAGATGACATTCTTAACAGTATGTTGGACGATCTGGCTACACCGGCTGTTGCAGCCTGACAGGCATAGTCTCCAGGAATTCCCATGGCCCTTAATATAAAGAAGGCATCGAAAAACAGCAGCGGCGATGCACGTACACGTTTGCTGGACCCTTCAGTGCTTGGGACCCTTTCCAACCTTGAGCTTGTGGCCAAAATGGTGGTGGAGGGTTTTGTTATTGGCCTGCACCGCTCTCCCAAATTCGGTTTCAGTCAGGAGTTTGTCGAATACCGCCAGTATGCAGATGGCGATGACCCGCGGTATATCGACTGGAATGTCTATGCCCGTTCAGACCGCACAGTTATCAAACGCTTTCTGGGAGAAACCAACAGTCACCTAATGCTGTTGCTCGATACCAGTGCTTCGATGGGTTATGGCTCAGGCGGAGTGAGCAAGCTGCAATATGGTAAGTATCTGGGTGCCAGTCTTGCCTATCTGGCCTCAAGACAACATGACGCGGTAGGTGTGATGTTGTTTGACGATGACGTAAAGGAATATCGACCACCCGCCAGCAAAGCGGGTTCAATGCAGGGTGTTATTCATAGTCTGGATAAGGCCGAGGCGTCCGAAGGTACAGATATCAACCGTCCAATGTCTCGCTTTCGTGAGCACATTAAAAAGCGTGGTCTTGTAGCGGTAATTTCAGATTTTTATTGCGATGCCGAAGAGTTACTTGAAAATATCCGGCCTCTGGCCATGAACGGACAGGATGTTATTTTGTTTCATCTGCTCGACAATGATGAGCTATCACCGGACATCAAACAGTCCACTTTGTATGAAGACATGGAAACAGGCGATGCCATCGAAGTGGATCCTGTCTTTATGCAGAAGGCCTACCGAGAAAAAATTCGCCGCCATATTGCTGCAATCGAAGAGTCAGCGAATGGCATCCGGGCAGATCACATATTGTTAAATACAAACGAACCTCTGGACAAGGCGTTACACAATTATCTGACTTTCAGGGAGAAGCGGGGGTGAATACCTTTTACACTCGCCACTATTTCGTTAATAACCGAATCAAGTCGATCGTCCCTACAGGCAGGACGCAATAGATGGCTTTAATTGGACCACTGTTTCTTTTAGGCCTTTTGGGTATCGGCCTGCCCATCTGGCTGCATCGCCTGGAAACCCAGGTGACTGAGCGTGAGCTCTTTGCCACTACCATGTTTCTTGAGCCAGCCAAGAAACGCATCCATGTGCAAAAGAAATTGAAATACCTGCTGCTGATGGCCCTGCGTATTTTGTTCATTGTCTTGCTGGTACTGGCATTTACAAGGCCGGTACTGTTTGCGCCTCCAGAAGCACAGATAACTGAAGACACCACTCATCACGTAATCGTGGTGGACACTTCTTTTTCCATGCAGTCTGAAGAGCTATTCACTTCAGCTATCGAGCGCGCGCGTGAGATTGTAAACGACCTGGAAAGTGAGGATGTGGGCAGTATTTACAGTGCCTCCACCAATATCACCACTATTACTTCAACAACCGACAGCCCTGAATCTTTACTTCTGGCACTCGATTCACTGGCTCCCAACAACGGCAAACTGGATTTGGGCACAATGGTGACTTCCTTGAACACAATGATTGAGGAAAGCCAGGCAAATTATATTTTGCATGTCATCAGTGATTTTCAGCAAACAGGTCAGGCAGTGCGTTTCGCGGACATGATTCCTGACGTCATCAACGGTCGCCCCGTCAGCCTGGCCATTGAACGCATAACTGGTGAAAACACGCCCAACTGGTTAGTAGATTCTGTTCTGGTCAGCAACCGGGAAACCATAGAAGTGGGCGTCAGAGGCTTTGCTGAAGACTCATCACAACGCACTGTTACCCTGGCGATAAATGAAATTGTCCAGCAGGAACAAGAAATCACTCTTGGAGGAAACGGCATCACCTTTGTCACTTTCGAAAGTGTTATTTTTGATGAAGGCGACAACCGTATAAATATTTCCCTGAGCCCCAATGATGCGCTCGCAGGGGATGACAACCGCTATACGGTATTTGATAACTCACCGCCAGCACCTGTGCTACTGCTGACTGATAACCCGGAATCCCTGAGCGTTACTTATATTACTGCAGCCCTTGAAACAGCCCCCAGAGGCTATGAAGTGATCCTGCAAACCATTGAAGATCTGGATGCCAGGGTGCTTGAGCGTTATCCCTGGATCGTGGTGGAAGACATCGGCGCTATTAATGCCAGTCTAGCCAATGCCATTAATGATTATGTGAGTGCTGGCGGTGCCGTTCTGGCCGCTTCTGGTGAATCCAGTCTCGGGCTGACTTCTGTGCCTGTGCTGGGGTTAGATGTGGGCAATATTTCGCTGCGTGCTGAGGGACGCAACCCCGTCACCATGATTGATAACAGTCATCCCGCTTTGACTGATACTTCAGGCTGGGGCACCGTCAATGTCCGAGCGTTGCCCATTGAAACTTCCGTTGAGGATCGTGTCCTGGTTGCCCAAGCCGGCAACCAGCCAGTGCTGATTGAACGCCCCATCGGTCGCGGCCGCTTCATGCTGCTGACTACTGCACTGGACAATACGCTCAGCGACCTGCCTGTCAGGCCAGTTTTTGTCAGTTTCATGGCTGAAGCTGCCAGGTATTTGTCTAATGAAAACCTGTTGATCAGAGAGCAGGTAGCAGAAAGCTTTCTACAGTTGTCCATTATTGGAGGAGCTTCTGGTCAAGTCTACGATCCAGACGGGGAAAGCCTGCTTTCTCTATCTGCCACTACTCAGGCCCAGGACATTGCCCTGAATAAAACCGGTTATTACCAGGTATTTACTCCAGGAGGCGAAATTCTGGTGGCAGTGAATCCGGACCGCAGGGAGTCAGATCTCACAATAATGGATGCCCAGGTTTTGCAAAACTGGCAGAATGTAGTAGCCGGAACGACAAATACAGGTGAACAGGCCCTTAATTCCCAGGCAGAAATTACTACAGAAGATGCTGAAGAGCAGGAAATATGGCGAATATTCTTGGTATTACTTGCTATTATCGTGCTTGCCGAATCCATTCTTGGCAATCAGCATTTACGCGTGAAAACAGGGACCCTTTAATAAAAGACATCAGGTAAAGTCAGCTATGAGCACTGCAAACAGGTTAGACAAGTATCTTGATTCCTTCAGGGAGCGGCTAAAAAAACTCACCCTTGTGCAGGGTATTGCCGCTACGTCTGTCGTCCTGCTAGTTCTCTCTGTATTGGGAGCCTGGTTCTCTACGCAAAGCGGCTTTTCCGGCGAGACGGTTGTAGCATTTCGTATTTTCCTGGTACTTGCCATTGCAGCAGTCATTATTACTACCATCGTCAACCCTTTGCAGGATCTCAAGACCAATCTCAGCAGCAAGGTGGAAGCCCGTACTCCTGATTTTGGCGGGCGTATTGAAACCTATGCGCAAATGCGAGAAGAGAACAATCCCTTTCGTGACCTGCTGGCTGAAGATGCACTGCAGGTAAGCGACAGCAATCCGGTTGAAGAAAAAATAAGTAACCGTGATTTTAGTATCGCCAGTGCAGTCGGCGGGATGGCATTTATTGTTCTTCTTGCTTTGCTGGTAGCCGGCCCGGGGTTGATGAATTACAGCCTGCGCAATCTGTTTGCCGGATGGGCTTTTGATGATTTATTACCGCCACAGTCCATTATTGTTACCCCGGGCGATCAAAGTGTAAGACGTGGCGCTAATTTAAGAGTGATGGCTGAGATGGAAGGCTTCTCACCAGATGAAGCTGTTATCCATGTCAGGGAGGTTGGTGGGAGCTGGCAGGATGTTGAGATGGTGCAAAGTCCAGCCGGTTTTGAATTTACTTTTTTCTCTATGCAGGGCGGCATGGATTACTACATCAGCACCACTGGTCTGCGTAGTCCGGAATTTTCCATTCAGGTGGCTGATGTCCCAGGCATTGAAAGCCTGGAACTGACCTATCACTATCCCGAATGGACCGAACGGGAGCCAGAAATTTTCGATGTGGGCGATATCAGCACACTACCTTTGACCCGAATCGAACTGAAAGTTACCACTACTTCGCCCTTACCAGGCGGTGAGCTTGTTTTGAACAATGTGCGTCAGTCAATGCTTATTGATGGTGTGGATGCCACTACTGAATTTGTGGTGGAAGCAGAAGGTGAATATTTCATTGTCGCTATTGTAGGTGGCGAGCAGGTGCGCCTGAGTGATGATTATTTCATTCGCATTGCGGAAGACGGCAAGCCAGTGATTACTTTTGTCCGCCCTGGCGGAGACTACAATGCCAGCAACATCGAAGAAGTTACCGCTCGCATTGAAGCCAGCGATGATTTCAATCTTGAAACCCTGACCCTTAAATATTCCGTGAATGGCGCTGATTGGCAAAGTGTGGAACTGGCCGAAAATATCAGAGATATCACCGCTGAGCATATTTTCATGCTGGAAGACATTCGCGTTCCTGAAGAACAAATAACTGAAACCAACGTAGGCGCATTCACAATAATCACTTCCGAGGAGGCTCTTGAGCAAGCGGTTGAGGAAGACATAGAAGATTATTTGGCATTGATAGACGGCCGAGATGTCAGCCAGCCTCCTGCACCGATTGAAGTCCCGCTTGTACCAGGCGATCTTATTTCCTTTTACGCTGAAGGCAATGACCGAACCCAGACTGTACGCACCGATATGTTCTTCATCCAAATCCAGAACTTTCAGCGCCGTTACAGTCAGTCTCAGCTTTCCGGCGGCGGCGGTGGTGGTGGAGGTGGTGGCCCTCAGGACGAAATCTCTAATCGTCAACGGCAAATTATTACCTCTACCTGGAACCTGATACGTGAGCAGTCTGATGAAGGTGATAGCGGACAAATTCAGGTGAATTCTTCCCTGCTCTCCGAATTACAAACGACCCTTGCTGAACAAGCAGCCACTCTGGCAGAACGCACCCGCGCCAGGCAGCTGGATAGTCAGGACGAGCAGATAGAACAGTTTGTGACCAGTATGGAGCGAGCTGTGCAAAGTATGTATCCGGCATCCGAGCGACTGGCCCAAATAGAACTTGATGACGCCATTGGTCCTGCTCAGGAAGCCTTGCAGCATTTATTGCGCGCTGAGGCTGTCTTTAATGAATTCGAAGTCAGCAACCAACAACAAGGTGGTGGTGGCGGCGGTGGTGGTCGTGCCCAGCAGGATCTGGCAGAAATGTTTGAGCTGGAAATGGATCTGGAACTGAACCAGTACGAAACCGGGAACAATGCTTCTCCACAAGCCCAACAGGCCGAAGAAGAAGACATCATGGCTCAGCTCGATGAATTGGCTCGTCGCCAACAACAGCTGGCCAACAACCTGCGCAACCAGCAACAGCTTTCAGACGCTCAGCGTTACCAGCAGGAAATGCTGCGCCGCCAGACAGAAGAGCTGCAAGAACGTCTTGAGGAAATGCAACAGCAACGCCAATCTCTGAAGCGAGGAAGCCAGCAGCAACAGGCTCAGAACTCCCCCGGCCAGCAGGGGCAAGAAGGGCAGCAAGGCCAGGAAGGGCAACCAGGACAGCCCGGCCAAGGTGGCCAACAGGGTCAACAGGGTCAACCAGGGGGGCAGTCTGGTGAAAACGAACAAATAGCCCAGAGCGAACTTCAGCGCCGCCTGGAAAGCGCTATTCGAGCTATGGATCAAAGTGCAGATGCCATGCGCGGCAATGCCAGCCCGGAAGAACTGCAGCGTGCTGCTGATGAAGCACAAAGACAATTGGAAGGGGCTCGCGAGCAGATTGCTGCAGACCAGCTAGCAGACATGCAGTCTTCCTTCAGCAGTATGTCTGAACAGGCAGAGCGCATGGTGCGCGAACAACAGCGTCAGGAGCAGATATTGCAGGCTGCTATGGAAAAAGCTGTAGAGGAGCGTGAAAGCGGTGAAGACTCTAACAGCCGTGGCATGGAATTACAGGAAGAATGGGCGCTGGCACGAGAGAAAGCAGCACTGGCATCAGATCTGTCTGATCTACAGGAACAAATGCTCAGCACCATGCAACGTTTTGGGGATGATGTGCCAGATGCAGCCCGTGAATTGCAACGCGCTAATCAGGACGTAGTGGAGAACGAACTTGAACAGGCCCTTACCAATGCATCTCTTTATATAGATGCGGGTTATGGCTTGTATATCGCCGGCAATGAAAGTGGCGTAACCGCCGAAATGCAGAAACTGGCTGACCGTCTTGAGAGTGCCCAGGTCATGGTCGAAGGTCAGAGCGCCCCAGGAAACACTGATCTGGACATTGCTCGCCGCCAAGCCCAGGACTTGCGTGCCCAACTACAGGAACAGTTAGCGCAAAATGGCCAACCAGGGAATTCCGGAGACCCACAAAATCAGCAGAATCAAGAGGGCCAGGGCCAAGGTGGGCAACAGCAGGGCGGTCAGCAGCAAGGAAATCAACAAGGCGGACAGCAGGGCGGAGGCGACCGCTTTGGTTTAGGCGCCAATCGATTTGGCTCCTGGAATGGTATTGATCCTCTCAACAATGGGCCCATCAATATTTCTGATCAGTTTTATGGTGACCTGGATCAGTTTACTGATGCTGCCCGTGAAGCCGTACAGGATCTGGACCTTAATGCCGAAGAACTGGCACAAATGGCTGAATGGATTCGCCAGTTGGAATCCACACGCCTGAACCGCAACGATAACATCCTCGCGCAGGAATACAGCGACATGCTGGCATTGATTGAACAGCTGGAAGTTGGTCTGCAGCTGGAAGACGCTGGTCCTAATCCCAACAATGTCAGGACTGCCACAGCAGATGACATTCCTGATGAGTACAAAGATTCAGTAGCGGAATATTACCGCCGGCTCAGCAGGGATTAATTTCTATATCACTTTCAAAGAGGTCAAAGATTCATGGCCTCTTTGAATAACTAATGACTTTTCCCATGCGTTACATCTTTCTGACAGCTCTTTCTTTGCTGGCATTCTCTGCTAGCGCCGCTATACCTGAAAACATTGTCAGCATTGCCGGGAATTACAGTGGCTATGCTTACAACGGCCAGAACCTGGATCCTGTAATCACTGTTATGAAATTTGAGCCCAATGGCCGTTTTACCGGCCAATACAAGGTGGAAGATGAAAGCGGTGATTTCGAGGGTGTGCTTTCAGGCCTGATCCTGGAAGAAGAAAGGTCCTTTTCCATGGAATGGACAGACCACGATGGTGAAGGCTTTGTCTACATGGAATTCAGTTCCGATTATTCTTCTTTCACTGGCTTTTGGACCAACTCCGATGGCGAAGAGCAATTCCCATGGACTGGACGCCGCCAGTAATTTTCTGCTTTTTATAACAGTTCCCCGCCCTGATAAAACAAGCTAGGATAGCGCTCTCTTTCACACCATCATGTCACTCAAGGAGACACAATGAGACTTATCCATCACACCTGTGTAGGTACCAATGATTTCGAAAAAGGTTCAGCATTCTACCAGGCCGTTCTGACCCCGTTAGGCGCTGAAGTAATTAATCAGGTACCCGGTAAAGCCACCATGTTCGGCACCGAAGGCGCCCCGGAATTTTTTGTTATAACCCCGTCCAATGGTGAAGCGGCTACTTTCTCAAATGGCGGCACTTATGGATTCAACGCTGAGTCACGGGCACAAGTTGATGCCTTTCATGCCGCTGGTATGGCCAATGGTGGTTCAGATGAAGGTGCACCAGGTCCTCGTGAATTTGCGCCTGATGCTTATGCCGCCTATCTGCGTGACCCAGATGGAAATAAAATCTGCGCCGTTTGTTTCGCAGCGCAATAGCGGAAAATTTTAAAGAATATGTGGGCGCACAACGTGCGCCCCACATGTATTAATTATCGATATTACGCGGAAAGTTATTCTGGATTTGTCGCTGCAGGGGAATTCCCCGCTGATCAAGACCGACCTGTTCCAGGAATAAATCAATTTCCCTAAGCAGTTCATCGTAGAAGGGGTTGAAGGCAATGCGTTCAATGATTCCCTGTTCCATATTGGCTTCTGTTATTTCTCCGTAAAAATCCCGCTGCCCTGCTTTACACTGCTCAAAGTTGGCATTAGGCAGACCAAAATATTGACTGCAATAATGATAGTCACCATTCACTCCGTAATGAGGGTGCTCAGGTGGCGTCATTAGTCCGAGGTGACTGAGACTAAGAATTCCCTGCTCTGGTACATTGCTGTTTTGTACGCTGGTTCTCAAGTAAGAAGGCAGCGTGTATTGAGAATATAACAAAGTAAAACTTGCGGGGTGTTCCTGGCCCTGCATGAATTCAAATGTTGTCTGAACATCCACGGTTGTGTCCTCGGCAGATGCAATTGTCATGACGGGTATATCCAGAGGGTTTTGGGCCAAAATTTTATTCGTTTCCTGAATCAGATCCCAGGTGTCAGCTGCGGCGCTAAAGGGAAAAGATTCATAGCGGTACACACCGTCTTCATGCTCCATTTCAAACCAGGAAGCCGCCGGGAAAAACCTGCCCAAATACTGTATGTAACCTGCATATCGTGATGCTTCATCAACCTTCAAGGCAGGGGCAAACAGGATCAACGCATCCACTTCGGGATTTCGGGCCGCCTCCAGCACGGCCAATGTTCCACCGGCTGAGTGGCCAGAAACATAAACTCTGTCAACTTGTTGTGCCAGCAGTCCTGTGGCATAACGAACTTCAACGTCCCAGTCTTCCCAGGTAACGCCCAGCATGTCGCCAGGGCGAGTTCCATGTCCAGGTAACAAGATAGAGAGCACGTAAAAACAACGGGAATTGAAATACTCACCCATGGGCTTCATGCTCCAGGGAGAAGCTATCAGTCCATGTACCAGAACAATCCCGCCAGGAAATTTGCCATCAGGATTAACCGGGCAGTCTTGTTCCGGTTCAAGTAAAAAGGGTTTGAGATTGGCGATGACTGTCTCATCAGGTGCGTCAGTACGCGATGCCCGAATGCGGCGTTCAGACCAGTCGATATAATCCGTGAATGATGCATTTTCATAAACAAAAGGCTCTGCAAATGCAAAAGGAGAAGGGGAATGCCATGGCTGCGGCTCTTTGCCTTTTGATAGAAAAACACCCAAAGAGATCAGGCTGGCTGTAAACAGAAATAACAAACCGGCAAAAATACGCAATCCAGTTTTCATCTTGGAGGCTGCTTTTTCTCTCTTGGTTCTAGAACAATAAAACTGTAATTGTAGGGATTAGGCCCTTCAGCATCAAAATCCAAGCGGGTTGCTTCCTGCCAGAGACTGCGGTCAAATTCCGGAAAGTACGTATCTCCTTCTACGTCAGCATGTATTTCAGTGAGATAAAGCCGGTCTGCGAGAGGCATCGCCAGGCGATAAATTTCAGCACCCCCTATCACTACCGCTTCTTCGATGCCGTCTGTTTCTACAATACTTTCGCTGAGAGACCGTGCCTCCTCAAGGGAAGACACAGCCCTGATGCTATCAGCCGAATAATCCGGGTTGTGCGTTACTACTATATTGGGTCGTCCTGGTAGAGCTTTGCCAATTGACTCAAATGTTTTGCGCCCCATGATGATGGGCTTGCCCATGGTGATGCGCTTAAAATACTTGAGATCTTCGGGCAAATGCCAAGGTAAGTTATTGTTGCGGCCTATTACCCGGTTTTGTGCCATGGCCCAGGCAAGTGAAAGTTTCATGCTTATCTTCCCCAATCAACAATTCAAACAGATATGGGAGCGGCTATGTGAGGCTGAGCATCGTAGTCAGTAATTTCAAAATCTTCATATTCATAGTCATACAGTGTTGATGGTCGTCGTTTGATTGCCAACTTCGGTAGTGCTGTAGGCTGACGGGTCAATTGCTCACGGGCCTGCTCTAGATGGTCCATGTACAGATGCACATCCCCTCCTGTCCAGACAAAGTCACCTACTTCCAGATCGCACTGTTGAGCCACCATGTGAGTGAGCAAAGCATATGAAGCGATATTGAAAGGTACGCCCAGAAAGGTATCGCAAGAGCGCTGGTACAACTGACAAGACAATTTGCCATTGGCAACATAAAATTGAAACAGGGAATGGCAGGGTGGCAGTGCCATATCATCTACATACGCCGGGTTGTAGGCTACTACAATTAGTCGTCTGGAATCAGGATTATTCTTGATATTACTAACAAGGTTATCTATCTGGTCCACAGCTTGCCCGTCCTTGCCGGGCCATGAGCGCCACTGAAATCCATAGACAGGGCCCAACTCGCCGTTTTCATCGGCCCATTCATCCCAAATCCGAACCTTGTTGTCTTTTAAATACTTAATATTGGTATCACCGTTCAGAAACCAGAGTAGCTCGATAATGATAGATCTGATATGCAACTTTTTGGTCGTTAACAGCGGAAAGCCTTCTGACAGATTAAAGCGCATCTGATAGCCGAACACAGACAGAGTACCCGTGCCAGTGCGATCCTGCTTTTCCGCACCGCCATCAAGAATATGCTGCATCATGTCAAGGTACTGTCGCATCAGTTATATCCTGTTGAATTAGAATGTTGCTCTAGCTGGACGCTGATAGTTTGGCAAAAGTGTTTTTGTTATAAGCCAGATAAAGTATGGTCGCCCCGCCTAATATCATCGGGATGGAAAGCTGCTGACCCTTGGTCATCCAGTCAAAAGCTACGAAACCGATATGGGCGTCCGGTTCGCGGAAAAACTCAACGAAAGTTCGCAGTATTCCGTAGCACAGGCAATACATTCCGGTGACAGCAAAAGTGGGTCGCGGTTTTACTGAATAGAGCCATAGAATTATAAAGAGGGCCATCCCGTCCAGGGCAAATTGGTACAACTGGGATGGGTGTCTGCCAATCTGCAAAGGGTCTGTAGGAAAAACGATAGCCCAGGGGACATCTGCCGCCCTGCCCCACAGTTCACCATTGATGAAATTGCCCAAGCGTCCAAAAGCGTAACCCAAAGGCGCAAGCGGGGCAGTAAAATCCATAACCTGAAAAACAGATTTACCCGTACTGCGGGCAAACAACCACACTGCAATACCGACGCCGATGAGACCACCATGGAAGGACATACCTCCCTGCCAGACCTTGAATAATGACAGAGGATTGTCTGCCAATGCGCCAAAATTATAGAACAGCATATAACCAATACGCCCCCCAAGGATGACGCCAATAGCGCTGTTGGTAACAAGATCGGTCACTTGCAAATGGGTCCAACCTGAATTCCGGGCGTCCGCACGGCGCGTACCCAGCCACCAGGCGGCGGCAAAGCCGGCTATATAGGTGAGTGCATACCAGTGAATTTTAAGCGGCCCCAGGGAGATGGCCACTGGATCAATTTGGGGGAATTGCAACATTCTGGCGAGCTTACTCGAGATGAAATTTCAGTACTGAGTATAGCTTTTTTACAGTGAGTTTTTTAGAAGAAAATAGAATAAGGTGAGGAACTGTATGTTGTTATGGAAAGCCTTTAGCTATTACGGGAAGTTCGCAACAGTCTGTCGACACCTGCATTGTAAAGCTCTAAATCAACCAGCGCCTTGACAGCTTCGGTATCATCCTCGGCAAGCACCTTATCCATCAATTCCCGGGCTTGTTGAAAAGTAAAATTACGAATCACAGATTTCACTCTTAGCAGGCTCGTGGCATTCATCGACAACACATCGTATCCCATGGCCATCAGCAATACTGCGGCACCGGGGTTTCCTGCCATTTCACCGCATACACTAACCTTTAGATTCTCTCCTTGTACATCATCTGCAATCTGTTTCAATGCGCGTAGTACACCGGGATGCAAAGTGGAATAAATACCTGCAACCCTCGGGTTGTTTCGGTCAATGGCCAGCAGATACTGGCTAAGATCGTTGGTACCAACAGAGATGAAGCTAACTCTCGACGCCAGTAGTTTCAATTGATAAATCATTGCAGGAACCTCTATCATCACTCCCACTTCGGGGAGAACAACATCCCGTCCTTCTTCCAGCAGCTCTTGAAAAGTACGCTTTATCAGGCGGACGGAATAATCTACTTCATTCAAGTTGCTGATCATTGGCAGCATGATTTGCAGATTATCCAGCCCCGCACTGGCTTTCATCATGGCCCTGACCTGGGCTATAAAAATTTCAGGGTGATCCATACTGACACGGATACCACGCCAGCCAAGAAAGGGGTTTTCTTCGTTGATGGGGAAATAGGGCAAAGGCTTGTCACCACCAATATCCAAAGTACGCATGGTTACCATCTTGGGGTGAAAGGCTTCCAGCTGTTGCCGGTATATTTCAGTCTGCTCCCGTTCAGTAGGGAAGCGATCCCGTAACAGAAAAGGAACTTCTGTGCGAAACAAGCCAATGCCTTCGGCGCCGCGTTCAATGGAACGCAATACATCAGTCATCAAGCCAGTATTTACCCATAGCTGAACCCTGTGGCCATCCAGAGTCTCACACGGCAGATCCTTGATTGCTTTCAGACCTTCGGAAAGCTGTTCTTCCTCACGGACAATTTCCTGGAAACGCTCACGTAAATCATCAGAAGGATTGCTGTACACACGCCCGTTATAGCCATCAACGATGACTTCCTTGCCATCGAGTTCAGAAAACGGCAAATCCTGGATACCCATTGCCGCTGGAATACCCATGGCACGTGAGAGGATGGCTACATGGGAATGACCGGAGCCCTTGGACGATACAATGCCTACCAGATTTTCCTTGGGCACTTCTGCCAACATAGCGGCCGATAGTTCTTCACTAACCAGAACACAACGTTCAGGATATTGCCGGTTCTCCTGCTCTTTTTCCTGTAAGTAAAAAAGTACACGAGAGCACAAATCCTTGATATCAGTGGCCCGTTCTTTCAGATAGTCATCTTCCATAGACTCCAGGTTACGGACATGATCACGTGCGACTCTGGCTAAAGCACCCTGTGCCCAGTTACCTTTCTGAATGTGGTTGATGACTTCAGCACCCAGGGCATTGTCACTGAGCATATGCAGGTAGGCATCAAACAACTCTCGTTCCTCAGGCCTTAGCTGACTTTTGATCTTCATTTTCAATTCACTGATGTCTCTCCTGACTGAATTCAGACACTCATTGAAAAACGCAATCTCTGCTTTGATATCACTTATCTTGCGCGTAGGAATTGCACTGAGATCCGCTGGCGGGAAAACTGTCACTGCCTCAGCAATAACTACTCCCGGCGCACCTGGCACTCCCTCAAAACTGGCATCCGTCGTTTTCAGACCTGTCGGGCTGAAACCGGTAATAGCATCCCTTGCCTCTTCGTTGGCAATGATGCCGGCAAGCTGAGCCGAGAGTGTGATCAGAAACGCTTCTTCTTCTGCGTCAAAATCACGCGCTTCTGACTGCTGGACGACCAAAACGCCAAGGACTTCGCGGTGATGAATAATCGGTACACCCAGGAAAGATTCAAATTCTTCCTCTTGGGTTTCAGGGATATAAAAATACCGGGGATGCAAGGATGCATGTTCCAGGTTTACAGGCTCAGCGCGTTGGGCCACCAGGCCTACCAGGCCTTCTTCCGGTGCCAGACTAACCTTGCCAACAGCATCAGGGTTCAGGCCCTTGGTAGCCATCAACACATAACGTCCAAGATTGTGATCGAGCAGATACGCCGAGCAAACCTTCACATCCATGGATTTCTTGATTCGCCGGACAATAATTTCCAGCGAGGAAGTCAAGTCACTGGCCTCATTCACTTCCTGAATGATGCTGCGAAGCTTTTCTAACATTGAGTACTCAGGAGGCTGTTTCCTCTGGTTTATTTTGCAGGGCCTTTTTGAAAGGCCGGACCAATTCTTCCAAAGCTTTCCTATACACCTTGCGCTTGAACGACACTACTTCGTTGACCGGGTACCAGTAGCTTACCCAGCGCCAGTGATCGAATTCAGGTTTGTCACACTGATCAAAGCGGATCTTTTGTGTGTCTGACAAAAGGCGCAACAAATACCATTTTTGTTTCTGTCCTATACAAACAGGATGGGAATTTTGCCTGATCAGATTTCGAGGCAGCCGATAACGCAACCATTTGTCAGTGCAGGCGATTATTTCCACATCTTCCGGTTGCAGACCTACCTCTTCATTTAATTCACGCATCACTGCCTGTTTAGGCGATTCGTTTTGTTGCACGCCACCCTGGGGAAATTGCCATGCATCCTGTCCAAGCCGTTTGGCCCAGAGCAACTGGCCTGCACCATTAAAAATAATGATGCCCACATTGGGTCTAAAACCATCAGAATCAATCACGCTATTACTACCTGTTTCTGGAAGGGACGTATGAAGACGCAGATCTTCCTGGAAACTAAAAGTTTATTTTAAATAATACAGGAGCCGCTGGTGGGCGGCTTACAAAGCACTAATCTTCGTAGTTTTCCCTGTATTCCTCGGCACTGAGAAGCTCCTTGAGCTCCTCTTCATTACTCAGATGGATTTTGAAAATCCAGCCATTTTCATACGGCGAGGAATTGATGGTTTCCGGACTGTCATTGAGTAGTTCATTGACGGCTATGATTTCACCGGAAACCGGCGCATAGATGTCCGAAGCGGTTTTGACGGATTCAACGACGCTGACTTCGTCGCGTGCCGACACCTGACTGTTCGATTCAGGAAGTTCGACAAACACAACATCACCCAGTTCTGTCTGGGCATAATCACTGATTCCAACGGTGGCGATGCCATCATCCCCTGGTTTTACCCATTCATGGGATGAGGCGTAATACAAATCTTCTGGTGTATCACTCACTTACAGTTCCTCTATTCTCTGACGCTCCCTGTCAGGACTGGATTGCCGTTGTGTCTGTTATGACACTACCCACGGCAAAATGACATTCCTTCATATTATGGAAGAGCAGGGCTTCCTGCAAGGTAGAAATGCATGGCTCAACAACAAGAAAATCAGATTCGACTGGTGCTCGAACGGGCACTGCGAATGAGCAGGTAAACTGGCAAAAGGCCAACGATAATAAGGGTTACAGCCGGTAAAGCGGCTGTTTCCCATTGGCCTTCAGCCGTCATTGTGTAGATCCGAACTGCCAGGGTATCCCAGCCAAATGGGCGCATGATCAAGGTGGCCGGCATCTCTTTCATGACATCCACCAGAACGATAGTAAACCCGGTTAACAGACCAGGCTTAAGCAAAGGAATTATTATTTGTCTCAACACACGTCCAGGCTTGGCGCCCAGGGCCCTCGCTGCATCTATCACAGAAGGCTTTACCTGTTCGAGGCCGGCATCCACTGGCGCGTATGCCACTGCCAGGAATCTGCAGCAATAGGCAATCAGCAAGGCTATTACTGAGCTGCTCAGTAAAGTGCCAAGGCTGCGATCAACATAGGTAAACCCCAGTATAATTCCTACGGCAAGGACTGATCCTGGTAAGGCATACCCCAGAGTTGCCAGTCGAATGGAAAAGGAAGTCGCGCTTTTGGACACTGCAGTTCCAGGCAGGCGCTTAACAAAGGCAAGCAACAGCGCAATGACCAAAACCAGCGCCCCGGCCATTACGCCAAGCAACACGGTATGACCCAGATATCCGAGATAGCGCTCATCCAATGCGCCAAATCCTGATTTGAGCATCCACAGCACCAATTGCCCCAATGGCACAATAAAGCCTATAAACAACACCAAAGCACAATAGCCTGTTGCAGCAATAGCCTTGAATCCTATTAGCTGATAAGTGGCAATCTGGCTGGTGTGATTGTCCTGTGTATACCTTGCACGGTCTCTGGACTGTTTTTCCAGTACCAGGGTGACTGCTACAAACAACAGCAGCAAGGAGGCCAACTGGGCTGCCACCGTAAGATTGAATAGCCCATTCCATACATCGTAAATGGCAGTTGTAAACGTGTCGTAACTAAACACCGACACAGCCCCGAAATCAGCCAGTGTTTCCATCAACGCCAAAGCCAGGCCAGCAACTATGGCCGGCCTGGCAACCGGAATAGCAACCCTGAAAAAGGCCTGGAGACGACTCAGGCCCAATAAGCGCCCGGCATCCATGAGCTGTCTGCCCTGGTTAAGGAAGGCGCTTCGGGACAACATATACACATAGGGATACAGAACAAGACTGAGGATGAAAATGACACCTGCTGTGCCCTGAACATCCGGGAACCAGGCATCTTGACCAAAAAATTTGCGCATGGCCGTCTGAATTGGGCCGGCATAATTCATTATGCCAAGAAAGACAAAAGCCATCACATAACCCGGTACAGCCAGGGGCAGCATCAATGCCCATTCAAATAGCCGCCGTCCCGGAAATTCACAGATGGTTGTTAGCCAGGCCAGGCTCACGCCAAGCAAAATAACACCTAAGCCAACACCAAGGACAAGCATAAGCGTATTAAGGGCTAGGCGATCCAGTTTAGTATCAAACAGATGTTGCCAGATTTCCTGCTCACCTGAACCCACTGTACCCCACTGGGACAAAATGATGAGAATAGGAAAGGCGACAATAGCCGCCGCCAGAAAGGCCAGACAACGCCAGAACCAGCTACCAGATGATAAAGTCCCGTTCAAGAAGACATCCTAGCGATAATCAGCACGATCCATCAGCATGACGGCATCTGCTTGCAAACGACCTGCAGCTTCAACATTCAGGGTATCTTGTTTGTAATCACCCCAACTTGCCACCAGATCAACTGGGCTCACATCTGGATTAGCCGGGAATTCCAAATTCAAATCCGAAAACAGGTATTGAGGCTCTGCCGTTGAAAGCCATTCAATTAGTTGAACTGCACCCGCTCTGTTTTTTGCGTAAGTTGTGACACCTGCCCCCGATATATTGACATGCACGCCACTGCTGTTTTGATTAGCCCAGAACAAGGCAACAGGGATGTCCGGATTTTGCGCCTGCAATTGACCCAGGTAATAAGTATTGACCAGTCCTACATCACATTGACCAGCCGCAATAGCCTCTATCAGTTGGGCATCGCCACTGAATACTCTGGTGGCCAAATTACTTACCCAACCTTCCACAACTTCCTGGGTTTCAGTCTCACCCAGACGCTCAATCATGGTGGCTACCAGGGACATGTTATAGACCTTGCGTGATGTGCGCAGACAAAGGCGACCTTGCCATTGGGGATTAGCCAAAGCGGTATAGCTACTAAGTTCAGCAGGATTCACTCGCTCAGTGGAATACACTATAGTTCGCGCCCGCACAGATAGGCCAAACCAGCGATTCAGAGGGTCCTGTAAATGATCTGGAATATTGTGTTCGAGAATTTCGGAATCAATTGGCGCCAACAGGCCTTTTTCTGCTGCTGACCAGAGATTGCCAGCATCCACTGTGTAGAGAATATCCGCAAAAGTCTGTTCGCCTTCCGCCTGCAACCTGGCAATGAGTGGCCCCTCTTCTCCTGTCTGATATTGCACTTTAATCCCTGTTTCTGCCGTAAAACGGTCAAATAAGGGTTTTATCAAGTGCTCTTGGCGGGACGAATAGACAATAACTGGCCCATTGATCTCAGTAATTTCAGATTGTGATGCTCCCTGATCAGGTGCCGATTGTAGGGAAATAGTATTTAGCCCTGCAGATTCACGTCCTGAAGGTTCAGCAGAACATGCCACCAAGGCAAGAAAAGATATAATAATCAATATGTTAAGGCTTAATCGAGACATTTTGAATCCCTTGAAAGGACGCAAATGATAATAATTATCATTCAATAAAACAAGCATAAGATGCTGAATTCGCGAAAATTTTTATTTTCAGTATGCCCGAATCACACCTTACAGCCCCATTGCCTTGCGCATCAGCTGCTTTTTTATCAATGGCGTGTGATCAGCCAGGTTCAACCCGGTGTTCCTTAGCCAGGTCAACGCCAGCTCGTCTGTGCCAAATAGACGCTTAAAGCCTTCCATTGCGCCCATCATCCCCAGATTTTGCCCTTTCCTGCGCCGCTGATAGCGACTGAGAACCCGGTGTGAGGCAAAATCTTCACCAGATTCAATAGCCTCTGTAATTACTTCAGAGAGTACCTTGGCATCACTGAAACCCAGGTTGACCCCTTGACCCGCCAGGGGGTGAATAGTGTGCGCAGCATCACCCACCAGGGCCACATGATCCTGAACATACTCTATGGCATGACGCTGATACAGGGGGAAACTGAAACGAGGCCCGCATTCAAGCACTTTACCAAGTTTGAATTCAAATGCCTCACCAAGGGCAGGCATGAATTCAGAGTCAGAAAGGGCTTTAATACCTTCTGCCTTCTCTGTGACACAAGACCAGACAATGGAGCTATAGCATTGCTTAGATTTATCAGTACCGGCCAGATGCAGGGGAAGAAAAGCCAAAGGGCCGCTGTGCATGAAGCGTTGCCAGGCAGTGTACTGATGGTGATACTCGGTCATTACTGTAGTAACAATTGCCTGATGCCCATAGTCCCACTTGCGCAGTGAGAGTCCCATTTGTTCTCGCACCAGGGAGTTAGCTCCATCTGCCCCTATTAGTAGTCTTGCACAAATACGGTGTCCGTTTGAAAGCTCCAAACCAATCTGGCTGAAGATCTGATTTTTGGGTTGCTCATTAACAGTAATTTCCTTCACTGATATTCCCTGCAACAGTTCAAGATTTGGCTTTGTCGAAGCTTGCTCAAACAACGCACTTATCATGAGGCGGTTTTCCACTATATGGCCAAGGGTATCTGCATGAAGGTCGGCCGCAGCGAAATGGATGCTGCCTGTGCCTTCTCCGTCCCAAACCTCCATATTCTGATAAGGACAGGCCCTGACAGCGCTTACAGCTTCCCAGGCGCCGATATTCTCAAACAGGTTTTCACTAGCCACTGTCAACGCACTGACACGTGTATCGAAATCCGGCTTCCCAGAAATTTCCTTTAGTTCAGCGGTAGTAAGGACTTCCTGTTCCGCATTAACAAGCACTACTTTCAATCCTGTTTCAGAAAGGAGGCATGCTGTTGCCAAACCAACAGGCCCACCACCGACAATGACAATGTCGGCAACTGCGGCGGCATTTGCACTATGCTCAACTTTGTTGGCTTCCTGATTAGATGTCATTGCTGCTCCTTAAAGGGGTAGTGGATTATCCGGTATTTTGGGGGATAAATTAACAGCTTATAGGGGATTTCTGGTAAAGTTCACGCCTCGTAAATACCCGGTCTTCAACCTCCAGTGACAGTTAAATTCATTTCTTTATCCAGGCTGCCCACCGAATTCGGTGAATTCGTGATCCATGCCTTTGAGGATTCCAAGGAACACAAAGAACACATTGCCCTGGTCTTCGGCGAACTGGCCGCCGATGACAAAACCCTTACCAGGGTACATTCCGAATGCCTTACCGGGGATGCCCTCTTCAGCCTGCGTTGCGACTGCGGCTCGCAATTACGCGAGGCCATGCACAGAATTGCGACAAGGGGCAGCGGCATAATTCTCTATCTGCGCCAGGAAGGGCGTAATATAGGCCTCAGTAACAAGATCAGGGCCTATCATTTGCAGGATGAGGGAGCAGATACAGTGGAAGCCAATCAGGCGCTTGGCTTTGATGCCGATGAGCGCCTTTATACTATCTGTCAGCCAATGCTGAAGCACCTAGGTGTTTCAGATATCGAACTAATGACCAACAACCCTCTTAAGGTCGATGCATTACAGAATCTGGGCTTTTCTGTAAGCCGGATACCCATAATTACCGGTGAAAACTCACACAATGAAGCCTATCTTGCGACCAAGAGGAATAAACTGGGCCATATTCCCAATTAAAGAGATTACCGAAGCCTTCTGGGCTATCTTGAAGTACGTCTGATAAAGAACTACCTGATTTCCACCATCAGCTCGGCAGTAAATGCCCTGATTCGATTCGCATTCACACCAATGTCACTACGGCCAATTCGTGACTTGCTGCGGATATCCAGAACCGTAGAATTCGCAGATTCCGCTTTCAGGCGAATCACAACATCATCCTTGAAGCCAAACCATGGAGTGGTATCTGTAGCTTCAATACGCCCATCCGCTTCGTTGGCATCCACCAAATCCCAGCCCATTTCACTCACAACATCCGTGGCGGCGGCAAAGACTTCCGAAGGTGACTGAACATAGACTCTGGACATTATGTCAGGATAAAACTGACGTTGTAGTACAGAAGTTTCACCCCCAAGATATTCTGGCGGATTTGGCGCGCTTGCCCGTAAGGGAACTACAGCTACAAACTGGGGAGGATTATTGATGTTGGTAGTGATGTCATGAATCGGTGGCACACTTGTTGCAATTTGCTGTTGTCGGTAAGGCAGGTAAAAGGCAGCCAAACCTGCAAGTGCCGATAAGAATAAAACACCCAGTTGTGCACCGATAGGTCGCTGCCAGAGCAAATAAAAAATAATTATGCCAACACTGGCGATACCACCAAAGGCACAATACCGCATGAGAGTGAAAGCCTGCCCCAATTCAAATGTGCCGCTTTGAAATCCGGCCCCAGCAAGATACAACAACAACAGTGACGCGAAGCCGACCAGGGAAATGATTGGAAAAATAACTTTGTTCATGGGATGCCTTTGATATGCTTAGCAAAAAGATCATAGCAGGACTTCAGGAGCAGGAGAATCTTTTTCCGTCTCAGGCATAATGACCTTTTCTCATGCTTGTTATAAAACCGACTGTTATCCTGCTTAATAAACAGATTTTACATCCTTATGCGAATTCCCCGACTCTATCTGAACCAGCCCCTTGCAAAAGACGATGAAACGACATTGGATGCTCGCTGCGTCCATTACCTGAACAATGTCCTGAGAATGAAAGCAGGCATGAAGCTGGTGCTTTTCAACGGCTCCGGACTCGAATATCACGGCATCCTCAAAAAGCTTGGTAAAAAAGACGGACTGGTAGCCATTGATAAAGCAATCGATCCCGGCACAGAGTCTTCACTAAGGACGCTTCTGGCAATTGGGATTTCCCGCGGCGAGCGTATGGATTATGTCATTCAGAAATCTACAGAGCTTGGCGTAAACAGTATCCAACCCTTGTATACCGAGTTCTGTGAAGTGAAACTGAATGTAAAACGTCTCGGGAAAAAACACGAGCATTGGGAGCAGGTCAGCATCAGTGCCTGTGAACAATCTGGTCGAGTTGCGCCACCAGTAATTTTTCCTCCAATAGCTTTGCCTGACTGGCTTGATAGCACTTTGGATTATCAGGCACGAATTCTGTTAGACCAGAATAATAGCCATCATCTGAATCAGTCGGAAAAACCAAATTCAATTGTTTATCTGGCCGGACCAGAAGGCGGACTATCAGAAAAAGAAAAAGCCCTGGCGGTTAGCAAGGGCTTTTCTGGTTTTAGTCTTGGTCCAAGAACTCTTAGAACAGAGACTGCCCCGGTAGCAGCCTTAAGTGTGTTCCAGTATCTATGGGGCTACAAAGATGACCGGGATGCTGGGGTTGAAATGGATATTGCCAGGAATTAATTATAAGGCTTCAGCGCCAGACTCTCCTGTACGAATTCTTATAACCTGCTCCAGAGAATGCACAAAAATTTTACCATCTCCGATTTTCCCAGTATTCGCCGCTTTACTTATTGCTTCAATAACCTGGTCTGACATTGAGTCGTCCACGGCTATTTCCAGGCGTACTTTTGGCAGAAAATCGACAACATATTCAGCGCCGCGGTATAACTCTGTATGGCCTTTTTGGCGACCGAAGCCTTTTACTTCAGAGACAGTAACCCCCTGAACTCCCACACCTGATAATGCGTCCCGGACATCATCCAGTTTGAATGGCTTTATGACGGCTGTGATCATTTTCATATTTATTATCCTCACACAATGCTTGAATTCAGGCATGAAAGCCTTCACATACTGGAAGTATAAGCTAGTTAACTGAAAAAAACGATTCCCTGCTCTTGCCAGTTGCTTTACACTTTTCACTCTGTCTGCATAGGGAAAATACCATGATAAACAAAGAGTTATTAAACGATATTAGCAAAAGGATTAGTGGATTGATCCCTATGGCAGAAGAGATCAGGAAAGATGTAGAACGAGGAATCCATGAAGTTCTGGAAGGCGCTTTTACCCGTCTCAATCTTGTTACCAGGGAAGAATTTGATGCCCAGCAGAAAGTACTTACTCGTGCAGAGCAAACCATTTCTGCCCTTGAAGAAAAAATAGAAAAGCTGGAACAGAACCTCAATCTATAATCATCCCCGGTAGACGAAGCGTCACTGCTTCTGCCAGATGTTTTCTCTGGATTCTGTCCACACTATCCAGGTCTGCAATTGTACGGGCAACTTTCAAGACCCGGAAAAACCCCCTCGTAGACAGACCCAGTTTATTCATAGCCTGTTTCAGATACTCCTCATCAGCACTTTCAAGTTGACAGTTTTTCCTGATTTCTGACTGGCTAAGCATAGTGTTTGACTTAGATGATCTCGATAATTGCCGTACACGCGCTTCAGTGATTCTGGATCGGGCAGAGCTACTTGTTTCGTTGGTATGACAATCGGATGCCATTAATTGTTCCTGTTCTTCTCTACGCAGCTGGGACACGTAGACATGTAAATCCATTCTGTCCAACAAAGGCCCGGAAAGTCGAGATTGGTACTGTTTTACCTTTTCCGGGCTACAGCGGCATTGCTTTTCAGTGCTGTTAAAAAAACCACAGGGGCAGGGATTCATCGCCGCAATCAATTGAAATCTGGCCGGCAGCTTGACGTGGTAATTGGCCCTGGAGATGGAAATAAACCCCGATTCAAGTGGCTCTCGCAGGACTTCCAGCACTTTAGGGCTGAATTCGGGAAGCTCATCCAGAAACAATACGCCATTATGGGCCAGCGAGATTTCGCCCACTTTCAAGGTGCTTCCTCCGCCCACCAGGGCTACAGCCGATGAAGTATGGTGTGGCGCTCTGAAAGGAGGCAAACGCCAGTTTAGGTTATCAAAACAGGAAGAGGCCAGTGATTGTAATGCGGCGGTTTCCAGCGCGCTGGTTTCATCCATAGGCGGCAAAATTGAACATATTCTGCTCGCCAGCATGGTCTTGCCTGTACCGGGAGGGCCCACCATCAATAAGTTATGTCCACCTGCAGCGGATATGATCAAAGCCCTGCGGGCCGTGTACTGGCCTACAACATCGCGTAAATCGACTTTAAAATCTGGCTGTGTCTCGCTGGCCGGTTTCACAGCTGGCAGGTCGGTAATTCCCTGCAAATGGCTGATTACCTCCAGTAAATGACGGCAAGAGTGGCTATTTGCGTCTCTGAGCAAGCTGGCCTCGTGGCAGTTTGCCTCAGGTATGATGATGTCTCGTCCAGACTGCTGTGCAGCCATCACTCCTGGTAGCGCGGCTGAGACTGGCCTTACCTCGCCTGACAAAGCAAGCTCACCCAGAAATTCAGTTTGAGCAAGTTTTTCTACAGGGGCCTGACCTGAAGCCGCCAAAATGCCTATAGCAATTGCCAGGTCAAAACGCCCTCCACTCTTTGGCAGGTCTGCCGGAGCCAGATTGATGGTAATGCGCTTATCGGGAAAATCCAGATGAGAGTTGATCAACGCACTTCTGACCCTTTCTTTGCTTTCCTTAACGGCTGTTTCTGGCAAGCCAACGATAGTAAATGCTGGCAGGCCGTTAGATAGATGGGCCTCAACATTGACCAGAGGTGCTTGTACTCCAATATTGGCCCGGGTGAAAGCAACTGCTAGTGACATATCCCAATCCCTGAGAACTTGATTTTTTCCTGCCTGGCCCTGGTCAGAAAATTTGTGCCTGCATTCGCCTATTTATTAATAGTGCAGAAATGGCATATTCGCCACTATTCATGGTTATCTTTTGAGAGGAGGACGCCGGCACATATTAGAATGCTGAAACCGGTCTCTGTGCGTGGGTATTACTGCACTGCAGAAAGGATAAAGTCGACCGTTGCCTGAAGGTCTTCATCGGAACAAGCCATACACAAGCCCTTGGCTGGCATGAGATTATTATTGAAGCCATCGATGGAATTCTGATACAGGATCTCAAGACCCTTATCTATCCTAGGCTGCCAGGCAACTGCATCACCCATTATTGGCGAATTATTGACGCCAGTGCCATGACAGGCAATGCAATAGGTATTGTAGATTTGCTGTGGATCCTGCTGCCCGCCACCACTGCCTGCCACTGCCACGGTGGCATCCCCAGCGCAGGAGTCGCCGATCAGACACACAGAGCCAACTGGTGCAATGCGATTAATAAGGTCATCAGATGACGCCGCAAAAGCTATTCCGGAAATAACCAAAACAAGTAGTGTGAATAGCCCTTTCAATGGCAATCCTGATCGAAAATGTTGACTCACTGTTATTCCTCGTAAGTTGACTGAATGTCTGACTATCACCAAACCATGTAAAACATGGCCTGGCAGGGTAATTTGAGGCGGGAATTATACCCGTATTCAGGGAAATTCGGAACTTGCACAACGGCCCCGAATTCATTGGTGCGGTGACTACTCTATGCTGAAACTAATGGCTGTGCCGTTGAAATAAATATCTGAAGGCTCGCTGTCAAGTGAATACCCCACATAGAAACTGATCGCCAGATTAGTCACCCCGAAACTTTCCCCTTTCAGGTTACTAATCAAGGTAAAAGGTTCTTCAGGCTGCAGATTGTCGGTGTGACTGAAAGCGGGAATGTTGGCAAGCTTGGATATCTTGGTGTACTTACCTGAATCATTTCTCGCAAGGATCTGGCCACTGTCCAATAAAGCAACCACATAAAATGTTGCTCCTTCTCCCACATGAGTTAGGTCCGGCTGAATACTGGCGGTCACATCAATGGCTTCAGAGGGCAGGAAGCTGCTTTTGTAGGCGATGCCATCAGATGTGGCACCGCCATGGAAAATACTTTTGCTAATCTGGCCTGACGCAGAGCGCGCATCTGTAAGAATTGGCAATGCGTTATCCGAAATACTGATTTTATAACCGCCAGTATTACCGTTACATTTAAAGGGCGTGTCATAGGTATTGGCAAGAATCAAATATTCTCCTGCAGGAAAAGTTGAATTGATCAGGGCATCACAATTGCCTGTAGAGTCATCATCAAAATCCACACCATTGAGCTTATCGTCAGTGACTATCAGCACGGAATCCAATACAGCTGACTCCATAATGATACTCAGTGTGGTTTCCTCTTCCAGTATAAGTCTGTACGTGTCTACAAAACTGGTATCTTGCCCCCCGGCATAAAGTTCAAGTACGGCACAGTCGCCTTCTTCCAGGGCATTATCCACTACCGTATTAATGCTTAAATCGGAAATTTCACAGTCGCCCGGCCCGCCATAAAGAGCATTGGCGCCAGTAATATCATCTGTCTGCAGAGCATCAATATCACCAATGGAGGAAGCCATCATCGCCGGTGCAGAATTTTCATGCCCCAGGCCTACTGAATGGCCAAGTTCATGTAAAGCGACACGACGGAAGTCGACTTCTGATCTGCGTGGACCGGTATAGATATCCCAGTCAAAACTATTGTTGAAGACGATATCGGTCTGATCAACCAGGGCAAATCCCAGATTACCAGGGAGCGCAATTGAGAGAGTTATAGCCAGAACGCGCAGACCATAGGCATTCCCACAAACATCGTCGGTAAAATCAGCCCCATTTAAACCGTCGCCCCCTCCGTCAGGAAACCCCTCATTACTGTCGTTGGCATTAAACCCTGAGCAGGGGTCTACATAAGAGGGGTTCAACAGGAAATTAAAATCAGTTTGGTCTGTCCACTGGGCCATGGAATCTTCAAACGCCTCGTTCCAGGTAACTCCGGAAGGCGCGGCACCAGGTATATCCACAAAGAACGTTGTCTCTCCCTCAGGCCATCTGTTCCCGTCCAGGTTAAAGGACCAGGCTGTGAAAGAAAGGCATAGAATAGCCAGGGCTAATACAGGACGGCGCAAGATTTAATCCCCTATCAATATCGCGTCGACTGCATCTCGCAATTCTGTTGGCGTTGCCGGAGTAAATGATAATTCTGTAACAAGCTGGTTGCTGAATTTCATATTACGCAGCTTAGTGGCTAGCGCGGCGTTTTTGTTGTCTGTGATTTCCAGCAATTCCAGCCGGATATCGGTCTCCAGGCTTTCATTGCCCTTTGCGTCGGTCACAATCCTGAAATGTCCCTGTGACCAGCCAAGCAGAGGGTTAACAGAATCATTGGACGTATTTTCAATAAAATAAAAGCCCTTCTCCCCTTCAAATGGAATATCCTGGCCTGAAACCCGAATAGCTTTTCCGTCTATTTCGCCGCCAAGAAAATCCAGCTCAAGGTATTCTCCAGGGTCATCCCCTTTCAAAACGTCATGAACTCCCAGGACTACGCGAGTATAAACAAGCTCCTCTGAAGTGAATGGGGCCACAGAAATAACTTCGCCCTCCAGAATAAGTTCGGACAGCTCGACCATCTCTTCAAAGGTAAATTTCTGAATAGTTGTTGCTGCGGCACTAATAATAACGCTGCCTATCAACACAACAACAAAATTTTTAATTAATTGTTTTGTTTTCATTTATATTTTGCCAAGTAAATAGTTAGCAGCTTTGAGTTATATTTGAAATTTTTATTCAGTCAGATTTCTGTAACTTCCATCCCTGACTGCATGCCACCAGCTTTCATTCTCCAGATACCAGCCCACTGTTTTTATCAGCCCGTCTCTAAATTCATGTTCAGGCCGGTATCCCAATTCCCTGGTGATTTTCCCTGCGTTGATGGCATACCGCACATCATGGCCCAAGCGATCTGTAACAAACGTTATCAAGTTTCCGCTTAACCCCCCCTTACTGACTGGAGATTCGGGATATTTTTCAGACAATACACCGTCTTGTTTAAAAAGTGTGTCGACAATCTCACATAATAATTTTACCGTGTCTATATTGGCCCATTCATTATTTCCACCAATGTTATATGTCTCTCCAGGATTGCCCTGATCCAGGATTAATGCGATTCCTCGACTATGGTCATCAACGTGCAACCAATCGCGGATTTGCTGACCATCTCCATAAATTGGCAGCGGTTCCCCTGTGAGAATATTGAGCAAACAAAGAGGCAGCAGTTTTTCAGGAAACTGGTAAGGGCCATAATTATTCGAACAGTTGCTGGTAGTTACTGGCAGGCCATAGGTATGGAAACAGGCCCTGACCAGATGATCGGATGCTGCCTTGCTCGCTGCATAAGGTGAATTCGGGGCATAGGGGGTTGTTTCAGTAAAAGGCCGGTCTTTAGGGCCCAGACTGCCATAGACCTCATCGGTGGACACATGATGAAAACGCTTTTCTTCGAGCTTTCCGGATTTCTCCCAGACACTCCTGGCTACCTGCAAAAGTCTGTGAGTGCCGACGATGTTTGCCTGAATAAAAGCGTCAGGGCCGGATATAGATCTGTCTACATGACTTTCAGCAGCAAAATGCACGATAGTATCAATAGCATTTTCTTCAAGTAAGCGTTCCACCAGTATCTGGTCACAGATGTCTCCATGAACAAATTGTAACCGGGGGTTTTCCCTGACACTTGTCAGGTTATTCAGGTTGCCAGCATAAGTCAGCGCATCAAGCACAACGAGATTTAACTCCTGGTGCGTTGAAAGCATGGTGTGAACAAAATTGGCGCCTATAAAACCTGCGCCGCCTGTAATGAGCAAATTATTCATTGCTTACTGAGTTTCCTTGAGTTTTTCCAATACTTTTCGCAGCGGCTCCTGCCAGGGAGTCGTTCTAATACCAAGTACAGCCTCTGTTGCCGACGAATCAAGTGCTGAATAAAAAGGTCGTCTGGCAGCAGGAGTCGGATAGCCAGAAGTAGGCACAGGCTTTATCGGGATTTCCCTGTCAAGGATGCCTAATTCCAGACCTTGAGACTGAATTTCACGGGCAAAATCATACCATGTGATCACCCCCTGATCCGACCAGTGATAGACACCATTAGCAGTGTCCTCCATGACAAAACGCCAGATTACGTTAGCAAGACCCACAGCTGAAGTCGGTGAACCAAACTGATCATTGACTACAACAAGCTCTTCTCTGGTATTCAATAATCCAATCATGGTAGTGACGAAATTTCGACCCATTGCTGAATACAACCAGGACGTACGCAGAATGATGCTGTGTACATTGTCAGCTGCCAATAACGCAGACTCACCTGCCAGTTTGCTTCTGCCGTAAACAGATACAGGCAAAGGGGCGGCATCTGGCTTGTAAGGCTGTTTTTGATGTTCACTGAATACAAAATCTGTAGAGAGATGGATAATTCTGGTATCAAGGGAAACCGTTGCTGCAAGATGCTCTACAGCAGTGGCATTGATTTCAAAAGCTTGCTTTTCTTCAGCTTCAGCTTTGTCCACCTGGGTATAGGCCGCTGTATTTATAATGACTGCCGGGGCATATTCCTGAACAGCCTGTGAAACTGCCAGGCGATCAGTAAGATCCAGATCCGCCCTGGAAAGGGCCTTGAGATGCATAGAAACAGGGACTGTGTTTTTAACCAGATTACCCAACTGGCCCGATGCTCCAAGCAACAGGACTCTTTTCATGCCCATCATGCCCAGGGGTAAGTCTCGCATGCAGATAGAGGGACGGCGCTTTCATCTTTCTCAGACAAAATCACGCCATCTTCATCTATGGGCCAATCAATGCCTATATCCGGATCATTCCAGAGTAAGCTGCGTTCGAATTCAGCCGCATAATAATCGGTACACTTGTACGTGATCTCGGCAGTTTCTGAGGTGACATAAAACCCATGGGCAAATCCTGGCGGAACCCAGAGCCCGATTTTGCTTTCAGAGGACAAGGTAATCCCTAACCATTTCCCAAAGGTGGGAGATTTTTCCCTTAGATCTACCACAACATCAAAAATCTCTCCTTGTAATACTCTGACATACTTACCTTGCGGCTGCTTGATCTGGTAATGCAGGCCTCGCAGTGTTCCTTTGACTGATTTACTCTGGTTATCCTGGACGAATTCTACTTTCCCTGGCACACCGTGAAACCATTCCTTGCGCCAGGTTTCCATAAAAAACCCACGATGGTCACCATGCACATCAGGTTCAATAACAAGTACATCCGGGATGGATGTCGGATTAATATTCATCGGGTTTCAAGACTCGAGAAGCCGTAATAAATAGCTGCCATAGCCGCTTTTCTCCAACGGCATGGCCAATGCAGTTAATTGATCAGCAGAGATATAGCCTTTTTGATAGACAATTTCCTCAATACAGGCAATCTTAAGGCCCTGTCTTTCTTCAAGCACACGGATAAAATTGGCTGCATCAAGTAATGAGCCTACTGTTCCTGTATCAAGCCAAGCTGTTCCCCGGTCCAGTAATTCCACATTCAATTGACCATTTGATAGATAGGCCGCATTGACATCAGTTATTTCCAATTCTCCCCTGGGAGAAGGTACAACTGATTTCGCAATATCAATTACGGTGTTGTCATACATGTATAAACCGGTGACAGCAAAATTTGATTGAGGGTTTTCAGGCTTCTCTTCGAGCTGCTTTGCCTTTCCTTTATCATCAAAGGTTACTACCCCGTAACGTTCGGGATCGGTGACGTAATAGGCAAAAATTGTAGCGCCTTCTTTTTGTGCTATAGCGGTAGTTAACTGGCCTTCAATATCACTGCCATAAAAGATATTGTCCCCCAGAACCAGGCAAACATGGCTGTTCCCGATAAACTCCTCACCAATGATGAAGGCCTGGGCCAATCCTTCAGGGCTTGGTTGTTCTGCATAAGAGATGTTTATTCCCCATTGGGAACCATCTTTGAGAAGTTGTTTAAAGCTTTCAGCATCTTCCGGCGTTGTGATGATCAATATATCCACAATGCCGCTTTGAATTAAAGTAGCTAATGGGTAATAAATCATCGGTTTGTCGTAAATAGGAAGTAGCTGTTTGCTGACCTGATGAGTTACAGGGTGCAATCTTGTACCGGCGCCCCCGGCTAGAATGATTCCTTTTGTAGTCATAGCGTATTTATAAAGAGGTTATCGTTGAGAAGTATTAATCGGCTAAGATGTTTTGAATTTCTTCAAAAAAATTTTGCTGTGGTTTGATGCCAGTATCACTATATATTGAATCATCATGACTGGCTTGATTGTCAAATAGCATAGCATAAGCATTAGAATTCATAGGAAATTTAATGCCAATAGTTGCACTCAAATCTCCAAGCTTACCACTCAAATACAGCAGCACTTTTGGATAAGCCAGTTTGGGGGTTTCTATTCTGAATTGCTTCCTGACAGCTTGCTCTATTGCATTTATTCCATAGGTTCGGCCATCAGTGACCTTGTACACTTTATTATCAGTTTGACTGTTATTTATACATCCACAAATAAGCCTGCAAAGATCATGAATGCCAACCATTGATACACTGGATTGACTGCTTGGAAGTGCAAGAAGTTTTCTGTGCTTTATTTTCTTTAAAAACCCGATCAGGTTGCTCTTCATGCCTGGCCCAAAAACCATGGAGCTCCTGAAAATAGTTGATTTTAATCCTGAGGCCTCAGACTTCTTCAGAATCATCTGCTCAGCACTACGTTTTGATGCGGCATAAGTACTGTTACTGGTATCAACTTTTTCACTACTTAGAAAAATGATTTTATTAATATCATTATTTTCAGCAAACTCCAGGAGAGTTTTAGTAGCTTTAACATTGTCATTTTCTTGTCGAGAATTTTTCTCAGATACAGAGGCTTCCCCTGCCAAATGAACTATTGAGTCAATTTTATGAGAATTTTGGGCTAATTCCTGACCAGATAAATCACAAGTATTATAGTCTTCAAGAGTGCTGAGAATATCTGGATCAATTTTTTCTAGTTTATCCAGGCCGCTTATTGTATGGCCCTCATCTTTTAAATGGTTAACCAGATGCTTTCCTATAAATCCGGCAACACCGGTTACCAGGACATGCATTTATAAAAGCTTCCAGCCATACTGATTAAAGAATTTGATGCTCGAGGAAATAAACAAACCTATATGTCTTAATCCTTTTTTAGCCGTATCACCCCCATAATGTATGATTTTCATTGAAGGTAAAAAATGTAATGCGCCGTATTTTTGCATTTCCATAGACAAGGCAAAATCTTCAAAATAAAGAAAATATCGCTCATCAAAACCGCCGATCTTTTTCAAAAAATCAGTTCTGCACAACATAAAACACCCGCTAATTAAGTCTACTTTACCAGCCGAATTTTGATTAATTATTTCTCTGGATTCGTATCTACTTAATCTATCCCTAAAATGTGATTGTATTTTTTTAGGCGCAAGACCTCGAAGAATTAAATCCAAAACAGTAGGGTAGCATTTCGCGAGATATTGGATATCTCCTTTATCATCTCTGCATAGAGGAGTGACAGCACATACGTCCTCATGTTTGCTCAAGTAAGAAATACCTTCAGATAGACTTTCTAGATCAAGTACAACGTCAGGATTTAGTATCAGATGAAATTCAGCGTTACTGGTTAGTATTCCTAAATTGTGGGCTCTTCCATAGCCAATATTTTTCAACCCCGAAATAATTTCAAGGTTTACATTATTATTTTCAAAGTCTGAACAGACATCAGACAGCAACTGTTCCTGATTGCCATTATCTATAATTTTTATCGTAATAGAGTCGGCATCAATAAGCAGTTGGTTAATTGACGCATAAAGAGAATCAAGTAGTTTATGAAATAATTCAACGTCAAGTTGATAGGTAACAATTGAGATGCTTAGCACAACGTTGGAAATTTAATTTTCGTCTGGCTCCAGGCGATCACCAAACGGAGTCCTGACTCGCTGCATACCTTGGGGTATTTCATCATCCGGAATACGGACTATCTCAAAATTTCGGAATTGTTCCGCTCTTTGCTGTCTTCTTTCTTCGCGAGCCGATATTTCTTCTGCGCTTAAATTCGGTGCTTCTTGCAATTCACCGCTAAAAGGATTGCGTGTTAGCACTCCTGTATTGCCAATAGTTGTTGGCTCTCCTTCTTCATTCGTTTGGGCTATTGCGGTCAAATTTTCATCTGCTACAGATTCTGGTTCAAGTTGTCTTGTACTTGGTGACATTGGTTTAGCATTACTTAATGTCAATACTGCAATATTACCATTACATCTGACTCCCTTATCCGCACTATCAATACATGGCACCGAATCAGAATGCCTGATAGAGGCACTTCGTGAGTTAATTTGAGCAATGGCAAAACCATTGTAACCTTCAATTGGCCCCACCCTGCCAGGTGTCCATTCAATGCTAACTTGTTCATTATTTCTGGATAACAAGGAGGCATAGTACTTGTCACCAAATCGGCTGGTTCCCACAAGTGTAAAAGCGGGCTCTGAATTGGATGAAGCCCTTCTTTGTTGAGGGCTGCGGGTATCACTTTGCCGCTCTTCAGGATTATCCGTTGCCTGGAACAGGTTTAAATCCTGCGCTACCGCAGCGGGTAGTTCAGCAGCAATCGCAAGAAACCATGCTATATACGGTACGTATTTTTTAATCATAAGTATTCAGCAATAATAATTGTGACTGAGTATAGGTAAGACACCAAGAACACACGTTTTATTCGATACATGTTCATTTTACATAAAAAAACGGCACCCGAGGGTGCCGTTTTTAATACTACTTTCTAAGTTTACTCTGTGACAGTGATAGTCATTGCTTTCGCAGTGTATACCAGTTCACCGTCTGCAAGGTAGCCCAGTGATACTCTGTGGGTACCTGCTGCCACGTTGCCACTGTAGATAGTGATATTGTAGGTTGCATCAAGTGATGTGGCTACAATATGTGCACCTAGGCCTGCAATGGATCCATTCCATTCTGCAAGGTTACCGTCTTCATCAAGATAGGAAAGTGCGTCATCGGTATCTACGACTGACAAAATTGCTACATAAACTTCACCAGCAAGACCCACATCAGCTGGATCAACATTGATAGTCCCTACCAGCGTTACATCATCAGCTGTGGTGAACTCAGTACCAAAAGTAGTACCGCCATCCTTTGTCGCTCCACCAGCAAAGGTTGCAGCAGTTTCGGCCCCAGAAACTGTAACAGCATCTTTAGTAGCAGCTGGCTGAGCCGCACCTGCAGCAACAGTTACATCATACGTACTTGTCGCATTCAGATCGTCAGTTACGGTGATAGTAGCACCACCAGCAGTTACACCGGTTACTGTGACAGTGTCGCCATCTATAGCAGCTGTCGCAACACCAGTAGTGTCGGAAGCAACAGTATAGCCAGCAAGACCACCAGTTACAGTATTGGCAATTGTAAAGCCAATACTGACTGCAGCGTCATCGCCAGCATCCAATGCCGCCAGAGAGCCTGCATGGGCTAAGATAACTGCTTCTCCATTAGCACCGGTAGGACGAAGGCCATCTATGTTGCCGTCAACTATATCGAAGCTCAACTTGCCTGAAGCACCACCGGCAATAACCGCCTTTGCTGTAACAGAGATACTTTCTGTAAGAGCCGCCGTCATAACCAATGTGTCATTAGGTGCAAAAGTAGCAGTAATAGTCGCTGTAGCAATTCCCGCACTTTGTGCTGCAATGCCACCGGCATCCTGGAATGCTACGCCAGATGGCGCTATCAAACGAAACTCTGCTAAGGTAACTGCACCATCAAAGTTTTCATCAATAGTAAATGTTGCCAGATCCGAAGCTTCAGTATCTCCCGGATTCAGATCCGGAATCACGCCTGTTACGCTAGCACTTGTTGTAAGAACAACATTCGCTACAGTAAGAGTCGTCTCTTCTACTCCGGCGTTGCCACCAAGCGTCATTGTTACTTCTTCACCAATAGCTGCGCCGTCTGTAGTGTATTGAATTGCAACACTTATGGTACTAGTGCCAGCTGCTGCTGCCGTAGATTCTGCAGTAACGACACAGACTAAGGAACTGCTTCCTGCAGACTCAGCTACACAAGCCGTGATCGTGGGAGAGGCTCCAGCAGCATAACCGGTATCGGTAATGGTAATAGCATCTATATCGGCATTACTTGAAGGGGTTACCCTCAAGAAAGCTTCCTGGGATGAAGTAGTGCCAGCATCAGCAGCAGCTCTTGTCAGGGCGCCATAGGTAGACTCTTGTAAGGTTACAGTAGAAGTATCCTGATATGCGTCTCCGCCCACATCGTTAACCTGGGCGGCAGCAATAGCCACAGCTACGGTCCCTACAGGTACGGCATTAGCAACTGTTAGCGCATCAGTTTTTGGTCCGAATTCGGCAAATGTATCGCTACTGTCAACTGTTACTGACAAATCACCAGATGCAGTGCTACCAGCTATGCCTGTAATACCGGAAATCGTAATGGTATCAGAAGCGGAAGATCTATTAGCGGGAATCATCGTTACGGTAATCACTGTGCTGGCCGCGTTAACAGAAATTGTGCCTGTCACGCCTGTTGCGCTCACTGAGCCGCCAGTAATAAAGGTTAGGCCGGTACCGGCTGTAATGGTAAATGACCCGCCCAGATCGCCAAAAAAGTTTTCTTCTACCTCAATCGTAGGTAATGTTTGTGGCGCATCGGATCCGGCAACAACATCAGACGCGGCGGGAGCTGCGGATAAGGTTGCTTCAGAACCATTAGCCAGCGCGTTAAACAAAGAGACATTGCCACTTACGCCCGCTGTACCAGCTATTGCAATTTGTCTAAGGCCAACAGCGCCATTCAGTGAATTTGCACTATCAATCTCAAATGCAACCTGCACATCAACTGTAGTAATAGCATCAGTGGTAAGCGTTACTGCTGTAGTGGCAGATTGTGGGCCAACAGCCGCACCCGAAGCGACAGTAAAAGGCCCTGTTGCGAGGGGTGTATGAACTGTCCAGGTAACTGTACTACCGTTAACCGTAGTACCCCAAGAGACACCTGTTGCTGGTGTCAGGGTAACCGTTCTTCCGGCAGCGCCTGCTGGAATCGTGATAGCGAATCCTGCACCAGATGTATCCTCATCCAGGTTTTCAGCCTGGGAAACACTTACTGCAGTACCCCCTTGGCCAACAGGATCAATATCAGTCGCTATAACTTCAACTAAGTCCTGAGTAACAGCCAGGTTTCCCGACACAATCACAGAAGCCTCATAAGTTCCAACAGTGACACCAGCGTTAGCTGTCACATTAATTGAAATCGTTAAAGAGTCACCAGCGACACTAGCAGAAGATACAGTAACGAGGGCACGGTCCATCCCGCCATCCTCATTGGTATCAGATAATGTAATACCTGGATCGTCAAGAGTAGGATCAGTAAATGCAGTGCCATCTTGAAGTGTCAGGCCTGTTACGGCTGCAGCACCGCCAGCCCTGGTAGCTAAATAGGAAGGCTCACCAACAAAATTAATACCGTCAGGTAATCTGACAACAATCTCATCGTCGGCTGCAATGTCAGCACCGGCAGTAACAAGCATCAGATTATTGGCACGAACACTGCCTCCACCCGCGGTGACAACAGCATTATCGGTCTGTGCCCCAACGCCAACGGACGTTGAGTAAGTAACCTGTGCAGAAGCAAACGAACTCACGAATGCTCCTATAAATAATAGTGCCGAAGCAAATATTTTCTTATTAATGTTCATATATCAAGCTCTCCTTGAGCGCGCTCAATAAAACTAAAAGGGCTTTCACCCCAAATTTCTGGTTAAAAGTTTGGGGAACAACCCCGGTTAATAGCTTCTGTAATAGGCCTACGAAGGCGAATGATGCCTACACGCACGCGTCATGTCAACAATCTTGGCCAAGTCTGTGACCTGCCACGCGCTATTTTCTACATTCAGCCCCAAAAATCAACATAAAATGAATAAAAAACAGTAATTTGTGCTGAAAAGGTAAGGTTATTTATTAAATTGGGAAATTTTTACAACTTTTTAGGCTAACTTTCTATATTTACTCAAATTTTGGATAAAAATTGTCTATTTATTAACCAGCTTTCAACATTTCACAATATTTTGTTAAAAATAGACTGAAATCGGGATTAATAAGTGCTCAGATTTAAGCCAAATTAATTCCTCATTTCTAGTCTCAAAAGTGACGAAATTTTTTTTATAAGGATCGGTTCCAGTGCCCCATTAATATCTTCGGGCTCAAAACAACAAAACCCTTCTGCAAAAGCAACGTCAGTATGAAGAGTCAGAGTACGCAGCTTGTTCAGTGCCAGTGCGATGCCTACATAACGATTTTCGTCCAGCTGGCTTTTATAGACCTGCATCGCTGCCTTTTTCCTTTCACTATAAGCGCTTATATCTACCAATGTGTTCACAGGGCTTTGCACCAAAACCTCATAGCTCACAGGAATCACCACTCTGTCGGTAAGCTTTCCCAGTGCCTTCCATACAAGAAGCGCCGTCATCCGGTGATCCGGATGGATTTCAAAGACCCCTGGGAAAAACACGGCGGCGGGGCTCACCCTTTCGATTTCCTGGACTACTTGAGCGAGAGTGGCATCATCAAGGCTTAACTCCCTATCCTTCTTATTAAGGAAAACTGGCGGCTCCAGCCCAAGCAAGGCAGCGGCTGCACAGGCTTCGTTACGCCTGATATCGACAAGGTTTTCCTGGCTACCACCCAAGGCGCCATCCGTCATGATGACCAGCTCGACTTTAATTCCCTGGTCAGTGGCTTTAGCAATGCTTCCACCCATGCCAAAGCTTTCATCATCGGCGTGGGGCGCAAAGACCAGCCACGGCCCACTCTCCACCGGTAATGGTGAAGTTGTGAATGGAATGATCTGGCCTTCATCAATCATAAATAGTCCGTATCACCGGGCATAAACCACCATTTGTTTTTTTGGGTTTCCGGGGCAGGTCCAAATGCTGCGCTGCAGGCGGGAATAATTATAGGCAAGAGTGTCATCTTTGCCTTATCCAAATCAAAAACATCTTTAAAGGTATCGCTGCACCAGCTAATCATTTTATGGCTATTTTTAGCTTCCGAAATATTCCGCGCACAACGAATCAGCGTCTGTAATTCAAAGGAATTGCCCAATATATCCATCAACATGCTTTGGTCGTCGTCATGTCGCAACACAAGTAATGCCTGTGGACCACGAAACCAGCCCCCATTCACCAGATAAAGGGCGTAGTTTTTTGTCGGATGTTCCAGAAAGCGCCACTTGAAATACTCTGCATCTTTTTTGCAGATGATTTTTTCTTCAAAGAGTTTGCTGAATTTATTCCAGAGGCTATCAATGCCTTTTTCATACTGCCTATAATTTTCCGCGGTCAATTCCACTATTTGATTTTCTTTAACAGTAATTTTTCTATCAGCGGATTTTTCTATCTCCCACTCAGCCTCCCACATTTGGCCTACCGGATTGAAAAAACCTAATTTTTCAGATAATCCCATTGCCCTTTCACTGGGGAAACCATAACTCAGTAAAAATGGTTTTTCGAATCCGACCGTATTGTGTAAAAATTTTTCTGCCGCGAGATAAAATGGGCTTCTGGCTCTGACCCCATGACGAACAGCGGGATCCACCATGAGATCAGTAATCTGCATTGCAGTGCTTTGCTTTCCTTCAAGCAAAATATCTGTCCCGACTCCACCATAGTGGGCCAGCAAGTCATCGCCCCTGTACACGACGACAGCTCTGCTCTGGTCTTTGTCATATTTCCAATGCCAGTGGGCTTCACTCATGTCCTCATTGAATATTTTTTTAAACAATCCACAAATTGCTTTGATGTCTCCTGGCTCGATAAATCTCACCTCGAGATTTTCAAGTGAGTCTACCGCCACCTTTTCGTTTGACTCGTTTGCCGTCACAACTGCCATTTCCTCATTGTCAGTCCAGCCACTCATGGGGAAGCTTCACGATGCCACGCTCCAGGCCTTTTTGTTCCACGTTGAATTCAGCCGCTTGTCTGACGTTTTCATAGAGGTGGATGCCTTTCTCACATAACAGCGCAACATCCAGGAAATAATTGCCACGAAGTAGTGGTAGTTTCGGGAAAAGAATTTTTGCTACGCCCTGCCCTGAATCATTTGTTGATAGGGTGACGCCATCATTAACGCTGCCTGCACTGGTAATAATTCTTCCGTCACCACGAGAAATAGCAACCGCCACACTGGCAAGTGGCACGCCTTCTCCAATATCAAATATCACACTCACTTCCAGATTTGATTTTCCACTATCAATTTTATGTACCTTACCAAGTACACCATCAGCTGAAACCTGGACGTTCCTGATGCTGGGAATATTCTTAACTTTTTTCTCATCAAGTTCTTTTTGGAAGCTTTCCTTTTCCAACTGATTAGTTGTAGAGATTGATTCTTCTTTGGGTGCAGCCATCCTTAATAATTCAGTGTACTCAGTAATCACTTCCACTGGTTTGCCCATTTTTCTGATCGACCCATTCTCCAACCAGACAACTCGATCACATAACACTTCCACCTGATACATCGAGTGGGAGCAAAATAAAATAGTTTTACCCGCGTCCTTGAAATCCATAATGCGATCAAAGGATTTTCTTGAAAATGCGCCGTCGCCCACTGACAACGCTTCATCAATGATCAAAATCTCAGGGTCTATATGGGTTGCTATAGCAAAAGCCAGCCGTACAAACATGCCACTGGAATACGTTTTAACCGGGCGATTTATGAAATCTCCGATATCTGCAAAGTTTACGACCTCGCCATAAATGCGATCAATGTCTTTTGTATTCAGCCCCTGGATCGCGCCACTCAAGTAGACATTTTCCTTGCCGGTCATTTCCGGATGAAAGCTTGCGCCCAGCTCCAGCAAGGCGGCAACCCTGCCATTGATTTCAATTTCACCTGTAGAAGGTAACAGTGTTCTGGAAAGCACCTTTAGCAAGGTACTTTTGCCGGCGCCATTTTGACCAATAACACCAAGCACTTCTCCTTTGCTTACATCAAGACTGGTTTCTTTGAGTGCTTCGATTTTCTGGTAGAAGGGTTTGCCGGTAAATATTTCCTTCGCCCGATCGATTTCCTTTTCATAGAACTTGTAATACTTACTTATCCCCTGCATGGAAATTGCTGTTTCTTTCATTGCCGACTCCATTACAGCACCTCCCTGATATGCGGAATGCTACGGCGAAATATCAACCACGCAGGCCCTAGTAACAATAGCCAGATTGCAAAAGGTCTGACTACATTCAGCCACGTGTACTCGCTACCCTCAACCAGCCCATGCACTATCGCCATCAAATCTGAGAAGGGATTAATCCAGATTACCTGCCTGACCCCTTCTGGCAGCATCGTTGGGAAATACAGAATAGGGGTCAGAAACAGGATCATCATGAGGAGAAATGGTATTGCCTGTGTGAAATCTCTGACGAACAAACCAAGTACTGCAAATAATAAGGCCAATGGCAAAAGCCAGAGTATGAACAGCGGCATGACGACCAAGGAAAATAACGCCTTGTCCAAACCTCCCAAAAATAAATTCATCACAAAATACACAGCCCCATAAACCAAACAAGGAATAGTCATGATTAGCAAAGGCAGAATCTCAAGAGGAAACGGGTTGCGTCGGTACAACGGAGCAAATTCCCTGAACATGACAGTAGCGCGACTCAGAATTTCTGCAGCACATAACCATGGCAGCATTCCAGTGAGCAAGTAGGAAAGGTAATCGGGGCCCCGGTCGGTCGAACGCATGGAAAAAATGACACCAAACAGAAACCAATAGCCCAATATTTGCATGGCTGGCTGAACAAAAGGCCAGAATCTGCCCAGAACTGTACCAGACGTTCTATTTAACAAATCTCTTTGCACCAGTATCCCGTACAAAGACTTGTTTCGGACAGCTGATTGAAACGGGGTTAACAAACCCCGCAAAATGTTTTTGGCATAGCCAAAAATTAGTTTCACTCTAAAAACTCATCTTCCTGTATGAATGCAGGGCGTATAGGAATTTTCTGGTATGGATTAATTTTAAGAATCTTAGCTTTGTCGGTGAACGTACTGATTTGAACAATTTCTGCAAAGGCTGTTGTTGTGACATCTGATCCTGGCTCAACATCCGCTGAGAAAGTATTATCCCCTGCAGCCAGTTTCTTGTAGGCCATAATGGTATAAAAACTACTGGTGCGACGAGAATTCATCCAGGGTCGTAATTCCGCCATATTCTCTGCGGGCACTATCTGGGCAACGTCACCATTACCCCTGAATTCATTATTCTGCCTGAAGGCAAGAATTTCTTCGATCAATTCATCATCAAGCCCTGGAAGCAACCGCATGGCCTCCACTGTCGCTAAATTTAAATTTACCAGCTCGTCATCGGTATAAAGAGTAAACGCTGCATCAAGATCAATGTCCGCAAAAACTTCTTCAAATCCCCTGATATGTAAAATCTCTTCAACTGATTCAATCTTGCCATTCCGGGGAATGTAAGGCGCGTCAAGATTTTCATAATAATCTGTTTCGGCGCCATCAATACCCGCATTGTCATTCAGGTCTACCCAGTCACCCCAGGAAGCAATCAATTCATCTATCTGATCATCCGCTTCTTCGCCCAATTTTTTCTCAAGCAGGGCCCGCATACGCGGCCTGCCAATCTCTCTGAGGTTTATTTTACCGGAATGATCATAAATCCGAACGGTAATACCTTCAGTCTGCGGATAATTCAGAATAAGCTCCTGGCCATTATATTTAAACAGAGGGTTGCGGTTGATCACATTCAAATCATCAAGTGTTTCAGGTGGCCGAGGCATGCGCTCCAGCATAAGTTCCATTTCTGACTGATTGACTGCGGAAATTACATTGGCCCAATCGCCAAGCTCTTCCTGATGAAAAAATGCCACTTTTGCAGACAAACGAATCTGTCCTGCAATCACCGTGACCAGTATCGTGAGCAAAATAATCGTCCAAAGTGTTACGACGATAACAGAGCCTTGTAGATGCTTTGGTTTTCTGTTTTTCATTACCACTTCAAATTCTTTTATTTAAATGGTCTTTTAAATGGGTGATATATTGGGCTGGATATCTTCATGCTGCCATGTCCGGATAGCTGCCAACACTTCAAGTACTTCTTCATCAAGCTCTTCATCTATAGGTGAAAAGATAATGTGTACAGCAATAGGCAAGCTTTGCATTTCTTCACCAGCCCATTCGTCCAGCCACTCTTTTTCATCATCATTGCGTTGAACCAGATAGCGAAATTCAACTTCATAGTTTGGCAGGATTACTGTTGGCTCCAGTTCCTCGAAACGTACGTCCGGATTATCACTATAGGCTGGTGTCAACGTTATTTGCAGTCCGTCTACCGAATCAGACGTCAGTCGCCATGCCGTTAATCCATTCCGGCGCTGGGGAGATACAGCAGACACCCAGCGCATTTCGCTTTCATCGCCATTGAAGTAAACAACACGGGAAAGCCTGTCCATGTTGATATAGCTGTGCGGGAAAGCGGCGAACAACGCTCTTTCAATTTGTAAAAGGACCAACGACTTGTCCAGGGTTTCATCCAGCACCGAAGTTTCATTCTGCCAGTCGTTGACAACTGAGTAGAGCCCCGCACTAAGCATGCCTAACAACATGGCCGTAAGCGTCATGGACATCATGATTTCCAGCAGAGTAAATCCGGATTGCTTACTTGTGTTTCTCATTTTCATAATTCCGCAAGGTCCAGTTCGATCCAGTATGTGCCCGAAGTTATCAGCTCACCATCTTCATCAATAACCTCATACTGTCGCAGTGCCAGTGTGATTGCCTGGGTTTTTCTTTCGGGTGGTTCCAGTTCATAACCAGGAATGATCACAAGGGCATCATTTTCAAAATTAATAAAGACCTCACCGCGCTCATCGTTCAGCTGGGCAAAGTTGATCATGCTCCTTGCCTGCATAGTTTCTACAAGAGATATTTCTGAGCGCCAGGCAAGTCTTTTATTGCCTGCAATCATGCCGAATAACCCCCCTAATGCCATTCCGGTTATGGTAAGTGCTACCATCACTTCAAGCAGGGTGAAGCCATATGCAGGTTTAGTTTTTTTCAACATAGCCCTGATATTCAAAACAAATCATCCTCCGGCTCCTCGCCAGGGTAATAGAGTTTGATTTTGCCAGTGATAGGATCAACTCGAATACTTGATGTCAGGTCACCAAAAGTGAAATTGAGAATGCCTCCGGTGCTTCCGCCTTGCGGATAAAAAACCATTTCGATGATCTCCATCACTTCAGGTTCTGTGTTGACGTCTTCCTGGAAGGTAATTTCCACATCGAAACTTTCAAGCAAAGGTACATTTGCCCGTTGAAGAATTTCACCTTTGATATCCGGGTAGTCAGGATCATCCGGACTCATCTGCAGTATTGTAGTTACCTGGGGTGCCGCTTCAACTATGGCCAGCCGGCGTGTGTAATTAAACGCTGAAGCTGTCTGTCTGACCTGAGCAATCAACATATTATTGTCAGTCGCAGAGATATTGGGAATGATAATGGCGGTGGCAAGAACAATGATGCTGAGAACGACCAGCAGTTCCAATAAAGTGAAACCGTGCAGGCGCTCTGCGCGATGCCTTTGAATAAAAGGGCTAGCCCCCGATATCGGCGTCATCACCTTCGCCGCCAGAAGATCCATCTGCGCCAAAAGACATCAAATTAAAGTCTCTTCCTTCTGGCTCGTATTGATAGGGGTTGTCCCAGGGATCCAGAGGCACTTCGTCATCCCTGATATAAGGGCCGTTCCAGCGCGGGCTGCCCGAATCATCCTCTACCAGCCCCCTGAGACTGTCCGGGTAGGTGCCAACATCGAGCCGATAGGAGTCCAGCGCAGCTTGCAGATTACTAATTTGTGAAGCAGCTGTCGTTCTCTGGCCCTTGCTGAGGTTACCGAACAGAGCAGGCCCCACCAAGGCAGCCAGCATTCCCAGAATGGCCATCACGACTAGCAATTCTATTAATGTAAATCCTGCGAGTCTCTTCATTTATTTATACGCTCCAATACACGCCAAATCTCTCATTCCTTATAATCCCGCTTCTTCGAAGAGAACAGAAACATTCTCAAAGCTTTCTCTCAGCTCGCTCATCAGCTCGGTGTCACTCTCATCGCCACTGATAATCTGTGGCCTGAGGATAACAAATAATTCCCTTCTGACCGCCCTGAGCTGTTGAAAGGAAAACAAGGCTCCCAAGACAGGGACACGTTGCAAGCCAGGTATGCCACTGTTCTGGTCTGATTCATCTTCCTGAATCAGTCCGCCCAGTGTAATGGTAGAACCATTAGACACTACAGCTGTTGTGGTAATTTCCTGATTAGTGAATACGGGATTGCCCGCCACGCCGCTCGCGCCTTCTTCAATGGATGACAAGCTCTGGAAAATTTCCAGGTTAATAAAGCCATCATCATTTATTTGCGGGGTAATTGTCATCACAATACCCACGTCACGATAAGCGACATTGGATGTTGTGACCCCGTTACCTGAAACTGTTGTACCCTGGTCAATCGGAACAGCCTGACCTACCTTGATTTCCCCTTCCTGGTTATTGGTCGCCAGAATTGTTGGCCTGGCTAGCAACCTCACTTCATTGTCCTGTGCAATTGCATTTAAAGTCGCATCAATAATGGATGAGCCATCATTGAATGTTCTCGTCATTATTAACCCGGAGCCTATTGCGGGCGTGCCATTTGCCGGTAACACCCCAGTTGCCGGCAGGAATCGAGAGCTAACAAGACCAGTATTGGCATTTTGTGAGATTCGTTGCCAATCTATGCCAAATTCAGTGCTGTCTGTCAGGGTAACCTGACCAATCACCGCATTGATTAATACCTGTAACGGTGGTGTATCCAGGTTATTAATAGTGGTCAAAAGCTGCCGGTAGTCCCTGGGTGTAGTTCTTACCAATAAGCTGTTGGTATCCTCATCAGCAACAATAGTGACCGAAATATTGGCAGAGACAACGCCCTCCTGTGCCAGGGCTTCATTTACCACTGCGGCCGCTGCTATTAATTCGCCTTCTGCAAGTGTTGCTTCTTCGTCGGCACTTGCTGCTGGTCTGTTGTCTTCATCCTGTTCGAACACGCTTGTGAGAGTCGCAGCAAGCGTCGTTGCACTCAGGTTTTTAACCTTATAGAAAAACAATTGCTCCACCTGCTCCTGACTTTCCGCATCCAGGATCCGAACCCATCGAGTCACTTCATCAAATCCACGATTGGCAGGAGACAGGACCAACACGGCATTAATACGCTCCAGCCCCAAAACCTGATACGAAGATTGTTCACCTTCTACCAACAAAAGGATATTGGTGAGCTCCAGAGCCACATCATTGGCCTGTGAGTTCAGCAATTCGTATAACTGAATGCCCTGATTCTGGAACGGGTCATCATCAATAACATCCAGGAAGGCATTGACACGTTGAAGTTGCTGAGGAGTGCCACTGACCCCAATCAGGTTGCCCTGACCAAGTCTGATAATTGTACTATCAGGCTCAATAATCGGGGTAAGAATTGCCAGAGCCGACTCTACCGAAATATAAGTCAGTGGCGTGACCTGCATCACCTCAGAAGAGGTCGCATCATTAAGCCAGCCGGGCATCACTATTTCCGTAGGTATAGTTGAGCTGTTCTTCATGAAGCGATAAACATTGCCTGCCTGTTCAATGGTGACACCGGCATTACTTGCCAGCATCCGCAGCAATGGCCACAGATCTTCATATAGCAAAGGATTGTCGGGCGAGGAACGCAGGCTCACCCTGTCATCAATGGTAGGATCTATCACCATATTGATTTGGAGCTGATCTCCTAACTGCTCAATCACCAGGCGCAGATCTTCCTGCTCATAATTAAGCTCCACCGTAGTACCTTCCGGCACTTCTACTTGAGGTCGATCTTCAACAAACATGCCGAGTTGAATGACTCTACCTTCACGGTTAATACCTGAGGCTTCCTCAGCCTGACTGGAATTAGCCGTATCAGTGTCAGAGGCAGGTATCCGGGCACCAGAATCGGTATCGTTCTGTTGTGTTGTTTGCCTTGACGTAGATGCGGCAGGCGCAGAAGACCCTGACCCCTGTTGCATCGTCGCGCATGAAACAAGCATTGAAGACAGCAAAAGAAGCACGGCTGCCCTTGGTATGGATAATTTATTCGGATTAAAACCAGTGTAATTCACACGTAACTCCAATTAAAAGTCCACCGTGTTCATACTGAACACAGCAGATAACATCACAATTATTATTCCGCCAACAGTAATGCCGAGCAATAAAATCAAAGCCGGCTGTAAGGCACTGACCAGACGATTCACATCATCACGGACACTGGCATCAAAAGTTTTAGCCAGCTTTTTCAATATGATTCCGGTTCTGCCAGACTCTTCGCCGACAGTCACCAATTGATGCAGCAAAATAGGGAACAACCCTGTCTTCTCCAGCGACACACCAAGTCCAGCACCGCTGCGAACATCCTCTTCTACGACCTCAAGGTGATAGATCAGTTCCTCATTACTTATAACTTCCCTGGCAACTCGTAAACCTCGAATCAGTGGAATGCCAGCCCCAAGCAAGGCCCCTAGTGTTCTTGAAAAAATTGCCACATCCTGATGCACCAACAATTTACCTACAACTGGCACTCGAAGCAGAAAAGCATCTTTTTGTCTTTTTCGTTGTTTGTCAGCATTTAACCAACGCCACCAGTAAATCAATAAAAACACCGCTGGGAAAATCATCCAGCCAAACGTTTTCATCCCAACACTCAGGCTTAACAAAAATTGGGCGGACGCAGGGATTTCCGACCCCACATCTTCAAACATCGCCGTGAACTGCGGGACCACATAGATCAGTAAGAGCGCTACAGACAAAATGCCAGTAACAAGCAGCACAAAAGGATAAGTGAGCGCAGAGATGACTTGTTTTCTTGTGTCCTCTGCCGTTTCCAGAAAATTCAAAAGATCGGGCAGCAACTGGTCCAGAATACCACCGGTTTCGCCCGCTCTGACGATATTGATATAGAGCTTGGAAAACACATCCGATCGGGCTTCCATGGCATCCGCGAGGCTTTTTCCTTCCTTCACATCTCGCCTTAAGGAGACGACCATTCGCTTCATGTGCTCTTTTTCAGTAATGCCTTCAAGCAGAGATAGCGCCTTGTCGATAGGAATTCTTGCTTCCACCAAGGTGTTCAGACCATTGGTAAAATCCACCAGGTCTGCATTTTTGATTTTGCTGCCGGTGCGCTCCAGGCTTTGCCTTGATGTGGTTTTTATTTTTACTGGAACAAGCTTCAGTGATTGTAATTTCGCTATGGCTTCACGCTCGGAATCAGCGCTTAGCTGACCGGTAGTCATATTGCCCTTGGCATCACAGGCCTGGTATTGGTAATAATTCACACTCATATGGCGCGTGTTACCCTCACCACTTCTTCTGGTGTTGTCAGACCTACCTTCAGTTTTTCTAGCGCATCCTCACGCAGCGTTTTCATACCATCCTTAATGCCTTGCTTGCGAATGACATTGGCATCAGCGCCACTGGTGATTAAATGTCTGATTTCATCAGTCATCACTAACAACTCGTATAATCCCACCCTGCCGCGATAACCGGTATCACCACAACGTTCGCAACCAGCGCCCCTTTTAATAGCAGGATAGCCCTTAAGCTTGACCTCAAGCACATTGGCTTCATCCTCATTCAGGGAAACTTCTTCTGCGCAATCGGTACACACACGCCTGACAAGGCGTTGTGCCTGGATGCCCAGCAAGCTGGAACTGATCAAATAGCTTTCCACACCCATATCCTGCATGCGTGTTACAGCGCCTGCAGCATCGTTGGTATGCAGTGTTGAAAATACCAGGTGACCTGTGAGCGCAGACTCGATAGCGATTTCTGCTGTCTCATGATCACGAATCTCACCAATCATCAGAATATCCGGATCCTGGCGCACGATAGAGCGTAGCCCGGAAGCAAAATTCAGCCCGATTTTCGGATTGACCTGAATCTGGGTAATGCCATCAAGTTGATATTCCACCGGATCTTCAACGGTGACAATTTTATGTTTTTCATCAAGGATTTTTTCCAGCGTCCCATACAGTGTTGTGGTTTTACCGCTACCGGTAGGCCCTGTGATTAATATCAGCCCATGGGGCTGGGTGATCATTTTTGAATATTCTGTCAGTATTTTTTCTGGCATTCCAAGGCCGGCCAACTCAATGCTAAGATCGCTGCGATCGAGAATACGCAACACAACAGATTCGCCTAGCACGCCCGGTAATGTAGATACGCGCATATCCAGTTCACGCTCACCAACCCGGTAATCAATACGTCCATCCTGAGGCAGACGCTTTTCGCCGATGTCCAATTTCGCCATTAATTTCAATCGGGAGGCCACAGCTGACTGGATTTTTATGGGCAGCTTTTCAATCCGCGTCATGATGCCATCGACTCGGCAACGTACCTCAAGGTAATGTTCGGTGGGCTCAAAATGAATATCACTCGCATTCAGATCCAGCGCTCTGGCAAACAGGTGATTTACCAATCGGATGATAGGCGCTTCGGAGTCCATATCTGAAAATTCATCTTCATCGCCGAAACCGGAAACAAAAGCATCATCGGCGTCAGCAATTTCTGGCGAAAGTTCTGCCCGCCAATGCTTGGTCAGCCTGGCAACTTCATCCGTATTGCTAATTCGGAAACGCACGTCATCCCCGATGACAAATCTGACCTTGGCTCGGCTTTCAATACTGGGCACGCGATTGCAAACCAGTTCAAGGCTGTCATTAAAATTCTGGGCAGGCGCTATCCCTTCTGGCTCGAGAAGCTGGCTGAAAACAGGCAATGTCAGTTGAGCATTTTCCATTATTTAATCAAAGTACCTTGCTAAATCCTGTGACTGTTATTGAGCCCGTAAACTGACGCCTGTTGCGATTAATGCTGAATTCAGTGACATGCAGTCTGGGCCTGGAATTTTCCAGCATCTCAATGAAGGGAAGAATATCTTCCTGGTTAATGGTGAATTGCATTTCCTGGGTCACAACAAGCCATCCATCCATCTCGCCAATGCGGGGGGTGTCATATCCTCTGGGGCTAATTCCTGCTTCATCAACAGCCTGACGCAACTGCTGTTGTACACCCGTGCCAATCAGGCTCGCATCCTGCCCGGTAAACACCCAGTCTTCCAGTGTTGCCATCTCTACTGTTTTAAGTGCTTCTTCCTCTTTAATAAAGGGCGCCTCTTCAACCAGCATACGCAGGCGATCAATTCGCTGTTCCATAAAGGCAATTTCTTCGAGCCCTTCAGAATAGGTATCTCTTAATAATGGAATGACACGTACAATAATCACTGCCAGGAAAAGCAGCACTGCAAGGCCAACAATTTTTTTCTCATTATTTTTCATGGCTTCTGTTTATCGTCCCTGTGTACTGACAGGGTATTTCTCATCATAGCTTTCAAAATCAACACTGCTTAAATTCAGACGAATACCAAAACGTGCACCGCCGCCCCGAGTACTTGTACTTTGACCCACATTGAAAAATTCTTCTTTCTCGGCCAGAAGCTCTACCAGGTAAGCAGGATTTTCAGCTGAGCCGGAAATATCAATCACGCCCTTATTGATATCAAATGCTGTCAGCGCTCCCTGCATAACATCATTGAGAGAAGTCAGCACTTCTCCAATCTGCTGATCAGGATATTCGGAAAGCGCACCCCATTCCTGCTCCATATCAAAAATCGATGCCTGCAGACTTCGCGGCTCTGTGGTTTGTCCCTGCACACGTTCAAATTCCGTTTGCAGACCACGAAGAGTCATCCAATTCGAAACAAAGGGAGATAACAATAGCAGCACCAGGCAGGCAGCAACTCCCGCCGCCACTTTACTTTTTCTGGCCAGGTTGATGCGTTTCTCTTCCTTATCGGCTCCCACGGGAAAGAAGCAGTAATCAGGAATAGCTTCTACTTTGCTGCGTAGCCCCAGCCAGTCATCCAGTGTGGTCATGCTTTTAACCGCTTCACCCTTGAGCATGCCTGTTTCAATTTCCCATTGTTTATCAAAAACATCTTGCTCAAGGTCAAGCCTGTTGACAGTAAGGAGACGCTTGATGGCATTTCCATGGCCCTGGATGAATGAAATTGTGTCGCCTTCTTCATCATTGATTAAAATGGTTCTGTTTTCCTCGGTCTCGGTTTCCATGAGAGCAAGACTTCTTGGCATGATGGCGCAGAGGAACAATCCTTCCTTTTCAAATGCGCGAAACATCCTGTTCGCCTCTCTTTCGTTGTACCAGAGGGCAACACCTTCCTGATTCGCGGCATTTACTGCTAGCAATAAATCTTCATCGTAGGCAGGTATCAAAGAATGAGATTGCAATTCCAGGGCAGAACGAATCAACTTTTCGCCAACCACGTTCATGGAATAGGACGTCGCAATAAAATCATTGGTAGGTAAGAGCAGAAGAATATGGGCACTGGCTTCACTGCTGACTTCACTGATGGAATGAAGTCGTCTGGCGGCTCTGGCCACAGCATCGAAAAAAGTCTCTTCTTCGCCTGCGCTAACGTCTTCTGTAGTGCCGTTCGCTGTATTGATCAAAACGTTGCCAAACAACAACAGGCTTGAATTAATGCCTTTCAGGATATCGGAATGCCTGCCGCCTTCAGGTAGCAGGGACAGAAATTTTAACCCCAGTTCCCTGGCCGGGAGCGGTATTTTGTCAGCGAGTGATATGCCCAGGTTCATGATGATTTTTAATTAAGTGACTCTCATCTAAAACATTGAATTATAAGTTATTTTCAGTTCTTGCCCCAGACAATGGTGACCATTTTTGGCCAATCCGGTTACTGGGCCTGTAGTATGACAACAGGCAGAGCATAAAAGTTTATTCTTTCTTGAGTAAATTGCTGTAAATAGTTAAATTTTCAGGATAATTACTGAAAAATTATCCCAAAATTGGGTACTTTTCTGCTTTCCACCATAAAAAACGCCCATGTTGTTTCAACATGGGCGTTTTATCTGTTCTGTGAAGTTTTGCTGCTTAACTGCCGTTGCGTTCCTTCTGCATCAGAAAGTCCACTATTTTCAACATTTCTGTCTGTGTAGGTACATTGCCGCCAACTGAAACAAGGTATTTCCCGTTTACAGCCATACTAGGAACACCGCGGACTCCGTAATCACGCATCCGCGTACTAGCTCGCTTGACAGCAGATGAGACAGAAAATGATTTCCAGGCCCTGTCAAAATCATCTTCTGCCACGCCTTCGCGTACAAACAGGGTTTTAATAGCATCATCAGTTTGCAGGTAATTGCGACGATTGTGGATTTCATCGAAGGCCACATCATGAACGTCAGCTGTGACGCCAAGCGCTTCGGCGGCATAATAAATCTGTGCATGCATTTCCATGGTCGCATTCCACATGCCTGGGCTCCGGACAAATGCTACGTCGGAAGGCAATTTTTCTTCCCAGCTATTGATAAGCGGCTCAAAGGCAAAGCAGTGAGGGCAGCCATACCAGAAGATTTCAGTCACTTCGACTTTATTCGGATCCGCTGTCCTGACAGGATTCGCAATAACATCATAGTGAGTGCCTTCCACATAAAGTGAAGGTTGCGCTGAAGTAGTTGCTGAAATGCCCATAACCAGAGCAAACAACAGTAAAGTTTTAGTCATTAATTTCATCGTCTCTTTCTCCTTCTGAATTCTTTATATTAAATGCTTTGCTGCTTACTGCCATTATCAACTAACCATATTCAAAGAGTATGCCATAAGGCGGTATCAATTAGTCAGTGATCAAATCCACTTGTGAATTATTTCATAATTCTTGCAGTTTTAGCTTGTAGCCCTGAATCTGTGCTGAATTAACGCAAACCAGCCACATAAGAAGCCAAAGCGGCGATTTCTGCATCGTTGAGGCGGGCCATGATGCTACGCATCACTTCTGCCTCATCATTCTGGCGCAAACCATCTCTGAAGGCCCTGAGCTGCATTTCCGTATAGGCAATATCCTGACCACTCAGTGCAGGATAACCGGCGGAAGCCAGACCACGTCCGTCAGGCGAATGACAAGCTGAACACGCCGCCACGCCAATGCTGGCGTTACCTGCGCGGTAAAGGGTTTCACCCATCGCCACTTTCGCGGGATCTGTTGCACCCTGTGACAACGGCTGGGACCCATAATAAGCCGCCACATCAGTAAGGTCCTGATCATTCAGCGCATTCAGCATACCCGTCATGAGGGGGGCCATCCTGACGCCACTTTTAATATCCTGCATCTGTTTCAACAGGTATTTTTCATTCTGCCCGCCTATTTTTGGTACATCGGGCAGCACTGTCATATTGCCATCCTGGCCATGACAAGCCACGCACACCGCAATCTTACCAGCCCCGGCAGCGGCATCACCTTGAGCCCATAGGGAACTGCCCGATGTCATTACCAATAGTGCAGCAAAAATTAAACTGAATCTTTTTACTGATTTAGCTACAGCCATGTTCTTCATTCTTCTATTTACCTGTAAATATCCAATCTATTCAATCTAAATTATACGCTGTCGGGTTGAGCGGCTTTGATTTCCGTCTCTCCTGAGTACTGTTACAATCCACAGCCTCAAAAACCGCGCGATTATACCTTAAGCCCCCTGTCATCCCAAGCAGGCAATCCCGGACAATGACAACAAATCAAAAACCTGCAAGGTTAAATTTTTCGAATACTGGATTCCTGCAAAGTGCCAGCCGGCTTGCTGAATGCCCGAAAGATAATTGCGATGAAGTGGCTTTTGTGGGCCGCTCCAATGCCGGCAAATCCAGCGCCATTAATGCCCTGACTGATCAGCCAAAACTGGCAAGAACCAGCAAAACACCTGGCCGTACTCAATTATTGAATTTTTTCCAGGTGGCTGAAGGAAAATTCCTCGTTGACTTGCCTGGATTTGGCTATGCCAAGGTACCGGAAAATATCAAGAAGCAATGGCAAAAGCACATGGAAGCCTACTTGAACCAGCGTGAATCCCTGCGCGGGTTAGTCCTGCTTATGGATTGTCGTCACCCATTGAAGGATTTTGATCGTATGATAATTGACTGGTGCTCTCAAGCTGAGATGCCGGTACACATCCTGCTGACCAAATGCGACAAACTGAAATCCGGCGCTCGTAAAAAAGTACTCCTGGAAACAGGTCGGGAACTGGCAGGTTTTGGTGAACTGATTACTATCCAGCTATTTTCGGCACTTAAAAATACAGGAGCAGGTGAATTGAAAGGACGCCTTCAGAGCTGGCTTAGCCCCAAGGAATAACTATTCGCAGGGATTTCCTATAATTTTCGAGGCCTGAAATGTTTTTGGGGCCTGAAATGTTTTTGGGGCCTGAAATAAATAGGGCCCTAACTGTAGGAGAAAACAGCTAGGGCCCAACGCGCTCCTATTAACCAAGGAGATATATCTTCTTTTAGCAGTCTGGAAAAATCGGGGAGAAAACCAGCCTGCTATAGTCATTGACCTGCCGGTCAGCCATAAGTTCAAAAAAGTTACACATTTATTAGAAATTAAAGCTGTTTAGGCAATGACACATCGATTCCTTGCCCGGAACTCCGCTGACTCTCTGTCTTAGTGGGCAGCATTCCAGTCTTTTCCAGAACCTATATCAACAACAAGGGGTACGTTCAGAGATGCCGCAGATGCCATTCTGAATCTGACCCCTTCGGCCAGCAAATCCAGGTCCTGTGCAGCCACTTCGAATACCAGTTCATCGTGTACCTGCATAACCAGCCGGGCATCCAGTTTGGCTACATCTAGCCAGTGATCAATATCGACCATTGCCCGCTTGATGATATCCGCTGCAGTCCCCTGCATGGGAGCATTGATGGCGGTTCTTTCTGCCGCTTTGCGCAACATGCCGTTGCTAGCCTTGATATCCGGAAGATAAAGACGCCGACCAAACAGTGTCTCAACATAACCCTGTTCATTAGCCAGCATACGTGTTTCCTCCATGTATTTACGGACTCCAGGATAACGCTGGAAATAACGCTCCACATATTCCTGGGCTTCTCCCCGGCCGATGTTTAATTGTTTGGCCAGGCCAAATGCTGACATGCCATAAATGAGCCCGAAATTTATGGCCTTGGCTCCGCGCCGCTGGTCAGGTTCCACCTTATCGAGGTTAACTGAAAAAATTTCGCTGGCAGTGGCCCGGTGCACATCAAGGCCATCGGAAAAAGCCTGGCACAAACCTTCATCTTCTGACAAGTGAGCCATGATTCGCAGCTCTACCTGGGAATAATCCGCCGCCATAAGTAAATTACCTTTCCCGGCGATAAAGGCCTGGCGAATTCGGCGCCCTTCTTCTGTACGGATAGGAATGTTTTGCAGATTAGGGTCGGTGGATGACAGTCTGCCCGTAGCCGCCACGGCCTGTTGGAAATTACTGTGAATACGGCCAGTATCGGAATTGATATCTAGGGGTAATTTGTCGGTGTAAGTGGACTTGAGTTTGCTTAACCCACGATGTTCCAGAATGACTTCCGGCAAGGGGTATTCAAGTGCAAGTTCCTGGAGTACTGGCTCTGCAGTCGAGGGCTGGCCTTTGGCCGTTTTGCTTTTCACCGGGTATTGCAGCTTTTCATAAAAAATTTTCTGCAGCTGCTTAGGCGAGCCCAGGTTGAATTCTTCGCCAGCTAATCCATAGGCCTTGGTTTCCAGCTCTTCGAGCCGAGCTGCCAGTTCCTTGCTCTGTTTCGCCAGTGCTTTTACATCTACGCTGACCCCTGTTTCTTCCATACGCGTTAACACCGGAAGCAGCGCTATTTCAAAATAGCGGTAAATGTCAGCCAGTTGCCCGGTAGTCCTGAGCTTACTGTCTAACACCTGATGCAGGCGAAAACAGAAATCTGCATTTTCGGCAGACCAGTTCGCCGCCTTGTCCAGGTCCAGTTCTGCAAAGGATATTTTGGTTCGCCCTTTTCCCAACAGCTCTTCTGTTGTCGCCTTGTCCAGTTCCAGATAGTGGGAGGCCAGCCTGTCCAATGTGTGCCTGTGTGCTACAGAGTTCAGCACATAGGATTGCAGCATGGTGTCAAAGCGCTGACCTTTCAGGGTTATGTCTCTTGCCAGTAATAGATGGGATATTTTTTTCAGGTCATGGCCAGTCTTGAAAACTGCATTGTCTTCCAATACAGGTTTTAGTATGGATAACGCTTGTTGCGCATCTATTTGATTTACTGCCTCCATCCCGGTGTGAGCCATGGGGATGTAAATGGAGCGGCCCGGTTCACTACACAACGCGATACCAATAATCTCTGCATGTTTATAATGACCGCTTTGTGCTTCCACACTGATTGCCAGTCGCCCTGCTTTGGTGGCTGCCGCGATTACCTGTTCCAGGGTTTTCGTGTCAGTGACAATCCGGTATTCCACTTTGCCTGGTACTGGAAAATCTTCAACAGAAGCATCTTTTGGTGTTGGTGTTTCCATGCCTGGGATTTCAGCTGCCTCAACACCTTCGCTTTCCAGTTCCTTAATCCAGGTACGAAACTCCAGATGCTTATACAAGGCCAGCAGTTCAGGCTTGTCAGGTTCAGTATGGGCAAGCTCTTTGGGCCCGAATTCCAGATCTACATCCAGCTTGATGGTAGCCAGCTCCCGTGACAGTTCCAGCTGATCCAGGTTATCCCTGAGTTTTTCACCCACCTTTCCCTTCACTTCATCTGCACGTTTTGCCAATTCATCCAGGGAGCCATATTCATTCAGCCATTTCACGGCTGTTTTAGGACCGACGCTGGGGATGCCTGGAATGTTGTCCGCCTTGTCACCCATCAGCCCCAGGTATTCAATAATTTTTTCCGGAGGCAATCCAAATTTGGCAACAACTCCCTCAATATCCAGAGTTTCATTGGTCATGGTATTGAGCAGCGTGACATGTTCATTAACCAACTGAGCCAGATCCTTGTCTCCTGTGGAAACAAGCGTTGGCATTTTCAACTTCCAGGCCTGTTGCGCCAGGGTGCCGATCACGTCATCAGCCTCTACGCCTTCAACTACAATTAGCGGCAAACCCATTGCTTTAATAATCTGGTGAATGGGCTCTATCTGACAACGCAGATCATCCGGCATTGGCGGTCGATTAGCCTTGTACTCCTTGTACATGTCATTACGGAAAGTCTTCCCTTTGGCATCAAAAATAACAGCTACATTACTATTCGGATAATTCTTGATCAGGCTTTTGATCATATTGATCACGCCTTTCGCTGCACCAGTAGGCTGCCCTCTGCTAGTGGTCAATGGCGGCAGCGCATGAAAAGCTCTGAATAAATAAGAAGAGCCGTCAACAAGAACTAATGGAGGGGATTGCGCCATGTCGAATAACTATGTAGAAAATAAAACGTAGTAAAAAAAGCTGTGAACAAAAAAAGAATTTCGTTGTTTATTATAACCTGCAGTCCGCAAAACTTTGTGCCAAATGACGAATGAAATCGTTATAACTTGCACTCTCAAGTTCCGGCTCATGGCCTAGCACATCTATACTGACAAAATGAATGTCATCCAACTGCAACTGATTATTCAGGTTGTCGGTGTTTATAGCCGGGTTAACCACAATACACTGGACAGCGTTTTGCGCGAGGGTTTTTTTCACAGTAAGAATATGCCTGATGCCGGGTTGAATTTCTTCATTGTTGGTAAAGCTGTCAGCATGGGCAATACCGAATTGGTTCTCAAAATACTGATAAGCGTTATGATAAACCGCAAAGGCCGGAAAGCTGTTCGGGTCAAGATCCGCAAGGATTTCATTTTGTAGATCTCCCAGACTGTTTATGAGTCTGTTCAAGTTTGCCTGGTAATTTTTTGCGTTGGCTTCATCCTGACTACCCAGCTCACTGGCTAGAGCCGCGGCAATAATAATGGCATTTTCAGTATCCAGCCATATATGTGGGTCAATCTGATCACCAATCTCAAGGGTAATAATTCCAGGAACCGACAAGGCTGAAATAGTCACCGCTTCAATATCATTTGCCACAGCTTCAAACCCTGTTTCCAGTTGCGGTCCAATCCAAAGAAAAATATCAGCCCGGCTTAGAGCTAGTCGTTGTGAGGGTTTCAATGCAGGGTGATGGGGATCCTGAGTTCCATCCAGCAGGGCCAAAGGCTCAGAAATACCTTCTGTGATTGCTTGAGCAATAAGTTGCAGTGGGCGCAAGCTGGTAACCACCTGTGGTTGAGCAAACACAGGAAAACTGGCCGCAAGAGAGAAACTGATCAGAAGCAAAATACGCATTGAAGTCCAGGAATGACGACTGATTATAAGAGAGTTCACTGCCAAGTCGCCTCATTAGAAATGATGCTATGATATATCACACTGGATAAATACCACAGGATTCCCGGCATCCCTTCTTAGTTAAGTTGTAAAAATTAAGCTGTACAATAACGAGATCATCTCAACAATACTCACCCTGATTTTATTTTTTAAATTATAGTTACCCTTTAACTAAAAGTGGAAAAGCAGTACGTGGATAATCAAACTCTTATCAATGCCGATAACATTTCACTGGAAATCGATCAGCGGCAGATATTAAATAATATTTCCCTGCAAATTAATGCAGAACAGATCGTAACCCTCATCGGCCCCAATGGTGCGGGAAAAACCAGCCTGGTTAAAATCGCATTAGGACTAATTAAGCCAACGACAGGAAGCGTTGAAACTAAAAAAGGTTTGCGTATCGGGTACATGCCGCAACGTTTGCATATAGATCAGAGCATGCCTGTCTCTGTAGAACGTTTTCTGAAACTGGCCGTCAATGCTAATAATAGTGAAATCAACAATGCCCTAGGCGAAGTAGGTGCTGATAGCCTCCATCATAGTCAGTTATTTTCCTTGTCGGGAGGCGAACTGCAAAGGGTGTTGCTAGCCAGGGCTCTTATCCAGGAACCTCAGTTGCTGGTGCTGGACGAACCGGCCCAGGGTGTCGATGTGAATGGGCAGGCGGAACTTTACCGATTGATTTCAGATATTCGCAACCGTCATCAGTGTGGCATTTTGCTGGTATCTCACGATCTACATCTGGTTATGTCCGCTACAGACGAAGTGATTTGTCTCAACCAGCACGTATGTTGCCATGGCCATCCGGAACAGGTCAGCAACGATCCAGCTTACCTTGAGTTGTTTGGTAAAAAGGATGCAGAAACGCTTGCTGTGTATACCCACCATCATAACCACAGCCACGACCTTGCAGGCGGCATCGTAGACAAAGAAGGAAAGAGCAGGTCAGACCATGATGGCTGATTTCATTCTACGTGCATTGATAGCCGGATTGCTTGTAGCGGCAATTGCAGGGCCTCTGGGTTGTTTTGTTGTATGGCGCCGGATGTCTTATTTTGGCGACACGCTGGCTCATTCGGCATTGTTTGGCGTTGCCATAGGGTTATTGCTGGACGTTAGCCTTGAATTGACCGTGGTTCTCGCCTGTCTGGTGCTGGCAGTATTACTGGTTTTGATGGAAAACAGACGTGAGCTCTCTTCGGATACTATCCTGGGCATCCTTGCTCACAGCTCCCTTGCGCTTGGTCTGGTCATCATCAGTTTTACTGACAACCAGGTAAATCTGATGGCTTATCTTTTTGGCGACCTGCTCACTGTTTCGTCCAATAACCTGATCTGGATAGGCGCTGTAGTGATACTCGTTTTGGGGATTTTGATCGCGAACTGGAATAAATTGTTAACCATTACCTTGCATGAAGAGCTTGCTAAGGTAGAGGGCCTGAATGTAACGCGGGTACGTCTGCTGCTGATGCTCCTGATTGCACTGATCGTGGCAGCTTCAATGAAAGTGGTCGGTATATTGCTGATAACGTCCATGCTAATCATTCCGCCAGCTTGTGCCCGGCGCTTTTCCCGAACACCAGAATCAATGGCTACACTGGCCAGCATCATAGGATGCATTTCTGTTTGTGGAGGTATAAGTGCGTCGTGGTTCTGGGATACGCCACCAGGGCCAAGCATAGTGGTCACGGCCAGCCTGCTGTTTCTTGTTACTCGTTTTGGAGGACTAAGGAAAACAGCTTGAACAAGATTCCGCGACGCTAATCCAGAAACTTCTTCACTGCCTGAAAATTTTCCAGCATGCCCCGAGGGTCATGTGGCGCTTTGAAAAAGCCAACGTTATTCCCATCCGGATCAAGCAACATGATTTCACCGTTATGATTGACCAGATAATTTTCATCATCAATGCGCGTATAGGAAAATGACACGTTCATGTTTCTGGCTAAGGTGTGCGTTTGTGCATACTCCCCTCTGGCACCTAAAAATTCAGGATTGAAATACGTCACGTAGTTTGACAACACTTCCTGCGTATCACGCTCCGGGTCCACGCTGACCAAGACAACCTGAACCTCACCATTTTCGCCACTATCCACCAGAAGATCATGGAATTGTCTGATTGAAGCCAGAGTGATTGGGCAAATATCCGGGCAGAATGTGTAACCAAAAAAAATCAGCGTCCAGCGTTCTTGCAACGACTGCCGGGTAAAGGGTGCCCCTGTGTGATCTACCAGCGAGAATGGGTCGACTTCGATAGGGACATCATAAATAAAGAACCCGTCATTGCGCAGGTCGTCGACAGTAATCCTGGTCATCGCCTGATACAAAATCAACAGGGCAGCGCCTGATACAAGGGCGCACATAGCCAGTAGTGAAATCAGTTTTTTGGGGGTGAATTGCGCCATGTACTTTGCCGGGACTATTGCCCTGTTGGCAGCTCTTAAAGGTAATGATCAATCAACAGAGCGATGAACAAGGCTATCAAGTAGAAAATTGAATAACGAAATGTCCTCATCGCTGCTCTGGGATTGTCGGTCAGCAAAAGCTGCAGGGAATGGTACATAAAACCGCCGCCCAACAAAATTGCTGCAGCCAGATAAAAAGGACCACTCATCCCCGTCAGGTATGGCAAGACAGTGACCAGGCACATGATGATTGTATACAGCAACGTGTGCAGTTTGGTGAGCGGGTCACCATGGGTCAAGGGCAACATCGGAATATCTGTTTTTGCGTAATCACTTTTACGGTGAATGGCCAGTGGCCAGAAATGAGGCGGCGTCCAGGCAAAGATGATCAGTACCAATAGCAGCCCATTGGCATCTACAGTGCCGGTTACGGCAGACCAGCCAAGCAGAGGTGGCATCGCACCAGAAAGGCCGCCGATAACAATATTCTGCGGCGTAGCCCGTTTCAGAAAACCCGTATAGATAATGGCATAACCCACAAAGGACGCCAGAGTTAGCCAGGCACTAAGCGGATTTACCAGGAAAATCAGGATGGCCATCCCCAGCACACAAATAAACAAGGCAAAGAGCAGAGCCTGAACAGGCGAGACTTTGCCCTGAGGAATCGGGCGTTTGATGGTGCGCTGCATAATAGTGTCCACCTGATGATCAATCAGGTGATTTATTACAGCGCCGGCACTGGCCACCAGGGCAATGCCCAGATTGCCCCAAATCAGGATATCCAGAGGCACCATACCGGGAACAGCCAGAAACATGCCTATCAGCGAGGTCAGGATCATCATCATGACCACGCGGGGCTTACACATCTCGTAATAATCCCGCCAGTTGGCTGATTTGCTACCCGCGTTCTTATTGGAAACAGGTTTGAGGAGTGAGGCGTTCGTCATGCTAGAAAGCTGAAACTTTGCGTAATCTGTAGTTGAGGGTCACAAGGGTCAGCAATAGTAAAGCACCGCCTGCATTATGTGCAACTGCAACCCATAGCGGCAGGGAAAAAACGATATTGCTGATACCCAGCCCTATTTGCAATATAAGCAGGCCCAACAGGATATGCGTCAATCTGAGTAACTCCCTCCCGCCAGAATTGAGATACAGTTTTGCGATCAGGAATGCCATGAAAAATGTCACTAGTATCGCGCCAATACGGTGCGCCATGTGAATTGCTACTCTGGCCTCGCCATCCATCTGGCCTCCCAGGTAGTTGGGCCCAATTTCCTGGGCCACATCGAAACCACTGGCAAAATCCATCGGGGGCAACCAGCGCCCCTGGCATGTAGGCAGGTCGGGACAGGCTAACGCGGCATAGTTAGAGCTGGTCCACCCGCCAAGAGTTATCTGGCAAATCAGTAAAATCATAGCCGTCATTGCCAGCGGCCTAAGTCTGACCCACTGTCTTACCGGAATATTAGGCTGTTGCCAGGGCCGGTTATTCAGTCTCAGCACGAGTAACCATAACAAGCTCAACGTGGTGAACCCGCCGAGCAGATGAGTGGTAACCACCTGGGGCCACAGTTTCAGTGTTACGGTCCACATGCCAAAAAGCCCTTGAGCAATGACAAGAACTAAAAGAAACAAGGGTAGTTTCAGCGGTTGCTCAGGGTCACGCCTGTGTTTCCAGGCAATAATATTGATGAAAATGATTATCAGCCCAAGTGTGCTCGCAAAATAGCGGTGTATCACTTCCGGCCAGGCCTTGTCGGCTTCAAAAGGCGCGTCTGGAAATGCAGCCTCAGCCTGGGCAATTTCTTCTGCCGTATCAGGCACGGATAAAAAACCGTAACAACCTGGCCAGTCCGGGCAGCCCAAACCAGCATCTGCAAGACGCGTCCAGGCGCCAAGCACAACCACGCACATGGCAAAGGCGGTTGCAAAGACAGCCAGAGAATAAAAGGGTTTTCCACTTTTCATGCTGTTGTTAAATCAGATTCCTCTGCTCAGACTGCTTGTTGGGAGTCTCGTTGATCATGGACAATTGAAAATAAGCTATTGCTGAAATTTTTGGCACTGCTCCCTGTGCATTGTTTTCTTCTGGATATAGCCGTGTCAGAAGTTTCGCTGCAGGCACTGTCATTGCAATGATGATCAGCAGAGGAATGACTGTCCAGGCTATTTCCGTCGCCGTGTGTTTGTGAAACGACACTTCCTGCTTTTTTGAATTCCTGAAGGCTACTAATGACCAGATGATGACAGCATAAACCACAATACCGATTGCCACACAGATCCAGAAAATCATGAGGTTAATGTCGTTACTCAACATGCTTGATACTCGTCCAGGTGCGTTAGTTTTGAGAACGAAGAACTGCCAGAAACACCTGTCTTATTCCACGCTTTTCCTGTGTTTGCTACCCGGCACGGATTGACTCACCGCCTTGAGTCCGACATGCAAATTAAGGGCGCGCATTATACCAGCTATTTTTTTACATTTGTTATTCAACCTCTGCTTGTCTATTCGGCAAATATGGAAAATAATCATGGTGTCTACCCTTCACACATTTATTCACAGGAATCACTCATGTCCGTTCGAAGTTATATGGAATTCAATCCCAAAATTGGTGATAGGGCGTACATAGATACCAGCGCAGTGGTCATAGGCAACGTGGTTCTTGGAGTTGATACTTCTGTATGGCCACTCTCAGTGATTCGGGGAGACGTTCACAGCATTCGCATTGGCGATCGTACCAACATCCAGGACGGCTCCGTGCTTCATGCCACTTCCCCTGAATCATTTGGCCCTGATGGCTTTCCCCTGAATATCGGCAGTGATGTCACTATTGGGCACAAAGCAATTCTGCATGGCTGTACGATTCACGACAGGGTGCTGATCGGCATGGGGGCAATTATCATGGACGGCGCAGTCATAGAATCAGATATTATTCTGGGCGGAGGCAGTGTGGTGTCGCCAGGCAAAACACTAACAAGTGGCGGTCTCTATGTGGGTTCACCTGCACAAAGGATGCGCGATTTGCGTCAAGAGGAAATCGATTTTCTGCTTTATAGCGCCAAGCACTATGCCAAGCTGAAAGATCTGCACCTGAATTCCTCAGAAGTGCTGAAGTAAATTCTTACTATTTATTCAAGAAGATCTCAGTCGGTCTATGACTTCCCGGGTTTGAGGCCTGATTCCTCGCCATAACAGAAATGATTCTGCGGCCTGTTCCACTAACATACCTAACCCATCCATTATTTTTCCTGCTCCTGCTTGCTGCGACCACCGGCAAAAGGCAGTAGGTTCATTTGCATACATAAGGTCATAGCACCAGGTTTTTTCTCCGACCAGTTCTATGGGCACTGGCAGAATGTCGCCCTGAAGACTTGCCGAGGTCGCATTGATGATCCAGTCATATTGCCTGCCTTCCAGATCATCAAATCCACAGGCTGAAATATCTCCTGAATCCCTATACAGCTCTGCAAGTGATTCAGCTTTACTGACTGTTCGATTGGCAATGCAAATTAAAGCGGGGTTTTCATCCAGAAATGGTTGAAGTATGCCGCGAGCAGCTCCGCCAGCACCCAGTACCAGGATAGATTTGTTGGTTAGTGAGCCGCCATGGTTTGTCTTGATATCGGTGACCAGTCCAATCCCATCCGTATTATGCCCACACAGCTTCCCTTCAGCATCCAGGCTCAGCGTGTTTACCGCACCAGCTTTACCAGCTTCAGTGGACAGGGAATTAGCCAGATTGAAAGCCTCCTCCTTAAAAGGCACTGTGACATTAGCGCCTTTGCCATCGGCCGCAAAAAAACGTTCAGCCGTTTCCCTGAACTTGTCTTTCTCTGCCAGTATCGCGCCGTATTCAAGCGCCGCACCTGTTTGCTCGGCAAAGCTGGCATGAATCTGAGGAGATTTACTGTGGCTTACGGGATTGCCGATAACGGCATACTTGTCCAAGGATTTTATCTCTGGCTGATTATTAGGGAAAAGCAGTATAACGTACTGGCTGTAGAGGAAATAAGTCGGACTGCTTCAGGCTAGCCAGTCTTTAGGCGTCAAGAATTCTGAATACAGTCTTGCTTCTTCAGTGCCTTCTTCAGGGGCCCAGTCATATTCCCAGCGTACCTGGGGTGGCAGTGACATGAGAATAGACTCCGTACGTCCTACTCCGGAACGTAGGCCAAACACTGTGCCGCGGTCATACACCAGATTGAACTCGGCATATCGTCCGCGGCGGTATTCCTGAAACCATTTTTCTTTGTCACCGTAAGGCAATTCTTTCCTTCTTTCGATGATTGGCAGGTAGGCATCCAGATAGCTATTGCCGACGGACTGCATAAAGGCAAAACTTTTTTCAAATTCCCACTCATTGAGATCATCAAAAAATAATCCGCCAACGCCGCGGGCCTCATTTCTGTGTGGCAAAAAGAAATAGTCATCACACCATTTTTTATAACGCGGATAGACATCTTCTCCAAATTCATCGCAGGCATTTTTTGCGACCTGGTGCCAATGGATACAATCTTCTTCAAAACCGTAATAGGGCGTCATGTCAAAACCGCCGCCAAACCACCAAATTTTTTCCTGTCCTTCCTCGCCAGCAATAAAAAAGCGCACGTTGGCATGGCTTATAGGAACAAAGGGGTTACGGGGATGTATCACCAGGGAAACTCCCATTGCCTGGAATGGGCTGCCGGCAAGTTCCGGTCTTTCTGCAGTGGCAGAGGCAGGCATGGATTCACCAAAAACATGGGAAAACGCTACTCCGCCCTTTTGCAGTACATCCCCTGCTATGACTCGCGTTCTGCCGCTTCCGCCAGTTTCTCGCTCCCAGTAATCTTCTTTGAAACGGGCGCTGCCATCGGCAGCTTCAAGGCCGTTGCAAATAGAATCCTGAAGCTGCATTAAATAGTTTTTGACGGCTTCGATGTCTATGGTTGTCACGCGCTACTCCTTTTACTTCTTATGATCTTGCTCGCAGTCAGTCTGCAAATACACTCAACGAATTACTTGTTGTGTCATCAGGTTTTTGATTTCACTGGGACCTGATTGCTCCCCAATCTCGCCGGGCAGTATCATGTCTATGCCGACAGGAAAATACGCTTCCACCTGCTCGCGGGTTAATGCCGGCGGCTTATCCCCCGGATTAGCCGAAGTGGATACAAGCATTCCACCACAGGCCTGACATAAATCAGCTACCAGCGTATGTGCACTGACTCTGACCGCAACAGTATCAAATTGACCTTTGATCCAAACAGGAATTGATTGTTCAGTATCTGGCAATAACCAGGTATGTGGCCCAGGCCAAGACTCCTGCAAAAGCGCCATATGTTCTGATTGAAGATTCCTGGTCAAATCTATTACTTGATCAAAACTTCCTGCCAACAATATCAAGCCTTTGTTAGCCGGGCGTTGTTTTAGCGCAAGGATTCTGCCTACTGCTTCCTTATTATAGGGATCACACCCTAACCCCCAAACACCTTCAGTGGGATAGGCTATAACTGCACCCTGCTGAATCAACCTGGCTGCTTTTTCTGTTGCTGACATACGTTGACTGCGCTTTTAACGGGACCAACTCGCCGCGTATTCTCGCATTTTTTCCCAGCACAGCCTACATAGCTGGAAGCCGGATATATCCCGTTCGCTCTCTGCTAATTAAGCCCTGCATTTCCAACTCTATCAGTGCAGCATTAATGTCATGGATCGCCAGGCTCGTTGCAAGAACCAGTTCATCCGGAGTAACGATGTCGTAACCAATAGCGTTAAAGATTTTCCCCAAGTCGCCAGTGGGTAAAGGTCGCTTTGTTAAGGCTTCATGGTCCTGTCCGGTTGACCCCATTGTAGCGATGCCCGCTAAAAGTCCGCCGCATTCATCTACAATATCGGCTGCATTCTGGACCAGCTTCGCACCCTCATTGATAAGTTTATGACAGCCCCGGGCAACAGGATTATGAATGGAGCCAGGAATAGCAAATACTTCCCTACCCTGTTCCAGTGCCTGACGAGCGGTAATCATAGAGCCACTTTTTTCTCCTGCTTCTACCACCAGAACGCCCAGACTTAGTCCGCTGATTATCCGGTTTCTCCTCGGAAAGTTTTCACGCAGTGGCGGCATGCCCGGCGGAAATTCACTGACCAAAGCGCCCTGTTCCTTTATCTGCTCATACAAGGCGTGATTACACGCCGGATACACTTTGTCGATCCCGTTACCCAGGACAGCTACAGTTTTCCCTTTAATGTCCAGGGCACCCGAATGTCCTTGCGCATCAATGCCCCTGGCCAACCCGCTGGTTATTCCGAAACCGGAAGCAGCTAATTCCCTGGCAAAACGCCTGGCGTTGCGTAAGCCGCCGGAACTTGGCTGCCTGCTGCCCACAATGGCAATTTGAGGTAAGTGCAGATAATCCGGCTGACCGCACACATACAATATTGGCGGGGGATCAGGAATGGCCTTTAATAATGGTGGGTAAAGTTTGGACTGGCAGGTCAGTAAGTTATGGTTTGGCGCTTCCAGCCAGTTCAGGGAATCATTCAATGCCTGGTCAGGCATTCCTTCTGCGCATTTGATAATGCCGGAAACAATATTGTGTTTTAGGCCCGCGGCACCAAGAGACGCTTTATCGGATGCCAGAATGTTTTCGACTGTCTGGAATTTATTCAGTAATTGATGGAATAGTCGGGCATGCATGCCTCGAACAAGGCTTAATGCCAACCAGGCGTTTGCTGTGTTGGTGCTTTGTTTTACAGAGCCTGGTTCTGCAACAAATAGTTCTGCAACAAATGGTTGTGCAGAAAATGATTCTGCAGAAGTTGGATAAGGTTGAGACTGGCTATCCCTGTATGCCAATGGCGCTTCCTTTCATACTGGTCTTCCATGACCAGTGTCAGCATCAGGGTGTTACGACTTTATCATCCCTGCGCACAACATCATCTGAGTTCAGAATGATCCCGAAACTGGTATTGTCGAATACCCTGTAGATTAGTACTGAAGCGAAAATTTCGCCACTGAATGTTTCGATGTGATCCTCGCTAAGCCCAACAGCACGCTTAAATTTTTCTCCAAGAGTTGCCTCACCATAATTATCTTCAATGAGGATTTCCGGTTTCTGCAATGCCACTAAATCACCAATTCGAAGTCTGTCGCTACTCCCCTTGTTAATGACTATGGTGTCATACTGATTGCCAATACTTCGTCCTGTCATGATATCCAGAATATCGGCGTCGACGTCAAAGGACGGAGGTTGTGGGAAATAATTTGGTTCGATGCTGCTGCCGGCCTCCGCAATGAAACGGTCTCCATCCCTTGCCTCTGCAATCAGGTTTGTAATGGTTAGCGTGGCATTCTGTCCATCCCTTTCAATAATGGTTGCCGATCCGATGATTTGACCTTCTATGCCGATTTCAGAACCGGTTTCCGGATCCAGGTATGTGCTGCCCCCTCTAACAATGTCATAACTGAAAACAGAGCTATCCCAGTCACCTTTTGCATAGACAACATCATCATTACTGCCAAAAAGTTTACCCGAACGATTCCCAAACAGGTAAGGAGCGTTGTTGAGTTCAGATTCTGAAATGACGACATTACGGCTCAAAAAGCTGCTTATTCTATCCAGAGGAATAGCCGGTATAGCGCTGCTCAGGGATTCTCGTCTGATCTGAGGAGAAAGTCTGACAGTGCGTAATCCATCTGCATCAGGAACGCCGCTGCCACCGCGACGCAAGGTTAACAAGGGGCCGTCTGTAGAATATTGAACCTCGACGACATCACCCGGGTAAATCAGATGCGGGTTTTCAATTTGCGGGTTTAGCTCCCAGACTTCCGGCCACAACCAGGGGTCTTCAAGAAAACGACCGGCGATATCCCACAAGGTATCGCCTTCGACCACTTCATAGCTGGTAGGCGCGTCTGCACGAATTTGTACCTGGTCCGCCGCCAATACACCAAAAGCCAGGCATTGTAAAAGCAGGAAAACCGGGAAACATTTTTTCAGCACGTTACTCATGGGGTTGCCTCGTCAGGAATGACTCATCAGACCGTCTGGTAGCAAAATTTTCGCAATAGTACCAATAAGTTCCTAAATTATATACAGTTAGCACGGATAATTTAGGTAAATTGTGACGTGTTTTCCGATGCATAAACACGACTTTACCGGCAAAAACAGTAATTTTCCCCTGATTTCACGTATGATAGCCCCTTGTGTAAGGCATTACTGCCCCGATATTCGCATTATGAGTTTGCTGACAATACTTGAATTTCCTGATCCCAGGCTGCGGAAGAAAGCCGCGCGCGTTAAATCAGTGGATGACGCCCTCAGAGAAACACTCGATGACATGGTAGAAACCATGTATGACGCGGAAGGTATTGGGCTTGCTGCTACACAAGTTGATGTGCATAAACGCATGTTGGTCATCGATATCACTGAAGACAACAGCAATCCCCAGATATTTATTAATCCCGAAATTACCGTGCTTGACCCTGAACCGCTGGGTCACGAGGAAGGCTGCCTTTCTGTTCCTGGTTATTATGAGCTGGTGAGCCGCCCTCGCAAGGTCAAAATAAATGCACTAAACGGAAATGGCGAGGCCTTCGAACAAGAAGCTGAAGGCATCCTTGCAGTGTGTATCCAGCACGAAGTGGATCATCTGGATGGCAAGCTTTTTGTAGACTACATTTCGGCCCTGAAACGGCAACGGATCAAGTCCAAGCTGGAAAAAGAACATCGCCAGCACAAGACGGCCGCTTCAGCCTGAATTTCGCTCAGCGCTCATGACAGACACATCCCTGCGCATTGCCTTTGCTGGCACATCGGTATTTGCTGCCGACCATCTAGAAAACCTTGTCCAGCAAGGCCATAACATTGTTGGTGTTTTTACCCAACCGGACCGCCCTTCAGGCAGAGGCAAGAAAATACAGCCTACCCCGGTAAAACAGGTTGCCAGCAACCATGGGATTACAGTGTTACAGCCGCAACATCCTAATGAATTTGCAGAGTCAGCGCTGTCTTCTCTAAATGCCGATGTCCTGATCGTTGTAGCTTATGGCCTAATCCTAAAACAGGAAATTCTGGATACGCCTCGCTTTGGCTGCATCAATGTGCATGCTTCATTGCTGCCACGCTGGCGTGGCGCCGCGCCCATAGAGCGGGCCATTCTTGCTGGTGACAACGAAACTGGTGTCTGCATTATGCAGATGAATGCAGGTCTGGATACCGGCGATATCCTGTTGCGATTATCAACCTCTATCACCCCTGAAGATAATGCACTGACCCTGTCAGAACGTCTGGTGACCTTAGGCTGCCAGGGACTCAATGAAGTTCTTTGTGATATACCGCAATTTCAGTCCCGGGCCGTAATTCAGGATGATCTGGCAGCTACCTATGCCGCCAAATTGTCCCGGCAGGAAGCCTTAATTGACTGGTCGAAGCCAGCAAAGGAAATACATAACCAGGTACAGGCCTTTTACCCTAGATCTCCAGCATATTTCATCCATGACAATCAGCAGATCCGTATAATCTCCGCGCAGTTGGATGGTATGCAAACTGATTCGCCATTTGGATGCGTGCTTGAAGTGGACAAAAACAGGCTACTTATATCCTGTGGCAGTGATGCACTAGACATTTCCACTCTCCAGCTCCCTGGCAAAAAGCCTGCAGGACTGGCCGATATCCTTAACGGTCATCCAGACCTGTTTAGCCCAGGTATGAGCCTGGGTAACGTCTGATTATTTAGTTTATGAGCCTTAAAAGTAACCGCTTACTTGCGCTGGGAATACTGCAAAATATGCTCTCTGATAAAGGGACTCTCTCAACGCAGTTAAATAAAATTACCCTTGAGCACCCTGACGCTAACCTACCTCTGATCCAGGAATATACGTATGGCGTTTGTCGTTGGTATCACCGGCTCGAAGTGATTCTGACGGAATTAATGGACAAGCCCCTGAGAAAAAAAGACCAGGATATACACTGCTTGTTATTGCTTGGCCTTTACCAGCTCTACTATATGCGCACTCCTGACCATGCGGCTATTAACGAAACAGTTGCGCTCACCCGCCGCTTGGGAAAGGATTGGGCCAGCAAGTTAGTTAACGCCATACTCCGAAATGCTCAACGAAAGCAGGAAGCCCTGGAAGCTGACTCGGCAGTTCCCTCAATAGCCGGATATTCACATCCACAATGGATGATCACAGCCCTGAAGAATGACTGGCCGGATCAATGGGAAGGCATATTATTTAAAAACAATATCCAGGCTCCCATGACACTGCGTGTGAATACTCGCCGTATTGACAGAGAGTCTTACTTGGCTCAGTTAGCAAAAGGAGATATTGCCGGCAAACCGGGCAACATTTCAACGACGGCTATCATTCTCGATCAGGCAGTTGATGTTACTCAGCTGCCTGGATTTGCTGAAGGGCTTGTCAGTGTGCAGGATGAAACATCTCAAATGGTGGCGGCATTGCTGGCTGTGGAACCAAATTCACGTTGCCTGGATGCCTGTGCAGCGCCAGGTGGTAAAACCTGTGCGCTACTGGAGAACCAGCCTGACAATCTTGAGTTGTATGCACTGGACAACAGTAATTCGCGCCTTGAAAAAGTCAGGGAAAATTTGGCACGTCTTCAATTGCAGGCAACACTCTTGTGCGGCAATGCCCAGGACACGGCTTCATGGTGGGACGGGAAGCCTTTTGATTCCATATTGCTGGACGCACCCTGCACCGGAACGGGCGTCATCCGCCGTCATCCTGACATTAAATTACTCAGGCACTCTGAAGACGCTCCCAGACTTGCCTCTATACAGCAGCAGCTTCTGACAGCGCTTTGGCCCTGCCTGAAAAAGGGTGGCAGAATGTTGTACTCCACATGCTCAGTACTGAAAGCAGAAAACACACTACAAATTGAGGCATTTCTGGCTTCAACAAAAGACGCAACAATTGTTGATATCACCTTGCCTGGCGCAATACCGTGCCATGCTGGACTACAGTTTTTACCTGGTCAGGATAACCTGGATGGCTTTTATTATGCTTTGCTGGAAAAGGTTTAAGTAGTGTGCAACGTTTAACCAAGGTCGAGCCAATAAACAGGCGTTTCAGTCTCGGGGATATAAACACTATAATCGACTCTCAGCTAAGTTCAGAAGTCTGCGGAGTTTTGGCCAAACATGAAAATAATAATACTCGGTGCTAATAAAGTGGGTGCCGCGCTAGCTGAAAATCTGGCAAAAGAAGCCAACGACCTCACGGTTGTTGATCCCGATGCTGTAAAACTCCGTGAATTAAAAGACCGGATGGATATTGCCACTGTTGAGGGCCAGGTCTCTTATCCCGGCGTGCTGGAAAGTGCCGGAGCCAAAGATGCCGATATGCTCATCGCCATAACCGATAGCGACGAGGTCAATCTCATCGCCTGCCAGATTGCCTTTTCTCTCTTCCGTACCCCAAAAAAGATTTGTCGCCTGCGTTCCAATGCCTATGTAGAACATGAAGGGCTGTTTTGTCCTGAAGCCATTCCAATTGATTTTGTCATAAGTCCCGAAGAAGAAGTCTCCCATTACATTAAAAGCCTCATTGATCTTCCAGACTCGCTTCAGGTGATGGATTTTGCCAATGGCAAAGTCCAGTTGGTAGCCGTAAGAGCAACCAAAGGCGGCCCATTGATCAACAAGGAAATTTCAGCTTTACGTGAACATATGCCCAATGTGGACACTCGTGTTGCTGCTATATTCAGGAAGGGAGAAGCAATCACGCCAAAGGGCAATACTATTATTGAGGTAGAGGACGAAGTCTTTTTTCTTGCTGCCACGGAAAATATTCGCCATGTCATGCGAGAGTTACGACATATCGACAATCCATACAAAAAAATCATGATTGCAGGTGGCGGTAATATTGGAGAGCGTCTGGCTGCTTCACTGGAAGATAAATATCAGACAAAAATTATTGAAATGGACCTTGAGCGTTGTAAGGACCTGACAGAAAGGCTCAGGTCCACTATTGTCCTGCATGGTGATGCTTCAGACCAGGACATGATGATTGGTGAAAATATAGAAGATACTGATGTCTTCCTGGCCCTCACCAATAACGATGAGGCCAATATCATGTCTTCGCTGCTTGCCAAGCGCAAGGGTGCTCGCAAGGTAATGACGCTTATTGCCAATCCTGCCTACGTCGACCTTGTGCAAAGCGGGGAAATTGACATTGCAATCTCGCCGCAACAAGCCACTCTAAGCAGCCTGTTAAGACATATTCGCAGGGGTGATATGGTCAACGTATACTCATTGCGTCACGGTGCAGCCGAAGCCATGGAAGCCATCGCCCATGGTGATAAAAACACGTCAAAGGTTGTGGGTAAAAAGATTGAGGATATCGACCTGCCAACCGGCACAACTATTGGCGCAATTGTCCGTGACGACAAAGTATTCATAGCCCATGATGATGTCGTTATCGAGATTGATGATCATGTGATTTTATTCCTGTTCGACAAAAGCCAGATTGCCGATCTAGAAAGACTGTTCCAGGTCGGCGTGACTTTTTTCTGATTCTTCTTTTAAATTATTTATCCGGCCAATAAGCTATTTTGCAAAACTTTTTTACAGGCAGTATTAAAAGGCGCACAGGAAACCGATGAATCTGCCCGTTATATTACGCATTCTGGGCGTCCTGCTGATGCTCTTCAGTTTTTCCATGCTACCTCCCCTGCTGGTTTCCGTGTACTACAACGACGGCGTGATGTATTCCTTCCTGACCACATTGTTCCTCACTCTGCTGAGCGGGTTTATTCTCTGGGCACCTGTGATGAGGAACCGCAGAGAGCTTAAGACCCGAGATGGCTTCCTGGTAGTTACCCTGTTCTGGACTGTCCTTGGTTCATTCGGAAGTTTCCCCTTTATATTTACAAGCTCCCTGGGGATGTCAGTCACTGACTCATTTTTTGAATCCATTTCAGGTCTTACGACTACCGGAGCGACCGTGCTGTCCGGGCTGGATGATCTACCGAAATCGATACTGTATTACAGGCAGCAACTGCAGTGGCTTGGCGGTATGGGCATTATTGCCATCGCTGTAGCTATCTTGCCTATGCTCGGCATAGGCGGGATGCAGCTTTATCGTGCAGAAAGCCCGGGACCCGTCAAAGACAACAAGCTTTTACCCCGGGTTACCGAAACAGCCAAAGCCCTACTATTTATCTATATCAGTCTCACCATGTTATGCGCAATTGCTTATTTCCTTGCAGGGATGCCGATTTTCGATGCAATTAGCCACAGTTTCGCAACAGTTGCCATCGGCGGCTTTTCAACTCATGACGCCAGTATTGCCTATTTTGACAGTAGCGCCATCGAAGTCATTGCCATCATTTTCATGCTGATATCTGGTGTCAATTTCGCCCTGCATTTTTTCGCCTGGCAGCATAAAAGCCCAAAGCACTATTTTCAGGACAGTGAATTTCGTTTCTACATCGCCATGCTTGCTATTATTGGATTAATTACAGTCCTGTTCCTGTTTTTCTCCGGCATTTACAATTTACAGGACTCTGTTTTCAAAGGCTTGTTCGGGGTAGTCTCCATCGCCACAACTACAGGTTTCAGTTCAGCAGATTTCAGTGTCTGGCCAACTTTCCTGCCTTTCCTGCTTTTTTACATGGCTTTTGTAGGCGCTTGCGCGGGCTCCACCGGCGGCGGTATGAAAGTTATTCGCGTTATTCTTATCATCAAGCATGGCTTTAGGGAAATTGACAAGCTGATACATCCCAATGCAGTAATCCCAATTAAATTAGGTAATCATCGCGTCCCTGACAGGGTGCTTGAATCGGTGTGGGGATTTTTCTCTGTGTATGTGATGGTCTATATGATCATGTTGCTTGCATGCCTGGCCGTTGACATGGATATCACAACCGCCTTTACAGCGGTAGGTGCGAGTATTAATAACCTTGGACCGGGGCTGGGTGAGGTTGCCCAAAATTATGGCGCAATTCCTGATGCAGCCAAATGGATTTTATGTCTGGGGATGCTGCTTGGTCGATTGGAAGTGTTCACGCTTCTGGTACTTTTCTCTCCCCATTTCTGGCGCAGCTAATTTATTAGTCCAGCAATACTTTCTGGCGCAGCAAATTATTATTTTCTAATCATCTGTGCTTTTAATAATGCCCATGCATTTTCCGGATTGAAGGCCTGCATGCAAGCAGACATTGCAACGTTCCCACCATGGAAATTACAACGGCGTTTGTAACAGGGAGAACAAGAAAACGTTTCAGTGCTGGCAACCAGATGCTCCTGATTATTACCGGCTGTACCAATCAACTTATTGCTGGTTGGTCCATACATAGTAATGGCTGGTACACCTATCATAGCTGCCAGATGTGCAAGGCCCGTATCACAGCAAAAGGCCCCTGAGGCTTTTTGCAATATACCCCCAAGCGTTGACAACCCTAATTTAGGCAGCGCTATAGCATTTGAATGGCTGTCGGCATAAACTGCAGCACGCTGCAATTCTGTTTCATTGCCTCCTGGCAGCATTACCTGATAACCCTCTCCTTCTGCCAGCCTGATTAACTCGTGCCAGCATTCCTCTGGCCATAATTTAGTGGTCCAGCTGGCATTATGTACAAAAAATAAATACGGCGAATCAATTTGAAATTCTGACTTTTCAAATGCATCTGGTTTCAGGCCATAATCAATTTCATTTTCAGGTACTTCATAGCCCAACGCGTTAGCAAATAACTGCCGTTGGCGCTGCACAGCATGTTGTGTTTTGTTAATAAAATGCCTGTATTTATAAGCTAAAAATGCAGGTTGTTCTGCTACGCTGGCTTTGTCCATACCATGGACCGGCCCGCTTTTTAAAAAACTAATGGCCGAACTCTTGATATTATTCTGGGCGTCTATTACGACAGCGTAGTCATTCCTGTTTAACTCCTTATAAAAACTGGAAGCCTCACCGCCTGTAACTGATTGCCACAAATTAGTACGCCAGCGTCGGTGCGCACTGGTAAAAATATTTCTTACTGCCGGGTGCCAAGACGGTACTTCTGCAAATGATTCATCCACAACCCAATCAAAGCTTATTTCTGGCCAGATAGAGCGGGCATCAGTTAACGCAGGTAAAGCGTGCATTAAATCACCCATGGAGGTTAACTTGATTACGAGAACACGTTTACTAGTTTTGATAGGTCCCCTGCAAAATTCTTTAGCAGTTCTTCAGTTGGATCCGGGTTGAGTCAGTTAAGAAAATAGTTTTTTGATCTTTGCTGTCCAGCCATGACGTTTTCCATGTTTGGTCACTGCTCTGTCGTCTTCAACGAAATTTATTTGAATAGATTGCCGGCTACCTTCATAAGCAGTATATCCATGCCAGCAATTGTCGGTTACTTTAAACGCAATCATTGTTCCTGCATTTGGCGCGACTTCGGACACAAAATCTTCCATGTTTTCACTGCGTAAAATCCGCAGACGCCCACCCTTATCCTGCCAGGGTTCATTAAAATACACGAGGATAGTGGCCATTTTTGATTTCGAATCAGTGTGAATTCTCCCATCTTTCGCTCTGGATAATCCGCGCAGAGTAATCACCATTGGTCTGTCATGCAGATCAATCTCAAGCTTATTCGAAATTATCTCTCTGAACTCCTGACCATTTAACTCTTCCAGTAACTCTTTAAAGCGTGGTCCTGGATCAACATCTGCCAAGGCATAGCTTCCACCAGAGTGAATTTCAGGAAAATCATTCAATACTTCTTTTACAAATTCACTGGATATAGAACTATCAACGACGAAATGGGGGTAAGGCTGCGAATTGGTTGCAGCTGAAGATAAGGCGTTAAGGTCAAGAATTTTGTTCATGTTAGTTATACGCAGTTAGTTCTAATAAGGCTTTTTATTCCCGGCCGGCACTCTTTTAAAGCGCTTGTATTCCCATTGGTACTGAGCTGGATATTCTTTGACGACATTTTCTATTGAGCGATTCATTGCCGAAAGGCTAGTCTGCAAATCATTTTGTATATGCTCGGCATATATTTTATCGTCAACTTCTTTGAAAATAATTTTCCACCCATGCTTATTTTCTGTTTGGGTTCTTGCAGCAAAGCCCATTACAGCTTTTGCTCCGGTTTTTTCAATCAGTTTCGGCACCAAAGTCATTGTATGGGCGCTGTTGCCGAAAAGGGGAGCAAATTCACCACCAGTATCACCTGGTACCTGGTCAGGCAAGATCGCAACAATTTCGCCACTTTTCAGAGATTTTAGCAGCGTGGCTACTCCTTTGATGTCTGTGGCTACCATTCTTGCTCCGGCTCTGCTGCGAGCAGCATAAATAAGGCGATCCAGCCGGATGTCCTTTGGCGCCTGGTACAGCTGGCTACTTTGGCCACAACCGCAGTTATTGAGATACAGCCCAAAAACCTCCCAATTGCCAAGGTGGGGAGCAAGCACAACTACCCCTTTACCTTGATAAAAACCCTCTTCAAGTAACTCCAGACCTGCTACTTCAAGGATATGCTCTTTTACCTTCCTTTCTGACCATAGCCAGGCAGGAGCCGCTTCTACTATGGTCTTAAATGTCTCTAAAATACTATTTCTTGCCAGTAAGTTGCGGTCATTTGTCGTCATCTCCGGAAAACAGAGATTTATATTGGCCTTTGTTGTAACAGCCATTCTTGATGAAAAAGTCCAGCATAACCAGCCAAGCAGGGCGCCCGCTTTCCTGAGCACGCCCAATGGCAACAAAGCCAGGCATTTTAGTAAAAAAATGAGCAGAATGGATTTCAAGCTATAATGGTCCGAAATATGCGCAAGCCCGCCATTATTCTTGCTTTCCAAGGTAAGTACTGCTCGCTATAAAGACGGGTTTTTAGCATAATTAGCGCTTTTTTGAACCAGCAATCATTTTAGCTGAAATTTTCCGTTCAGGAGCCTTTTTTGATCAATTCGGCACCCGCAGATACCTCAACCTTCCAGGGACTGATCCTCGCTCTTCAGCAGTATTGGGCAGAACAAGGTTGTGTGCTTATCCAGCCACTGGATATCGAAGTCGGCGCCGGCACATTCCATACCGCAACCTTCCTGCGCGCCATTGGCCCGGAAAGCTGGAATTGCGCCTACGTCCAACCTTGCAGACGTCCAACCGACAGCCGCTATGGGGAAAACCCGATGCGCCTGCAGCATTATTACCAGTTCCAGGTCACTCTAAAGCCATCTCCAGACAACATTCAGGATTTGTATCTAAATTCGCTTAAATACCTTGGAATTGATACGAACGTGCACGATATTCGCTTTGTAGAGGATAACTGGGAATCCCCGACTTTGGGTGCATGGGGGCTTGGCTGGGAAGTCTGGTTAAACGGCATGGAAGTGACCCAGTTTACCTATTTTCAACAGGTAGGGGGTCTTGAGTGTTTCCCGGTCAGTGGCGAAATAACCTATGGCATAGAACGCATAGCCATGTATTTACAGGGTGTTGACAGCATTTACGATATTGTCTGGGCTGAAACGCCCAATGGCACAGTGACTTATGGGGATGTATTTCACCAGAATGAAGTGGAAATGTCGGGTTATAATTTTGAATTTGCTGACGTGGAAAATTTGTTTAGCAGTTTTTCCGCCTGTGAAGAACAATGTCAGTTCCTGATAGATAAGCACCTGGTACTCCCAGCTTACGAAATGGTGCTAAAGGGTTCACACTATTTCAATTTGCTAGATGCGCGCTCAGCTATTTCTGTTACGGAAAGACAGCGTTATATCCTCAGGGTCAGGACAATGGCGCGTATGGTGGCTCAGTCTTATTTTGAATCCAGGGCCAAGCTGGGCTTTCCATTGGCATCTGAAGCGCTGAAAAAATCAGCCCTGGAGAAGTTCAACAATGAGTAACCGGGACCTTCTGGTTGAAATTGGCACAGAAGAGTTGCCGCCCAAGGCTCTTCGTTCCTTGTCCGAGCATTTCCAGAAGGCTATCGAGTCCGGCCTGGCGAAGCAGAATCTACCTTGTGCCAGTAGTACACCTTTTGCCAGCCCAAGACGGCTGGCTGTTATTGTAAAAAGCCTTCAGGAAAAGCAGGAACCCTCCACCGTAGAAAAATTTGGTCCTGCGCTAAAAGCCGCATTTGACAGCGAAGGCAAGCCCACCAAGGCAGCAGAAGGTTTTGCGCGCTCCTGTGGTGTCACAGTGGCAGAGTTGCAGGAAAAAGATGACGGTAAAGTCAGCAAACTTTTCTATTCAGAAACAAGGGCAGGGGAGAACACGGCTGAGCTTCTACCTGAAATTATTAACAGCGCACTTGCCTCTCTGCCAATTCCAAGGCGTATGCGCTGGGGCGCCTCGCGTGATGAGTTTGTTAGACCAGTCCACTGGGTAGTAATCCTCTTCGATGAAGAGGTTGTGCCAGCAACCATTCTGGGTGTCAAAGCAGGCAACGCCACTCGCGGTCACCGCTTTCATCATCCCCAGGCTATTGAATTAAGCAGCCCTGCAGAATACGAAACAGCATTGGAAAAAACCGCCTATGTCATTCCATCATTTTCTGTCAGAAAGGAAAAAACACGAGATTTGATATTGGCTCAGGCTAAAACAGCCAGGGCTTCAGTTGTTATTGATGAAGACTTGTTAGAGGAAGTAACTGCTCTGGTGGAATGGCCAGTAGGATTAACAGGGAATTTTGATAAAGAATTTCTCAGTGTGCCAAAGGAAGCACTGGTGTCTTCACTGAAAACGCACCAGAAATGTTTCACCATGGAAGATGCAGACGGCAACATTCATCCCGGGTTTATTGCTATCAGCAATCTGGAAAGCTCGGATCCCGCTCAAGTCATCGCTGGCAATGAGAGAGTCATCCGGCCCCGGCTGGCTGATGCAGCTTTCTTCTTTGAACAGGATAAGAAGCGTTCTCTGGATTCCAGAAGAGAACAGCTCAAAAACATTATTTTTGAAAAATCCCTTGGTACCGTCTATGAAAAGTCAGAACGTGTTGCCGGATTGTGTAAAGCCATTGCGGTAGCGCTCTCAGTAGATGCTGAATTTCCGGTACGCGCAGCAAATCTGGCAAAAGCCGATCTAATCACTGGCATGGTGGGGGAGTTTGCCGACCTCCAGGGGGTAATGGGTTATTACTATGCAATGCATGATGGTGAGCATGAAAATGTCGCCATGGCGATCACTGAACAATATCTGCCACGGTTCGCAGGAGACAACTTGCCTGAAACTGAGCCCGGTATAGTGCTCGCACTTGCAGAACGCATAGACACTATCGTCGGATTATTCGGAATAGGGCAGCCGCCGACTGGATCAAAAGACCCTTTTGCCTTACGAAGAGCGGCTCTTGGCGTCCTGAGAATAATCATTGAAAAACAGCTTCCTCTGGATCTCGCCGTCTGCATTGAAAATGCCGTTGCTCAATATAAGGATTTACCTGAAATAGACGGTCTTAGACAAAAAGTCCTCGATTTTATTTTTGATCGCTTCCGTGCCTTGTACGCCGATGAAGGCATAGAGGCTAACGTATTTCTGGCGGTCGATGCGGTACGCAGCTCAAGTCCACTTGATTTTGACTTACGCATTAAAGCCGTACAGGAATTTTGCGAACTCAAAGAAGCCGCTGCTTTGTCTATGGCAAACAAACGCGTTTCCAATATTCTTTCCAAACTGGATAAACAACCAGGAATTGAAATTAAGACCGGGCTACTTACAGAAGACGCTGAAAAAGCCCTGTCGGAAAAACTTACTGTTCTGTTAAAAGAGGTTGATCCATTACTACAGCAGCAGCAATACAATATGGCGCTCACCGCCATGGCCTCACTGCAACCAGAGGTCGATCAGTTTTTCAATGAAGTCATGGTCAATACTGACGATGAAAAAGTACGTCGGAACAGACAGTCTCTGTTGCAACAATTACGTCAGTTGTTTCTGCGGGTTGCCGATATCTCACTACTGCAAACGGCTTAGCTCACTGGCTTTATGTCTGCAAAATTGATTATTCTGGACCGCGACGGCGTCATCAATCATGACTCTGATGACTATATTAAAAATGAAGATGAATGGATTCCACTACCAGGCAGCATTGATGCAATCACGTTGTTATCCCGGGCTGGTTTTACTGTGTGTGTAGCCACCAATCAGTCCGGACTTGCCAGAGGTCTGTTCGACGAATATGCCCTGGCAAGAATGCATGAATTGATGTGTACTTTGGTAGAAGAAAGCGGCGGCAGGGTAGATGCCATTTTTTACTGCCCACATTGTCCAGATGATGATTGTGACTGCCGCAAACCCAAACCGGGATTGTTAAATCAGATCGAGACGCAATTTTCCCAGACGGTTCAGGGTGCCTGGTTTATTGGAGACTCTGAAAAAGATATTGATGCTGCCCTGGCTAAAGGTTGCAAGCCCATTCTGGTACTCACGGGTAAAGGCAATCTGACCAGCGATTCCATGAATGCCAAAAAACTGTCTCACATTTTAGTATTTGATAATCTGCTCAGTGCCACAAATTTTGTAATTTCAGAACAAGGCTCAACTCAATAGCCTCAGAAATATGCAGCTACTCCGCTCATTACTTTTTTACTTTATTTATTACGGAACTCTGGTTCCACACGCCTTACTTTGTGTTTTTCCCGGAATTCTTTTGCCTGTAAAATATCGTTACAAATACTTCCTGATCTGGAATGCTGCTAGTGTCTGGTTGCTTGGTTTTATCTGCGGGGTAAAGTTTCAGGTGCACGGCAAAGATAATGTGCCATCTGGCGCCTTTGTATTGATTGCGAATCACCAAAGTCCCTGGGAAACACTTTATTTGTATTATGCCTTCCTGCCAATAACCGCGATTCTTAAACGAGAACTCCTCAAAATTCCTTTTTTCGGCTGGGGATTATGGCTGTTAGAGCCCATTGCTATTGATCGAAATAAAAAAGGCAGAGCCTTGCAGCAACTTCTTGAACAGGGAAAAAAGAAACTTGAAGATGGTATATCGATTTTAGTTTTTCCTGAAGGTACCCGAGTGGCCCCCGGAATAGAAAAAAAGTATTCAGCCGGCGGTGCTGAGCTCGCGATATCCTCTGGCGTACCTATAGTCCCGGTTGCTCATAATGCGGGGCTGTTTTGGCCCGCCCATAAAATCATCAAGCATCCTGGAACCATTCAAGTGGTAATTGGTGAGCCTATCAACCCGGCCGGGAGAAATGCCAGAGAAGTTACCCAGGAAGTAGAGGCATGGATTCGCCAGGCTATCTGAACGTTTCCAAAGATTGAGCGTTAAATATCCAGGTTGGATACATTTAGCGCATTGTTTTCAATGAATTCTCGCCTTGGCTCCACTTGATCCCCCATTAGGGTACTGAATAACTGATCTGCGCCCATGGCATCTTCAATCGTAACGCGAGTCATTCGCCTGAAATCCGGATCCATGGTGGTTTCCCATAACTGGCCGGGATTCATTTCTCCCAATCCTTTATAGCGCTGCAGGTAAATCCCTTTCATGGCTTCTTTCATAAGCCAGTCCAGGGCTTCTTTGAAATTTGTGGCAGGAAATGTTTTTTCGCCGCGTTTGACATAAGCCCCCTCTTCAAACAGGCCTGACAGTTTTTTACCCATTTCTACCATGTCCCTGTATTCCTGAGCCTTGAATAATTCCGGACGTAAAACGGTTTTACGTGATACTCCATGAATAATCGATTTTACCAACGGCTCATAGACACGCTCTTCTTCATCACGAACTACTCTAAATTCATAAATAGCGCCTGATGTGCTGGACTCAGCAACGGCCTTCTCAAGCTGCTGTGTCCACTCTTGAACAATTTCTTCAGAAGCCATGTCTTCAAAGTTTAGTTCAGATTGAAAAATTAATGTTTCAAGTACTTCTGCCGGGTATTGGTGAGATAGCCGCTTGATAATTGAACGTACGTTTCTATATTCATTGACAATACTTTCTAGCGCGTTACTGCTAACACCCGGCGCATCTGCATTAACATGTAAGCTGGCTCCTTCTAATGCATTTTGAGTCTGAAATTGTGCCAACTCATCGTCATCCTTAAGGTATTGTTCTTGCTTACCCTTTCGAATCTTGTAAAGCGGCGGTTGAGCAATTAGCACATGTCCACGCTCCACCAACTCACGCATTTGCCGGAAGAAAAACGTGAGCAGTAGTGTGCGTATATGTGAGCCATCAACGTCAGCATCCGTCATGATGATGATGCTGTGATAGCGCAGTTTTTCAGGGTCAAATTCTTCCAGGCCAATACCACAGCCAAGCGCCTTGATCAGAGTGCCTATTTCAACTGAGCTCAGCATTTTATCGAAACGCGCTTTTTCCACATTCAGGATCTTGCCCTTCAACGGCAAAATAGCCTGGTTTTTTCTGTTACGGCCCTGTTTGGCTGAACCACCTGCGGAATCTCCCTCCACAATGTAAATTTCAGAAAGGGCCGGGTCTTTTTCCTGGCAATCTGCCAGTTTCCCCGGGAGGCCAGCAACATCCAGTGCGCCTTTGCGCCGCGTCATTTCTCTAGCTTTGCGAGCTGCGTCACGGGCTCTGGCGGCATCTAACATTTTGCCGACAATATTCTTGGCTTCTTGCGGATTTTCGAGCAGAAAATCTGAAAATTGACGCCCCATTTCCTGCTCAACGGCGGTTTTTACTTCCGAGGACACTAATTTGTCCTTCGTTTGAGATGAAAACTTGGGGTCCGGCACTTTCACAGAAATGATAGCTGTTAGCCCTTCTCTGGCATCATCACCAGACGTTTCTACTTCTTTTCCTTTCTTGCCTTGCAGCTCTTTGTCGATATAACTCTTCAGTACACGGGTCAATGCCCCCCTGAAACCGGCTAGGTGAGTACCGCCATCTCTCTGTGGTATATTATTGGTATATGCGTAGATATTTTCCTGGTAGGCGTCATTCCACTGCATGGCGATTTCAATGCCAATGTCCTCAGTTTCCGAAGAAAAGTGGAAAATTTTGTTGATTGGAGTGCGGTTCTGGTTCAGATAGTTAACAAAAGCCTCCAAACCCCCTTCATACTTGAACAAATCCGACTTGTCGGTACGTTCATCATTCAGTTCAATCGCAATGCCAGCATTCAGAAAGGCCAGTTCACGAAGTTTTTTGGCTAATATCTCATAAACAAACTCAATATTAGTAAATGTTTTCACCGAGGGTTTAAAGTGGCAAAGTGTTCCGGACTCACTAGTATCACCAGCAGCTTTTAATGGCTCTTCAGGAACACCATCATGGTAAATCTGCTCATGGACCTTGCCTTCACGGTAAATGGTAAGTTTGAGATAGGAAGACAGAGCATTTACTACTGAAACCCCCACGCCATGGAGGCCTCCACTGACCTTGTAGCTGTTGTCATCAAATTTGCCGCCCGCATGGAGCACTGTCATGATGACTTCTGCAGCTGAAACCCCTTCTTCATGAATTTCTGTAGGGATACCCCTGCCGTTATCAGAAACACTGATGGTTTCGTCGCTATGAATGACGACCTTGATCAAATCGCAGTGGCCAGCCAGAGCCTCGTCAATAGAGTTGTCCACCAGCTCAAAAACCATATGATGAAGACCGGTGCCATCATCGGTATCACCGATATACATACCTGGTCTTTTCCTGACAGCATCCAGCCCCTTTAGAACCTTGATACTGGAAGAATCATAATTGCCCTTTTCTGCCATACTGATACTTTCCTCGGACTATCTAAGCATTTGATTTAATTAGGGATTTACGAGATTTTTGGCGGCGCCAATAAAGCCGAATCCAAGCCTTCAATTCTACCATGTTTTGCGTGAAACAGCTTGCATTCCTCCGGGTCAAAACCGCTATTAGAAAAGGTTTCAAGCAAGACATCCTGCTCTGTTCCCGTGACAAATGCCTGGCCTCCTAATTGCCTCAATAGAGTACATATTTTTACCCGGTTTGCTCTATCCAGTTCTGCCGGTAAATCATCTATTAAAAACAAACATAGGTTCGATGCCTCTTTGGCCAAATAAGCACCCTGGGCAAGTTTCATCGCGCTCACTATTAGCTTTTGTTGTCCTCGGGACAAGATGTAACTTGCGTATTGAGGCCCTATTTTTATTTTTAGATCCGCTCGGTGCGGCCCTGCAGACGTATAACCATGGCTCAGATCCTTGTCAAGGTTATGTAAAAGCACTTCCTCAAGCGATTCATCTTCCTTCCAGCCTCGGTAATAACGAAAGGTGAGCCCTTCTACCTCAATTAGAGATTCCAGGATGGTTTCCAGGTAAGGAATAAATTGCCCTAAATAATTCCGCCGGTTTTCATCTAACTCCTGAGAATACCGGACTAACTCACGAGTCCATGGCTCCAGCTCCGCTGCGGAGGCATTTTTCTTAAGAAGCGCATTTCTGCTTTGTAGACAATGTGAGAATTCACGCCAGTGAGTATAAAACTGGTGTTCCACGTGAAACACACCCCAATCAATAAACTGCCGCCTGGCTTTTGGACCGCCTTCCAATAACTTATAAGCCTCAGCATTTAATAGCTGTAAGGGCAAATGTTTAGCTAGCTCACCAGTAGACTGTGCTTTTTCCCCTTGAACCTTGATTTGGAGACCCTGGTCATGACTCTTGCCGATTCCGAGCTTAATTCCTGTATCCAGTTCACAATAGACAGAACAGCTATCATGTTCGTGCTGAATAATCGGCGTGTTATGAGTATTTCGAAAAGATCTGCCAAGACCGGCATAGTAGATGGCCTCAAGGATGCTTGATTTACCACTGCCATTTTCACCGGCTATCAGGTTGAGGCCCGGGGCAGGAGCCAATGATGCCTGGCCCAAATTGCGGAATGTGCTTATCTGGAGTTTTTTAATGCTGGGCATTGGTTACCCTGCAGTGAAAAAGAGCGCACTACAGCCTCATTGGCATAACAACATAAGTCGCATTGCTGTTTTCAGAGGATTGCAGCAAAGCGCTGCTGTTAGGATCCGAAACGATAACGTGAACATTGTCTGATTCCAGAACGTTCAGCACGTCCACCAGGTAAATCACATTAAAGCCAATTTCAAGGGAGTCCCCTTTATATTCTACAGGTACCGTTTCTTCGGCTTCTTCCTGTTCGGGGTTATTTGCCACAATTTTCAGCTCATCATCAGACAGGATCAAGCGTATTCCCCGAAATTTTTCGTTCGACAGGATAGCTGTTCTGTTAAGTGAGTCGCGTAGCTGCTCACGGCCGGCAACAACGTTTTTATCGCCCCCTTTTGGAAGTACCCGGTTATAGTCTGGAAATTTGCCATCAACCAGCTTGGACGTAAAAGTAAAGTTCGCCATGGTGGTTCGCACATGATTGCTGCCAATGACAACTTTGATATCCTCTTCTTCTCCGTCTGAAAGCAGCCGGCTGAGCTCAAGTATGCCTTTTCTAGGAATAATCACGCCTTCAGTTCCTGAAACCCCGGTTTTCATGTCTTCGGTTTGCATGGCCAGCCGATGTCCATCTGTTGCTACCAGCCGGAGATAGTCAGGGCTTACTTCAATAAGCATGCCATTCAAATAATAACGTACATCCTGCTGTGCCATGGCAAAATTGGTGTTATGAAGCATGGTTTTTAACAGAGTTTTAGACGCCGTGAATTCAAGGGTGCCGGTAGATTCTTCCACCCCTGGAAAATCTGTCGCAGGTAGTGTGGAAAGAGAGAATCGGCTCCTCCCAGATTGAATTTTAAGTTTGTCATCATCCAGTTCAAATTTCAGGGAAGCACTGTCAGGCAAGGATTTACAAATGTCCATCAGCTTCCTGGCAGGAACAGTAATTTCACCATCGCTGGAGCTTGAATCAACTTCAACACCCCCCGTTAATTCCACCTCAAGATCGGTGCCAGTTAGAGAAAGTTGCTTTTTGTCCAGTGAGAGCAGCACATTGGATAAGACCGGCAAGGTCTGGCGCCTTTCAACAACACCAGTGACCAATTGCAGAGGTTTAATCAGGGCTTCGCGGGCGATTTCAAATTGCATTTTTTGCTAATCCTTTGATTTAATTATATTTTTAGCTAGATAGCGAGCGTAACAAGTTTTGGTAATCCTCATTTATATCAGTAGAAGACTGACGCAAATCATTAATCGTGCGACAGGCATGGAGAACCGTTGTATGGTCGCGTCCACCGTATAAATTTCCGATTTCCGGAAGGCTGTGATTTGTAAGCTCTTTAGAGAGGCACATGGCGATTTGCCGAGGTCTGGCAATTGAGCGGTTTCGACGTTTAGAAACCATGTCGGCCATTTTGATCTTGTAATATTCAGCCACTGTACGTTGTATATTATCCACGCTAATAAGCTTGTTCTGGATAGCCAGTAAATCCTTGAGGGCTTCCTTTATTAAAGGAATGGAGATATCAGACCCCATAAACCTGGAATGGGCTATTACTTTTTTTAAGGCACCTTCAAGCTCTCTCACATTTGAGCGTAATTTTTGTGCCATGAACATGGCTTCCTCATTTGCAAGGTAGACATGCTCATGATTGGCCTTGTTGATCAGGATGGCGGCACGGGTTTCCAGTTCTGGCGGCTCTACCGCTACTGACAATCCCCATCCAAACCTGGATTTCAAGCGCTCTTCCAAGCCATTGATTTCACTATGGTATTTGTCGCAAGTCATTATTATTTGGCGACCACTTTCAAAAATGGCATTAAAGGTATGGAAAAACTCTTCCTGGGACCGCTCTTTTTTGGCAAAAAACTGGATATCGTCAATAAGCAGTGCATCGACTGAATGGTAGTAGCGCTTGAACTCATTGATGGCGTTCAATTGCAACGCTGAAACCATGCTGCCAACAAAAGTTTGTGAATGCAGGTAAACCACATTGGCGCCCGGATTCTGTTCTCTAAGATGGTTGCCAATGGCGTGCATCAAATGGGTCTTCCCCAGGCCTACTCCTCCATAGATAAATAAAGGGTTGTAGGCGCCGCCCGGATTGTCAGCCACCTGGGCAGATGCAGCTCTGGCTATTTGATTTGATTTGCCTTCAATAAAATTATTAAACGTGTAATTAGGGTTTAGCTCCCCTTTATACCGCTGTTTACGGCTGTTTGGCGATGTGCCTGGAGATTGAATTTTATGGGAAGACGCCGGTGCTGCGGGCCTGCCAGTAACGGAAACCAAGCTGTTATTAAAGCTATCTGTAACGTTGAGCTTGGTCGTTTGATTATTGTTTAGGGCGCCCGGTGTTGCCGAATACTCGGCGTGTGGTCTATTGTCTGGTTGATCTGGCTGATCTACTTCAGGCTCCAGGACGTTTGTTAAATCAGCGGTACTCAGGGCCTGGTCAAGAGAAATATCGGCCGGAAGTTTTTCTGCTGCCGCTATTTCCAGAATAATTATCGGCGTCTCGCCTTGACTGTTTTCCGTGATAATTTCTTCTATACGTCCAAGAAAATGATCTTTTACCCATTCCAGAATAAATTTATTCGGCGCCAACAGATACAATGTGTTGTTGCCGTTAATAAATCTTAAGGGTCTGATCCAGGTATTAAATTGTTGAGAAGGAAGCTCTTGTTTAAGACAATAAATGCACTTCTGCCAAGTGGCAACGATCACGATTAAGTTAACTCCAGTTTATTATTATTATGGTTTGGGTTTAGCATCAATTCTACCCACTGAACATTATGTTATCCACATAAAATCTCGCTTTTTTCATACTTTTGGCTGCGTTTTTTATGCTTAATATTCAATTACTTACAAATTTATTGCTGAAAAATACAGACTGAAAACACCCCCCTTTTTCTGGTAAATATTTCTTGCCGTTTGTGTATAAGATGTGGGTAACTTGTGGGGTCTTCGTGGTTAGAATTTTCAATGCCATAGACTGTAAAAAAATGAATAAGCAGCTGTGCACTGATGCTGTGTTTTTGCTGTTGGCTGGTATGATCTTTTCTTTCACGGCAACTAAATAATGGTCGGCCTGAAATTGCATTATCACGGGAAACACATTAGACTTCGCATCCCTTTTTTGGGCGCCCAGCTGGTTATATAAAGCAATTTGCTGACACAACTTCTGGTAGCGTGTACATACTAGCTAACAGTGAGACTTTTTCAGGAATTATTATGAAAAGAACATTCCAGCCAAGCGTTATCAAACGCAAGAGAACGCATGGGTTCAGATCCCGAATGTCGACCAAAGCCGGCAGGCACGTGCTTAATCGCAGAAGAGCTAAAGGCCGCTCCAATCTATCTGCCTGAGTATCTACCTAGGATAAGGGTGGTATCGGGGGCAGCACAGCCCCGTCCAGCAGGAGAATAGGTCAGTGGTGGATCAGCGATTCCCCAAATCTTGCCGCCTGTTGGACTCCTTATCCTTTGAACGCGTTTTTAAAAGCCCGGATTTCAGGGTCTCCAACAAATATTTCCTTATACTGGGCTGCTGGACTCAACACGATTCCGCCCGATTGGGAGTCATTGTTGCAAAAAAAAATATTTCGCAGGCTACTCAGCGCAATCGTATTAAACGTCAGCTCAGGGAAGCCTTCAGGACGCGAAATGAAGCGTCAGGAATTGCAGACTTTAATGCCGACATTGTTGTAATGGCGCGAAAAGGGCTCCAACCTCTGAAAAACGGGGATTGCCGTGCACATTTTCATGAGTTGTTGGCTGAAATAGTAAAAAAGAAACCCTCAATCTAAAGAATTCGCCCATGGCCAAGCTACTTTCCTTTTTCATCCTCTGCTACAAGAAACTGCTTAGCCCGTGGCTTGGGCCTCATTGCCGGTTCTACCCATCATGTTCCAGCTACTTTCTGCAGGCGCTTTCAACTCATGGCGCCCTTAAAGGGTCGTGGCTGGGTTTTGCCAGAATTTTCCGGTGCCACCCCTTGAATGACGGCGGTTTTGACCCTGTTCCCGGCACTGAATCCGAACATTGTTGTGATGTTTCAGAGATGGATCCAACTATAGTTTCAACTATGGCTTCAAGTATGAATAAGGAATCTTCTTTTAAACATGGATATTAAACGCAATCTATTGCTGGTGGGCCTCGCCCTGGTCAGCTACCTCATGCTTCTTGCCTGGAACCAGGATTACCCGGCCGAATTATCCCTGGATAATGGTAATACCGTCAGTGAGCCTCTTGCAGAGATTTCCGAAACCACTTTTCCAAATATTCCAGTGGCACCTAGTGATGCTGAGGATCTGCCTACTGTTCCAGCTACATCTCAAACCGATGAAATTCAAATTCCAGTAGCTCAAAGTCTGCCCGATTCCCGTCTGATTACAGTAACTACACCAAACCAGGTCGTCACCATTGATTTGTTAGGCGGCGATATCGTAGGCGTTTCACTCCCTGCCTTTCCAGTATCTCTGGAATCGCCTGATGAACCTTTCAGATTGCTCAGACAAGATGCCAATATGGTTTATGTTGCACAAAGCGGCCTGATTGGACGGGACGGTCCTGATGCCAGCGATCAGGGCAGGCCCGTTTACAGATCTTCACAGGACGCTTTTACCATCACTAACCTGGAAGAAAATGTCGACCTGGTATTTACCAGCCCTGACGGCGTAGAAATCACCAAACGCTTTGTTTTTGCTGAAGATGATTATCTGATCAAGGTGCAGTATCTGATCAACAACCAAAGTACAGCGAACTGGCAGGGCAATATGTTTGGCCAGATCAAGCGCGACAATTCACTAGATCCCAGTGACACAGGACGTTTCAGTTTGCGAACTTTTCTTGGTGCTGCTTACAACACACCGGATGACCCTTACGTAAAAATTGATATTGAGGATATTGACGATGGTGTGGATGCCTTCGAAACCACGGGCGGTTGGATAGCCTTTTCCCAACATTATTTTCTTGGTAGCTGGATTCCGGATAGCAGCACGAACAATTCCTTTACCTTGCGCAGAAATTCGCTTGGGGAATACTTGCTGACTTTTGTCAATCCACTTATAAGTGTTGATTCCGGTCAGACCGGAATGATAGAGGCGGGGTTTTGGGCCGGGCCGAAAGACCAGTATCGTCTGGAAGAAATTTCCTCTGATCTCGATTTAACCATTGATTACGGACTCTTTTATTTTATCGCTTCGCCTATTTTCTGGTTGTTGACACAAATAAACGATGCCGTTGGTAACTATGGTGTTTCAATTTTGTTGTTGACCCTGGTCATAAAAATCATTCTTTATCCTCTCTCCGCAAAAAGCCTGAAGTCGATGGCAAAAATGCGTAAGCTCGCGCCAAAAATCACTGCATTAAAAGACAAGCACGGTGATGACAAGCAGAAATTCATGCAGGCCCAAATGGAGTTGTGGAAGAAAGAACAGGTCAATCCTTTTGGTGGGTGTTTGCCCATGCTTCTGCAAATGCCAGTATTCCTCGGCATTTTCTGGGTACTGAATGAAAGTGTAGAGTTACGCCAGGCGTCTTTCATCTTTTGGTATAACGATCTGTCAAAGATGGACCCTTACTTCCTTCTGCCGTTATTAATGGGCGGGGCTATGTTTGTCCAACAAACGTTAACACCCATGCAAACAGCAGATCCTGCCCAGGCGAAAATGATGAAATTCATGCCTGTAATATTTACCGTTTTTTTCCTCTGGTTTCCAGCCGGGCTTGTCCTGTACTACACAGCCAACAGCGTACTTTCTATCTTGCAGCAATGGATCATTACCAAGCAGGTTGAAAGATCCTATAAGCCAAAAGGCACCTGATACACCGCAGGAGCACGACAAGGTTTTGCCGAATCCATGACTGTCAGTACTGAAACAATCTGCGCAGTCGCTACACCAACAGGCCGTGGTGGTATCAGCATTATTAGAATTTCCGGAACTGAATCGGTAAATATTGCTGAACAGATAATCGGCTTTCCTCCACAACCCCGTCACGCTCATTACGGGCCTTTTCATTCAGCCCGCGGCAGCATAATAGACGCTGGCATCACTCTGTTTTTTCCAGGCCCGGATTCATTTACCGGAGAAGATGTTGTGGAGTTTCAGGCCCACGGCGGCCCCTATATAGTGGACCTGATCCTCCAAGAAATTCTGGCCGCTGGTTTGCGGCTTGCCCGGCCTGGTGAATTTTCTGAACGCGCTTTTCTTAATGACAAAATAGACCTAGCCCAGGCGGAAGCCATCGCGGATCTTATTGACAGCCATTCTTCCGAGGCCGCACGTTTTGCCGTGCGCTCACTGCAAGGCGAATTTTCCAAACTCATCAACACGCTTATCACCTCAATTATCGATATCAGGAAATATGTGGAAGCGTCCATGGATTTCCCTGACGAAGACGTAGACTTTCTCGACTCCGGCGATGTAGAGGCTAAATTACGTAGTATCAGGCAACAGCAAGAAAAAATATTTACGCAGGCACGCCAGGGCATACTGATGAAAGAAGGGCTTAATGTGGTTATTGCAGGAGAGCCCAATGCGGGCAAATCCAGCTTGCTTAATATTCTTGCCGGCCAGTCACGCGCTATTGTCACTGAAATAGCGGGTACCACTCGCGACATATTGAAAGAGCACATCAGCATTGATGGCATGCCTCTGCATATTATTGACACCGCAGGCCTGCATGACAGTACAGACATAGTTGAGTTGGAAGGTATAAAAAGGGCATGGCAGGAAATAGAAAATGCCGACCTGGTTTTACTATTAGTTGATTCGACTCTCGACAATACCGAAAGCATTCAGACTCTGCGTAAAGAAATCCAGGGCATAGCAGGAAATTCAGAAAGGCTATTGCTGGTATACAACAAAATTGATTTGACTGAAGAGAATGCCAGATTCGTCCAGCATGATTTAAAGGATACTCCCGCTGTTTATCTGTCCGCTAAAACTGGTGATGGTATTGAATTATTAAAAACCGTATTGAAAGATCATGCCGGATACAACACAACGGTTGAAGGCGGATTCATTGCCAGGCGTCGGCATCTGGATGCCATGGAAAAAGCCCGGGCATTTCTTGATAGCGCCATTAGCCAGTTATCTGAAAACAAGGCAGCCGAACTGGTCGCAGAAGATCTTAAAGAGGCCCACCAGGCGCTTGAATTAATTACTGGTGCCTATTCATCAGATGATTTGCTGGGAGAAATTTTTTCCAGTTTTTGCATAGGAAAATAAACAGCCAAATATCTAGGTTTATAACCACACAACAATCGAAACAATAACGAATAAATTAATACTCATTCACCCACAGCTTACAGACTGGATTCCCAATGAGTTAAATAAACTTTTTAAGTCTGTGGAAAAGGCCCTGTAATTGAGGAATATTCTGTGTAGTAAAAACTATAAGTTCCCAAAGTGGGCCGAACGGAAAAGTTATTTTACCTTATCATCTGCTCATACATCGCTTCCAGACAGGTTAAAGGCAGATTCCACACAACTCTGGACTTAAGGCAAAACATTGAATGCTTTCAGGAAATAGGCCTTACCCACAGAAAATAGCGATACTAATAATAGTAATAACATTAAACTAATATCTTTCTATATATACTTAACACTATCTATTTATATTAATTAAGCCCCTGGAATTTTTCCCTTCAAATTTATATTGAAATGCTTATACTTGGCACCCCTTTAACCCAGCCCGGTAATATTCTTAACTATTAACCCCATGAAATCGTCTGGTAGAAATAAAAATCAATACGATGTCATCATAGTTGGTGGTGGTCATGCTGGCACCGAAGCAGCCCTGGCCTCTGCTCGCATGGGTGTAAATACTTTGCTTGTTACTCACAATATCGAGACGCTGGGTCAGATGTCCTGCAACCCGGCTATTGGAGGGATTGGTAAAACACATCTGGTTAAGGAAATCGATGCGCTGGGCGGCGCCATGGCTATGGCTGCTGACAGGGCAGGCATTCATTTCAGAGTATTGAATGCCAGCAAGGGGCCGGCCGTCAGAGCAACCAGGGCCCAGGCAGACAGGATTCTTTACAAGGCAGCGATTCGGCAAATGTTGGATACCCAGGAAAACCTGAGTATTTTTCAGCAGGGTATTGATGACCTGATCATTGAAGGAGAGTCAGTACAAGGCATAGTGACAGAGATGGGGCTAAAGTTTTTTGCGCCCCAGGTAATTCTGACTACCGGGACCTTCCTTGGCGGGAGAATCCATATTGGCCTGGAAAATCATTCAGGGGGACGCGCAGGAGATGCCCCGTCTATTTCGCTTGCGCAGAGGCTTCGCGAGCTGCCCTTTAATGTTGGACGGCTAAAAACTGGAACACCACCACGCATTGATGCCAGAACCGTGGATTTCACCCGTATGACAGAACAGCCAGGAGACACGCCGCGCCCGGTTATGTCCTATCTTGGGGAATTGGATCAGCACCCAGAGCAAGTAAGTTGCTACATCACCGCAACCAATGAAGAAAGCCATGAAATTATCAGAGAAGGCCTGGAATTTTCACCGATGTATAGCGGTGAAATTGAAGGGGCAGGCCCCAGGTACTGTCCTTCCATTGAAGATAAAGTTGTACGCTTTGCTGACAAATCCAGCCACCAGATTTTTGTAGAGCCCGAAGGGCTGACCAGCACGGAGTTATATCCGAATGGAATTTCAACGAGTCTGCCCTATGAGGTGCAGGAAAGATTAGTAGTTTCCATCAAAGGGTTTGAGCAAGCCAAAATTGTAAGGCCAGGTTACGCCATTGAATACGATTACTTCGATCCAAGAGATTTGAAGTCTTCCCTGGAAACAAAGTTTATCCAGGGTCTGTATTTTGCGGGTCAAATTAACGGCACAACAGGTTATGAAGAAGCCGGGGCGCAGGGCCTGCTTGCAGGAATAAATGCAGCCCTTTCCATTCGGGCAGAAGCGCACTGGTGTCCTGGTCGCGATGAAGCCTATCTCGGCGTTCTCGTAGATGACTTGATTACCCGAGGCACTCTGGAGCCATACCGCATGTTTACTTCACGGGCCGAATACAGGCTGATGTTACGTCAGGATAATGCGGATTGTCGCCTCACTGATATTGGACAGAAACTGGGTCTTGTGGATGAGACACGATGGAAGGCTTATTCAGAAAAACAGCGAAATGTTAAGGCCGAAGAAAAACGCTTTGCTGAAACCTGGATACAGACTGATGGCACTCTGAGCGAGCTGATAAATCCATTACTGGAGAAGCCAATCTCTCATGAATATACTTTGGCAGAGATACTGGCGCGGCCAAAAGTAAGTATTGAAAGCCTCAACCAGGCCTGTCTGAGCGCAGGACTACTCAAAGAGTTGCCCCATCCCCAGGTAGCAGAGCAGGTGGAAATACGCTCGAAGTATCAGGGGTATATCAATCGCCAGGTAGGAGAAATCGAAAAATTGAAAAGCCAGGGGAAAACCCGCATCCCTGAGAAGTTCAGTTATCAGGCTATTTCGGGTCTATCCAGCGAACTCAAACAGAAACTGGAACAAACGCAACCAGATTCAATTGCCAGGGCATCACGGATACCCGGCATGACCCCTGCCGCGATTTCTTTACTCCTGATATATCTGAAAAAGCACAGAAGCACGCAGGAAGATTTTCAGGAAAGTAAAATCGCCTGATGGTGTCCCCGCAGGAACTTAAGTCGTCACTTCAATCAGGGCTTGCCGCATTGGATCTCAGTCTGAATGAGGTGCAGCAAAACCAACTGCTTGCATACCTGCGCTTACTGGATAAATGGAACCAGGCCTATAACCTGTCAGGCATTAGAGATGTCAGTCAGATGGTGAATTATCACCTGTTGGACAGCCTCGCAATTGCTTCTTTTATCGAAGGCGACATCATCCTTGATGTGGGAACGGGCGCCGGTTTGCCAGGCATCCCTCTGGCAATCAGTTTTCCTGAAAAACAGTTCCTGCTTCTTGACAGTAACGGTAAGAAAACCCGGTTTCTGTTTCAGGCTAAAACCGAGCTTGGCCTGGACAACGTGGCCATATTCCATGATCGTGTTGAGAACTTTCATTGCCCCCAGCAAATTGATATTGTGCTCTGCCGGGCTTTTGCAGCAATTGGCCAGTTTATTGAAAAAACTTCACATATACTGAGTGAGAACACCAGGCTACTGGTTATGAAAGGGCAGTACCCTGATGAAGAATTGGCCGAGCTACCAGCGGCGTTTGAAATGAAAAAAAGCCTTGAGTTAACTATCCCTGGTGTAGATGGTTCCAGACATCTGCTTGAAATAGGCAGAGTTGACAGCAGTGCCAGTAATGCAAGGTAAGCAATCAGGAATTTTGCAGTGACACATATTTTTGCCATAGCCAACCAGAAGGGCGGAGTAGGAAAGACTACAACAACAGTCAATCTTGCCGCATCACTGGCGCGCATGAATAAAAAAGTGCTGCTGGTTGACCTGGATCCCCAGGGAAATGCCACCATGGGCAGCGGCATAGAAAAAAATGATCTGGAAACCAGCGTCTATGATGTACTGGTAAAGAAAACCAGTGTCGGCGAAGTGTTGCAAACCGCCCCGGAAGCAGGGTTTGATCTGCTGCCTTCCAACAGTGATTTAACGGCGGCCGAAGTGGAATTACTGGGTGTGGAGGGCAGGGACCACCGATTACGGGACGGCCTTAAGAATTCACAAGGCAGTTATGATTTTATTCTGATTGATTGCCCGCCTTCACTGAACATGCTCACTGTAAATGCCCTTGTTGCAGCCGATGGCGTGCTCGTCCCCATGCAATGTGAATATTACGCGCTGGAAGGTTTGTCAGCCTTGTCGCAAACTGTTGAAGCAGTATCAGCCTCATTAAATCCCGGTCTCCAAATTGAGGGCATTCTAAGGACAATGTATGACCCAAGAAACAAGCTCTCACAGGAAGTTTCAGACCAATTGATAGAATTTTTTAGTGAGACAGTGTACCGAACAATTATTCCGCGCAATGTGAGACTGGCCGAAGCGCCGAGTTTTGGATTACCGGTAATAGTGTATGATAAAAGTTCCCGAGGGGCGCTAGCTTATATTGCCTTGGCTGGAGAAATATTACGTCGCCATGGAAGAAATGACAGCCATAAGAGCGACGACAGTAATAGCGAAACAAATATTAACCAAAGCGCCCCGAAAGACACTGCGGATGAAAACTCCGGTAATTCTGCAGCTTAATCTGCAGACTAGAAATCACAGCTAAAAGAACAAATTTAAAGAAACTACACAATGGCTACAAAGAAAAGAGGATTGGGCAGAGGGCTGGATGCCTTGTTAGGCAATGCACATACCCAGGCTGCCGAGCCAGCCACAAAGCCGCCAGCAGGAGAGGATTCTGGAGCTGTCGACGAAAACAACAGTCTCAAACACTTGCCGGTTGAATTTATCCAGCCGGGCAGGTATCAACCGCGGCATAACATGCACGATGAATCACTGGAAGATCTGGCCAACTCCATCAAGGCCCAGGGCGTCATGCAACCTATTGTTGTTCGTTCTATCAGTAGCAATAAATATGAAATCGTAGCAGGAGAACGCCGCTGGCGCGCCTGTCAATTGGCCGGCCTGGATACCATTCCGGTTATTGTCAAACAAGTGGCAGATGAAGCTGCTGTTGCCATGGCGCTTATCGAAAATATTCAGCGCGAAAATCTCAACCCTATTGAAGAAGCGACGGCCTTACAAAGGCTGATAGAAGAATTTGGGCTCACCCAGCAGGAAGCGGCTGACGCGGTAGGCAAATCCCGCACCACGGTTACTAATCTTTTACGCTTAATGGGGCTGAACGTGGATGTACGTCAGGCTTTGGAGCGCGGCGATCTGGAAATGGGACATGCCAGAGCACTTCTGGCGCTGCCTCAGGAGAAACAGCCAGAAGTTGCCAGAACTGTTAGCGGCAAAGGCCTGTCGGTCAGACAGACCGAAGCGCTGGTTCGAAAGCTGCTGGCGCAAAAAAACAAGGCCTCTACTGCAAAAAAACTCGACCCGGACATTCGCCACCTGCAAGACAGCCTCTCTGAAAAGCTCGGCGCTAACGTCGCTATTCAGCACACAGCAAAAGGCAAAGGTAAGCTTATTTTGAAATACAATTCGCTGGAACAATTAGAAGGAATTCTGGACCATATCAAATAAGGCTGAATAACAGCTTCTTTTAGGCTTTTTCGGTTGTATGGCATTAGGAAAATCAATATAATTCGCGCGGTCGAAAAACACTAAAAAGACTGAAAAAACAATAGGTATGGCAAGGCCTGGGAACGGTGACACAATCAGGCAGGATTAGAGGAAAGTGACCGTTTCATCTATCAAGGCTCCACCAATTTACATCGCTTTTCTCATCCAGTTTTTATTTTGTTTGATGGCGGCGCTGGTTTTGTTTTTGTTGCTGGGTGGTGTAGCTGCCTATTCGATATTGCTGGGCGGGTTTATTAGCATCGTACCTAACAGCTATTTTGCCTGGAAGGTATTCCGCTTTCGCGGCGCACAAAGCACAGCGTTGATAGTAAAGTCATTTTACGCGGGCGAAACTGGCAAGCTGATAATGACAGGGGTTCTTTTCGCGCTAGTATTTGCGGGAATCAAACCTTTGAATGAGCTTGCGGTGATTGTGAGTTTTATCCTGACGATAATTGTGGGCCTGATTGCCACAGCCTGGGTGAATAACGAAAGGAACCGTAGCAATCAAGCAGGCTTATAAAATAAGAACAACGCCAGCAAAAAACAAGAACAACAGTTAGTTAAATAAGGAGTGTTTGTAGCCAGAAACTCACTTATTTACACAAAGAACAAGTTACGTAATCAGTCTGAACACTAGAAAATTAGCACATGGCAAGCGAAGCAACACAAGATGAAGGGCACGAAGTTGAACTTTCCCAGACCCAGGGCGAGTATATCCAGCATCACCTTCAATTTCTGACCTACGGAAAACACCCTGATGGCCACTGGGGCCTGGCCCATTCTGAAGAAGAAGCTGGCGATATGGGCTTCATGTCAGTGCATGTGGATACGCTCGGCTGGTCAATCGTTTTGGGCCTTTTGTTTGTATTGTCTTTCAAGAAGGCCGCCGAAAAAGCCAGTGCAGCTACGCCTACAGGCTTTCAGAATTTTGTCGAGTGGGTTTTTGAATTTGTCGAACAAAACGTCAAAGATACATTCCATGGCACAAATTCACTTATAGCTCCCCTGGCCCTGACTATTTTCTGCTGGGTCATATTAATGAATTTCATGGATCTGGTTCCAGTGGATATCCTGCCCTGGCTGGCCCAGACTATTAGCGGCAGTCATGAAACCGCCTTCAGGGTCGTACCAACCACCGACCCGAACATAACGCTGGGCATGTCGTTCAGTGTATTTTTCCTGATTATTTTCTACAGCATCAAGGTCAAGGGCACGGGCGGGTTCCTGAAAGAGCTGGCGTTTCAGCCCTTTGGCTGGAAAATGATGCCTTTCAACCTGTTAATCGAAGTGCCAACACTACTTGCCAAGCCAGTTTCCCTTGGCTTGCGGCTTTACGGAAATCTGTATGCCGGGGAACTGGTATTCCTGCTGATCGCATTGTTTGGGGTGTATCAATTGCCCGCGCATTTTATCTGGGCAGCTTTCCATCTGCTGATTGTTCCTTTGCAGGCCTTTATCTTTATGATGCTGACCATCGTCTATCTCAGCCAGGCTTGTGAGCATCACTAGACAACAACGCGACATAACGAGATTTAATTAAACAGATTACAAAATCACTAATCAAGGTATTTACCTTATATAACCGGAGGAAAAAATGGAGCTGATATTGGCTTTTACAGTACTAGGCGTACTGCTTGTGTTGGGTATGGGCGCTCTTGGAACCGCTATCGGTTTCGGCATCCTTGGCGGCAAACTGCTGGAAGGTTCAGCACGTCAGCCTGAACTGGCACCGATGCTACAAGGTAAGATGTTCCTGGTCGCCGGTCTGATCGATGCGGTAACCATGATCGGCTTGGCTATTGGCATGTGGTTCACATTCGCGAATCCATTTGTTGCTGCCCTGGCTGGATAATCAGCAAGAGTTATAGGCTGCACAATTAAGCAGCAAATAATAAGTAGTATATAAAAAGCACACTGGGTAAGAGGTGTAATTGTGAACATTAACGCAACAATTTTTGGCCAAATGATCGCGTTCGCATTTTTTGTGTGGTTCTGCATGAAATATGTGTGGCCGCCGCTGACTGCAGCACTGGCAGAAAGGCAAAAGAAAATTGCCGAAGGGCTGGAAGCTGCAGATAAGGCTGAAAGTGATCTTGAGCAGGCTCAGGTACAAGTTGCCGAGCAACTCAAAGAAGCCAAGACTGAGGCTTCTGGCATTCTCGAGCAGGCCAACAAACGAGCCAGCCAGATAGTTGATGAGGCGAAAGATCAGGCCCGCGAAGAAGGGCAGCGAATAATTGCTGGCGCGCAGGCTGAAATCGAACAGGAAGTGAATCGCGCCAAGGAACATCTGCGCGGTGAAGTAGCCAGCATCGCTATTGCTGGTGCAGAGAAAATTCTGGAAGCATCTGTCGATGAAAGCGCACATGCTGAACTGGCAGAAAAACTAGCCGCCAGTCTGTAAATTTTTTACAGCGAAGACGAAACAACTGACCTGATAACGATATGGCTGAACTAACAACACTTGCGAGACCTTATGCCAGGGCGGCTTTTGAAGCAGCGAATGAAGCTGATAGCCTGAATGCTTGGTCTAACGCGATGAGATTGACCGCTGTTGTTGTCAGTGAGCCGTCTGTGAAAGCGGCATTAGCCTCTCCTTCCCTGACTGGCGAAGAACAGGCGAGCCTCGTCAGTGATTTATGCGGTGACGAGATTACCAGACAGGTGCAAAATTTCATCAGGATTCTAGCGGAAAACAAGCGTATTAGTTTGATGCAGGAAATCGTCGTCCTGTTTGAGGCGCTCAAAGCCAATCAGGAAAAGAAAGTGGATGTGAATGTCACAACAGCGTTCCCTCTTACCGACAGTATCGAAGACAAGCTGGCAAAATCCCTCAAAGAGAAACTGCAGAGGGACGTAATTTTGCACAGTGAAATAGACAAGTCGCTGATTGGCGGCGCAATAGTACGTGCAGGTGACCTGGTCATTGATGGCTCAGTTCGCGGCAAGCTGACAAAGCTGGCGGAGTCCATGAAGTCCTGAACCAAAATTTATAGTAGATAGTGTAAAAACCCGAAAAAGAATTTGCTTAAAAACTACTCACAAGAAACCCTGAATAAGGGAATGAGTTGAGGAAACGAGAAAATGCAACAACTGAATCCTTCAGAAATTAGCGAAATTATTAAACAGCGCATTGATAACCTCGATGTGTCTGCACAAGCACAGAACGAAGGCACTATCGTTAGCGTGTCCGACGGCATTATCCGAATTCACGGACTGGCCGATGTTATGTACGGTGAAATGATCGAGTTCGAGGGCGGCGTTTATGGTATGGCCCTGAACCTGGAGCGAGATTCAGTGGGCGCGGTAGTGCTGGGCGAATACCAGTCATTGGCTGAAGGCCAGACTTGCCGCTGCACGCAACGCATCCTGGAAGTGCCTATAGGTCCTGAGCTGGAAGGCCGTGTAGTAGATGCGCTGGGCAGCCCGATCGATGGCAAAGGCCCGATCAATGCCAAGGAAACAGATCCAGTGGAAAAAGTAGCTCCAGGGGTAATCGCCCGTCAGTCAGTTTCCCAGCCTGTACAAACCGGCTTGAAAGCGATCGACGCCATGGTGCCTATTGGACGCGGTCAGCGTGAGCTGATTATTGGTGACCGCCAGATTGGTAAAACAGCCTTGGCTATTGACGCCATCATCAACCAGAAAGGCACAGGCGTTAAGTGTATTTATGTTGCCATTGGTCAGAAGCAATCTTCTATCGCTTCTGTCGTACGTAAACTGGAAGAACACGGCGCAATGGAGCACACCATTGTTGTGGCAGCGGGCGCTTCTGACCCGGCCTCGATGCAGTTTATTGCTCCGTATTCGGGTTGCACCATGGGCGAGTACTACCGCGATCGCGGCCAGGATGCCTTGATTATTTATGATGACTTGACCAAACAGGCCTGGGCATACCGCCAGATTTCTCTGTTGTTGCGTCGCCCTCCAGGCCGTGAAGCCTATCCTGGTGACGTGTTTTATCTCCATTCTCGCTTGCTGGAAAGAGCCGCAAGGGTCAATGCAGACTACGTGGAAAATTTCACGGACGGCAAAGTCAAAGGCCAGACCGGCTCACTGACAGCATTGCCTATTATTGAAACCCAGGCTGGCGACGTATCCGCTTTCGTACCGACAAACGTAATTTCTATTACAGACGGGCAGATTTTCCTCGAAACCAATCTCTTTAACTCCGGTATTCGCCCTGCCATGAATGCAGGCTTATCTGTATCCCGTGTAGGTGGAGCGGCGCAGACCAGCATCATTAAAAAGCTGGGCGGTGGTATTCGACTTGCTCTGGCTCAGTATCGTGAACTGGCCGCATTTGCCCAGTTTGCTTCTGACCTTGATGAGGCCACACGGGCCCAATTGGAGCATGGCCAGCGAGTCACAGAGTTAATGAAACAAAAACAGTATTCACCTCAGTCAGTCGCGGAAATGGCGATAGCTCTTTATGCCGCAAATGAGGGCTTCCTGAAAGAAGTTGCCCTGGACAAAATTGCTGATTTTGAATCCGCCCTGTTGTCATACATGAGCTCTGAATACAGCGACCTGATGAAGTCGATTAACGAATCAGGCGATTACAACGACGACATTCAGGCCTCCTTTAAGGAAGCGCTGGATAAATTCATTTCCACCCAGAGCTGGTAAGAAACCATGGCGGCCGGAAAAGAAATTCGCAATCAGATCGGGAGTATCAAAAATACTCAGAAGATCACCAGTGCCATGGAAATGGTTGCGGCGAGCAAGATGCGCAAGGCCCAGGACCGAATGGAGCTGGGAAAACCATATGCGCAGAACATTCGCAGCGTGGTCAGCCACATGGCCAACTCCACGCCGGAACATCGCCATATCTATATGGAAGAGCGTGAGGTAAAGCGCGTAGGTTTTATTGTTGTTTCCTCTGACCGCGGCCTGTGTGGTGGTCTTAACATCAACCTGTTCAAGAGCATGATCACCGCCATGAAAGGCTGGCATGACCAGGATGTGGACATTGATATCTGTGCAGTTGGTTCCAAGGGGGCCGCTTTTTTCAATAACTACGGTGGCAATGTAGTTGCCGCTATCCGCGGTATTGGTGATAAACCTGCAGCGGAAGATGTTGTTGGCGGCGTCAAGGTGATGCTGGACAATTTTGGAGAAGCCAACATCGACAAGTTGTTTCTGGTCTCCAATGAATTCGTCAATACAATGACACAGTCACCAACTGTTGAGCAGTTGCTGCCGTTACAGGCTGCCGAAGATGAAAAGCTGCAACATCACTGGGATTACCTTTATGAGCCTGATGCTCGCGAACTCCTTAATGGGCTGCTCGCACGCTATATAGAATCTCAGGTTTACCAGGCAGTTGTGGAAAACAACGCCTGTGAACAGGCTGCTCGGATGATAGCCATGAAGAGCGCTACAGATAATGCCGGCGATATTATCGACGAGCTGCAGCTTATCTATAACAAGGCGCGTCAGGCAGCGATTACACAGGAATTGTCAGAGATTGTTAGCGGCGCAGCCGCTACTTAAGACCATTTAAAGTTTTTACGCTTTAAGCGGGCTTTAAATAAATTTTTGAATTTGAATTATAGAAATAGACTTTTTTAAGAGGAGCCGGACATGAGCAGCGGTCATATCGTACAAATTATTGGTGCTGTAATTGATGTGGAATTTCCACGGGAATCCGTCCCCAGGGTTTATGATGCCCTTTCAGTGGATAACACCGAAATCACCCTGGAAGTTCAACAACAGCTGGGTGATGGCGTTGTTCGCACCATTGCGCTGGGCTCTACTGAGGGATTAAGGCGTGGCCTGGATGTTACCGATACTGGTGCGGCTATCAGTATTCCGGTTGGCGAGGAAACCCTTGGCCGTATCATGAATGTGCTGGGAGATCCTATTGATGAATGCGGCGAGATTGGCGCAAAGGAAAAAATGCCAATTCACCGTAAGGCGCCAAGCTATGAAGAGCAGGCCGCTTCTGAGGAATTACTGGAAACAGGAATCAAAGTAATTGATTTGGTCTGTCCGTTCGCCAAAGGCGGCAAAGTCGGATTGTTCGGCGGTGCCGGAGTTGGCAAAACAGTGACCATGATGGAGCTGATTAACAATATTGCTACCGAGCACAGCGGCCTTTCAGTATTTGCTGGTGTCGGCGAGCGTACTCGTGAAGGTAACGATTTCTATCACGAAATGCAGGAAGCAGGCGTTATTGATACTGAAACTTTCAGCAACTCGAAAGTATCCATGGTTTACGGTCAGATGAATGAGCCACCTGGAAACAGATTGCGTGTGGCGCTTACAGGTTTGACTATGGCGGAGAAATTCCGTGATGATGGCCGTGACGTACTCTTCTTCGTTGATAATATTTATCGTTATACCCTGGCAGGAACCGAAGTATCCGCACTACTTGGCCGTATGCCTTCTGCGGTGGGATACCAGCCTACACTGGCCCAGGAAATGGGTGAACTGCAAGAACGAATCACCTCTACCAAATCGGGCTCCATTACCTCTATCCAGGCCGTTTACGTCCCTGCGGATGACCTGACTGATCCATCTCCGGCAACAACGTTTGCGCATCTTGACGCAACTGTCGTATTGTCCCGTGATATTGCCCAGCTGGGTATCTACCCTGCAGTGGACCCGCTGGACTCAACTTCACGCCAGCTGGATCCGCTGGTTATCGGGCAGGAGCATTACGAAGTGGCTCGTGGCGTACAATCGATTCTGCAACGCTATAAAGAACTCAAAGACATTATTGCTATTTTGGGTATGGATGAATTGTCAGAAGATGACAAATTGGCTGTAAGCCGCGCCCGTAAAGTTGAGCGCTTCTTCTCTCAGCCCTGTACCGTGGCAGAAGTCTTTACAGGCACTCCAGGTAAATATGTCTCACTGAAAGAAACCATAAGCAGCTTTAAAGCCATTCTGGCAGGCGAGTATGACGATCTGCCAGAACAGGCCTTCTATATGGTTGGTGGTATCGAAGACGCAGTTGAAAGAGCAAAAACTCTGTAATTAAACAGGCAGAGGGATACTAATTATGGCAACAACAATGCATTGCGACATTGCCTGCGCCGAACAGCAGATTTTCTCCGGCAAAGTGGAGACGATTGTTGCGGCTGGAAGTTTGGGCGACCTGGGAATTCATCCTGGACACGCTCCCTTGTTGACCGCCTTGATTCCTGGTCCGGTTCGCGTAGTCATGGAAGGTGGGGAAGAAGAAATTTATTACGTATCTGGTGGCTTCCTTGAAGTTCAGCCCGGCACAGTTCACATCCTCGCCGATACGGCTGTGCGCGCACACGATATGGATGAGGCGAATGCAACCCAGGCTATGAAAGAAGCCGAAGATGCTATCCAGAACCAGGGCGCGGAAATGGAATACGCAGAAGCGGCTTCCCAACTGGCCCAGGCTGCAGCTCAGATCAGAACGCTGCAACAGCTGCGGAAAAAACTCGGCGGTTAGCCCTTTTATCCTTACACAACCAACAAAAAGGCAGCTTTGGCTGCCTTTTTTGGTATTCTAGGCAAGAGAATTATCCAACCTGGTTTTTAGGCTTTTGAAACTGAATGTTGTAATACTGGCTGCCGGCAAGGGCACGAGGATGGCGTCCTCATTGCCCAAAGTCCTGCATAAACTGGCAGGCAAGCCTCTCCTGTTACATGTGCTGGAAACCGCTCAAGAGTTGGCCTGTGACAACCTGCAAGTAGTGACAGGTTACGGTGCTGAAAAAGTAGAAGCAGAGTTTGGCGGGCTGGTTAACCGCTTTGTCCTGCAAAAAGAGCAGTTGGGTACAGCCCATGCAGTTCAGCAAACTATGGACGGCCTGGATGATGACGCTGTAATTCTGGTGCTTTACGGCGATGTACCGCTCATCAAGGCATCAACCCTGCAGGCCTTACTTGACCAGGTCGATGAAAACACTATGGGCGTACTGACCTGTGTTGTGGATGACCCAACCGGGCTGGGTCGAATTATTCGTGATAATGATGGTCAAATTAGCAGGATTGTCGAAGAAAAAGAGGCTGACCCGAATGAAAAACAGGTCACAGAAATCAATACAGGCTTCATGGCTATACCAGTTCAACGACTCAAAGACTGGCTGCCAAGAGTGGGCGCTAATAACGCATCAAAAGAATATTACCTGACAGATTTAGTTGAGCTTGCTATTCAAGATGGCTGCCAGGTAAGCACAAGTCAGTGCAAGGACCAGCAGGAAATTACAGGAATCAATGATAGAGCACAGTTGGCAAAACTTGAAAGGAAATTTCAAAAAGACATGCATGAAGAGTTAATGAAAAAAGGTGTTACGTTGGCAGACCCATCGCGCTTTGATATTCGTGGCAATGCCTCCATCGCTATGGATGTTGAAATTGATATCAACGTAATTCTGGAAGGTGAGGTTACTATTGCCGGCAATGTAAAAATTGGTGCCGGTTGCCTGCTAAAAAATTGCAGCGTTGGTGAAGGAACGGTGCTGCATCCTTACACAGTGATTGAGGATGCAGTGATTGGAAAGGGCTGCCAGCTGGGCCCCTTTGCCAGGGTCAGGCCCGGAACAGAAATGAAAGATGATGCTAAATTAGGAAATTTTGTTGAAGTTAAAAAATCTGTAATCGGTAAAGGCAGCAAAGTGAATCACCTGTCTTATGTTGGAGACTCTGAGCTTGGTAGTGAAGTTAATGTTGGCGCGGGTGTTATAACCTGTAATTACGATGGCGAAAATAAACACAAGACCGTTATTGGCGACGGCGTGTTTATTGGCTCAAACGCCGTACTGGTAGCTCCTGTCATAGTAGAGAAGGGGTCATTTGTAGCGGCGGGCTCGACCATTACCAAGGATGTTGATAAAGGGCAGTTGGCTGTGGGCAGGGGCAAGCAATCAAATATTGATGATTGGAAGCGTCCTGGTAAAAAATAACACACAGTTTTTCTACCTAAGCACCAAAGCTTAGATTCAATTTTATACGAACAGGAAATGAATGATTTATGTGCGGTATCGTTGGCGCCATTGGACATAGAAATGTAAAGGGTATTCTTGTTGAGGGCCTGAAAAGGCTTGAATACCGGGGTTATGATTCTGCCGGATTGGCGCTTATAAACCGCAAAACCCTTGCATTGTCCTGCATCAAAACTGTTGGAAAAGTGCAGGCGCTAGAAGACAGAATTAAAGATGACTCTGCGGATGGGCACATTGGCATAGCTCATACTCGCTGGGCGACACATGGTAAGCCCACACAGGAAAACGCACACCCACATGAATCCAATGATCGAATAGCGCTTATTCATAACGGCATTATTGAAAATTTCATGCCGCTCAAAGAAGAGCTGATCAAGGATGGTTATACCTTCAAGACTGAAACAGATACTGAAGTCATTGTGCACCTTATTCACAAGTATCTGGGAAAAGAAAACCTGAAACTTTTTGATGCGGTAACTAAAACAGTAAGCCAACTTGATGGTGCTTATGGACTGGCTGTTATCGACAAAGAAGACCCCAAGCGCATTATCGTTGCCCGTAGCGGCAGCCCATTGATTATTGGCGTAGGTATCGGCGAGAATTTTATTGCCTCGGATCCTGCAGCGCTTGGACAAGTGACTGACAGGTTTGTTTATCTGGAAGAAGGCGATATTGCTGAAATAAAAGCCAGAAAATTCAAAATTTTCAATAATGGCGAAAAAGTAGAGCGCGAAATAGTGCGTTTGAATCAGAATCTCGAGGATGCCGTGAAAGGGCAGTATCGCCACTTCATGCTCAAGGAAATTTTTGAACAACCGGAAATGGTTGCTAATACGTTGGCAGGCAAACTAAGCAAAATCCATGTGCTGGAAGAGGCGTTTGGCGTCAATGCAAAAGCAATTTTTGATAACATCGAGCGTGTACAAATAGTTGCTTGCGGCACCAGCTACCATGCCGGCATGATTGCTAAATTCTGGTTCGAAAATATTGCAAGGATGTCCTGCTCGGTGGATATCGCTAGCGAGTACCGTTATCGCAATATGCTGGTTCCTGACAAATGCCTGTTTGTGACCATCTCACAGTCAGGTGAAACAGCCGATACCCTGGCCGCACTTCGGTTTGCCAAAACGGCTGGCTATGCAGGTTGTATGACCATCTGCAACGTAGCTAATAGCTCCATTGAAAGGGAAAGTGATTTTGCTGTTATGACAGTGGCCGGGCGGGAAATCGGCGTGGCGTCCACAAAAGCGTTTACTACCCAACTTTCTATTCTGACTTTGCTTTGCATTGTACTGGCACGAAGGAGCGGACTTACTGAAGAAAAAGAAGCAGAACTGGTCAACGACCTGCATGATCTTCCCCGGATTTTAAGTAAAGCCTTGATGCTCAGTGATCAGATTAAAAAAATATCTCTGGATTTTGCACACAAGCGCCACTCTTTGTTTCTTGGTAGAGGCGTGCAATATCCGGTAGCCAAGGAAGGGGCGCTAAAGTTAAAAGAAATTTCCTATATCCATGCCGAGGCCTATCCGGCTGGGGAACTGAAACACGGACCATTAGCACTGGTAGATGATGACATGCCGGTTATCGCCGTAGCACCCAATGATGAATTATTGGAAAAACTGAAATCCAATTTACAGGAAGTAAGTGCCCGAGGTGGACAGTTATATGTATTTGCAGATGCAGAATCTGGATTTAGTAATGATGAGAGTACAACCGTTGTGAATGTACCTCACTGCTCTGATTTTTTGTCTCCGATTGTGTATACCATTCCTTTGCAACTTCTTTCTTATCATGTGGCTGTTATCAAAGGCACCGATATTGATCAGCCGCGCAATCTTGCCAAGTCTGTGACAGTGGAGTAAGTTCAACCCAACTTTCTTTTAAACCTGGCATTCTGCCGGGGTTTTCAAAATCACTAAAAATTAACCACGGTAAAAACTACCCTAAAAATTCCACCTATTTTTTCATGTTGGTGGAAGTCATAAGGGATTGATATGACTTGTTGCGGTCTCTTATGTGTATTAATACGACATATATGATAAGTTACATAAATTAATTATTGGAGAAACAAATGAGAGACTTTGATATAAAAGATTACATTAACCATTTGCCAATAGTGGGACTCATAGCGCCACCCCTAATATATTTATTCTTTTTTGGAATAAACTCCAGCGCTTTCTCAGCACTCGGTATGAGTGGTGACAATATGCTCTTATCTGTGCTTATAATCTCTTTGCTTATATGGGGATGGTCAGCACTCTATGCAAGAAGTGTAAATAAATTCCTCAAAAAACAAGAGAAAGATAACTTTAAATTAGTGTTTGGAATCAATAGTTTTGCATGGTTTCCTGGGTTAATCTTTTGGTTTTCATTTGATTCATTAGGGATGTCAAATATTTTTCTTGCCATAGGTTTTTTGCTTATTTTTATATTTATATTAGATAACTTTGTCAGAGTATGGTTAACCTCTATTGCATTTGACCTAGAAATCAAAACGTCTTTAAATGCAAACAAATTTGTTTTAATAATTGAGACAATTGCATATCTCCCATATGCTCTTTTTAGTATGACATTAGGCGGAGCATTTATTTAAGATGAAGCATATAAGCATCATCGTTATTTGTTTCCTTGTCGGGTTTGTAGTCTATAAAAAATTTGAATCTGACAATATGTACTATGACAGGATTTACTCTGAAGAGAGAAACGACTTAACCATTGCTGAAAGAGGTTTAATGGCGATAGAAAGAGAGCATGATCTAGAAATAAGAAAAGAAGAGGCAGTACTAAGGGATTATGAGAATGGAAAAATTTCACTAGAGGAGTATGAAAACTATTTACAGCGAAAGTTAGAAGAAGAAAACAAAGAAAATGAGGATGCATTAGAGTTTTTTGGTAATCTTTATGATCCTGAAAAAGGCATGTTTAGCGGCGCCTACAAAATGACAATGTCACCAAAATTTAAAAAAGAAAAACAAATTAAAGAACTAGACAAAACAATAAACAACTTGATTCAAGACTTAGAAAACGAAAACAAAGAAATCATAGTCATAAAATTAAAACAAACCACATGGGTACCCGTTGGAGATAAAGAAATTGATCAAGAGATGACCAAGTTTTATGAAAAAAAAATCAAAGTAATTCTTGATAACCTGTAAATTTTTTATGAAAAACATAGAGAGTAGACCGTGTAATTATAAGCAACTCATGCAACCAAACCTCAACTCTTTCAAACACCGCAGAAATAGTGGAGAATGAAAAATCGGTTCACCTTACTCCGTTACCGTGGAATAATTTAAATAGTTTCTGCAGGGGTTTTAAATAGCTTGTTTAGTTTAGCGTTTGCTTGAACGCAAGGTTTTTAAACTCTTGTTCAGCCGTTTCAAATGATCTTGCAGATTACTGCCTCGTAATTGAGCAACCCCCATCGCTAATACATCGATAATAACCAGATGCGCTATGCGTGAGGAGACTGGCGTAAGTCTGTGTTGATTTTCTTCAACATTAATATGGATCGGAATATCACACAATTCAGATACCGGGGTTTGGTCCGGTACCAGGCCTATCACAGTAGCGTTAGCCTCCCGTGCCAGTTTGAGACTCTGGATAAGCGCCGTTGAACGGCCAGATTGCGAAATCGCCACAACAACATCTTTGGCATTTAAAGAAATTGCCGACATGTGCTGGATATGTGGATCCGTGTAGGCCGCTGAGGTGACCTGCAGGCGAAAAAACTTGTGCTGGGCGTCAATGGCCACTGAACCTGAGGCGCCAAAGCCGTAAAATTCGACTCTTTGCGCTTCTGCAAGGGCGGCAATCGCAGATTCCAGAGCGACAATATCCAGCTCTTCCCTGACCGCCAGAAGTGAGCCTATAGTTGAATCGAAAACCTTTGTGGTGACATCGGCCATCGAGTCTTCATCGCTAACCGAAAACTGGCTATAGATGCCGCTGCTGCCCAGGTATCTGGCCAGCTGCAGTTTGAACGTCTGGAAACCGTCATATCCCAGAGCACGGCAAAAACGTACGACTGTCGGCTCGCTTACCTTAGACTTTGTAGCCAGGTCGATAATGCGCATATCAAGCACAGAGGCGGGGTCGGAGAGGACCAGGTCGGCAACTTTGCGTTCTGATTTGCGCAGGTCACCAATTGATTCGCTAATGGCTTTTATCAGATTAGTGTTTTCCAGAGTTGCGTCCTTGGATTTTCAGAATAAGAAAATAGTCAGCGGAGTATAACGGAGATTGAAATAAGACGAATCGGGGAACACTCAATTGAAACAACAGGCTCAAAGAGGTATTAGATAATAATAGAAATTGGGCAGAGGAATTTGAAAAAATAGCAGTTACTTTTCATCGAAAATTAACGATAAAACCATTTTCGCAATCCGGTAAATTCAGACCGGCTTGAAATGTAATTCTAGTGAATCAGTCTGAATTGACCGGGCTTACATTTTCAGCCTGAGGACCTTTCTCAGACTGGGTAACATCCATCATTACCTTCTGCCCTTCAACCAGAGAGCGGCGACCTTCGCCGGCAATTGCACTATAGTGGACAAAGACGTCCTTACCCTCAGTTTGTTCAATAAAGCCAAACCCTTTTTCATCATTGAACCACTTGACGGTTCCTTCTACTTGCTCTGACATATCTCACTCTTTTAAAACACCAGTTAAACCATCTAACCGATTTTCAATATTTAGTGGCACATTGCCACAAGCGGCGATATTAGCAAGATAGTCTGGAATTGGGTACTACAAACCCCAAGATTCAATTTCTCGGTTTAAATAAATCCCATGAGGAGCTAGCCATTTTTGGCTTAAATAAATCCCATGACAAAGTGATCATTTGCTAGGGACCCTTTGATTCAGTATGGTGCGTCTCTGCAAGTCTGAAATGTTCTGATGTGAGGCGCGACCCGCTGGGAATAGCGAGTCTTATTTGCAAGGGGTGCAACAAAGCAGCGGGACATTTCAGACTTGCCCTTCGGGGCCATCAGGCAGGCACCCTGACTGTGTTGAAATTTTTTGACGTGCTGCCGGCACGCCTGCAAAATAACGCCTTGTCATGAGTCCTGCCTAGAAGGCCAGAGTCATACCATACTGAATCAAAGGGCCCCCAATCCCCGCCATGGACATTTCCCATATTCTTAACCCCCTTAACGACTTTCAACGCAAGGCAGTAAGTTCAGATCCAGGCAATCTTCTAGTGTTGGCCGGAGCAGGTAGTGGGAAGACCCGGGTTCTTGTTCACCGTATTGCATGGCTGATACAAATGGAGGGCGTTTCCCCACACGGCATTTTGGCGGTTACCTTTACCAACAAGGCCGCCAATGAAATGCGAAATCGCATCCAGGAGTTGCTGGAGCGTCCTGCCGGTGGTATGTGGGTTGGGACCTTTCATGGACTTGCTCACCGCCTGCTTCGCGCCCACTACATGGAAGCAGGATTGCCTGAAAAATTCCAGATTCTTGATTCGGATGACCAGTTGCGTCTAATTAAACGCATTAATAAAAGTCTGTCCCTGGATGAAAGTAATTGGCCGGCCAGACAGTGCCAGTGGTTCATCAACAAACAAAAAGATGAAGGCCTGCGCGCTGCTAATCTCGAGGATTTTGGCGAGGAATTCATGAAAATCATGATCCAGGTCTATGGCGCCTATGAGGAAGCCTGTGACCGGGGCGGCATGGTGGATTTTGGTGAGTTGCTGCTGCGCTCACATGAGCTTTGGCTCAAGAACCCTGTCTTGCTGGAGCATTATCAGCACCGGTTTCGCCACATTCTAGTGGATGAATTCCAGGATACCAACGCCATACAGTATGCCTGGTTGCGGATGTTAGTAGGCCGATCAGGGTTTATTACCGTTGTTGGAGACGATGATCAATCTATTTATGGTTGGCGAGGAGCTCGCATTGAAAATATCCAGAATTTTGACAAGGACTTTCCAGATACCGACCTGATTCGGTTAGAACAAAATTACCGGTCATCTGCAAATATCCTGAATGCCGCCAATAAACTTATCGCAAAAAATACCGGCCGCCTGGGCAAAGAACTTTGGACTGAAGACAAAGAAGGGGAAACAATTTCACTCTATGGCGCATTCAACGAGCAGGATGAGGCACGGTTTGTTATTGGTCAGATTGAAAAATGGGTGAACTCCGGAAATCGCCATGAAGAAGCCGCCATTTTGTACCGCTCAAATGCTCAGTCTCGCGAGTTGGAAGAAGCCTTACTGAGAGTTTCCATGCCTTACCGTATCTATGGGGGCTTCCGCTTTTATGAGCGCCTGGAGATTCGCAATGCCCTGGCCTATATGCGCCTGGTTGGGAGCCGGAATGATGATGCGGCGTTTGAGCGGGTGATTAATACGCCTGTACGCGGCATAGGGTCAAAAACTGTTGATGGTATTCGCCAGATAGCCAGAGCAGAAGGCTGTTCCATGTGGCAGGCAGCCGTAAAAGCTGTACAGGAATCCCTTATACCGTCCCGGGCCGTGCTCAATGTTTCCGGTTTCATGTCTCTTATCAATGCTATGGACGAACAAGTAGACGGCGTAGAACTATTTGAATTCACCGAATATGTCGTTAAGCAAAGCGGGCTTATCCAACACCATGAAAAAGAAGGCGGGGAAAAAGCCCGCACACGCATAGAAAACTTGGAAGAGCTGGTCAATGCGGCCAAAGCCTTTGAGGTGGAAGACGTGCCTCGGGATGAGGCTCTTTTCATGGAGTCGCCTGATCAGGAAGCACAAGAGAAGCAAGAATTCACAGCCCGGGATGTTCTGACGGCCTTTCTCGACAAGGCCGCACTGGACGCCGGAGATGCGCAGGCTGATGAACTTGATGACGCGGTCCAACTCATGACCCTGCATTCTGCCAAAGGCCTGGAGTTTCCAACGGTATTCATAACCGGCCTGGAGGAAGGTCTGTTTCCTCATAAAATGTCCATGGAGGACCTGGCGGGTCTCGAGGAAGAGCGCCGCCTATGCTATGTAGGCATCACGCGGGCTAAACAAAAACTGACCCTGACCCATGCCGAGTCAAGGCGCATGCATGGAGAAGAAACACTTACCCGCCCCTCACGGTTTCTGCGAGAGATTCCAGAGGAGCTGATAGAAGAGATTCGTATGAAAGGAGAGGTGCGCAGAAGCACCTACACACGGGGTAATAGAGAGCAAAACCGTGATATTATCGGCGGTCTTCATGCCACAGGGGTTGTGGCAGGCACAGATATTAGCTTGGGTCAGCGGGTCAAACACCCCAAGTTTGGCGAAGGCGTGGTACTGAATTACGAAGGCAATGGACCGAACGCCAGGGTGCAAATAAATTTTGATGAAGTAGGTGGTAAGTGGCTGGTAATGTCCTACGCCCGCCTGGAACTGATCTGAGATTTAAAAAACTGAACAAGAAAAACCGAACCAAAAAAGACAAGTAAAAAATAAATAGGGGATATCCGAAATGTTAGGCATAAAGTATTTAAAAACGTTGGGTTTGATAACGACAGCCCTGATCTTGCAGGCCTGTGGCAGTGAAGAGCAAGCCGCTGTTAGCGACGTTGCTACACAACCACAACAAACCTATGAATGGAAACTGGTCACAGCCTGGCCAAAAAACTTCCCGGGTCTTGGCAATGCGCCGGAAGTGTTTGCTGAAAAAGTCGAAATCATGTCAGCCGGCAGAATGAAAATTCGCGTCTATGGTGACGGCGAGCTGGTTCCTGCTCTGGAAGTATTCAATGCTGTCAGTGCAGGTACTGCAGAAATTGGTCATGGTGCTGCCTACTACTGGAAAGGCAAGGCACCGGAAGCTCAGTTTTTCACGGCGCTTCCTTTTGGTATGAACGGCCGCGAAATGGAAAGCTGGATTCAGTATGGCGGCGGCCAGGAATTGTGGGACGAGCTCTATGAGCCCTTTAATCTGATTCCCTTACCTGGCGGCAATACCGGCGTACAGATGGGCGGCTGGTTCAACAAGGAAATTAATTCGAAAGAAGATTTTCAGGGTTTAAAAATGCGCATTCCGGGTCTAGCCCAGGATGTACTCACACAACTAGGCGGCGTACCAGTCAATATGCCTGGCAGCGAGTTATTCACGTCACTACAAACGGGGGTGATTGATGCGACTGAATTTAACGGCCCCTACAACGATCTTGCCTTTGGGCTGTGGGAAGTGGCTGACTATTATTATTACCCCGGTTGGCATGAGCCAGGTTCAGTCATGGAATTCCTGTTTAATAAGGAACAATTTGAAGCGCTACCTGCCGACCTTCAGGAAATTATGCGTACTGCAGCAGAAGCTGCTTCCCTGGACATGACCAATGAATTTACCGCCAGAAATACTATTTCCCTGCAGGAGCTGGTAGGGAATCACGGTGTTGAGTTGCGTGAATTTCCCGATGACCTGATGATTGAGTTAAACCGCATTTCCCAGGGAGTTATTGATGAACTGGCGGACCTTAGCCCGATAGGAGCGAAAATCCATGCTTCATATCGAGACTATGAAACCAATGTAAAGGAGTTCCATAGTGTCTCCGAGGAAGCCTATACCAGAGCAAGAAAACTCTAGGGTTATCAAAACAAAACCTGGTATTAAAAAAGCCGGCATTAGCCGGCTTTTTATTGTCTGTTGGATAATTCTGTTATGCCTTACATGGATTTGATTAATCCTGGCAGCCAGGTGGCGAGTTCAGGCCACATTGTTAACAGGCCCAGCATTACAAGCTGAATAATAATAAACGGGATCACGCCTCTGTATATCTGTGTGGTTTTAATGGAATCCGGAGCCACGCTACGCAGGTAAAACAGGGAAAACCCAAACGGCGGGGTAAGGAATGAGGTTTGCAGATTGACGGCGAGCATCACGCCCAGCCAAACCGGGTCTATCCCCATGGCCAAAAGTACTGGCCCGACAATCGGCACCACCATGTAGGTGATTTCAATAAAATCCAGGATGAAACCGAGCAGGAATACTACCAGCATGACAATGATGGTGGCCATGACAACTCCGCCGGGCATATCAACAAAAATTTCTTCGACGATTATGTCGCCGCCAAAGCCGCGGAAAACCAGTGAAAAAATAGCGGCACCGACAAGAATCATATAGACCATGGCGCTAACTTTGGCCGTGGAAAAAGCCACATCCTTTAAAATTGCCAGGTTCAACTGCCCCTTGAAAAGCGCCAACAGAATTGCGCCCAGCCCACCAACACCTGCAGCCTCAGTGGGAGTTGCAGCACCAGAAAGAATGGAACCGAGTACGGCAGTGATTAATAGCAATGGTGGCAACAGGCTTTTACTAACCGTTATCAGCAAATGGGAATCACCGGCGGCTTTTCTCAGATCTTCTGCACTAGCCGGTGGCGCTGTTTCAGGCTTAAGGATTGCCATGCCAAGCATATAGGCAATGTAAAAAAGGACCAGGATAAGACCGGGTATCATGGCGCCAGCAAACAGATCGCCTACAGACACATTTTGTGTGGAAAAAACGCCCATGCTCAATTGCGCCTGCTGATAGGCATTGGAAATCACATCGCCTAACAACACCAGGGCAATAGACGGGGGGATGATTTGTCCCAGCGTGCCTGTAGCGCAGATTGTCCCTGTTGCCAGTGAAGGGCTATAGCCGGCTCGCAGCATGGTTGGCAGGGATAACACGCCCATGGTCACAACAGTGGCGCCAACAATCCCAGTGCTTGCGGCTAGCAACATGCCTACAAGAATCACCGAGATGCCCAGACCGCCGCGCATTTTTCCGAACAATAACGCCATGCCTTCCAGCAGAGATTCGGCAATCTTGGATTTCTCGAGCATCATGCCCATGAATACAAACATGGGTACAGCAAACAGATTGGTGTTAATCATGATGCCGTAAAAACGGTTGGGCACCGCACTGAGAAAAGCGGGATCAAAAGTTCCTGTTAGCAAGCCTATGCCAGCAAAAAGCAGCGATGTGCCCGCAAGAGAGAAGGCTACAGGGAAGCCGCACATTAATACCAGGCAGACAGCAATAAAGAGCAGCAGAGGAATAAATTCGATCAAATGATGCTCGCTGTCGGGCCAGTAATTATTTCAGGAGCCTGCTCTTCAAAAAAGAGGAATAAAAAGTTACGCAGAATTTCTGTAAGGCCCTGCAATATAACCAGGATGGGCATCACCACAATCAATGTTTTTAACAGGTAGACATAGGGAATGCCGCCGGCTTCAGGAGAGGTTTCCCGGATGCGCCAGGCTTCCACTACATAGTCCCAGCTAACCCAAAGCAAAAATACGGACACAGGAAGCAGCAGCAAAAGCCCCCCCAGCATATTGGCCCAGGCCTTATAACGCAGAGAAGCAGGGCCATAGAAAATATCCACACGTACGTGACCGTCGTGTTTAAGTGTGTAGGCAGTCGTTAAAAGGAAGAGCAGGGCATTGAAATAAATGATGGACTCCTGGATTGCAATGGAGCCGGTATTAAATACATAGCGGGTCAGCACAATATAAAAAGTCATCACCACCATTAGAACAGCGCACCAGGAAGCTGTTTTACCAATGACGTCAGAAATGTTGTCAGAGACTCGAATGCAAGTTTTGAGAAATTTCAGCACAGCTATTCGCGGTTAAAGCTTTCCAGTCTGAAAGTCAGCGTACTGAAGTCAGTCAGGTTGAAAATTACATCAGTGATTACAACATTGCCGACCTGAACCGAAGGAATAGACAACACCCCTGAATCCAGGTCCATGGTAGCCGAGTCCTGCCCTGTATCAGCAAGCTCAATTATAGTCGTGGTATTGACGCTGAATAAAATGTCATTCGCTTGCGTCTGAAACATTCTTACCCTGTACAAAGTCTCACCTATCCACACCGGTAGTATAAAGCTGTTGGACGTCAGGGAATATTGAGTAGTGGTGACAACATCATTGCCGCCATCTCCATCTCCATCTCCATCTCCGCTTCCACCACCACTACCATCATCGACTGGGCCATCAGCAACGAGGTCGGTCACATAAATTCTGTGTACCAGTACCACGTCATCGGAACCTACTCCGTCAGAGTCCTGATCTGTCACGGGCAATTCACCAAACGGGGACCCCAGTGACGTTTGCAGATTGACTCGTGGCAACGCTGCAATAGCATCGACGACATCCATTCCTGAAACAACCTCGCCAAACACAGTAAACCCGCCATCGACTGAATCCAGGTTTGCGTTGTTTGCGAGATTTACAAACCATTCACTGGTTGCGCTATTCACCTGGCCGCCCAAGCGAGCCATGGCAATGGTGCCGCGTAGGTTTGAACGGTTGAATTCATTTTGAATGGTATTATCGCGGGTTATGGATGTCCCAAGTGGGCTAGCCTCGTAGCCGCCACCCTGGATAACAAAACCAGGAACTGAGCGATGCACGATGGTGTCATCGTAACGGCCACTGTTCGCATAATTGAGAAAGTTGGCTACAGTAATTGGCGTAATATCCGGGAACAGCTCAAGACAGAATTCGCCGACATTGGTATCCACACAAACGGCATCCTCGAACAGCACTTCACCGTCTCCAGGTGTTGGTGTATCGCCGCCATCGCCTGATCCATCCCCATCTCCTGGGTCGTCACCATCCAGGCTACTTAAAAAATCGTCAATATCGCCATTAAAAACAAAGGCATCAACTATCTCAAAACCTGCGGAGTCTGTAGCAGGAATTTGCTGGGTAATTACGGGGACTAAAGGTAAATCTCCATCATTTAAGGAGATGGTTGCCGAAGTTGAAATAAAGTCTACAAAATCCATACCACCGCCGATAATTCGAGCAAAAACGGTATACCCACCGTTCAGCGTATCCAGTGCCGGATTGTCGGTGATATTGATTAGAAACTGGGAGGTAGTACTGTCCGGATTATTGGGGTCATCGGGCACCATCGCCACAGTTCCGCGAGTGTTGGAGATGCTGATTTCATTGCTTATTGCAGCGCTGGTCGTAACAGCCTGAATACCCTGCAATCCTGCCAGTCCGGTAAGGACAAACCCGCCCGCCTGGATATAGGTGTTATCGCCATCATTGACCGATTCGTGGAAAAAGGAGCTTCTGTAAGTTCCCCGGTTTAGATAGGAAAGAAAATTCTGGGCGGTGTCAGGAGCTTCGGTTTCGAGCAACTCCATGCAAACATCGGCAAGATCGGTCTCCAGGCAGACAATAGTCTGTGCGCTGGCTGAAGACGATAAAGCCAGGGAAATCAAAAGGTTAGATACTAGAAATGCTGAAAATCTTGTTAACTTCTTCATTTTTAAATCCGGCAGGCCAGAGGCAATTCAGGGCCCGAAAACGAGGGCGAAGAATAGCACAAAACCTACTTTGAATGTGAAATCAGGATGGGCATTAAGCCTATACAGACCATGAATGTATTGAAGACTTTCGAGTTTATCGCGCCTTGAATTAACAAATCCTGAACCAGGAATTATCCCGGAATATATCCGCCACTCAATCGAGAAAGATAAGCCTTAAACTCATCCACGCTAAGGCGCAGGAAACTATTACAACAAGAAATGCCAGTGCGCTGTAACAGGCAAGAATAATTCTGCCGCCAAGCCGGGCCATGAAATCATCATGGGGCAGCACCGGAGAGGGAATACGCTGAAACAGCTGGATAAAGGAAAACATCATCATTCCCCACAACATCAGCACTAGCGAGGGCTCCAGCAGGTGTCCCTGACTGCCACCAGCAGCAAATAGACTGACTATCAGGCCTGCCAGCCCGGCCAGGCCCCACACAATGGCTACTGGGCGGGCCCACTTGATGCTAATAGCGAAACGGTGAAGTGTCAGCAGCATACAGGTGTTGGGCTAGCCATCGATATGCACAATGAGTAGATCACAACCAGCTCCATGGGTAACACTGGCGGACGTAGAGCCGAATAACAGCTCCCAGCCATGCCTGCCGTGGCCTCCCATGATGATCAGGTCTGCTTCAATTTTCTTGGCCAGTTCGCGAATTTCCCTGGCTGGTTGGCCCAACACGGTATGTAGCCTGTGATCGGGAATATCGACACTATTGCCCAGCTCTTTCAGGCTACTTTTTGCTTGCTCGCTCACTTCTTCATGTAGCCCTTCAATATCCACGGTGGTGACCTCAACAGCATAGCCAACAGCAATGGGTTCTATCACATGCACAATACTGAGTTCAGCTTCATATTGCTTTGCAAGGTTACGCGCCTTGTCGACAATCATGGCGGAGTCCCGCGTTAAATCCACTGCCACCAGAATGTTTTTATAAAGTTCCATAGGTCACCTCTTGTCTGCGTTGATCTTCGTTTTCAGTGTAGACATTACACCTGATCTGAACAAGTGATATGCATCAAGGAAAGCGGCATAGGCAGATGCAGGAATGAGCGTCCTGTTGTGTTGGTTAAGAAGGTAAAGATGAAAGCTGCCCGACGGGCTGTTACCATATCGCCCAGTTTTTCAGGCACTCATACCCTTTATATGTCCGACATTAATCAAAAACAAGGCAAGGTTGAAACTTGTTGGGTGCAGCTTCTGGCCGGAACTGACTCCCAGGGTATGCCGGTGCTGGAAAAACTGGAAGTAAAACGGCATGAACAAGAGGGCACCTACGAACTGCTTCACTCTCCATTGTTTGTGAGAGACCTGGCCGCTGGCGACGTCTTCAATTGCGAGGATGACAATCCAGCCAGTTACACGGTGATCAAGCGTAGCGGTAAACTGGCGGTGCGGGTATTTTGTAAGGATAACCCGGAGGAGCTGGAAGCAAAGCTCACTCCGGAAGTGGAAAAACTGGATGGCTCCCTGGATTTGAAAACCGACCGTGCGCTGGTCTACAGCGTGCATGTTAATATTGGTTTCGGCGAAATAGAAAGGCTGTTTGACAACGCCATTGCCGACACTCAGGGCCCAATCTGGTATTACGGCAATATCTATGACCGTGACGATGGTGTGACACCTCTGAACTGGTGGGACGAATTCATCAACCAGGTGTGACAGAAGTTAAGTATGAAAATAGAAGGATGACACAGGTAACTCAATGCTGATTGTAATTTCCCCGGCGAAAACGCTGGATCTTGAAAGTGCTTATAAAACCCCCGCGACCAGCCAGCCGGCTTTTTTATCCGACTCCCGCAAACTGGTAAAAATCATGCGCAATTATTCTGCAGACGACCTTGCAGCGTTGATGCATACCAGCGATGCGATCAGTACGCTGAATGCGGGTCGATACAAGCAATGGAAAACACCATTCAGTGAAAGCAATGCCAGGCCCTCTATTTTTACCTTCATGGGTGATGTCTACACCGGCCTGGAAGCGCAGAAACTATCTCAGGAAGATTTGGATTATGCACAGGCACATTTGCGTATTCTCTCAGGGCTCTATGGGACACTGAGGCCGCTTGATCTGATGCAGGCTTATCGCCTGGAAATGGGAACAGGGCTTGAAAATGAACGTGGCAAAGATCTGTATGCTTTTTGGGGCGACAAAATTACCAGAGCTATAAACAAGGATTTAAAAGTGGCAGGGGACACCGTGTTGATCAACCTGGCGTCCAATGAATATTTCAACGTGTTGGATAAGAAGACACTGAAGGCAGATATTGTGCAGCCGGTTTTCAAGGATTTCAGCAGCGGTCAATACCGGGTGCTGAGCTTTTTTGCCAAGAAGGCCCGCGGACGTATGGCGGCATGGATCATTCAGAACAGAGTTGAAGACCCGCAGGGCCTTACTAAATTCAGGCTGGATCGCTACAAGTACAGCAAAAGTGATTCGACCCCGGAAAAGCCGGTATTTTTGCGAAAACAATAATCGGCTTGCTACACGCCAATATTGGTCAGGGTGTTGATAATTTCCTGGATTAGTCTTGCAGCGGTAGGGTGCTCATCCTCCATTTCCTGATACAGCAATTCTGCAGTTTCCCTGAAATCACCTGGAGGATTTGGGCCCTCCCATTCGGCAAGTTGGCTTTGCATCTGAGCAATCATTTCTTCCTGTTGTGGACTGGTGTCACTGTCTGCAAACTTGTCATGCAACTGGCCTATCAGGCCTTCTATAAGTTGTTTTGGCATAATACGGATTCCTGTTAAAACGGTTAGTAGTGTAAACCAAGACGCGTGTTATATGGCAAAACCATTTTCCCAGGCCTGTGAAAACAACAAGGCCCCCATTCTTTCTGTTATTAGCCAGTATTTCCAGCCGGGCAATACTGTATTGGAAATCGGTAGTTATACAACACAGCATGTAATTTTTTTTGCGCAGCAACTGCCAGAATTGACCTGGCTACCGAGTGACACACCAGAAAATCTGGCCACGGTCCAGGCAGGCCTTGCTTCTGAAGCATTGTCCAACATACTGCCGCCAGTGGCACTTGATGTCAGTCAAGCGCAGTGGCCAGATCAGCAAGTCGAGGGAATTTTCAGTGCCAATACACTCCATATCATGTCAGAAGCCCATGTAGTGTGTTTTTTCCGTGGCGTTGGCAGAATTTTGCCGCCGGAAAAGTACCTGTGCGTGTATGGCCCTTTCAAATACGGGGGCAATTACACCAGTGACAGCAATGCCCGTTTTCAGGAATGGCTTCAGGATCGGGATTCGGCAAGCGGGATTAGGGATTTTGAAACAGTAGATGCGCTGGCTATTGAAGCTGGGATGGAAGCTGTTGCAGATCATGTCATGCCAGCCAACAATCAATTGCTGGTCTGGCAGAAAAAGACCTAGTCCTGGGTGTCTGCCTGTTTCTCAACCCGCTTCTCTTGATGTTTAAAGGGCAGGTAATTCTCCGCTTCTTTTTGATAACGCAGTATGTATTTCTCTTCATCGGCCAGAAAGCGGCCGATGGCATGGTCAAAATCAGCGTTGCCAATCCAGTGGTTGGACCAGGTCAATACAGGCTCGAAACCGCGCTGGATTTTGTGCTCACCCTGCGCGCCGGAGTCAAAACGCTGTAAGCCTTTGCTGATGCAGTAATCAATGCCCTGGTAATAACAGGTTTCAAAATGCAGGAACTGGTATTCCTCACTACATCCCCAATAGCGGCCATACAGGGTATCCGAACCGACAAAGCTTAAGGCGCCGGCTATCGTGTCATCGCCTTTCCTGGCCATCACCAGCAACAGGTTTTCGGGCATGTACTCACCGGCTTTGAGAAAGAATTCCTCAGTCAAGTACGGGGAGCGCCCGCGCACAAAGTAGGTGCTCTGGTAAAAAAGGTAGAATTTCTGCCAGTGCTCCGGGGTGATATCGGCGCCTTCCAGGATCTCAAACTCAATTCCCGCGTCCACAATTTTCTGCCGCTCCTTGCGAATGTTTTTACGTTTCCTCGATGAAAACCGGGTCAGAAAGCCATCGAAAGTGGTGTAGCCTTTATTGAACCACTGGTACTGGCAACCGACTCTGTGCTGGATGCCAAGCGCCTTGAAGGCAAGACATTCATTTTTTTCCGGGAACAGGATATGCCAGCTGGAGGCATTGAGTTTTTGAGCATGCTCCGGGATAGTCACACTCAACAGGCGATAAATTTCATCGGCATCCTGACCTTCGGCAATACATATTCGAGGCCCCGGACAAGGCGTAAAGGGGATAGCGGTGACCAGTTTTGGATAATAATCCACACCGTGCCGTTGATAGGCGTCAGCCCAGGACCAGTCAAACACATATTCGCCGCGGGAATTGTCTTTCAGGAACAAGGGCATGATGGCGACTACTTGTTTGTTTTCGTCGTCACCTTTTTCAATCACTGCATGGTAGGGCTGCCAGCCCGTTATAGCAGTAGTGCTGCTGCTTTGTTCCAGGGCCCGAAAAAAACCATGTCTTAAAAACGGATAGGTATCACCAGCCAACCGGTTCCAGACATCAACATCGATATTGTTGATACTGGTGAGGAAGCCCAGGTGGTAGGTGTCTTTCTTGCCTGCGGTCAAATTGGCTCCGGTTTAGCAATGTGTGTTCTGGTAAAAAGAAAGGAGGATTGTAGTAGACATCCAGCCCTGCCTTCTACCTCATATGTAAATAGTTCGGACAACACTGTAAAGCAGGCCACAATGTTGATTACAATGGCCGCTCACAAGCCGGTTCTTACTATCAGGAAATTCATCCAATGGTGTCAGGCCTTTCAGGTATTGAAAAAGTTTCTGTCCACGGCGGCCACAGCGGCCAGTTTTGCCATCATGCCAGTGACAGCCTTGAGAATGTAATCCGTGCCTATATTGAGGCGGGCTTTTCCTGGGTAGGCATTACCGAGCACATGGCGCCGATGTCAGATGCATCCCGTTACCCGGATGAAAGCGAGGGCGATCTGGGCGCCGATTTCTTGCTTGACCGCTTTCGTACCTATTTCAGCGAATGCCGAATCCTGCAGCAAAAATACAGCAATAAGCTGGAAATTTTTACCGCTTTTGAAACGGAAACTTACGAAGGGTCCACTGATTTCGTTAACCAACTGGTGGGGGAACTTAAACCCGACTACCTGGTGGGCTCTGTGCATCATGTGGAAGGCCACTGCATTGATTATGATGAAGGCCATTTCCAGAAGGCAGTGGCAGCAGCGGGCAGTATGGAATCCCTGTATCAGGCCTATTTCGATGCCCAATACGGCATGCTGATGGACCTGGAGCCTTCAGTAGTTGGCCATTTCGACCTGATCAGAAAATTCGATACAAATTACCTGCAGACCCTGGGCAAGCCAGGTGTCTGGGAGCGAGTGGAAAGAAATCTGGACTTTATTTCCGAAAATAACCTCATCCTGGATTTAAACTTGCGCGGTTTTGACAAGGCTGTTGAGCAATATCCGTCCATGCCGGTGCTGGAAGCGGCCCTGGAATTGGATATCGCTGTTGTCCCCGGCGATGATTCCCATGGCGTCAAATCGGTTGGCAGAAATTTCGATAAAGGCATCGAGATGCTGCAAGAGTTGGGTGCGAGCACCGACTGGCCTAAACCTGCGCTAATCAATTACACCTGAACCTGAAGCGAGAACGTTATGACCCAATACAACGGAAGCTGTCACTGTGGCGCTATAAAATTTTCTTTTGCTTGTGGCGAAATTTCAGGGGGGTTGGGCTGCAACTGCTCCTATTGTGAACGCAGGGCGGCCGTGATGCTGAATCCACCCATTGCCGATGCTGACCTGCGCAGAGAAATAGATGGCGACGCCTTGTCCTGCTACCAGTTCGGCGACAGGGTGGCCAAACATTATTTTTGCAACCGGTGCGGCAATTACACCTTCCATGAAACCATGCGTAAGCCAGGATTTTTTCGCGTCAACCTGGGGTGTGTTGAGGGTGTTGATTCATTTGAAATTGAAAGGGATGTTTATAACGGTAGAGAATTGCTTTAGAAGAGGCAAGAAGCAAGAAAAGGGAGAAAGAAAAAAGAGCCCAACCGCTCTTTATGAGAGGGGGTTCGATAAATGACGATAATAGGAATTATTTTTTTAGGTTGGCCAAGTGCGCTTATTGGTTTTGCCATTCTTTGTGTGGGCATCGCACTAAAAAACAAAAAATACCGCATAGCAGGCGCAATAATTGCTATGGGCTTTTGTCTCTTTACCAGCCTATATCCTCCGCCGATTCGCTGGCTCAGTCTTACTTCAATACTTGGTATTTGAGTCAGCGCTTTATGGAAAGGGAAGAAGCCTGTGTTGGTGCAGACTATTTGTATAATTCCTATGACTGTTCTCATAGCCTGGTTAGGCTATGCCGTATTAAGCCAATGATGCAAAAATTAACAAACTAAAATTATCAGTATTCAGTAAACCTTCCTTTCCTCTTGCCTCCTTCCTCTGTCCCTAAGGGACAAACAAATCCACAACCGTAAAAAAGAAAATCACCATCCCTACTTTATTATTATTCAAAAACGCCCTGAAGCAATCCTTCGGGTGACGCTTCCAGGTTAAAAACTGCTGGTAGGCAAACATCCATGCCGCCAGAAACAAACCAAAATGAAACCAACCACCCAGGCCAAAAGGTTCTGCACTCAACCACATCGCTACAAGAAAAAGCAGTTGCAGCATACCAATGGCAAAGCGGTCAGTTTCTGCAAACAGGATGGCGGTAGATTTCAGGCCGATCTTCATATCATCTTCTCTATCTACCATGGCGTATTGAGTGTCATAGACCACTGTCCATAAAAAATTCGCGATATATAACAGCCAGGCATACACAGGTAGCTCGCCTGTCTGCGCGGTGAATGCCATCAGACCGCCCCAGGAAAATGCGGCGCCCAGGAACAGTTGTGCCAGGTGGGTGACGCGTTTCATGAACGGGTAAATCAGCGCGAGCAGCAAGCCGCCGAACGACATGTACACGGTTAAGCGATTGGTTAACAACACCAACAAAAATGCCGCAAGGCACAACAGAACGCAAAGACTCAGTGCTTCCCGGCTGGAAATTTTCCTGGCGGCCAGAGGGCGCTCGCTGGTTCGCTCAACATGGGGGTCGAAATCCCGGTCGGCAAAATCATTGAGACAACATCCGGCAGCACGCATCAGAACTGTTCCGACGAGAAATATCAGCAAAAGGTTTAGATCGGGAATCCCATCGGCGGCTATCCATAGACACCAGAGCGTTGGCCACAGCAGCAGGAATATCCCGATGGGCCGATCCATGCGGGCAAGCTGCCAGTAATAGGGCAGGTGGGCATAGGTGTTGGGAAACCGTTGCTGGAAGCTTTGCTTGCCGCTTTCAACAAGGCCGGCTACGAAAACACGGCCGCGGGCAAGGTAATGGGTTTCTTCCATAAGGTCGGAGGTTATTAACAAGCTGGAGACTGGCCATTATAGTCTTACCTGTGCCAGCATTGAATAAAGGATATCCGACTGCTTAAATAGTGCTAAGGTAAAAGTAAGAAAAAACAGGTGAATACCCTATGGCCAAATTGAAACTCCACTGGCAGATCCTAATTGCCATCGTGCTGGCAGGCATTGCCGGCACACTGACCGGCACAGAAGGCAGCGTTCTCGGTATTGCCTTTGTCGAGATCTACGATTTTATCGGCACCCTGTTCATGAATGCCCTGCGCATGATTATCGTGCCCCTGATCATGTCCTCCATTATTGTTGGTATTGCCACCATAGGTAGCGGTAGCGATCTTGGCCGCCTGGGCGGCAAAACCATTTTGTTCTATGCCGCAACCAGCACCGTGGCTATCCTTATTGGCTTGTTTTTTGTAAACCTGCTGTCGCCTGGCATTGCCGGTGGTGTACCTGTAGGTGAGCAGCTCAACCTGACTCTCGACAGCGGGGAAGTCGCCTCTGCGGTTGCCGCGGTGGAAGGGCGTGGCAGTGGTGATATCGTCCAGATTTTCCTGCGTATGATCCCGACCAATATTGTGTCGGCGGCAGCCGAAGGACAAATGCTCGGGCTGATTTTTTTCAGCCTGGTGTTTGGCTTCTTCATGACTCAAATTCCACATAGGCAAAGTGAAGCACTTATCACTTTTTGGAGTGGTGTTTCTGAAACTATGATGATGATCACCATGTGGGTGATGAAGTTTGCACCATACGGAGTGTTTGGTTTGGTGGCTGAAACAGTAGCGTCCACAGGTTTTGCGGCCTTCCGCCCGTTATTATTCTTCTTCTTTACAGTGTTGCTGGCTCTGGCGGCTCATGCCTTTATTGCTTTGCCTCTGGTGTTGAAATACGTAGCGAAAGTGAGTCCTATGAACCATTACCGCGCTATGGCACCGGCCATGCTGATGGCTTTTTCCTCTGCCTCATCCTCGGGCAGTTTGCCACTGACCATGAAATGTGTGGAAGAAAATGCCGGGGTGTCGAACAGAACGGCCAGCTTCGTGCTCCCACTGGGTGCCACCATCAACATGGACGGCACGGCACTTTATGAGTGTGTTGCCGCGATTTTCCTGGCCCAGGCCTACGGACTGGAAATGACCTTTGTCACCCAGTTCACTGTGGTGCTGGTTGCCTTGTTGACCTCCATCGGCGTGGCAGGCATACCTGCCGCAAGTCTTGTCGCGATTACGGTAATTCTGACAGCGATTGGTTTGCCGGTAGAAGCGATAGGGCTATTACTAGTCACAGACCGGATACTGGACATGTGCCGCACCTCAGTGAATATATTTTCAGATTCCTGCGGCGCAGTGCTTATTGGAAGAAGCGAGGGAGAGTTGGGGATTCTCGAATCCCCATTCGAGGCAAGACCTTAATTAAGGTCTTTTCAGCGGGTCATGCTGGCATAGGCACGGTTGAGGAAACTCGACGGGTCGCCCCATTGCGCATCCCATTGCGCTGTAGGCTCCGCCGCAATAACGTCTTCCAGGCTTGCGCCATCATCGATTAACGCGGCAAGCTGATCCCTGATTTCTGCCAGGGTAGTTGTGTAATCCACCAATCTTTCATATCCGGCGATTGGGCCATGCCCCGGAATGACCACAGTGCCCGTATTGATCTCCTCAAGCACTGCTTCACAGAAAGCCACCAATCCAGGCAGACTGCCGCCGCTGTCCGCATCAATGAAGGGATAGCCTGAAGTGTTGAACACATCTCCAAGATGCACGGCATTATCGCCACGGAATATAACGGCGACATCGCCGGTAGTATGGGCTTCTCCTGCATGTAGCAGATCAATCTGCTGGCCGTTGAAATGGAAGGACATACGGTCATTAAAGGTGATCACAGGCAGAGCGGCAGGCGGGTACGCCGGTTGCGGGATGATCTGGGAAACCAGATTGATACTCTGATCCCGAAGCAACATACGTCGAGAATTTGCCTGCGCGACGATCCAGGTACCTTCCGTCCCTAATACCTTGTTGCCGTCAGCATGGTCGAAATGCCAATGGGTGTTGATGACAAAATCGATGTCGTTACCGCCCAGTGCGCGGATGGCCTCCTGAAATAATGGCACCATCACCGGAGACTGGTCATCGACGAGAAGCACGCCGTCCTCCCCTATAGATACTCCGATATTGCCGGCAAGCGCGTTAATGCCGAACATTACATACAACTGATCAGTGACCTCCATGGTTTCTATGCGGGGTTCGGCATTGCCCTGGGCCCGGGCGCCTGTTGCGGATAATGAAAATAACAGCACTGTCAGTGCAGTATAGAAAGGGCTCTGAGGTTTACGAAAGTGTTTCATTGAATTTCCTTGTAGATAGCCAGGAGTGTGATGTTAAAAAATCCAAGCCAGCATCAGCCAGATAATAAGAAAGAAGGCCACAAAACCCGGCAGCAAAAACTGCAGTTCGCCAATCAGCCCGTCACCGGCGGCCAACGTAAAAACAATCATTACGACAACGGTAATAAAGAAGCCAGCCACGGCGGCATTTTTCAGCCCCAGGCCAGGCGCCAGGTACAGGCCGGAAAATTCAGCGAGGCTGGGCACTGGTAACATGATGGCCAGGCCTAGCAATACCACCAGCACAATCAATGCAATGGCAACAATGCGCGCTTCTTTTTTGTCCTTTGAGTCGGTTTCGCCAGTCATGCCTAATCTGCCTGATCCATTTTGATCAGCTCGCGCACTTTGTTGGGGTCAGGCAGGCCTGCCGCAATAATTTCCGGGTTGTCTCCTGCAGTATAGATTTCTATGGCGCCAACACCAAAAATGCGGTTGAAAAAAGATTGCTTCACCTTGATGGTACGGATACTGCGGATATTTACTTCCGAACGCTCTTTGCTCAGCAGGCCTTACTCAAACAGGATCTCATTTTCATTCACCGGCAGTTTTGTGGATTTGCACTGCAGGAACGGAACCACCACAGCAGAATCAGAATGCCAAGGCCGAATGCGGCGATAAGTAATATGGCAAAAATAAAACCGATGGGATTATTCCGGAACATCACCGGGTTGGCAGAATAGTTAGATTCCATAGTTAGTATCCAGAAAGGTGGCCTTAATAATTTGATGAGTTGTTTTGTTTATTAAACACAAAAAACCGGAGCTATGGTATCCCTGCCCTCTATTTAGATCGGTTTAATCAAGGCCTTCCCACTCAATCACCATGTCGCCGCCAAAAGGGGTGGCGCGCCAGTGCCCGAGAAGTTTGCGGCCACGCTCATGAATGCGATAAGCCAGCTCCTGCGTGATCAGTTCAGGCTGCATGCGGGTAAAACAGAAGCGGCAATCAACAATCTGTTTGTAATTCAGGAAGGGCGTTGTTGAAGGCGAGAAAGAAGTAAAAAATTAAACAGCAGATAAAAAATAACGCCTTGCTAAACGGGGAGATGACTTTTCAGTATCTTGGCCCACAAGACGCTTCTATCTATTTACTAACTACATACTATGTATAACTAGCTATGAACTATTTATTTACTATGTATTCGATAAAATGTTTTTTAAATGCTGTTTACAAAGGTTTTACTTTGTTTGCGCATGGTCCTTTCTGACCCTGGCCAACTTCAAACTCAACTTCCTGGCCATCTTTTAATGTTGCATATTCATCACCTGCCTGAATTTCAGAGTAGTGAACAAAAAGATCTTTGCCACCGTCTTCAGGAGTAATAAAACCAAAACCCTTATCAGGGTTGAACCACTTAACAGTACCTTTACTCATAATTGCATCTTCTTAATAGCGGTGAAAAATAAGACTGATCTCGCTATCACCATCACGAAAGCAGTTAGAACCGGGCATTATGACACATAATGACCATATTAAAAGTGCGGAGTTGCATTAAGAAAAACTAGCCAAAGAGCAACCGGCCCCTTGGTATCCAGGTATTTTGGGTGAATTGACCACAAGCGGATAAGAATTATTGAATATTGAAGAAGATTTTCAAGTTAATTTGACTCTTTTGGTTATAAATAAATTGCTCTTAAGAAGTTTGTAAAAAGCTAGACGTGCCCATATTGCTCAGATCCTGCCAACCAGCGTTTGATTAACGGCTCAATCAACTCCGGATTTTCAGCCCTGATTTTTTCTGCCCAGAGTTTGATTTTGGGCTGCAGGTGCGCATCACGCATCAGATCCGCCAGTTTAAATTCCATAAGCCCGGTTTGCCGGGTGCCGAGTACTTCGCCGGGGCCGCGGATTTCCAAATCCTTTTCTGCGATAAAAAAACCATCATTGCTCTGGCGCATGATGGACAGGCGCTCTTTGGCCACATCACTCAGAGGCGCCTTGTATAAAAGCACGCAGTGGCTTTCGGTACGGCCACGGCCGACACGACCGCGTAACTGATGCAACTGGGCCAGGCCCAGGCGTTCGGGGTTTTCGATCACCATAAGGCTGGCGTTGGGTACGTCCACGCCCACCTCAATAACAGTAGTGGCTATCAGCAGTTGTAGTTCGCCCTGTTTGAAGGCGTGCATGATGTCGGCCTTTTCCCTGGGTTTCAGGCGGCCATGGATAAGGCCGATGCCGATGCCTTTCAGGAGCAGCTGCATTTCTGTATAGGTGGCTTCTGCCGCTTGTAGTTGCAGGGTTTCAGATTCTTCAATTAACGTGCACACCCAATAAGCTTGTTTGCCGTCAGCACAGGCTTTTTGGATGCGCTCGATGATTTCGCCCCGGCGCGTGTCTGAGGAAAGGATAGTATTTACCGGTGTGCGACCTGGCGGTAATTCATCAATGATGGAGCAGTCGAGATCGGCATAAGCGCTCATGGTCAGTGTGCGGGGGATGGGCGTGGCGGTCATGATGAGTTGATGCGGGTAGGTGCTACCTTTGCTGCCTTCACTCGGTGAACTGCCTTTTTCTCTCAACGCCAGACGTTGGTGGACGCCGAAACGGTGTTGTTCGTCGACAACTATCAAACCTAATTTGGAAAAGGCGACTTCGTCCTGAAACAAGGCGTGGGTACCGACAATCAATTGAGCTTGGCCTGACTGCATGGCCTCCATCACGATATTGCGTTGTTTACCTTTTATCTTGCCGCTGAGAAAAGCCACATCCAGCCCCAATGGCTGTAGCAATTGTTCAAGATTCAGATAATGCTGCTCGGCGAGGATTTCAGTCGGCGCCATGATGGCGGCCTGGTAACCGTGTTCAATAGCTTGCAAAGCAGCCAGTACAGCGACCAGGGTTTTACCGGAGCCTACATCGCCCTGCACAAGACGGAGCATAGGAGTGGGCTTTGCCATATCCCGGGCAATTTCCTTGCTTACACGCTGCTGGGCATTGGTGAGCGTAAAAGGCAACGCGTCCAGCGTGTGTTTTGTCAGTTCACCCTTTCCTGGCTTTCCCTCAGGCAAAGAAGGCGCTGCATGTTTGTCGGCGGCTTCACGCAATCGGCGCAGGCATAAATAATTGGCGAGCAGTTCTTCGAAGGCCAGGCGTGCCTGGGCAGGGTGAGTACCTACTTCAAACTCATTAAGAGAGGCGTCTACCGGGGGGCGGTGCAAATAGCCCAGGGCATCTTCCAGGGAAATGAATTTCAATTGCTGGCTCAGGGACGATGGCAGCAGGTCGGGCAGGGATCTGGATTTAGCCAGCATGGCCAGCGCTTGTTCAGTCATGGTGCGCAAGCGCGCCTGGTGCAGGCCTTCTGTCGCCGGGTAGATAGGCGTTAGCCGATCGGCCATTGCCTTGTCCTGATGGGCAATTATTTCGTATTCAGGATGATAAAGCTCTACGCCGCTTTTACCCCAGCGGCCTTCGCCGAAACAGCGAATGCGCGCGCCGTCTTGCAGGTTGTTCTTCTGCGCTGCGCTGAAATGATAAAAGCGCAGGCTGGTAATCCCGGTGCCATCCTGCACTTTCACCAGCAGGCTGCGGCGACGCCCAAAAACTACAGCGCTGCCAAGGATATCGCCTTCGATAACGGCTTCCATGCCATGATTGAGTGAGCCGATGGGGGTGATTCGGGTGCGGTCCTGATAGCGAAAGGGCAGGTGGAAGAGCAGGTCGAGTACATTATGAATGTGAATGCCGGCGAGCTTTTCTGCCAGCTTTGGGCCAACCCCTTTTAATTCGGTGACAGGCACATTTTGCAGGTCAAGGGTGCCGGAACTGGCAGGTTTAATAGAGGGTGCGCTCATGGATTCATTCTAGGAGTATTTACGGGCACTCGCCATCTCGGCATTGCTCGCTATAAAGGGATGAACGAAACCGGCCTTCACAGTGATGGCAATGGTTTCATGGCACTGCGCGCATACAACATCAGGAAGAGTGCCACCATCAAGGCACAGTCCAGCCAGAAGCACCACTCGGCAGGGCCACTGTGCCCAAAGGACTCAATCCCGGTTTGTGTGTCTAAAAAGCGGCAAAAAGGGAAAATCATAAAGGTGAAAACCCACGACAATGGCAGCAGTATTGCCACCATTCCCAGCACAATAGCTACCTTGTGCTTCAGGATTTTGTTATTTGGCATGTAAACGGCTTATTCCGCCAACAGGTCATCAATGATATAGCTGGCTACATCATGCAATTGATCACGGGTATAGGCAAAACTGAATGCCGGCATGGTGTTTCTGCCGTAACTGGCCAGGGTCATGATTTCCGTTGGGGTATAGGTTTTGCCGATCAGTTCCATACCTTGTTCGCCACCTTCGCCGTTGGGGCCATGACAGGCTGAACACAGTTGCCGAAAAATTGTCTGGCCTGAAGCAAGATCTGGCTGTCTGCCTTCTTCAGGCGATACAAGTACCAGATCTACAGTCTGTGCCAGGGGGCGCAGGCCTGTTGCACCGGCGCTTTCTACCATTTCCTGTTCGAGATCACCTTCCAATGAAAATAGCCAGAGGCTGTCGCCGTGCTTGCCTGCTGAATACATGGTACCGGCAGAAATAATGGCCACATATTGAGTGCCTTCATGCATGAAGCTTGCTGCGGTTCCGTTTACTCCGGCATCGGTCTGGTATTCCCAAAGCATTTCACCGTTGTCCTTATCCATGGCAATTACCCTGCCGTCGTTACGGCCTTGGAAGATAAGGCCGCCGGCGGTCACAATGGAGCCGGCTGAACAACCATACGACCACTGTTGCCGCCAGACTATGGTATTGGTGGTGACATCCATGGCGGCAAAAATGCCGCGGGAGGGGATGTTGGTCAGGCGAAAGCCGCCGCCCAACCATGTTTGGTCATGGGTTGGCGGCGAGTTTTCCCTTTCCCTGGCTGCTCCGCCAATACGGTCATTGGCACAGACATACAGTAGGCCGCCTTCAGGATCATAGGATTTTGGCGGCCAGTTCACGCCCGCCAGGGGTTTGTACAACACGCCCTCTGAATCAAACGGGGTATAGGTTCTGCCTTCATTCACCAGGGAAAAGCCTTCCGGTGCCACGTCGATGAAATGGGGAATAAAATCATCACCCACGGGAATAGGCTGGGTGGCAGCGGTATTTTGCTCTTCCAACTGGGGCACCGGTGTTTCATCGATGCCGACCAGTGGCTCGCCGGTAATGCGGTCGAGAATGTACAGATAGCCTGACTTGCTGGCTTCGGCGAGGCCCTTACGTATAACGCCATCTTTTTCTACATCAAACAACACCACAGGGCTGGGCGAATCATAATCCCAGATATCGTGATGCACCTGCTGGAAGTGCCAGCGGTATTCGCCAGTCGCAACATCGAGGGCCACTATAGAGACGGTAAACAGGTTGTCGCCTTCGCGCTCATTACCATTCAGGTCGGGTCCGGCATTGCCGGTAGAGAAATAGAGCATGCCCAGCTCGGGATCAAGCGCAGGTGTTTGCCAGATAGGCGCGCCGCCGTACTGCCATGCATCGTTATCCTGGGGCCAGGTGTCATGACCAAAGTCACCGGGGCCAGGAATTGTGTAAAAGGTCCACAACAGGGAGCCGTCCTGGGCATCATAGGCCTTGATGCGTCCGCGAATGGCGCGCTCGCCGCCGGCGAATCCGGTGATGACCATGCCGTTGTAATAAAGGGGCGCAGAAGTAATGGCAAACCCGAGCAGGGGGTCTTCGGTCTGGACTTCCCAGTTGACCTCGCCTGTCACCTGATCCAGCGCTATTAGTCTGGCATCGAGCTGGCCCACATAGATTTGGCCTTCGCCCATACCAAGGCCGCGGCTAACCCAGCCGCAGCAGACATTGACCCGATTGGGGTCCAAATTGGCTTGATAGGTCCAGAGGAAATCCCCGGTGTCGACATCAATGGCAAAGACATCATTTTCCCCGGTACCCACATACAGTGCACCGTTATAGAACAAGGGTTCGCCCTGGCCACTGTGATTGGGGCCACTGCCAGAGCCATTCATGTGCACGCGCCACTCGGCCTGCATGGTGCGCACGGTGTCTTTATTGATTTGGGTCAGGGGTGAATAGCGCTGATTCGCCAGATTTCCGCCATTGGTGAGCCAGTTCAAGGTAGGGGGGGCCGTTAACATATCGGCGGTAAAAGCTGGGGAAGCAGGCTGGGATAGCGCCAAAGTAGAGAAAACCGCGCTTAATAACACGGTTAACCCCTTGAAAAGTTGGGAAAAACTCATAGTGGAACCCCTAAGAATCATTGCTATTGTGACAGAATGGCCATATTACCCCTTTGGATAGAGCGGTAGAAGGCATAGAGCGGTAGAAGGCATAGTGCGGTAGAAGGCATAGTGCAGAGTAAGTGCAGAGTAAGTGCAGTAGAAGTGACAATTTGGCGCATTGAAAGTGACGGCTCCCCTGGCATGGCCTACAATTCTAGGCAGTACTGGATGTAAGCCAGGCTATGCTTTACTCATGGATAAAAGCATAAGTGACTGAAAATAAAGAACAAATCATAAGCCAGTTCAATCTTGCAGGAATGCCTTCTCTGCCGGAATTGCTGTTGCGGGAGATGGATGCTCTGTTACAGCCTGATACTGGCGCTCAGATGGCCGGTTCCTGGCTGTCGATAAATTTCGCCAATGTGTTCACGTCCTTGCCGCCTGTTTCTCCTGATCTGGCTGATGGAGAGTTTCAATAATGGCTGACAGGCATAAGATTCTTATGGTCGATGATGACCCGGATATGCTGAAGAGCAGCAAGATGCTGCTGGAAACAGCAGACTATGATGTTGCTGTCGCCGAAGGTGGCGCTCAGGGCATATTGCGACTGGAATCCGAAGAATTTGATCTGGTACTGCTCGACATGAATATGCCTGATGTTGATGGCGAGCAGGTTCTGAAATTCATCAACGACAAGAAGATTAATCTAGCGGTAGTAGTGCTGAGCGGTGAAACTGACTTTGATCATGTGACCGGCGCCTTCCAGCTTGGCGCGTTTGATTATGTCAAAAAGCCTTACGAGTTCGATGAACTTAAGATGACGCTGAAAAATGCTATCCGCAAACTGGAAATAGGAAAGAGCATGCTCTCCCTGCGCAAAAAACTGGAGCGCTCGGAGCGATTGCACCGTTTCATGATTGAAAGCTCACCCGACATTATTATTATCGTCGACAAAAATGGAAACTTTGCTTTCGTAAATGACAGGGCTGAAGATTTACTGAATTACAAGAAAGACGAATTAATCGGCGAGCATTACTCAACAATTATTGATCCGGAATATCTGGAACGCGCTTCCCACTGTTTTAATGAAAGAAGAGCAGGGCCGAGGGCAACCAGAGATGCTGAAATATGGCTGATGTGTAAGCCCGGAAATCGCCCTGGCTGGATACGCAACCGAATTGCCATTGAACTTAACTCGCTCGGCGTCTACGAAAATGAAGTGCGCGATAACAGTGGTGAAGTTAATGCCAGTGATTATTCTGGCACCTATGTGGTGGCCAGAGATATCACTGAAAGACTGGCCTCGGAAAAACTGATTCACTTTCAGGCCTACCATGATCTGCTCACCGGCTTGCCTAATCGTGCGCTGTTCCATGACCGTCTGACCAACACCATTAGTAATGCCCGACGCGAAGATGACAAGTTGGCTATTCTTTTCCTCGATCTTGATCGTTTCAAAGTTGTAAATGACACCCTTGGGCATTCGGTTGGTGATGAGCTGTTAAAGCAGTTAGCCAACAGATTGAAAGCCTGTTTGCGTGAAGGCGATACAGTGGCTCGTCTTGGCGGTGACGAATTTATAGTTCTGTTTCCCAATGTTGAATCTGAATCTGTCGCAGAATTAGTTGGCAGGAAGCTGATCGATACCATCAAGGAACCGTTTGTCGTTGAAGGCAATGAATTGTTTGTAACTGGCAGTATCGGCATATCCATTTATCCAGAAGATGGCAACACGGCCGACTTGTTGATCAAGAACTCTGACACGGCCATGTATTTCACCAAAGAGCGGGGCAAGAATAATTTCAATCGCTACAACAAGGACATGAGTATCAAGCACAGTCGGATGCTGCACATGGAAGCGGATATACGCAAGGGCATCAAGAAAGGCCAGTTCGAAGTTTACTATCAGCCTCAGGTCAGTTCGGCAAATGATGAGATAGTCGGCATGGAGGCACTCCTGCGTTGGAACCATCCCAAGAAAGGGTTGTTGTCTCCGAAGTTCTTTATGACCGTGGCAGAAGAGAGCGGCATTATTATTGAGCTTGGCAACAGGGTTCTTGAAACCGCCGTTGCAGAAGCCAAAGGGTGGCTGGATGCAGGATTGACCATTGACAAACTTGCCGTCAATTTTTCTAACAAACAGATTGAGCAGGATAATTTTGTCGACAAGATCGTTAGCATCCTGAAGGAACATAAATTTCCGGGAGAAAGACTGGAAATTGAAATTACCGAAAGCATATTGATGAATAATGTTGAAAGCACCATTGAGAAACTTGATGAGTTGCACAAAGTTGGCGTGTCTGTAGCGATTGATGACTTTGGTATCGGGTATTCTTCACTAAGTCTGCTGCAGAAACTGCCAATCCATCGACTTAAAATTGACCGCAGTTTTATTCACGACATGGTGGAAAATGAAGGCCACTCCATTATCGAAGCAATCGCTTATATGGCTCGGGGTCTTAAGATTGAAATGGTGGCCGAAGGCGTTGAGCTAGACTACCAGCTCAGGTATCTGCGCAGTCTTGACTGCCCGGTTATCCAGAGATTTCTCTACAGTCGGGCAGTACCTGCCCATGAAGCGAGGAATCTTATTCAGGAGTCTAATGCAGCGCATACTACTGAGTCAGGAAAGAAATCAGAAAAGGTAAAGAAAAAGCTATCGGCATCGGCTGGCTAATAACTGCCGATTAATTACTTGCGCGACTCACCCTGGTTACAGATTTCAGCAACCGCACTTTTCGCATTACTTTGGCCAGGTGAACACGATTGCGCACAGATAATGTCAGGCTGACAATGCTGAACCGGGCATCACGATCTGTAGTGCCAATTTTCTCAATATTTGCTTCGGCCGAAGAAATGGCATTGGCCAAAGTGGCGATAGTGCCACGCTGGTGTTCCAACTCGATCCGTAACTCCACGGTAAATTCCCCGCCCACCGAAGGGTCCCAACGTAAATTCACATATTTCTTTGGATCGTTACGAATTTCGGCGACATTGTTACAGGTTTCGCGGTGAACCATCATGCCGCGGCCGGCACTGATATAGCCAACCACTGAATCACCTGGTATTGGATGGCAGCATTTGGCAAAGGTCATCAGCATGCCTTCCGCGCCGCGAATGGCCATCGAGGATTCATCTGTATTGAGAGGAAATTCTTCTTCGCCTTCTTCGCTGGGAATCAGGCGACGGGCCACGATGTAGGCCATACGATTGCCGAGGCCGATATCCTCCAAGAGGTCATCCATCACTTCAAAATCTGTCTGCTCAAGCAAGCCGCCAACTTTTTCCCTGGGAATATTGGACAGGTGATAGCCGAAACTGGACAGGGTCTTGTTCAGCAAACGTCTACCCAGAGCAATGGCTTCGGAGCGGCGCTGATTTTTCAGGAAGTGTCGGATATTGCTTCTGGCTTTGCCAGTTACGGCGAACCCCAGCCACGCCGGGTTGGGATGGTTCCCTGAGGCGATGATTTCTACGGTCTGACCGCTCTGCAAGTGCTCGCTGAGCGGTGCTAACTTACGGTTAATGCGGCAGGCGACGCATGAATTACCTACATCAGTATGCACGGCATACGCAAAGTCCACCGGTGTAGAGCCTTCGGGTAGTTCCAGAATGGCGCCCTTGGGTGTAAAAACGTAGATTTCATCGGGGAACAGATCGGTTTTGACATGCTCAATGAATTCCAGCGAGTTGCCTGCGTGTTGCTGCATTTCCAGCAAATCCTGCACCCATTGCCGAGCCCGAATATGGCTATTGTTTGGCGTATCTTCAGATGACTTGTAAAGCCAGTGTGCGGCAATCCCGTTGCCAGCCATTTTGTCCATTTCCTCAGTGCGGATCTGAATTTCAATGGGTACGCCATGCATACCAAAAAGGGTGGTATGCAGTGACTGGTAGCCGTTAACTTTGGGAATGGCAATGTAGTCTTTGAATTTCCCGGGGACTGGTTTATACAGATTGTGCACAGCGCCAAGTATCCGGTAACAGGTGTCCACTTCGTCAGTGACAATTCTGAAAGCAAATACATCGGTGATTTCCCGGAAGGAAAGGCGTTTTTCCTTCATTTTCCTGTAAATGCTGTACAGATGTTTTTCCCTGCCGATGACGCTGCCAGGCAGCGTTTCTCTTTTGAGACAGGCATCCAGGGCAGACTGAACCTGGGTAACCAGTTCCTTGCGGTACCCACTGACATTTTTAACAGCGGCATCAATGCGCATTGATCGCAGTGGATAGAGCGCAGTGAATCCTATTTCCTCAAACTCAAGCCGGATATTGTGCATACCAAGTCGGTTGGCAATCGGGGCATATATTTCGAGGGTCTCCTTGGCAATGCGTTTCTGTTTTTCCGGAGGTAGCACTTCCAGAGTGCGCATGTTGTGCATACGGTCGGCCATTTTGACCAGAATGACACGAATATCCTTGGCCATGGCCAGAGCCATTTTCTGGAAATTTTCCGCCTGGGCTTCAGCGCGGGTACTGAATTCGATCTGGTTGAGTTTGCTAACACCATCTACGAGGTTTGCCACTGTTTCACCAAACTGGCTTTCAATCGCATCCCGAGTGATGCCGGTATCTTCAATGACATCATGGAGCATGGCTGCAATGAGACTTTGGTGATCCATGTGCATTTCGCGAAGGATCTGTGCAACGGCAAGAGGGTGGGTAACGTATTCTTCGCCGGTGAGGCGATACTGGCCATCATGTGCCTGCTCGGCATAGAAATAGGAGCGGCGAACGAGGTCTACCTGGGCGGAGCCCATGTATTCATTCAGGTTATGTGCAAGTGCATCAATGGTCATGAATCAATCATAGACATGAAATGGAGTTAATAAAAGGAGCAATAAACGCCGTTATATTCAGGCACAAGCCCACAAATCATAAGGGTGGTGAGGCGGATAGGGTGCCGACAAGGCTTGTTTTATCCACTTAATAAACTGGCCAGAGCAGATATGCGCTGCTCAAAGAAAAGCAGATTACTTCTCTACTTCGCCAGTTTCGTCAGCTACAACGGCTTCTTCAGCTGGAGCGGGGGTGATTTCTTCATCGCTGGCTTCGGGGATTAATACGGCGTCCATGGCCTCTTCAATGGAGATATCATTGGCTTTGTTGGCGGCGGCCTCAACTTCGTCCATGGATTCTTCGGCTTCCTCTTCAGGCGTATTAGTCAGAATGCTGGAGTTTATATGTCCTTCAGCTATTTCCCTCAATGCCACCACAGTAGGCTTGTCATTGTCTTCATCGATCAGTGCATCTCTGCCACCGGTCTGTAACTGACGGGCGCGTTTACTGGCAATCATGACCAGGTCAAAGCGGTTTTCAACATTTTCCAGGCAATCTTCAACGGTAATACGGGCCATAGTGATACCTTTATGTAGCTATATTTATGTAACTATTTGTTAATTAGAAATGGTTGCTGCTGCTTATCGGCCCCATATTTTGTCAATACAAGCGATTACAGTGGTCAGTTATCCACCTGGAGCACCGATTTTCCAGGGCCGGGCATTATAAAGGGAGCGCAGGACCAAGTCCATGCCTGTAGAGAAAGAGAGAAGGCCGTTGGCTATTACTGCGAGAGCAGGCCATTCAGGAGGTCTTCGTTGACTTTCAGCTGGTGCGCCTTGCTCAGATGGGCGCTGCGAATGACGGCTTCCAGGTCTGACAAGGCAGTATCAAAAGAGTCATTGATCACAATAAAATTCGCCTGGTTTAGATGGGTGATTTCATTAACTGCCTCCGCCATTCTTTGCTCAATGACACTGGCATCATCCTGACCGCGGTTGGTCAGCCTCTGCCTGAGTGAATCCAGCGAAGGTGGCAGGATGAAAATACTCACAGCATCAGATAGAAGCGCCTGAACCTGGCTTGCACCTTGCCAGTCAATCTCCAGAATGACATCCAAGCCGGTTTCCAGGCGCTCTTCAACCCAGGCCTTTGAAGTTCCGTAAAGGTTGCCAAATACTTCGGCGCTTTCAAGAAAGGCACTTTCGGATCGTAATTGATGAAATTCGGTGTCGGAAACGAAATGATAATTTTTACCGTCTTCTTCACCAGGGCGTTGGGGACGAGTGGTATGGGAAACTGATACGCAAAGTTTTCTGCCATCTTTTGAGCTAGAGGCCTTTTCAAACATGGCATTCACCAGGCTGGTTTTACCTCCACCGGAAGGTGCTGAAATTAAAAAAAGGATTCCCCTGGTCATTGTGCTTTTGTTATACCTTTCTGTCTGTCACTATTTTTCGGATTGCAGCTAATACAAGTAAGTTTGTTGCTATTCAATATTTTGAATCTGTTCAAGCATCTGTTCAATAAGAACTTTGAGCTCAACAGCATTCAGTGTGGATTCAGTCACTATCGACTTTGAGCAAATGGTATTGGCCTCACGGTTTAATTCCTGCATCAGGAAGTCCAGTCGTCGCCCAATGGGTTCTTTTCTGGACAGTATGTGGCGAACTTCTTTCACATGCGCATCAAGGCGATCAATTTCTTCGTGGATATCTGCCTTTTGTACAATCAGCACCAGCTCCTGCTCCAGACGCTCGGGATCCACTTCAGTTTCAAGATTACTGACTTGCTCCTTCAACTTGTTTTGTTGGGCGGCAAGAATGCCGGGCAGGCAATCGCGAATGTCGCCTAGGATGTCAGTTATTCCATCAAGCCTGTTTTCAATGGCTGCTTTCATCTCATTACCTTCCCGGGTGCGGTGTTCTACCAGGAGTGATAATGTACTTTTGAACAGGGATAGCGACTCTTCTTCGATTACTTTAGACTCCTGACCTTTCTCCTGGATAATACCTGGCCATTTCAGGATATCCAGCGGGCTGGTTTCGTTAGAGCCGGTAACTGTGCTAATTTTCTGGACTGCCTGGCTCAATTGCTCGAGTAGTGACTCGTTAATTGGGATCTGGTTACCACCAGAAACATTAGGCAGGAATTTTAATTGGGCATCAACTTTTCCGCGGCTAATTGTGCTGCGTAAAATATCACGTAGCCCAGTTTCAATATGCCGCAATTGTTCCGGAAGGCGAAAAGCCGGTTCAAGATAGCGATGATTTACTGAGCGGATTTCCCAAATCAATGAGCCCCAGGGAAATTCTGCCTGATTGCGGGCAAATGCGGTCATGCTGTTTGTCATAGTTTGCTCTGTTCTTGACTAAATAGCTGTCTAAATAGCCGGCTAAATAGTTGGCTCAAAAGTACGGGCCAATGAGGAAATGAACTATAGCGGATTTGCCATTCATAATAAAATAGGACAACTTTTTCGTATGCTCTTTAACAAGGTTGCTAACACTTCAAACAACGCTAAGAATAGTTAGCAGTAGCGTTAGTGTTGCAATTTTAATTTTCATTTATTGAAGTAAAAAAGAGGTAGTAATGTCAGAAGTCACTCGACCAAGCGGCAGGAATGCCAATGACCTGCGGGACATAAAGATAACCAGAAATTACACCAAACATGCTGAAGGTTCTGTATTGGTGGAATTTGGTGACACCAAAGTTATTTGCACAGCCTCAGTGGAGGAAAATATTCCTCGCTTCCTGAAGGGTAGTGGCAGAGGCTGGGTAACTGCCGAATACGGTATGCTGCCTCGCTCTACCGGAGAAAGAATGGCGAGGGAGGCGGCTCGTGGAAAACAAAGCGGCCGTACACAGGAAATACAGCGTCTGATTGGCAGGTCTTTAAGAGCTGCGCTGGATATGGAAATGCTGGGTGAAAATACCATCAAGATTGATTGTGATGTTATTCAGGCAGATGGAGGAACACGCACGGCATCCATAACAGGTGGATGTGTTGCATTGGTAGATGCCATACAATCAATGCTTGATAAAAAGGTGATAACGCAAAACCCACTACAGCAAATGATTGCCTCGGTTTCTGTGGGCATTTACAAGGGCATGCCTGTGCTTGATCTGGATTACAGTGAGGACTCTACTGCCGAAACTGACATGAATGTGGTAATGACAGATAAAGGCGGGTTTATAGAAATTCAGGGGACTGGTGAAGAAGGTGAATTCAGCCTGGAAGATCTAAATGCCATGGTCGGCCTGGCACAGGAAGGAATTGGCCGCCTGCTAAAAGCTCAACAAGCTGTACTGGGGTAAAATCACCTTGAGTGAATCAGGAAAGTTTAAAATTTCACATTAAGATATTTTTGTAAAAATTTAATTGTAAAAAACCCAAGAGAACCAAGAGAGTTTAATGCAGGACTATCAACAGCAATTTCTGAATTATGTGACCGAGCATGAAATTCTGCGCTTTGGCGAGTTTACATTAAAGTCCGGCCGTCAAAGTCCGTACTTTTTTAATGCTGGATTGTTCAACACCGGAGCAGCTCTAGAGTTTCTGGGCTCCTGTTATGCGAGCGCCATCAATGATTCCGGGGCAGAATTTGATATTATATTCGGCCCGGCATACAAGGGAATTCCGCTTGCTGCAGCCGCATCAATTGCATTTTCACAAGATTTCAAGCAGGATATTCCGTGGTGTTTTAACCGCAAGGAAGCCAAAGATCACGGCGAGGGTGGAAATATAGTAGGTTCTCCCCTTGAAAACCGCGTTCTTGTTATTGATGACGTTATAACTGCTGGTACAGCAATCAGGGAAACCATGGAGATTATCGCAGCAGCAGGCGCGACAGCAGCCGGTGTTGTGGTCGCTATGGACAGACAGGAAAAAGGCAAGGGTGAGCTCTCTGCCATACAGGAAATAGAAAATGAATTTTCTATTCCTGTAATCAGCATCATCAATCTGCAGCAGATTATTAATTATCTGGAGCAGATAAATGATGCGACGCTTGAAGTCTATTTAGACAGCATGAAAGAATACCAGTCAAAATATGGTATCTAAGCTGAGCTAAGAGAGCAGGGTTAAAGAGTAAGGATAAAGAGTTGGGTTACAGATTTTTGAGAGATACAAATTGGCAAGGCATCAAAAAAAAATGTTGAGTCGCAATTTCATAATTGGATTTATTTTTTTCATCTTGACGGTGATGGAGGTTCAAGCCCAGAGCGGCAATCTCTATCGTTACAAGGATGATCAGGGTAATGAAATTATTGCCACACAAATTCCTGCTGAATTTGTAAAAAACGGCTATGAGATTATGAACGACAGGGGGCAAGTCATTCGAGAAGTCTCCCGTACATTGTCCGATGAAGAAAGGGAGAATCAAGCCGATTCACTGGAATCTGTCCGACTCGCAGAAGAGGCGCGCATACAACAGGAAGAAGATGATACTTTGTCGCTACGTCTTTACCGCTCTCCTGAAGAAGTCATCAGACGTCGTGACGCGACCCTTGAAGAACTTGATGCCCAGCTCACTGTATTAAATGCCTTAAGGGGATATGCCGAAGATGATGTTGACAGAATACAGGTAATTATCGATAACAATGTAGAGGCAGAGAAAGAAGTACCTCAAAATATTCTTTCGCAGTTTGAATCTGCCAGCGAAGAAAGGGACCGCCTGGGTCGTCAGATAGCAAGGATAGAAAATGAGAGAGCGGATTCAATTTCAACAGCACAGAGAAATATTGATCGTCTGATGGAACTGCTTAATACCGAAGAGTAGTTAGATTTTTTTAACCGCCAGGCCGGCGAAATAAATCCTGATTAAGATACAGCCACTGCTCTGACCACATTTCTGTGGGCTTCTGGTAATAATCCGTGCGTACATACTGACTGATTTTTCCTTCTACAAAAGTCAGCAATAAATTTGATGTCATTGAAGGCGTCAAATTAGAACGAATGCCTTCTTTCAATTCTGCCTCACGGAATATCTGTTTTAACTGAGTGTCCAGCCTGTTGTAAATTTGGCTTGCCCGGTCGCGCAGGCGTTCGGATTCGCCTACCAGCGCGTCCCCGTTCAGTACGCGGCTTATGCCTGGATTTCTTTCCGCAAAAGTAAGGACCAAAAAAAGAATCTTTTCGCATTGCACGAGCGCGGTGGAGCCTTCTTCCAGGATACGTGATGTTCTGGAAAAAAGTGTTTCTTCCATAAATTTGATCAAGCCTTCGAACATGCGTGCCTTGCTGGGGAAATGGCGATACAGGGCGGCTTCAGAGACACCCACTTCGGCAGCAAGAGCGGCTGTGGTGATTCTGCCTCCCGGATTATTTTCCAGCATCTGGGCCAGGGCCCTGAGGATAGCTTCTTTCTTTGCACCTTTTTCTCTGGCCATAACCTTTACCCTGTGGGATGGTTGTTGGTTGCTGTTAAATGTTTATTGGTAATTAGTGTGCCAACACCTTCATCGGTGAAAACTTCCAGCAACACTGCATGGGGCACACGTCCGTCGATTATTTGGGCGCTGTTAACACCAGAATTCACAGCATCAAGCGCACAATGAATTTTTGGCAACATACCCCCGTGAATAGTGCCATCGTCGATCAGTGCATCGACCTGCTCCGTGCTTATTCCAGTAAGTACTTTGCCTTCATTATCCTGGACGCCTGAGATATTGGTAAGCAAGATGAGCTTTTCTGCCATGACCATTTGCGCCACCTTGCCGGCGACGATATCCGCATTAATGTTATAGGTAACTCCTTTTTCATCAGCTCCAATTGGTGCAATCACGGGTATGAAATCGCTGCTTTTGAACATCTCAATAATGGAGGCGTTCATGCTTTCCACTTCACCTACATGCCCAATATCGATGATTTCCGGGGCTTCCATCTCTGGAGTCTTACGCGTCACTTTAAGTTTCTTTGCCCTGATAAAATCGCCATCCTTGCCGGTAATACCAATAGCCTTGCCACCGTTTTTATTAAGCAGACTGACAATTTCCTTGTTCACCAGGCCGCCCAGCACCATTTCCACCACATCCATAGTGGCAGAATCGGTCACTCTCATGCCATCGACAAATTCTGACTTGATGCCCAGTTTTTCCAGCTGCGTACCAATCTGCGGGCCACCTCCGTGAACCACGATGGGGTGCATGCCAACCAGTTTCATCAACACGATATCCCGGGCGAAACTGTTCTTCAGCTCTTCATCAATCATGGCATTGCCGCCGTATTTGACTACGATGGTTTTGCCTGTGAAGCGCTGGATATAGGGCAGGGCCTCGGTCAGTACGCTGGCGATGTTTTTGGCTGATTTGAGATCAAGCGTCATAGGTAATTCCGTAAAAAAGCTATAAAGCTTTTCTAAAGCAAATGCTCACTAACAATATAGGACAGGGATTATAAGGCATGATACGAATTCGCCCAAGTGAATTCAGTGTGATTCAGGTTTGGAACAGGACGGCGTGCTGCTCCCGCAAGCGGTTTTTCTGGACTTTCCCCATGCTATTTCGGGGTAATTCGTTGAGGAGGATAATACTTTTGGGGCTTTTATACGCCGCCAGTTTCTCCCTGCACGCGGTCAGCAGGGCATCGGTATTCAGGTCCGCGCCTTCTGCCGGAACAACAGCGGCAACCAGTCCTTCGCCAAAATCCGGATGTGGTACACCAAATACGGCGGATTCCAGAATACCGGGTTGTTGGTCCAATACACTTTCAATTTCTTTAGGATATATATTCAGACCACCGCTTATGACAAGGTCTTTACTTCGCCCAACCAGCGTAATGCGCCCATCCGGCGCCTCCTGAACCATGTCCCCGGTGATGAAATAGTTATCCTGAAATTCAGAGTGGTTCAATTCGGGTTTGCCCCAGTAGCCATTGAACACATTGGCGCCTTTGACTTGCAGTATGCCGATATCGCCCTGTTCTATGCTATTTCCAGCCTCATCTCTGATCCGGGTTTCCACGCCGGGCAAGGGGTAGCCAACTGTCCCCGCAAGCCGCTCGCCATCAAGCGGGTTGGATACCAGCATGCCGGTTTCTGACATGCCGTAACGCTCCAGAATGGTATGACCTGTTTTTTCCCTGAAAACCTGAAAAGTTTCGGCCAGTAAGGGGGCAGAGCCTGAGACGAACAAGCGAAATTTTTGGCAGGTTGCTGTATCAAGCTGTGCAACCTGCAGCAAACGGGTGTAATAGGTAGGCACGCCCATGAATACGGTAGCATCACTGAAATATTGCAGTACCAGATCAGTATCGAAACGGGGAAGAAACAACAGGGTAGAGGCGCCAAGCATCGCAAGGTGAGTAGCCACAAATAATCCGTGCACATGAAATATTGGTAAGCAGTGCAGCAGCACATCATCGCTAGACCAGCCCCATGCCGCGTGGAGAGTCTGCGCATTAGCAAGCAGGTTGTTATGGCTTAACATCGCGCCCTTGGGGGTGCCTGTCGTACCAGAGGTGTATATAAGTACGGCTACATCATCGGCTTGGCTATCGACTATGTCATGTTCAAAGGGTAAGGCCTGCGCTGCATCCACCAATGTGCCTTGTCCGTTTTGATCCAGCGATAATGATTGGATACCGTGTGATTTGCCTACCCTGACACAGAATTCTTTATCTCCGACAAACAGAGTGGGATTGGCGTCAGCAAGGAAATAATCCAGCTCATCGTCTGTGCATGCGGGATTGACGGGAACATAGATCACACCGCTGCGAAGGCAGGCCAGATAGAGCACCAGGGCCATGGGTGATTTATCTGTTCTGGTCAGCACCCTGTCGCCAGCAGTAAGGCCCCTGTCAGCCATGAGATTCGCGAGCTGCCCGGTGAGTTCATCGCATGCTAGATAGCTCAGTGCATCAAAGCCTGGCCCGGCAAGAAAGGTCTTGTCCGCTGATGAAATAAAGGCTTCGCGCAAATGAAAATAGAGGTTTTGATTGGCCATTACTTCTCTCACACACTCCGGGAATTTACTCCAGGATATCTTTCATTAGTACATGCTGTACGCTGGGAATGGCGTCGAAAATGGAAGGGTTTAACACTGATTAAACTGGTGCTGCGGTCTCCCTGTAACGTGAAGCGATTAACGCTACCATATCTCTTGCCAGGCTGGACTTTGTACTTTCCTCAAAGATTTTCTTAGCGGTATTTTTTTCTGCATTCCAATACGCGGTGACTAATGCCGAATCACTGTTGAAGGTATCGGAGGCGTTATTGGAAAAAATCAGATCCAGTTTTTTGTCCTGTAATTTTTTACAGGCGTATTCTTCAAGGTTTTCTGTTTCAGCGGCAAACCCAACGCAAAAAGGGCGGTCCTTAGAAAGAGACAATGTGGCGAGAATATCGGGGTTCTTGATCATAGTCAGAATCATGGTGTCATCGGTTTTCTTGATTTTTTCCGGGGCACTCTCCACGGGCCTGTAATCGGCAACGGCAGCCACACTGATAAAAATATCTCCAGGAACTACTTTGCAGGAATCAAGCATCTGGCTCGCACTTTCCACGACAACTACTTTAACTCGCGGCGGTGGCTCCAGAGCGACCGGCCCGCTTATCAGGACAACGTTGGCTCCAGCTTCCATTGCCGCCCGCGCCAGGGCGTAACCCATTTTTCCTGAGCTGTGATTGCTAATGTAACGAACCGGATCAATGGCTTCCCTGGTGGGCCCGGCAGTAATGGTGATATTGACCCCGGCAAGCTCACCAGTTTCAAACAGATCTGAAGCTGCGCGGGCAATATCAGCAGGCTCCTGCATACGTCCTGGGCCTGTATCACCGCAAGCTTGCTCACCTGATGCAGGTCCGAAAATAGTGACGTCTTTTTCCTGTATTTGCTTAAGGTTGTCCTGAGTGCCGGCATTCTTCCACATCCCCTGATTCATGGCTGGGGCTACTGCCAGTTTGCCAGAGCTGGCCAGGCACAAAGTGGATAACAGGTCTTCGGCTCTACCCTGGGCAAGCCGGGCTATGAAATTAGCACTGGCCGGTGCCACCAAAATAAGGTCGGCCCAGCGAGCCAGTTCAATATGTCCCATGGCAGCTTCGGCGTCTTCATCCAGCAAATCTGTATGCACTCGGTTTCCCGACAAAGCCTGAAATGTCAGAGGTGTTATGAATTCAGCCGCCGAGTTTGTCATCACCACTCTGACATCAGCGCCACCCTTGATCAGGAGGCGGCACAATTCCGCGGCTTTATAGGCAGCAATTCCACCGGTAATGCCAAGGATGATTTGCTTATTGGAAAGACTGAGCATGGCTGATCGACCACAGGCAAAAATCTGAGCCTGGACTATAGTGAATGCATTTAAATAGCAGTGAATACACAATGTTGCCCGGCATTCAGGACGCAAAAGAGTATCAGTATGACCGGGTAAATTCAATTAAATGTCAAAGACTTAGCGTACTCAGGAGGGCTTGTTCAAGTGCCGATTTCTGACTGGCCTGCCGGGGAAAGACCCAGGGAAAAACTACTGACAAGAGGCGCACAAAGCCTCTCTGATGCTGAATTGCTGGCAATTTTTTTGCGCACCGGGATTCCGGGCAAAAGCGCAGTAGACGTGGCCAGGGACATGATCAATGTTTTTGGCAGTTTGAAAGCCATTCTGAGTGCCTCATGTAATGATTTTTGTGACATTCCCGGCCTTGGTCCTGGCAAATATGCGCTACTACAGGCTGTCACCGAGCTGGCGCAGCGGTGTTTACAGGAAAAGATGCTCAGGGAAGATGTGTTCGCAAATTCCGGAGTGACTCGCCGCTTTGTACAGTCAAAATTGTGCCGGCGCGGTAGGGAGGTGTTTTTATGCCTGTTCCTGGACAACCAGAATCGCCTGATTGCTCAGGAAGAGCTCTTCCTTGGCACAATCGACGGGGCATCTGTTCATCCTCGTGAGGTGGTGAAACAGGCGCTCTACCATAATGCGGCAGCTCTGATATTTGCCCATAATCATCCTTCAGGAATGGCTGAACCAAGTCAGGCGGACATCAGTATTACCCAACGGCTGAAGAGGCTATTAGAAGAGGTTGATATCCGGACCCTGGATCACCTGATCGTGGGAGATGGCGAAGTCAATTCGTTAGCAGAAAAGGGTTTAATCTAGCAGAAGCTGCCATAATCCCGTTATCAGCAACAGTAGAGATAAGTTGAGCAGATCAAGAGGAATTCTTTGCAGTTCATTAGCCTCTTTGTTCCAGCAAGTTGGGCAGATCAAGGGGAATTCCTTGCAGTTCAACGTCTGTTCTGCTATAAAACGCGCTCATTTTTTCATCGATTTTAGTGCCGGGGAATTATTCCCGGAAATAGAGAACAACGAGGCAATCCAATGTCCAGAGTATGCATGGTTACAGGTAAAAAACCCGTTTCTGGCAACAATGTTTCACATGCCAAAAACAGAACCAAGCGCCGCTTCATTCCAAACCTGCACACGCACAGATTTTGGATTGAGTCTGAAAAGCGTTTTGTGAAATTGCGCCTGACAAGCAAGGGTATGCGTATTATCGATAAGCTGGGCATAGATCAGGTACTTACCGATATCCGTGCCCGCGGCATAAAAGTTTAAATATGAGAGTGTGAAAGTAAAAATTCACATATAAAAAAATAGTTTAGACGGCGATCCTGAACCGGGATTGTCAATGAGGCAGAAACATGAGAGAGAAAATCAGACTAAATTCAAGCGCAGGTACCGGGCACTTCTATACCACGGACAAAAACAAGCGCAACATGCCGGACAAAATGGAAATAAAGAAATATGATCCGGTTGCCCGCAAACACGTTGCCTATACGGAAGCTAAAATTAAGTAAATTCCGGGTGCTGTGTTTTTCTCTGCATCTGGTTTTCAGGTGCAGACGCCTTCTCACTAGTTCCACTTTAAACAACTCTTCAATTAAGCTTCTAACGCTTCAGTTAACTCTTTAAATTACCATTCCTTCATCTCAAGCATTCTGGACATATGCTGCTGCCATTTTTATTCTGACTCTGAAGGTTGCCTGGGCTGATTACCGCTCCAGCGTTTCACCGTATCACTTTCCAGATCAAACAGATCGAGAACCCTTCCAACACTTTGCTGTACCAGGTCATCTATGGATTCGGGTTTGGTATAAAAAGCAGGGACAGGCGGGTTCACGATTGCACCCACGTGGGTTACTTTCAGCATACTTTCCAGGTGCCCGGCATGCAGGGGAGTTTCTCTGACCATGAGCACAAGCCTGCGACGTTCTTTTAACACCACATCAGCTGACCTGCTCAGCAGAGATGACGTCACTCCTGTGGCTATTTCAGAAAGTGTTTTTATGGAACAGGGGGCGACCAACATCCCCATGGTCTGGAAACTACCGCTGGCGATACAGGCGCCTATATCTGAATTAGCATAATGCTTGTCAGCGAGTTCAGTGAGCTCACCACTTTTTAATGCACTCTCTTGACTGAGAGTAACCATGGCGGATTTGCTGACTACCAGGTGAGTTTCAATATCCAGTTTACGCAGCATTTTCAAGGCTTCTATACCATAGATGATGCCGGAGGCTCCGCTAATACCAACAATAATCCGGGGTAATGGTGAGTCGTTACTGCTCATGCAATGTGTCTATGTAGATCAGGGGCAGCCATTGTAGCTATTGCACAAGATAGCTGCCAATAACTAGTTTTGCTGTCTGGTAACAAGAGGCGCCTTCAAAATGTATTTATCCACGCAAACAATGAAGGCGGGAATAGTGCCAAGCAGGAAAAAAGACATACTGGACATAATCGACAGGCCAATAAAGACCCAGGTAAGGATGGTCCATACTGTCAGCATGATCAGTGCTTGTATGATGGGGACAAAGCTTTCCTGATTACAAGCGGGACAAACAGCGGGCGAAAACGAAACGGAGAACAGCTTCTGGTAGCTGGATATTTCTTCCTTATGGCAGTGAGGACAAAGGTGCAGGACTTTAGGCATGAGGGTTTACTGCTGAAACGCGCCGTTATTAACAGGCACAAGATTTAACGCTTCCAAAATACTAAATGTACAGAATTTCTGTTTTAAAAAACAGGAGCGATAACTCAATTCAGCTTGCCAATCCAATCACGTTGAAACAGATTAGTTAGCGATTTTTATCCATTCACCAGCTTCAGGTTCCCCGAAAGGATAGTCCCCGTTCAAAAGCCTGAGCATATCTTCCTGGTGCTCGGGTAGACGAGTTTGTCTGGCGAGATCGGCATAGGTAATGGCCCCGTTGGTCTGGACATAGGTGATTTGTACGGGGTTAGCAAAAAGCATCTCATTACGGGCAATGGGCCGAAAGCTACGCACCGATTCCATCAGGATTTCATCTGAATAGTCTTCCCCTGCTTTGCCAGAAAGGATGAAGGCACGGGGGCCCAAATACAATACCGCCACTCTCTCCTGTGATGCTGAATTGATGCCGGTGTAACCTGTCAGCCCGAATTGTGATAGCGCTTCTGAGCGTTGCAGATCAGGAATTCCAAGGTCTTCACGAATATACAGACGCGGATCTTTTGCTTGTTGAATACGGCGTGCCTCAACCCTGATGTAGCTTTCACTGTCGATACTGGAGCCAACTACGGTAGTTGTGGTTTCTTCCTTTCCCCAGCCTTCAGGGAAAAGCATCGTGTAATTAAACAGGCTCTGATAATAGCGGTTACGCTGGTCGCCTCCAGAGGCATTTTGCGGGCTAGGGCCGACGATCAGCCCGGTCATTTGCTGACGGAACTCAGTAGGATCCGAGGAAACAATTTGCTGATCTGATAATGTTCCTGCTTTGCCCACTACTTCCTGCAGTCGTGTGTCATTGCGAGGGTGGGATGCAAACAAACCGTGATAGCTCACTGCAGTACGATTGGAAGTACGCTTGGTGAAATCTTCATGGTTTTTCAAGACTTCGATGACTTCTACCATTGCCAGCGGAGAGTAACCGGCGTTGAACAGGTATTCTGCGCCCAAGCTGTCCGCTTCCAACTCCATGTCGCGGCCATAACCACTTATCAGTGCGCCGCTAATCAAGCTGGTGGTTTCCCTGAGGTCGACACCAGTAACAAAAATAAGGGCAATGGAGGCTGCACTGGCAGAGCGTGCTGCCGTTTGCTGGCGTACGGCATGGCGAGCTGTGATATGACCGATTTCATGTCCAAGCACCGCTGCCAGTTGCGCTTCGGAATTCAGGTAAGTCAGCAGCCCCCGGTTGACGTACACAAAACCACCGGGCAGTGCAAAAGCGTTAATGTCCGGGCTGTCAATAATCGTGAACACATAGTCCAGTTCGGGACGGTGTGAAACAGCCGCCATTTTCTGACCTATTTTTTCTACGTAAGCCTGCATTTCAGGATCTTCATAAATCTGGTTCTGCTCAAGCATTTCCAGATGTAGTTCCAGACCTTTCTCGATCTCGGCGTTTTCCGACATCAGAACGAAATTGGCGCCACCGGTGGGGTTGCCTGCACAGGAAGCAAGGACAGCTGTAATGACAGCTACGGGGAAAATAAAACGTAGAGAGCGGGATTTCATGGAAAGTCTTTGTATGCTATTCATACCAACATCCTATGATGAAGAAGCTGAATAAAGTATGAATTTATCTGTACTACAGACAACTCAGGTGCCATTAATGAACTGTTTTAGCTGACCTCCCAATCCACTACAAGCATTGGCTTCAACACGAGCGATCAGCGGGATCGGAATAACTACCGCTGGCATATAGGACTGCCCATTGGATTCCGTACTTATAGAGCCAACTGACGTCATAGTATCAATATCCCAGATCTCCGCTTCAAAATTTGAATCATCGGTCCAGGTGCCAAAACCAAAACAACCACCACCACCCGGACCAATGGTGCAGGAAATCGACCCTGACTGATCAGAACGCTCGGTAATGCCATCAAGCCAGACGATATATTCAATACCGAATTCCTCCAGTTTTTCAGCGGCCACATCTACAGCCATCAATTGCTCCAGGTGACCTGTACGCATGGGTGCCGTGCGCGGCTCAAAAAATGGAAACATGGCATCAAGAAACTCACCTTCATTAACCACGCTGATCGCACCCTGTCCGCGGGATACCACATCACCCACACATTGCACGAAACTTTCTTCTGTTTCATAGTTGTTATTCTGGCGGCGTCCCAGGATAACGATGCTTTCGTCAAAGGCGATATCTGTGGCGCTTTGCCGGAACTCATCAATTTCAGTGGTAGTACAACTGCTAAGAATAAACGCGACAGGAAAGGCAAAGGCCAGGCGGGCAATTAGTTGTAATGGGTTGTGCATGTTCATGTCTTCGACTCAACTTGCAAATGTTACATGGCTTTAATTTATAATCTTGTGTAATGCGTGTTTATTCCCCAAGTGCATTTTGTACTCTCAACCAATCATTTACTTCAGGGATATCACTAAACCCCAGGGTGAAGCTTGCTGCCAGATCACGCAAAGCTACATTGGCTGCATCGTTAACGCCGTCATCTACAGACTGAAATGTTTCTTCAGGGGATTTTCCGTAGGCCGTCATGACCCAGTCAGCAATATAATCGCCATTGGAGCCGGCCAAACGCATGTTGTACTTGACCCAAATTTCATACACATTCAGGCGGGTCTTTTGGGGCAGGCCGACCTGAAACTCTTCAATGGCAGGGACAAAGACCGCATCCAAATCACTGCGAGCATTAGCGCTTTCGATACTGTCGAGCTCTATTACATTCTGGAATACTGCCGGCAGCATGGTATTGAACAACTCAATTTGGGAGGAGCCTGAATTGATGATGTACTCATCATCCCCGGTGTTGTCATTGATTTCGATAAAACTGTGATTGGTAAAGGCCGGGTCATAAAAAACCCCAACAGTCAGTGGCAGTTTCTGGATCAGGGGGGCTGGGAAAGTACCGGAGATGTCTATGGTGGTTGCAGCGCAGGCGCTCAACAACAGCACAATAGCCACTAAGGCTATTTTTGCAGCACTCTGGTAACCGGTTTTTATGGCACGATCAAAATTCATCATAATTAATCTATAGCCCCTGTATATCATTTAACAAAGAGAAATCAGGTAAAGGCCTGATTTTCCTTAGGGGGGGGCCACATAGTGTACTCCAGTTAGGAATTTCAGCAATATACTGAAAGAAGATACTGTTTTTAGTAAAAATCATTCAATCCTACGAATGTTCCGCCGTTTTTTCTGGCCAATTCCCGCATCAGCGTCGCAAAACGTATGCCAGTGGACTGATAGCGCTCAGGCTGAGAAAAATAAACTGGAAAACCAATGCCATGGATTCTCACCAGCCTGTTGCCGTCCTGGTCTTCCACATTGATACGGTCAACCGTTTCAACAACCTGCCGAATGGAGCCGCAGCCAGGGCAAAACTCATCCCCAAGCACGTAAATACTGATTTTTTTGCTTGGATCGTAATAAGTGCGAATAGCGGCGGTGATGCCTTCCACAGGGCTTGAATTACTGAAGGGGTTCCAGGAACGTAAGCGCTGCAGGATTGCCTGGCGTCTGGCTGGTGTATCCGGTATCCAGTCACCACTGAAGGTATCAAACAAGTATCGACCCATGTCATTCATTACCTGGATGCCTTTTACTTCCGGGTAAATATCAAGGGTATCGACCATGACTTCCAACATCCGCGACCAGCTGTAGTTGTACATACTGCCCGAGGTGTCAATGATGAATATGATGTATTCGCTGTCTACGGGGACACCGCCTACAGATTCGTTCAGCTGTTGATCCTGTACGTTTATCTGCAGACGACGCATTTCATCCGTCAAATCCTGACGTGCCAGTGCCAGCTGTCCCTCGAGGATATCGTTAACGGAGGATTGCTGGTCGGTGCTGCTGAACTGGCCGTTAATTGTCGATAACTCCCGACGCAGACGGGCAATACGTTCTTCGTGCTGAGAAAGCTGCTCATGCTTGGCATTGAGCTCGCGATTCAGGATATTGGTTTCCCCCCGAATTTCAAAAAGCTGGCGCTGCAGTTCCAGTACGCTTCCATCAATAGGGGTTTCTGAAATTTCTAACGGTGTGGGTGCCGAAGACTTGGTAATCATCAGCAGCAGGATAATTGCCCCGAAACCACAGGACATCACATCCAGAAAGGAGATATTAAAGGTTTCTGTACTTCTGCGTGCCATGGGCTTATCTATTTATTATCACTGTTGGTTTAAATTATTATCAAGCTACAAAGCCATTCGTCCACACTCTATTTATTTTAACTATCTAATTAACTTTCTATTTAACTATTTACAAAACTATCAAGGCCAGTCCCTCGATGGGCTTAGGTAAGAGCCGCCGGTGGAAATGGCCAGTTTCCAATACAAAGAGGCGGCCAGAGGATCTCCTTCAAGAGGTGCCAGTACAACATTGACCGGAATTCCGGCAGGTAATTCCCCGATAGCATACTTGAAGAGCTCTTCTCGTTCCCTGCCTGACACGGTGTTGGCATTACTATTGTTATCCCTGCGATTAAAAAAGCCGCCTTCCCGAGTCCCAATTGTCGGTAAGCCATCTGTGATCAGATAAATATTGTCTGGTAACGGAGACATAGAGGCCACTGCCTGGAATACATTTTCCAGATTCGTGCCGTTCATAGGAATCGTGCCATGCAGTCTTTCCACTGCATCATTAAGTTGTGCTTCGTCTGCGACTTCCAGCCAATTTCCTTCGGTTCCAGGAATGAGTGGTTTTACTTCATCGTTGAACGCATAAATCTGGTACTGGCTCGGCGGAGGAAGCTGAGTGGTCAGCCAGTCGATAACTTTGCGCACACCGACCCATTTATCAGAATTTATTTTAGTGTCATCAGACATATTGCGGCGACGGATAATATTAACGATGGTGTTATCCAGCATGCTGGCAGACACATCCACCAAAACAAGAATTCGACTACCACCTAGGATGAGTCCAGTCAGGTACTGGCGATTGCCATCACCGACATAGGGGCGAATGAAATTGCCAGTGTATGAATCCTGGGCAGCCCTGAGTCTTTCGAGTTCTTCCTCAAGTTGCAGGATATCTGATTTCAATTTCTCTACGCTTTCTTCGCTGGCTATAGTCGTGTTTTCAAGCTGCGCCAGCTCTTCGAGAAAATTTTCTATTTCCTGCTGAATTGAACGGGCGAGGCCCTGGGCTTCTACCATTTGGAAATCCACATCTGAGACTGTATTGCGGATTCTGACCAGGTTTTCCTCACCCTCATTAATGTCATCATTCAGCAAGTTAATTTCTGCGGTTAATTCGGGATTGGTTGTGTCATTCCTGATACTGGTGGAATGGTCGAGAATTAGAAAGATCAGAACAACCGCGCCAAAACCGCATGACATAACATCCAGGAATGCCAGGCTGATTGGGTTGAATTCACGTTTGGCTGCCTTACTTTGTGCCATGGTTTATTCCACCTGGATAAGCTGTAGCAGTGAGTCAGAACCAGGTAGCGCGATAGCATCTCCAAGCTTTAGAACTTCCCTGGGTTCTGCCTTGAGTCCATTGAGTTGCACATTGCCAACACCCTGAATATCCAACAGGACGCCATCATTGGTAACAGAAATTTTCAGATCTCCACTACCGCCCGTAGCTTCTATCTGAATGGCGCCTGAGCCTGCCGGGCTACTGCCATTAACGGGGCCAAAGTGAAGCTGAGTAGGCAGTGCATACGCCTTGTTATTGATTAGCACATGAGAAGGCGCATTGTTTGTCGTTGTGGATGCGGCGGGCGAGCTGCTCTGCTGCGTTCCTGGCAGGCTGGTGATAAAACTTAAAGACTCGGTATCGCCCTTGATATGTTCAAGATGCAGCATGCAGTTTTCCATCAACAGGCTGTCAGTCACAGGAATCAAACTGCTCAGGTAAAGCGACAACCCCGGCAGTTCGACATGATTCTCTGGCAGGTGCAGCAAATAATTGCTACCAGCCAATGTTTCCAATTCTTCTTTGACGCGGCCAAAAATATTCCTGGCCTTTTGTTCAAAATGCCCTGTGTTGACACGTGCTTGATAAACGGAGCCCTTGTTATTTATCTCCATCATTATTTCGTTATTCTTTCTGGCCTGATCTATCCAGTAAAGCAACTTGTTGTGAACATACTGTTCAGTTTCTGCATTATGTTGAGGATCGAACCGGCTTTGCTTGATAAATTCATCGGCCGCCATGTTGGCCCAAGCGTCATGCAAGGCCACCAATCCCGTGCCGGGAATTTGCACCATCTTATCGCGAACAACATTGCCGTCCTTTTGTGTAAACGTTGTTAGCACGCACTGGTGGAGCTGAATATCAAGATAGACTGCCTTGTCGGGATTGTCAGCACCGGCCGTCCTGAGCAAGGCAAGGTCGACAAGTCCCATTGCGTCAAATTCACAGGATTGCACCAGACCAAGGAGGATAGACAACTGGTTGCGATTGTAATTGCTGGGCACCGCAAAAATAACTTCGTCAGTAAGTGCCTGCTGACCAGCAATGGAATTCAAATGGGCAAATGCCAGATCGGCCTGGTGACGAAAATGGCCATCACTGTTGGCCAGTTGGTCCAGGCTGAGCTGAGACCAAAACTGGTTGAATGTCTGACGGGGATGAAGCCGTGCTACTTTTCGGGCCTCTTCTCCAAACACGGGCTGCTTTTCAACGATATTGGCAAATCCAGGACTTTCCAGCAGGATTTCGTCCTGGTTGCGCAGACGCACATTGCGGTCATTTAATTCAATCAGATTAACACTCACGCATGGTCATCCTTTTCCGGTACCTGCAAATGTCTGATCAGGTTGTCATCACAATAATTCTGGGTATCCAATACGAGTCGATCCTGAAGCAGTTGCAGTTGATATAAAATGAACATGATCAAAATGCTCACAACCAGGGCAATAAAAGTAGAGTTGAATGCCACACCCAGGCTGACAGTTACGCCAACAATATCACCGCTTACCGCCCTGTGTGCCTGGCCCAATGCTTCACCGATCCCCCTGACGGTGCCAAGGAAGCCAATGGACGGAATAGCCCAGGCGATATAACGAACAATGGTGAGTTCACTTTCAAGGCGATCTGATTCGTTTGTGCAAAGGTCTCTAATCACAGACGCCACATCCGGGATACTACGGGTTGACCCAAATCGATGCAGTGCGGCCAATAGCGCCCGGGGCAAGAGAAATTCTCTCTCCTCGGGCGGTAGTGCCTGGACAGGTCTGGCGTAATCCCGCGCATCTTCTGGCAGGATACTCATTCCTTCTGACAAGGTCAGTAATGAGCGTTGTAGCAGGCGATTTTCATTTCGGTTGCGGTAAATCTTCAGGCCGATGATGGACATGGCCCAGAACATCAGGATGATACAAGTCTCCTGTTCGTAATCACGCATCACGACATACAAGGAGCGCTCAGCTACATATTCCGGATCTGCTTCCTGTAATATCAACTGCTGCTCCATGATGGAATCTGCATTCGGGCGGATGACCGCAACGTACACAGCGTGCACTACAATCACTGAGATAATCAGTGCGAATACCTGAAAAATGAAATCGGAAATTATGCCTTGCTGCTTCATAGTATTGCCTTGCGTGTGTTGAGCTTTATATATCTATTGGAAATGCCACTGGCAGATCTTCAGTAATACGGATGCTGGGTACAAAGTTTTCATCGCTGGCCCTTTCATTTCCATCGAGGTCAATAAGGTCAGGATCTATGCTGTCGAGGTCAAGGCCGGCTTCGTCGATCGGTGCTTCACCATCAAGCGAGATGTTTTCTTCCTGAATTACTTCCGGGACAGTGTCGCCTTCTGCTGCCATAAGCACATTAGCAAACAGCAGGAAGCCAATTGAAAGAGGTACGATTTTATTCATAAACCCACTTATCTTTTAATCTTATATAGTCTTATTCAAGTCAGCTATTCAAGATAGCGCGCCACCCTGAAACCTACATCATCACGGGGCTCATTGTTGTAATCCCGAAATGACAGTCGCAGTTCGGTAACGGTGCCATGGCCCCAGCCGGAACCTCGAATAACATGATAAGTACCTTCTGTTGGTCCCATGGGATCAATTTCCACAGCACTACCAATCTGGCCGGACGACCCGTAATAATCATGCACCCATTCAGCGACGTTGCCGCCCATATCAAAAAAGCCATTACCATTTGGCGGGAAGCTGCCTATCGGAGCAGAGCCAAGATAGCCGTCATTGTAATTGGCAATTATTCTGCCCAAGAAGACGCCGGCGGAGATATCCGCATAATTACCCTGGTTGGCCGGTGGAGGTAATTCCGGGCCCCAGGGAAATTTCAGCAAGCTGGTTGGATCGCCTTCCACTCTTGCCGCCCAGGCCCACTCGGATTCTGTTGGCATCCGGTAGCCAGTGCTGTCCGGGTTAAATCCTGTGACCATGTCATTTTCAACTGTGTAAAACGGTGGCAGGTTTTCCTGCTCACTAAGCCAATTGCAGAACAGTGCGGCGTTATCCCAGGTGAGCTGAACGACTGGCTGGTTGTTATTGCTTAATGTTCTGCCTTCCACAACACCTGAAGAATGCTCACTGTCAAACATGGCAAACTGGGCATTATTGACTTCCATTAATGACAGATAATAAGGCCTGGTCAGGCTGACGTTACGCAGTATTTCGTTGGCCTGTCTGCCTGGTTCGCGGCGTGAGGCGCCCATCTGGAAACCATCTGGATAGACCAGCTTCATGCTTTGCCCGGAGGCATTGGTAATAAATGGCTTTATAGAATCAATCCGCTGCTGTTCCAGCGTCTTCAGGGTAACTTCCAGTTTTTGGGCCAGCCCTGGCCTGGAAACAAACTCGGTTTCAAACGTCACGTAACCTTCACGCCGGATTTCCAGCATCTGACTTGCCGCTAACAGTTCTATGGTTTGGTTGGCATTGCCCTGGGATTCGCCATTCAAAAACAGCTGCGCATCTTCGGGAAACACGCTGATTTCTACCAGACTGAGAATCGGGCTCAGGTCGACATTGAGAGAGGCCTCCTCCTCGGGACGTGTAGTTATGGAGCGTCGGGTTTCCTCGTAACCATTCAGGAAAAAACTCAGCACATGTGAAACGCCTGGAGGGACAGTTATTTCCAGGGGGGTCTGACCCTGAAAAACACCGTCCACAGTTACATTTGCATTGGTGGGTGATGACTGCAAGAGAACCAGCCCGTCGGCCTGCTCAAGTGCAATCGGCGGGATTGTCATGTCCTGTCTTGCAGTTACTGAGATGTATTCAGTCCAGGCCTTGTGAGCAGCCAGTTTGACCAGAATTTCATGCTCGCCTTCAAGTATCTCAGCGATGAGGGGTGTAGCTCCCTGGTTAACACCATTCACTGTGACCATGGCACCAGCTGGGCTGGTACTGAAGCTTACTTGAGCCCATGCCGGCAGCAATTTCACATCCAGGCGCTGACTTGTCTGCCGACCCTCAATATCTATTGTGGTCTGGAAAGGCTCATAGCGTTCCAGGGTGATTGCAAGTTCATGTTCCCCGGCATCAATTTTGAAGTCGGTCAGGGGCGTTAGCCCTACCAGTTCACCATCAATTGTGACAGTTGCACCTGTAACATTTTCAGAGCTGATTGTCAGAAAGCCCGGCAGCGGCAGCATATCTATGACAAAGGTTTGCGACTGCTCTGTAGTGACCGTCAGGCTCGACTCCAGATCATAGTAGCCTTGAGCTGCAACTGTGATTGGTAATGCACCTTCCAGCACCAGGTAGCGTGGGCCTATTTTTATTGCCAGGGGGTGGTTGACATTGACGAGGCTGGTGCCAGGTGTCACATCCAGGTATACAGAACGGGCTGACAACACAAACCAGGCGGCGCCCGCAAATAGCACAAGCACAAGAGACAATATGATTTTGATCGGACTAAAGCTGAAGCTGAGTTTTTTTGCTGAACCATCGACAGGGGTGAACTCAATGGGTGTAATGGGGTCATTAATCCCCACGTTTTCATTGTCTGGGCTTGGAAAGTGAGAGTTGTTATTTTCTTCTGCCATTTGTGGATTATTCCTAAAGTGCTTTAGAGCACTTCTTCCACACACTGTACGGTAATGACCGGGGACTGACCGTCAAACCCGATGACGAACTCCTCTCGAACATCACGAAAACCTTCTCGGACACCAACGGCCACATAAGAGCCCGGTGTCAGATCCAGAGTGTGATTAGTGAACTGACCAAGATTGCCAATCTGGAATACCGTCACATTGGTTATGCCGTCGGATGACAGTCTTACTGCAACCGGTTCTGTGGCTCGTTCAAGAAAATTTCGTAACGAAAGCAGTTGACCATCAAGCCGTGGCCAGTTTCCTGAAATGGTCACAGCTTCGTTATAGATACCTGTTGCTTGCTGATAGACGGCATTCTCTGCAAGGCGCAGTGGCTCGGTGGTGATGGTTTCCAGGTAGTTGTCTAGATTATTCCGGCTGTTTGCTTCGCTTCTGTTTTCGCGGACTGTCACCAGGTTAGGATCGATAGCCAATGCCGCATCAAATTCTGCAAGCGCTTGCTGCCATTGTTCCTGTGAAACAAAGTCTTCGGCGGCATCCAGGTGCACAGTGATGGCCGCCAGTGCCATCTGGCTAATTGTTTGCTCCAGGGCTGATTGGGCTTCTGGCGCTTGTGGTTTTAGTGCCAGGGCATCCTGGAATGCAGTTTCCGCCTCTTCGGGATTTCCTGCAGCAAGTGAATTGAATCCCCTGGACATGGCAGCGGAAAAATCACGGTCCAGAATATCCTGTCTGACCTGGCGCAAGAGATTTTGTGCGCCAACGTGTGCCGAATCTATCGCCAGAGCTTGCCCATACATTCCCCGGGCTTCTTCGAACTCCATGGCCTCATGGAAATCTTCACCTTCTGAAACCAGGGCCAGTACTTGTGCCAGAATCTGGGAGCGATCATAACCAGTGATAGCCTCATCGCTTTCAGGGTTGATCAGCACAGCAATATTGAATGACTCCTCAGCAAGCCCTGCATTGCCACTGAGAATGGCCTGGTCACCCGCTGTCGTGTAACGGTTGAAGATATCTGGCAGACCAGCCTCTAATGTGAGCAGTATATCCAGGCCTTGCAGGTAGAAACTTTCTGAGGTGTTGAATTCCTGTTCACGGTAGGCCGCATCGCCAAACCCTGCCAGTTCAAAAACCTGACTGAATTCCTCATCTGCCCAGGTCTGCACTTCCATGCCTTCAAGTGTTTCCTGCAGCTCCAGCAACTGGGCCAATACATTCTGCGCCGATTCACGCTGGCGTAGTCTTTGAGCTTCATCAAAGGGGGAAATTTCATTAGCACGTGCTGCAGTATCGGTTCGTGGGCTGACTACCACGACACGGCTTGTAGTAGCCGGATCAGGAGGAGCAATAAATTTTGGTAAGACAAAGACGACACCGCCTACCAACACCAGTAATAACATAAAAATTCCGGTCAGGATGATGGTGTGTTTTTTCTTTTCCTCATCACTGCGCTGAATTTCATTGATGCCGAGAAAAGGTGCCTCAGAGGAGGGCACTTCTTCAGGAGACTGTTTGTTACCGGACAGGTTAAGGTCCGCAGGTGTGATGTTATCGAATTCTGAATCAGACATGACGTGCTGCTCTCGAACAATGGACACAAAATTAACTGCCCTGATTCAGGACAGCGGGTCCATTTCTATTAATCCGAGCTGGCGGCCTCCCCGACATCGTTGGCGTAAATGTCTGCAAGAATGTCACGCCACTGGTCATACTGGTCTTCGACAGAGCCGGACAGAGTTATGGTGCGCTCTTCCAGTTCAATGGTCCGCGGTGCGATTTCCATTTCCAGGGAATTACCCAGTTCCGCCAGCATCTCTATATGCAATTGTCGTTCATCGCCTGAATCAAAAGCATCCTTGATCAACCAACCGCCACTGGCAATGATGACAGGTGACGAATAGTAGGCGGCGGCATTGTTGCTCTGGGTTGCCGCAATACCACCAAGAATGGCAGCCACGCCCATGATCATGTTACGGCGTGCATCCGCCGCAAGACGATCCATTGTCATCACTTCGTCATAACTCATCCGGCGAAACTCCGTATACGGAATCGCCATCTGGCGTACAAAAGTGGAATAGTAGTCCTGCAAGGCGTCCACGTAGAGGTAATCCCGTTCACGGATAGTTTCTATGCGGTTGAGAATCGGATCATTTTCCGCAGGCAAGCGAGTCAGTTCCAGTGCGCCACCACGGCCTTCTTCAAGGTAGTCATCGAATACCTGGGGAGCGAATCCACGTGCAAACTGAATCTGGGATATGGTGCGGATTTTCTGGATATCTTCTTGCTCAACACTGCGGGATTTATAGTTATACAGGTCATTGGCAATCCTGTTAAACAGGCCTTGGAAGGCATCCTCACTACGACGCATGCGTGGGTCATAACTGAATTTACTGACGACTTCTTCATATTCCTTGTTCATCCAGGTTCTGCCGGTGGAATCTTTAACATTGACCTGGAGCTTCATGGTTTCACCGTCCGACTGCAGGATAGTGCCTGTTATTGCCACGTCAGTGCTGGACAGATCCCCCGGTACTACTCGAACAACACCCCAATTACCACTGTTTTGCAGAGCCTGGGCTAGCTGGAAGGAAGCAAAGTAGGTTTCCGCCATCCGCACGTCGGAAAAGGTCAGTTCTTCGCGGTTACGGGGTATATCATCCAGGCCAGGTTGAAAAATGGCTATACCAATATCAAGGAGCTCCGATTCCGCCATACTGGTGTTGTCAGAAACTATAGGTGTAAATGTAGTGGTTTTTACACTTTGCGTGGAGCAGCTGCTGATGAAGAGTGCCATCAGTAACATAGATATAGGCTTAATCAGTTTTAACATGCCTGGCTACCTTTCATTATTTGGTTTTATCAATGTCTGTTTTACTGGCTCAGACCAGTATAGGTGCGATATTCATCCCACAGTTTTTCACGTAGTTCCGCATCTGGTTCGCCCATGGCCGCTTCCCTAAGCTGCCTTGCCACCACATCGTCATTATTGCCGCTTGGAATATCCTCGGGGACCGGAAAGCTTTCCTGTTCTTCAAAAGTGAAGTCACCTTCCCTGGTGGCAGTGCCGGGGGGCATAACGCCGCCGCCTGAGGAGCTATTTGGCGCTGAGACAACGACCAATGGGCCGCCTGCCTCTCCGTCACCGCCTCCAGACCCACTGCCTGATGAAGACATTACACCGCTGCCAGCTTCATTAGCCTCTGTCTGGACACGTTCTCTTTCCCCAAGAATCAAGCCGTCAAACTCTGCAAACCCTTCATCTAGTCTTGCATCTAATGCTGCTCGGCGTTCAGAGGCGGTCATAACTTGTCCACGGCCTTCAGCCAGGTCGCCAAATGGATCGTCACCATTTGTTTGGCCTCCGGCCAAATCACCCTCTTCAGAGCCCCCATTATTGCCGTCTGCTGTGTCAAATCCGCCGTTGCTCTGGTTTCCAGCCTGGGCGCCCTGACTGCCGTTTTGGGGTGCATTTTCGGCGCCACTGTCTCCTGAATTCTGGCCCTGGTTGCCTGCAACCTGGGGAGAATTTTCTGATCCGTCTTGTGAAGATTGTTGTTGCCCCTGCTCACCTTGTTGGCCTTGCTGGCTGGAAGGGCTCGAATTACTGCTGGGGCTACTTGAACTTGAGCTACTACTAACAGTAGGCAAGCTGGGCGAACTACTTGACGAACTGGAAGAAGGACTTGGCAGACTTGGCGAAGAGCTCGGCGAACTGCTTGGCGAAGAACTTGGCGAGCTGGAGGAACTAGGCATGCTCGGCATACTTGAAGAAGACGATGAAGAGCTGGATGTAGATTCACAACCTGCAACTGTCAACAGTGAAATGCTGACCAGCAAACATCTTAAATTTTTATCTATGTTATTCATATAATGTTTTTATGTAATTCTCTTAAAATAGACTGCTTTTCACATACCGACTTTAACCAAATTTCTTTCTTGGTCGAACCTTCGTCCAGCCTTTCTTCAACCCCTGAAATGCCTGTATTACGTGGCTCAGAAACAGTACCGGAACCGACTATCGTCACCCTTCAGTGCGTTAACGTCAACCGTTTTGGGGAAAATTTTCCCCTGTACACATTTCCCTATATTTGCAGGCATTTTGCCCTTTGTATGCTGAATCGGCCCTGAATCGTCAAAGGCAGGTAGGTCAAGGGATTAGACCGCAGTCATGGCTGGAAATTGCCGCCATTTGGGGCATATATCCAGGTTTTCTTAGGCATTGCATAGAACTCATGCAGGGTCTTTATGCAATAGCAGATTCCCAGAGGCATCGTTGACAACACGCCAGCCTGGTGCAAGCCATGTGGTGGCATTGGTTTCTGTAATCAGTGCTGGTCCGTTTATTTCGCCACCTTCAATAAGTGCTTGCCTTTCGATGACTGGTACTTTGTCCGGAATGCCAAAGAGTATTTTTTCGGAATTTGGCGAATTGGTTTGTGATTCTTTTTTATATTGCTCTATTACTGGCGTATTTCTTTGCTCCGAGATACTGATGCGAAGATTGACCAACTCTACATCTGAGGCAAGCCTGTGCCCATATCGCTTGTAGTGCGCTTCGTGGAATGCGTTGGAATTTTCTACCTCAGAACCTGTAGGCCAAGGAAGGGAGAGGCTGGCAGACTGGCCGGCATAACGCAGATCAGCACGGCGTTCTATGACAACCTCTTCTCTAAAGACTCCTTCTTCTGTCAGTTGTTTCATGCCTTCGGCTTCCAGATTCGCAAAAATAGACTCAGTTTCCTGAATATCCATATTTTTCAGCAGTACCTGATTAGTGCGGGACAGTTGTCGTTCTGCCGGGGCCAGAATCATACCCATGGCAGAGAGCACTCCAGCATGAATGGGCACCATGGCATCGGTCATGCCCATGGCTTCAGCCAGCGCGCATATATGCAGGCCACCCGCGCCGCCAAAGCAGCACAGGCGAAAATCCAGGGGGTCATAGCCCCTGGCTACCGAGATGACCCGTAATGCCCGCACCATATGTTCATTTGCTACCTGAATAATGCCCAAAGCGGCCTCCTCAATGCCAAGCCCCAGAGAGGCGGCTATAGGGGTGAGCACTTTTCTTGAGGCTTGTGTATCCAGAGTCATGGTGCCGCCCAGAAAGTCTTCTGGTTGAAGACGTCCCAGTACCAGGTTGGCATCAGTCACGGTAGGCTCAGCCCCCCCCAGGCCATAGCAAGCAGGACCTGGGCTGGCACCTGCTGAGCGCGGCCCGACCTGGAGCAGTCCTCCAGCATCAACGCTGGCAATAGAACCTCCGCCAGCTCCTATGGTATGCATATCAACCATGGGAACAGCTACTGGATAATCACCAATTTGACCTTCAGTAGTTAAACTGACTTTACCGTCAATCAAGGCAACATCAGTGGAGGTGCCCCCCATATCAAAAGTCATCAATTTCTTCTGGCCAGAAGTTTGCGCCAGGTAGCTGGCAGCAGCCAGGCCACCTGCAGGTCCTGAAAGTAGCAAGTTGACGGATTTGCGGGCTGCCAGATCGGCATCTATTGTGCCGCCTGAGGACTGCATGATGGAAAGCCCTGAGGGCGCAGTTGCTGTTTTTAACTTAAGCAGATAATTACTGACAAGGGGTCCCAGACTGGCATTGAGCCAGGTGGCTATACTGCGCTCGTATTCCCGATATTCCGGCAGAACGTCACTTGAGAGAGTGATGAATGGGGAAAACTCAAGATGTGTGTTTAGGTGTTCAGCGATTTGTTGCTCCTGTTCTGGCGCCAGGAATGAAAACAGCAGTGATACCGCAATAGCTTCAGGAGCCAGTGTATTTAGGGTGCTGACCAGGTTCGCCAAACTGTTTTCATCCAATGCTTCCAGCACCTGGCCTTTACTATCAATCCGGCCTTTGACTTCAAGGCATAGTTCCCGGGGAACTGGAAGTTTTAGTGGAGGTGTATCGAGTTGATACAGGAAGGGCCTGGTCTGGCGACCAATAGTAAGTAGGTCCCTGAAGCCCGCGTTGGTGATAAAAGCCGTTTTAACCCCTTTTCCCTCCAGTGCCGCATTGGTGGCGACAGTACTGCCATGAATGATTTTCACATGGCCGGCGCTGATATCGTCAGCTAGACCCATTTCAGTGATGCCCTGTAGAATTGCCAGCTCCGGTGCTTCTGGAGTGGACAGGACTTTGTGTGTTGTTAACCTGGCTCTTGGTTGAGAGGCTTCACCTGGTGAAGAGGCGTCACCTCTTGCGGAAGACAACAGGACGAAATCGGTGAACGTGCCACCTGTATCAACGCCCAGAATCATGTGCCTGCTCCTGACATACTGCTCAAACGAGCCGCATTATAACGTGGATTAAACCATGCCCGAATTGCCCGAAGTTGAAACCACGCGCAGAGGTATAACACCGCACATACTTGGACAGAAAGTGTTGAACGTTATCGTGCGGGAGAAAAAATTACGTTGGCCAGTTCCAGCAAATCTGGCAGAGTTGCTGAAGAACGATAGTGTCAAGGACGTAAACCGGCGAGGAAAATACCTGTTAATAAAATTTACCGGCGGCGTACTAATGATTCATCTTGGTATGTCTGGCAGTTTACGCATCGTTAAAGCAGGCGAGCCCTCAGAAAAGCATGACCACCTGGATTTCCAATTTCAGAATGGCTATGACCTGCGGTACCGCGATCCGCGCAAGTTTGGCAGCATTCACTGGATTACCGGGTTGCTTGATGAACATCCTCTACTCTCTGGTTTGGGTCCGGAACCCCTCACTGATGATTTCTCAGGGAGCACACTTCACGTTCAGTCCCGGAAGAAAAAAGCAGCCGTTAAAACCTTTATTATGGACAGTCATATGGTTGTTGGCGTCGGGAATATCTATGCCAATGAGGCCTTGTTCAGAGCAGGAATTAGGCCTACTCTGTCCGCGGGCAAAGTCTCACTGGCCAGGTATGAAAAACTGGCCAGTGTTATTAAGGAAATTCTGGAGGAAGCTATTCGAGTTGGAGGCACCACGCTGCGGGATTTCCTGGGCAGTGATGGTGAGCCTGGTTATTTCAAGCAATCCCTTGCTGTTTATGGGCGTGGAGGTGAACCTTGCCAGGCATGCAAAAAAGTATTAAAGGAAATTCGATTGGGGCAGCGCGCCACAGTTTATTGCAGCAACTGCCAACGCTAGTATAAATTTACATGCAGACATCTTGTTGGCCATACTTCGCTATGGGAACTGCAAGAGGGAAAGAGAAACATGAATCGCACTACAAGTATATTATTTTTTTTAACAGGGTTTGGTCTGTTCTCTTCATGGACCATGGCAGTCAATGCCCACCATTCTTTTCCCGTACATTTTGTGCCTGAAGGGGAAATAACAGTATCTGGCGTGGTCACAAGCTTTCGTTTTGCCAATCCCCATGGCGTTCTGGAATTCACAGTTACAAATAGCAGCGGCGAAGAAGCAACCTGGCGTGCGGAAACAAATTCCCCCAGTATTTTGCGCAGGCGAGGTTGGAATAAAAATTCTCTGGAGTCCGGCGATGCTGTGACAGTAACGGGCTGGCCTGCACGAAATGATGAACAGTACATGCGTATTCGCAGCGTTACTTTTTCTGATGGCTCTGTACTGGCAACGCAGCCCGGAATTAATCTCGATCAGGATTAACCATGAAAAAAAATACACTTGCAGTAATTGCTTTCTTATTCAGTTTGTTGGCCTGTAACGTTCAAGCTGCCGACGCGCCGAATATGTCCGGTTTTTGGACGGTACGTTTTGAGCAGTCTCCTTCAGGCACGCAGTTGTTTGAAAAATTGCCAGAGGATGCAGTTTATATAAATGATGCCGGCGGTGGAGAGCTCTCGGAAGGCGATTACGACGGCTTGGAAATTACTGAAAGAGCACTGAATGAAATTCGTAATTATGATTTCGATGATGAATTCAGTGTGGCCTACACCTGCATGCCTCCAACAGCTGTTTTTTATATGCAGGCACCTTTTCCCATGGAAATCCATCAGGGTCGCGACATGATAGTGTTCAAAATGGAATATTTTGATATGGTCAGGATTATTTTTATGGATGGGCGTAGCCACCCCGGTGAAGGTTTTCCTCATTCAAAAAACGGGCACTCCATTGGTCATTGGGAAGGTGATGAACTGGTGGTCGACAGTACACATTTTTCACCGGGCACTTTTATGAACAACGGCTTCAACCACAGTGAAGATATTCACATGGAGGAACGTTTTAAACTAAACGAAGATGGCACTACTTTGTGGCTGACACAGGTGTATGAGGATCCGGCTGTATTTGAAGGCAGGGCGTCACGTTACATGGCGTGGAGGAAGGTGCCCGGAGAACATGTATATCCCTATGATTGCGATCCGAGCTTTGGCAGGTAAGAAGTAAAACGTGATACAAAGATAGGATATGAAGCAGTGGGTTATAGAGCTCTTTATTTATCTTTTATTCAACTAGGCTTGTCAATTTTTGGTATTTCGCCATCAATGCTTCCTGCGATTCCAGACGGGCAGGATCAAGGGGAATGCAGTCCACTGGACACACCTCAACACACTGGGAAGTTTCAAAGTGGCCTACACATTCAGTGCAAAGGTCGGGGTCTATAACATAAATCACAGGGCCCATTGAGATTGCATCGTTGGGACATTCAGGTTCACAGACATCACAGTTGATGCATTCATCCGTAATTAGTAAAGCCATCAGTCTAATTCCTGCATAATCTTTACAACGATGGGTGAAACGAATGCCGAAATATCACCACCATAGGCGGCAATTTCTCTGACCAAAGTGGAGGAGATAAAGGAGTGCTCTTCAGACGGCGCAAGAAATATGGTTTCAATATCCGGCGCCAATACTCTATTCATGGCAACCAGCTGGAATTCGTATTCGAAATCGGCGACGGTACGTAGCCCACGCAGTATTAGATTAGAACCCTGCTGTTTTACAAAATCTGTCAGCAGGCCATCAAAACCTGTTACCTCGACATTACTGATATCCGCTAATACCTTTTTGGTTACTTCCACACGTTTATCCAGTGGCGCATAGGTAGATTTTAATTTACTCGTGCCCACGGCGACGATGACGCGGTCGAAAATAGTTGCGGCTCTTTCTATCAGGTCGCGATGCCCGTTAGTGATAGGATTAAATGTGCCTGGATAGACAACAGTTTTCATTTTAGTAATCCAAGGTATAAAAGATGGCGCAATTATACCTTATTTCGGGGGGTGGACGCCGTGGTGCAATCTGTTATTGTTGCCACTGATTTCAGGCAATAAATAAATTATATAATTAATCTATTAATAGCTTTTTTCTAAGACAGAGTTCTCTTTTCATGCAGCAATCAGAGCAACACGAAAACTGGTCATCAAGCTGGTTGTTTATTCTTGCCGCTGTAGGCTCCTCAGTTGGGCTAGCAAACATTTGGCGCTTTCCGTATACAACGGGTGAAAACGGCGGTGGTGCTTTTGTTTTTATTTATATAGCCGCTGTATTTTTCCTGGCCTTACCTCTGGTGATAGGTGAGTTTCTGATTGGAAGAAGAGGGCAGGACTGTCCTACTAATGCGCTAAAGAAATTAATTGCGGAAGCCAATGCCGGCCCCTTTTGGGCGTGTATTGGCTACATGGGAATTTTTACTGCAAGCCTGATTCTTTCCTATTACAGCATGATTGGTGGGGAGACCATTTATTATGCTGTTGCCAACTTGCTTGGAAAATTCCAGGGCATTACACCCGGAGATGCGGCGGCCATTTCAAATGGTTTCAATGCCAGCTGGGTGTCAGTTTTATTAGCCCACAGCCTGTTCATGATGATTACCATTTATATTTCTGCGAACGGGATATCAGGCGGACTGGAAAAGGCTGTGAAATACATGATGCCGTTACTGTTTATGATTCTTCTTGGCATGGTTGGTTATGCAATAGTCGCTGGTGATTTTTCAGCCGCCGTTACCTATCTTTTCACACCTGATTTCAGCAAGCTGAATACGTCTGTTGTTATTGATGCTTTCGGCCAGGCATTTTTCTCTGTCAGCGTTGGCGCAACTACACTGATGGCCTATGGATCCTACCTGAAAAAAAGTGATTCTATTTCGAGTTCAGCCGCCATTATTGTTTCAGCTGATACTCTGGTAGCACTACTGGCAGGGTTAGCCATATTTCCCATCGTGTTTGCTTTTGGGCTTGATGCTGGCGGTGGGCCAGGTCTGGTGTTTGAAACCGTACCTTTGGCATTTGGCAATATGCCAGGCGGGCTCATTTTCGGCACCTTGTTTTTTATATTGCTGGCATTTGCGGCAATCACTTCCTCTATTTCGATGTTGGAAGTGCCAGTGTCCTGGCTGGCCAGCAAAGACAATTGGTCACGAAAGAAAGCGGCTATTGTTAGTGGTGGATGCATCTGGGTTATCGGCTTCCTTTCTGTGCTGTCACTGAATGTTTTTTCCGGGTTTTATCCTCTGGATTTTGCTGGCATAGAAAGAACTTTCTTCGGAATTTTTGATTATCTGACCAGCAATATTATGCTGCCTGTGACAGGATTGATGACAGCACTCTTCGTAGGCTGGGTGTTACCCCAGTCCATTTCAAAAGAAGAGCTAAAGGTAATCAATGGCAGCGTCTTGTTTCAGGGTTGGATGGTGATGCTGCGTTACGGAGTGACACTGGTGTTGGGCATTGTTTTTTACAATCTGGTTTTCTGATCAAAGTTTTGGAGGATGGCATGGTTGATTACCTGGTTTCTGAAAAACTGATTTCACCAAAATTTAAATACAGTCAATTGGTCAGGGCAGGCTCTCATTATTACTGCAGCGGTCTTATTGCGCTTGATAATGAATCAGGTGAACTTGTAAACGGTGGTATCGGCAAGGAAACAGAAAAAATATTGGAAAACCTGCAGATTCTGATGAGCGAGCATGAACTGGGATGGAAACATTTGGCTTTTGCCAGAGTATATGCCACGGATTTTGCTAACTTCCCAGATTTCAATGCGGTGTGGGAGGCTCTGTTCAATGCTATTGAAGTGCCGCCACCTGCGCGGAGTTCAGTGGGCGTTAACGCGCTGCCGCTGAATGCTGCAATTGAAATAGAGTTTACTTTTTACAAGGAATAAATCAGGCGGGACTGTTTGCCAGGTTTTCAAGTTTCGCTGTTAACCTGGTAAAGACCTCATCTATATCCCGGAATACCTTGAGCTGTTTTTTGGAATTGGAATGAAAATTTCGAAGTGTTTCGTACACTTTAGCCAGCGTAAAAGCAGACGTTGAATCTACGATCAAGGCAAAGCGGGTAATATCTTCTTTATCATCCGTGCTCGTTGCGAGTTTACTAAACTCTTTCAATTCTGACGCAGAAATATTAATGCTGGTGATGGGTCTAAAATCCACCAGCTCATGATATTTCTGAAAGTCCGGTAGGTATTTAAGCTCTTCCTTGTAGCTGGAAAACGTATCTATGAAAAGAGTCAGGGTCACCTCTTCAGGTGCGAAGCTGGTGATTATCACTTTATTGTCGTGATCGATACGATGTGAAACAAGCATTCTCTGGCATCCTCACTGAAAGGCATTATTCTAATTGATTAACCTTTCGCAAACACCAAAATAAACGCGCCCTGCCTTTTTATCTTTAAATAACTGCCACCTATCTGGCAGAGTGATATCATCTAATGGTGTCTCCGATTCAAGGTAAACAATTGCGCCGGGAGACAAGAAATTTCCAGCTTCCAGAAGCGCACAACAATCAGCTAGAAGGTTTTTCCCAAAGGGTGGGTCAAGAAAAACAATATCGAACTGATATTGTTCTGTTTTTTTTTGGTCAAGCCATTGCATGGCATTTGCTGTGATGACATCGATGTTGTTGCAATCCAGCAGCTGGCAATTTTCACTTATTGAATCAGTCACCCGGGAATCATTATCAATAGCCAGAACATTGGCGGCATTTCGTGAACAGGCTTCCAGTGCCAGTGCGCCGCTACCGGAAAATAGGTCCAGGCAGTGGGCGCCATCAATTTTTTGTTGTAACCAGTTGAAAAGCGTTTCCTTGATCCTGTCAGTAGTTGGCCTCAGTGTTTCCACGTTACTCGGGAATTTAATTTTTCTGCTACGCCATTTCCCCGCGATGATACGAAATTGGTTTTTAAAATTATTATTACTTGAATAATCGTTCATGTATTGTATTTATCAATATCTGATTCTGGAATTTCACATTGGTCAAGACAATTCTTACTGCATGTGAAAGCCATTGTGCCAGAATTTTTATGGTATAGCAGATTGAGTGCTGATAGCATAGCGAGCCTCGAAAAGCGCATCATTACCGGCAGTTTTCCCATGTTCGGATTTGGCAAGAAAAATCACGACAAGACAAAAATACCCCTTGAAGAAGGTCAGCAGGATTCGGAAAAGGAATCTCTGTTTGGCCGGCTCAGAACAGGCCTGAAAAAAACCCGTAGCAATCTGGGTGAAGGACTGGCCACTCTCCTCACTGGACAAAAAGTCATCGATGAAGATTTGTTGGAGGAGCTGGAAAGTCAGCTTTTGATTGCCGATGTGGGTGTTGAAGCCACAGCGGATATTATTGATGAGCTGACAGCAAGTCTGAAACGCAATCAACTACAGGATTCCGGCGCCCTATATCAAGCCCTTCAGGAACAGTTGTTGAAAACGCTGGAACCTTGCCAGAAGGCGTTGGAAATTCCTGCGAAATCGGATAAACCTTTTGTCATCCTGATGGTGGGTGTCAACGGCGTGGGCAAAACAACAACAATTGGCAAGCTGGCCCGAAGGTTACAAGAAGACAACAAATCCGTCATGCTCGCTGCCGGTGACACCTTCAGGGCTGCTGCTGTTGAACAGTTACAAGCCTGGGGAGAACGCCATAATATTCCCGTTGTTGCACAACATTCGGGAGCTGACAGTGCTTCAGTCATTTACGATGCCTATGAATCTGCAAAGGCGAGAAACATGGATGTGCTAATTGCCGATACTGCAGGCCGCCTGCATAACAAAGACAACCTTATGCAGGAACTGGAAAAGGTTATTCGAGTACTGAAAAAGCTGGATGATGATATTCCACAGGAAGTGATGCTGGTGCTGGATGCCGGAACAGGACAGAACGGTCTGAGCCAGGCCGAACATTTCAATCGTGCAGTCAACATCACTGGCATTACCCTGACCAAACTGGATGGCACGGCGAAAGGCGGTATGATTTTCGCTATTGCCAGACATTTTGGACTGCCCATTCGTTTCATCGGCATTGGAGAACAGGCAGAAGATCTTCGTCCATTCGAGGCACAGGAATTTGTCTCGGCTTTGTTTGACCAGGATTAATCACCTATTGAGGCAAAAGTAGGTGAAACCCATATCTGGAATGTCCGCAATAACACTGAATTTAACCACCCCTTTCATTTACATGGCTATTTTTTCCAGGTTCTGGACGATAGCAGGATACCTGAGTGGAAGGACTCGGTAGATGTTCCAATTAACACAGAACTGAAACTGGCTGTCCGTTTTGATGAACGTCCGGGCACCTAGATGTATCACTGTCATATCTTGGATCATGCCGAAGTCGGTATGATGGGAAATATCAGGGTTAGCCCCTGAGTACACTTAATAAAAATAAGTAACCCCTGGCGGCCTATGTACCCATATGTCTGACAAACGCTGTACCTGGGCAGGCAATGACCCCTTGTATCAAAAATACCATGACAAGGAATGGGGGGTCCCCCTGCATTCTGATAAAAAACTCTTCGAGTTTCTCGTGCTGGAAGGCATGCAGGCAGGACTGAGCTGGATTACTGTCCTGAAAAAACGTGAAGCTTTCCGCAAAGCCTTTGATGGCTTTGATTTCAATAAAGTCGCCAATTATGGAAAGCCAAAAATCAAGGCACTGCTGAATAATTCAGACATTATTCGCAATCGACTGAAAATTAATGCGACTGTCACCAATGCCCAGGCTTTTATTCGAGTCAGGAAAGAGTTTGGAACTTTTAATAACTATATTTGGGGCTTCGTGGATCACCGGCCCCTGCAGAACTCCTGGAAAAGTCTGAAACAGCTACCTGCAAAAACCGAGCTTGCAGAGACCATTTCAAAAGACCTGAAAAAGCGGGGCTTCAGTTTTGTGGGCCCGACTATTGTCTATTCCCATATGCAGGCTACCGGCATGATCAATGACCATACCACTGACTGCTTCAGATACAGGGAAGTGAAAAAACTGGCAGCAAAATAACGGCTACTGGCCTAGGTGTTTTCAGGTCTGATACCCTTCAAACCCTTATAGGCTGCCTGAATACTCTGCATATCACTGTCCAGGTCGTCGCCAGGCTTGAATTCGCCAAGCATTCTGAGTGTTTTATTCTCAGCATCAATGGCCGCCAGAAGAATAGGGACCTGCGCCTGTCGGGCTATGTGATAAAAGCCGCTTTTCCATTCCTTCACTTTGCTGCGCGTCCCTTCAGGGGGAATACACAGAATAGTGTCCGGCTCTTCCCTGATCAGATCAACCATCCTGGATACCATGCTGTGGGCTTTCGTCCTGTTGACAGGGATTCCTCCCATCCATCGCATCACAGTTCCAATCACCGGTGGGAACAGGGTATGTTTCCCCATCCAGCGAATATCCAGGTGCAGATGTAGTACTCCAGCTATTAGCAACATGAAATCCCAGTTGCTGGTATGGGGTGCACCAATAAACACATAAGGAGTTGACGGCAATTCATTTGCTTCCACACGCCAGCCGCAAAGTTTAAGGCAGCTAATGGCCATAAAGCGCAGAATTGGCGTGACTATGGGGGTTGAAAAAATGGAATGCCGCATAATGTCTGGGTACCGGGGTTTAATCATTACCCCTTTGTTTTCCAGTATTATAGTGGATGTTAGTACTCACAAACATTAAATTTTCAGAATAGTTGCTGCGATTAATCGACTAAATTGAATCAAAGGCTAAAACTCCTGAAAATTTTTCCCTGAAAGGCAGTCCCTGTTAACCATTGGGAGGTTAAATTCACAGTCATTTGGCGGAGTGAAATCAGGGTTAAAATATTTCATCCTGTTAAGTAATTCCTGATTCCTTGAGTTATACTTTTGTGTTCTTTCAAGCTAGGGCATTACCTGCTTCGGAACATTGATTACCAAAGGGCAGTAAGCTGCTTGTTTCAAGGCAAGTATATTGCCCTCGGAATGCTCCGGACAGACTGCAATTACTGCTTGATTGTTGGCATTGGGTGGTTTAATTTGAGCCACTTTTTATGCCAAACTAAGAAATAAATTTTACGATAAATTACTAACAAACGAATTACTAAACTACGATTTTAAAACAGCATTATATTTAAACTAATTTTTCAATTAATTAACTCAATTAAGCAACAAACTAAAAACCAAGGGAATTGTTATGGCAACTCTACAAATTAACGGTCAAACAATGGATATCGGTGAGGTTGACCCCTCCACTCCGCTGCTATGGGTGCTGCGTGATGAGCTCGGCCTGGTAGGCACCAAATATGGATGTGGTATCGCCCAATGTGGCGCCTGTACAGTGCATCTGGATGGCGCTCCCGTGCGCTCATGCCAGATTCCTGTAGGCAATCTTACAAATCAAGCAATTACTACAATTGAAGGTCTGGCTGCTGCAGACGGCACACTGACTCCAGTCCAGGAAGCCTGGGTCGAAATTGATGTGCCCCAGTGCGGCTACTGCCAGGCAGGCCAAATCATGAGTGCAACTGCACTGCTGAGTCAGAACAACAGTCCGAGTGATACAGAAATCGATGCCGCCATGTCAGGAAACATCTGCCGTTGCGCCACCTATTCCCGTATTCGCCAGGCCATCAAGAATGCTGGCGCAAAAATGACCGGCACCGCATTTTATGATGCAGCGAAGGCAGGAGAGACAGCATGAAATTGATTAAAAACGATCATCTCGCTCCTGAATTACCTGATTTTTTCCAGGATCTGGTCAAAAGTCCCAAAATGGACATTGGCATGCCGGATGTCAGCCGACGTGATTTTTTCAAGATTTCCAGTGTCGCTGGTGGCGGTCTTGTCCTTGGCCTGTCCATGGGCACAAGCTCCAAAGCTAAAGCACAGTCCGGTGCAGCAACAAGTACTTTAAGCCCTTACGTTCAAATACAGCCAAATGGCCGAATTAATCTGTTTTCCAAGAATCCGGAATGTGGTCAAGGCATCAAGACAGGTCTTCCTCTGATCATTGCCGAAGAGCTGGATTGTGCCTGGGAAGATGTAGATGTCATCCAGGCAGATATCGATGGTTCCAGGTACGGTGCACAGTTTGCTGGAGGTTCAACTTCAACACCAATGAACTGGATGGCCATGCGCCAGGCAGGTGCTACAGCCCGAGCCATGATCCTGGCAGCAGCAGCCCAGCAGTTGAATATTCCCGTTTCTGAACTTTCCACTAGCGACACCAGGGTTGTACATGCAACTTCTGACCGTGAATGGGGCTATGGTGAATTTGCCGAGCTCGCAGCCACTATGGAAGTTCCGGCCCCTGACTCACTGATATTGAAAACACGTGACGAGTTCAAACTGTTAGGCCGACGATTCACCGGTGTAGACAACAACGATATTGTTACAGGCCAGCCATTGTTTGGTGCAGACACGCATATGGAAGGCATGTTATATGCCTCTTACTCCAAGTGTCCCCAGATTGGTGGACGTGCATTGTCTTTCAACGAAGATCATATCAAATCACTGCCAGGTGTTGTGGATGCCTTTATTATGGATGAAAACGGCAGCCCTAAAGCATTCAACCCGGGTGGCGGTGATATGTTCAGCGGTGTTGTTGTAGTTGCAGAAAACACCTGGGCAGCGATCAAGGCCAAGCGTGAACTTGAAGTGGAATGGGATCTGAGCAATGCAGAAGTAGCCAGCTGGGATGATCTTGTTGCGCGTGCTTATGCGTTGGAGGAGCAAGATGGCGAACCTCTGATGATCAATCAGTTCAATGGTCCGGGTAATCCGCCAACTCAGGTTAGCGCCGACAAGGGCGATGCAGAAAGTGTATTGGGAAATGCTGAGACTGTTGTTTCCAGCTTCTATGAATATCCCTACGTAAGCCATGCCCAGCTTGAGCCTGAAACTTGTGTTGCCAAATATGAAAACGGTTCTGTAGAGATCTGGGCTCCCGCACAGATTCCACAGAGTGGCGAATCCGGTTCAGCCGTTCTTCTGGGTATTCCGCCAGAAGAAGCGGCGGAACGTGTTGTACTTCACCAAACTCGTATCGGTGGTGGATTTGGCCGCAAACTGGCCAATGACTATGTCTTTGAAGTGGTTGCCATAGCCCGCAGGATGGAAGGTATTCCCATCAAGCTGCAATGGACCCGTGAAGATGATATGAGCGGCGACTATTTCCGTCCTGGTGGTTTTCATTCCTACAGTGCCGGTCTGGATTCAGTGGGCAACTTGACCGCCTGGAAGGATCACTTTATTACCTCAACCGGTGATGACCAGGCTCCAATGACCAGTGCAAACCTGACCCCGGGTGTGTTCCCGATGGATGTCATTGACAATGTGAAACTTACACAGACCATGTTCCACAATGCCATTCCTACCGGACCAATGCGCGCGCCTTCATCAAATGCGTTTGCTTTTTCTTTCCAGAGCTTCATGCATGAACTGGCTGTTGCAGCAGGTAAAGGGCATGTTGAATTCCTGATGAATACTCTGGGTGAGCCGCGGCTGGCTGACCCTGAAAACCCACGGTCCATGCACACAGGCCGTGCTGCCAGCGTTGTCACTGAAGTTGCCAGATTATCTGGCTATGAGCAGGGTGCCAATGAACCAGGTCGGGCCAAGGGACTGTCCTTTTACTTCTGTCACAGCGGTTACGTGGCACAGGTCGCCGACGTCACTGTTAGCGCCAACAAGGAAGTGAAAGTTCACAAGGTTTGGGCGGTTGCCGATTTTGGTTTCATCCACAATCTGAGTGGTGCTGAAAACCAGATGGAAGGCGGCATAATCGATGGAATCAGCCAGTTGTTTAACGCCAAGATTACTTTTGAAAATGGCGTTATCCAGCAGCAAAACTTCCATCAATACCCATTGGTCAGGATGCCGCAAGCGCCTGAACTGGAAGTTGCATTTCTTGAACCAGAAGAGTTCTCCCCCACAGGTGGTGGTGAGCCTTCCATGCCTCCAGTACTGGCAGCGGTAACTAATGCGATTTATAACGCCACTGGCGAACGCATTCGAAAGATGCCGTTGTTTGAGTCAGGTTATAAACTGGTATAGAGGCAAGCTAGTTGTAAAGATAGTAATAAAGGCAGGAATTAAAAAAGCCGGATCAGTTGATCCGGCTTTTTTTTGAACTATTGTTTTAAAATATTTTAGAATTATCAATCAGTCAATTATTAGTAAGTGTAGTAATACCTGGCCTCTATAATATCTTCTTCCAGTAACTTATCTTCTTTGAACCTGGGACGAAACGAGCTGGCATTCCTTATATGCCTTGTCAGGCGATCTTCAATGGGCTCTGTCACACTCAGGCTGCGCCCTAGCACTTCTACATTCTGAGGTTTGCCATAGCGATTCAGGCGAAAACGAAGATCAATCCAGCCCTGGTAGTCCAATGCAACATCGTCCGGAATATTCCAGGCAGCCCTTGTATAGTTGTAATCAATGAATCCGGGAATTGTTTCAGGATAACCCGGACTGAACAGAGCATTTAGTTCTTCTTGCGGGATTTCTGAAGCCAGTGCTTCAAGGTAGGCTTCTTCATAGAGATCAAGTGCCGCCGTGCGCTTTTTAAACATTAGCAACCAGTCGCCCAGTTCCAGTCTTGCCTGGACAATGTTTCTGGCGGGGATATCTTCCATATCAAGCATATAGTCCAGGCGTCTTTCCAGCGCCTCCCGGCCATGACGGTATCCCATGGAATTGGACGATACTCTGGAAATGTCATAATAACCCTGTGAGGAAGTGACTGCGTTTGAGGTAGCTGCGTTTTTAAACGAAGCTGGGCTCACATTTAGGCTGGTAGCGAAGAAGTAGTTAGTTAATGCCAGCTTTTTCTCCACATCCAGAATTCTGGGATCACGTATGCCGTAGTTGCTGAGCAAAATCTTGATGATAGTTTGGTAAATGACCTGCGCATTCATCAACCTGATAGTTCGGAAATCTTCTTCACCTATGGAATTGTTCACAGCGTTACTAGTATACACACTGGATTCAGCTGCATAGGTCAGTGTGGGATCCATGCTTAGCCTGGAGTCAAAGGCAAAAATATTCCAATCAGCATACCGATCGAGATCCGGTAAAAGGTCTACGCTGGTACTTCCATGTGCCTTGCGTTTCAAGTAAATAAGATATTCCTGCTGCATATCCGCCGCCTGTAAATCCCCTAAGGCGACATAACTTTCAATGATCTCATCAAGAATGGGTTCTTGTCCCAAATTGTACAGGCCCTGGTTGACACGATTGATATGCAAGGCTTTTTCAAAATGATCAAGTGCTAGGTCATGCTCACCCTGACTTTGGTATAGCGTTCCCATCGCTAGTAATTCCTGGCTTAATGCCGGCTCATAAGCGCCGCCTTCTAACTCAAGATTGCTGAGTCTTTGTTCATATTCACCAATACTGTCCTGGGTATTTTGGGAATTACTACTGACTGTTTCTCTGAACTGCCGGGAAATATATTCAGAAACAGCGACAGGATATTCGGCCTGTGGGAGGGAGGAGAGTTCTGCACCTTCCATTACTCCATCAGGCGCCTCATTTGTTTGGCTGAACTTCATCAAGACAGGCTCGAAAATAAGTTGCCTTAACTCTTCCCTGTTTTGGGCCATTGCACTGGTAAAAAACCCTGGCAAGATTATCAATGTGAAAGTGATGGCGTATGAAAGTAACTTTACCCTGTGTCTTAGCGAAGCGCAGGATACCTTGAAACCGATAAAATGGTTACCGGAATGAATGTTGACTTTATTTATAGTTATTTCAATAAAAGTCATTACCTTACACCTGATATACACCAGATATTACTGGGGGCTTTGAATAATAGCAGTTCTTTGCGATTAGGATATCTAATAATCGATTAATAGGAATAATAATACCTTACTTGTATATTCGCTTGTTCCTGAAGCTCGCCATCTATAAATAAGGGCCTGACTTTGACATTCCTCAGAAGACTTCTCAGTCTGCGCTGTACTTGTTGACCAGTATTCTCGGAAGAGCTTTCAAATCTAATATTTCTCAATGTGCCATTTCTGCGCTTATTAAAGGAGATATCAATATATCCAATATAGGGTATGTCCGTTTCTTCCGGGATACTCTGGAATTTCCGGGTATCTTCATAGTCAATATACTGCGGGATAAACAGAGCCTGCTCGGGTGAAATAAAACGGGTAATTTCTGTTTCTGTGCGACCGGCTGTAAGCAGGATATCCCGAGCATTACTGTAGGCTGTTTCTGCCCGTTGTGTGCGTTCAAAAAGAAGCTCCCAGTCACCCAGATCGAGCCATGCATTTGCAGCTGCCTCGGGGCTTTCCTGTTCTTTTGTCTCTGCAATAGTTGTCAGGCTTTCCCTGTTGTCAGCATACCCTTTCCGCAAAAAGGAGACAGAGCGTACCAGTCTGTTTGTGGTAGTAGAAAGGGTAGTTCTGAAGATATTATTTTCAATCTGATTTTCAATCTGGGTGTTGAACAGTTGAATAATATTGGCTTTTTTTCGAAGTACTTCCTGGTTTGATTCGTCGGTTTCTAATAATTTCTCATACAGTTCATCGGCAGTTTTGAGTCGCGGGTCTACCAGTTGATCTGCTGTGTATGACTGCGCCATTAACCCGGAAGATGAACCCAGCATGCTTGACCGCGGGATAAATCGAATTTCGCTGAACTTATCGTCTTCTATTGCAACCAGTTCACCCCTGCGTAGCATTGAAGCACCAACGCTCTGGTTGTTGCTTGAAACCGCAAGATCATCTTCCAGATTAAACGCCAGCCTCCGATAGGCTTCCAGATTCCAATCAGCCCATTCCAGAGTGGCGGTTATTAAATCATCATCTCCAGGTTCCAGGTTTTGTGCCATCAGGTAATATAGATATTCGTGGTATTTATCCGCTTCGCCGAAATTTCTAGTCGCCTTATTGGCTTCAATCAGTTTCCTGACTATTTGAATTTGATTTAGAGAAAACAGGCCTTCATTAACTCTTTGAATATGCATGGCGTTTTCAAAAGTTTCGACAGATTGTTCTTGGTCACCTGCCTGTAGATAAAGCGTTCCCAAAGCCATGTATTCTTGTGACAAGCCCTGAGCAAAAGTGCCACTTTCTTCTATCATGCCGTTTATATTGGCTTCATAATTTCTGATGTCATCTAGAATTTCAGCATTGGTAGGTTCGGGCTGTAGTTCATCAGTACTTACAGTTGATGCCGTTGAGAACGTCTCCCTGTTACCGGATGACAATAGAATACGATTGGTTGAATCAGGATAGGTTTGGTCGAAGAACAGAGCTCTCAGTTGACTGCTACTTTGCCCTGATGCTGGCAATGAAAAAATTAGTAAGCAAGTAGTAATGAGCGCAACACAGAAATTGGAAGTGATTTGAAAAGAATGTCTCAGCGTTTTAAACCTGGTCAGCAATGTCCAGACATTAACATCCCCTGGTTCAGTGATTATCCAGAAGCGGCAGTTACCTGCAGGTGAAAATTTGCGCATTACATACCAATCAAAAAAATGAAATAGTTTAGTAATAATAAAAATAGCGAAGCTGGATATCGTCCTTTTTAATAGCGTCGCTGCCATTTATTTCCGGGCGAAATCGCTGATTTCTTAAAAAATCTACCAATGCGGATCTCACTGTGCCAGGAGTGCCCTCCGATGTGCTGGTAACCACAACAGAGCTGGTCATACCAAAGCGGTCTTTGGAAAACACAACATCAATATGACCGTTGTAGGGAATATCTACTGCAGGTGAAATATTGAAATAATTGCGACTGTAATTGTGGATTCCGTAAGCGGGGACAGCAACGTCAGGCCTGGGAGTAATCAGTTTGTCGGCCTCTTCCTGGCTTTTACCGCCATCAACCAGAATAGCATAGGCTTTACCATAGGCATCAAAGGCGCGACGGGATCTGTCAAAGCTCAGGTGCATGTCACCAAGCGCGATAAAGGCATCGGCTTTTTGCTCGGGTGTAGTTGTGTTTGAATCATCTATTTCAGTTACCAGTTCTTCAAAATTGTTTTTTGTCTTTACATAGCGCCTTTCTGTGATCAAAGTGGCGTCACTGGTGAATTCCTGGTTCGCTCGGTTGTAGGCTATCGAACCCTGATCCCTGATTGTTGCGTATACCTCAAGTTCCTTTTTGAGGAGAAAATTTACGTTGGCAATTTTTTGTTGATAAACCTGTTGTTCCAATAAGTCATTTGGTCGCTTCTGTTCAACGTCTTTAAGCAGGGATAGGTATATATTTTCAGCTTCATACAAACGCTCGTTGATAATCAAGTCTGAGCTCAGGGCAATGGGAAAACTGCGGATGTTGTAATCCATCACTGCAGCACTGGTGGCAATAGCATTGGCATTAGACATGGGCACGTTGGCTGTTATGGTGCTGTTTGCAGTAGTCGTGTTTCCGCCAGCGTCGTTGTTAGAGGTATTTGGGACTTCGAAAGTGAATGGTATGCGAATACTCTTATTGGGTTGACCGACCGAATTGATACTGTCCTGGAAAGAAAGCGGAGAGATGTAAACGTTTCTGTAACCCTTGGTATAGGCTTCGATATTCCAGTCAGCCCAATCCTGCATGGCAGCCAACAAGCGTGGATCATCGTCATCCAGGTTCCTGTTTTGTATGTAGTAGAGATAGTGCTTGTTATTGTCCACTGAAGGAAAGTCGCCCAGTTCGGTATATAGATCTATCAGGCGCCCAACTATCCGCACCTGATCCAGGTTGAACAGGCCTTTATTTACTTTGTGAATATGTATCGCATCATCAAAAGCTTCTATGGCCGCTGCATAATTACCACTGCGATAAAGCATAATGCCAAGGGCTTCGTACTGTTCTGATAGTGTTTGTGAATAGAGACCACCATCATCAATACTCTTGCTGATGGCGTCCTGGTACTCTTCAACTGACCTGCTGTTGAAGTCCCGGGTTTGTAGATTGTCCGGCAGAGTATCGTTTTCAGCGTTGGATAAATTATCCTGAAAAGCGCCCTCAGTAACGGCGCCAGAGGTGGTGCCTGGAACTGAGGCTTCAAAAATCAGTCTGCCCAGCGGGTTGGCAGAGTCCTGGGCAAAAGCGCCAATGGAAAGTAAAAAGGAAAGCACAGTAATCACTTTCACCAACAGTGCTTTAAGGGGCATAAAATATGTCCAGGATGTTTTCATTCTATTCCACATTTGCAGTCGGAGAAGGCATTTACTTTTTCAAGCTAACTCATCGCAGAATTAGAAAGACTGACAGACTCCGGTTAAACAAAATTGTGCAGCAGGCTGGCTTAACTCACTCTTAACGTTCAATTTCGTAGCTTTTTGTTAAGTCGCTATTAGTTTTAGCTTCTATTTAAACTATGAACCAAAGACAAGACCGGCTGGGGCATTCAATGTTACACCTGAAATCATGAAAATACATACCTTGCAATCTATAGGACATAATGAGATCAAAAACGGGCAAGACTATGGAAACTATTCTTATCACAGGAGCAAATCGGGGTCTTGGGCTTGAGTTTGTCAGACAGTTTCTGGCACGTGGAGACAAGGTAATTGCCTGTTGCAGGGCGCCAAATGAAGCTGTTGAACTGCAGGCCCTAAATAACGATGGGTTAGAGATTTTCCCACTGGATGTCGGTAATGAAAAGGCTATACAGTCGCTGCCAGGCAGGCTCAGTGGCACCCTCAAAGAAAGCAAAATAGCCATGTTTATCAATAATGCCGGGATTTATGGACAGACCCAGAGCCTGGATGAGGCCGATCCAGAAGAGTGGTTGCAGGTATTTCGGATAAATACGATTGCTCCTTTTTTGTTAACCAGGGCGCTGCTCCCCCTGATGGACAGTCAATTGCCAGGCAAGCTGATATTTTTAAGCTCAAAAATGGGCTCTATTGCAGACAATGGTGGCGGATCCACTTATATCTACCGCACTTCCAAGGCTGCTCTTAATCAGGTGATGAAAAGTCTTTCAATCGATCTGGCCGACCAGGGTTTACTGACTGCCGCACTTCATCCAGGCTGGGTCAGGACGGACATGGGTGGCCCCAATGGACTGATTGATGCAAATGAAAGTGTTTCTGGAATGATGCGGGTCATCGACGCGCTTGATGCGACCACAAGTGGTCGCTTTTTTAATTTTGATGGGGCTGAAATTTCCTGGTAAGCAGCTAATTATTGATATTTTTTGTCTAATTAAAAAATATTATTGATAGTTAATAGTAATCAATTTCCAGTAATCTCTCTGATTGTTGGATAAAACTGGCTAAATGTCCCATCGTATTCCCCTTCAGCCATATGGCACTCGACGCAATCGCTGCCATCTGGAATCTTGTCTGACGTAGAAGTCGTGGTGGCATCTGCGGGAAACAAGAAAAACCCGCGGCCTTCACTGAAGCGGCTGTTGTCTATGACATGGATTTCCTGGGCATTTAATGCGCCTTGCACAAAACCAGGTAATTGCGGATCAGATTCGGCTTCGCTGCCATAAAAGCTCAGCAGATACATGGTGCCATCTGCATATTCGTGATTCTCAAGAAAGTACTGATAGGCCGATGGCTCCATCTGGACTACGCCAATGGCACCAGGATTGGCCGGGTCAAAGGGCTCGTCACCATATTCACTGCCTAGTGAGCTGCCCATATGAACCCACAAATCGGTTCGCTCGGGAAAAAAAAGCTGATCTGCTTCAGTGTAGCTGGCAACTCCCAGGTCAGTTTGGGCATGTAAAACTGTTGCCATTCCCAGAAAAAGACCTACTTGAAAAAGTTGGCTTACTAATCTCATTGCGGTTTCTCCATTCTTGTCATTCGGTCGTCCCACGTATTTAACTATCAACATGCAGACTATTACCGGTAATCATGCTGGAAATAAGTAGCCATTAAGGAAAGCTTGGTAGGCCTGCTTATAGATGTTTCACCAACAGCAGTGCATCGCCCGCGCAATGAATCATGGGGTTGGGCGCTATAGCTTTGCGCATCACTTCCTTGTAACCCAGGCGTAAGTAAAAATCATGGGCGATAGAATTTTCTTTAAACACGATAAGTGACAATTTATTCAACGCAAGTTGCCTGCACTTATCTTCAGCCATGTGCATCAGTGTTTTAGCGATTCCTAATTTGCGCCAACGTTCATCTACAGTGATGCCGGCAATATAGAGACTTTTTGGCTCTTCCAGCAACCAGTAAGGTTTCAAAACTGGATCCTCTTCCACATAATCGGTGTCTTCCTGCATTTCAAAGGCGAGTAGTCCAGCGGCGATTTCGTTATCAATTTGTGCAACCGTGGAGTTTTCAAAACTGAACACGGTATTTCTACGCTCAAAACGCTGCTGACCAATATCCAACAGGTTGTCGTCTGACTGCGCAAGCTTGGACCAGATATAGTCAGAAATACCATCGGAAGCGACGGAATACAGTTCGGCGATGCGCCTGGCATCAGCTTTTATCGCAGGCCGGTACTTAATCACAATATTAATGCTACCAATTTTAACCACAATTATGCTGCACTAAGTTTTCGTTCGTCTGCCCAGTTGCCATGCAATCCCTGGCGTAACCGGAAAGGCAGTTTTACCTGCCCGATGGGGCCTTCCTCAATAGCCTGTGCATCAAGTATCGCAAGCGCACTGTAGTTATTCACAATGTCATCTACCAGAGCAATCAGATAGCCATCACCTTGTGGAGCATCAGGCGAACGGGGAATAAAACACGGCTCCTGAATAACGCTGTCCGGGCCGCACCACCACTCGCTTTGTTTGCCGGTAAGAAAATCCATATACCCGAGTTTGTTAATCATCAGGCCGGAGGCTCGTCCTCCAGGGCCGTTAAACTGAAGCCTTGGGTCGGTGACAAGCAGCCAGCCGTAATCATGTTGCTGGGTGGCATAACGGTCATCGATACGAGGAAACTCGCCTATCATTTCCGTCATTTTCTCCATATTTTCAAATTCATCACCCTTGCTGTTGTAGTCGACTGTCCAGCGCGTCATCTTTGACTGCGCTTCTTCACCCTTGAAGGGAGCGCCATGCACATCAGGGAAGAAGGGGAACATGTTGTTCTTGGCAACGGGCACATCAAAGTAAACTTTGGTGCCGTCATTGAACGCATTCATGACATGGGAGCAGAACAGGTTTGGCCCCTTGAACCACTTCATGTCCTTGCCTTCACCGTTGCGAGGCAATACACCAAGATAAATCGGCATCGTGGTATCAAAGCCAAAGTAGGGGAGATTTTTTTCCAGTCGTTCCCATTCACAAATAATGGGAATGATATGGAAAACAACATAATCTTCTGTGACACCAAAGTCGTGCATCATGCAGGTATAAGGCACATCGAACCAGACTTCTTTCAAAAGCTCGCCGGTGGGACTGATTTCCATATAAGTACATTCTTTTGTACACAGGCCCTTAGCCCCATAGCTGAAGGCCACCATGTTGCCTGTAATAGGGTCAATTTTGGGATGGGCGGTAAAAGTTTCGCTGGTCATCTTGCCGTCGAAATCTGTGTAACCAAAAGTTTCCAGTGTAAGCGGATCCATCAGCAGAGGCGGGCTGTCTTCTTTCAGGGCATACAATTTGCCGGCATGGACGATCGGAGTTGTGTTTGCTGTGCCTCTGATCTGGCCTTTGACTGAGTCATCATCAGTGAGGGGATTTCGATAAGCGCCAAATTTTGCTTCACCGACTTCATTTTCAATTTTCCATTTGTCCGTTTGTGCATAACGTTGCTTGAAATCCACTTTGCCGTTCCTGAAGCGGAACAGAGAGATCATGCCATCGCCATTGAAAAACTGGTCATCTTCACATTTGGGGGGAAAATGTTGATCCGGATGCACGCGATGAAAAGTGCCATTGAGTTGTGAAGGAATTTCACCTTCGACTTCACAGTCTTGGATGTCGCCCTCGAAACGCAGCATATTAAGTATGCCGGTAAAAGCGAGTGACTGAGGATAGTGGGACATAACTATTCTTTCTGTCGTGAATTATGAATGTAATCGAGTAATCAGTTCGCGGATTTAAATAATTATGCCATCCGGGAGAGGATTTCAGCGCATATGACTTCCTGGTTCAAGTCATCACAGGCGATAGTGATTTGTGAATATCGCCGGTACAGCTCAGAGCGTTCTTCAAATAATTCTGAGAAACTCTGGTCTGGACGTCGGGCAATGCCGCGCTGATCGTAATCTGTTATGCGTTTTTCAAGATTAGCCAAATCCACATCAAGAAAAATTATCGAACCTAGGCTCGCCAGGTGATTCATGCTTCTTTCGCTGTACACAACGCTGCCACCTGTAGCGATGACTGTGTTCTCACAATCCAGTGTTAAAACCCATTTTTCCTCAATGTCTCGCAGTGTCATGTAGCCATCATTGTCTACAATATCCTGCAATGAGCGATGTTCGTGGCTCTGTATAAGAACATCGATATCAATAAAGTCGCGGGAAGATTTTTTTGCCAGAATTACGCCGATGGTGCTTTTACCGGAGCCGGGCATACCGATGAGAATGAAATTTGAAGCTGTCATTGAGTCAATCCGTACTGCAAGGCCTGAAATTATACCTCAGGTCAGAACTCCCGTGGATTCAAATCCGGCTCAATCCAGCCAGTTTTTTCTGATCTGGCTTGATCAAAAGGGTCAGTCCGACAAATCCGTAATGGCAAAATGCAAACCGGTAGCGGTCATGCCCTCGCGTCCATAAAAGCGGTGCGCATCTTTACGCTGCACATCCGAATCCAGATGCAGCTCCTTGCAGCCTGCTTCCCGGGTATGTTGTTTCAACCAGTCAATCATGGCTTTTCCTGCTCCCTTTGAGCGGCAATCCTCAGCCGTCACCAGATCGTCCACATACAGGAACCTGCCCCAGGCAAGATTTTCGCCGGTGATGAAACCGGCGGCACAAGCCGGGGTGCCTTCCAGCTCAGCAAGCGCCAGCTGGTATCCCCGCTGCTGTTGCTTTTCTATCTGGGTGATTAGGGATTCCAATGAATATTGCAGCCTGAGTTGCAGCAATATCTTTGCCGCTGCCTGTAGCGATTCCTTGGTTTCTACTAGTGATACCTTCATGCGTCACCTATTGTCATTTCCATGGGTGTGTGGGGGATATTGGCTTCAATGTAATTTTTGCCTGCTGCGCGGAAGCCGAGTTTTTCATAAAAAGGAACAGCTCTGACCTGGGAGCCGAGAAAGACTTTTGCCATCCCTGCTTCGCGAGCCTGATTCACCAGGACCTGGATAATATCGCTGCCAATGCCTTTGCCCCGGTACTCTTTCAGCACAGCGATTCGGCCTATATGCCCGTCAGACAGCATGCGTCCTGTACCAACGGCAATGCCATCACTGCTGGCAAGCACTTGTAAGGCTAGCCCATCAAGGCCGTCAAAATCGATGTCGGGATCAACCTGCTGTTCACCGGAAAATACACGATGACGAATGGCAAGAATATCTTGCTGTTGATCCCTGAAACTAACGATATTTACTTCAATCAAGAGTTTGCCTACGCGAATGCATACAGCAAAAAGCCGCCGAACAAAAAGACAGGCGCACTTAAGGGGCGGGCCCAGGGTCCGACCAGCTTCATTACCCACCTGCACCTGAGCATTTTCACAAACCGGGTTTTACCAATGCCTGCAAAAACTACGGCAGCCGCTATGGCAATCCAGCCAATGACAGTCATTGTTTTGGGAAAGCGGGACAGATCGGCCATGTAAAGTAACAGGATGCCAATTCCCAGGCGGGCCAAAATGGCACCAGCGTATAGGCCGGTGCTGTCAGCATATTTATCCATGAAGTCCAGAAAAAATGTGGGCTTAACCAGCAATATCACACTGGCTATAAGTAACAGCAGTGCTATTAGATAAATGATCATTAGCATAGTAAGTCACCGTTTTGCCTTATCACTAAGTTTATTTAACCACCTTGAAACGAAGATTGCAGCAAATGAGTCAGGGTATGCACATAGCGCAGCTTGCCGTTTTCTACTCGAAACAGGTGCGTATCTGCAGAGCCACTGCCACCATTGGCGTTGCCAGCACCAAAGGTGCAGTACACAACCGCTGAGCCAGTAACTTCATCTACAACAAAACGCCGGTTGGCAATATTCACGCCAGCTGGCACGCCGACTTCGCAACTGTCATCCGGTGAGCCGCGGCCAGTATAGAAACCGCCCTCGACGCGTACACAGGGAAAGCCCCAGGGCACGAGGTCAATCTTGCCTTCCAGAAAGGCATCCAGGTAGGCATTGGCAGCGGAGACCAGTGTGCCGCGGGAATCCCGGTCTTCAGCGGCGATGGGCCCCCAGTCTTCAGCAGAGGAATACTGTAGGTAGTCCTCTGCGTTGAAAAGCCAGTAACCAGTGGTGGTCCACAGGATTTCTATCTCTGCAATTTTGTCATGGTTTATCCGCAAACGCGTTCCCAGCACATAAGGCTCTTCTTCATCAGTCACAATAACTTCGGTAAACGTTTGGCAGGAGTCCTGATCCAACAAACTCATATGGTGGTCTATTTCAAAGGCAGTATTGATTAGGCCTTGATTGATATCCATACGCACCTCGTTTTCCCAGTAACCCGCGCCCTGTGGCAGAGGGAGAATGGATATATCCCCTGCTGACTGGGCTTCAATGTAGAGATCCACAGCGTTTTGCAATCCGCCACGGGTGCAATCAATTTGTGCCATAGCCGAAAAAGGAGTGAGTATTAGCAAGTATAGTAAATTCAGTTTCATGAAAATCTCCGGTTTCTTGTTGTAAAGGGGATTATAGGCGCAACGTCAAAGCGAAGGGTAGAGTGCTTATGTTTGTTCACTATCCATCACAGAGCGTAGCGCTGTTTTCACATCGGTTTACCAATTTATTGTATTGACCCTTGGTAAGAAAAAGCCGGTGAAGGCCTTCACTTGTTTGTTGTCCTTTATCCAGATGTTGCTTTTGATCATAACCACAGCGAATGATTGCGAGAGTATCCAGATCAAATTCGATGAAGTAGCGAGTGTCTGCATTTTCTATACGTGGCATAACAAGTCCTGATTATTCATGGGTCAAATAGATATTAATCAAAATACGTTGTTATTTAAGGTTGGTGCTATACCTTGGCCATACATCCCCGTTTTGTCATTTATCCTCGATAATTGGCTTAGCGCCAAAATATTGAGTAAACCTGATGACTACCCTGCGCTTAAGCTATCAAACAATTGAGTTCGGGAAAATAGATATCCATTTGTGCACTTTGCGCAATAAACAAGAATTTCATGACCCGGCAGGCGTTGCTGAAAAACTGGGTATTTCCTCTGCATCCTGGCCTATTTTTGGCGTAGTTTGGCCATCGAGCCTAGTGCTCGCTCACTTCATCGTTGACTATAAAACTCACTCTAAACGAATACTGGAAGTTGGATGTGGCATGGGGCTTTCCAGTGTGCTCCTGAACAAACAAGGTGCAGATATTACGGCAACTGACTATCACCCGGAGGCAGATAATTTTTTGCAAAGAAATGCATTGCTTAATGGGGACAGTGCAATTGCGTTTGAGCAAGTAGATTGGGCAGACAAAAATGACAATCTTGGCCTATTTGACCTGATCATTGGTAGCGACCTGCTCTATGAGGACAATCATATTGAGCTGCTTGCTGGCTTCATAGAAAGGCATTCAAAACCAACGTGTGAAGTTATTATTGTTGATCCAGCGCGCGGCAGAAAAAGTAAGCTTAGTTCTCGAATGATGGAGTTTGGGTTCACCTCTTCTCATCATAAACCTGGTCATACCGACTTCCTCGATAAGGAATTCAAGGGACATATTCTTAAGTTTGAGCGTTTAGCCGCTTAAGGCCCATTTAAAACGCAACGAAACAAAGTGTAGTTGTCATTCTTAAAAAGCTTTTTATATGGCATTTTCAAGAGTGATACTAAATGTCGTCAGGTAAGCTTTTATTCTGCCAATATTCATGCATAACGCTTAAATTGCTGGCATGTACAGGACGATAATTAGCCCAAATTGAAACCACTCCAGATGAAAGAGCATTCGGAATCATGTCTTCGATAGTCATGTTTAGATAGCTCGATTCATGAACAAATTTGAGCATATTCATATCGTACTCAATCACAGAAGATATTAACGCTTTTGAATATCCTGCTGCAGAAATTTTTACATGATTTCCGTGGTTTGGATAAATCACATCGATACTCAAAGATTGTAGCTCTTTGAGCCCGGTTAGATGAATAGGTATGTCAGAGGGCTCACTTATATATGTAATTGTATCTTCGAGCATGCCGCCTGGATAAAGTGCCTTGTCTTCAGGGATATACATCGCAACGCTATCTTGGCTATGAATGTTGAAATTTTCGAACTTAACAGTAATTTCTCCGACCTGAAGTTCGAGCGTTTTTTCAAAAATATCAGTAGGCAAAACTAACGGAATCTCTGGCGGGCCCCAAAGTTGCCCTGTTTCAATTAGCTCGCGATTTTTCCGAATAAAGGAATCAGTACGATCAAGCGCGTAAACCGGGCTGTCAGAATATGCGATGAGGCCTGCAATGTGGTCCAAGTGCCAGTGTGAAAGCACAACTGAGAACTGTTTTATGCCTAGTTCAGTGCTTAAATAATTTTTCTCCCACATACCACCTTCTGGCAATGTAGATGTATCAAATACTATGGCCATATCATCCTGGTAGACTACATAGTTAATTACACCTAGATCCCAGGCACCTGCATTTACCCAAGCGAACTCCATTTCTTCATATCCTGAAGGCCCTGTAAGTTCCCGGCCAAAATAAAAACCGATAACGTGATCGTTGATTTGTATCACGGTTGGAGTAGGGCAACTATTTTCAGCAGAAAAAACAGTTAATGAACATAAACATCCTAGAATTAATAACGATGTCTTGAATAGGAATTTTTTTATCATATTACCTTGCTTCCAATTTGCTCATAGAGGCAATGCTGTTTTGCCATATAACGCCCTTTTTAATGGGAAGACTGCGAAGCAAGCGTTCCAGCCTGAAAGACGAGATTAAAGAGTTTGTCATGTGTACGATTTCTCATTAGAGCATATTTTAATTTCATTGCTAGATATCGCTTTTTCTCTTAAACCAACAAGGTTTCTAAGCCTTAAGTCATTTCTATAATTGGTAAAATCATTCTCCGTTTGAAACTCTACGATATGAATTTCTTCGCCAGATCCATCATCGTTTCTTGAAGTTTCGAATGCACTAGTAATTTTGCCCTGATAATCGGACATAATTTATGCAGCCTGTTTCTCAAACTCATTGAGGGCCTGGAAATCTGCGACCTGGATAGTAACTAGAAGTTTGTACATGGTTCCTTGTACACATAACGCCCTTCATAGTAGGGCGGAACAAGTAAAACTTGTGATTTCCCATTAAGAACAAGAAATACCGCTGGACTGAATCAGTCAGTCACACACCCTTCACTGGCGCTTTTAACCAGGGTGGCATATTTGAACAACACACCGCTTTTCGCTGGCAGGGGCGGCTGTGTCCACTTGGCGCGGCGCTTTTCAATTTCAGCAGGCTCTAGTGCTACTTCCAGGGAATTGGTTTCTGCATCAATGGTTATGATATCGCCATCTTTCAGCAGAGCAATGAGGCCGCCGACCTGGGCTTCCGGAGTGATATGCCCCACCACGAAGCCATGGGTGCCTCCAGAAAAACGTCCATCGGTAATCAGGGCAACGGATTTACCGAGCCCCTGGCCCATCAGGGCGCTTGTGGGTTTGAGCATTTCCGGCATGCCGGGGCCGCCTTTGGGCCCGCAGTAGCGAATGACCACTACGTCACCTTCGGTAATCTGTTTTTCGTGGATGGCCTGGTTCACGGCGGCCTCGCCGTCAAACACTTTTGCAGGTCCGGTAAAGTTAAGGCCTTCCTTGCCAGTGATCTTGGCTACGGCGCCATCTTCGGCGAGATTGCCGTAAAGAATGCGTATATGGCCGCTGTCTTTCAATGGCTTATCAAGTGGATGGATTACTTGCTGGCCTGTCGTTAGGTCTGGTACTTCACTCAGATTTTCAGCAATGGTCTTGCCGGTCACCGTCATGCAGTCTCCATGCAGCATGTCTGCGGCCAGCAGCATTTTCATGACGGCGGGTACGCCGCCCACTTCACACAAGTCTTCCATTACATACTGGCCACTGGGTTTCAGGTCAGCCAGGAAAGGGGTCTTGTCAGCAATACGCTGGAAGTCATCAATAGTCAGCTCCACATTGGCCGCTTTCGCCATGGCTATGAGGTGGAGTACAGCATTGGTAGAGCCGCCAAGCACGGTGACCACTGTGATGGCATTTTCAAAGGCTTTCTTGCTGAGAATGTCTGAGGGCTTGATGTCTTCTTCCAGCAGATGACGCAGGGCGGGGCCAACACGTAGGCAGTCAGCGTCTTTGTCACCGGACACTGCCGGGTAGCTGGAGTTAAAAGGCAGGGACATGCCTAAAGCCTCGATGGCCGAGGCCATAGTATTGGCAGTATACATACCGCCACAGGCGCCGGCGCCTGGGCAAGCATTTTCTATGACCCCCTGAAATTCGGTGACATCGATGCGTCCGCTGTTGAACTCCCCATAGGCTTCAAAGGCAGAAACAACATCCAGTTTCTTGTCCTTGTAGCAGCCGGGTTTGATAGTGCCACCGTAGACAAGGATTGAAGGTCGGTCCAGACGCGCAAGCGCCATTATGGCGCCGGGCATGTTCTTGTCGCAGCCGACAATGGCCGCAACGCCGTCATACCATTGAGCACTAACCACAGTCTCGATACTGTCAGCGATAAGGTCGCGGCTGGGCAGGCTGTTGCGCATGCCGTCTGTTCCCATACTGATGCCATCACTGACACCAATAGTATGAAAAATCAGTCCGATCAGGTCCTGATCCTGTACACCCTGTTTCACTACCTTGGCCAGGTCGTTCAAATGCATATTGCAGGGATTACCTTCCCAACCCATGCTGGCAATGCCGATCTGTGCCTTATTCAGGTCTTCGCGGGTCAGGCCAATGGCGTGCAGCATGGCCTGGGCGGCAGGCAGGCTTGGGTCCTGGGTGATAGTGCGGCTGTACTTGTTCAATTCTTTCATGGGAGATACTCGGGCTTGCGTTAATTATTTTCTGTTTTGTGCTTAATTGTTATGTATACAAAAGCTCAAAGCGCTTTTTCAAAGATCTTGGAATTACGTTGGTAGTTGTACAGACTTTTCTTGCTTTCAGGCAGGCCGTCGATATCACTTTCCTTGAACCCTCGCTCCTGAAACCAGTGGGGTGTTTTGGTTGTTAGAACAAACAAGGATTTCAATTTGGCCTTTTTTGCATTTCGCTGAATTTGTTCCAGTACTGTCTGGCCGAGGTTTTTATTTCGGTAATCAGGATGCGTGATCAGGCAAGCTAGTTCACCACTGTTGTCTTCCTGGGGATAAAGTGCGCCGCAGGCGATGATCATACCTTCCCGCTCAATCACACTGAATTGTTCTATTTCATTTTCCAATAAATCTCTGGAACGCTCAACAATCACACCTTCTTCTTCCAGTGGTTTGATTAATTCCAGGATACTATCGACATCGTCAATGCTTGCATCCCTCAGCAATTCATAATTTTCCTGAGTGATCAGAGTGCCGGTGCCATCGCGTGTAAAAAGCTCTGTCAACAATGCGCCATCTTCTACATAGGAAATTACCTGGGCGCGAATAACGCCACTTTTACATGCTTTGGTAGCCAGCTCCAAATTAAGCAGTTGCTGGTCAAGACCGTTGCTGGCGATTTTTTCCTGGACGAGGGCTTGTGCATCTTCTGCATTGAGCTGGCTGATAGCTTCACCATCATCATCAAGGATGCCTGATTCTGCAGAATAGATAAGCAGTTTGTCGGCAGCCAGAGCAATTGCAATGCTGGCGGCTATGTCCTCGACTTTCAGATTAAAAATTTCGCCAGAAGGGGAGTAGCCTAAATTAGATTGCAAAACGGTTTTGCCAGAATCCAGATGGCGGGTAATTTCATCGCTATCTACTTTTCTGACTTCGCCAGTGTGCTGGTAATCCACGCCGTTATGAACCCCAAAAGGTTTTGCGCTAACGTAGTTGCCGCTGACTGTGCTGATGTCGGCACCATGCATGGGAGAATTCGGCAGCCCGGCAGAAAACTTGGCTTCAATGTTTATTCGCAGGTTGCCAACAATTTTTTTAATTTCTTCCAGGCTGTCGGTATCGGTGACGCGCAATTGATGATGAAGCTGGCCTTGTACATCATCGTGTTTTTCGTCTTTAAGACCGGCTACTTTCAGGGCGGCGTCAATCTGAGGTCGTGCGCCATGTACCAGCACCAGTTTTACACCGAGGCTATTCAACAAGGTGATGTCGTGGGCAATGTTGGAAAAGTTATCGTGGGCGAGCGCTTCTCCAGGCAATAGGATGACGAACACCTTCCCTCGGTGGGCATTGATATAAGGCAAAGCTTGTCGGAACAACTTTACGTTTTGAGATGTATCGTCGGCCATCGTCGTTCACTTTATGTGTTCTGCTGTCAGCTCTGGAAAAAGGGCGGCTATTGTAACGGAAATTGACAAAAAGGATAAAGGATAAAAGATACAGGATAAAAGAGGCCTTTTTCTGGATTAAGTAATGTTTTGTTTGATATTCCTTTTTTGATATAGGGTAAGTCGTGAAGGCGATCTCAGCCTTAAATTGATATCCCTCTTTATCCTGTATCTTTTATCCTTTTTCGTTTAGTCCTTAACAGCAATAATCCCTGATCAGTTTCTTCAATATTTCAATACACGGTTTAACCTGGCTAAGTTCCATATACTCATTGGGCTGATGCGCCTGGTCAATACTGCCAGGCCCCATAATGATCGTGTCCATGCCCAGTTTTTGCAGGAACGGGCCTTCAGTTCCAAAGGCCACACTTTCTGGGGTATGACCGGTTAACACTTCTATTTTTTTGGCCAGTTCACTGTCGGCATTATCAAAAGGATCTACACCCGGTATCAGACTAGTGAGGTTGATCTCTACATTGTGGCTGGTGGCTATTGGCGCAACGATTGCTTCTATACTTTCTCTGATCGCTTCACCCCCCATGCCTGGTAACAGACGTACATCAAATTCCAGATCACAGTGACCACAAATACGGTTGGGGTTATCGCCCCCATGAATGACCCCCAGGTTGATGGTGGGCACATCAATGTCAAAATGGGGATTGTTGTATTTGCTTTGCAATTGCAATCTGAATTGCATCAGCGCCGTGATAACTTCATGCATTGCATCCAGAGCATTGCGGCCGAGTGCGGAATTGGAGGAATGCCCGCTTTGGCCCTGGACATGAATGGATTCCATCATGATGCCCTTATGCATATGAATGGGGCGCAAACTGGTGGGCTCACCAATCACCGCAGCTCTTGCTTTCGGTTTGCCGAGACTGGCAAGCGTTCGCGCACCAGCCATCGAGCTTTCTTCATCAGCAGTGGCAATAATAATTAGCGGTTGTTTAAGATCAGCTTCAATAAAATCCTGAATGGCTTCATGTACTACGGCGAAGAAACCCTTCATGTCGGTGGCGCCCAAACCGAATAATTTATTGTCCTTTTCAATCATTGCCAGTGGGTTGGTATCCCACAGGGCTTCATCAAAAGGTACAGTGTCGGTATGGCCGGATAGCACCAGGCCCCCAGGGCCGCTGCCAAGCGTGGCGATAAGATTCGATTTTTCATGTTCACCATCCCCATCAAAAGGAACAGGAACGAGTTCACAGGTGAAGCCCAGGCTTTCGAATGTTTCAGCCAGAAGGTTGATTACACCCAGGTTGCTCTGGTCGATATCCAGATTGGTTGAACTGACCGAATGCTCGCTAAGCAGGCGATTGAATAAATCGTTAAATTTTTCAGGCATTGATGTCCAGATTCCTGTATTCGATTACGCTTTGACAGTGCACCCTGACTATAAGGTTTAAGGTGCCGTTACCAGCATCGCTGCCCGATCGCATTTAGCCGCCATGATGAAATCATTCTTATGTAAGCCACCAATTACATGGGTCCACCAGGTGACGGTGACTTTTCCCCATTCAAGCATAATGACAGGGTGGTGATTAACCTGCTCGGCGATCGCTGCGAATTTTCGGGTCATCTCTACAGCTGTTAGATAGTCAGGTAATTTGTAGCACTTTGTTAATTTATCGCACTCTTCTGTCACGATTGACCAGTCATTGATAGTAGTCAGCAAAGTATCAGCATCATCCCGACTGATGGCCGCATCACCTTTTTTACCTAATACAATTTTTTCATTAGCCAGGTTAGTCATTGTTAATTTCTGTCTTTTAGTACGGCTGCAGTCAGTCGCGATAAGCAAACCAGATTATCTTCTGAGTCGTGAATATTAATTTCAACCACAATAGTTGTGCTGCCGATATGCACGGGTTTGGCAATTCCGGTCACGAAAGGGGGTTTACCCGCCCTGACATGATTGGCATTGATATCAAGACCCACAATATGAAAGCCAGGTTCGCAGCAGAAATTGGCAGCCGCACTGCCCAGGGTTTCGGCAAGTACAACTGACGCGCCACCATGGATTATGCCCATGTGCTGCTGTGTTCTGTGATCTACAGGCAAAGTGCCTTTCAAATAATCATCACCAATTTCTGTTGCTTCAAGGCCGACATGTTCACAGATCGTGCCTTTCATCAAATCGTTCAATAATGCCAGTGTTAGTGTTTTTTTCCAGATTGCCATTATATTCTCCAGCCTTTCAGAGGCAGCCGTCGGGCAGAATCTGGTCAGTCCTGCCGATAAAATAATAGACCAGTAGTCCCAGCCATTCCCTGATGTGGGTATTAAAAGAATCAAGATTGCCGGCAAAATCAAACTGAATTCGAATTTGTCTACCGGGGGAGGATTCGTGATCTACCGGATAAGGTATGACAGGCCAGCCCTGTTTGCAAAAGGTGCCAACGGAGCGGGGCATATGCGCAGCGGAAGTAATTAACACCCACTGTTCATTAACGGTCGGGTTTATCAAGGCCTCACTATTGACAGCATTTTCAAAAGTATTGCGCGCGTCTCTTTCGACTTCCAGCCTGCGCCTTTCAATGCCCATGCTTTCCAGAAAATACAATGCAATATCCGCTTCTCTGAATTCCTGGTCGATAATGGAGCCGGATCCTCCAGTAAAAACCAGTCTGGCATCGGGGTAGGTGCGAGCCAGTGCAATAAAAGCCGTGTAGCGGTCGGCGGCGCTGCCTAGCTGAGGTTGGTCCCATATATAGGAATTAACCGGGTCGATGGCGCCACCCAACATTATGATGCCGTCTATGGATTCTGGCAGTGTTGGGTTGGCAGGAAAGTGTGCTTCCAGTGGTGTGACCAGCCATTTGCCTAGTGGAAGAAATGTAACTAACGTCATTAGAACGGCGGCGGAGCCAAGCAGAATCCTGGCCGCATGTATTTTATTAAGGAATAAAAGGGCAATACCGGCTATCAGTAACAGAAAAAGGAATGACGCCGGGGACAAAAGTGTCCAGAGAATCTTGGAGAGATAAAAAAATACCGTGTTCATGATTGAGCTTTATTTAAACAAAAAAACAGTAAGCTGGACATGCCCCTGATGGAGGCAATAGGGGATTATCTGGTAAGCAGAGCAATATCTCAATCTACCTTTACTGCAGGTCAGATCAGGAAGTTCAGAACTTAGGTGGAGGGCAGAATGGTTTTTACTTCGTCGATGGTTTTCCCGGTTTGCTCGGCGCAAAGATTCAGGATATCCAGGCCATAGGTCCTGGTAAGTTTTTCAAGGTTGGAGACCGAGCCGCCTAGATTGAGCAGGCGTATGATATCAAGGTCTGTCACCGCATGGATTTGTTCCAGACTCAGGCCGTATTCACGGCAGTAGAATTCAGGAAAGGCGCGAAACCGCTTTTGGTTATCTTTAGTGATCAGGGAGCTGAACATCTTGTTCAGAGCAATTTGACTCGAAGCTAATGTGCATTCATCGTCATACTGCGTGGATTCCTGCTCCCCGGCTTTCTCCTGCTGAATTGAAAAAGAGACAATATTGCTCATGCCTGCTATTTCAATCTAAACAAGAGACAACAGCAATCCCATTCTGCTTGCTGCTTGATTTAGGTCGGCTTTAAAAGGGCGTTACTTGGTGGCGTGGCAAATGGCGCTCAGTGCTTCGTGGTCTTTAATCTGAATTTCTCTGCCGTCCACGGCTATCAGCCCTTCTTTTTGTAAGCGGCTGAAGGTACGACTGACTGTTTCAATGGTCAGCCCCAGGAAATTGCCGATATCCATTCTAGACATGGGCAGGCGCAACGAATTGCGCGACAGGTTGCGCATGCCGCAACGTTTGGACAGGCTGAGTAACAGGGTAGCAACCCTGCCTTCTGCATTTTTTTTGCTCAGTGTCATCATCTGATGATTTGATTCGATTTGCTGGCTCATCAGCTGAAAGAAATGGCGTTGTAATTTCGGCACCTGCAACGATAATTCTTCAATTTTTTCAAAAGGTATTTCGCACACCGTGGATGTCTCCATGGTAACTACGTTGCAACCGTGTTTATCAGTACCGATACCGTCAAAGCCAAGGATTTCGCCAGGCAGGTAAAATCCAGTGACCTATTCGACGCCATTATCATCAAGTAAATAGGTTTTAATGGAGCCGGAGCGAACAGCAAATATTGAAGTAAAAGAGTCGCCCGATCGATAGATGTGTTCGCCGACCTGAATAGGGCGGCTTCGTTTGATAATCTCATCTATCTTGTCGATCTCCTTGAGATCCATAGCCAAAGGAAGGCACAATCCTTTCAGGTTGCAGTCTGAGCGAAGCCTGGATAAAGCCATGATCACAGGCGATGTTATAAGGATCTGAAGTCATCAATCTACTCAGTTTGGATATGTTTTTATTGTACTAGATTGTCGAAAATTGTGGTTTTTTCTTTTTCTCTCTTAGAGACAGGTTTTCCCAAGACTAAACAAAACGCCCTGGCCGCCAATTTCCACACGCTTATCCTGCAGGCTGCAACGCAATTCGCCACCCCTGGCAGAAATCTGGTAAGCAAGCATTTCCTTTTTACCGGTAATCCTGTGCCAGTAGGGAATCAGGCTGCAGTGGATGGAGCCAGTGACCGGGTCCTCATTGATGCCGACACGTGGGGCAAAAAATCGGGAAACAAAATCTGAATTATTTCCGGGGGCAGTCGCAATGAGGCCATGGAATTCCATGTCTTTAACTCTGGCTATGTCGGGTTTCAGATTAAGTATCTGTTCTTCGCTTTCAAATTCAGCCAGGCAATTGGGTGGCGAGAGAATGACATTCACAGGTTTTATGTTACAGGCGGCTTCAATCTGCTTTGCGATGACCTCCGGTTCTTCTATTTTTTCAAGAGGCCTGGATGGAAAGTCCAGATAATACCAGTCACCACGTTTGCTGACCTGTAACTCGCCGCTTTTAGTAATAAACGTGAAAACAGGGTCTGAGTTGTCAGCGGCACTATTCGTCATGGCAAGAACCACAGCGCTGGCGAGTGTGGCGTGGCCACACAAATCTACCTCCACAGCTGGGGTGAACCAGCGTAGTTCCCATGCATCTTTTGTATCTTTAACAGGTACAAGAAATGCAGTTTCAGAAAGATTGTTTTCAGCCGCAATGGACTGCATCAGTTCATCGTCCAGCCAGGCTTCTAGAGGACAAACAGCTGCCGGGTTGCCGCTGAATAGTTTCGAGGCAAAGGCGTCAACAATGTATAAAGGTATTTCCATAGTTGGCTCCTGACAACTTATCGGGAGTTTACCTCAATACGCTCTAACGTGTGATTATCGCCCGGCATGAACTTTGTAAATTCCGTAAGTACTGTGTCAAGGAAAAGGAAACCTTTTGATGTTGCCTGAAGCCGATCATTACGCAACAGGTTTTTATCTCGCAGGCTGGCAAGAACGGGTTCTATGGATTGCAAAGCAAGTCCGGTTCGCTCTCCAAATAATACCTGATCACAACCCTTGCTCAGGCGCAGCACATTCATCATGAATTCAAGGGGCAGTTCAGATGTTTGTACCTTTGCGACTTCAGCCACAGGATTTTCCTGTTGAAGATAGTTGTCTGGTTGGCGAACTTTTTGTGTGCGCAGGATGAGATTTTCTTCCGGCAGAGTAATTTTGCCATGGGCACCCGCGCCAATGCCCAGGTAGTCGCCGAACAGCCAGTAATTCAAATTATGCCGGGATTCCTGATCAGGGCCGCAGAAGGCAGAGACCTCATACCTGTCCAGACCATGGGAGGATAGCAAATCAATACCGGCTTCCTGGATCCCGCTGACAAGATCGTCGTTCGGTAGAGATGGCGGTTTGCTGTAGAACAGTGTGTTGGGCTCGATAGTCAGCTGGTACCAGGACAGGTGTGGCGGATTACAAGCAATCGCCATTTCCAGATCCTTTAAGGCCTCTTCTATGCTTTGTCCGGGTAAGCCAAACATCAGGTCGAGGTTAAAGTTTTCAAATCCCGCAGACAGCGCATTTTCTGCTGCCGTCAGGGCTTCTTTATCCGAGTGTGCCCGGCCGAGTTTTTCCAGGAATGATTGTTGGAAACTTTGAATACCGATCGATAATCGATTTATCCCGGCTGACCTGAAAGCAGAAAATTTCTCCAACTCAAAAGTACCGGGGTTGGCTTCCAGGGTGATTTCAATATCACTGGCAAAGCCAGCCAGATTTTCAACAGCGGTTAACAGTTTTTCTATGCCGGCTGGAGAAAACAAACTGGGTGTGCCGCCACCAATAAAAATTGAAGTGAATTTTCTGCCCTGCAGATAAGGGAGATCCTGTTCTAGATCTGCAATGAGTTTTTCTATATAAGCTGCCTCTGGCAAAGTGCGATCGTTGGCGTGGGAATTGAAATCACAGTAAGGGCATTTCTTCAGGCACCAGGGGATATGGATATACAGCGCCACTGGAGGCAGGGTTAAAGCCGGCGCCGTCATCCAGGAAAATTTTCCAGCAGTTGTTGTAAAGCCTGGGCGCGATGACTGAGTGAGTTTTTCACCGAAGGCTCCAGTTCCGCAGAAGCACAATTATGTTCAGGCACATAAAACAGGGGGTCGTAACCAAAACCATGGTTTCCCTGTTCAGCAAGCAGAATCAATCCATCCCAGCTGCCCTGGCAAATCAGCGGCATCGGGTCGTTCGGAAATCTCACTAATGCGATGCAGCACTGAAACCGCGCTGTACGCTTATCTATAGGTATCTGCTCCAGATTTTCCAGCAGCAAGGCATTGTTGGCGGCATCATTGCTCTCACGGTCTTTGTCCAGTCCGGCATAGCGAGCGGAATAGATGCCCGGCGCACCGCCAAGCGCATCAACCACCAGGCCTGAGTCATCAGCCAGTGCCGGCAGTTTGGTTAGTTCGCTGGCATGCCTGGCCTTGATGATGGCGTTTTCTACGAAACTCAGTCCATCTTCGATAGCATCCGGAATATCAAATTCTGATTGTGGCAGGAGGGCGACGTTTTTCGTTGCCAGAATATCCTGCAACTCTTTCAGCTTGGCGGAGTTGCTGCTGGCGAGAACGATTTTTTTCAGTGTGGCCATAGGGAATGGGTAATATAAAAATATGGATGCACGGTGGCGTACCTTTTATTAGCAACCAAACTAATTGTTATACATCCTCGATTCCCAGCGAATTTCATGGAAAGGCCCTGAGCGCTCCGGCTGAATATCTACCGAAAAACGCACCATCTCAGCATTGGAAAAATCAAATTCGCCAATATAGTAGATAGCGGAAGCTTCCCTGATTTCCCTGAACTCTATATTGCCTGTTTGGCCCAATAGATTTCTCTTACCGCCGCGAATGCTGGCAGGTACTGCGCTGGTCGCTCCGCCGCCGTCATTTTTAATCACACTGATATTGAGAAAGGCGCGTCGATCGCTGCGCACTATGCCGTATTGTTCAGCAATCTCAGGAGTAACAAAGGTGCTGTTAACTGCCTGGTAGTAGACTGTGTAATTACCAATGCTTTCCGATGCCGCGTGAACAAAAACAGACGACAGTATCAGTGCAGGAATCAATAGCCACGTGAAAATTCGTTTCATGAGTTCAACGCGTGAAATGGTAGATTGCATTGATTCCGAATAGATTCGGATGCAATTTCATCAGAAAGCTGCTGCGGTGATTAAAGTCCACTACAGTCCTGTGCAGAATTTTTATAGTGCGTTCACGACACAACGAGTCAAAGTCGCGGATAGTACAGTGATGAATGTTAGGTGTGTCATACCATTCATAGGGCAGAGAACTGGACTGCGGCATATTCCCGCCGGACAATAGTTTTAGTCGATGCCGCCAGTGCGCAAAATTGGGGAAGGTGATGATGCAATTCTTGCCGATACGCAGCATTTCCTCTACCAGAATGTCCGGGCGCTCAACAGTTTGTAGAGTGTGTGCCAGCAGGACAGTGTCGAAGCTGCCGGATTCAAAATTAGATAGGCCCTTGTTTAGATCCTGCTCAATGACATTGACGCCGGCTTGCAGACACAGATTGATATTGTCGGCATCAATTTCCAGCCCGCAGTCGCGTATAGCTTTTTCTTTTTTCAGGTGAGCAAGAAAGGAACCGTCGCCACAACCCAGGTCAAGGACGCGAGATCCAGGCGCAATCCACTGCTGAATAATTTCCAGGTCAGCCCGCATTGGGATGTTCTCCCTGGTCTTCAGGTTGGGCATCAATCTTTTCATCAAACTGTTCGTCAAACTCTGCTGCGACGCAGCCCAAATAGGATTTCAATGCGTTGATATAACGAGGTATGGGCAGCAAAAAGGCATCATGGCCCTGGTCGGCTTCAACTTCGAGGTAACTTACTTGCTGTTTGGCTTTCAGTAAGGTGTTAACAATTTCCTTTGATCGCTCGGGCGGAAAGCGCCAGTCACTGGAAAATGAAATTACCAGATATTTACAATTGCTTTGAGCGAAGGCTTTGCTAAGGTCAGAGTCAAAGTCCACGGCCGGATCAAAATAATCTAGAGTTTTGGTAATCAGCAGATAGGTATTTGCGTCGAACTGGCCTGAAAAAGATTCGCCCTTATATTGCAGGTAGCTTTCCACCTGAAAGTCCACCTCATAGCTGAAATTCAGTTTGCCTGTTCTAAGATCCCTGCCGAAGTTGCCCTTGATGGCATCCTTACCGAATTTGTCACGCATGGCGCCGTCCGACAAGTAGGTCACATGACCTATCATCCTCGCCAGTGTCAGACCTCGCTTGGGATAGGTGTCATGGTCATGGTAGCGGCCGGCATGAAAGTCAGGATCACTGGTGATGGACTGCCGGGCTATTTCATTAAAGGCAATGTTTTGTGCTGACAATTTAGGCGCGGCCGCGATGATAATGGCATGGCGCAGTCGCAGTGGGTAGGAAATGGCCCAGCGCATGACCTGCATGCCACCAAGGCTGCCGCCAATAACAGCCGCCCATTGCTCAATACCCAGGTGGTCAGCTAGCCGGGCCTGGCTGTTTACCCAGTCGCGAACAGTGATAATTGGAAAATCAGGCCCGAAGGGTTTTCCGGTTTCCGGGTTGATGGTAGAGGGCCCGGTACTGCCGGCACAACCGCCGAGATTGTTCAAACTGACAATATAGAATTGGTTAGTGTCGAAGGCCTTGCCAGGACCTATACAGTAATCCCACCAACCGGGCTTTTCCTTTTCATTGGCCGCATCGTGGTAGCCAGCCGCATGATGGTCGCCACTGAGTGCGTGGCAGATAAGAATGGCATTGCTTTTATCCGCATTCAGCTCGCCGTAGGTTTCTACCATCAGGTCATAGTCGTTAATGACACTGCCACTGCGAAGCACCAGGGGCTCATCAAAATGGATGAGTTCCGGTCCTACGAGCCCAACGGAATCTGCTGGAATGGTTTTTGCCATGTTAAAAAAATACTAAAAGTAGAGCGGATGACTAAAAAGATAGTTAAAAAAACAGTAAAGAAAATAGTTAAAAACTACAAAGCACACGCATTCATTTTTCTGATTGCGTCAAATGCCGATTACAAACTGGGCCACCTGGGTGCTGAGTCCAAACCCCTGTCTAAGGGAGCCGACAACCATGATTTCAACCACCTGGATACCCAGGAATATAAATATCGGGGAAAAATCCAGCCCTCCCATAGGAGGAATCACTTTCCGGAATAGTGACTGCAATGGATCCAGAAGTTGATGAATCAGCAACAAGACAGGATTTCCACTATGAGGAACTACCCAACTGGCAATGATGGAGATAACCAGCCCCCACTTATAAATTTTCAGAATCATTGACAGGACCCCCAGAAAGGTCCAGCTAATAAGTGTGCCGATACCTGGCAAGACAAAGCCGGAGGCTGCAATCATTAGCGCTGTGGCCAGTGTGCTAAATATCAGGGCCACCAGCACTGAGACAATATCGACATTGCGCCAGGAGGGAATGAACTTGCGCAGTGGATTGAGCACGAACGACGTCATTTTTACCAGGGATTGTGATACCGGATTATAGAAATCGGCCCGGGTTACCTGCAGAAGAAAACGCAGCAGCAAAGCAAGCACCAGCAAACCTCCGAGCGTATTTACTACAAGCACGACTGCTTGTCCTATTGAATTTCCCATGCTTTAGTACGACTCTTTATTAATTAATCATCTGTTGCTGCTGGAGCTGCCAGCTCGCGAGAGCGGCGTGCTGCTTCGTCCAGTGCGCGGCCAACAATAGCATTGAAATCCTCGGATTCAAACTGCTTGAGAGCTGCTTCGGTTGTGCCACCAGGTGATGTCACCCTGCGACGCAATTCCTCTACATCTACATCACTGGATTGGGCAAGTTTTGCTGCACCCAGCGCCGTTTGCTGGCACAAAATTTCTGCGGTGTCTTTATCCAGCCCCAGTGTTACAGCCGCTTTCTGCATGGCCTCCATTAACAGGAAGAAATAAGCCGGTCCGGAGCCAGATAATGCAGTTACTGCATCCATGGCCTCTTCCTTATCCAGCCAGGTAACAATCCCGACAGCCTTCAACACTTCCTCGGCCTGGTTTCGTTGTGACTCGTTGCAACCGGGGTTGGAGAAAAGGGCGCTTGCACCGGCCTGAACCAGTGCGGGGGTATTGGGCATGCAGCGGACAATTGCCTGCTTCGGGTGTGTCCATGCCTGTAAATTTTCCATGGAAATACCAGCCGCAATGGAAACCAGCAAACACGAATTATCCACCATGGATTCCTTGAGTGGACCCAGCACCTCACCCATAATTTGGGGTTTTACAGCCAGGATAACCAGGCTTGAGTTTTCAATTACCGATTGATTGTCAGTGCAGGTGGTGACGCCTTTTTCGGCCAGGAGTTCGAGTCTGGACTGATCAGTATCAGATGCGCGCATCTGCGCAGCACTCCAACCATTGGCGAGCAGGCCATCAATGAGGGCGGTCGCCATATTCCCGGCACCGATAAAACCTACGGTCACGTTATCACTTTCAGTGTGTTCTGACATTCAGGCATTGTACCTTAATGAATAGACCCTTAAAGTAAATCGCCTTAAACAAAAGCGCCTTAAAATAGTGACAATATGCGCCTGTTTCAAGGTTGAGGTTCTGACCGGTTTACACGCGGCCCGAAGATGTCAGTACCAATACGAATCATTGTTGCACCTTCGGCAATCGCCGCTTCAAAGTCGCCGCTCATGCCCATGGAAAGCTCAATACAGTTGTCCAAACCACGAGACAACAAGTTGTCCCTGCCTTCCCGTAGTTGCCGGAACTGTTGCCGTTGTGCCTCGAAGTCATCAGTCGGTGCTGGTATGGCCATAAGTCCTGAAAGGATTAGCCCCGGCAGCTCATTACAATCGGCAGCCAATTGCTCAAGTTCATCAAGAGCTATCCCTGATTTACTCTCTTCCCCGCTAATATTTACTTGCAGTAATATCTTTAGCGGCGCCAAATTGGCTGGGCGCTGTTCGCTGAGGCGTTGGGCAATTTTCAAGCGGTCTACACTATGTACCCAGTGGAAATTTTCGACGATTGAATGAGTTTTGTTTGATTGAATAGGGCCGATGAAATGCCAGACGATATCGAGGTCATGCAGCTCACGGATTTTTTCCACCGCTTCCTGTAGATAGTTCTCGGCGAAGTGTACCTGACCTGCAGCAACAGCCTGTCGAATCTTGTCGGCTGGATGGGTTTTACCGACGGCGATCAATCGCACTGAATCAGGAATTCGAGCATACTTTTTCTCATACTGAGAAATCAGATGGCGAATTTTTTCAATATTTTCTGGTATGCTCAACGACATGCTTCTTTCCTTTCTAGAGGCTAATTATATGGGGTGTCAAAGCAGATGAATATTCAGGAATTACTTAATTTCAGTGTAAAGCAAGGCTCGTCAGACCTTCATGTGACTGCAGGTATGCCTCCGCTCATCCGCGTTGATGGCGACATCAGACGAATTAATGTCGAACCGATGGATCACAAGGATGTCCATGGCCTCATTTATGAAATCATGAATGACAAGCAACGCAAGGATTATGAAGAATTCCTGGAGTCTGACTTTTCCTTTGAAATACCCGGCCTGGCACGTTTCAGAGTCAATGCCTTTGTCCAGAACCGCGGTGCGGCCGCTGTATTCCGGACTATTCCTTCTACGGTACTGAACATGGAGCAACTTGGCATGGGTAAGGTATTTGAGGATATCTCAAATACTCCCCGTGGTCTTATTGCTGTAACCGGGCCAACAGGATCAGGTAAAAGTACCACGATGGCTGCCATGATTGATTACATCAATAGCACCAGGTACGAACATATTCTGACTATTGAAGACCCTATCGAATTTGTTCATGAAAGTAAAAAGTCTCTTATCAACCAGCGTGAAGTACATCGTGATACCCATGGGTTTAATGAAGCCCTGCGTTCGGCACTGCGTGAAGATCCAGACATCATTCTGGTAGGTGAGCTCAGGGATTTGGAAACTATTCGCTTGGCGTTGACTGCAGCAGAAACCGGTCACCTTGTGTTTGGTACGCTGCATACCACCTCTGCTGCCAAAACAATTGACAGGATTGTGGATGTATTCCCCGCGGCTGAAAAAAGCATGGTGCGCTCCATGTTGTCGGAATCACTCCAGGCTGTGGTAGCTCAGGCTCTGCTCAAAAAGGTAGGTGGTGGCCGTGTGGCAGCCCACGAAATTATGATTGGTACTTCAGCGATCAGGAATCTGATCAGGGAAGATAAAATTGCGCAGATGTATTCGGCGATCCAAACCGGTCAAACCCATGGCATGCAGACGCTGGATCAGTGCCTGAAAGTGCTTGTTGAAAAAGGCCTGGTAGATAAGCAGGAAGCGATGTCTAAAGCCAAGGATCCTTCTCAGATTTAATCAGTCAGCCGTTGGATGGCTGGTTAAATAAGAAAAGGCACCGAGGTGCCTTTTCACGGGAAAGACTTTGGTCTACGTGAACTTGATTCAACAAATTTACTTTTAGTAATTCTATCTGCTTAAAGCGTAGATGTGTTTCAGAGTCTGTCCCTGTTAACAAGCCATGATTCCAGAATAAGTTGTGCTGCAAAACTATCCACTTCGTTCCTGTCATTAAATTTCTTCCCTGATGCTTCGGCGTTTTCCCGGCTAATTTCTTTTGCCTCTCTGGTACTGAGCCTCTCATCAATCGTATGACATGGGATAGTAAAACGGGCGTTCAGTTGTTTGATAAATGCCTGAACCCTGGAAGTCATTTTACTTTCTGAACCATCCATGTTGTAGGGCATGCCCACTAAAAATGCGCCCGGTTTCCATTGGCCAACTATCTGTTCCAGTGATTGCCAATCCGGTTCGCCATCTTCTGCTTTTATGGTTGGTAGCGATGAAGCCGTCGAGGTAACTGTTTGCCCAACCGCTACACCAATTTTTCGTGTACCGAAATCAAAGCAGAGAAGAGTAAGAGCAGAAGAATTCAGAATGTCAGGCCTGTTCGAAATGGTTTAGCTGCGACCAACATCGGTAGTCATTTGTGCCATATTGAAACCAAGGGTGGCGGCGGCCATATCAGGTTTTTTGGTGAATTCACGGGAAAAAATTATATCTTTACTCGCCGGGCAGGTGACCCAGGAATTACCAGTAATCTCCTGTTCCAGCTGACCCGCACTCCAACCCGCGCATCCCAGAGCCACAAGGTAGTTTTCAGGACCTTCACCGCGGCTGATGTCATCCAGAATATCCTTGGATGTAGTGATACTGATGTCATTCGTGATGTGCAGCGTAGATGCCCAGTTGCGCTGGTCATCATGCAGGATGAAGCCTTTATCGGTTTCAACTGGTCCGCCTGAAAGGACAGGCTCTTCACCTCTTTCAGGGCGTTGCACGGATATTTCCAACTGGCTGAAAATTTCTTTGAGTTTTAACTGCAACGGCAGGTTAACCACAATGCCAAGTGCGCCGTCTTCACCATGCTGCCACATGTAGACCACTGAATTGCCAAAATAAGAGCCGTTAAGTTGCGGCATGGCAATCAAAAAGTGGTTTGTCAGATCCAGTTGTTCTTCGTTCATTGCTCTTTGATTTACGTTATTTTCTTTTGAAACTTTAATATTGGTGTGGAATTGATGGATTCAAGCGGTTTGATTAAAAACTTATCAGTGAATTATTACGCTGGAACTGCCAGGTGCGGATGATATCCAGAATATCAGCTTCCTGACGCAAGTCTTCAGGAAAAGCATCGAAGGGTGCTGCCAGATGTACAATTCTGATGGCGGATTTATCCAGAACCTCGTGCCCGGATGAGCTCAGTACGCGCACTTGAGATACTGTGCCGTCTGAACGCAGGGAAACCAGCAGTCGGAGGTTTCCGTAGATGCCGCGCGTGCTGGCTTCAGAGGGATAGTGCAGGTTGCCTACAGCCTCGACTTTTTTGCGCCAGTTATCCAGGTACAAAGCGTCACGGGCTTTTTCTGTGGAAGCGGAAGATATGGTGTAGCGTCGCGGTCGTTTGGCATAGGCCTGACGGCGTATATCCAGTTGTGCCTGTAAACTTGCCAGTCTGTCATTGATCTGATTTTCAGTCAGATTTTCCAGAGGTTGTTCTGCAGTTTCCTGTACAGGCTCCTGGGTGGTTTCCTCGTTGATTTCCTCAAGGGCCTCGGCTTCTGTTGCAATAACCTGACTTTGTTCTTGCGGTTCAGCCGAACGGGGTTCAACAAAAGGGCTCACGTCTTGTATTACATCGTCATTAAATCGGGATTCAACTGGTGTGCTGGGGGCGGCTTTTTCTTCCTGACTGCCACTGCCCTGCTGATTTTCCTGAGCCAGAAAATCTGCTTCTTCCGGTGCCTCCTGACTGCGGTATTGGGCCAGAGTGATTTCAAGTGAGCTACTGGAGTTTGCCTGCTCGTATATACCAAAGCCTACGCCAAGAATAATCACCCCGTGAATGCAAATTGAGACAAACATGGTAAAGCCGAATCTTTCGCCGGAAAGGGAAGTTGCTTCAGCGGCTGCGGCGTTCTTCATAATGGCGTTATAAGCGTATTAAGGGTGATTATGAAAATTTCATCGGCTGTTGTTGAATCAAGTCATTTATCTGTTTTTAATTTTTCGTCAATGCAATCCATGAGCTGGCCTGAAATATCCAGGTTAAAGGCTTCATCCAGCTCCCTGACACAGGTTGGGCTGGTAACATTAATTTCTGTCATGTAGTCGCCAATCACATCAATACCAACAAAGAGTAATCCATTTTCTTTCAGAGTAGGGCCTACTTGTTCACAAATCCAGCGATCTCTGTCCGACAGCTCGACCCCTTTTGCAGTGCCTCCGGCGGCGAGATTGCCTCGGGTTTCATTTTTGGCGGGAAGGCGGGCAAGGGCATAGCCGATGGATTCACCATTTATCATGAGAATGCGTTTGTCACCACTGGTGGAGATTTCAGGAATAAATGTCTGTGCCATGATCTGACGGGTACCGTATTCTGTCAGCGTCTCAATGATGACGCTGACATTCGGCTCGCTCAGTTTGAGCCTGAAAATACCTGTCCCACCCATGCCGTCCAGTGGCTTGAAGATGACATCACCATGAGTATTGTGAAATTCCATCAGTAAATCCTTGTCCTGGGTTACCAGTACAGGTGTGCAGCACTGGGGGAACAGTGTTGCACTGACTTTCTCGTTGAAATCTCTTAAAGCCTGAGGCTTATTGACGACAAGCACACCTTCACGTTCAGCTTGTTCAAGCATGTATGTGCTGTAAATGTATTCGCGATTAAAAGGGGGGTCCTTGCGCATCAAGATGACATCCACGGTACTTAGACTCTGTCTTTGTTCAGGGCCAAGCGTATACCAGTCATCAGGATCCATTTTTACACTGAGGTCCTGCATGATAGCCATGGCTTTCCCGTCTTCCAGGTATAGTCCACGCTGTTCTATGTATATAAGCTCCCAGCCCCGTTGCTGCGCTGCGTTTAGCATGGCCAGAGTTGTATCTTTTTTGAAGCTGATGTCCCTGATTGGGTCCATCACTACGGCTAGTTTTATTGTCATCTACAACCCCGGTGCACTGTAGTCACAGGTAGAAAAGTGTCTTGATTATAGCAAAAAGGGTTACAGGGAACCTTTGTATCCCTTAATTAATAAAAGCTCTGGTCATAAAACGCATTCCAGTCACTGGCCTAGTGATTCTTTGTTACAATGCCGCCGTCGATTTTTTCCATCTATTAGCAGGAATTACTTTGCGCTTATTGGGATTTTACTGGGGCGTTTCCGGTGTCATTCTGTTTCTTGGTTATGCGATTGCCAGGCTTACACCTCGCATGCTGGAATTGGCAGATTATTCGCTTGGGCCCCTGCACTGGATTTCTCTGATCGTGTTTGTACCCTGGATGGCATGGACTGAGGGTTATAAAGGTTTTCACCTGGCATTTTCTCCGCGAGTTGTTGCCCGGGCGCGGCATCTTCGCAGCGAATCCCATCCTGTTCTTGCATTGCTGGCACCGGTGTTTTGCATGGGCTATATCCATGCCACGAGGAAACGGAAAATAGTTTCCTGGGTGCTCACACTTTGTATTGTTGGCCTGGTCATGTTGTTGAGGATTACCCCTCAGCCATGGCGCGGTATAGTGGATGCAGGGGTTATCACTGGCCTGGGCCTGGGAATATTGTCACTGCTGTATTTTTGGCTAAAGGCAGAAAAAGGGGAGTGGACTCATCCTATCGCCCTGGATTTGCCTGATAACAACCAGACCCTTAACCAGGAAGAACTTCTCTGAGCTGTGCTTCTGCCGCAGTAAAGGAAAAATGCGTTTCGATGTTTTCCTTGCCTGCTTTAGACAGTGCTTTCCACAAGGTTTCATCCGCATAAAGGCGTAGTATTTCCCGGGCAAATTCTTCTGCCTCGTCCGCGATCAGAATGTCTTTTCCATGATCCAGGTTCATACCCTCTGCAGCCATGCTGGTAACAACAGCAGGGACACCGTAGGACATACTGGAATTGATCTTGCCTTTAACGCCCGCGCCGTATCGCAATGGCGCAATGGACAATCTGATATTTTCAAACAGCGGGGTGATGTCGACGATGAAACCCGTAAACTGAATCTGCTTGGTCGCTCTGGCCTTGAGGTGGGAAGGAGCGTGTCCGCCGACAATCAAAAGATTAAGATCAGGGTTTTCCTTGTGCACCAGCGGAAAGATTTCGTTCAGAAAGAATTCCATGGCATCAGTGTTGGGTGGATGCTCAAAGTTGCCGATAAACAACATGTCTTTGCGTTCGCTGAACGTTTTTCCTGTGGCGTACATTTCGTGGACATTGCTTAGCAGACTGACATTAATATCAGGGGCCTCTTCACGAAATAACTCCAGTTCAACAGGACTGACCACAAGAGTGACATCTGCTTTGCGCGCAACTGCAAGCTCCTGACTTTTACGCATGACTGCAGAATCCATTAGCGCTTTGTCATTATTTAGCTCGGCTTCGCGTTGTTCACGCAGGAAATGCAGGTCTACTGTGTCGAAAAGCACCTGTGCATTGGGGCAGTACTGGCGGACATCATCGATGTATTTTTCTGCGTAATCAGCGCGGCTGAGTATGACGGCATCGAACAGTAGGCCGTGATCTTCCAGATATTTGCTGACACTTTGCACATAAGGCTGGTACTGGCATTCAATGCCAATGGCCTGCATTTGTGGTGTGTACTTTTCATGATGATGCAAATTCGCAGGGACGAACGTGACTTTATACTCAAGTTTTTGCAGAATCTTGAGAATGTTAAACATCCGCAACGAACCCGAATCATGGTCCGGCATCAGTACGCGGGCGTCAATGATCAATATCCGTTTTTTTACATGGCGCTCTTTTTCTAACTGAGGCAGCCGCCCGTTGGGCCGGTGCTCATTCAGGTTGTTCTGCCAGCGTTCTGTAAATTTTTTGTGGTTGATATCCTGATACTGTTTCGCGCCGCTGCCTGTATCAGTTCCTGAGGTAATGCCTTCAAAGTGGATGATGGTGGCATTGGGCTGGACGTACACTTTTTTCCCCGCCTCCCTCACCTTGAATGCCAAGTCAGTGTCTTCGTAGTAAGCAGGAGCATAATGAGTGTCAAAACCACCTAGCTCCTTGAAATCCTTGAGCGGAATCATCAGACAGGCTCCGGAACAATAATCAGCCTGACGACAATAGGCATAGTCCGGGATGTTGGGATCATCGCCACGCCCATAATTCCAGGCCGAACCATCACGCCAGACAATACCGCCTGCTTCTTGCAGGGAACCATCCGCAAATACCAGCCTGGCTCCTACCAGCCCTGCATCGGGAAAGTCACTAAAAGTTTGCCGCATTGCGATGAGCCAGCCATCACGCACTTCCGTGTCATTGTTAAGGATGACCAGATATTCGCCGCGTGCCGCTTCAGCACCTGCATTACAGGATTTGATGAAGCCCAGGTTCTCGGTGTTTTTTACAACGCGAATACCGCTGACACCAGCCAGCATTTCCTGGGTTTTGTCTGATGAACAGTCATCAACCACAATTACTTCAAAAGATTCATCACGGCTATGATCGAGCAGGCTCTTCAGGCAATGGAAGGTATAGGGATACTGGTTGTAGACAGGAATGACGATGCTGCAGTCAGGTTGCTCAAATTCTGTAAAGGCGAGCGGTGAAAATTGTTCGGTAACCGGAGAGTCGGGAGTAATTTTCTTAATGCGCCTACCCCTGACTGCCAGCTTTATCCTGATTCGTGCCATCACTCCACCGATCCCTTCTGTGCGGAGAAAATAACGCAGCTTGGTAATAAGTCTCAGGGGTTTGGTTAACTTCCAACTTCTACTGTTATGAATAACCTGCAATTCTTTTAGTAAGGTTTGCTTTTGCTTTAACTGATTTCGCAACTCATTTTCAGATTCGTTGAGATCCTGTTCAGCGGCATGCAGTTCTCTTGTTGTAGAGACAAGTTCTTTTTGCTGCTTCAATGTTGTAGAGACAAGTTCTTTTTGCTGCTTCAAAATAGTGTTGTCACGCTCTTCTATGCGTGTGTTGAGTTCTGAATTAAATCCATCCTTTTCATTCAGATTTTCTTTTAGTTCGTTTATTGCTTTTTCAAGCACTTCAATACGGGGGAATTCCCGACTGCGATCAATCAGGGCTAGCAGTTTTTCCTGGGGCCAGAGGGCGAGCCATTTTTTGAACAGTGCAAACCGGTAAGTATCCATGGATTCTTCAGGGTTTTCCTTGGCACCAAAACCGCTGTTGCTGTCCACTCGATAGTTGGCCGTGCACTTGTCTACAAACAGAAATGGTTGGGACTCAGCAAGCTGAAGCCAAAAATCCCAATCTTCAAAGCGATCAAATGCTGTGTCAAATTTGAAGTTCTTGCTGAGTTCACGATCAAACAGTACGGCATGGATAGGAATATAGTTTTCAATCATCAGCCTGACAGGATCGAAAGCAAATGCAAAAGAAGGAGATTTTTCTTTTACTTCGTTGGAAATTGTCCGGACAGCGCTGTAGGCAATTTTGTAATCTGGCGAGTCGCCCAACGCGGATACCAGGTTTGAAATATGTTCAGCGTCGATGCTGTCATCGTCATCGAGAAACAAACAGTAATTTCCTTTTGCTTCGATCAGGGCCAGGTTGGCCGCACTGGAGCGGCCATGCTCGCCAGTATTGTTGATCCAGCGGACATTGTTATCGGCATTGGCTAATAATTCTGTAGAAAAATCCTCTCCACCATCATTTAGTATCAGAATTTCAACTGCATCATAGGTTTGTGAAAACACAGATTCCAGCGTTTCCTGCAACATAGCTTTTCTGTCTTTCGTGCGGATGAGGACAGAAACGAGGGGAGGTGTGTTCATCAAAGAATTTGCTGGTGATTATTTAGCGCTGTTGCCGATTATGGCGAGAAGTCCAGGGGTTAACTTTTAAGGAGAGAAATATGTGCTGACAGGATTTCGCCAATGAAATCCAGGAACAGGGTATCCAGACTGGTATTGAAGTGGTTGTGCTTTTCACTGCCTATAACCAGGGTTGGCATGCCCGTGCCAGATTCTTTTCGCAATGTTTCATTCAGGTGAACAGGAATTATGGCGGCTGAAAGAATATCTTTCTTGGTATCTGGAAACAGTAGCTTGGCCTGTTCGGGTGTCAGCTCGCAGCAAAAAGTTCGTTTCTTTTCATACAGCTTGCCCAGCGTTTTCCTTGCCGGCTTTTCTTCCAGTGTGCGGACATTGTTATTTTCATTTTTATCTTTTTTATCGTCTTCGCTGCCTGAAAAGTTTGCACCGATAAAAAACAATCTGCTGGCATGCGCTGCAAATTCAGATTTCAGAGTGACTTCCACCGCTTTGGATAGTTCGCCAAGATTATTGGTTTTTAGAAGTTCAAGGATGACAATGCGAGTTCTCTCAAAGAGGGCGTCATTTTCCTCGGCATTAAAAATGAAATCATTGATCCTGTTTTGAAGTTCAAGATTGCGCTCACGATACATGGCAACCTGGCGCTCCAGCAGCGAGATGGCTGCACCACTTTCATGGGGTATGCTTAATCCCAGCAGCAGGTCGGCTTTTCGGTTGAAGAACTCCGGGTTATCAGTGAGATAGCGACTTACCGAGTCGTCATTCAATGCATCTAAATCCGATTGCTCATTGCTGGGATCTGGCTTCATAGCTCTATACTTCCTTCAAAAACCGTCTCTGCGGGACCTGTTTTGTATACCGGTGAATTCTCTCCCTGCCAGTTTATCAGCAGGTCACCGACGGGCAGTTGGACTGTGACAGAATTATCCAGAAGGCCTTGCTGGATTCCGGCAACTACTGCAGCACAAGCACCTGTGCCACAGGCCAGGGTTTCGCCTGCACCGCGTTCGAATACCCTGAGTCTGATTGTACCTGCATTAACAACCTGCATGAAACCGGCATTGACCCGGTCAGGGAAATTCTCGTGGTTTTCAATCAAGGGCCCCCATTGCTGGACCGGTGCCTGGTCAACATCAGGAACTATGAGCACAGCATGGGGATTGCCCATGGAAAGCACTGCTACTTCCAGATTTTCTCCCCCTGGCAGGATTAATGGGTAGGTATCAGCCAGTTTGTCTGCTTTAAAGGGGATACTTTTCGGCTCAAATATCGGGGCGCCCATATCAACTGTGACATTACCATCTGCCTCTGACTGGCAATGCAGGCTGCCATTGACTAATTGCAGGGTGAATTCGTTTTTGTCACTCAGGCCCCTGTTCCTGATAAAACTCACCAAACAGCGGGCCCCATTGCCGCAATTTTCTGCCTGACTTCCATCTGGATTATAGACAAGATAGGAAAAATCAAATCCGGCGGCTGTGGCAGGTGCAATGATCAGCATCTGGTCGAAGCCAATACCAGTGTGCCGGTCGCCCAGAGAGCGGATTTGCTGCCTGCTGAGATTGAATTCGCTACTGACGCCGTCAAGGACAACGAAATCATTACCAAGTCCGTGCATTTTAGTGAATTCAATAATCATGACTCACCTCAAGGCAGTGGTGTTTCTAGGGCTATTTGATCCTGGAAGCTTTCCCGGCGCCGGGCCAGGTGAATCTCACCGCCATCCACAAGCAATTCAGCGGCCCTGTTTCGGGTATTGTAATTGGAGCTCATGGCGAAACAGTAGGCTCCTGCAGAGCGAACAGCCAACAAGTCGCCGGTAGCAATGGCAAGATCCCTGTCGCGGGCAATGAAATCACCGGATTCACAGATTGGTCCCACCACATCATAGGTTCTGGCCTCAACGCTGTTTTCAGACTCAACAGGCACCACATCCATCCAAGCCTGATATAACGCCGGGCGGATAATATCGTTCATGGCCGCATCGACTATGGCGAAATTTTTCCCCCCATTAGCTTTAATATTAATTACCCGGGTCAGCAGGATACCGGCATTGGCGCAAATGGAACGGCCAGGTTCCAGGATTAGTTTCAGGGGCCTGTCGCCAAGAGTTGCTCTGACCTGCGAGATCAGTTCTTCTGGTTCAGGTGGGTTCTCGTCACGGTAAATGACACCCAGTCCACCGCCAATATCCAGGTGCCGGATGGCAATACCATCAGCGGCAAGATCATCAATCAGCATGAGAGTTCTTTCCAGTGCAGCCAGGAATGGGGCGGTGCTGGTCAGTTGAGAGCCTATATGACAATCAACGCCGATGATTTCAAGTCCTTCCATATCAGCAGACTGCCGGTAAAGCTCGCGCGCATCCTGCATTGAAATGCCAAACTTGTTTTCTTTCAGGCCCGTAGAAATATAAGGGTGTGTGCCTGCATCTACATCAGGATTAACCCGTATCGAAATGGATGCTCGTTGGTTCCTGTCCATGGCCAGTTGGTTTAGTTGCTGTAGTTCCTGGGCGGATTCAATATTGAAGCAATGGATGCCAGCGTCTAGAGCGGCATCCATTTCATTCAGGGTTTTACCAACTCCAGAAAAAATCACCTTCGTTGGATCGCCGCCAGCAGCGATAACTCTTGCCAGTTCGCCGCCAGAAACAATATCGAACCCGCAGCCGAGCCGCGCCAATACACTTAGCACAGCAAGGTTGGAATTGGCTTTCACAGCGTAACAAACCAGATGTTCACAGCCAGATAAGGCCTGAGAATAAGCGCTGTATTGCTGCACCAGCCCCGCTTTGGAATAGACAAAACAAGGCGTGCCAAATTGCTCTGCAATTTGGGTCAGGGGCACCTCTTCAGCACATAGCTGATTGTCCTGGTATTGAAAATTTTCCATAACAGATTGAAAAAATCGACTGGGTTTACTGGCTGACCTCGGAAGCCGGAGGTGGTACCAAAGGCCCCTTTTGCCCGCAGCCGACCAACATACACAGGCTGATCAACAACAGTGGCAGTACTTTTTTCATAAACCGACTGGTTTCAGGTAATCAATGAAGCCGCGATTATACTGATTTCATGGGGCTTATGCATTTCATGCCAGGCCGATATAATAGGGAGTCCCTGATTAATTATGAATAGCTTCAGCGTGATCAGAGGCTCCCTCCTTTCCAACGGCAAATAATTATGGCTGAGCTGGATTTCAGTACCCACTATGAGCAGACGCTTTTGGCTGTTGAAGAAGCGGTTGAGGCAGTTATAGATAACAATGATGCAGATATTGATTTTGAGTCGGTGAACGACATTCTTACGCTGACCTGCCCTGACGGCTCTTCTATTATAATCACCAGACAGTCGGCAACAAAACAATTATGGTTGGCCGCTAAATCAGGCGGTTTTCATTTTGATCTGCAGAACAACCACTGGGTTTGCGATGCGGATGGTGAAAAATTGCCAGATAAACTGACATCCATGTGCCTGCAACAGGCAAATGTCCAGATAGATTTTTTTGCACTGAATCAAATATGCTGAAAACAATACGGAAAAGTCTCGGCAAACTTTTTAACAGCGATTCTGGCAAGGATGCTGGCAAGGAAGCTAAAAAGGAGGCTGAGTACCAGTCCCGCATTGCCAGTGAATTGGAAAACTTTAACGATTGCACTAACGTGCATGAGCTGCCAGAAATATTCCATTACTGGTCAAACAAGCACCTTGCGCCAAAAAAATTCCACCAGCTTGAGATCACTGACCCCGAACAGTTTTTTTCCCTGTATGTGCAAAAGTTTCAACACGCCCATCCAGATCAGATGATTCAGATCGTCAGCCTGGGTTCGGGGAACTGCGATATGGAAGCCAGGCTGGCAAGGAAACTTCTCGACCAAAACATCTCGACTTTTATCATTGATTGCATAGATATCAATGAAACCATGCTGGAGCGTGGCAGGGTGCATGCAGCAGAGCGGGGGGTAGAGGACTATATCAATCCAGTAGTGGGTGATTTTAACCACTGGGAGCCTGCAAAAAGTTACGACATCGTGATGGCCAACCAGTGTCTGCATCACGTAGTAGAGCTGGAAATTTTGTTCGCTTCCATAAAGCAGGCCATGCATGCAGAAAGCCATTTCCTGACTTCAGATATGATCGGTCGCAATGGGCACCAGAGGTGGCCGGAAGCACTGGAGCTTGTTAAAGAGTTCTGGGAAGAGCTACCTGAACCCTATCGTTACAACCAGCTACTAAAAAGGCAGGAAGCGCAATACATCAACCACGATTGTTCAGAGCACAGTTTTGAAGGTATTCGCGCTCAGGATATTCTGCCATTGCTGACAGAAACATTTCATTTTGAATTATTCATCCCCTTCGCCAACCTGGTAACAGTATTTATAGACAGGCCTTTTGGGCATAATTTTGATGCAAAGGGGGAGTGGGACAGGGATTTTATTGACAGAGTGCATGCGAGAGATGAAGAGGCAATTCTTGCAGGTGACATCAAGCCAACTCAAATGCTGGCGGTGCTTCGAAAAGAATCTGTTGAACCTATACTACTTCGACCGCATCTAACGCCGGAATTCTGCATCCGGCGTCCAGATTGAGTTTTTTCCTTCAGCTACTATTACTCTGAGTCTTCGTTGTAGACGTGAATATCCCTTTGTGGATAAGGGATGCTGATACCGCCTTCTTCAAGTTTGACCTTCATGGTTTCAAGTAGATGGAAGCGCACTGCCCAGTAGTCTGCTGCATTTACCCAGGGCCTTACTACCAGATTAACACTGCTATCTGCCAATTCTGCTACGGCAATAACGGGTTCAGGTTCAGCAAGAATACGCTCATCACTGGCAATAATTTCTAAAATAATATTTTTCGCTGTGCCAATGTTGTCGTCATAACCAATGCCCATAACAAGGTCTATGCGCCTGGTAGGTAAAGCACTGGTGTTGGTAATGGTGTTTCCATAAACAGCAGAGTTGGGGATGATTATGCGTTGGTTATCGCCTGTGTGCATCAACACGCAGAACAGACCTATCTCGTCTACTACACCGGAAGTTCCTCCGATAGTCACAAAATCGCCGATCTTGAATGGACGGAAAATCAAGATCATAATGCCAGCAGCAAAATTGGACAGGGAGTCTTTTAAGGCCAGGCCGACTGCCAGACCGGCTACGCTGAGGATGGCCAGTAGTGAAGTGACATTGACTCCCAACTGGTCTACTGCTGCAAGAATGACCGCGATCAGCAAGACGGTGTAGATGATGCTGCTCAGAAAACTCACCAGAGCTTCATCCGTTTTGGACTTGCGCATTATTTGTTTGACGAATCCCGTCAAGGATTTTGCGATCATTCTTCCGATATAGAAAATAGCCAGGGCAGTTATTATTTTTACAGCCCAGGGGATGATGTAAAGGGCTATTATTTCAGCGTTTAGTTCCATGTAATGTCCCTGTTAATTATATTTAAAGGGGTTTACTTAAAATTCTTTTTCGCAGTAGCGATTGCCTGACTGACCTGTTCTGATGCAGTGCCGCCTATATGATTGCGGGCTGCCAGAGATCCTTCTACAGTAAGCACAGCAAAAACATCATCCTCGATGTCAGATGAAAAGTTCTGTAGCTCGGCCAGAGTCATCTCGCTCAGATCTTTGCCCTCGATAATCCCGAAAGCCACAGCTTTACCTACAACTTCGTGGGCGTCTCGGAATGCCGTGCCTTTTCTGACCAGGTAATCTGCCAGATCGGTGGCTGTTGAAAAGCCTTTCAGTGCGGCGTCACGCATATTGCAACCCTTGGACTTGATTGCGGGAATCATGTTGGCAAAGGCTTTGAGGCAGTCGTTTACAGTGTCCAGTGTGTCGAATAAGGGTTCTTTGTCTTCTTGATTGTCTTTGTTGTAAGCAAGCGGCTGGGCTTTCATTAGAGTTAACAAAGAAACAAGGTGGCCGTATACACGACCTGTTTTTCCACGTACTAACTCCGGGACATCAGGGTTTTTCTTCTGCGGCATGATGGAAGAGCCGGTACAAAACCTGTCAGGCAGTTCTATGAAATCAAACTGTGCCGATGTCCAGATAACAAGCTCTTCCGAAATTCTGGACAGGTGTGTCATCACCAAACTGGCGGCCGCGCAAAACTCAATAGCGAAATCACGATCACTTACAGCATCCAGAGAATTAGCCGCGGGCTTGTCAAAACCAAGCAGTTCAGCAGTCATGTGCCTGTCTACAGGAAAAGCAGTGCCTGCCAGGGCAGCAGCACCCAACGGGCAAATATTTACTCGTTTTCGGCAATCCTGCATGCGCTCATAATCTCGCTGTAGCATTTCGTACCAGGCCATCAGGTGGTGGGCAAAACTGATGGGCTGCGCAGTTTGCAAATGGGTGAAGCCAGGCATAATGGTTTCAGTTTCGTTCTCCGCCAGATTGACGATGCCTTTCTGAACCTGTCTGATAGCTTCACTAAGAGAGTCGATTTCACTACGCAGGTACAATCTAATATCAGTAGCAACCTGATCGTTTCTCGATCTTCCTGTATGCAGTTTTTTGCCGACGTCACCTATTTTTGCAATCAGTGCAGATTCGATATTCATGTGCACATCTTCAAGGCTGATAGACCATTCAAAGTCACCAGAGGTGATTTCATCCCTGATAGCTTCCAGCCCTTTGACAATCTGAGTGGCTTCTTCCTTGCTGAGAATGCCTGTGTTGCCAAGCATGGTGGCATGAGCAATTGAGCCGGCAATATCTACCTGATACAGGCGCTGGTCAAAACTGACAGACGCGGTAAACCGTTCCACGAAAGCATCAGTGGGTTCAGAAAAGCGCCCGCCCCAAGGCTTGTCAGTCTGCTTGTCCTGGCTCATTTCAGTTCAAATCAATAGGTAGCGTAAAAAGAGAAGCGGCGATTATAGCAACCTGACCCGTCTATGGGGTAGCTTCGGTATTGATAACGGGTAAAATAGTCGGACTCTCCCGTAAAACTGATTTGCGGTATCACACCGGCAAAGAATGCCCTAATTCAGGTAAGTTCAATAAGTAGTATGAGTAAGGATATTCTTCGCATTGCTACCCGAGAAAGTCCATTAGCTATGTGGCAGGCGGAGTATGTCAGTCGGGCTTTGCAGCAATGTCACCCCGAACTGGACATAACACTTCTTCCCATGACCACTCGCGGCGACCAGATACTCGATGCACCACTGGCCAAAATTGGCGGCAAGGGCCTGTTCATGAAAGAGCTGGAAACAGCAATTCTTGAAGACAGGGCCGATATCGCCGTGCACTCCATGAAAGATGTCCCAATGATTTTTCCCGAGGGTTTGCAACTGGCAGTGATATGCAAACGGGAGGATTTCAGGGATGCTTTTGTCTCTAATGAATTTGGCGCGATAGATGAGTTGCCGGAAGCAGCCATAGTTGGCAGTTCCAGTTTACGCAGGCAGTGCCAGTTGAAAGCCAGGCGACCAGATCTTGAGATCAGAAATCTGCGCGGTAATGTCAACACGCGGCTGCGTAAACTCGACGAAGGCCAATACAACGCTATTATTCTTGCTGCCGCAGGACTGATCAGGCTGGATATGAGTCAGAGGATAACGAGTTATCTGGAACCGGAAATTTGCCTGCCTGCAGGTGGGCAAGGTGCTATTGGTGTTGAATGCAGGGCTGGCGATACCGCTGTCATGGAGTTGCTGAAGCCATTGGAACACAGGGACACCTCGCTGTGTGTCAGAGCCGAGAGGGCAATGAATACGCGCCTGAATGGCGGCTGCCAGGTACCTATTGCCTGCCTGGCTCAGTTGCAAGGACAAGAAGAAACTGAACAAATCTACATTCGAGGACTTGTTGGTGAGCCTGACGGGTCCCGACTTTTATTTAGTGAGCAATCCGGGCCATCCAGGCAAGGTGAAGCACTTGGTGAGCTGGTAGCCGATGAGCTTCTTAATCAGGGCGCGGATGAAATCCTGGCGAAACTGGATGAATCCTGAAATTTCCTAGTTGGATGCCATTGTATGCTTGAAGGTAAAACAATCTGGCTTACACGCCCCGCAGGACAGGCTGATAGCCTGACTGCAGCCCTTGAAGAAAAAAAAGCAAAAGTCAGATCACTGCCTATGTTGGCAATAGAACCTCTGGCTTTGGATGAATCCATCAAGGCTAAAATTCTGGAGCTGGACCAATACGATCTGTTGTTTTTCATCAGCACCAATGCAGCTAGCCTTGGTATGGCACTGATCCAGGATTACTGGCCCCAGTTTCCAGTTCGGCTTGCAGTTTATGCTGTGGGACCAACTACGGCGGCGGTTTTAGAAAGCTTTGATGTCGCAGCAGAATATCCAGCAGAGCTCATGAGTAGCGAAGCCCTTCTGGCGCTTGAGTCACTGTCTGACATTGAGCATAAAAAGGCGCTGATTGTTCGTGGTGTAAATGGACGAGAACTACTCGCTGAATCACTCGGTAGTCGTGGTGCCAGGGTGGAATATCTGGAAATCTATCGGCGAGTTTGCCCAGATTATGAGCCCGGGGTTCTGGGTCAGGTTTATAAAAACGCATCCCCTGATGCCGTAGTGGTGACCAGCGCGGAAGCATTGGCAAATTTCACAGTATTACTGCAGCGTGATGGATTAACTCCTTCATCCATGCCTGTTTATGTTTCTTCGTCCAGGCTGGCTGATCTTGCCGGGGAGTTGGAATTCACACAAATGATTACCATGTCAGGCGCAGACGATAAGGCTATAATCGAAAGCATTGAAGAAAACCTTTAACAGCTGCGCTTAAAAACTGGTTACTGACACCAAATGGCCGGATCAAAAGAAATATTAAAAGAAACACCTGTCGATCATTCCGCTAATAAGGAATTCGCAAATCCCAAGAGCAAGGGTGCGATTTTTATAGATTTATTTTTTAACTTTGTTCTTGTTTTAAGTATTTGCTTCATTGGCTATATGGTCTACGAACAGGATAAGGCTGTAGGCGTATTATTCGATCAGCAAAATGCGCTCAACGGGCAGCGAAACGAAGCTGGTGAACGCATCAACCAGCTACAGACATTAGTTCGCAACCTGGAAACTTCTCTGACGCAAACCCGACAGGAGTCCAGTAATTTTATCCAGGAGCAAGCTGCAGCAATCAGCCGCCTTGAGAATGAGCTTGTCAGTACGCGACTAAGGATTACTACCAATAACCCAGGAGCAAGTCAGGAGTGGCTGTTGGCTGAAGCTGCTTCATTGTTGCGGCTGGCTCAACAACATCTTGTGGTAAATCAGAGTATTCGTACTGCCCAGGCTTTATTTATTGCAGCAGACGATGTTCTGAAACAAATCGATGATCCTGCAATATTTTCTGTCCGGGAAATTCTTGCCGGAGAGTTGGCATCCATTCGTGCAATCTCTGAGGTGGATGTCCAGGAAATTTATCTGAACCTGGGTGCGGTTGCGGAACAAGCACTGACATTGCAGATGGATAATGATCTGGCAACGCAGATAGAGAGCGGTGACCGGGTTAATTTTTCTGATAATAATGTGGAGCAAGATGACAGTGGCATGCTCTCCGCATTTTTTAACAAAATACGACAGACACTGGATGATTATTTTGTGGTTAGACGCAGGGATGTGCCGATACAACCTTTAATGACACCAGGCCAGGAAGCAGCCTTGGCGCAAACCATTCAACTCCAAATAGAACAGGGCAGAACAGCTTTGCTCAAAGGTGAGCAGGAAGTTTATGCGTCCAGCCTTGGAAAGGCGTCTCAAAATATAGACAGGTTTCTGGTCGGAGATGAGGCTGTGAAAGAGGCGCTGCTTACCACTCTTGGAGACTTGAGTCGGCGTCGTGTCGTGTCAGAAGCGCCACCTCTCAACAGGTCGCGAGCAGCACTTGAAGAAATTCTATCCATCCGGACACTTCCTGCGCAGCAAGCAGGTCAGCAATGATCAGAGTATTTATTTATAGCCTCCTGGCCCTTGGTGTTGGAGCCTGGCTTTTCAGCGTACTTGGCGATAACCCTGGCTATGTCCTGGTTTCCTTTGGTAGCTGGTCTTTGGAAACAACGCTGGTAGCCATGGTGTTATTCCTGCTGCTTTTGCTCGTTTTAATTTACGGCTTGATTCATCTTGCAAGCAAGCTCAATCCATTAGGCCTTTTCCGGGGCAATTCCTTTCTGGGCGCATCCAGACGCAGGAAAAAAGCAGCACAAGCCAGTGAAGAAGGGTTACGGCTACTGCTTCTTGGGCACTGGCAAGATGCCTACAAATTGCTCGTGGAAAATGCAGATCGTGTTGAAAGTCCTGTATTTAATTTGCTGGCTGCTAGTCTGGCCGCCTGGCAACGTGGCGATAACTCATCAACGAACTATTGCCTTGAACAGGCTGTTCTCAAATCACAAGGAGGTAAGCCGGGCATCAAATCGTTAAAGGCCTTGTTGGAATATCGTTCTGGAAAAATTGAACAAAGCCTGGCGATACTTCTAGCTCTGGATAAGGAAGTGCCAGGTAGTCCTTATGTACTGAATCTGACGAAAACTATTTTCCAATCGGTTGATGACTGGGAGAAACTGAATGCGCTTTTACCGGAACTGGAAAAGTATAAGGTAATAAAAAGTGATGAACTGATACAGCTCAGGGAAACTATTGCATCCGAAAAAATACGTTCTATTACTACCGAAACCGGTGGCGCCGCGGCCCTTATCAGACAATGGGAGAACACAGATAAAAAGGTCAGGAAGGGAGAAGAAATAACGCTGGCTTATTTACACAAGCTGCTCGAATTTTCTCAAGACGATGAAGCGCTGACTACGGCTTCGGTTTTCCTGAAAAACCAGTGGAGCGACAGAGTAGTTCTGCTAACTGGCTATATTGATGCCCCGGATTCAGGACAATTGCTGGTCTTGCTGGAGAAGTGGCTGAAGTCCAGGCCCAACAATAGCCCGCTCATGCTAAGTCTTGGTCGTGCCAGTTTAAGAAACAGACTGTGGGGCAAGGCCAGGGAATACTTTGAGAGCACCTTGAGATTTTCAAAAAGTAGAGAATTGTCAGCAGAAGCCAATGCTGAACTGGCGCGATTGCTTGATCATATGGGCGAGCATGCACAGAGCGCCACTCTTTATGGTAAAGCCATGGAGCAACTTGACCACAAACTACCTGATCTACCGATGCCGGATTGATGCTTTTCATCAATCCACGGGACAGATTTTGGTCAAGTTCAGGTATGGTTTCTAGTTGAATGTATTGCTGTAAGAAATGTTCAATACCAAGCCGCTCAATATAATCTGTCCCTGTTTAATCAAATCCCCAACTCATCCCACAAGTCATCAATCTTTTTAACCACCTCGTCTGACATACTGATAGGCCGACCCCATTCGCGAGTAGATTCAGCAGAAAATTTTGTTGTGGCATCGAAGCCTATTTTTGAACCCAGGCCTGACACTGGTGATGCAAAATCCAGGTAATCGATAGGCGTGTTTTCAATAATGACCGTGTCCCTTGCGGGGTCCATACGTGTAGTAATAGCCCAGATCACATCCTCCCAGTTGCGGACATCAACATCATCATCAGTCACAATAATGAATTTGGTATACATAAACTGGCGTAAAAAAGACCAGACTCCCATCATCACGCGTTTTGCATGTCCGGGATATTGCTTTTTCATGCTTACTACTGCCATGCGGTAAGAGCAGCCTTCAGGGGGCAGATAGAAATCCACGATTTCTGGAAATTGTTTCTGGAGTATAGGAATGAACACTTCGTTCAGCGCGACACCTAGTACTGCAGGCTCATCGGGTGGTCTACCCGTGTAGGTGCTGTGGTAAACAGGATTTTTGCGGTGAGTGATACGGGTAACAGTAAATACCGGAAATGTTTCTACTTCATTATAGTAGCCGGTGTGATCCCCGAATGGTCCTTCCTCTGCCATCTCGTCAGGTACAATTTCGCCCTCCAGAACAAATTCAGCCGATGCGGGAACTTGCAGGTCATTACCCAGTGATTTTGCCACTTCGGTTTTACCTCCACGGAGCAGGCCCGCAAAGGCGTATTCTGAAAGAGTGTCTGGTACCGGGGTGACCGTCGCAAGAATAGTTGCCGGATCAGCGCCGATGGCAACAGAAACTGGAAAAGGTTTTCCGGGATGTTTTTCTTTCCATTCCCGAAAATCCAGTGCACCGCCACGTTGGGCAAGCCAGCGCATAATCAGTTTATTTTTGCCGATAAGCTGCATTCTATAAATGCCAAGATTCTGACGATCCTTGTTTGGCCCTTTGGTAATTACCAGAGGCCAGGTAATCAAAGGTCCTATATCATCAGGCCAGCAGGTCTGTATTGGCAGAGTGGTGAGGTCAACATCGTCACCCTCGATAACCACCTCCTGACAAAGCGGCTTCTTAACTTCTTTCGGTGACAAGTACAGCGCGTTTTTAAATTTTGGCGCTTTTTCCAGAAGATCTTTCCATCCCGCTGGAGGTTCAGGCTCCTTCAGAAAAGCCAGTAATTTACCCACTTCTCTAAGCGATGCCACGTCATCCTGGCCCATGGCCATGGCTACCCGTTTTGGCGTACCAAACAAGTTGCCAAGCACAGGAATTGAATAACCTTTGGGATTTTCGAATAACAGGGCGGGACCCTGTTGCTTTAGTGTGCGGTCACAGATTTCTGTGATTTCAAGATAGGGATCAACTTCGGTTGTTATGCGTTTCAGTTCACCTGCATTCTCCAGAGTCTGAATGAATTCACGCAAATCCCGGAATTGAGTCATCAAAAATCCTACCGATGGTGATGAAAGAGGTGAAGGGAGATCACCTGTACCAAAAACTCATTATTTTCTCTGGATACTTACGTTTTTATTTACGCTTCATAGCCTTGAAAAATTCGTCATTGGTCTTGGTGTCTTTCAGTTTGTCGAGAATAAATTCAGTTGCTGGAACGTCTTCCATGGAAGTAAGAAGTTTACGCAGGATCCAGATACGTTGCAGTTCTTCTTCCGTAGTGAGCAAATCTTCACGACGAGTTCCTGAACGGCGAACATTGATTGCAGGATAAACACGCTTCTCCGCCATTTTGCGGTCAAGGTGTAATTCCATGTTTCCAGTTCCCTTGAATTCCTCGTAAATAACCTCGTCCATTTTTGAGCCGGTTTCAATCAAGCAGGTTGAAATGATAGTGAGGCTGCCACCTTCTTCCACATTACGTGCGGCACCGAAAAAACGTTTTGGTCTTTCCAGAGCATGCGCATCCACACCGCCGGTCAATACTTTACCTGACGAAGGAATAATAGTGTTATAAGCACGGGCAAGACGAGTCATGGAGTCGAGCAAAATAATAACGTCTTCTTTGTGCTCTACCAGGCGCTTGGCTTTTTCTATTACCATTTCTGCTACCTGGACATGGCGCGATGGTGGCTCATCAAAAGTACTTGCAACCACCTCTCCACGCACAGAGCGTTTCATTTCAGTAACTTCTTCTGGCCTTTCATCGATTAACAAAACAATTAATCTGCAGTCCGGGGCGTTTCGGGTAATGGCCTGTGCCATGTTTTGAAGGATCAGGGTTTTGCCGGCTTTCGGAGGTGACACAATTAGTCCGCGCTGGCCTTTGCCAATCGGGGCAACCAAATCGATTACTCGGGCACTAAGGTCCTCTGAGCTGCCGTTACCAGACTCGAGTATCAATCGTTCATCTGGAAAAAGTGGAGTGAGGTTTTCAAAAAGGACTTTCTGGCGGGAATTTTCTGGCTTGTCAAAATTGACTTCATTAACCTTGAGAAGAGCAAAGTAACGTTCGCCTTCTTTTGGGGGGCGAATCTTGCCGGCTATTGTGTCTCCCGTTCTTAAATTGAAGCGCCTGATCTGACTAGGGGAGACATAAATGTCATCTGGTCCTGCCAGGTAGGATGCATCCGACGAGCGCAGGAATCCAAATCCATCCTGCAATATTTCCAAGACACCATCGCCATAAATATCTTCACCATTTTTCGCATGGCGTTTGAGCATGTGGAAAATGACATCTTGTTTACGTGTTCTGGAAACATTATCCAGGCCCATTTCATGGGCGGTTTCGAGCAATTCAGAGATAGGTTTAGTTTTAAGTTCAGAAAGATTCATGGTGTAAAAATTGGGCTGCTTGAGCGGATTTAGGAGACGAACAGATTGAATCCGTCTGGTTGGGAGTTATTTAGTTTATTTGGTGAGTAATTGAATAATAATTCAGATCGTTACTTTGATCGTTGTTTTGGTCGTTTTATTGATTGTAGTTTTTGGATTCTGCTCTTGGAAAAGAGGTCGAGGTGACGAGCAGGTGGCTAATCTATCACCACAATATAAGAGTGTCCAGAAAAAAATTGGGGTTTTTAACTTATTAATAGCACCCGTAGTATAGGGATTGTAGTGTTGTCTCCTGGCCAATATCGATAAACGGAGCTTTTAAGATGGCCAGGAGATGAATAAAAATGCGCTAAAGCATTTTCAGATTGAGCTGTCGATAAATGCAGCCAGTTGGGATTTTGACAATGCGCCAACTTTTTTGGCTTCCGCCGCACCGTTTTTGAACAGGATCAGTGTTGGAATTCCCTTTACATTGTATTTGGGAGCGGTGTCTGGATTGGATTCAACATCCAGTTTGACTACTTTAAGTTTGTCCCCATATTCTTCAGCAACTTCGGCCAGTACAGGAGCAATCATTTTGCAGGGCCCACACCACTCTGCCCAAAAATCCACAAGTACGGGGCCGGTGGCATTCAGGACTTCTTCTTCAAAGTTTTCATCAGTTACATGGGTGAGGTTTTCGCTCATCAGGGTTTCCTTGCTGTGGGAATGGGATTAATTATTTTATGGGAACTAATAATAAGGGCAAACTGCCAGTATTCAAGCTCATAGTAGAAAATTTAGCTGAATAGTTGTGCTGGCTAAGTCGTAATACATTTAAATAGAAACAAACTATCTCTGAATTCTTTCAGCAGCCGTCTTGGCAAAATAAGTGAGTATGCCATCAGCGCCAGCACGTTTGATGCCAGACAGTGATTCCAGGATTATTTTGTCTGGATCGAGCCAGCCTTTTTCAAAAGCGGCGGCAAGCATCGCGTATTCACCACTGACCTGGTACGCAAAGGTTGGCACGCCAAATTCATCTTTCACCCGGCGCACTATGTCTAGATATGGCATGGCCGGCTTTACCATGACCATGTCGGCGCCTTCCTGAAGGTCCATTGCTACTTCATGTAGTGCTTCGTCTGAATTAGCAGGGTCCATCTGGTAGTTTTCTTTACCGGCACCGCCAAGATTGCTAGCCGAGCCTACTGCATCCCGAAATGGTCCATAAAAAGCAGAAGCATATTTCGCCGAGTAGGCCAGGATACGGGTATTAATATGTCCAGAGGCTTCAAGCCCTGAACGGATTGCCCCTATTCTGCCATCCATCATGTCTGAAGGGGCCACTACATCAGCGCCGGCTTCTGCATGAGACAGGGCTTGTTTTACCAGGATTTCTACAGTGATATCGTTCACCACGTAACCCTTATCGTCAGTAATACCGTCTTGACCGTGAGTCGTGAAAGGATCCAGTGCAACATCAGTTATCACGCCAAGTTCCGGGCACGCTAGCTTGACAGTTTTTATTGCTCGTTGGGCTAGGCCGTCTGTATTCCAGGATTCATTTGCATCCGTTGACTTGGTTGCAGGATCAGGCACCGGGAAAATGGCCATGGCAGGTATTCCCAGCTTTTCGATGGCTTTTGCTTCTTTGGCCAGTTCATCCAGGCTCAGTCGTTCAACACCCGGCATGGAAGGTACTGGCTCGCGTTTGGCAGTGCCTTCTATAACAAATACCGGACAAATCAGATCATCAGGGGTCAGTACAGTTTCACGCATCAGGCGACGGCTGAAATCATCGTGCCGCATGCGCCTTAAACGGGTTGCGGGGAACTGTCTTGTAAATCGGTTTTCAGACACCCTTTGCTCCTGAAATCAGCTAAACTCAATACTCTTAACACCCTGAAACAACTCAGGTTGTTAATAAAAAAAAGCGTGAAGGCCGACACTATATAACATAAAACTCCTGACATGTAGCGTGGGAAAAGCAAGGTTGTTAGCATTTCCCGGTCAACACTGTGGTCAAGACAAACTACTGGCTCAATATTTAACAAATCAATTAACAAATCATTTCATTATGAGCAGAACAAAAATAATCCTGCTGTTGATTATACTTTCAATACTCGCACTGTTTTTTATAGTCGATGCGCAGCAGTATTTTAATCTGGAATATTTCCAGGGCCAGAAAGACATAATAATTGCTTATAAGGAAAACAATTTCTGGCAAACAAGCCTGATTTACTTCTCTTTATATGTACTGATTGCTGCACTTTCTCTCCCTGCTGCCGCTATCCTGACTATTGCCGGGGGCGGTATTTTTGGATTATGGTGGGGGCTATTGTTGGTGTCTTTTGCCAGCACTATTGGCGCAACACTGGCATTTCTTGCGTCTCGTCTTATTTTCAGGGATTGGGTACAGAATAAATTCGGCGACAAGTTAAAGGCTATAAACCACGGTATTGAAAGGGATGGTATTTTTTATCTTTTCACGCTGAGAATGATTCCGGCTTTTCCCTTTTTCCTGGTCAATGTAGTGATGGCACTGACCCCTATTTCCGCAAGGGCATTTTATATTATCAGCCAGTTGGGCATGCTGTTTGGCACGGTATTGTATGTCAACGTAGGCTCAGAACTGGGTTCGGCCACCTCTCTACCTGATGTGTTTAATGTTGGCGTAATCCGGGCAGTTGTGGCGTTGGCTATTTTCCCCTGGCTGGCCAGGGCGTCTGTAAATTTCTTCAAGACAAGAAAATCCATGAGAAATTTCAAAAAACCAAACAGCTTTGATACCAACATGGTGGTGATTGGTGCTGGCTCTGCAGGGTTGGTCACGTCCTATATTGCTTCATTGGTTAAAGCCAAAGTGACTCTGATAGAAAAGGGCGTTATGGGCGGCGATTGCCTAAATACAGGGTGCGTTCCAAGCAAAACACTTTTACGTAGCGCCTCAGTAAATCATCTGATTGGTCGTGGTGACGAATTTGGTTTAAAGGAAGCCGTTGCAACTCCAGATTTTAAAGCAGTCATGAAACGGGTGCATCATGCAATTGAAGCCATAGCGCCACATGATTCGAGAGAACGTTACACCAGTCTTGGCGTTGATTGTGTTGAAGGTGAAGCAACAATTACTTCGCCATACCATGTGAAGGTCAATGACAAGGTAATAACAACACGCAATATTGTTATCGCTACCGGGGCCAGGCCTTTTGTTCCGAATATTCCGGGAATAGAAGAAACCGGTTACTGCACATCGGATACTGTCTGGAGCCTTGAGGGCTTGCCAGAACAGATGCTGGTGGCTGGCGGCGGCCCCATTGGTTGCGAGTTGGCTCAAGCTTTTTCAAGGCTATGCTCCAAGGTTACTATCGTGCAGCGGGGAGATCGCCTGCTGCCCAGAGAGGACCCTGAAGTTTCGGCGGCCATTGAACAGTACTTCAGTGATGAAGGAATTCGAGTGCTAACTGCGCATGACCTGGTAAATTTTCAAAACTCTGATGGGAGTAAATTGGCCATCGCCAGGCATAAAGATAAGGAAGTGGAAATCCCATTCACCCAGGTGTTGATAGCACTGGGAAGAAAGGCCAATACTGACAATTTTGGCTTACAGGATCTTGGTGTGGCGATTAATGGAAATGGTACAGTCAGCGTGAACGAATATCTTCAGACCAGCATTCCGAATATTTTTGCCTGTGGAGATGTAGCTGGCCCCTATCTGTTTACTCATATGGCTTCACACCAGGCCTGGTTTGCCGCTGTTAACAGTCTGTTTGGCTCGTTCAAAAAATTTCGCGTTAATTATAAGGTCGTGCCTTGGGCAACCTTTATCGACCCGGAAGTGGCGAGAGTAGGATTGAATGAATTAGAAGCCAAGGATCAGGCCATTGAATATGAAGTCACCCGTTACGATATAGATGATCTGGACAGGGCTATTGCGGATGGTGAGAACAGGGGCTTTGTGAAAATATTGACAGTGCCTGGCAAGGATAAAATCCTGGGTGCTACCATAGTCGGCTATCATGCGGCAGAGTTGCTCAATGAATTTGTTTTAGCGATGACACATGGACTGGGCCTGAAAAAAATTATGTCAACAATTCATATCTATCCGACTTTATCCGAAAGCAACAAGTTTGCCGCCAGTGCGTGGCGAAAGAAAAATGCCCCGGAATGGCTCTATCCATATTTAGAGAAATTTCATCGTTGGCGTAGATAAATATAGTATAAAAAATAGACGCATAGTGTAAGGCGGATGAGCGAAGCGATCTCCTCCATAGTCACACAAGCTCGGGCAATAAAAAGAATAACCAGGAGACAGAAGTTGAATACAGAATCCAACGTTTCTGAACGGTACGCAGAAGGCGCGATAGAAGTGCAGGAAAGCCTGTGCTGCCCAGTTGATTATGATGCTGCACTGCTCAAAATACTGCCAAAGGAAATTGTCGACAAGGATTACGGTTGTGGTGACCCCTCCCGTTATGTCAGAGAAGGAGACACTGTTCTGGACCTGGGAAGCGGTGGTGGCAAGATTTGCTACATGGCAGCACAGCTGGTTGGCGAAAAGGGCATGGTCATTGGAATTGATATGACTGACGAAATGCTGACGCTTGCTCGAAAATACCAGCAGGAAATGGCAGATAAGCTGGGCGGAGACAGGGTTCAGTTCTACAAGGGCTATATTCAGGACTTGGCTTTGGACCTGACCGCCAGGGAAGCCTATCTGGCTTCCAATGATTCGCTAGATCAAAAAGCAGTAACCCTATGGGAAGAAGAGCAAAAACAATTTAGCCCTCTGATTAAAGATGCCACTGTTGATATCGTGGTCAGCAACTGTGTTTTGAATCTGGTGGATGAGAAACACCGAACGCAGATGATTGCGGAAATATTCAGGGTCTTGAAACCGGGAGGCCGTGTAGCCATATCTGATATTGTCTCTGACGAAGTTGTTCCCCAGCATCTCAAAGAAGATACCGAACTATGGAGTGGCTGTATTTCCGGTGCGTTTCAGGAACAGCATTTTGCCCAGGTCTTTCTTGATGCCGGGTTTGCAAATGTGACCTACGATAAGTGGGACGAAAAGCCCTGGCAAATAGTAGAAGGAATCGAGTTCCGCTCAGTCACGGTAACAGCAAACAAGCCTGTTACAGGTAAAAAGGATAAAGGGCATACCGTAATATACCGGGGGCCATTTGCGAAATTGAAAAATGACCAGGGTCTGGTTTTCCCCAGAGGTATACGTATAGCTGTCAGTATTGAGGAATATAGCCAGCTTCAGGATAGCCCGGCCAGGCAAAGCTTTCTTTTTATTGCGCCTGAAGTTGCAGTGCAATTTGAAGCAGATTTGGATAATAACAGGGAGCGAGCAGCGGCTGAAAACAAGGGCCTGTCACATCTTTCAGGTGACGCGGGAGAAAATAAGAATAGTGGTTGTTGTTAAATTAAAAAGATAAATTAAAAGGATAAATTACAAAGATAAGTCATCCCGATAGATTGGTGTTCTCGCCTGATTGTTGTAATGCCTGCAAGCGCTGTTTACTTTTATACCGGTTGCTTAGGATTCTGATCCAGAATGCTGTTTCAAAACCACCTCCCACCAGGAAAAATGCCCAGGACCCGGGGCCATATCCGATTATGTAACACAAGAATGCTGCAACCAATAAACTGAGGGTAACCAGCAGGTGCTTTCCTGAATCCGATTTCATCCGTTCGTCAATTCCAGCAACTGGTCTTCCAGTGCAAATCGAATGGCAAGGGCATTATCCAGCTTGACAAGATCCTTCGGTAAAGTGGCGTCCTCGGATGAATGCACCTGTTCATCCTTGTACTTGTCATTAAAAGACAGCGCTAAATCTGTAGTGGTTTCTATACTTTGATAGATCTCTGACAGTAATTCGCGATTTGCTTCCAGTTCTTGAGTGCTTTCATGAAGCAGGGTTTCATACACCTCGAAATGACCCGTTGATATATAGTCCATCAGGGATACACAGAAATTTTCAATAGGGAAGTCCTGCACATCAATCTGCAGAGCATGGTCTGAGTAGAGGGATTCTTCAAGGTCACCGTGAAGGGAGTCACGCTGCTGTTTCCAGCGGGTAATAATGCCTTCGATTTCTTTGCGCCGGGCGGCTGTGATGTTTTTATTCATATTCATCCCCTGAACAGGCAGATTCCAGATTGAACCAACCTGCCTCAAATCTTAGAAGAGGTGTTTATGAATAGCCAGAATTATCGAAAGAAGTTTATTTGCGCAGTGCCTGCAAGGTGCAAACCCCCGCCAGAGCTACAAACCCGACCAGGCTCCATTGAGGAATGCTCATCCCAATTATCGGGTCTTGCCAGGTAATTTCGGCACAATTGCCGTCGCCGGTGAACATAGTTGCTAATGCTTCAGTGAAGGGAAATTCCTGGAACATATAAGCAACACTTGGGCCGCAAGCTGGAACCTGATCTTTGGGCAGGTGCTGTAACCATATCTGCCGGATGGCAAACCCACCGCCACTGAGAGCAAATACTGCAGCCGTTAACCCATATATCATTTTTCCTTTTCCGACCGGGTTATGAATAAATGCGATGAGTGAGGTGAGTCCTGCAAGGATAAAGAAAACTCGCTGGGTCATACAAAGCGGGCAAGGCTCCAACATCATGACCTTTTCCATATACAGGGCAATAGCCAACAGAGATACGCAGAACAGGAAAATATAGAGATAGATTAAACGTGTTTGTATTAGTTTATTAATAGTCGGGTTCATCATTATTGGCGTTCGCTTGCTTTTTAATAATTTGGATTAAGTTAGTCTGCATTCATGCGTTTGAGAAAACTATCAAAATCTTCTGTATCGGTTTTTTCAATTGCCTGTCTATCTTGATTGGATTTATCTGACATTTCTTTCAAGGTTACCATGCTTGCGTCATCCAGATTAAGAGCACGGAAATAATCGCTATTAGCAAGGGACTGGTTCATGGCAAAGTGAAAATAGTGTGTTTTCAGCTCGTCCATTCTTTGTAACACTTTAGCAGAGGGCGTCAGGGAGCTGTCTGTGACTTTGGCTAGTTGTGCTGCTGTGGCTGATGAATGAGCGTCATGCTGATGAATTTCATCCATCAGTTTGGCGATGGCGCTGGTTTCCTTCAGGATTTCAGCTGCCCAGTTACTTAATGGTATCGCGTTGCCCTGATGCATTAATTCCAGCCCCGGTTCTCTGCCCCTGTTCACTACGGTCTTCAGGTTGTCATCTATTTCTTTGTATTCGGCATTGTCTGAGGGTGGGCTGTTGCGCAGGAGGCAAAATAGTAAAAAACTGTTAAGGAAATTAATTTCTTCTTCATCAATTCCAACAGACAGAAAAGGATTCAGATCAAGACAGCGGACTTCGATATATTCCACGCCATCTTCTTTTAATACATTGACCGGCTTTGTGCCAGTAGGCGCAGTTCGTTTCGGGCGTATGGTGCTGTAAAACTCATTTTCAATCTGCAAGGTACCGTCGTTGAGCTGCTTGTATTCTCCGTTTTCAGGAGCAAATTTACTGTAAGGCGCATAAGGGGTTTTGATGGCGGCAGTCAGGTTGCTGGCATATTCATCCAGGTTGTTGTAACTGACATACAGTCCTGCCTGGGCGTTACTGGTATATCCCAGGTCGCCCATTCGAAGACAAGTGGCATGGGGCAGATAGAAAGTGCCCTTATCGTAAGATTCCAATGTGTGATCAGTGTTGCCACGTAAAAAACTTTTACAAACTGCAGGTGAAGCGCCAAACAAATACAACAACAGCCATGAATAACGGCGAAAATTCCGAATCAGGCTGAAATAGTGTTCTGTTTTAAAATCCTTGAGCGGCATATCGGATTTCAGAAATTCCTTATACAGTTCCCAAAAAGTATCAGGCAGTGAAAAATTGAAATGAATGCCGGCAATAGTTTGCATGGCTCTGCCATATCTATGGCTCAGGCCTGACCGGTACAGGGTTTTCAATTTCCCCACATTGGATGAGCCGTACTGAGCCAGGGGTATTTGATTATCATCTTCCAACACACAGGGCATACTGGAAACCCAAAGCAATTCTTCACTATCCATCTGCGTGAATAGAAAGGTGTGCAGGTTTGATAAATATTTCAGACTGTCATCGGGAGAATTGAAGACAGGTGTAATGAATTCAAGTAGGGCTTCGGAAAAATCAGTCGTTATACTGGGATGAGTTAGCGGCGAGCCCAAACCTGCCGGATGGATTGTCTGGGCGATGTGGCCTTGCGGGTCAATCCGCAGGCTTTCTTTTTCAATGCCATGACCAATGTCAGTGAGGCAGCCAATATTGGAAGACCCTGACAGTTGGCTCAGGCGATGCTTTAATTGTTCTGACAAAGCATATTTCCTGAAATAGTAAACGTTAGTTTTGGGCAGCTCTCAACTATTTAAAAGCCACTTGCACCAATCAGTAAGCATTTGGTTTTGTTGGGGTTTTAGTGCTCGAAGTGATGCTTTGTAATCGTGGCCGGGCATTATGCCATAGTTAATTACAAGGTGCTAAGGCAATAAATACTGATTAAAGAGATCGATCCACTATCCACAGAATTAATTTTGTCTGATCTGGCAGGATGTCTGGAAAATTTATGTGTTGGATTTTCTATTCTTGATGCTGATTTTTAAAGCGATGAATTTTTCGCCTGTCCAGCTTGGTTGGTTTCCCCTCTGATACTGGCTGCATCGCACGTTGTGCTTTGCGTTGCTCTGCATTTAATTCCCGCTTTTTTATGCTTTCAGGAGATTCTTCATAAAGTAGCAAAGCCTGTGGTGCGCTGCCGCGTTTATCAGAAAGCGCTTTTACTAGAATAGTTTTTTCATCCCAGTCCTGGCGAATTTCAAGAACATAGTCCACTTCGATTTCACGACTACTTTTACAGCGTGCGCCATTGCAACGCACCTTGCCACCTTCTATAGCCTTCTTGGCCAGGGATCGGGTTTTGAAAAAGCGGGCCGCCCAAAGCCATTTGTCCAGGCGAACCTTGTCTGGCGGATTAGACATTAATTCAGGCTACCATTAATTCATCCAGATGGATGATGCCCTGAAACTGTGAAGGTTGAAGCGGTTGGCTATTAGAATCAGGATGTAAAACCTGGATAAGATGCTTTATGCCACTCCTTTGCGCGCATTCAAGCACTGGTAAACTGTCATCAATGAACAGAGAACGGGTAAGATCAATACATTCACGATTGCCCAGCTTTTCCCAAAAGCCATCATTTTCCTTGGCCAGTTCAAGCTCATGTGAGCTGATCATTTCTTCCATATGCTCATGTAAACCGGACGCAGTGACCTTGATAGCCAGCGCCTTGGGATGAGCGTTGGTCACCAGAATGACGCGTTTGTTGAGATTTTTCAGGTAGCTAAGTAATTCCTGGCAATGGGGCCGCATTTTGATCCGGTGTCTTACTTCCTTTTTCAGTGCTTCAACGTCCATCTCCAGTTTTTCTGACCAGTGGTCGAGGCAATACCAGAGCAGACTGCCATAAGTGGATTCAGAAAGTGAGGTTACAGTTTTAGTCGCTTCTTCCAGAGATATAGTTTTGTGATCTGAAATTTTTTGCGGCAGAAACTCCAGCCAGAAATAATTATCAAAACTAAGGTCGAGCAAAGTGCCGTCCATATCCAGGAGCACATTATCGATGTTTTGCCAGTTCACCATTTGGAGATATCATAAAAGGAGAGTATGAATGCTATTATAATGAACTGTTCACAAGAAGCTGGTGTTTTTGAAAACCTGCGCGAATTCTTGCAAGGAAATACCAGGGAATATCCAGATCGCATAAGGCCAATTCTCAACTCAATAGCTAACACATGAATTACGAAAAACTGCTTGATGGAATCAAAACGATAAGCCTGGATGCCGGTAAGGCCATACTGGAGGTCTATCATCGGGATGAAGACCTGAATATCACCACCAAGGACGATGACTCGCCACTAACAGAAGCTGATTTAACGGCCCACCGTATCATTGTTGAAGCACTGTATGAATTGACTCCGGGGCTTCCTGTGCTATCAGAGGAATCAAAAATAGTTTCCTGGCAAGAGCGACAATCCTGGGAGACCTACTGGCTGGTTGATCCCCTTGACGGTACCAAGGAATTTATCAGCCGAAATGGTGAGTTCACAGTCAACATTGCACTTATAGACAATGGCCGGCCTCTGCTGGGTGTTGTGTATGTGCCGGTACTGGATATTCTATATACCGGAAGTCCTGAAGGCGCTTTCAGGATCGAAAATAGTAGTGTGGAAGCAATACAGACAACCAGGATTGAAGAAAATCAGCACGCTATAGCGGTTGTTGCAAGCCGCAGCCATAAAGGGGATGAATTGGAAGACTGGCTGGAACGGGCTGCAATAAAATTTCCACAAATGGAACTGATCAGTATGGGCAGCTCACTGAAAATCTGTCTGGTGGCTGAAGGCAAGGCAGATATTTACCCGCGTCTTGCCCTGACCTCTGAATGGGATACAGCTGCAGCACAGGCAGTGCTTGAGGCTGCCGGCGGCATCCTGACCGATACCGATTTCAATATTTACCGCTACAACCAGAAAGAAGAAATTCTTAACCCTTTCTTCTTTGCAGTCGGCGATAGAGAGTTCGACTGGCGGTCGATTTAATCTTCCGGCACCAGTCTTGACTGACCTTCTCTTGTAGGATCCAGCGTTCCTTCTTCTTTATTCAGGAAATACCATTCATCACCCAAATTGATGTGACGGTTGTTTTCCGCGCAAACGTATTCCACCCAGAGCACATCTTCAGAAAAAGATTCGTGGCTGTAGCGTCTTTGCACAGTCCAGGGGCCGGACAGGGCATCGTCAATCGTGGTAATTGTATTTTCAAGTGTGCTCTCATCGATACGTCTGAATTCTTCAAGCACCACTGTTTCATTGTTGTCATGGAGTACAACGGCAGTAGAGTCAAAGGAGCGTGGACCCTTGATGGCACGGGTTTCTACTGAAAGCATGTCATAAACACCATCTTCGTTTTCATCATGCCACTGACCAATAGAATAGCCATTGAATTCCGGCAGCATATAGTCAGGCCAGTCGCGTCCATCAGTAAAGATGCGACGTACTGCACTATCCCAGTCTGCGAGAATGTAAGAGGTTTGTTCAGTGATAACCATTTCAAAAGGGAAGGACATGGTCATAAGGCGCGGCATACCTGGAGGTAAACAGGCAGCTGGAGGGTCGCCCACCAATACGCCCTGGTCACGCAGTTCCTGGTACTCCTCGCGCCGAGCCTGGTATTCCGGACTAAGAGGCGGAGGGCCCACTTCTGCATAACCTTCAGGCTGCCAATTGAGGCTTCCTATGCGGGACCATTGGCCGCTCCAGTCAGGATATTGAATAGTCGGTGTTTCTGCGATCTCGGTATTTTGTTCGCAAGCGCTCAGCAATAGACTGATACCAGCAAGGCACAATATTCGTGTTGTAGTCATGATATTTCTCCTGGCTTATGGGCTTGTTTTTATCGGCCAGCTAAAGGGTCAAAGGGCGTGCCATCTGCATTCTTCACTTCTCGAAAGTTACCCCCCGGGGAGCCACTATGCAGGGGCCTAAAATTAACTCTGATTTCATCACCAGGTTTCAATGTGTCCGGACGCCAACCTCGGCGCAACATCAAGGAAGTATTGCTACCCTCCAGGCTCCAAATTACTTCTTCGCCGCTTTCATTTTCAACGGCAAGGATAATAAAGACGTGAGGATTGGTGAATTGCAATTCAACCACCTTGCCCTGTAGCTCAACAGGGTTTTCCATATCGTAAATGGCTGTGGAATGATGGGCGCTGGCGGCTTGCACAAATAAAATAGAAGCAGCTAAACATGAGAGTAGAGTTGTTGAAATTTTCATGTCGTTCCTCGATTGTTGTATCAAGTTTCAGGGTGTCTTTAATGCCAGGCTCTCAATTAGTCTGGCCGTGTCTTCATTAATGACTGTCAGAGTGGCTTCCCGACCCATGCCGCGAATATTTCCCAAGGCAGTATCTAGAGGGGTGAAACCGTCATTATCCTTTATGGACAAATCAGCACCGTATTCTACCAGCAGAAGCACCATATCGTTCCAGCCACGAAAAGCGGCGCCATGAAGTGCTGTCTGACCAAAATGTTCTACTGCTTTAATATCGGCACCGGCTTCCAGGATCAGGCGGGTCGAGGCGAGGGCGTCTTCTTCAGTCACATATTTACCGCGGGTGTCGATGCTGTACTGGCGCAGGCCCGCTGCCACCATCAGGGCAGTCATTCTTTCCAACTGTCGAATGTCGGTGCGTGCCCCATGCTCCAGCAACAAGGCAACAGATTCAGTATCACCCGCCCGTGCCGCGCGCATCAGGGGAGTAGCGCCTGTGGTCAGAGTCAGGTCCAGGCCACGGTCATCCACCACATTACGATGCGGCGGTAATAATTTTAATTGGGCATTCGGGTTGGCGCCTTTTTCAAGGAGCATTGAAATGAGCTGCGCAGGGAGTGTGTCATCAGTTGATTGTCGGTCAGGTCTGCCACCAGTAGGCAGGGTTTTATAATCAATTGCAGAATACAATGGAGTGCGTCCCCACCTGTCCCATTTGTTGATATCCGCATCTTGCTCAATCAGGAATTTTGCTACATCAAACCTGGCATTGAGGATTGCTATTAACAACGGGGTGATTTCATCCGGGTTTGGCATGTTTATATCGGCACCAGCTTCCACCAGAGCTACAACGCATTCAAGACATCCTTCCCGAGCTGAAAACAGCATTGGTGTCAGGCCACCAGCCGGCAAATATTTTGAGCGGGGGAAAACAGTGGTCTGACGCTTCCAGTCATTTATGCGAGCCTGGGCATTGGGATCAGCACCAAAACCTGTTAACAGACTAATCATTTGCGGCCGACTACGGGCTGCTGCCCACATGAGTGCGTTTTGTGCTTTCCAGGTTTCGCGTAACTCAGGGTCTGCGCCATGTTCAAGCAGTACTGTTGCTGCCTCAATATTTTCCGTGCGCGCCAGCACCATCAGTGCAGTTTGCCCCTCAGGATTGCTTGCATCGGGGTCTGCACCAGCCGCCAGTAACATGTCAATTACGTCGGGATTGCCTGTTATTGCCGCCTCCCCTAAAGGTGAGGCGCCATAATTATTTGCAGTTTCTACATTTGAACCTGTTTCTATTAGTGCAGCTACTAATTCCGGCTGATCGTTGTAGACAGCCCAGTGCAAAGCAGTAGTTCCTGTGCTGTCCCTGATATTAATATTGTCATTGTTTAACAGGGTCAGCGCAGTCGATGCATCTCCTGTCTTTGCCGCATCCAATAAAGTCTCTCCAAGCACCGGCAAGGAGTAACTTATAAACAGTAGAAAAAGTAGGTTGGAATGTTTCATTACACTATTTTTCAAACTTCGCTGATTTCACCTGTGCTGTCGCCCAGCGAATCGACTGGAACACCGGCACGTTGAAGTAATGTTAGAACCAGATTGGAGATAGGAGTACCGGTAGGGTAACGCACATGCTGACCACCAGTGAGGGCGCCTGCACCGCCGCCCAGTACGGCTAGCGGCAGATCAATATGACTATGCGAATTACTGTTACTCATATTACTGCCATAAAGCATGATGCTGTGATCTAGCATGCTGCCATCCCCGTCAGGCATGTTAGCGAGCTTGTCGAGAAACTTTGCATACACTTCGGTGTGCCAGGTTTGCACTTGGGCGAGGCGATCCAACTTTTGCGGATTTTCCTGGTGATGAGACAGCGGATGGAAGGCTTCGGCCACACCAATGTGGTTATAGGTTAAATCGCTGACTTCTGCGGCCATCATAAAGGTATAGATATTGGTCATATTGGCTTCCAGTGCCAGACCAATCATGTCAAACATCAGGTTGATATGATCAGGGAAATTTCTCGGGATGCCAGCAGGCGCATCGGGCAACACCATGTGTGATAAATCCTGGTTCTCTATGTTCTGGACTCGACGCTCTACTTCACGAACACTATCAAGATAGGTGTCGATACGTTGCGCATCTCTGGCGCCCACTTCCTGTTTCAATGTGGCGGCCTCTTCAGTCACCACATCCAGCATGCTGGTAAATTGCCGCGAAAGGAGCATTCTTTCTTCTACTGTATCTCCCTGACCGAAAAGCCTTTGGAATAGTTTGCGCGGATTGAATTCCATGGGTAAGGGTTGAGTTGGCGTGCGCACAGAAATAGTGGTTGAGAAAGTACAGCCATAACCACTGTCGCAAGCCGCCGCGCCGCCGCTTTCTTCAGTGGCGACTTCTATAGAGGGCAGCGGTGTGTTTTGACCAATGGTCTGCGCTGCAATCTGGTCGGCGGTAATACCACCAAGCGGTTCATGACTGCGACGGGGGGTGACGCTGCTTAGCCAGGTGCCTGGTGTAATGGCATGCACAGGCCCGTTGGCGGTGACATTATCAAGGCCTGACACAATAGTGAGCTTGTCACGGTAAGGCTCAAGTGGTTTAAGGATTTGCTTAATGTCAAAATCCCTACCTGTGGCATCGGGCGACCACTTGCCTGCCACGGCGCCATGGGGCAGATAGATAAAACCAAGACGCGGAAAAGGATTGGCCGCAGTCTGTGCAAGTGCAGTGGCTGCCGGGATCATTGCATCCAGCAATGGGAGGGCAATACCAGTACCCATGCCTCGCAATACATGGCGGCGGGATAAATATTTTTTGGAAAGAAACATACTTTCCTCCTAACCTCTTTTATTACCAAATCGGTAACTATTTATAAACTATTCAGATGCCAGAACCTGTTCGATATCAACAACTGTCTGATACCGAAATGCATCACTATTCACAATACCTTTTACTATAGAATAAAAGCGATAATCATTTTCCTGCGCTTGAGTCACTATATTGCGCACAGTGGGCATGTCAAAATAATCGACACGTCGACCCAATGCAAAAGTCATGAGTTTTTCCGTCAGTGTTTGTACCAACAGATCCGGCCGACTTGTCAGTGCCTGGCTCAACTGGGTGGGATTGTTTACAGGGGTGCCATCCACCAGTTCACCGCTGGAATCAATTAGTTCACCTGCGTCGATGTCTTTTTCCCGCCAACGGCCTACTGCATCGAAATTTTCCAGGGCAAAGCCCAATGGATCCATGAGCCCGTGACAACCATTGCAGTTAGGATTGGCGCGGTGGGTTTCCAGCCGTTCACGTACGGTACGTGCCGGCATGCCTGCTTCATTTTCCGGAAAAGCTTCCACATCGGGGGGCGGGTTGGCCGGTGGTGTCCCTGTCAGGTAAGAAAGAATCCAGTCACCGCGCAACACCGGTGCTGTGCGATTGGGATAAGAGGTCACCATCAGTATTGCCGCTTTACCCAATAGTCCATGACGATTTGGGTTCTCCAGAGTCACTTCACGCAAGCGATCTCCCTGAACATTGGGGATGTCATAGTGCAGGGCAAGGCGTTCATTGATGTAGGTCGTTGATGAGGTCAACAGTTCCAGCACATTGCGATTGCCCAGCAAGATATACCTTAGAAATAATTCAATTTCCTGCTGCGCCGCATTGCGCAATTCCCTGTCAACGTTGGGAAACAGTAGAGGGTCAGGATTGAACCCTTCCAGTTCCTGCAGTTCCAGCCACTGTTTTGCAAAATTGCTCACCAGTGCTTCAGCCTTGGGATCTGCCAACATGCGTTGTACCTGGGCATTCATGACATCGGGTTCTGCCAACCGGCCTTCTTCCGCCAGCGACAGCAATTCACCATCCGGCAGCCTGCTCCATAAAAAGAATGACAGGCGAGAGGCCAGCGCATAGTCATCCAGTGGGAAGGTCATCCCCGCAGGCAAATCAACTGGAGGCGGCTCCGCCCGGTAAAGAAATTTTGGGCTCACCAGGATTGGCAACAGACCAGTGCGAATACCAAGATCAAAATCTCCCAGCTCACGTCCACGTCGGTAGAACGTCATGGCTAAATCCAGCTCACCAGAGAGTAAAGGCCGACGGAAGGCGCGACTGGCAATAGAATCCAGTATCTGTCCAGCGCAGATGGACTCCTGATTGGTACTTAAGGGTTGGCAAATAAAGATTTTTTCCCGGTTTGGTGTGTTGCCAATGCCGGAAACCTCTATAGGGCCGGCTACTTCCAGACGCCGTGGCGACATAATGCGGCTGTCACCGCCCCCTGGAGTGAAAGGCTGAAAAATATCATCGGCTTCAACCAATGAGCGTGCCATGAATGTGAGTGCCACTTTATGCTGACCGGCTGTGACCGGAATCATAATGCCTTGTAAAGCAGAATTGAGTTCAGCGATAGCCGTTGCCAGTTTCTGGTCAACTTCTCTCATGTCGGCATCACCACCCACATCATGGGACCAGACTTCTTCATCATCTATAAACAGCAGTACTTTGTGCCTGTATTCCAGGCCGGGGGCATAGTCGCCTGTGACTAAGCCATCTACTTTGAATTCATACACGCCATCCAGTGGGAAATAATGATCGGCAACAATACCGCCACGAGTACCTAATGGCATGCGCGCGTTATGCCGAGACTGATTAACTTCACCTTCCGAGTAATAGGAGGTTACTTCGGCCTTTCCGGAAGGGTCGCCAACTGCCATGGCAGCCACTGTGCGGGCAGCGGAAACATATTGATCCACAAAAGAGGGGGTTTCACTGAGGACACTGGCGATGTTGTCGAAGCCATCGCTCATGTCATCCCTGGGCAGCAAATCAGCGGCATTTATCTCCAGATCAAACAGGTCTTTGATGACATTTTGATATTCCGTACGATTAAGCCTGCGCATATCCACATAGCCGGGAATGACATTAGCTTGACCATCCAGCTCGCCTTCAAGCCAGGTAACTAAACTGTTGTAGTCGTTCTCATCAGGTTTGTCTTGACCAGGGGGTGGCATCATCCGCCCGCGTAGTTTGCGTACTACCTTTTCAAAGACCTCGGGTTCCTGTCCTACTGAATCAGCATTGAATAGCTCTAAGGAAAGCTCACCCGCCCAGTCCTCAGAGTTGTGGCAGTCACTACAATATTGATCGAACATTGCCCAGTGATTATCACCGTCTGCTGCTAAAAGCGTCTGGCCGGAGGAGGCTATCATTAAGGTAAATGTGAGGGAGAGGAGTTTTTTCATACGAAATAAACATCCCGGGTGTAGCGGATATGATCTACCAGACTTTTCCAGGCTTGCAGCAAAAATAAATCTGCGTTGCCACGCTCGGCTATATAAGCCTGAGCCGGATTGGTCGCCAGAAACTCTTCAAAACTTTTTGCTTCTGAATAGGCCGTCTCTACTTTGCTCATGATATCCGCGCACATATCCCGCTGGGCTATAACGGCGCTAAGCTGTTGAGGCTCGCCATTCGCAGGAATTATCAGGGTTTGCGCGTCGGCAAGGCCAAGAATAGCTTCACTGGCATCGAGCATCCCTCCAATCCAGCCACCGGTGTTGTAATCAATAACAGGCCAGGCATTCACAGCCAGAAGATCACTGACTACCAGGACATTGGCGCTGCGGAAATGCACATAAATATCCCCGTCGGTATGAGCTCTGGGAAGCACGCCAAGTTCAACAGTCTCAATGCCGGTTTCAATGACATCATTTTCATAGAAGGTGCGGGTGGGCAAGGCATGTTCTGGTCTTGGTGTGTAGTGCCGGTTTTCCCAGTCAACAGTGAAGGTATTGCTCATCCACAGACGGGTATTTTCATGAGCAATGATTTCTGTGAGCGTTGAACTGACGAGTTCGTTAAGGCTGCTATGTTCATGGCGCCAGTTGGTATTGATCAGGGTTTTGATAGTACCGGTAGCTGATAGGGCGCTTGCTTCACCAAGTAGCTGCTCACTATATTCAGGAGAACCGCCATCGGTAAGCAGCAGTCCCTCTGTTGTGTCCTGAGCAACCATATTAGTGCCAGCACCTGTCAGCAGAAAAAGGTTTCCTGCCAAGGGGCGAATCTCGAGACTATTTAATTGTGATTGCTGGGCAAATCCGGCAAATGAGCCTGTTTCCAGCACTGCCCCCAGGGCAGTTAGCTGCAACAATTTGCGCCGATTCAGTGTCGACTGACTCCTGGGTCCTGATGACAATGCCATAGTAGGATTCAGATTTTCTGCGATAGAGGGAAAACATCATAAATACTGGCAAGGCAATATGCCAGTAAACCGGGAAGGATTTTTAGGGGGGGGGATTAAGGAATCTAACCCGATGACAATTGCAGAACGAATTTCGCTGCCAGCTCGCATCCTTTCATTTCGATTTCAAAATCGTTATTGAAATAAGATCCTGCTTCATCGTAATTGTCATTAAGCCATTTGTTATAAATGGAAAGCATGTCTTTCACGGTTTCCACAGCCACATCGGATAACCTGTCGATATCTGGCTCGATCCCGGTCTCCTGTTCTTCCGAATTCGATTCAATCAGGATGCCATTCTGGATCAGATGCAGGGCCTGGTTTTCATACCCTTGTGACACGTCTGGAGATTCCGATGCGGTTAGTCCTGAAAGAGTCATATTCAGCGCAGTGCAGCGATTCATTACTTCGGACATCATATGCGCATCAGCATTGCCCATACTTCCCAGCAGAAGCTCAGCAACCGGTACCCAGGCGGGTTTTTGAGCAAATACGCCAATAGAACAGGTTGTTGCCAACATGAAAAGTGTAAATTTACGGAAAATGTTTGGAGTGAGGCTAATCAAACTGACCGTCGCATTGTTTCGCTAGAGTGATTCTATTTAGAGCATGGTTCTAACAAAAATGTCAAAATTAATTCCTTGTTTTTAATTCAGCTATAGATACTGCATAATCAGCCTCCTTTTTAAATCTAATCATTAAGTTTAACTAATCTCCAAGGCTCGTATTTTTTATGTGGTTCAAAAACCTCCGGCTGTATTGTCTCGTCCAACCCTTTGAAGTCTCCATTGAAGAATTTGAATCTCAACTGGCAGATAACTCTTTTGTTCCTTGTTCGAATTTCGAAAAGTCACGTATTGGCTGGGTAAGCCCCCTGGGTGATGCGGCGCCAGAATTAGAAAGTAACGAAGATGGAGGTGAAGAGGCCGGGCCAATGCTAACCCACGTAATAGGTGACTATATATTGGTGTGCGCGCAAAAGCAGGATCGCTTGTTGCCAGCATCTGTAGTGCGTGAAGCAACTGCGGAGAAAGTGGCTGAAATAGAACAGCGGCAGGCGCGAAAGGTCTATAGAAAGGAGAAGCGCGAAATCCAGGATGATATGTATGGCTCACTACTTTCTAGAGCCTTTACCCGCTCTACTCGCATCTATGCTTACATTTCCCGCCGTGACAATTTATTGGTGGTTGATTCTGCCAGCGCTCCTAAAGCCGAAGAATTTCTGAATCTGCTCAGGGATACCCTGGGCTCCTTTCCCGTTGCTCTACCTGATAGTAAAAATGCGCCGGGTGCTGTCATGACACGCTGGCTGAAGCAGGGCAAGGCCTCTGATGGTTTTGAGATCAATGATGACTGTGAATTATTCAATCCAACGGATGGAAGTAATGTAGTTCGCTGTAAAGGTCAGGACCTGATGGGCGAAGAGATTCAATCGCATCTTGATGCAGGCAAACAGGCGAGGCATCTGGGAGTGGTCTGGAACAACCAGGTCACCTGTAGCATCGTGGAAGATCTCAGTATCAAGCGTTTGCGCTTTGAAAATGTGAAAGAAGAATCTGACAGTTATGAAGAAGAAAGCGCTGCTCAAAAATTTGATCAGGAGTTCGCCCTGATGACGCTTGAATTAAGCGGGCTATTCAAATCCTTATTTAATGCTTTTGGCGGGCTGGAAGATCCGAAGAATAAAGTGCTGCCTGATAACAGGAACAAGGAAGATCAATTCTAAGGGCTTGTGCTGCTTTTAAAATTCGGCAGTCAATTTCTGGAAAAAAATTACTGAACCAATCCAGCCAGTAATCACCCTTAACTCTCGCAGAGAGAAGAAAAGGGTGAAGACTGATCCAGCATTTCTTTATCTTTAGATGTCTTTAACTACCTGCGGCTACCTGCCAGTTGCTTCCCATAACTGATCTTTAGTCTGAGGCTCGGCACTGGAATGAACATTGATATAACGATCAAAGTCGACTACGCCAAGTTTTATCAATGCTGGCACTAATGCCTGCACATGGGCATTACCCGGTTGTCCAGGCTGGGGTAAGGAAAAGTCGCCCTGGAACAGCACTTTCTCTTGCGGGAAGTAGGCCACCATCAAACCATTTGAATGAGGCGTCGGATAAATGTGGTACATCTCCACTGAACGATTACCGTCAGAGTAGACAGCCATCTTATCAACACCTTCAACCCAAACTTTTTGCGGATTTCTGGACAGCGCATCATCCAACAATGTGCGCGGTGTATTGAGCGCTCGTTCGAAAAATTCCTGATTATTCGCTTGTGTAATGACTGTTGCACCTTCCGCGATAACCACTGGCAAGCCGGCCGTGTGATCGGCATGGGGATGAGTATTCATAATGTAGCGAATGGGCTTGTTTGGAATCAGTTGTTTTGCCTCTTCTATATAAGCTGTAACAACAGGATGGCTTGAACCCGCTTCCAGCATCATGATGTGATCTTCGAACTCAACGATTAGCGAATCATAGCTGCCTGGACCTGAATTTAGTCGATAGAAGCCGTCGCCTAACTGTTCAGGCGTAACAGTAATCTCTCTGTTTCCGCCACCGCCACCGCCGCCACCACTTGCTTCAGGTGCAGGTACAAGTGATGCCACATTTCTCATATTGGCATTTGCTGCTGTGATGTCGACTTCAAAGAATGGCCAGCCTCCACGGGATTGCGAAATACTGGTCGGGGTAAAAAAGCCGCCAAAATCGCGCCAGCCTGTGTAGGAAGCAAAAATATGCATGTCGCCCATGATGTTGTCGCCAACCCATGTCTCGACATGTTCGACAAAATTGTCGCTATTCAGATAGCCGTTGATCACATAGCTTGCGCCAGAGGGAGCTTTCACATCAGGACTCCAGCTCACTACCGTGAAGCTTTTGCCATTGATCGAGCGACGATTGGAAGTTGCGCCATTTTTTTCAGCGCCGTGCAGGAATCCCCAGGGAGTTATATATAGCTCCAGAGAATTTGCCCAGGATTCAGAAAGGTCTGCCTGGTCTGTTGTGACTTGCTGGAAAAAGGTTCCGGGGTTGATAGAAGTCGAACCACCCCCGCCAAGGTTCATCGTGTCACCAGTGTGACGAGAAGCCGGCGCCCTAAGGTCAATAACCCGTTCATAGTTTGTGATCGGCCGCATGGGGTCGTGGGTGCCTTCGCAGCGCAACGCAGTGGCATTTGCACCACATTGTTGAAAGGCTACGGATCTTGCAGATCCTGAATATGAGACCGATTGCACATTGCCTAAAGCGCGCTGGGCGCTCTCGATAGCGGTCTCTACGTTTTGAGCCATGGCATATCCGCTTATAGTCAATAAGCATATAGCAGCCAGTGTCAGTTTCTTTATCACAGTAATATCTCCCTCAAAAATGAATCCCAAGCATGGGGGCTCGATTCTACATGGAAAAGTTAAGTATATTAAATAGCTCGAATACAGATAGACTTTGTTAAATTAATGCAGCATCTATAGGTCAAAGCAATGGGGGCAATTGATGGATATGAAAAAGCGTAAGACTTATGTTGCATTAGCACGAATGTTATTTGTTAGCGCCGGATTGTTGCAAGGAGTTGCTGCTTTGGCGCAGCAGGTAGCCAATATGGACTTTGTTAGCGTAGGACGTGGGGCTCCGCTAAATCCAGCTATCCCTGGTCAACTTCGTACAAACCCTGTTCAACTTGAATCCTATCCAGCCGCTGAGATAGACGATTATCCAGAACAATACTGGATGGTTGGGCCATTCAACGGTTTTACCGTTGGCGCTGATGGTATACAAATTGAGAATAATGGCTGGTCAGCACTTAATGGCAATGCTCCTGACGGAGTCGATCCATTGCCTGTGGATTTGTTTACCTCAGAAGATTTCTATGCGGATCAATCTTTATGGAGTGATCCGCGCTACTTCCGCTGTAACAGCTCTGAATCGATTCAGGCCCAGTGGGCCGTTGGTTTGATTGGCGACAATCCTCCACGCACCGCAGCTTGGGGATATTGTGACAGGGACTATCCGCGCGAGGCTATTATCAGCCCTTATCCGTTTCAAAGCGCCGAATCTCACTATGAGGCTTTGTTGGCCGAAACTCAGGCTCGCGGCGGGCCCACACAACATACCTACGCAACTGTACCGGGAGACTGGAATGGCCGCTATGTGTGGCCCAGAGGGCAGAACTGGTATGCAGAGCTATTCTGGAATCAGGTGCCGACAATCCTGTCTTTATTAACTGAAGAATATCAGACGCGCATGGTGCAAGAGGCTTACCATCACGGCAACACCAATATTTCACAATGGCCTGCGCAGTTTTGCTGGCCTGAGGGTTATATGCGTCGATGGCACTATCACGGCGTTACCAATCAACCTCATCAAATACTTGTTACCCCTGAACTGGTGCAGATTTTGGCTGGTGATGCTGACAATTTCATTACTAATATCCATATTGGGCGCAGTTTTAATGTGGATGGCTTGTTACCGAGGCTGGGGGCTGATGTCCCACGATGGTATGGCGAGACCATCGGTTTCTGGGATGGAGAAGTTTTAATTACCTGGACGTCCAATACACAGGGCTGGAAAGTCCATGGTAGTTTCGAATTCTCAAATAAGATGCAGGTCATCGAGATTTATACGGCTAACCGCGATGAACAGGGCGAAATATATGGTCTGAATCATGAAGGGATTTTTTACGATCCGGAAGCCCTTGTGGAGCCAATCCGGATAGTGCGTAATCTGGAGCGACAGGGCGGTCTCAACGATGGCGATCCCTATCAATTCATCGAGTGTGTCCAATCCATTTTCAATATTAACGGTGTGCCTACTCCGGCGTCTCCAGGCCAGGTAATTGAGTACACTGTGCCCGATATGTACGGACGCCCATGGGCTGAAAACTGGCAGAAATTCCACGAACAAGACATGGAAAGGCCCGAAGAAGAAGATTTATTCAGTTTTGAATAGCTCAAAGTGAAAATTTGAATGGACGATCACTAATTTCCAGACTATCCTTTCTATCCTTATATTCAGGAATCAGGGTTTGGAGGCAAAATGATAAGATTATTTAAATTATTCATTGTAATCGGTAGCTTACTGATCACATCATCACCTTTGTTCGCTCACCACTCAATTGCCGCGGAGTTTGATTCAGAAAATCCAATCAGATTAGTGGGAACGGTAAAAGAAGTAGTGTGGATGAACCCACACATCAGTGTTTTCGTGGATGTACCCCAGGAAAATGGAAGTATTGTGACCTATGAAGTGCAGGGTGGCGCTCCGAACAGCATGTATAGAAGGGGCTCCAGAAAGGATGACCTCCTGCCAGGTGATCCCGTCATAGTTGAGGGACCCCGCGCGCGGAACGAAGCAAGCCTGCGCGTCGGTCAAGGTAATTTCATGAAACCGGATGGAACCGAAGTCTGGTAATAATGCTGGTTGAGCAGTGGAAGCGATCAAGAATAGGGGATATTGAAGTGAAGAGCCAAGTGAAGAAATTAGTAACTAATGTAATGTTTATTATCCTGATACTGTCTTTCGGGATTCCAGTTTCCGCCGCGCAAAACGCTGACGAAATTCCCCGCCTTTCTAATGGTAAGCCCAGCATGACAGGCTACTGGCAGCAAGTTCGCCGTGCCGATGTGACGAATACCAGGCGCCCCGGTTATGTTGAGGAGCTCCCCTTAAGTGAGTGGGGACAATCTCAGTGGGAAAACTACGATCGTACCGATCCCGAGCAGGGCGATTACGCAGGCAGTTGCATGCCCTTCGGTATATCCAGAACGGTTTTCGGGCCATGGCCAATCGCTCTCAAGCATGACAATGATCATTTAGTCATGCTCGCGGAACAGAACTCCTGGTTCCATATGATTCCGACAGATGGGCGTGACCATGTTGCTGACTTTCCATCAAGTTGGTGGGGTGATTCAATAGGTCATTGGGAAGACGATACGTTGGTTGTCGTAACAAAAAATTTGAATGGCTACACAAAGGTGGATACCGCTGGTCATCCAATGAGCAGCCTGGCGACAATAATTCAGACTTTTACCCGTGTTGATGCTGTAACAATTGAGCACACTTTCACTTTGGATGATCCGGGCGCCTACACAGAGTCCTGGACTGTGTACAACACCTGGGCACACCAACCTGAAGGGTTCAGGATCATGGAATACTCCTGCATGGAGAACAACCTGACTGGCCTGACATCAGGGTCGTTATTGCCATGGAAAAGACCCGGCGAAACTCAACCCTCGGAATAAGTTAAAAATCAAAGCGTAATTCGGGACAAGATAAATGTAGTTTGTTCCCCTTAATTTGGCGCACAAACCGGGACGCCTGAGTAAGATTATTTTTGAACTCTGATAAGCAAGTCATTGCTGGCTTGCTTATCTTTTTTTGCCTTTCCTTATACCTTCAACTTCTCTGCACGGATACTGATGTAGTTCCCATACAACATTACCATTGCCCCTAGCATGACAAACCAGTTGATTTCTTCCGAATAAAAACTGAAGCCAATTACAGCTATAAGAGGCAGGCGCAAGTAGTCCATGGGGACAACAACAGTAGCATCGGCATGTGTCATCGCATGGGATAGACAATAGTGGGCTGACAAAGCGGTAACACCAACAACCAGTAACCAGGGCGCCATTTCCATAGTTGGTGCCACCCAGTTGCCCAATGCAGGGAAAAATCCCAAGGGCAACTGGATAACCGTCATATAGAAAATAATACTGAACGGCGATTCAATCTGGGCGAGTTTCCGCGTGTACACATGGGATATTGAATAGCCAATAGCTGCCAGAAGTACTGCTATAGCTGCCGGATGAATGATGGCTAATCCAGGCCGCAAAATAATTAATATTCCAATAAAACCTAATCCAATTGCTGTCAGGCGCGGCCTGCTCAAACGTTCTCCAAGCAAAATTGCAGAGAGAATGGCGGTCCAGATCGGGATAGTAAATTCAAGCGCGAACACTTCTGCGAGAGGAATCATTGCAATGCCGTAGAACCAGCCATATTGGCCACCAAAGTGAGCGACATTACGAATCAGGTGCGATTTCCATTGTTTACTGCCAATCAGGTTCCAGCCTCGGAAACAAAGAATAACGCTGATAATAACCAGGCCAATCAGGCTGCGAAAAAACAGAATCTCAAAAGTACCCATGCTTTGAGATAATTCACGCCCGCCGATCGCCATGCCAATAAATGAAAGAAGCACTCCCATCATCCAGAAAGTAACAATTACTACAGGGTGTCTTGACGATTTAACTACCATGCATAGTTATCCGCTGCATTGATTCAATTGAATATCAGCAGGTTAAAGCTGGGGAATATTTTGTCAAGGGAACATATTTTGGCGGCTTTAGACTAAGCGAAGGACGAGAAAAAGAATGTGCAAGGCTATATAACTGATTATCCTATAAAGGTATGGTGCTGTTGCTACACTGACTTATGCATTCGAGACTTGCTGGCTGTGTAAAATAATTCCACTACTGATTTAAACTTTTCAATATTAACTATGTCTTATATAGTCTGCATACCAAATAAAGTGGCAGGTCATAATTATGAAAATCCTTATTAAAGCGGTTTGCCTCTTTCTGACAGCAAGCATAATCATTTCACAACCTGCTTTGGCTTCACAGGATGTGCTGCCCTCCAGTCAGGGGAATACTTACCAGGTCATTATCAATAACACGTGTTCTCGGGATATTCGTGTAGCGGTGCACTATCAGCACCCGGTGCGAGGATGGATCACACAGGGATGGTGGGAAGTGGAGGGCAGGACAGAACTTCAGACGGATATTGTCTCCAATCATAACCAGTTTTATATGCACGGAGCGACTTTAGGCGATCGTCAATGGCCTCCGGCAAGATCCAGAAAACAGTACAACCAGTATGAAGTACTTCAGGATGAAGATTTTATTTTTGAATCTGTTGAGTCAGAAAGTACAGGCAGTTCCAGCCAGGCAACTCCCTTTTCATTAAAAGAAATTTCACCAGACAGTCTGGGATTGAAAGCCAGGTTTGATTGTTGAAAAGCGAGCAGTCTTCTATTTAGTCCATAAAGTAAAGAAATTTAAGGACGACCACCTGCAGGCATAACCACGGGATTGCCATCTTGATCAACAGGAACATTCCCTAATGTTCCAAGAACACCATAGAGGATTTCATTGATAGTTGGTCTGCCAGTGACCGTTATGACATCACCCGGATTGAAAGTGTCTTTTGAAAACCCCCTGCGTGTCATGGCTACCACGGCTGGACCACCAAAACTGACATCCCATTCGTGCGTATCACCACTCTCGTCTACGACTTCAACAGTAAGGAAAGGGTGTGGATTTACAAATACCCATTCTATGACAGTGCCTGTGATTTCAATGGATTCTTCCTGGTAAATTCCTTGTACGCTGTGATGCGCTGATGCCTGGCTAGTCAGGTATAGGGCTGTAACTATTAACATGCCCATTTTCTTTATAATTTTCATTGACTGTTTCTCCTGTTCTTTAATTTTGTAAATATTCCAGTCTTTCCGGGCTCGGGTCTTCATTATATTTTGGTGGAACAAAGCGCAGTGAATGTCTGGAGCTTCGCGGTGAACATGACCATTCCCCCCCCAGATCGATAGCTGGTGTAGATCGCACTTCATAACTCCAGGGCTCAAGCAGAAAAAATGTGTCTATGGTGGTGACTTTAAACATAAGGTCGTCGCCATCCCTTTCAAACCGTTCCGTAACCTGTTTTTGGGTTGAAGAAGCTATCTGGAAATCTGCATTCAGCCCTTGTGGATCAAAGGTGAATTTATCTGTAGTTATTATCAGGGCTTCGTCTTCATACCGGCCATGAGAATGACCTTGTATGAAAAAATCACTGACCCTGGGTTCTGGATGGTCTTTTAGCCATACGGTACGAACAACATCGTCCTTGGCATAATAAAAATTTACCCTGTCTTCTAATTGTTCGATCCGGTAATTGTAGGGATCGGTATAAAGGTGGGGAATGGCCATAGGTGCGCAATCATATTTTGGCTGGGCATACTCATCAATCGCCGCCTGGTAGGCTCTGGCCCGATTGGTAAGTCTTTGATCATCCTGAGAAAGAGTATTGCAGCTTGTGAAGCTACCATCCGGGCATCTACCAACTCCCCAAAATCCACTAAGGTCTGGAATTTCCTCGCTTGCACCATAAGTAAAAGTGGACAATAACGTGATGCACATTGTGGTAAACGTCACGACTAGTGGCTTGCTGGTATTGAAATGGTTGATCATACGACCTCCAAAAAAATCAATTTCTATGCTCACGTAATACTATGAAATTTCGTTTGTATTGTAACTGAGCTTATATGTTTCAATATGAATGATACTAATCCTTACCCGGACTGGATTGATAATTTCCACAGCAAGCAACGCCTCTGGTATCAAAGTGTTTTTAGCACTTAGCTATGCTCTATGCTTTGTAAGCCGTAACAAGAGAGTAATAACCGTAGGATCGCTGACAGCTTATATTTTTAAAACCTGCCTTTACCAACATAGATTCTAATTCAGCCAATGTGTATTGCTGTCCCTTGGTTCCCTGAGCCATAAAAAAGGAAAAAGCAGCTGCCGGGTAAGGGCCGTCGCCGTCTTCCTCAAAAAGTATCTCCTGTAGACAAATGCGGCCGCCAGGTTCCAGTGCGTCATAACTTTTTTGTGCCAGTTCCTCGCAGGTTTCTGTGGTCCAGTCATGAAAGATATTGGAAAAAAAGTGCGCGTTATACCCCTCGGGCCAGTCTGCTCTGAACATATCGACTGCTTTGGTATCAACCCGGTCTGACACGCCGGCTTTGGCTATATAACCTTTCGCTACGTCACAAACCGCGGAAAGCTCCATGATGGTGCATCGTAATTCTGGATAGTGATTAGCCAGTGCCGATGCATAACAGCCTGAACCGCCACCAACATCAAGTAATTTATTAACACCGGAAAAATCACAGGTATGGGCTAAACCCACTGCACTGGTAATGGAATGGCAGTGCATGAAGTCAGTCACTGTTTTTGCCAGTTCAGGATCCATCTGGCCGGATTCCCAGCCATCAGCTGAGCCTCTTGCTTCGACTGTTTCGCCGTCTCTGATATTTTCCAGAATCATTTTATAATTAGGCAGTGTTTCTGCCCGTCGAATAAAAAAGGGTCCCCAATAATATGGGCTATCCTTCAGCATATACGCACGGGACAAGTTGTTAAGTTGGTATTCCCCTTTATGCTTATCGAGCAAACCTTGTACTTTAAGCATTGGCAGTAACGCCTTCATACCGCGTTGTGAATAACCCAGTTTGTTTGAGATTGCTTCAACACTTGCGGGTTCTGTTAGACCTTCAAAAACCTCAAGTTCCAGTGCTACGGTAATTGCCTGAGAGTTGAAAACACTAAGCATGGCATTCCAGATTGGCGTGTCATCTATGGCTGGTAATTCGGGATTCATGGTTTGTCTTAATGCTCCAAAGTTTCTTAATAAAGTTAATGTTACTTGTAGTTATTATAGGGGGCATGAAATTATATTGTAATTTCAATATTCAATTTCTTTTAGTGCGGCACAAAAAAACAATATTAAAGGACAGGCCACGTTTTATGGTCAAAAGGAAGAGGCTAGAGTGAAAAAAATTGGTGCCAGAGGCGGAATAATCCAAACAGCCTTTGGGGCTGTTTGTCCCCTACGGGCTTTGCGCGATGCGCTCGTTGCTAACTGCTGACGCAGTTGGTCGAACCACCGGCACGAGGATTTTCAATAGATAGCGTGATTGGTACACCAACTGAATCAAGTGCTTAAAAACGCGAAATCAAAGTGCGCTATAGAGTGTGCTATGAAATCAGGGTGTATTTCGAAGGGTAAAAAAGATAAAATATTCAATTAAAACAGTAAGAAAATGGTGCCCAGAGGCGGAATCGAACCACCGACACGAGGATTTTCAATCCTCTGCTCTACCGACTGAGCTATCTGGGCTTAACTAGGTCTTTACGCTATAAACGCAAGGCGCGTATTAAACCTTCTGACCGTTTGCGAGTCAAGAATCCCGTTGAAAATCAGGCTTCCGGCGGGACGTAGCCATCCGCCTCGTCGGTGTCCTCGTTGGCAAAAAAGTGCTCCATTTGATCCGTCAGATATTTGCGGTCTTCAGGATTGAACATAGAAAGTTGTTTTTCATTGATCAGGCGAACCTGGCGAGCCTGCCATTCACCCCAGGCTTGTTTTGAGACATTGTCAAAAATGTCCTGCCCCTGGGAACCTGGAAAGGGTGGAGTCAGAAGGCCTTCCATTTCCTTGTTGTATTTCTTACAAAGGACCATTCTCATAAGGCATTTCTCATAATTTGCTCTCTAGTTTTTGTCCTAGTCCGTCCAATAATTTTTTAACTGGAGCTGCCAGACCAACTTGACCAGGATTGGCCAAATCATACCAGCGCCAACGTCCTTTCTCCATGATGCTATTTTGTGGCCGTTGCAGGGAAATCAGTACTGGACTGATATCCAGATGGTAGTGGCTGAAGGTATGGCGAATGACTTGCCAGGTTTCAGTTTGTCCCTTCTGTTTTAAACCATTAACCATCAGAAAGGCATCTGGCGAATCATCCGTCGAAATTTCTGGCAGGCTCCATAAGCCGCCCCAAATACCGTGAGAGGGGCGTTTTTCGAGTAGAACCTTGTCACCATTTGACGATTGCAGCACCAGCATGGTCGTTGCTTTAATCGGCAGTTTCTTTTTAGGCTTTTTGTGGGGAAATTCTTCTGCTCGGTTGGCCAGGTAGGCTTTGCAACCTGATTTAAGAGGACACAATTCGCAGGCCGGTTTGGTGCGCGAGCAAAGGCTTGCGCCTAAATCCATCATGGCCTGGTTGTAGTTGGAACAATTTATTTCCGGTGTGTGTTTCTCTGCGATGTCCCAAAGTTGTTTATTGACGGCGCTTTGTTCAGGCCAGCCTTCTATACAGTAGTAACGGCACAAGACTCTTTTGACATTGCCATCCAGAATGGCAGCTGGCTTGTTCATTGCCGAAGCGATAATACCGCCAGCAGTTGAACGTCCAATACCGGGCAGCTCTATGAGTGCTTCAACCGTTTCCGGGAAAAGACCATTGTGGTTACTGTGAATTATTTTTGCCGTCTTGTGTAAGTTGCGTGCCCGTGCGTAATAACCCAGGCCTGTCCAGAAATGCAGAACAGTGTCTTCATCGGCTTTCGACAGGTCTATTAATGTAGGAAAACGAGTCATGAAGCGTTCAAAATACGAAATGACTGTGGCGACCTGGGTTTGCTGCAACATGATTTCTGATACCCAGACTTTGTAGGCGGTTTTATCATGTTGCCAGGGGAAATCATGCCTGCCGTGTTGTTGGTGCCAGGTCAGGATTTTATCGCTAAAAGCTTTTCTCATGGGGCAGCCAGTGTACCTGCCTGTTTTCATTTTTCACATGTCTGATTAATCCGCGTATAATCGCGTTTTTCCTGAATACGCTGCGCTATGCAGCACCAGAGGATGCCATGTCAGCTCGTAAGGCGTCAGTAGAACGCAACACCAAAGAGACCCAGATTACAGTCAACTTAAACCTGGACGGTACTGGTGAATTTAATATTTCATCTGGCCTGCCGTTTCTGGAGCATATGCTGGAACAGGTAGCGCGCCACGGCCTGGTGGATCTGGATATCAAGGCAGAAGGTGACCTGGAAATTGATGCTCACCACACCGTAGAAGATCTGGGCATTACTATTGGTCAGGCTTTTGACAAGGCGCTGGATAAAACCGGGATTCGTCGCTATGGGCATGCTTATGTGCCGCTGGATGAAGCCTTGTCGCGGGTGGTCATCGACTTCTCGGGGCGTCCTGGTCTTGAATACAACATCCCTTTCAAGCGGGGTAGTGTTGGCGATTTTGATGTAGACCTGTTCTTCGAATTTTTTCAGGGCTTTGTTAATCATGCCAACGTCACTCTGCACATTGATAATTTGTGTGGCAACAATGCCCATCACCAAATCGAAACCGTGTTCAAGGCATTTGGTCGCGCTGTGCGGATGGCCATAGAGCCTGATCCTCGCATGGCCGGCGTGGTTCCTTCTACGAAAGGTACGCTTTCTAAATAAACCGGTAATTGAATCATGAACCGAGTTGCCGTTATCGACTATGGCATGGGTAATCTGCATTCCGTGGCGAAAGCCGTGGAGCATGTGGGGGATGACTTGCACCTGTCTGTCACGGCCAACGAGAAAATCATCATGGCGGCCGACCGGATTATTTTTCCTGGTGTCGGTGCTATGCGTGACTGCATGGGTGAAATCAAACGCCTTGGTATTGATGACATTCTAAGAAGGTTTGTTGAAGACAGGCCGGTGCTTGGTGTTTGTGTTGGTATGCAGGCTCTTCTTGATCACAGTGATGAAAATAATGGCATTGACTGCATAGGCTTGTTTGATGGAAATGTTGAACACTTTGAAGATGGAATGACGGATGAAAAAGGTGCGGCGCTAAAAGTGCCGCATATGGGCTGGAATGAAGTCAATCAAACCAGGCAACATCCTCTTTGGCAGGACATTGCTGACAACAGCCGTTTCTATTTTGTACATTCTTATTTCGTTAGTCCGAAGAATGCGGATGAAGTAGTAGGCGAAAGTGACTATCCCGAAACATTTACTGCAGTATTAGCAAAGCCAAATATTTTTGCCGTGCAATTTCATCCGGAAAAAAGCCAGACCGCGGGGTTGCAGCTTTACAAGAACTTTTTGGGGTGGGACGGACAAGGATAGATAAAGGATAAAAGATAAAGGAGCGAGATAAATGAGAGTTGGGCCTTTATCTTTTATCCTTTATCTTCTGGAAAGATTCTCTACAAATGAATATTTAGGTGTTATTAAACTATGTCGTTAGCTAAACGCATCATCCCCTGTCTTGATTGTGAAAATGGCCGCGTAGTTAAAGGCGTAAAATTCCTTGATATTCGAGATGCGGGCGATCCGGTTGAAGTTTCCAAACGTTATTGCGACCAGGGTGCAGATGAGATTACGTTTCTGGATATTACTGCCAGTCATGAGGGTAGACAGACGACCATTGATACGGTGAGAGCCATTGCGGGCCAGGTATTCATTCCTCTGACGGTGGGCGGCGGTATTCGCAAGCTACAGGATATTCGTGACATGCTTAACGCAGGCGCTGACAAGGTCGCCATCAACACCAGCGCCGTAGAAAATCCTGATTTCGTACGTGAGGCCTCTGAAAAGTTTGGTTCTCAATGCATTGTAGTTGCCATTGATGCCAAGAAGGTTTCTCAGCAGGGCGAGTCAGATAAGTGGAAGATATTTACCCATGGCGGTCGTAATCCAACAGGACTGGATGCAGTGGAATGGGCAAAAAAAATGGTGGCCAATGGTGCGGGAGAAATTCTGCTTACCAGTATGGATCGAGATGGCACCAAAGATGGTTTTGATCTTGCCCTGAACAGAACAATTAGTGAGGCAGTATCTGTGCCTTTAATTGCTTCTGGCGGCGTTGGGAATCTTCAACATCTAGTGGATGGTATTAATGAAGGTAAAGCAGATGCGGTTTTGGCCGCCAGTATTTTTCACTTTGATGAATTTTCAATTCCGGAAGCCAAGAAATACATGCGGGAAAAGGGGATAGAGGTCAGGCTTTAAAAAAGCTTCCAGTCTCCAGCCACCAACTCCCGGAAAAACCTTCAGTATCGGCTTGACACCAGAGTTTTGTAAATCACCATAATCAAGCTGGTAGCTTATCTAGCCGAAGTCCCTTCAATATCTTCAACCAGGCTGGTTTCAGATTCCGCCATGATGCGTGGGCGAATGATGTTAAGTCCTTTCAATACATTAATAGCTTCATTGAGCTGGTAATCTCTGACCAGAACTTCGGGTGGTTCGGCAGGTTGCGTTTCGGCCGCTATGACAGCTTCTTCTTCACTTTCGATTTGTTCTTCAGACCCTTCTTCAGAATTACCATTTTCAAGGTGGCCAGTCAGATCTTCTTCTCGATAAGATATCAGACTGTCTGGAATACGGGTTACCTGACCCCTGTCCACAATAATATCGGGAGTGATGCCTTTGGCCTGGATAGAGCGCCCGCTTGGAGTGAAATACAAAGCGGTAGTTAACTTAATGGCACGGTCATTGGTCAGCGGCAATACAGTCTGAACAGAGCCCTTGCCAAAACTTGGCGTACCCATAATGATCGCTCGCTGATGATCCTGTAATGCGCCTGCCACTATTTCCGAAGCAGAGGCTGAGCCGGAATTGATCAGGACAACCAGTGGAACACCCTGACTGACATCTTCGGTGGATGCTTCAAAACGTAAATCGCCATTGTCGACACGGCCTTCCGTGTAAACAATTAAACCGTCATCGAGAAAAGAATCGACCACACCTACTGAAGCCTGCAGCACGCCCCCCGGGTTATTCCTGAGATCCATCACAACACCTTTCAGGTCATTTTCTTCATGCATTCGTGTCATAGCGTTGTTGACTTCTTCGCTGGTGTCCTGTGAAAAGGTGGCAATTCTCATATACCCATAACCGGGCTCAATAATTCTGTATCTGATACTACGGGCCTGAATGATTTGCCTGGTGACAGTGATTTCAAATGGCTCACTTCTGCCCTCGCGAATAATGGTGAGCACAATGTCTGTACCAGGTTCACCGCGCATGATGTCGATGGTGTCACCCAGGGTTACTTCTCTGGCTGGCGTGTCATCCAGTTTGATAATCAGGTCGCCAGCCTGAACGCCGGCAATGTCTGCAGGAGAGTCATCCATGGGAGCAATGACTTTGATAAAGCCATCTTCAATACCTACTTCAACACCCAGGCCACCAAATTCGCCAGTAGTGCTTTCCTGTAATTGATCGTAATCATCTGATTCCAGATAGGTGGAATGTGGATCTATGCCGGCGAGCATTCCCTTGATGGCATTTTCCAGCAAGGTTTTGTCATCGATGGGTTCCACGTAAGCATTTCGAATCCGGTTTAATACTTCAGTAAAAATTCGCACTTCATCCAACGGCAAAGGTAGCTCCTGTGCATTGTCTGTTGTTTGTGCTGAGAGCATGCCGGGGGCGAATGCAAGGGAGCAGCAAAGGCTGATTGCAAGACCGGTTCTTTTACTTACACGATTTAATTTGTGCATGGTTTTCATAATTTGGCTCTGGAAATTCTTATACTCATTATGACAGGGAAACAAGGTGTTTAGTTGCATCAGATTACTGCCTGGCATCAGCTTGCGTTAAGGTTGAGCACCAGGCTGATGGGTCTTCAGATTCTCCGTTATGGCGGATTTCGAAGTACAGACCGTAATCCTCTTTCCCTCCGGTATTACCTACTGTAGCAATGGTTTCGCCACTGTTTACCCATTCACCAACTTCCTTGAAAAGTGCCTGATTCTGGGCATAAAGACTCATATAACCACCACCATGGTCAATTATCAAGAGCAGCCCGGAGCTCGAAAACCAGTCCGAAAATACCACTCTGCCATGGTGTATGGCTCTGACCTCACTACCTTCTCTGGCATCGACAGTGACACCTTCCCAGTTCAGGTCGCCCAAACCATAAGAACTGCCCCAGTTATTACTTAATCTGCCCTCTACGGGCCAGGGCACGAGGCCTTTCATGGTGGCGAAGTCTTGTTGATCGTTACCCAGAGATATATTTGCAATAGAGCGACGTAACTCTTCCAGTAATAATTCCATTTCAGCGCGTTCCGTCTCCAGGGCTTCAAGTTTACTGTTGTTGTTAACCAGCAACACATCCAGATTGTCCAACAATATCTGTCTGCTACTTATACTATCCTGGAGGGATGACTGCTGTTGGCCAAGGCGGCTGTGCTCCTTTTCCAAATTTAACGACACTGCAACAATACCCTCTTCAACAGTGTTGAGTTCTGCCAACGTGCTGCTGAACTCTTCGACTTTGTCCGCGCGCGCATTATTAAAATACTGGTAGTAACGAAGCGAGCGGCTGCTTTGTGATGGGCTTTCCTGATTGAGGAGTAACTTGAAATACTCCTGTTTACCGGTCTGGTAGGCACTACGAAGATATTGCTTGATGAGATCCTGCTGACTGGACTTCAGAATGAGCAAAGAGTTTTCTTCGCCCTGCAATCCAGCAAGTTGTGTTTCATTATTAGAAATTGCAGACTCGGTTTGTGAAATTTCTGCAACGATGCTGGCTAGCGTTTGTTCGGTTCCCTGAATTTCTTCATAAACAAGGGTGCGTTCAGAGCCGCGCTGTGAAAGTTCCCCTCTCACATCTTCTATTGCTTCAATGATAGATTCGAGAGCCTCTTCAGAAACTTCCTGATTGCTATCGCTTTGTGCATTCAAGGAGCCTGAAGCAGATAGAAAACTGACGGCTAACAGCGCATTAAGCGTCAGCAGCCAAAGGTGCTTCATTGGGAATTAATCAAAGACTGCCCTGTCATTTCTTCAGGCTGGGCAAGGTCCATTAAGGCCAGAACACTGGGTGCCACATCACAAAGCGAGCCATCATTTTTCAGGGATACCTGCCTGCTGCCGACATAAACAAGCGGTACCGGTCCATTGGTGTGGGAAGTTAAAGGTTGTCCAGAGTTTTCATCCAGCATCTGTTCCAGGTTTCCGTGATCGGCAGTAATCAGGCAGTTACCTTCAACTTCCTGAATGGCTTCAGTAATTTTGCCAAGGCAATCATCAATGACTTCCGCCGCTTTTAGTGCAGCATCCCAAACGCCGGTGTGCCCGACCATGTCCCCGTTGGCAAAATTGCAGATGATGGCGTCATATTCCCTGTTGCGAATGGCACTCACCAGTTTTTCGGTGACTTCATAGGCGCTCATTTCCGGCATCAGGTCATACGTTTCAACTTTAGGAGAGGGAATCAGTATTCGGGACTCGCCTTCATACTCTTTTTCTCTGCCGCCACTGAAGAAAAAAGTCACATGGGCATATTTTTCCGTTTCTGCAATCCGTAACTGACTTTTATTCTGGTTTGCCAGGTATTCTCCCAGCACATTCGACAGTTTTTCCGGCGGGTATGCACATTCGGCCTCTAACTCCTCAGAATATTCGGTGAGCATGACAAAGTGGCTGAGGGCAAGCAGACCACCGCGCTCAAACTCGGTGAAAATCTTATCTGTAAATACCCGGGTCAGTTCACGAGACCTGTCGGCGCGAAAATTCATGAACACAATGGCGTCATTATCCTTGATGCTGACAGTTTCACCGTTGTCAGTGATACAGGCGGGCAGGATGAATTCATCATTTTCATCCCGGCTATAGGCAGATTCCAACGCGTCGGCCGCTGTTTCTGCTGTATATTCAGCAGTGCCATGGCAAATGGCGTTGAATGATTTCTCAACCCTGTCCCAACGTTTATCTCTATCCATGCCATAAAAGCGCCCGGCAATAGACGCAATTTTGCCGACTCCCAGGCTGCTGAACTTCTTTTCCATTTTTACAATTGAAGGTGCGGCGCTGCGTGGGGGTGTGTCTCTGCCATCAAGCAGAGCATGCAGGTAAATCTTCTGGCAGCCGCGCTGATGAGCCAGGTCTACCATAGCCTCAATCTGGTCTTCATGACTGTGAATTCCGCCTGCCGACAGCAATCCAATGATATGCAGTGCAGATTTTGAGGCCGCCACATCTTCAGCGGCTTTGCATAACACCGGGTTATTAAAGAACTTGCCATCGGCGATGTCTTTATCAATTTTTGTCAGGCTCTGAAAAACGATTCTGCCAGCGCCCATGTTCATATGACCCACTTCGGAATTACCCATTTGCCCCTCCGGTAATCCAACTTTAAGACCGGAAGTATGAATAAGTGTGTGGGGATGGTTTGCCAGTAAGCTGTCCCATACTGGCGTGTTGGCCTGGTGGATAGCGTTGTTTGCAGAGGCGTCACGGTGACCCCAACCATCCAGAATTAACAGGAGGGTAGGGGTGGCAGAAGCAGTCATGGATTACCCTGGATATTGCATGTGAAATCGGGTCAACATTATCGCCAATTCTAGTTCTTCATGCGAGCGCCGAGTGCCTTGAAAACCACATAAACAGAGGAATCTTTACCTGACTTCATCTATTTTGGCGTGTATACTCCCTGCCTCTTAAAAACCGGTGATATTAAACGCCTGATGGCACGATTTTTTGAGTTTCTAATTAACCACTGGATCCTGTCAGGTCTATGGTTAACCCTGTTTATTACCTTTGTACTGTATCTGAAGGCAAAGGCTGGGAATGCCTTAAGTCCACAACAGGCAACTTTGCTGGTGAACAGGGAAAATGGCGTGGTAGTCGACGTCAGGGACAAGAAAACTTTTGATGGTGGCCATATTGTTGATGCCATCAATATTCCCCTGGCCAAACTGAAAGACCACCTTTCAGAACTTGAAAAATACCGTGAGAAACCGCTCGTGGTGGTTTGTCAGATGGGGCAACAGTCCGGCGAGGCGGTAAAGTTGCTGGAAGAAAATGGATTTGCTTCTGTCGCTCGGATGAGCGGCGGTATGACTGAATGGCAGACCCAGGGTTTGCCAGCAGTGAAGTAAGTACATAACACTATCTCCAATTTCCCGACTTAAGGAAATCAGGGCAACAATTTTTTATAAGGGTAGAACATGGCAGAAAATGATCAGGAACAAAATCTGGCAGCACAGCCAGCCGAAGACCAGTCAGGTCAGCGCTTTGGTGTTCAGCGTGTGTATGTGAAAGATGTCTCTTTTGAGGCGCCGGATACACCTAATGTCTTCAGACAACAATATACTCCTCAGGTCAACTTCAGTATCAACAACCGAAGTTCAAAGATTGATGAAGGTGTTTATGAAGTAGTATTGCGCCTGACTGCGGATGTTAAACAGGAAGACAAGACAGTTTTCCTGGTCGAAGTGCAGCAGGCAGGAATTTTTGAAATCAACGGAATTGAAGGTGAACAGCTTGAGCAAGTACTCACTATTACATGCCCAAATATACTTTTCCCCTATGGCCGAGAAGCTATCGATGCCCTGGTAACCCGAGGCAGTTTTCCTGCTCTTTTGCTGGCACCGATCAATTTCGAAACGATCTATGCGCAGGCTAAACAGCAGCAGGCTCAGCAAGCTGCAACGGCGGCTGAAGGCACCTCAGAAACTGATATCATTACACCTGATTCAGATGTGGATGCAGATTCCCACTAGTTAAAAACCTGCGCATTTCTATTACGGCGAGAGACAGTTTAATGTCCTCGCCGTTTTTATTTGAAAATGAAAAGTACGTATTTCTAGTCTGACATGGCGCAGATGGCGTCATGAGCGATGTTCAGGCGAGGCAGTAGCCACAACAACTCTATTCAACATTAAAGCCGTTCTGGCGCCAGGCTTCGTAGATAACAACAGCCGCCGCATTCGCCAGGTTCAGGCTCCTGCTCCCGGGCATCATGGGGATCTTTAATACCCGGTCAATTTCTTGAGCATTCCTGATTTCATCAGGTAATCCGCGGGTTTCCGGGCCAAACAAAAAGTAATCGTCTGGTTTGTATTCTGCTTCCGAATGTGTCGATTCGGCTTTGGTACTGAATGCAAAAATTCTCTCTGGGGTGCAGGTTTCAAGAAATCCTTGCCAGCTTTCATGGGTCCTGATTTCACTGTATTCCAGGTAATCAAGACCCGCCCTTCTAAGCTGTTTATCCCCTAAGGAGAAACCCAAGGGTTTGATAAGGTGAAGTCGGCTGCCTGTGTTGCTGCACAAGCGGGTGGCATTTCCCGTGTTAGGAGGAATTTCAGGTTCAAAAAAAACAAGGTTAAACATAAAAAAATCTTTATAAAATAAGAAGATATTGCTTGTATTTACACTAATTTCGAGTTAAAAAGTGGCCCAGACTAGGAGAAACTCACATTTTAGGCACAGATGGACTGAAAATGCAGGTTAAAGGAGTTTTTCCCATACTTTTACTCAAGGCGGGTGCATAGAATCACAGACCTGACAATTTCTGGCAAAAATCCACATTTTTCCAGGAGTTACAGTATTGAATTCTTCTTTCTAAACTGGTGAAAGTTTTTGTTAAATATTTTTAATAAAAGTAAGGGCAAGGCCGGTCTGGTTGGCATCTATTTTACCCAGAAAGGCGTGTCTTTGGCTCACGTTAACTACACAAAAAATGAGCCGAAGCTTTTGATGTGTAATGAATTTGCTGCTGAAAGTTTAGCTGACAAAGAAAAGGCACTGGCACAGCAAGTTGAAAAACTTGGCCTGCAAGAGTCCAGAGCCAGTTACATACTTTCTCCTTCCGAATACAAACTCTTCCTCGTCGAAGCACCAAGTGTCAGTTCAGGCGAAATGGAAAGTGCCGTGAAGTGGAAAATCAAGGACTTGATTGAAGGTGCGGTCGACGAAATGGCCATTACCGTTTTTCCGGTGCCTGATGATGCCTATCGCGGTGAAACTGACATGATCTACGCCGTTGCCTCCAGAAAAACCAGGATCAGGGAAATAGTGGATCTGGTTCATAATGCTGGATTGCAACTTGATGCCATTGATATTCCGGAGATGGTTATGAAAAACCTCTCTACCCTATGTACGTTTCTTCGCCTTTTGCTGCAGATGATCTGAACCCGGAAACCGGGTCAGTGGTGATTGAACTTGATCTGGACGCGCTGAATCTGCCATTCCTCAAATTCAACTGGTACGGAGGTGACATTCCTAGCGGTCCCTACGATGAGACGCCAGATGGTGGTAATGTTGAGGATAATCCCCGCGCTATTATTGATTTTGGCGTCATGCCTGGCCACAGCCGAGTCATCAACTGGCAGGAATTGATTCCGGTGCAGTAAAGTCGTTAATCGGCCAGTAGGGTGGAGTTAATGTAAAAATTATTCACCTTCCAGCCACCCGCTTCCTGTTTTAACTCGAGAATAGTTTCCGCCGTTTCATTGTCATACACCCCATCAAAACGAAAACTGGCGATAACTTCCCTATTGCCAAAAATAAACCCGTCACTGATTTCACTTTCAACGTTCAGGATTTCCTGCAAGTCCCCAACGCGTTGTAGGTTGTTGATCATCAACCTAAAGGCTTCTTCGGGTAACTTGCTGCAGTATTCCTCAGAACAATTATTCAGAAAGTAATTCAGATCCCAGTTGGTAAGAAAATTTTCAGAAAATTCTATGGTGAACAGTTGGCTATCTGCTTTTAGCTGAGATCCCCTGATTTTATAAATGCCAAAAAATGTTGTGGTCGCTATCAAGGCAACCAGGGATGCTAAGAAAAATGTGAGAGTGGATTTTTTCATGTCGCAGAAAAGTGATTATTAAGGGAATAGAGTAATCCCTTGGAATCTGTGAGTAAAGTAGCTAGATGGCAAGGTAAGGCAGTGTCACTTTAAACCGAGGTCGTCATAGCGACACTTTTCTATTCACTCTCTGATTCATTTCCGGAGCCTTCCATATCCAGTTCTTTAATTTTACGAGTCAGGGTATTTCTACCCCAGCCAAGCAATTCCGACGCATCACGTTTACGCCCGCCACTGTGCTTGAGCGCAATTTCTATCATGCATCTTTCAAAAAGTGGTGTGGCTTGCTGAAGAATACCAGTATGTCCCAGGCTCAGTTCCTGGTCTGCCCAGCTTTTGAGGCTGTCTGCCCAGTTACCCGAATCTGACTCTTCGTTTGTTGGATTAATAAACTCTTCCGGCAAATCATTAATAAAAATTTCCCTGCCAGAAGCCATAACAGTAATCCAACTACAGAAATTTTCGAGCTGGCGTACATTACCCTGCCAGGGCAGAGCAGAAAGATACTGAATGGTTTCTAGCCGCAGTTCCTTTTTTTCTGCGCCCATCTGCTGCGACGCTCTGTTCAGGAAATGTTCCATCAGGGCAGGAATGTCTTCCCGGCGATCAGTCAGGTTTGGTAAATGGATCGGTATTACATTCAGACGATGGTATAAATCTTCCCTGAATAAATGTTCCTTGACCCGCTCTTCAAGGTTTTGATGGGTGGCCGCAATCACGCGGACATCGGCCTTTATAGGGGTGAGTCCACCCACCCTGTAAAACTCACCGTCTGACAATACACGCAATAACCTTGTTTGGGTTTCCATGGGCATATCCCCGATTTCATCCAGGAACAGGGTGCCACCGTCTGCTTGCTCAAAGCGACCGACACGCATTTGCGTGGCGCCTGTAAAAGCCCCTTTTTCATGACCAAACAGCTCGGATTCAATAAGGTCTTTAGGGATAGCGGCTACATTGAGCGCCACATAGGGTTTGTCAGCCCTTGGGCTGTGTTTATGCAGTGCCTGTGCAACCAGCTCTTTACCAGTACCTGATGCGCCCTTGATCAATACGGTGATATTAGAATGGGAAAGCCGGCCAATGGCGCGAAATACTTCCTGCATGGCAGGTGCTTCGCCAATGATTTCTTTTGCTTCTATTTCCGGAGATTCGGTTTTGGCAGTCTCATTCTCACTGGCGTGTTTCACTGCACGTTGAGTTACTGCAACTGCTTCATTAACATCGAACGGCTTGGGCAGGTATTCAAAGGCGCCGCGCTTGTAGGATTTCACAGCACTGCCCAAATCAGAATGTGCGGTCATGATAATAACGGGAATATGCGGAAAGGCGTCCTGGACTTTTTCAAGTACCTCCAGGCCGTCAATACCAGGCATGCGAATGTCGCTAATGATGACAACCGGCTGCGAGGATTTCAGTCGTTCCAGCAGGCCGTCACCAGTTTCAAAGCTCTCAGTCGTAAAACCTGCCTTGTCCAAAGCCTTTTCCAGCACCCACCGAATTGAGCGATCATCATCAACAATCCATATCTGGTTGTTAGGTGTCATCTGAATTGTTCCTTATATTCTTTTCATTCATTGGTTCTTCGCTTGAAAGAGGGATAGATATCGTGAAACAGGTTTTGCCCTTCTGACTGCCACATTCAATTAACCCGTTATGGTTCTTCAGGATATTCTGGGACAGAGACAATCCCAGTCCTGTGCCATTGGCTCTGCCACTAATCAGTGGGTAAAAAATATTTTCTATGAGCTTGCTATCAATACCCGGACCGTTGTCTATGATTTCAATGCGGGCTACCAACTTGTGCATGACACTACCGATGGTGACCTGGTTGACTGTTCGAGTGCGTAAAATAATTTTTGGCGTCACTCCTTGCATGTCGGATTCCGAGAGCGCCTGCATCGCATTTCTAACGATGTTCAGAACAGCCTGAATCAGCTGGCTTATATCTCCAGTAATATCAGGAATACTGGGGTCATAATCTTTCACTACTTCAATGGAACCTTTGGTTTCGGCGCTGATCAGGTTATAAACCCTTTCCAGCACTTCATGGATATTCAATTGTTGTAAGGCCGGTTTTTGGTATTGCCCCGTCAAGCGGTCAATCAGTCCTACCAGGCGATCGGTTTCTTCAATAATGACATTGGTGTAATCCTTGAGTTCTTGCTCAGGTAATTCTTCAGCGAGCAGTTGTGCTGCACCTCGAATTCCGCCAAGGGGATTTTTAATTTCATGTCCAAGGCCTCTTACCAGACCAAGAGTGGTTTCATGATTGGAAATCAGCATTTCCTTACGGGAAATATTGTAGGAGCGATCCAGTTCCTGCAGTTCAAGCATGAGATAGGACTGACTGTCGGTAATGAGACGGCTCGCTGAGTAATCAACTGTCATACGGTTCAAGTTGGTCTTTGCCAAAGTAACTTTCCGGGCAATATAGATGATGCCATTATCCAGGACATTTTTTAGTGAACTGACGAGCTTCTTTGAGCCAGGAAACACTTCGCCAATAAACAGGTCCTGGCAGTGATTAACACTGGTTTCAAGCAGGGCCTCCGCAGCCGGATTCATATATAGAAGCAGCAGATCCTTATCCAGCACGATAACCGCCGTTGTCAGGTTATCCAGAAGGTTTGTATTTAAGCTTTCAGTATTCAATGCGGCGTCAAACCTGTTTATAAGTAATCCAGCGTTCATGGCTTTTTGTACTCAATAGACCGTGTATTAGAGCCATTGCAAATAGTGAACCAGATTGTATCTGACTGATTAATAAAGAAATTATAACAGGTGAGCGTTAAATACGCACATTCATAGTGCGTGACGTCCAAAATAGGACAAAATTTCGCCTCATTATGGTGCAACTATGCTTGGCGCTTATTAGGACGCTAAGCAGTGATTTATATATAATGCGCGGCCTTGCTGACGTGTGGACCCTCTAAATCCCTGATGAAATACCTGGTCAAATACTCCCCCGAAATAACTATCAAAAGTCGTCCGGTACGAAGCCGATTTGCCAGGCAGCTGCAACAAAATTTATCTGCTCTGCTCAAACGGATATCAGATCAGATAAATGTTCAGGGTAACTGGGATTACATAGAAATAAATGCGCCTGAAAGCCTGAATCAAAACCAGTTACACATTGAGCAGGTGTTGTCTTCTACGCCTGGCATCTGTTTTTTTGAGCGTGTGCAGCATCATGTAGTGGCTACGCTTGACGATATTCAGGCTCATACGCTTCCAGTTTTTGAATCAAAATTAGCCGGTAAAACTTTTTCAGTACGCTGCAAGCGCACAGGAAGACATCCATTCACGTCCATGGATATTGAAAAATTTGTGGGCAGTGGGCTTAACGTAAATACAGATGCTACCGGTGTGAATCTCACTCAACCCGAGGTGTCAGTTAAATTGGAAGTTAGGGGTAGTGACCTTTTCATCATTGAGGAAATACTGCCTGGGTTGAATGGTTTCCCACTCGGCACGCAGGATGGCGTTCTGTCCCTGTTATCTGGTGGCTTTGATTCTGCGGTGGCCAGTTATCTGTCAATGCGCCGGGGCCTGCTCACCCATTTTTGTTTTTTTAATCTGGGTGGCAAGGAGCATGAAATTGCCGTCAAAGAGGTGGCGCTGTATTTGTGGATGCGTTACGGCTCGACACACACCATAAAATTTATCTCTGTGCCCTTTGAAGACGTTGTCGCAGAAATTCTGGAGAAAGTGGACAATTCCCAAATGGGAGTGGTGCTCAAACGCATGATGCTTCGCGCCGCAGAAAAGGTGGCAAAGAAGATCAAAGTTGAAGCGCTTGTCACTGGCGAGGCTGTTGCCCAGGTCAGTAGCCAGACATTGACCAACCTTGCCGTAATCGATGAGGTGACGGACATGTTGGTGTTACGACCACTGGCCATGATGGAAAAACAAACCATAGTGGATATGGCTCGTAAGATTGGGACTGAAGAATTTTCTGCTGTTATTCCGGAATATTGTGGTGTCATTTCAATAAAGCCTACAACACGGGCAAGAATGCACAAAATTGAAAAACAGGAGAGCTGGTTTGATTTTTCTGTGCTCGAGGAAGCAATAGCTAACTCGGTTACCGTTGCAATAGATAAAATCGATCTTGAATCTGAACAGTCATCAGAGGTTGTACGTATTGTGTCAAACCCTGAAGCAGGAGAAATCATTCTGGATATTCGTCATCCTGATGAGGAAGAGCACCAACCTCTTGTACTTGATTCAAACCCTGTGGAGAAAGTGCCTTTTTACAAACTAAATAAGGCCTTCCCAGAGTTGCCCAACAAGAGCAGTTATCTGTTGTATTGTTCGAAGGGTCTTATGAGTAAGATTCACGCCAGCTATTTGCTTGACCAGGGCTATACCAACGTATCCGTCTACCGCCCTGAATAGTTTTGATTCAAGGATATCTCTTTTCAAGTAGCTGTTGTGCTCGCCTGCTCGTCGTTAAAAATGTGCTTAGTCGGTCACGTACTACGTGTACGTTCCCTTCCCTGCCCGCATTTTTGCCTCGATCAGCCTTCGCTCGCTACGCTACCAAAATTTAAACTTTATTGGGCGAACTTTGTTCGCCAGGAAAGCATAGCTTTCCCAATAAAGTATCGGGCAGGTAGCTACAAATGAAGCACTGTCAATTCCAAAAATACCTGTATAATCGCCGCTTCATTTTTGGGCACAAAATTAACAATGATTGAACTCATCAGGAACATAGCGATCATCGCGCATGTAGACCACGGCAAGACTACGTTGGTCGACAAATTGCTCCAGCAATCCGGCACCCTGGAAACTCGCGGTAAGGAGATCAAGCGGGTCATGGACTCCAATGATCAGGAAAAGGAGCGTGGCATCACTATCCTGGCCAAAAATACCGCGGTGAGCTGGCATGATTACCGGATCAATATTGTCGATACTCCGGGCCATGCTGACTTTGGTGGAGAAGTGGAGCGCGTTCTGTCCATGGTCGACAGTGTGCTGTTGCTGGTAGATGCAGTAGAAGGCCCTATGCCCCAAACCCGCTTTGTGACCCAGAAGGCATTCGCCCAAGGTTTGAAGCCTATTGTGGTTATCAACAAGATCGACCGGGATGGTGCTCGCCCGGATTGGGTGCTCAATGAAGTTTTTGACCTCTTTGACAAGCTCGGCGCAACCGACGAACAACTGGACTTTCCTGTCATTTATGCATCAGCACTTGAAGGTATAGCAGGTCCGGATCCATCTGAAATGGAAGACAACATGGAAAGTCTGTTTCAGTTAATCGTGGATAATGTGCCTGCGCCCGATGTGGACCCTCACGGCCTTCTGCAAATGCAGATTAGTGCTCTTGATTACAATGCCTATGTTGGCGTGCTTGGAATTGGTCGAATTACTCGCGGCAAAGTTAGTGTGAACCAACAAGTAGTTGTCCTGGATATGGAAGGCAACAGTAGAAAAGCAAAAGTTGGCCAGGTAAAAACCTATCTTGGTCTGGAGCAGGTAGATGCAGAAGAAGCAGAAGCCGGGGATATAATTTGTATTAGTGGCATTGATAAACTAAATATCAGTGACACCCTTTGCGACCCGGAAAACCCTGAAGTCATGCCGCCGCTGACGGTGGATGAGCCTACTATATCCATGACTTTTCAGGTAAATGATTCACCCTTTGCCGGACTGGAAGGCAAGTACGTCACCACGCGCAATTTAAAAGAAAGGCTTGAACGCGAACTTATTCACAACGTAGCTCTGCGTGTAGAGCCTGGTGAAAGTGTGGAAAAATTCAAAGTGTCAGGCAGGGGAGAGTTGCACCTGTCTGTGCTGATTGAAACCATGCGGCGTGAAGGGTATGAGATGGCAGTCTCCCGGCCTGAAGTGGTGACAAAAGAAGTAGATGGCATCACTCATGAGCCTTTTGAGAATCTGGTAGTGGATGTGGAAGAAGAGTTTCAGGGTGGGGTAATAGAAGAACTGGGTTTGCGCAGGGCTGAAATGCAGGACATGACTTCAGATGGTCGGGGAAGAACCCGTATCAGTTTTATTATTCCTACTCGAGGGCTGATAGGTTTCAGAACACAATTTCTGGGTATGACTTCGGGCTCAGGTATCTTGACCCATGTATTTGACCATTTTGGCCCCGTTAAAAAAGGTGAAATTGCAGGCCGGAATAATGGTGTCCTGGTTTCTATGGTCAAAGGAAAAAGTCTTGGTTTTGCCTTGTTCAACTTGCAAGACCGGGGGCGTTTGTTCATTGAACCTAACCGTGAAGTGTATGAAGGCATGATTGTTGGCTTGCACAGCAGGGAAAATGATCTTGCTGTGAATCCCACCAAGGCCAAACAGTTGACCAATATCAGAGCGGCCGGAACTGATGAAAACATTCTTCTATCTCCCCCTATAAAGCATAGTCTGGAGCAGGCCATGGAATTTATTGAAAAAGATGAGCTGGTTGAAATAACGCCCACCAATATTCGTCTGCGCAAGCAATTCCTGACTGAAAATGAGCGTAAGCGCCACAGCCGTGGTAGTGAACTCAGAGGGGTGTGATCGGTTTCATGCTAGCCCTGATCCAGCGAGTTACAACAGCAAAAGTAGAAATTGAAAATCAGGTCGCCGGAGAAATCGGGGCTGGTCTGCTGGTGTTTCTGGGTATTGAAAAAGAAGATACTCAAGAGCGCGCTGAAAAGTTGTTGCAAAAAATCCTGGCGTATCGCGTCTTCTCAGATGATGAAGGCAAGATGAACCTGAGTGTCTCCGATATTCAAGGAGGCCTGCTTTTAGTTTCTCAGTTTACCCTGGCTGCAGATACTGATCGTGGCCTCAGGCCAAGCTTTTCCAGTGCCAAACCCCCTCAAGAAGCTAAAGCATTGTACGAGTATTTCACTGAGCTGGCTCAAGGCCGGCATCATCAGGTGGAAACAGGAGAATTTGCGGCGGATATGCAGGTGTCATTAACCAATGACGGGCCTGTGACCTTCTTATTGAAGAGCTAGGGGGAAAAGCTTGGTGGAAAAGCTTGGTGGAAAAGCTAGGGGGAAGAGTTAGGGTCTACGGTTCCTCGTCTTCGCTGTCTTTCTTTTCATCTTCCTCATCTTCTTTGTGCAGCATTTTTCCTGCTTGCACACCTAATTCAAACAGTAACCACATAGGAATTGCTACAAATAGCATCGACAGGGGATCCTGTGGGGTCAGAAACATGCCGGCCACAAAACAACCGATGATGATGTAGGGTCGTTTTTCTATCAGTTTTTTTGGCGTGGTGACGCCGGAAAAAATCAACAGCAGGGTGGCAATGGGAATTTCAAAAACCAGACCAAAAACCAGGAATAGAGAAAGTACAAAATCCAGGTACTGGGAGATATCTGTCATCACGGCGACAGTTTCCGGTGCGCTGTTTACAAAAAAGGCAAACACAAATTTAAACACCAGGAAGTACGCAAAAGCGATGCCAGCATAAAAAAGGATAATGCTTGAAATCAGAATGGGCAGTGTTACCCGTATTTCATTTCTGTAAAGCCCGGGCGAGATAAATGCCCAAGCCTGATGCAGTAAGTAGGGGACACTGAGAAATACGGCGGCATAAATGGCTGTCTTGAAGGGAATCATGAAAGGCGATGTGGGTGAGGTCGCAATCATGTTTGAGCCTTCCGGCAGTACATCCAGCAATGGTTGAGAAATAATAATGTACAGATCATTTCCGTACGGAAACATACCCAGGAAGAGTACGAGAATAACTCCTAAGCTGCGCAACAGCCGATTTCTCAGCTCAATCAGGTGAGAGATAAGTGGCTGTTCAGCCTTCTCTTCTTCACCTGGCTCATTTTCCGGAGCTTGTTCTTTGTTCTCTGCCATGCTGCTTTATTTCTTCTCAGGTTTGGCAGCACTACTGTCGGTTTCAGTATTGCTGCTATCTGCTGACTTTTCACTGGCGTCACTTTCAGTAGATTTGTTCGTGGATGCCGGTTGAGCAGTTGGAGGATCGGTTTTCGCCGTTGGGTCGTTTGTTACCAGTTTTTCAATTGGGTCTGGAGTCTCGGCGGATACTTCACCGGAATTCTTTTCATCCTCGTCTGTGATTCCTGATAATTCCTTTGTCAAATTAAGATCATCCTTGATGGATTCGGTTTCTTTCTTAATCGAGTCGATAGATTCTGTGACTTGGCTTTTGGTTTTATTGAATTTCGCCATGATGTCTTCATTGCGAAGCTGTCGGCGAATTTCATCTGCTCCTACTTCCTGTTCTATTTCTCGCTTGATGTTATTGAAACTTCTGCGCAGGCGGCCGATCCAGAGTCCCATTGTTTTAATTGCGCCGGGCAGGCGATCTGGGCCGAGCACCAGTAGGGCGACGACGCAGATTATGATTAGTTCAAAAAAGCTGGGGTCAAACATCCTGAGCCAGAATAAGCTGGAGAATAAATAAGGTTATATTAAAGGGCAGGCGTGAATTCAGGCCTGCTTTTCTTCAACAGTTTCTTCAACCTTTTCCGCCTTGACGTCAAAGGTGTCATTTTCTTCTTCAATCTGTGTTTGCTGATTTTTGGATTCATCGTCTTTCATGGCGCTTTTAAAACCCTTAAGGGCGCCGCCAAGATCAGAACCTATATTTTTCAGTTTCTTGGTGCCAAATACCAGAACTACGATCACCAGGATAATAAGCAGTTGTGTCAGATTTACGCCGCCAAGTCCCATGATTACCTCCTATAAATTCTTCGTTGTTGCCTTAACAAGGCAAGCTAATGTGTTGCATTGTAACAGTCTTGGTTCTTTAGTTCTTTTCGCGTGAGGCTTTTTCTTCCAGGCCACTGACGCCAAAGCGTTTTTCCAGTTCTGCCAAGACCTCATCAGGTCCTGTATTGAGTTTCGCCAGCATGACCAGGGTGTGAAACCACAGGTCTGCTGTCTCCTGAATCAGGTGACTTGTATCACCTTCCTGTTCAGCTTCTCGAGCTGCTTCTATAGTTTCTTTGGCTTCCTCAGCCACCTTGGCCAATATTTTATCCAGCCCTTTGTGGTTGAGTTGCGCTACATAAGAAGAATCCGGATCAGCGGACTTTCTTTCTTCTATTATTGCAGCCAGTTTTTGTAAAGTATCACTCATGGTCGTTTGGATTCTTAACCGTAAATATCTTCCGGGCTTTTTATTACTGGTTCGTTTTCAACCCACTGGCCATTCTCCAGTTTCAGGAAGTAGCAGCTTTCTCTGCCCGTGTGGCAAGCTATACCGCCTAGCTGTTCCACTTTGTAAATAATGCAGTCCTGATCGCAGTCAAGGTAAAGTCCGTGCAATACCTGGGCATGACCTGAATCTTCTCCCTTGCGCCAGAGTTTTTGACGTGAGCGGGACCAGTAAATGCCACGATTTTCTTCAACAGCAAGCGCCAGTGCTTCACGGTTTACCCAAGCTTGCATAAGCACCCGGCCAGATTCCCAGTCCTGTGCGATGGCGGGGACTAAACCGTCATTATTCCATTTAATCTGGTCAAGCCAGTCAGTGCTCATGGTGCTCGCTCGTAAGAAAGAGGGGGCAAGAATACTCTATTTTGGGGTAAACATTCAGAATTCAAGAGTGATTTATAAAATCAGGAAGATGCAGGTTAAGCGGGCTATCTGCCTAGTATCAGCAGCGCCAGGCCAACAGTGGCAAGGATTACAGAGGTTGCAGGAAGCTGGCTAAGTTGTGCTGTTACATCAGGATGCAGAGTTATCAGAGCCGCAATAAGTGCCGTTACGCCCAGGCGTTTATTGCGCCTTGCTCGTTTTGCTCGTGAATGTGAACGTTTTAAGGAAAATTCTGTTGCCATGGATTCCCTGTGCTTTCGTGCCGTTTTAAGCTCCTTCAGAGTTTCATAGACCAGTTCTGGAAGTTCAGGTAAGGCTTCAAGCCATTCAGGAACCTTTTCAGAGAGTTTTCTTAAATTGGCAAAGGGGGACAGGCGCTCCTTCTGCCAATTTTCCAGGAAGGGCAAGGCATTGTCCCAGAGGTTCAGATCAGGATAGAGCTGCTTACCAAGACCTTCAATATTCAGCAAAGTCTTCTGCAGTAACACCAGGGAAGGTTGCACTTCCATATTGAAACGGCTAGCGGTTTGAAACAACTGCAGCAAAAGCATGCCAAAAGAAATATCCTTCAGTGGTTTCTGAAAGATAGGTTCACACACACTACGCATGGTGGCCTCAAAGGCATTCACTGGTGTGTCGGGTGGTACCCAGCCACATTCTACATGCAGCTCCGCTACTTTGCGGTAATCACGATTAAAAATAGCCAGTAGATTTTTAGCCAGGTAATACTGATCATCCTTGCTCAATGTGCCAATGATGGCGCAATCAAGGGCAATGTATTGCGGATTTTCCGGATGCTCTTTTGAGACAAACACATTGCCAGGATGCATGTCTGCATGGAAGAAACTGTGATTAAAAACCTGCGTGAAAAATATTTCCACGCCCCGCTCAGCCAATGTTTTGAGATCAATGCCAACTGCTTTTAATTCTTCAATCTGGCTTACGGGAATCCCGTAGATTCTTTCCATGACGAGGATATTGGTGCGACAGTAGTCCCAGTAAATTTTTGGCACATAGAGCAAGTCTGAATTTTCAAAATTTCGTGCCAGTTGTGTGGTGTTGGCACCCTCTGCCATGAGGTTGAGTTCATCGTGGATGATGTAGTCGTAGTCGTGAACAACTTCTACTGCGCGTAGTCGTTTGCCTTGCTCAGAATTATTTTCAACAAATTTCGCAATACTTTTTAGCAGGGCAATGTCTTGAGCGATTATTTTTTCAATGCCAGGTCGGATGACCTTGATGACTACCTCTGCACCTTTTGTTCCTTCTGCGCCTTCAGCACTATCTAATAATGTTGCACTATGAACTTGTGCGACGGATGCAGAAGCCAGCGGCTTGGATGAAAAAGAAGCAAACAGGTTTTCAATTTTACCCCCGAGGGCCTTTTCGATAATGGCCACGGCTTCCTGTTCATTGAAAGGCGGAACGTTGTCTTGAAGACTAGCCAGTTCGTCGGCGATATCCTCTGGCACCATGTCTCGCCTGGTAGATAATAGTTGTCCGAACTTGATAAAAATCGGACCAAGCTCTTCAAGGGCAAGCCGCAGCCGTTCACCTCTGCTGAGTTGCTTAAGTTGACTGGCTGCCGGCAAGGGTAGGCCCAGTAGCATAGACATTGAACGGGCCTGACCAAAATCGGCACACAACTCTCCCAGACGGTAGCGATTTACTACCCGATAGATTTTCAGAAGTCTAAGAAGCTTGTTCAAAACAGTAATTAATTCTGTGAACCTGCAGGGGGCGCAACGATATCACTTATCAGAATATCAGTAAAATCAACGGGTTTGGGTTGGCGGGATTACTTGCAATTTGTCTACCCTGGATTGTAAGCGATCAACCCGAAGTCTCAATTGATCTATGGAATGATAAAACCCGGTTACTTCCTCTATTGATGGAAATGCTTTGGACTCATCATGCAGATAAGTGTCTACGTCCTGAATCACTCTTTGTTTAGTTTTGTTGGTAAATTGCCTGGCACTTGTCAGGCTGTCACTCACTGCCTGTGCCGGTATGTCACCAATGATTTTACTGAGCTCGTACTCCCAATCGATATCCAATTCCTGAAAAATATTTTGCATGGATTCAAGCAGGGATGTATTGCCGGTAATGACAATGCCGTCTGCATGCAGGCTGTGTGTGGTTTTTTTTATAAGCAGTTTGAATATTGATGAAGCTTTGCCGCTTATTGTTGTATCAACGTCTCGACTCTCGTCCGAGCTTGCATCCTGGTGTAAATGGATAGCGCCATCACCTATAAGAAGTGTAAATTCCAGTAAGGGTTTTTCAATTTGAACACGAAGGGACTTACCGGAAATATTTTCCAGCTTATTGCAGGCGCCGGCATCGAGAGACAAGACCTGGTTGATGCAGTTCTCCATACTGTAAAGCAAAGCTGATTGAACCAGATTGAGAACCATGGTGTAAGGAGCCTCTGATTAAGTATGAATAGCTTCAGCGTGATCAGGAGCGTGCAATCGCAAGGCGCAAGCCGAAGGGCAGGGCTGGTTGTCCCTGGCGAAGCTTGTAACGCCGCGAGAGTGTGCTCTTGATTGCGCCCTACGGGACTTACAGAGAATTCCGTACTCGGCGTTGCGCTTTCTCAACGTGTGGTCGACATGTTTTCGAAAACGAGTCTTGATTACGAAACTCTCTGTAAGCCTGAAGCTGTTCATGCTTAATCAGATGCTCCTAAGTCTCTGGCTTTATGTCCTATGTGAATGGCGCAAATGCCACCCATGACATTATGATATTGGCAGTTAACAAATCCGGCATCTTCCATCATTTGTTTCAATGTTTCCTGATCAGGGTGCATTTTGATAGATTCAACAAGATACTGATAACTGTCGTCGTCACCCGTAATGAGTTTGCCGGCCTTGGGCCACAAACCGGACCAGGCATCGTAGACTTTTCCTAATAGTGGAATCACCGGTTTTGAAAATTCCAGGACTAATGTTCTGCCGCCTGGTTTCGTCATTGTAAACATGGAGGCCAGGGCTGCTTCCTTATTAGTCACATTTCTCAGGCCGTAGGCAATATTAATGCAGTCGAAAGTGTTTTCTCTGAAAGGCAGGCTCTCTGCGTCGGTCAGGGTATAACAAATATTTTCGCATTGGCCTTTGTCGATAATGCGATTGCGACCAACCCTGACCATGGACTCGTTTATATCAGCAAGAATAACCTGTCCGTCCTTGCCGACGATTGGAGCAAACAGCAGGCTGAAATCACCAGTGCCGCCGGCCAGATCAAGAACAGTCATGCCGGGGCGCAGAGCACTAAGCTCCACGGTGAATCGTTTGATGATCCGGTGTGTGCCAAGAGACATCACATCGTTCATCAGGTCATATTTTCCGGCAACGGAATGGAAAACCTGACCAACAAGGCCGGCTTTATCGTCTACCGGAACTTCACGATAGCCAAAGTGTGTTGTGTCCCCGGGGGTCTTATCGTTCATTATGATTGAATAGGTTTTTGGTATGCCGTAGCAAAAATTCATTGTACTGCATCAAAACAGGAGGGAGCGATTATTCGTCTGATTTTTCCATAGGCATGATATTTACAACCTGGACATCTCTGGGCAGGATTTCTCGGCTGGCACCTGCACGTTTCATTTTTTCCAGATAGGTATCCCACATGCTGGCCTGATTCAGGCAAAGCTCGCGTAAATATTCCCAGCTATAGATGCCCGTGTTGTGATCATCATCGAATTGCAGCTTTACTGCGTAGTTGCCTATCGCCTCGATATTATCAATTTTTACAGCTTTCTTACCGATCTGGAGAGTTTCCTGTCCTGGACCATGGCCCCTTACTTCGGCAGAGGGAGAATAAACGCGAAGCAGTTCTGCGGGCAGTGGGTATATTCCACCATCATCATATTTCAATTCCAGAATGCCGGTTTTACGATGCAGTTTGATGTCGGTTGGAGTCATTGAGCTTTTTTAATAACTTATCTATAGTTTTTTGGAAATTGTATCAAAGAATAAAGCGGCTGAGATCTTCGTTGCTGGCGAGGTCGCCCAGGTTAACATCGACAAAACCGGCGTCTATTACAACTGCCGCTTTGCCTTCTTCAACCAGCTCTCTGGCGTTGAAGGAAATTTCTTCCAGAAGTCTTTCCATTACGGTATGCAACCGGCGAGCACCTATATTCTCAGTACGCTCATTGACCTGCCAGGCAATCTCTGAAATTCGCTTGATGCCATCGTCAGTGTACTCCAGTTCAATACCTTCGGTTTTCATTAGCGCCACATACTGCTTGCATAGTGAAGCGTCAGGTTCCATGAGGATGCGTTCAAAATCTTCAGCACTAAGCGCATCAAGCTCAACTCTGATTGGAAGGCGTCCCTGCAGTTCCGGAATCAAGTCAGAGGGTTTGGAAAGATGAAATGCGCCTGAAGCAATAAATAAGATGTGGTCTGTTTTTACAGAACCGTATTTGGTAGTCACCGTAGAGCCTTCAATCAACGGTAATAAATCGCGTTGTACACCTTCTCGGGAGACACTGCCGCCATGGGTTTCATTTTTGGTTGCCACTTTGTCTATCTCATCAATAAACACGATTGCAGTCTGTTCTGTGGTTTCTATTGCTCTGGATTTCAATTCATCTTCATTCACCAGTTTGGCGGCTTCTTCATCCTGTAAAATTTTCAAAGCGGATTTTATTTTGACACGACGAGTCTTTTTGCGGCCGCCTCCCATATTGGAAAACATGCTGGACAACTGGCTACTCATGTCTTCCATGCCAGGCGGCGCCATAATTTCCACGCCAATCTTGTCAGACACATTGATTTCTATTTCTTTATTATCGAGCTTGCCTTCACGTAGTTTCTTGCGAAATACCTGCCGTGAGCCAGACTTATCTTCTGCCTCATTGGATGAGCCCGGCAGAAGAATATCCAGCACCTGATCTTCTGCAGCGTCTTCTGCCTGATGTGCAACTTTTTGTAACTGATCTTCGCGCAGCATTTTTACCGCGGCATCTACAAGATCGCGAATGATGGATTCCACATCACGGCCGACGTAACCCACTTCGGTAAATTTGGTAGCTTCCACTTTAATGAAAGGTGATCCAGCCAGTCTGGCAAGACGCCGTGCAATTTCTGTTTTGCCTACTCCGGTAGGGCCAATCATTAGAATATTCTTTGGGGTGATTTCCTGACGCAGTGACTCAGGTAGTTGCATACGGCGCCAGCGATTGCGCAAGGCGATGGCAACAGCCCGTTTGGCATCGTTCTGGCCAATAATATGCTTATCCAGTTCTGCAGCTATTTCTTTTGGGGTTAATTCCGACATAGAGATCAGGCATCCAATACTTCGATGGTGAGATGGTGGTTGGTGTAGACGCAAATATCAGCCGCAATATTCAGGCTTTTTTCAACAATACTTTTTGCGTCCAGATCCGTACTGTCGAGGAGTGCTTTAGCAGCGGATTGTGCATAGGGGCCGCCGGAACCAATTGCCATCAGGCTGTCTTCTGGCTCTATGACATCGCCATTGCCGGTAATAATTAAAGAGGTGTCCTTATCTGCAACCACAAGCAAGGCTTCCAGTCGCCGTAGTGCTCTTTCAGTGCGCCAGAGTTTTGCCAACTCAACAGCGGCACGAGTCAGTTTGCCGGAATGTTTATCAAGTTGTTCCTCAAATTTTTCAAATAGAGTAAATGCATCTGCTGTGCCTCCGGCAAAACCGGCAATTATCTGATCATTGAAAAGGCGTCTCACTTTTCTGGCATTGCCTTTCATGACTGTGTTGCCCTGACTAACCTGGCCATCACCACCGACAACCACCTGGCCATTGCGACGCACTGACAGGATAGTGGTTCCTCTGTATTGATCCATACTGACTCCGAATTCTAGGGCTTAACTTCACCGATGTTGGGGCAGTGCCCCGAAAATCAAGCGTATGGTTGCTAAAACTTGAAACAGGTTACTGAGAAGGGATTATTAGGCGGATAGGGTCGATATTATTCTCAATCAGAGTGTTTTGTGCAGTATCCACGCTATTTCTGCCTACAAATGGGCCGGCCTGTACCCGGTACCATGTTCTGCCTCGAAGGTTAGTGTCTTGAATTCTGGTTTCCAAATTCATCAGGATTAACCTGGCACGCAATTCATTCGCATCATTAGGATCAAGAAAAGAACCCGCCTGCAGAAAATATGTCACAGGATCGACTTCCTCCTGCAGAGCACTTTCGGCTATTTCGACTGGTACAACATTCACTACTACTTCGGCCTGGGGCAAGTATTCGTAAAAATCCAGATCTGTACCTGATTCTTCTGTGGTCTGCTCGCCGGGGTTAACAGCGATATTATTGCTGGCACCCTGGTCGGGTCTGAGCTGGGCTGGCAAGAAGTAGGCAATGACACTGAGAAGAATGCCAGTGAACAAACCCGAGTAAAACCAGCTCCAGGGTTTGTTTTCTGTTGAGGCTGGACGGGTAGCCGACCGCGCAGGTTTTTTCTTACTGCTTTTATTGGCTGTTTTCCGGGTTTTTGCGAAATCCTGAGACATAGTGTTTTAAATACTTAGAAGATTAAGCGAATTATCCTTGAAAACACCTGTATACAAAAGGCTGGTTTTTCAAGTGAAGTCGACTGGATCCACATCAACAGACCATCTGACTTTTCTGCTGTCTGGATGATTTTCTATGATTGGCATTAAATCTATAAGTAACTGCTGTAACTCTGAACGCCTGGTAGCTTCGATAATTACCTGGAAACGAAACAGGCCGCCTTTTTTTTCCATGGGTGATGGTATAGGGCCAATTATTAGCAGGCCTTTTTTGGGCTGAATTTCATTGCCAATGGTCTCCAGAAATTTTTCCGGTAATAGTCGGTTTGCCGCCTCAGCACGAATGAGTGCCATATAGGTAAAAGGTGGCAAATTACCAAGCCTGCGCTCTTCAAGCAGTTTCATAGCAAATGGGACATAGCCTTCGCCGACCAGAGACTGCATGGTGGGGTGAGAGCTGTTATAAGTCTGGATAACCACTTCACCAGGTGCAGTACCTCGGCCTGCTCGGCCTGCTACCTGGGTCATTAGCTGGCCCATATGCTCTTGTCCGCGGAAATCGCCACTGAATAATCCGCCATCGGCATCAAGGACAGCAACAAGCGTAACGTTGGGGAAATGATGCCCTTTGGAAAGCATTTGGGTTCCTACAAGCAGGCAGGGATCACCAACATCGATTTTTTCAATAATGGCATGCAACGAATGACGGTTGCGGGTTGAATCCCTGTCAATGCGATAGACAGGGAGATCCGGGAAAAGGGTTTCAAGTGTGTGTTCGGTTTTCTCAGTACCAAGCCCCATGGTCTCTAGTTCGTTGCTATGACATTCAGGACATTCCCTTGCAACAGGTTTTTGTCCTTCGCAATGGTGGCAGATCATTTTTGGTGGGTGCCGGTGTAGCGTATAACTTGTGTCACATCGAGGGCATGTGGCGACCCAGCCACACTGCCGACAAAGTAAAATGGGTGCAAATCCTCGTCGATTCAGAAAAATCAGCACCTGATTTTTATTTTCAAGATGGATGTGAATCTTGGCTATCAAGGCATCTGAAAATCCATCAGTAAGCGCTTCTCCCTTGATATCGAGAAGTTGAAATTCTGGCTGAATGGCTTCGCCAGCACGCTGGGTCAGTTGCAGGTAGTGGTAGCGACCATTTAGTGCGTTGTTCAGGCTTTCAAGGCTGGGTGTGGCCGTACCCAGGACAACCGGTATATTCATTTGCCTGCCTCGGTAGATGGCCAGATCCCTGCCTGAATAGCGAAAGCCATCTTGTTGTTTATAGGAGCCATCATGCTCTTCATCGACAATGATCAAGCCGAGTCGGAGCATTGGAGTAAATACGGCCGAGCGCGTGCCAATAATAATATCTGCACTGCCGTCTTTGGCGCGCAGCCAGGCAGTAAGGCGTTGACTGTCTGAAAGCCCAGAATGAAAGGCGACAATTTCCCTGTTGAAACGGTTTTCAAAACGGCGGATCGTCTGCGGCGTCAAACCAATTTCAGGTACAAGAACCAGTACTTGCTTACCGGTCTCAAGAATATCGGTAATTAACTGTAGGTAAATTTCCGTTTTCCCACTGCCGGTCACACCTTCCAGCAATGTTGCATTAAAACTGGCTAACCCCTTTTTAATAACTGTGTAGGCATCTTGCTGCTCTTTATTGAGGGGCAGAGGCTGGTTTTGCCCATAGAGATTGTCAGGATCCGGTCTAACTAATTGCGGTCCAACTGAAACTTCTTCAATCAACCCTTTTTGCTGTAAAGATTTCAGCGCTGAGGCAACGGCAACACCCAGTGCTGTGCTTATTTCAGTAGCGGTCAGTTTTTCGCTTTCACCTAAAAGGCTAATTATCTGTTGTTGACGCGGCGCTTTTTTCAGTTCTTCCAGATCAGTGCCCTGGCCATCTGTGGTCAATTGCCAGTATCTGGTTTGAGGCTCAATAGCAGGCTTGCCCTTTCTTAACTGCCCGGGGAGAGAGGTTTGCAGAGCCTGGCCTAGTGGGAATTGATAGTAATCGGCTGCCCATTGGTATAACGCGAGTAAATGGTTGTCCAACAAGGGCTTAGTATCTATTACTTTAATGGCTTTCTTGATTTTTTCAGGAGGAAAATCACTGCTGTCTGAGCAACCAGTGATAAAACCAATCATCTTTCTGTTCCCGAATGGCACCTGGATGCGGACGCCTGGTAACAGTAATTGTCTGTCAAAATTATCGGGAGGTCGGTAATCAAATGTGCGGCGCAAAGGAGAAGGGACGACAACCTGTATGAATAAATCTGCTTTCACTTCCCGAATCTTTTTAAGCACTTTGATATGTAATCATGTGACTATAACAAAATAAGGATTTAACTGATGCAGGTCTGCTCATAGAAAAAATTACCTGGAGAAGAGTTTCCTGAAAGGGTGGTTTATACTTTGCATGATTTTTAAGATCAGACCAGGGAGCCCGAAAGCCCAATGCCTAGTCAACAAGCACCAGATGAATTGCTCGCCCTGCGTGAGAAAATAGACAGTATTGACGAAGAGATGCTGGATTTACTAGCCCGTCGTTTCAATGTTACGGCCAGGGTTGGTGAACTCAAAGCGGAATCTGGGCTGGATTCAGTTGATCCTGTCAGGGAACAGGAAAAACTTGAACGATTACGTGCGCTGGCAGGGGAGAAGTCACTGAACAGTGAGTTCATTCTTGATCTGTTTCAGACCCTTTTTGATGAAGTGGTGAAAAATCACCGTAACTTTTTGAAATAACGAGATCTTCCTGTTGATTCTGTTATGGGCAAAGGGTGTGGAGAGGGTGGTTAGCCCTTAAGTCCTGTGATTTTCCCTTGTACTAAGGGTATTTTCTGCTAGAATGCGCCCTCTTTTTTACCAGCCTCTTAATTATTCTTTCAAGGCATTGATTGCCTGAAAAGATAGATAAATCAAAGGCTGCTGGATTTTCAAATTAAGGATATGGTGTCTGCCTGAAAGGGCAGGTAGCGATATCCAGAGAGCAAGACAATGAAAGCAGATATACATCCAAAATATCAGGAAATCAATGTCACATGTGGTTGTGGCAATGTAATCCAGACCCGTTCCACTCTGAATGAAGACATCCGCGTTGACGTTTGTTCACAATGTCATCCTTTTTACACTGGCAAGCAGAAAATTGTCGACACTGGTGGACGAGTAGATCGCTTCAAGAAGCGTTTTGGCGGTGGTCGTAAGATCTGACATCTGGTTATTTGATGAAAAGTTGAATTAAATAACTACTTTAAAAGAAGAGATGCCTGAATAGGCACACCCTAGAATGGAGATTCAGGCGCATCCTGCCCTGATCCTTCCTGATTGCTCTGGTCTTCAGAACCAGGAATATTTTCCTTCCTGAATACTTCGAAAAAAGCCCCATCTTCATCCGGACTGGCGCGAAGGCCAGTCTGGCGATTAATTCTGACATTTTCGAGACCGTCAGGCTGGCTCATGCTCGCCAGAGGCGTGCCCTCAAGTACAGGCTTCATGAAATCTATCCAAATCGGCAAAGCAACAGATGAAGCCTGTTCGGATTTCCCCAGTGTATCTGGCTGGTCATAACCCACATACACTGTTGTTACCAAATTCCCGTTATAGCCTGAAAACCATAAATCATAGGAATCATCAGTGGTGCCTGTCTTGCCGTGAATATCTTCTCTGTCGGGCATAGCCCGGTTGGCAGGAGCACCACTACCGTTGGTGATTACCGAGCGCAGGATAGTGTTCATAATATAAGCTGCGCGCTCATCGATCACTCTTGGGGCTGGTGTGACTTCCGGAATTTCAGGGACCAGATTGCTATCCAGCAGGGAATCAATCACTGCCATGTTTTTGCAGGTAGGACATACTGTATAAGGCTGGGCGCGGAACATTTCACCATCGTTGAAGTTATCTATATGTTCAATCAGATAGGGCTCTACCTTGTGCCCGCCGTTTGCAAATACCGCATATCCGGTGGCAACTTCCAGCGGATGAAGGGCATGAGTACCTATGGCAACAGTGATGTCATCTGGGTCGAACTCATTTGTGTTTAGTCCGAAACGGGATACATAGGGTAAAACCACGTCTGATCCCAGAGCATCATAAAGACGCAGGGATACCAGGTTTTTGGAATTGGTTAGTGCATAGGAAAGACGCAAAGGCCCCATAAATTCCCCATTGAAATTATTGGGTCGATAATCACTGCGTGCCAGAGGAGCGTCATTGATCAGGGAGGCGGAGGTGTAGCCATTTTCCAGGGCTGCGGTGTACAGGAAAGGTTTGAAATTGGAACCCGGTTGGCGTTCTGCCTGGGTTGCGCGATTGAACTGCCCATTGCGGGCGCGGTCATTAAAATCATAACCTCCAACCAGTGACAATATGCCGCCAGAATTAGGGTTCAGGGCCACCAGACCGCCGTTGACTGCGGGCACTTGCCCAAGTATCCATTGCCCCTGGGCATCTCGCATCACCCGAATAAGATCCCCTGATTCAACCACTTCATCGGCTGACCGGGGAGAAGAACCCCAGGTACTGCTTGTGATAAAACGTTTTGCCCAGCGTATACCGTCCCATGGAATCGTAATTTGTTCGCCAGTTTTTAAAATGGCAGTGATTGATCTTTCTTCAACCGTCTGGGCAAATGCAGGTTGCTGGGATGCTATTGCAGAGGTCCGCTGTAACACTTCCAACCAGTGACCAATTGAACCATTCTCAGCGGGGCGCAGATGGTTTTCCCTGCCCCGGTAACCATGTTTGCGATCATAGGATTCAAGCCCTTTTTGTAGAGCCTGATTTGCTGTTACCTGCATGGTGCTGTCGATGGTGGTAAATACTTCGAATCCATCAGTTAGCGCAAGGTCGCCATAACGATCAATCATATCCTGGCGCACCATTTCAGCGATGTAAGGTGCTTCTAGTTCAGTTTCCCTGCCATGTCTGAAGGCTGTGACAGGGGCTTTAACTGCCTCATCGAATTCGTTGCTGTTTATCATGTTCTGATCTCGCATGCGTACAAGGACCCTTTCCCTGACAGCCAGAGAGTCTGTTTTGGATGCGAGAGGATTGTAAGCATTTGGTCTGGGCAACAGTCCTATCAGAGTGGCTACTTCGGCTAGTGTCAGAGCACTAACCTCCTTGTCATAGTATTGTTGTGCTGCAGCAGCGATTCCGTAGGCTGAAACACCAAAAAAGGTTTTGTTCAGGTATAGCTCAAGAATTTCTTCTTTGGTCAGTTCCCGTTCCATTTTCAGGGCAAGTAATATTTCCTTGAATTTCCTTGTGTAGGCAGATTCCCCTTCAAAGAAGAAGTTTTTTGTTACCTGCATCGTAATTGTACTGCCGCCTCCCCAGTCATTATTGGAAAGAATGCCGGCAACGGAGCGAACAAGACCGAGTGGATCGACGCCATGATGATTGAAGAAGCGCTTATCCTCAGTTGAGACCAGTGCACTGGTTACCTGTGGTGGAATTTCTTCATATTTGATCGGGGTACTGCGTCTGCTGCCGAATTCAGCGATAAGCTTGTTATCTGCTGAGTAGATCCGTAAGGGGTTTTCAAGGCGCAAATTGGTATAGGTATCCCGGTCTGGAAGTTTGGGGGAAATGTACAGATATAGACTGGCTGAAACCATAATAATGCCCATACAGCCGATAAGGCCGCACCACAACACGAAATAGCCAAGTTTTTTCGTTGTATTCATGGTTTGGGAAATAACTTCCAGGTCAGATGACCGTTTTGCATTGGTAACCGGACATTTTAAACGCTTTTACCCTGCGGGGTTAGTTATCCATGCAGATTTCATCAGTTCTAACCGCAAGTCCATAATATATGGGGGTTTTGCGGGTAAATTCTCGCTTTTTTTGCGAAAAAACTTGTGTAATATGTTTTCCCCCGGCTAGATAAATTTAAAAAGGCTGTTAGAGCGCTTTTGTGAACTAGATAGCAATTTAATGTAATTTGTAAAAAAATGCGATAATTACTTGAAATCAATACATAAATTTATTACCTTGCCGGGTTGTAAGTGGTTGTAAAAGTTAATCTACCGCTAGTATCGCCTGCTGAATTGAATGTAAATTGAGTGTAAAAGGGGCGACCCCTTAAAAGGCGATAGTAAAAACAGGGTGACATTTTGTTAAGTTTATTGACGAAAAAAACCAATGCACTTTTGGGAATCGATATCTCTTCCAGTTCCATTAAAATGCTGGAATTGAGCAAATCGGGATCCAAATACAAAGTGGAAAATTATTCCAGCAAACCACTGCCGGAAGGCGCGGTGGTGGAAAAAAATATTGCCAATCTTGATGCTGTAGGTGAAACAGTATTGAAACTGGCGCTAACAAAAACCACTACCCTCAATGCCGCCGTAGCTGTGTCGGGTTCTGCTGTAATCACCAAAACTATTGAAATGAGTGCGGCGATGAGCGATTCGGAAATGGAAAACCAGATTGCCCTTGAAGCTGACCAATATATCCCTTATCCGCTTGACGAAGTCATGATTGATTTTGAACGTCAGGGACTTTCAGAGAAAAATGAAGACATGTCTGAAGTCCTTCTGGCTGCCTGCAAACGTGAAAACGTGGACTCTCGTGTTGCCGCTCTCGAAATTGGTGGCTATGAAGCCAAAGTGGTTGATATAGAGGCTTACGCCATGGAGCGTGCGTTTAACCTAATGTGCGATCAGATGGATCTGGATAAAGAACGGTTGTCAGCAATTATTGATATTGGTGCATCCATGACGACCATGTACATACTGCGTGATGGCGAATCCATTTATACGCGTGAACAGGTGTTTGGTGGTTCGCAACTTTCCGTTGAGATTCAAAACCGTTATGGGTTGTCCCCCATTGATGCCGAAACTGCTTTAATCAATGGCGATCTGCCTGAAGGGTATGAAACTGATGTGCTGAAACCTTTCATTCATGAAATGAGTGGGCAGATAGGCAGGACACTGCAATTCTTTTTCTCTTCAAGCCAATACAACGATGTAGATCTTATTGTTCTGGCTGGAGGGACTGCTGCCACAGCGGGTCTGGCTGAAATGGTCCAGGAAGAACATGGCGCCAGAACAGTTGTTGCCAATCCTATTGCAAAAATGAATTTTGGCGACAAGGTAAATAAAAAGCAGCTGCAAAATGATGCGGCCTCCTTAATGATGGCCTGCGGTCTTGCAGTCAGGGGATTTTAAGCAATGGCAACTATCAATCTGCTGCCCTGGCGTGAAGAGCTCAGGGAAGAAAGAAGACAGGAATTCGTTGTTGGCCTGGGTATAACAGTTGCCATTGCTGGAATGATCCTGTTTGCAGGTGACCGCTATGTAAACAACTCTATTAATAATCAGGCGGGGTTGAATGATTACTTACGCTCCCAGATTACATTGCTTGATCAGGAAATCGAGGAAATCAGAGGACTGCAGAGGCAAAAAGCAGAATTGACTGAGCGTATGACAGTTATCCAGGACTTGCAGGGACGGCGTCCCGTAATTGTCAGGCTGTTCGATGAATTGGCAAGAACATTACCTGATGGCGTTTACTACAACACCATCAACAGGTTGGGAGATGGAATCAGTTTCCAAGGTGTTGCTGAATCCAATAATAGAGTATCTGCCTTGTTGCGCTCCCTGGATGACTCTGAGTGGTTTGAAGGACCTTCATTGCAGCAGATTTTGGGGACTGGCCAGGGTGGGGAAGGTAACGGTTTTGAATTGAATGTTCAGGTGACCACGTCTGATCTTGAAGAGGACGAATAACAGGCTTGCCTATGAGCGTCGTTGATAATATAAAAAGTTCATTGCAGAAATCGGCTGATGAGCTGAAAAATTTTGACTGGAGTGAACTCCAGAATATCGAAACTATCGGTGTCTGGCCTGGCCCCGTCAAATTGCTATTAATTATCATCGTTTTCAGCGGTAGTCTTGGCGGTGGCTTTTGGTTTCATATCAAAACACTCCAGGCAACTCTTGCCTCAGTGGAAGCTGAAGAAATTACCCTGCGTACCGATCTTGAGAACAAGGCAATCATTGCGTCCAACCTGGAATCCTATAAGCAACAACTGGTGGATATGGAAGAGTTATTTGGTACTCTGCTAAGGCAGTTACCTGGTGAAACAGAAGTGCCTGGACTGGTAGACGATATCACCTTTCAGGGTGTAGGCAGTGGTTTGGAGTTTTCCAATATTCGACTCCAGCCGGAAGTGCAGCAGGAATTTTATATCGAGCTGCCTATCAATATTTCGGTCACGGGTGATTACCATGATTTTGGCGCTTTTGTCAGTGGTGTTGCGAGTCTTTCACGTATTGTGACTCTTCATGACTTTGTTATCAGAACGGGTGCCACGCGCTCCGAATTGATCATGGATATTACTGCAAGAACTTATCGGTATAACGCTGATGATGAATAAAATGTGCAAAACAATTCGTCTTTACTGGTTGTTGCCGGCTTTGGCGGTACTGTTGCTGACTGCCTGTTCGAACAATGAGGAAATGATTGAACTACAGGACTATGTTCTGCAACAGGTTAATCGACCACCGGGACTAATAGACCCAATCCCTGCATTTTCATCTTATGAGCCTTTCCAATACAGTGCGTCATCCTTGCGTGGCCCATTTGAAATTCCTTTGGATATCACACAGATCATTCGGAATCAGAACAATGATGTGAGTCCGGATGAAAACAGGCCAACAGAACAGCTGGAAAACTATGCGATCAACTCCCTGGAGATGGTCGGGACAATTACTCGAAACGATGTCTACTGGGCGCTTATTCTGGATGAAACCGGTCTGGTTAGCAGAGCAACAGTTGGAAATTACATGGGCAGAAATCATGGTCGTATCATTGATATTTCTGAGGGCCAGATAGAACTGATAGAAATCGTACCTCAAGGTGATGGTTTTTGGACGGAACGGCCACAAACTATTACTTTGCAGGGTAGTGAATGAGAAAAATGATATGAAAAATGTAATACGGCATATCGGATTAGTCAGGAGACTCGTTATGATGACATTGATGAATTTAAACAGCGCTAAAAAGCTGTTGCTGGCTTTTTTTGTGTTTAATAGTTTCTTCTTCAGCGTGACTGTGAAGGCGCAGGTCTCACTGAATGATATCGAGTTTGCTTCACAACCTGGTGGCGTTCTTGAGGTTCGTCTTGTGTTTGATACTGCGCCACCTGAGCCTACTGTATTTGAGATTGAAAGTCCGACCAGGCTGGTCATGGATTTCATGAATGTAAACAATGAACTGGATCAGTCCAGGTATACGGTGAATTCCCGTATTGCGGATAGCATTACTGTTGTGGATTCTGGCAACCGGACCAGGATGATCGTCAACTTGTCTGAATCTACCTCCTATATTTCAAGTGTCAGAGGCAGCACGCTGATAGTCAGTATCGGTGATGGTTCTGCTGCGGGCAGCCCAGCTGCTGTAACTTCAAATTCCAATGCCACATCCGGCACGAGTGGTGATATCCGCCGTGTTGATTTTCGCAAGGATGAAGAAGGTGCAGGGCAGATTATTATTGATCTGGCAAATGACAATCTGGTCGGTAACCTGAACCGCACTGGCAACCGCCTTGAGTTGGAATTTCTAAACGCAGAACTAGACGATGATTTGCAGATGCGCCTGGATGTAACTGATTTTGCAACACCTGTACGTAATGTAGATATTTTCAGTGACAACTCGGATGTAATGGTTGTTGCAGAAATGATAAGTGATTTTGATTTTCTGGCGTACCAGAGCAGTGGTGAATACATTATTAATATCACATCTATTGCAGGAGCTGCTGCAGCAGCAGCTGGGCAAGCAGGTGCTTTTTCATTCACTGGCGAGCTGATCAATGTCAATTTGCAGAATGTGGACATCCATTCAGTTCTCTCCCTGCTTGCTGAAATTAATGACTTTAGCCTGGTGGTCAGTGACTCTGTAACCGGTAATGTTACATTGCGGCTTGTCAACGTACCCTGGGATCAGGCGCTGGACATGGTTTTACGTTCGGAAGATTTGGGCCAGCGTATTGAGGGCACGGTCATGTATATCGCCCCGTCTTCTGAAATTTCTGCGTCGGAGCTGCAGGAACTTGAGAACAACCAGCAGGCGGTGAGTTTAGCCCCGCTAGTTACTGAATATCTGGCAATTAATTACGCTAATGCCACTACTTTAAGGGATTTAATGTCCGGAGAGGGCGGCTCTATACTTTCAGCGCGTGGAACAGCCACTGTTGATGTCAGAACGAACACCCTGATTATTCAGGATATAGCAACTGTTATTGAAGATGTAAGGGACATGATCCGGAGGCTGGATATTCCTGTACGACAGGTGCTGATAGAAGCGCGCATAGTAAATGCTTCCACATCTTTCAGTGATGCGCTGGGAGTAAGGTGGGGTGGTGGGCAGCGTATTCCGGATGCAGGCGACAGATTTGTTATAACCGGTAGTCAGGAAGCCAGCATAGAATTTGGTAATAATGTTGCAGATTTTGATCAATCAGTGGCGTCGGCAATACTTGGCGGCGCATCGATACAAGAAGCCCTGGCCAGCAGCTCTCTTGCAGGCCCTTCATTTCCTGGGGCGCTGATTGTAGATATGGGTGTGGAAAGTCCTTCATCCATAGCACTGGGTTATGCCGGCAACAAGGGTTTGCTCGAACTTGAATTGGCAGCACTCGAGGCAAGCGGCAATGGTGAAGTTATAGCCCAGCCGAAAGTGACGACCCAGGATCAGCAACTGGCCAGGATTGAATCCGGTGTACAGGTACCTTACCAGTCACAGGCAGGTGGTACGGCGGGAGGCACATCAACGGAATTCATCCCGGCTGTCTTGTCACTTGAAGTAACACCGCAGATTACACCGGATGGCCGCATTAACATGGACCTTACCATTAACCAGGACTCAGTGGTGCCTGGTGCTGGCGCTGTTCCCTCTATTTCTACCAACAGTGTAACTACACGTGTATTGGTCAATGATGGGGATACAATTGTACTTGGCGGTGTATTTCGTGAGGAAATCACTACAACTACTAGCAAAACCCCCGTACTGGGCGATATCCCTTATGTGGGCAACCTGTTTAAGCGCACCACCAATGAAGAGTCCAAGACAGAGCTTCTTATTTTTATAACACCTTCTATAATTCAAGACTTGTTGTAATCTATATTCTTAAAGCATTCTATTAGAGCTGCTTAGAGCTGGATTCTGCTCCGGTATATCCGTAAAAATAATATACCGGAGTTTTACGTTTTAACACCGTATATTTTCTATAACTATTTTTAAATAACACAGCAATAAGCATTTACAAAGTATGAATAAAACCCTGGATAATATTTTTCTGGTCGGACCTATGGGTGCCGGCAAGACAACTATAGGCAGGCAACTAGCCACAGCCTTGAAAAAAGAGTTTGTTGATTCTGATCATGAAGTCGAAGAGCGCTCAGGTGCCAATATATCCTGGATATTCGATGTAGAAGGCGAGGAAGGATTTCGCATTCGGGAAATGAAAATTATTGAAGAGCTTACTCAGCTCAGGGGAGTGGTACTTGCTACAGGCGGTGGCGCAGTGCTGTCTTCTGAAAACCGCAAGTATCTGCAAAGTCGTGGCACTGTCATATACCTTATGGCGACAGTGAAGCAGCAAGTAGAAAGAACCAAGCATGACCAACGGAGGCCTTTGTTACAAAATGTGTCCAATATCAAGGAAAAGCTTACTGAGCTCATGGATATCAGGGATCCCCTGTATCGTGAGATTGCAGATCATGTCGTCATGACCAGCAAGCGAAGCCCCAAAACAGTCAGTGGTGAAATTATTCATCAATTGTTCGCGGATGAAGGTCATGAGCTCTGATACCGGGCCGCTTCTTGAAACAATCACTGTTGATTTGGATGACAGAAGTTATCCCATTCATATTGGCGCTGATTTTCTATCTGATGGCGCTTTAATACAGCCTCATATCAGAGGGACTCAGGCCTGCATCATCAGTAATGAAACTGTGGCACCTCTGTATTTGAAGCAAGTGACAGAAGGACTGTCTGGCTTCGGACTGGATCTTATCAGTCTGGTTTTACCTAATGGTGAAGAATTCAAAACCCAGGACACTATATCGACGATCTATGATCACTTGCTGGAAGCAAACTTTAGTCGCTCTTCTACTCTGATTGCACTGGGTGGAGGAGTCGTTGGAGATATGGTGGGATTTGCTGCTGCGACTTATCAGCGAGGAATTGATTTCATTCAGATTCCTACAACTTTGCTTTCCCAGGTGGACTCTTCAGTGGGAGGCAAAACCGGTGTAAATCACCCTCTGGGTAAAAACATGATTGGCGCTTTTTATCAGCCCAGGTGTGTTCTGGCGGATTCGTTAACCCTGAATACTCTGCCTGACAGGGAATTGAAAGCGGGCCTGGCGGAAGTCGTCAAGTATGGGCTTATCAACAATAAAGAATTTCTGGAATGGCTGGACGGGAATATTGAGAAGATTCTTGCAAGAGATGCGGATGCCCTTGCCTATGTCATCAAAACCAGTTGCGTGGAAAAGGCCACGATAGTTGCCCAGGATGAAAAAGAGGCAGGAATCAGGGCCATTCTCAATTTTGGGCACACCTTTGGTCATGCTATAGAAACGGCCATGGGGTATGGGAAATGGCTGCATGGCGAGGCAGTGGCAGTTGGCATGGTGATGGCAGCGGAACTTTCCTGTCTGGAAGGACTGCTAAGCTCTGATGACGCAGGTTATGTAAAAAAGCTGATTGCACGTTGTGGACTGCCTGTCGAGCCTCCACAGGAGCTGGATTCGGACACATTTCTGGCATTGATGGGTAAGGACAAGAAGGCTGAGGCTGGCACAATCAGATTCATTCTCCTGGAGCAATTAGGCAAGGCATTTGTGTCTGATGAAGTGGATTTGGAAAGGCTCAAATCTGGGTTGATATCCCGGAATTGAACGATTCCACTACATTTTTCTTACTAAGTACTAGAAATCTGAAAATCCGGAAGTCAGATAGTAAGAAATTTCAATAAATCAGGTATTAATCTTCTGTAATTACTGATTTTTTATAAATAACAGAATTTTGATTCTTTATTAAAATCTTGATAACTCAAGGCTTTAATGCAACAATTGTCATGTTTTTGTTGCAAGAGAGTATTATTAGCACGCTCTTTAGTAGGAGCATGCGGTGCAGGTATGAGTTATATCTATTCAAGGATAGAAGCTACCAGCTAATGGCCATCCCAACCGCAATGGCTTTAGTGAAAGCGTAATTTTTTATTATTTAAACCATATTATTTGGGGAGAAGAGAATGAAATGCAGCCCTTTCAAAACCTTTAACAAGAAGAAACTGGCACTGTCTGTGGCAGCTTCACTTGCACTGGGTTCAGGCTTTGGCAATATCGCTCTGGCACAGGACGATGAGGAAGAAGCACTAGAGGAAATCACCATTACGGGTACTCGTATTCGTTCTGATGATTTCAGTAACGCACAACCATCAACAGTTTTAGATAATGAAATGCTGGATAATCTGGGTGTCGTCAATATTGGTGACGCCATGGCCAGTCTGCCTTCAAACGTTGGTAACAACACACCGGCTGCCGCTCCTGGCGGAAACTTTTTTAACGGATCGAATATTGCCAATCTGCGTGGTTTGAACCCTTTCTTTGGTTCTCGTACGCTGACTCTGGTGGATTCACGTCGTCATGTTCCGACAAACCAGGGTGATGGTGTTGACCTGAACTTTATTCCTTCCATTTTGATTGAGCGTATGGAAGTGGTCACTGGTGGTGCTTCAGCCTCTTACGGTTCAGGTGCGCTTAGTGGAGTTACCAATATCCTGCTGGATCGTGATTTGGATGGCGGCAAGATTCAAATCGATTATGCTGAGACAGGAGAAGGTGATGGAGGAGATACCCATATTGCTTTTGCCTGGGGAACACAAGTAGGTGAGAACGGTCACTTTATCATTGGTGTCGAAGGTCAGGATGCGGATGAAATCCCTTCCTGTCATGTATCACGAGACTGGTGTGCAAAAGGAACTTCTTTACAAACCAATGGTGCCTTCGCTACCAATGATCAACCACATCGGGTAAAAGTATCAGGCGTCAGAGGGGGGCTCTCTACCAATGGGCATTTTCCGATTCTGGGTGTCACATTTACCGATGCTTCAGCTTCGGCAACCAGGCCCTTTGAAGGTCCTGGTGCATTCAATGTAGGCGGTGAAGGTAGACATACTTACGCCTATAATCAACTGCGCTCTGAAGTAGATCGTCAAATTGTTTACGCTGCCTATAATCATGAATTAACTGAAGATCTGTCATTCTTCGCTGAAGCTTCAGTAGGTAGTGTTGAAACCTTTTCACCACAGTCTGGTACTCAGATGAACTTTCAGTTCATTAACGCAGATAATTACTATCTGAATAACCTGGCCGTCAATCCATGTGTTGGAGTTGAATTCCTGTGTTTTTACAGCAAGGATTTTTCAGAAGAAGTACTGCAATCCAATACCACTGAAACTGATATGGAGAGATTTACTGCAGGCTTGAGTGGCAGATTTGGGGACACTACCTGGACCTGGGATGCGTATTTTCAAACAGGTCAGTCTGACCGTCTGCAATGGGTTGATAACAACCAGCATACAACTGCCTTCCAATTCGCCGTAGATGCAGTTCCCGCTATCGCAGGTGATTACTCAAGTGGAGCAGTTTGCCGTGCTACCAGAGATGGCGTACCTCCTGGACAAGACATAGCACTGTTGGACCCAAGAATTGCTGAAGGTTGTCAACCAATTAATATATTCGGCTCTGGCATGATGAGTCAACAAGGAGATGATTATGCCTTTGGCAGACTGGTCGAAACCACAATTGTCAACCAGGACATGCTTGAAGGTGTTGCTTCAGGTGAATTATTTCAAGGTTTTGGCGCAGGACCTGTTCTTGCTGCTGTAGGTGCATCATGGCGCGATGAATCCCTTGAAAATATTTCAGATCTTTCACAACCTGAATACATGCGAGATGATTACAATATTCAATATGGTGAAGCGTTTGCTGGTAAGGTTGAAGTAACAGAGTTTTTTGTTGAACTGGCAATTCCGTTTACTGAAGCTATTGATTTTCAGCTAGCGGCCCGTGAATCAAAATACGAAAACACAGCAGGTTTTGGTACTCCCGTACCAGGTGATAAATTTGATCATAACCTTAGTACCTGGAAAGTATCAGGTAACTACCAGGTCACTGATTGGTTGAGATTACGTGGCTCTAAATCCCAAGACATCAGGGCGCCGAACTTCCGAGAGCTGTATTATGGCCAGGATTTCGTGGAAGGTGGTCCCTTTGGCTGGTGTGACAATGAGTGGACAGGCAATGTTAGCCAGGGTTTCTTCACCAATACAGGTGATGCGTGTCAGGGCCAATTACGCGGTGGACCTAGTCTGAAACCAGAATTAGCTGATACCTTGACTCTTGGTTTTGTCCTGACGCCTGATCAGTGGAATATAAGATTTGCTGGGGACTATTTCGAAATTGACATTGAAGATGCTATCACCCCGGCCAGTCTAGGCCTGACCTTCGAAGGTTGTTTGGCCCGAGACCCGGAAAGTTGTGCTCTAATCACCGGTGTGCTGCTTGATCCTAATGATCCTCTCGGGGGATTCGAGGACATCCAAACTGTGCAGGCACAAGCTCGAAACTTCCGTAAATACGAAGCCAGGGGCTTTGATATTACGGCTGACTGGGTTGGGGAATTTGATTTCGGTACTATCTCGTCTCGTCTGATCGGTACCAGAATGTTGGATCAGATTATTAACCCAAGTTCGACTGATGCATCACTTACCAGGGACATTGCTGGAACCACAGGTTCTAACGATGGCTTCCTGGCCGATTGGTCTGCAGCTCCAGACTGGACTGGTCAGTGGATCAATACCTATACTAACGGTCCCTTAACCTTAACTTCAATGGCCAGATGGGTTAAAGAAGGTAAGATTTATGCTGATCGTTTAGGCCCGGAAGATAGTGGCTATAGTGATAAAATATTTAACAGCATGGAAACCAACCGCATAGCTGATTATGTAGTTTGGTCGCTTACAGGTTCATACTCCTTTGAGTTAGCTAACGCCGATATGCAGGTATTTTTAAATGTAAATAACCTGTTTGATAAGAATCCACCCATTACTGGTAGTGGAAGGGGCGGAGCACCTGGCACTTTTTATGACAGAATTGGAAGAACTTTTCGTTTAGGTTTACGCGCTAGCTTCTAAAATTTGTTATAAACGTAAGACAAAAAAGGCCACTTCTTTCGGGAAGTGGCCTTTTTCTTTCCCCCTTTCTTTCTTTTCTCCTTTTGCAAAGAACCATAAGTCTGAACATAAATGCGTACAAGAGATGAATGCAGGAAATCCTGGTTACAGTGTGATGTTGCCTTTCGTTGAAGCGGATAACCACGTGACTATCTTTGGTGTACTACGGATTGAAAAGATTAGATTGATTGAAGGCTATTTAAATATAGTCAATAGTTGGTTTGCCTGAACATTCACCAGATTTTTTTCCGCTCCCGAGGGCCAGATGACTCTGATCTCATCGATTAAATCATTATTTCCAATGCCAAAATAAGCTTCGGCTGGATTGTTTGAGATAAAATTATTACCACTGTAAATTTCACGCATTTGGGTAGAACCTCCTACCGTGACATAAATACGTGCACCGATGGCTTCAGAGTTCAGATCCTCTCCGGCGACTTTTATATGCAGAAAATTTTGGTCATTGCCACCATCATTTCTAAATAACACAGGACTCTGCTGATTATTGGCAACAAAAATGTCTATATCTCCGTCCCTATCATAATCAAAACAGTTAATACCCCGTCCCTGTCCACGATCTATCAATTTCAATTCCAGGGAATGCTCAGTAAATGTTCCATCCTGGTTGGAAATAAAAAGGCGGGAACCATCGGAAAGAAATGTTGCAGAAGAAATAAAATTTTCGGTCACAAAACCATTGACATGGAAAATATCCAGAAACCCATCATTATTAAAATCTGCAAAACAACTGCCCCAGCCCCAACTGCCATAGCGTACTCCTGCTTCGTCTGTTACATCTTCAAAGGTACCATCTCCCCTGTTTCGATATAGCCTATTTCCAGTTGCTCCTGTATGTACTCCAGGTGCTAAATCAGCAGGGATTCCGTTAGGATCAAATATGCTTGTAATAAACCAGTCCAGATCACCGTCATTGTCATAATCACCTACTGCTGCCCCCATGGCGTTGTCATCAGTAATGACTTCTGAGGTGGTATTGTTAAATGTTCCGTCTTTGTTATTAATATAAATTTGTGTTGTATTGAAATCAGAGGCCACCAGTAAGTCCAACCAGCCGTCATTATTAATATCAGTAAAGATAGGTGTGTAGTCTGCCATCAGGTCATCAGGAATACCGGCTGCTTCGCTGACGTCAGTAAAAACCCCAAAACCATCATTCTGAAACAGGTATTTTCCTTGCTTGTTTTGATTCCAGTGGGATACATACATGTCTAGATCTCCATCCTTGTCATAATCTGCGAATGAAGCGCTAAAACTGTTGATGATATACGGCAGTCCGGAAATACCAGTAATATCCTCAAAAGTCCCGTTCTGTAGATTTTTAAATAGTTTAAGTTCGGTGCCATTAATACCGCCAACAAATAAATCTGGCCAGCCGTCGGCGTCTATATCGGCAAATGTAGCACCAGAGTCAAACCTGCCTTCCAGCCCGATTCCTGCACTTGCACCTGTTTCCTCGAAAGTACCGTCCCCCAGATTACGAAACAACAGGTTGGGCCCTATAGTTCCCCGTGTGACATAAAGGTCTGTCCAACCGTCCTGGTCGTAATCCCCGGCTGCCACTCCTCCTCCCTGGATTATTAGATCGTGGCTGGGATCAGTTCTGTCCAAATCCTCCTCACGATAGCCATGCATATAATCAAAACCGGCTGAAAGAGTGACTTCGGTAAACTGCCATGGGATTAGTTCATTGCTGGAAGTTAGTAAAAATGATTCGTTAGCCTCAGTTTTCTTTTCCAGAATCACTTCAATAGTGTATGTTCCGGCTTCCAGTGCTGTGCTGAGGATTTCACTGTCGCTAAACTGTTCAGATTGGGTCAGGATCGCTCCACTGCGACCACTCCCGGCTCTGAGTATTATCTTTGCGTCCACTCCACCAGCATCAAGTTCAAGCAATACATCATTCTGGCTACCGAGTGTAAAGGTGTAGTAACGGGCCAGATAATCATCGTCTATTGAGGCCATAGAATCACACTGGTTTTCCCAGCTAGCATTTATATTCAGGGGTAGAGTGACTTCTTCACGGCAGTCGTCATTAACTACAGTTAAAAATGCTGAACTCATCTCAATGGAGCCTTCATTGTCTCGTGCTTCAAAGAAAAACTGGTATTCACCTGCTTCAAGATTTTGAAGTTGTAACAGTCTGAAGTTGAATAGTCTTACCAGGGGAGCCGATAAAATGGGCTCTATGATGTTGGACTTTAGGAATCCTGCAGGATATTGAAAAACATACTGACCATCAGGCATATCAGCCCAGAAAAAATAGTCGGCAGCATTGCCCAAATTTGAGCTTGGATACAGGTCCAGCCTGATTTCAGCCGTTTCACCCGCATAGAGTTGTGGTGAAGTTGAGCCATTCACTTTCACAACTGCCTGAGCAATTGGACTATCTACATCATTCGGATCAGTGTCGATCCTGAATTCCTCAATATTGCGTAATCCATCACGGTCATTGTCTTCCCGGTCAAGGTTATTTGCAGTAATGAAATCCATGACATCTTGAGTGCTGACAGGATCACCAGTAACACTGGTAACCGTATTATCGATTTCATTTAGGTTATTACAGGATGCAGGCTCCGGACCATTGATAAATAGATTGCCTACTCTCTCCCCGGATTCATCCAGCGGCACAGCTTCAACACGATACTGCTGCCTCACTCTGGCTACACTGAAGAATAAATTGAAATTACAGACTTCGATTTCTACAGTTGCATCCTCGAGACACAGCACAACTGCTGCTGAATCCAGATCGTCAGCCCGAGTGTTAGTCGGAAGATCAAAATGTGCAGAGGGGATATAACCATCGGTGTGATAAAGCAGCAATGTTTTTTTACTGTTGTTGACCTCAGATGCTGAGCCATTGTCAGCACATACAGCCTGAAGCCGTGACAGCTCTGTATGTGTGAGTACAGAAATATCCGCTGCAGCGGCATTAGAAAAAAAACTGGCAATAAAAGTCAGGCTGAGGGTGATAACCAGGCGAGCAGCTCTAAAAGTCTGAAACATGATTAAGAATCAATAATTTTATTAAATTGAGAAGGCATAAGTATGCTGAAATCGGCCTTTCAATACCATATGGATTGTTCCTGTTAAAAGAAACATTGCTGCTAGAAAGCTAGAAAAATAATGTTAACGTGTAAGTTTTCAGGGTAGTTGAGTAGAACCCATGAGATCCCGGTCTATTTCCCTGGCAGCTTCCCGGCCTTCATTGATAGCTCTAACGACCAGATCCTGGCCTCGCCGGCAATCTGCAGCAGCGTACACTTTTTCTACACTGGTTTTAAAATCAGACTTATTAGCTAAAAAGTTACCGCGACCATCGATTTCCATGCCCAGGGACTCATTAATATAATGCTCTGGATTAAGAAAGCCCATAGATATAAAAATCAGATCTGCTTCCCATGTTTTCTCAGTGCCAGGAATTTCTTTCAATTGTTCATCTACTTCAATAGTAAGGATTCCCTTCAAACTACCATCTTCATTGCGCAGGATTTCTTTGCTATTGATTGAGTATGTCCTTGGATCCTCGCCAAAAAGTGCATTCGCTTCAGCATGCCCATAGTCAACACGATAAATACGAGGCCAAAGTGGCCATGGATTATTGGCAGCCCTGTCCTCTGGTGGCTTGGGAAATAATTCAAAGTTAACCAATGATTTACAACCATGACGAAGCGATGTGCCAATGCAGTCGGTACCAGTATCGCCGCCACCGATCACAATGACATTCTTGTTTTTAGCTGAGATGTAATTACCGTCTTCCAGATTAGAATCCAGTAAGCTCTTGGTGCTCGCTGTCAGAAATTCCATTGCCAAATGTACGCCCGGGCCTTCCCGGCCAGGGATGGCTAGATCTCGAGCTACAGTAGCTCCCGTTGCAAGCAGCACGGCATCGTTGTCGTCAATTAATGTCTTTATCTCAACATTTCTACCAACATCTGCATTAACTTTGAAGACAACGCCTTCATCTCTTAGTAATTGGACTCGCCTTTCAACTATTTCCTTCTCAAGTTTCATGTTGGGTATGCCATACATCAATAAACCGCCTAATCTATCGGCACGTTCATAAACAGTCACCAAATGGCCTGCTTGATTGAGCTGGGCGGCTGCAGACAATCCAGCCGGACCAGAACCGATGACTGCAATATTCTTGCCGGTACGCTTCTCCGGTGGTTTCGCAACGACCCAGCCTTCATCGAAGCCACGATCAATAATTGAACATTCAAGATTTTTAATGGTCACAGGTGGGCTGGTTATACCAAGCACACAGGCACCTTCGCAGGGAGCAGGGCATACTCTGCCAGTAAATTCCGGGAAGTTATTGGTTTTGTGCAAACGATCCAGAGCATCTTCCCAACGTCCGTTGTAAACCAGATCATTCCATTCTGGAATTAAATTGTAGACGGGGCAACCACTCTCAGATTGGCAAAACGGAACGCCGCAGTCCATACATCGAGCACCCTGAGTAACCAGATGTTGCCCATCATGAGGGGTATAGATCTCTTTGAAATCGACAACTCTAGTAGAGGAATCCCTGTAAGGTTCTACTTCGCGATCAAACTCTTTAAACCCGGTAGGCTTACCCATATTTTTTCCTGAATCGACGCTTACGATGCCACAGCAGAAATTTTGCTTTCTTCTGCGGCTAATTCCATCAATACACGTTTGTAATCAATTGGCATGACTTTCACAAAATAACGAATTTCTTCTTCCCAATTGGCAAGAATTTGTTCAGCCACTGTGGAGCCAGTATATTTAAAATGGTTCTCTACCAAATGCCTGAGTTCTTGAATATCGTTTTTAGTCTCAAGTGCTTCCAGTTCAAATGTGCCAGTATTACATTTGCTTGGGAAATCACCTTTCTTGTCCCAAACGTAGGCTATTCCGCCACTCATGCCAGCACCAAAATTTCTACCTGTATCGCCGAGTATGACCACTCGGCCACCAGTCATGTATTCACAACCATGATCACCAACACCTTCAATTACTGCATTTGCTCCGCTATTTCGTACACAAAAACGTTCCGCCGCTATACCTCTGAAATAAGCTTCGCCAGAAGTAGCCCCATAGAGCACTACATTTCCAATTAAAATATTCTCTTCAGCTTTAAAGCTGCTTTCTTTTGGCGGGTAAATAATAATTTTACCGCCCGATAAACCCTTGCCAACGTAGTCATTCGCATCACCTTCAACCTGAATAGTGATGCCTTTCGCCAACCATGCGCCAAGGCTTTGACCAGCTGAGCCTAATAGCTTGATATTGATGGTATCTTCAGGGAGTAATGCGCCATTGGTGGCTTTCGCCACTTCATGAGACAGCATAGTCCCTACGACACGATTAATATTCAGCACAGGAAGTTCGATGTTAACCTTCTCGCCCTTTGTAATGGCTGGCTGTGCCAGCTTAATGAGTTCGTTGTCGAGCGCTTTTTCCAGACCATGGTCTTGTTCTCTAGTTTGATAGACCTCTGTGTTTTCATAAACAATTCTGGCTGGTGTCAATATGCTCGATAGGTCCAGACCCTTAGCTTTCCAATGTTCCAGAGCATCATTGGTATCAAGTAAATCAGTACGTCCAATCATTTCATTTACAGTCTTAAGGCCCAGAGTTGCCATGATTTGACGCATCTCTTCTGCGACCATGAATAAATAGTTCACCACGGAATCGGGGCTGCCATTGAATTTTTTACGCAATTCTGGATCCTGGGTAGCTATACCTACCGGGCAGGTGTTCAGGTGGCATTTGCGCATCATTATGCAACCCAGGGTTACCAAAGGTGCCGTTGCAAATCCTACCTCTTCGGCACCTAATAGCATCGCAACTGCGACATCACGGCCTGTTTTAATTTGACCATCTGTTTGTAACACAACTCTGGAACGCAAATTATTCATCACAAGTGTCTGGTGAGTTTCTGCGATACCCAGTTCCCAGGGTAATCCGGCGTGTTTGATAGAAGTTAAAGGCGAAGCACCAGTACCACCGTCATGTCCGGCAATGACCAGATGATCTGTCTTTGCCTTGGTAACACCTGCGGCAATAGTACCAACCCCAATTTCAGAGCCCAGCTTAACGCTGATGCGGGCCTGCGGATTACTATTTTTTAGATCGTGAATTAACTGAGCAATATCTTCGATTGAATAAATATCGTGATGTGGGGGAGGGCTTATCAACCCGACTCCAGGTGTTGAGTGTCTTATTCTTGCGATGTTCTTATCGACTTTCCCACCAGGTAATTCACCGCCTTCGCCGGGTTTTGCACCCTGAACAATCTTGATTTGTAATTCATCAGCGTTAGCCAGGTACCAGATAGTTACCCCAAATCTGCCAGAAGCCACTTGTTTGATGGCGGATCGCTTCGAGTCTCCATTTGGCATGGGAGTGAAACGACTTTGATCTTCGCCACCTTCGCCAGTATTCGATTTTCCGCCAATTCGGTTCATGGCAATTGCCAGGGCTTCATGGCTTTCTGCTGAAATAGAACCAAAACTCATGGCACCTGTACAAAACCTTTTTACAATATTTACCGCAGGTTCTACTTCTTCGATTGATATGGATGTATTGATGTCTTCTCTGAACTTAAAAAGTCCACGAAATGTTGCTTTTCTAGTTGCTTGGTCATTAGCATGCCGGGCGAATGCCCAATAGGCTTCCTGATCATTATTTCTGGCTGCTACCTGAAGATTAGCAATACTTGTTGGATCCCACATATGGGTATCGCCATCTCGGCGCCAATGATAATCCCCTGGATTGGGCAGCACGGGAATAAGATTGGTTGAGCGTAGTGGGTAAGCTAACTCATGGCGATGCAGCATCTCTTCAAATAATATATCAAAGCTGACGCCTTCAACCCTGCTTGCAGTTCCTGAAAAGCAAAGATTTATGATGTCATCAGCCAATCCGACGGCCTCAAATATTTGCGCGCCTTTATATGACTGCAGTGTAGATATACCCATTTTAGCCATAACTTTGAGCATGCCTTTGGCAACACCCTTTTGGTAGGCTTTAACTATGGATTCTGGATCGGGATATTCCTGGCTATCTAATAAACCATCTTGTTGTGATTGCCACAGGGCTTCGAAGGCGACATGTGGATTAATCGCATCAGCACCGTAACCAGTTAAAAGGCAATGGTGATGGACTTCCCTGGCTTCACCCGTTTCGATGACAAGGCCTATTCGGGTACGCTCATGATTATCTACCAGATGATTATGTACAGCGCCACAAGCGATTAGTGAGCTCAGCGCCATGCTATCTGAACTGATTTGTCTATCAGATAAGATGACTAGTGAAAAACCATTTGCAATAGCAGCTGAAGCTTCTGAGCAAATTCGTTTGATTGCATTCAACATACCTTCTTTTCCAGAAGATTTTTCGAATGTGATGTCAATCACCTGACTTTTCCAGCCACGATAATCCATATGTTTTAGTGCAGTGAGTTCCTCGTTCGACAAGATAGGGTTCGTCAACTTTAAACGATGTGCATGAGATTCTGTGGTGTCTAAAAGATTGCCTTCCGGGCCAATAAAGCACTCCAGGGACATAACCACTTCTTCGCGAATCGAATCAATCGGTGGGTTCGTTATCTGGGCGAAAAGCTGCTTGAAATAGTCGTAAATCATGCGCGATTTGTCAGACAGACAGGCCAGTGCAGAGTCGTTACCCATAGAACCCAAAGGGTCCCTGGCTTCAGTTACTAATGGCAGCAACATGAATTGCATTGTTTCTATGGTGTAACCAAAGGCTTGCATTCTTGCAAGCAATGTCTCGGGCTCATAATCATGTTTATCTTCAACTTTGGGAATTTCGGACATTAAAAGCTTTTGCTTATCCAGCCAATCTCCATAAGGAAGTTTTGCTGCAAATTCATTCTTCAGTTCTTCATCTGGAATTAATCGACCTTGGTTAAAGTCAATAAGAAGCATTTTTCCAGGTTGAAGTCGTCCTTTTAGTTTGACGTTGGCGGGGTCGACTGGGAGAACACCCACTTCTGACGCCATAATGATTTTGTCATCATGAGTGACGTAATAACGACTGGGGCGTAATCCATTACGATCCAGAACAGCGCCTATATAGTGGCCATCGCTAAATACGATAGAGGCAGGGCCGTCCCAGGGTTCCATAAGAGCAGAATGGTACTCATAAAAATCCCGTTTCTGCTTGGACATATTAATATCTGATTGCCAGGCTTCTGGAATCATCATCATCACTGATTCCTGAAGAGTTCGGCCAGACATCATGAGGAATTCAAGAACATTATCAAAAGTCCCGGAATCAGAAAAATTAGGCTCTACAATCGGGAATAATTTTTTTATATCATCGCCAAAAAGGTCAGAATGAACTACACCCTGGCGAGCAGTCATCTGATTTTTATTACCGCGTAGAGTATTAATCTCGCCGTTATGACTCATGAAGCGATTTGGCTGTGCTCGGTCCCATGAAGGAAAAGTGTTTGTACTAAATCGAGAGTGCACCATCGCCAGGTGTGTCTCATAATTTTTATTTTGAAGATCACAATAAAAAGGGAATAGCTGACCTGGTGTCAGCATGCCTTTATAAACAATAGTTTTGCTGGATAAGCTACAAGCAAAAAGCATTTCAGCCTGGGTCAATTTGGAATGATGACGTAATAATTCAGTGAATCTTCGGCGTATTATGTACAAAGCCCGATCGAATTCGATGCTATCCTGGAAATCAGATCCAATAAATAACTGTTCAATAGCGGGCATCGCATCCCGTGCCGCGGGACCAACATTTGCACCATCGGGATCAATTGGTACCGATCGCCAGGCGATAAAATTTTGTCCCTCTTCGACTATAATTTTCTCTATTATGTCTTTGCAGAGGTTTCTTTCTTTCTCGATTTGGGGAAGAAAAATATTTCCAACAGCATATTTTTCCGGTGCGGGAAGAGAGATGCCCATATCAACGGCGATAGTGTCGAAAAATGAACAGGGTAGAGACGTTAGAATGCCAGCACCATCTCCAGTATTTTCTTCAAAACCGCAACCACCTCGATGATCCATGCGAGAGTTAACATGATAAGCATCTTGCATAATCTGGTGACTGGCTATTCCTTTGATGTGGGCAACAAAACCCACACCACAAGAATCTTTTTCCAGAGCGGGATCATAAAGTCCTGACTTGGCTGGATAGCCTATTCTGCCGTCTATTCGACTATTCATAGGCCCTCGCTATTGGATAGCTGGTGCCGTTCAGAAATGGAAGAAGACTTTAACTCAGTCATTTTTTTTATTGCAGTAATAATGTGTACCCTTCTTTTGTAACAGAAATAAATAAGTTCCAAGATTAACGTAGTAGCGTCTACTTCGTTAATTCTTCTAGCTAAATAATTCTTTTAAAACAATGAGTTAGATAGATGTAACTATTTTCACTCAACAATCAAAGTGTGAAATAGTCAGTAAAAACAATTAGTTAGTGATGTTCAATAAGCTCCTAGCTGTAACTTTATTGAAAATGCGGCCCATTTCCTTATTTATGTGTCTACAAAACTTCTTTATTTTCAAATAGTTATCTTATTTCAGTCAAAGCTTATGTTGAGTTCCTTATCCAGCATGAAAAAGTAAATAATGCTTCTTTATCATGAAATTTCATGCAGCCCAGCATTATATATTCTCCAGCTCCCCTAGCGATACCCCTTGTTAAAGAACGTTTCTTTTTCCTGGTTTATGATTCTCTAAAGCCTAAAATATGTCTTTGCTTTATTGCCAAATATTATGGCTCACCCTTCAAACAGATTGTCGTCAAATCCTTGGCCTCCAGGTGGCAAATGCATTACGATGGACTAGCAAAACCATTAATCCAGATGGACTAAAAAAGTTCATCAAACAATGGGTATCGGCTTGGATTATTATGAGGTTAAGCGTTTATAAAGTTGAAACTCCTTTGAAATAAATCCATAAATAAAACCAACTTTGAAGTCAAAACAGAATCTCGAGAAATAGTATTGGTAGAACTTAAGAACGACCGCTTCATACGAGCATTATTAAAACAAGATGTTGATGTTACTCCGGTCTGGATGATGCGTCAGGCCGGGCGCTACCTACCTGAATATAGGGAAGTTAGAAAACAGGCAGGGGATTTCATGAGCGTGTGCCAGAATCCAGAGCTGGCTTGCGAAGTCACATTACAGCCTTTGCGTCGATATGAACTGGATGCGGCTATTTTGTTCTCAGATATTCTTACCATACCGGACGCCATGGGCCTTGGTCTGTATTTTGAAACCGGGGAAGGTCCGAAATTCAGAAAACCAGTACGTACTCCTGAAGATGTAAATGCTCTCAAAGTAACAAAAGCTGAAAGCGACCTGTCCTATGTTCTGGATGCGGTCAAACTGATACGAAATGAACTGGGCGGTAGTGTCCCTCTCATAGGTTTTTCCGGAAGTCCCTGGACTGTTGCTACTTATATGGTTGAAGGCGGCTCTAGTAAAGAATTTGCTCAAATCAAGTCCATGCTGATGAATACGCCGGAAACGATGCACCAGTTGTTGCATATCCTGGCTGATTCAGTAACAGATTACCTCAATGCCCAGATCAGGGCTGGTGCGCAAGCAGTACAGATTTTTGATACTTGGGGCGGCGCCCTGAGTGCCCATGCCTATGAGACCTTTTCACTTAACTACATGAAAAAAATTGTTAGTGGTCTGCTGCGCGAACATGATGGGCAACAGGTGCCGGTCATTTTGTTTACAAAAAACGGTGGTCACTGGTTGGAACAGATTGTTGAAAGTGGTTGCGACTGCGTCGGTCTGGACTGGACCATACCCCTCAATGAAGCAAGAGCCAGAGTAGGGGGTCAGGTTGCACTGCAGGGCAATATGGATCCTGCAGTTTTATATGGCAGTGCAGAGGCTATTCGCGATGAAGTGTCTTTAATTTTGAATCAGTTCGGCAAAGGTAATGGGCATGTCTTTAATCTGGGTCATGGAATACACCAGCATGTAAATCCGGATCGTGTGACTGCCTTTGTTGATGCCGTGCATGAACTATCTGCACAGTACCATTGATGAGTGTGATCGATTATGGGCCAAGCAATTGACTTTTCTGAGTATGCTTTTGTCGCTATCGGTTCAAACCTTCCTTCCTCTGTAGGCGATTCACTACAAACAATAAACTTTGCTATAAACGAACTGGAGAAACTTGGTAGTTCCCCTTTGCTGAAGTCATCAATTTATTCTACAAGTCCAATAGATAGCCCGCCGGGCACACCGGATTTTTTAAATGCCTTGGTGGGCCTGCTCCCCAGTGCGCATGAGTCACCCCATTCCCTTCTGCAAAAACTTCAGGCAATAGAAAGTCAAGCTGGCAGGAACCGTAGTGGCATCAAAAATGAAGCAAGAACACTGGATCTTGATCTGATTTTATACAAGAAAGAATTGATTTCAGATCCAGACCTGGCCCTTCCTCATCCAAGGTTGCAGGATAGAAAATTTGTAATGCAGCCACTGGTGGAACTTGTTGGCAGAGAATTTAAATTCCCTGAAACAGAATGTACAGCAGGGGAAATCCTGGATTGCATACAAGATCAGAAGAGTGAAAAAATAGACTCTTAATCTTTCACGATCCAGATGCTTCCTATTTACTGTAGCCCCATAGCTTCAGGGCTAAATCGCTCCGGATCGACTTCATTGATGCTACCAAGATAAGGGAAATTGTTTATCCAGGTATAGGGAATTGCAGGAATCTGCGTCAGTTCCCAATTATTTTCCAACAGAATATCCACTGTAGGCACATCCCAAAGGCCTTCATTCGTCAGTACAACAATGCGCGCCAGTTCGCCATCTTTCGTCAAACCCACTGCACCTGACAAAGGCATAGTAAATGCCTGGTTTACAGTTTCCAGTAATGACTGTGCAATAACACCATAACCTTCGGCAAAGGGGTGGCCATTGGAATCCGGTGGATATAACTGTCTGGAAGACATGGCGGCTTCTTGCATTTGAGCAATGATATCTACATATAAAGCACCGTCAATCTGGCGAAGTGCTTCTGCAAGTTCCTGTGTGTTCAAATTCTCATCATTGATCAGAGTTCGAAACTCCTCGCCTAAATTAATCTCCTCTGCATCGATTTTCCGTGAATACACCATTTCCTTGGTGGGAATAATCGTGAATACTATTTTTACCTCTTGAGATGCTGCTTTTTCAGCCATCAGAACGGCAGTTCTGGCCATGATGTCATAACCCGCAAGCACAGAGGGCACACTACGGTCATTGGCGCTTAGCCGGTAACCAGGTGTAAAGGCGGTGGTAACACCATCGCTAAATTCCACACCTAGCAGGTCGCCAGGTTCGCTCAGAGTTTGGAACTGGGGCTGATCGGAGCTGGTTAAAGTCAAGTCGGGACGTAAGTAAGCATAGGCGTCAATTGCATAGGTATTTCGAAAATCTGAATAGGAATCATTGCCCATATAAAATGCCACAATTATTACCTGTGGATTGAAATGCAAAGCGGTATCAATTATCTCCAGATAGTTAACACTTCCCCATGCACCCGTTGACATGTTGTAAATTCTTCCCAGGCTATCCGGGAAGAGGGCTTTTTCCAGTTGACTAGGCCAGTTCAATTCAAGATGCGCATTGTTGCCATACGTCTGGCTATCACCAATGGCAATTATGTTGGGGCTGTTCGGGACGTTGCGGTTTCGAAATCCGAGAATGTCATTTGGCCCCATGCCCTGGACATCAGGGAATAACGGGCGGCCTCTTGCAACTAACACTGGATCGTTTACCAGAATATTGTCAGTACTGAGATCATCTTCCCTGAAAATATTGTTAAAGAAAGGGGGTACTTCCTCGCTGACCTGGACCAGTCGTTGATCCACGGCGTAACCCAGTAGCCCCGGGGCCAACCATCTGACCAGACCCAGTGCCACCACGACCGTGATGACCACGCTCACAAGAGTAAGTATCCATTCTTTTTTCATCACCTGCTCCTAGAAAAGTGTATAAATAAATGGAGAAAGTGCAGAACCCTGAGCTACTACCAGTAATGTTCCCAGCAACAGTAAAACCAGAATAACCGGCAGCAACCAGAATTTTTTTCGTTCCCTCATGTATAACCAGAGATCCTTGAGTAACTCGAGCATAATTAGAAAGGCCTTTCAAAATGGTTATCATCACGTGCTGTTGTGACTATGCGGTAGGAATTTTCAATCAGAACACCTTTTTTATCCAGAGGGGAATTACCAAATAGCTTCAATAACAAAGCAATCGGTGTAAAAAGCAGGAAATACACAATGGAGAGAATGACCCGGCTATTGAACCAACCCAAAATTTCTGCCAATTTAAACCATGCTTTGTAGGGCCATTGCAGTAATCCTGGAGCAAACTGACCTGTCAGCCCAAATACAACGGCTACCAGCCACGGCCATACAGGAAAGTTCAAGTTCCATATCCATGGTATCAACAGGCCGAATGCCAATGGTATGTGGACAGCCATTACTCTGGAAAATTTCCGCAGTTCCTGCGGATCGCCAACATCAATTTGGTGTGCAGTCATTGTTGCTTTATCAATAGTCATGACATCAATCCAGTTCAAATTCCGTTAGCCAGTCGGATGTGTCTTTAAAAACAGGTTGGTCAGATTTCGACAACAAGCAATTTCCTAATACCAGGTAATCCATTTCTGTACGCATAAAACAGCGATAAGCATCATCTGGTGTATTCACAATGGGCTCGCCTCGAACATTGAATGAGGTATTGACCAGCACCGGGCATTCGGTCTTTTCTTCGAATGCTTCAAGTAGTTTGCAGAATCGTGGGTTGGTATCCATTGAAACTGTCTGCACTCTTGCTGAATAATCAACGTGGGTAACTGCCGGAATTTCCGAGCGTGGCACTTTCAGTTTTTCTATGCCTGCCAGAAAAGTGTCCGCCACATCAGGATAGCATCGTTCCTGCTTAACCTGGGCTACAAGCAGCATATAGGGGCTATCCTTATCCAGCTCAAACCAGTCAGAAACCTTTCCAGCTAATATTGCCGGGGCAAACGGGCGAAATGACTCCCTGTATTTAATCTTGAGATTCATCTGCGATTGCATATCGGTATTTCTCGGGTCGCCGATAATGGAGCGGCTGCCAAGAGCCCTCGGTCCGAATTCCATTCGTCCCTGAAACCAGCCAATGACGGACCCCTGATCGAGTAGTGTGGCTACATTGTCTGAGAGTGTGGTCTCGGATAATTGCTGACATGAATATTTATTTGTATCAATCCATTGCCGGATTTGTTCGTCAGTAAAGGCGGGACCAAGATAGGAGCCTTGCATGGCATCATCGGCAATGACGTTTCTGGCGCCATTATAATAATGATGATGCAGCGCCTGGGCTGCTCCCAAGGCGCCGCCAGCATCACCTGCCGCGGGTTGAATCCACAGATTATCGACAATGCCGCTTTCGAGTAGCTTGCCATTAGCAACGCAATTAAGTGCCACGCCACCAGAAAGGCACAGGTTTTTCAGGCCAGTCTCTTCACATAAGGTATGGGCCAGTTTCAGGATCACTTTCTCAAGGACTTCCTGGACTGATGCTGCCAGGTCCATTTCTCTCTGGGTAACTTCACTCTCAGGTTCTCGCGGTAGTCCGCCAAACAGTTTATGAAAATGCCTGCTGGTCATTCGCAAGCCAGTGGCATAATCAAAATACTTCATGTCAAGTTTGTAAGTGCCATCATCTCTGATATCTATCAGGTGTTCACGTATCAGGTCGGCATAGACAGGTTTTCCATAGGGAGCAAGCCCCATCAGTTTGTATTCACCGGAGTTCACTTTAAAGCCGGTGTAATAAGTAAAGGCTGAATACAAAAGCCCAAGGGAGTGTGGAAAATCTATTTGCCATAAACCCTCCAGGCGATTTCCCCTGCCTGCCCAGGCAGATGTTGTTGCCCATTCCCCGACGCCATCTATGCAAAGTACGGCCGCTTCCTCGAAGGGTGATGGGAAAAAAGCGGATGCAGCATGGGAAAGATGATGCTCCGAAAAATACAGAGGAGGCAAATTCGAATCTGGTTGTAATGCTTGCAGTGATTTTTTCAGCTCACTTTTAAGAAACAGTTTTTCTTTTAGCCAGATTGGCATGGCAGCGATGAATGATCTGATTCCCCTGGGAGCATAGGAAAGATAGGTTTCCAGCAGGCGCTCAAATTTCAGCAGAGGCTTGTCATAGAATACAATTGCGTGAATATCTTCCAGTGCAAGTCCGGATTCTGCCAGGCAATACTTCACTGCTTGCGCAGGGAAACCCGGATCATGTTTTTTGCGGGTAAATCTCTCTTCCTGGGCCGCTGCAATCACAATGCCGTCCTTAATCACTGCTGCTGCACTGTCATGGTAAAAGGCGGAAATCCCCAGGATGAATTTTTCAGTCTCCAAAATTTAAATACCCCATCTATAATCAGGCGTATCATTGACCAGCCAGCCAGGTACCAAGAAGTTGTTCGGTGCGCTAACCTGAATAAAGGTGTTGTTTCCAAGGATATCAATTCTGTAAAACGAACTGCCGTCAGTTTGCTGGTAGCCTTTAGCAAAAACCACACCTTCCAGTGAACTAAAGGTTACGACATAGTCACCGCTGGCAAGTTGGAAAATTTCTCTTTGTAAATCATGACCGGCAGAAGAGATCAGTTCTGAAGCAACAGGATTCATACCTGCTGTGTCGGGAATGACGAATTCTTCTAATCGTTGTTGTTCCATGACAGAAAGCATATTTTGAAAGTAGGTCATTCGCTGGCGTGCATTATTAACTTCGTAGTCAACAGCTTGCCCCCAGGTTGTGTTGTCATCAGCACTTGCAGTTGTAGCGGGAAAGTCCTCTTCCATCCAGAAGCGTGTAACTCTGGCAAGTCGATCAAGCATGAAAGAATGCAGGCCGCTACCAGGTTGGATGGCTGCAAGATGACGCAACAATTCACGGGCATTGTCGGGTTCCGAAGGGTCGAATCGTTTAAAGCTGAAGGGAGAAGGGTGTGGCGGGTAGTTGCCATTGAGTGCACTGAGATAGTCCAGGCTCAATGCCTGGTCGGAGGAGGTAAAGATTTCAAGTAACTCCTGATCAGTTACCTCGCCCAGATAGCCATTGGCATTCAGTTTTAACAATAGATCGAAGGCATGTAGGCGGGCTCCATGCCAGGTTGGATGCAAGGCGTCATACGTTGAAAACTCTGCAGGGAAATTACCTTGGTAATTCTGGAAATCAACTGTGTAACGCGAGAGTGTACTTAATTGATCGGCATATAATTCAATATCGGCTTGATCGGCCTCATAAACTGATTTATCAAAATCAATCGGCATATTAACGGCGATCACTGGAATTTCATGTTTTGCGTAAATACCAAGCAGGCTTTCCATGTCTTTTAAATGACCATTCCTGCCGCTGGCATAAAGATTCCATTGGAACAGGTTGTTGTCGTAGCCATCAGGAAAGCGCCAGCGTTCATCGTTCTCCATTTCCAGGAAAAATACCGGTCGGTTGTCTTTGCTTAAAGCTTTTAGCGAGTTGGTGAGCGGTTGTTCCCATTGGTTGCGCAGTTCATTACGACTACGGTACAGATCGCTGATGCGTTGAGTAAGGGCGGTACTGTAGAGTCCGAGATCGTAATTACGTAGCCAGAATCCTGCGGGTAGTCGATTAAATATACCCTGGTTGAAAAAGGAGCGCGCACTATGGGCCTGCAGATCCAGGCGCATCCGATCAGAAAAATTAATATAGTTGAGACCGAGAATGGCAACATCAATATCGTAGTCGAGAGCCCGCATACCTCGTTGCAACATGTCGGGTGCGAAAATTCCAGGCTCGGCCATGTTAAGCACTTCAAAGCCACCCGGTGTCAGAGTATTCAGGAAGCCCTGAAGATGAGAAGTAATCTGCCCACCGGTAAAGGCATGTGAATTGGATAAATAGAGCAAGCGAATCTGGCTTGATTGTTTCGGAACCAAAAATTCATTGTCCACACCATTTCGGTAATCAGCTATTGCCCAGTTGGCAGAGCTGTTGTCAATATTTTCGGTTCGATCCAATTCAAGATTGAAACCAAGTGTGGCATTCAATATAAAAATCAGTATAAGCAGGGCCACCAGACAGCGAATTCTCGCGCTGTCCTCTCCGTCACCTCTATTACCGAATTTTTTATATGCCGACATAGTTAGAAAAATAGTTAAATAAATAATTTAAAACTGGAAATAAATGAATTGTGTGATTGCGGGTGAGTTTATCATCGCAAATGCCGCTAGTACCGCAAGTACTGCTGACTCTTGCCAGCCACTAGCCCCCGGCCAGCGCTTGGCGGCATGGGGTATCAATATGCACATAAAGACAAGGGCGGCCAAAATTGCCAGGTCAACAATAGACACCTGGCGTCCGCTCATCCCGTTTAAACCCAACATGCCTTGCCAGACTTCTGATATTTCTTGCCAATTAGATAGCCTGAACGGCACCCAGGCAAATGAAACAGCTAGAAATGTGACTGGGATCGCTATTGTTTTTGGCAAATTGATTCCAGGAATAAGCAATTGCTTGAAGTGGTAGAGCCCAAGCATTGCTCCGTGCAGAAAACCCCACAACAGAAAATTATAACCGGCGCCATGCCAAAGACCGCACAGAGTGAAGGTAATAAACACATTGAAAATGGTCCGCAGGATGCCTTTCTGTGAGCCGCCAAGAGGAATATAGAGATAATCCCTGAACCAGCTTGAGAGAGTTATATGCCAACGGCGCCAGAATTCCTGTATCGAATCGGCTTGATAGGGAGCAAGAAAATTTTCATTTAAGCGAATTCCAAGTAGTAGGGAAATTCCAATTGCCATATGGGAATAAGCAGCAAAGTCAAAGTAGATCTGCAAACCAAAACCAATACCTACAGCCCAGGCACTAAAGAAATCATTTGCCTGTCCCTGGACCAGACGGTCAACTATATAGCCGCAACCATCTGCCAGAATCAGTTTCTGGGCTATGCCTAACATTATTCTGTCTATTCCGGCAGTCCATTGCGGCGTGCTGGTGCCGGCTCTGAATTTCTCTAACTGGGGTGCAAGGTGATGGAATCGTTCTATGGGGCCCGCAATAAGTTGTGGCAGGTAGGCAATGTAGTTGCAGAAACTCAACAAGCTTGTTTCAGGTTCTATCTTTCCCCGATATACATCAATGGTATAAGCCATGGACTGGAAAGTATAAAAACTTATCCCTGCAGGTAGTACGTAGCTTTGGAAAAAGTCTGCATTACCAAGAGCGAAGCTTGCAGATATCCAGCCGCCATATTTGTAGAAACCCAGCAACCCAAGATTGACGGCCAGGCTGACCAGTAACCAGGCAATTTTTTGTTTTCTGATCTGAGTAGCCGATAGGCGAAGGGCTACATAAAAATCAGTTAGAGAAGAAAAAAACAACAACAGGACAAAAATCGGCTCCGCACCAGAATAAAACAGGTAAGAAAAAACCAGCAGCAGCCACGCTTTGGTTTTACCAGTTGGCAGATAGTGTGCAAGAAGAAGAAAAAGCGGCAAGAAGACAAGCAAAAAGCCGGCAGAGTGGAAAAGCATAGAGTTATTTTTTTAGCTATTAAAATCAGTACCCATAGTAATTGAAATAGTACTGGAATTTACTGTCACACTTAATTATAGCGAAAAAAACCCCGGCCTTTGTTGCCGGGGTTGTATCAAGCTTAGTGAGACCAAACCAAAAAATCATAGGGGAAATATATGATTTGATTTGTATATTACTCTTTTACCCTTATGGGACTGCGATCTGTTTCACACAAAGTGGCACCTGCTGTGAACCAGTTCACGAAATAAGTGCTAAATTTCCAGCTCTCGAGTTAATTCAAAACCGTCATCATCATTCAGTTCAAAGTTGCCATCCATGACTGTATACATCCAGGCGGCAGATTTTTTTATGCCGCCGAGCGGATACAGGTGACACTGGGTAATACCACAATCAGCATCTTCAGCCTGGTAGCGTGCCAGTTGACGTGTGATTTTGTCGGGCATTCTGGTCGTCATCAGCTTGGCGATATTGGCTGCCTGGCGAGTCAGGACGCGTATGGAGGGTCCAATACCACAGGCTTTGGCATGGCCCATCAGAGTTTTGATTGTGGCCAAACCGGGGATGCCTATATGGATGGGTAGTTCATTGCCTTCACCGCGAATTCTTTTATCCCATTCAATAATCGGTTCTGCTTCAAAACAGAACTGGGTGGTGATATACATTTCCATGCCATGCTCTTTGGCATAGGCGTTTTTTTCTAACAGTGCTGCCGTAACATCAGCGGGGGGAATATCGGGTGAGCCTTCAGGATGGCCGGCAACACCTAGTTTCTTGATGCCATATTGCTGGAACAGATCGGTGCGTAGCACTTCCATAGAACTGGTAAAGTCACCGACAGGATTATCAACGCCGCCACCTATTAGAAGGGCTTCATCTACCTGGGCTTCAGCCTGCAGGATCTTGAGAGTTTCCTCGAAGAATGCCTTTGACGGTATAGAGCGGGCTGCAAAATGGGGAACGGGGTTCATGCCTTCAGCAGACAGGCGTTTAACACATTCCACAGTGTCCTTGATATCTGATCCTGGTAGAAAAGTGACAAAGACAGTGGTTCCTGGGCGCAGAATGACCCTGAAATTTTCGATTTTCTTGGCGCCGCCAGGAGTTACCTCCACAGAAGTGTTCTCGAGGAACTTGAGTATATTTTGTTTATCATCTGACACTGTGTATTCACCTGTTTATAGTTGAAGAAAAAGTTGGATTTTCAAAAGGCGGCTATTTTATAGGCTATTGGCCAAGCAATAAAGGAGTGATCCTGCTTTAAATTCCAAGCAGTAGAAGTGAAGCCTTATCTCTGGGTGAATTCTACAATGGCACTGGTAAGCCTGGTCAGGTCATCTGCTTCAATCACATAGGGGGGCATGATGTAGACAAGTTTGCCGAATGGTCTGATCCATACTCCCCGGTCAACGAAAAAGGCCTGCGCTGAAGACATATCAACCGGGTCCTGCATTTCTACTACGCCTATTGCACCAAGTACACGGACGTCAATCACAGATGCGGCCTTACTACAGGGTGCCAGTTCATTCCTGAGCTGTGTTTCTATTTTTGCTATACGGCCCTGCCAGTCTGAATGTTCAAGTAGTTCAATACTCGCCAGGGCGCAAGCACAGGCGAGCGGATTTCCCATGAATGTGGGCCCGTGCATGAAAACACCCTGTTCTCTGGAAATGCCACTGGCGACTTTATCGGTACAAAGCGTAGCGGACAAAGTCATGTAACCTCCGGTGAGGGCTTTGCCAAGACAGAGAATATCCGGACTGATTCCGGCATGCTCACAGGCAAAGAATTTTCCGCTACGACCAAATCCGGTGGCAATTTCATCAGCTATGAGTAGTACATTGTAGTCGTTACATAAAGCTTTGACGCCGGCGAGATAATCCGCTGAATAGAAAAACATGCGGCCTGCACCCTGCACAATGGGTTCCAGGATTACAGCAGCAATGTTGTTGTGATGCGCCTTCAGCAGATCCCTGACGGAGGCAAGGTCACTGTCCTGACAAGGCTCGCCAAATTTTGATTCTGGCGCCTGCGCAAAATACTGCTGAGGAAGAAGTCCGGTGAATCTGTCGTGCATCCCGGAGTCAGGGTCGCAGACTGACATGGCGGCAAAGGTATCCCCGTGGTAGCCCTTGCGAATCGTCAGTAATTTCGTCTTATCCGTCACACCGGTATTGAACCAGTACTGCATGGCCATTTTAATCGCGACTTCTATGGCCACCGAACCGCTATCGGCAAGAAATACTTTTTGCAGGGGAGCAGGGGTTAGTGAAACGAGTTTTTTTGCCAGCTCCACAGCCGGTCCATGAGTGATTCCTCCAAACATGACATGAGCCATATCATCTAGCTGATCTGTTACCGCTGCATTCAAAGTGGGGTGGTTGTAGCCGTGAATCATGCTCCACCAGGAAGCCATGCCGTCAATCAACTCCCGACCGTTTTCAAGGTAAAGTCTGACTCCTTCCGCCTTTTTTACGGGGTAAACCGGTAGCGGATTGTCCATGGAGGTGTAGGGATGCCACAGATGGGCTCTATCAAATTCAAGGTCTATCATGGCGAACTATTCTATTGAATTAGCCTTCGATGTCCTAATGACCTCTATTGGCTGTACAAAAGTATGACAGGATCAAAGTACTGTTCTAGCCAGAGCCCAGACATGGATGTCTTCAATGCCTGCCTTGCGCAGTACTCTGGCCAGCTCAGTAATGGTGACACCGGTGGTGACTACATCATCGACCAATGCCACTGAAACACCCGGATTGAATTTGGCGTCCGAAACAACTTCAAAAGCACCTCTAAGGTTCAGCTTCCTGGCACTAGCAGAAAGCCCGGTTTGTTTGTCGGTAGGCCTTTTCCTTATTACAGAGTGCCGATCCAGAGGTAGGCCCAGGGCATTCGACAACCATCGACTGATTTCCAGGGCCTGGTTAAAGCCACGTTCTCTGATTCTGCTTCGGTGTAAAGGGGCGGGAATTATTAGTGATGGCCACTGACGATTCCTGTAGTCCTCCTGAAGATGCTTGACCAGGCATTGTGCCAGTACTTTGCCAGCGACTAACCTGCCCTGGTATTTAAAGGCAGGCACAAGGGCAGATATGGGCGGTGAATAGCGGAAAGGGGCTGAAAACAGGCTCCAGGGAGGTGTATAGGCCATGCGGTTACCACAATATTTACCCGTATAACCTGGCGGAAGTGGCAGTCCACAGGATCTGCAGGGATCCACCAGCAAGGGCATCTGAACCTCACAGGTGTGGCATAGATCTGCCTGACGATAGGTGGGTTTCTTGCAAACAACGCAAGTCCCAGGCAAAAGAGCAAACTGTACAGAATTTAACCATCTGTAAACCTTTTTTTTATATTTGGTTGACATGATAAGATGCAGATTGGTTGGTTTCCTTCAGTCTAGACGGGATTCTGATCTTCGCCAGACCCTTTATTTACCTCTATTGCCAGGTACACCTATGATAACCACCGCCCGCCATGATTGGACTTTTGATGAAGTCAAAGCCCTCTATGAACTTCCTTTCAATGATCTGATATATCAGGCGCAAACTGTCCACAGAATGCATTTCGATCCTAATGCAGTCCAGATCAGCACTTTGTTATCTATTAAAACAGGCGCTTGTCCAGAGGACTGTAAATACTGTTCTCAGAGCGGCCACTACAACACTGAACTGGAAAAAGAAAAGCTGATGGCGGTGACAAATGTCCTGGAAGAAGCGCAGCGAGCCAAAGATAACGGTGCTTCCCGTTTTTGCATGGGTGCAGCCTGGAAGCACCCCTCTAATAAAGACTTTCCACTTGTGCTGGAAATGGTCAGAGGTGTCAGGGCGTTGGGCATGGAAACCTGCATGACGTTGGGCGCTTTGAGTGAAGAGCAGAGCCAGGACTTGGCCGAAGCGGGATTGGATTATTACAATCACAACATCGATACCTCCAGGGATTATTACAAGACCATAATTTCTACCCGAACTTTTGATGACAGATTAGATACCCTGGACCATGTGCGAGACGCAGGCATCAAGGTTTGTTGCGGTGGCATCGTGGGCATGGGAGAAACGGTAGAAGACCGTATTGAATTTCTGAAAGAACTGGCCAGTCTGCCTGTGCATCCGGAAAGTGTCCCAATCAACAACCTGGTCAAAATCAAGGGCACCCCTTTGGAAGCAGTAGATGATCTGGATGAATTCGAGTTCATCCGCATGATTGCCGTTGCCCGACTTTTGATGCCTGCCTCTCATGTCAGATTATCTGCAGGACGCGAAGCCATGAATGAACAGATGCAAGCGCTGTGCTTTTTAGCTGGTGCCAATTCCATTTTCTACGGCGAAAAATTATTGACTACCTCTAATCCCGATGAAAATGATGATATGCGTTTATTCAACAGGCTCGGTATCCATCCAGAGGAAATTTTACTGGAAGAAGAACCAATGTCGGAATTGATAGCAGAAAAACCCTCTGCTTTTTATGATGCTATGTCTCACTAAGGTATGCCCTTATATAAAAAGCGGGCTCGCACGTGAAATCATTTCGTCAGGATTTGCAACAACAACTACTTGAAAGAAAGCACAATACATTGCTGCGTCAACGACGCACGCTGTTGTCACCCCAGGGAACAGAAATCATCCTTGACGGAAATCATGTCACCAGTTTCTGCAGTAATGATTACCTTGGTCTGGCTGACCATCCTGATGTGATACAGGCCTATCATAAAGGCTTGGAACAATTTGGCGCAGGCAGTGGCGCCTCCCATCTGGTCAGTGGCCATATGGGATCACATCATGCACTGGAAAATGAACTGGCAGAATTTACTGGACGCAGCAGAGCTTTGATTTTTTCCAGCGGCTACATGGCCAATGTTGGGGTGTTAACCACTTTGCTGGGAAAAAATGACGCTGTCTTTGAGGACAGACTCAATCACGCTTCACTGTTGGATGGGGGTCTGTTCAGTGGGGCAGCATTTAAACGTTTCCCTCATCTTGATATGGACACACTGGATAAACAGCTTACTGATTCTTCTGGACAGAAAAAATTGATTGTCTCGGATGGCGTATTCAGCATGGATGGCGATAAGGCTCTCTTACCTGAATTAATCACGATAGCTGAAAAAAATGATGCCATTCTCATGCTGGATGATGCCCATGGTTTTGGCGTTTTGGGCCAGGAAGGCGGAGGGCTAGCTGCGCAATGGCAGGAGCAGGGCGTTCAAATAGATGAAGATAATTTGCAGGTGTTAATAGGGACATTTGGTAAAGCCTTTGGTGCCAGCGGGGCTTTTGTCGCTGGTAGCGAGGAACTTATTGAAACGCTAATCCAATTCTGCCGCCCCTATATCTATACCACAGCGATTTCACCTGCCATGGCAGAAGCGCTGCGCACAAGTTTAAAACTGATACGCAAGGATAACTGGCGGCGACAATACCTGACGCAATTGATTCAGCGTTTCAAGGATCACTGTGCTGATCTGGGCCTGGAGGTGCTGGCATCTGAAACGCCAGTGCAGGCAGTGATATTGGGTGACGCTGAAACTGCGCTGCAAGCGAGCGAGGAGTTGCTGAGGAAAGGGGTGTATGTGACGGCTATTCGCCCCCCAACTGTGCCACAAGGAAGCGCCAGATTGAGAATCACGTTCAGTGCTATTCATACAGAATCACAATTTAAGAAATTACTGGACAGCCTTGAAGTAGTGGCCCGGATGAGCAGCTTGGCATCCATGACATGAATAGCTCACAGCCATTGCCAGAAAAAATCAGGATAGCCCGTTCGTTTGGCGATGCCGCCTCTACCTATGATCGTTACGCCCACATTCAGCGGGATATTGCCAAAAAATTATTTGCGCAACTCAATGCAGAAAAAACAGAGCAGATCCTTGATCTGGGCAGTGGGACAGGACATTGCGCTACGCACCTGGCATCTAGTTTTCCATCAGCTGAAATTACCAGCCTGGATATTGCCGAAGATATGCTGATCTATGCCAGGCAGGAAAGTGTAAAAAGAGACGGGGCCTGGGTTTGCGGTGATGCAGAGTTACTTCCTTTTGGTAACGAGAGTTTCGACCTGGTTGTGTCAAACCTGACCTTGCAGTGGTGCCACAATCCGGAAAATATTTTTGCCGAAATATTGCGCATTATGAAATCAGGTGGCAGGGCGTTGCTTAGCACACTGGCAGAAGGGACGCTGTCCGAGCTCAGGGATAGCTGGGCCGCCGTGGATGACTTTGTCCACGTAAATCATTTTCTCTCTTATGATGCTATTAATAAGGCATTAGCTGAACAGGCATTTTCTGACAAGCAACTGCGCAACAGTCAGAAGCAGTATTACTATGAGTCATTGCAAGCGCTGAGTGTTGAGCTAAAAGGAATTGGTGCCAATAATCTGAATGCAGGGCAATCCAGCGGGCTGACGGGAAAGAGAAAGTTGAAAAAATTGAAATCTGAATTCGAACAATACAGGGTGAATAGCAAGGGTATTCCAGTGACCTATGATCTTGTGTTAATTGATCTGGTGAAATAATTTATTGTGAGCACGCAAACCTTTTTTGTTACGGCAACGGATACTGATGCGGGGAAAACCCTGGTTTCCTGTGCCATGCTATTGGCAGCAAGGGCAAAGGGATTGAGTACCGCCGCTCTAAAGCCTGTAGCAGCAGGAATTATCAGTATTGAAAATGAAGCGCAAAACGAAGATGTCATTGCCCTGGCATCCTGCTGTTCTCTTCCGCTTACCTTCAAAGAAATTAATCCAGTATGCTTTCCGGAACCTGTTGCGCCGCACATAGGTGCTGCAAAACATGGCCCTGAACTTGATGCAACCAAACTCGCTGATTTATGTCAGCCTGTTCTCAAACAACAGGCAAACCTGACGGTCATCGAAGGGGCAGGAGGATGGCGAGTCCCACTGAGTGACAATGAAACAATGGCTGACTTGGCCAGGATACTTGGGGTGCCTGTTATCCTGGTAGTGGGGATGCGGCTGGGTTGTTTGAATCATGCGCTGCTGACTGCTCAGTCCATACAGGCTGATGGAGTGCCATTTGCTGGTTGGATAGCCAACAGAAGTGATCCTGACATGCGGGCGTATGCAGAAAATCTCGGAACCCTAAAGACCATGATGCCTGCTCCCTTACTCGCAGAAATTCCCTGGCTTGATACTCAAAGCAACCTGGATGAAGCAGCAAAATATATTGATCTGGAGAAGCTTCTACCAGGATAGGGCAGGTTAGGGCGGATTCGTAACTAATGGACTTGCTCTCCCGCCAATTTGTATAATCGCTACCGATTTTGCTCCGGACTTACGCTCCGAATCGCAGAAGGAAACTGCAATGAATACTCAAACACAGAGTCAGGTAGTTGTCTGTGCGCTTTACCATTTTGTCAGCCTTGACGATTTCCCGGACTTGCGTGAACCGCTTCTTCAGCAAATGCAGGAAAATCAGGTCAAGGGCACAGTCCTGTTGGCTGCGGAAGGTATCAATGGCACTATCGCTGGAAGCAGGCAAGGGATCGATAAGGTTCTGGCCTGGCTGAAAAGTGATCCCAGACTTAAAAACCTGGATCACAAAGAATCCTTTGATGACCAGATTCCTTTTTATCGCGCCAAGGTAAAACTGAAAAAAGAAATTGTCACCATGGGTGTCGAAGGGATTGATCCCAAGCGCAAGGCAGGAACACATATCAAACCTGCTAACTGGAATGCATTGATTAGTGACCCGGATGTAACCCTTATAGATACGCGCAACCAATATGAAGTTGAAATAGGGACATTTGAAAATGCCATTAATCCGGAAACTAAAAACTTCAGGGAGTTTCCGGATTATGTCAAAACTCACCTTGATCCGGCTAAGCATAAAAAAATAGCCATGTTCTGCACTGGTGGGATACGTTGTGAAAAATCTACAGCCTATCTGAAAGAGCATGGCTTCCAGGAGGTATATCATCTGGAAGGTGGCATCTTGAAATACCTGGAAGAAATTCCCGAAAATGATTCGCTATGGAAAGGGGAATGTTTTGTGTTTGACAACCGTGTGGCAGTAAATCACCTGCTTGAAAAAGGTGGCTATGATCAATGTCACGCTTGCAGGCTACCAATCACGGAAGACGATAAAAAGGATCACAAATATGAGAAAGGAGTAAGTTGCCCGCGCTGTTTTGATTCGCTTGCTGATGATCAGAAAGAACGCTTTCGTGAGCGGGAGAAACAAATGAATCTGGCTTCCTGGAGGGGAGAAACGCATTTAGGGTCTGAAGTAGTGGAATTGATTAAGAACCGTAAAAATGAAAAAAAGGCATTTAAAGCCGAACAACAAAGACAGGGTATTAAGGAACGTTAATATTGGTTGCCGATTTCACACCTGGGATTGATTTGGATCATGGAATGGTTGTTCACGTTTAATTCTAATCCTTCAGGGAATCATTACAATTTATAATTAATTCGAGTATAGATTTTCAGTATAAATAATTAAGAATTCGTTATTCAGGATGTTTACTATATGTTTACTATGAAAAATAAATTACTGCCACTAGTCTTACTTCTCGCCATCGTGTTGGGTGGGCTCTATTGGGTCTTTGGTTTGCCTCTGGTGGGTAATCCCGAGATACCAACTACAGCTGAAGCTATTGCCCGGGGTGGATATATCTACAACGCGGGGGGCTGCGCTGCCTGCCACCAGGTGGATGAAGCGGAAGGTGCTACAGGTGGCTATGTCATAGAAGTTGAAAACCCGTTTCCGAATACGTTCTATACGCCCAATATCACGCCTGACGAGGAAACCGGTATAGGTGGATGGACTGGCAGGGATTTTCTGCTGGCCATGAAGCATGGCCGTAGTCCTGAAGGTGGTTTTTACTGGCCATCTTTTCCTTATCGTACCTATAAAAACATGACTGATGAGGATGTTCTGGATTTGGCGGCCTTTTTGATGGTTCAACCGCCTATCAGCAATGAAGTTCCGGATCATGTACTGGAAGCATGGCAGTTTGATTTTCTCATGTCAGGCTGGAATATTCTGGCGGATACTATGGAAGGTGAGCCGCCGTCTGTATCAGATGATCCACAAATACAGCGAGGGGCTTATCTTGCCAGAGCGCTTGGCCACTGTGGTGAATGCCACACACCCCGGAATGAGCTTGGTATGATGAGTTTGGCCCAGGAATTTTCCGGCTCTGAAATCTCTACTGCACAGATCAACCCTGAAGGTTTGTCCAGTTGGACAGCCTTTGATTTTGTTGGCCTGTTGCAACTGGGGATGACTGCCAGTTTCGATTTTGTGGGCGGCGAGATGGCGGATGTGGTTGAACATACCAGCCAGCTTAGCGAAGCAGATCAGGAAGCCTACGCTGCGTTTTTCAAACGCGAGTAAATGTTAAAATTAGTTTCTTCGAGTTTTATAGTGTGCAAAAAAAACGCCCCTTCAGGGGCGTTTTTACATCTAGACTATTAATATCCTAGTCAGAGCGGAAGCGGTCGTGACAGGCTCCGCATTTTGGACCAATCATGCCTACAGCCTCGCGTACACCGTCGGCTCCCTGGCTTTCAAGAATTGCTAGAGCTGCATTGGCGCCATCAGCCAAATCCTGTGCCAGAGCAGCTAAATCATCCGGGCTGTCCCAGATAGTATCAAAGGCACGGGTAGTACCTGCGCTTCCACGTGTGTCAGCAGCAAACACTTCAGGAATCATTGGTGCAACCATGGCAACACGACGGGCAGCCTGTGTGGCAGCAGCAGCATCAAAATCGCCTCCGCGAGCCATCTGGCCGAGAGGGCCGTTAGAATGTGCAAGTACCTGAAATACTGACTGACGGCGTTTGATGGCAGCAGCAGCATCTTCTTCAGACATCTGCGCTATTGCATTGAATGAAAAGATTGAGCTAAGAATAAATGCTCCGGTGAAAATGAGTTTCTTCATTTTATTGTTCCTCACTTAATTGTATGAGATGGATGAGTTAAATAATTCGTTGGTGTTCTTTTAGTTTTAAAATTATCTATAGTTTCTATTTATAACTTCTGCTTATGATTTCTTTAGTTTCAATATTAGGTAAAACAGTTACCAGTAAACAGACCGGCTATTGTGCCATGTTCATTCACCGCTGTCTGCATGTTTTACCACTTTAATATTCTCCCCTTTAGGGTATTAATTAGCTTTCAATTCAAGTGCTTACATTGGATAATTCTGTGTCTCTATTTTGACACCAGTATCGTAAAAAGCGACTGAATGATAACTTAACCTGTCTCTAAGCCTAGTAAATTCCTTAATAATCGCACAATTTTCCGAGGTTATATAATTCACCTTTTTAGTAACGTTTTTACATACTTAAACATACTGAGTAATGAACTTTCTGGAAGATAAAGCAATGGCCCGAAAATCTACAACATTTAATTTTGAAGATGCCCTGGAAAATCTTGAAGAGCTGGTTGAAGCCATGGAAGAGGGAGAACTCAGTCTTGAGGAATCCCTGAAAGCTTTTGAGCAGGGAATTAAGCTGACGAGAGAATGCCAGACTGCTCTGGAAAAAGCCGAACAGAAAGTCCAGCTGTTAGTTAAAAGCGATGATTTGCCAGAAACTGAACCTTTTGGGGATGACGAAAGCGATAAAGGAGATGATTAAGAGGATCTGGATTAGCCCCTCTACGGTATGGATAATCAAGACTACTTAAAAGCCCTGCAGGACAGGGCATCCTCAGTCCTCAAACATCGGCTTGAAGCACCTGGAATGGCATCCCAGCTGGAAGAGGCTGTGCATTATGTAGTCCATAATGGTGGCAAGCGTATCCGGCCTGTATTGGCCTATGCTAGCGCTGAAGCTGTGGGCGGCACACAGGAAGATGCCGACAATTGCGCCTGTGCAGTTGAGCTAATCCATGCCTATTCCCTGGTCCACGATGATCTACCTGCCATGGATGATGATGCCCTCAGGCGAGGGCAGCCCACCTGTCATATCAAATTTGATGAAGCGACGGCCATTCTTGCGGGTGATGCCTTGCAAAGTCTCGCCTATGAGCTACTTACCGATACCAGAGGGAGAATGCCTGAGCCATCAAAGGCCCTGGAAATGATTTCGACACTGGCCGCGGCATCCGGTTGGAAAGGCATGGTCGGCGGCCAGAGTCTGGATATTGAAGGGGCTGGAAAGATAAAAAACGAACAGGAGTTGGCTTTAATGCACCAATTGAAAACCGGTGCGTTGATTAACGCCAGTGTCAGGTTGGGGGCGCTAAGTACCGGGTTGGTTTCAGATATACAACTGCAAAGTCTTGAAACCTTTTCTTCCTGTATGGGCCTGGCATTCCAGATCCGGGATGACATACTCGATGTAGAAGGTGATACCCAGACGCTGGGTAAGCAACAGGGTAAAGATCTGACAATGAACAAACCAACTTACCCATCCATTCTGGGTATGGATGGCGCCAAGCAACGGATGCAATCCCTGCTTGAAGAAGGCACAGTGGCACTGGAAGGATTTGGTGATAAAGGGTCCAACCTGCTGGGAATTGCCCATTACATCATTGACAGGCAGCACTAAAATTTCTGTTTATTACCAGTCCAGAGATAAAAGACTGTCCCTGCGCATTACGGTAGAATAGCCTCAGTATTATTCATTTAGATTCCATTGATGTTTGAAAAAATCCCTCTCGAACGGCCTGATACGCCGTTGCTCGACAGTATTGATTCCCCGGCTGATTTGCGTGAGTTATCGCCTGAGCAACTTGGGGATGTAGTTAACGAGCTTCGACATTACCTGCTCTTTACTGTCGGCAAGACAGGTGGTCATTTTGGTGCCGGCTTGGGTGTGGTAGAGCTAACTATTGCTCTGCATTATGTATTTGATACCCCTGAAGATAAACTCGTCTGGGATGTGGGCCATCAAAGTTATCCCCATAAAATACTAACCGGACGTCGGGAACAAATGCTGACCATGCGTCAGTCTGATGGTCTGGCTGCGTTCACCAACCGCAATGAAAGTGACTATGACACTTTTGGCGCCGGTCATTCCAGTACGTCAATATCTGCAGCACTAGGGATGATGATTTCGGCACAGCAGCAAGAGTCTGAGCGAAAAATCGTTGCGGTTATTGGCGATGGTGCCATGACCGCTGGACTGTCCTTTGAGGCGCTCAATCATGCAGGTGATCTGGAAGGGGATATTCTTATCATTCTCAATGATAACAATATGTCCATTTCCAGGAATGTGGGTGGGCTGTCCAGTTATTTTGCCCGCATGTGGGCAAGTAAACCTTATAACGTTTTGCGTTCAGGCAGTAAAAAAGTACTGTCTGCTGTACCACCTGCCTGGAAGGCGGCCCATCGGGCTGAGGAATATATGAAAGGTATGGTGTCACCGGCAACCATATTCGAAGAGTTGGGATTTACCTATTTCGGACTGATCGACGGGCATGATGTCGATGGCCTGGTCAATATATTGAACAATATAAAAGATTTGAAAGGCCCCCGACTGTTACATGTTGTCACACAGAAGGGGAAAGGATATCTACCTGCAGAAGAAGATCCTTTTGGTATGCACGCCTTAAGCAAGTTGGTACCGGAATCTGAAATACAAAATCAGTCGTCTGTGTCACTTCCATCCTATTCGAATATATTTGGCAATTGGTTATGCCAGATGGCCGAGATTGATAACAATTTAATTGGCATTACACCAGCCATGAGCGAAGGCTCTGGCATGCGTGAATTTGAGGAATTGTATCCTGACAGGTTTTTTGATGTAGGTATTGCAGAACAACATGCTGTCACTTTTGCTGCCGGTATGGCCTGTGATGGACTAAAGCCAGTAGTGGCTATCTATTCCTCCTTCCTGCAACGGGGTTATGACCAGTTGGTTCATGATGTGGCCATTCAGAATCTTGATGTCCTGTTTGCCATAGACAGGGCGGGGTTGGTTGGCGAAGACGGGCCTACCCATGCTGGCAGTTTTGACCTGTCTTACCTGCGCTGTATACCCAATATGCTGGTTATGACCCCCAGCGATGAGGAGGAGACGCGCAAGATGTTGACCGCCGGTTATTATTACAAAGGTCCGGCAGCGGTACGTTATCCGAGGGGAAAAGCCACCGGCTGTGAAATAGATAAAGAACTGAAGGACCTTGAAATTGGGAAGGCGAAACTTTGTCGGGAAGGCAAAGGGGGTGTTGCTATTCTGGTTTTTGGCACGCTCCTGGCAAAAGGCAAAATTGTGGCTGAAGAGCTGGATGCCACTTTGGTGGACATGCGCTTTGTTAAGCCCATTGATGAAACGCTGATAAAGACGTTGGCTAATTCACATTCATTACTGGTCACCCTGGAAGAAAATGCTATAAAAGGCGGTGCAGGTTCGGCAGTTAATGAATACATTGAAGCTGAGAATCTGTCAGTCTCAGCACTCAATCTGGGGTTGCCTGACCGTTTTCTGGAGCACGGCAAAGCAGATGACATGTTGGCTGCCTGTGGCCTGGATGCAAAAGGCATTTCCAGTTCAATTCGTCAGCGACTGGAGTAACAAGCTCAAATGGCGCGCCGTCATGCAACTGAGATTGAAAACCTGGACATGAAGTGGCATGCGTTCCGGTTACTCTGGCCCCATCTGCTTCAACATAAACAACGCATATTATTGTCCTTTTCATGCCTCGGCATGGCCAAGGCCACCACTATCAGTATTCCCTATTTTCAGAAGTACATTGTCGATAATCTTGATACCCAACTGGATATAACCAATGCCCAATTACTGGTGACTGTCCCTCTGCTTTTGATTTTTGGCTATGGCCTGGCGCGCTTCATGAATGTCATTCTTAACGAGGCTAGGGATACATTATTTGGACGAGTTACAGAACGCACTATCAGAAACTTGAGCCTGTTGACCTTCAGACATTTACATAAGCTTGATTTGGATTTTCATTTAAATCGTCAGACCGGTGGTCTGGCGCGAGATATTGAACGTGGGGTCGCCGGAATTAATTTTCTAATGCGCGTAATGATATTCAATATTATTCCTACCTTGTTGGAGTTGTTAATTGTAATCGGCATTTTCTTTTCCAGTTACGGTATTGAGTTTGCTGGTGTCATACTGATTGCTATCGTGTTCTATATCGCCTATTCAGTAGTTGCGACTGAAAAACGCACGCGTTTTATTCGGGAAATGAACAAGGCGGATTCAGCCGCCAGCACCAGGGCTATAGACAGTTTGTTGAACTTTGAGACAGTCAAATATTTTACCAATGAAGAGTATGAGGCGAGCCATTACGATGAAGAATTGGCAACTCTGGAGGCCGCAAAACGTAACAACCGGCTCAGCCTGTTTGCCTTGAATGGTGGTCAGGCCTTGATCGTTGCTGTTGCCATGACCGTTATATTGCTGCTCGCTGCTCAAGGCGTGGCTGATGGAAGCATGTCATTGGGTGATTTTGTCTTTGTTAATGCATTCATGATGCAGTTATTCATTCCCCTGAATTTTCTCGGCTTCGTGTACCGGGAAATCAAAGGCTCACTGGCCAATATCGAAAAAATGTTTGAGTTGTTGCAGGAAAAGCCAACCGTGTTGGAGAAACAGGATGCCGTTGAACTGGATGCCGGACATCCGGACATACAGTTCAAAGGGGTGTGCTTTCATTACCGACCAGACCGTGAGATCGTCCGAGACGTTAATTTTACTGTGGCACAGGGAGAGAAGGTCGCCGTAGTTGGTGCCAGCGGTTCAGGTAAATCTACTTTGGTGAAACTGCTGTTCAGATTCTATGATTGTCAGTCTGGCAGCATAACTATCGGCGGGAATAATATTCGAGACCTGACCCTACTATCACTACGCTCTGCCATTGGTATTGTGCCGCAGGATACCGTTCTGTTTAATGATTCTATTTATGAAAATATCCGCTATGGCAGGCCGGAGTCGACTCAGGAAGAAGTGGAAAAAGCGATCAGTATGGCCCACCTAGATCTCTTCATTGATCAGTTGCCAGATGGCATTGAAACGCTCGTTGGAGAACGAGGCCTGAAACTGAGCGGTGGCGAAAAACAGCGTGTGGCTATTGCTAGAACTATATTAAAGAATCCGGCCATACTGGTTTTTGATGAGGCCACTTCTTCGCTGGACAGTAAAACGGAAAAAGCCATCCTGGAAGCTATCAGGGAAATTTCAGAAGGTCATACGTCGCTGGTTATTGCACACAGACTTTCAACGGTTATTGATGCAGACAGAATTCTTGTTATGGACAATGGTGGAATAATAGAAACTGGGACACATGCAGAATTACTTGAAGCCGGAAATACTTACCACCATATGTGGATGCTCCAGCAGCTGGAAGAAGCTGCACATTCCTAGTAGCTACTGTAAATTCAAAATATAAAAAAAGCGCCCTAGGGCGCTTTTTTTAAAATAATTAAACTTATTCTTCACATTCGTTGACGGCATCATCCTCATTAAAAGCCTTGTTACTAGAGCCGGCAAAAAATCTCGTGCAAGTTGAGGCGATTAGCACAGTCTGAGCATTGCCTTTAAGACTGCCATCGCGAGCCCTGGTGCCACTGATAATGACTTCAGTACCAATTGGCAGGCTGTTACGAGTCCAGCCGCGGCGAAGCAGTCCATTGGGGCTGCCCATTTCAAATCCCCATTCCTCATAATTGCCTTGCTCATTTTCCACTTCCAGGAAGATGTAGGCATGGGGATTGGTCCAGTCCACCTTGATTACTGTGCCGGTTATTTCAAGAGGGCTATTGCCATCAAATTCTGCGGCAAATGAATGATGGGCTACAGCCTGAAACGCTGTAAAAGTGCCTATCGCGCTTATAATCAGTGCAATTAGTTTGGATTTCATGATCAATTCTCCGTATCAGGATAGTCCCGATCGTTTATTTTCCGATAAGTTTACTTATACTCTTTAGAGTTAAGTCGGCGTTGTTAAGTTCAATGTATTATTTCAATATACTATTTATTTAAATAAATTGATTGATATTCATCAATTCAGGGAGATATCGAAGGTCCCTTTTGTATTACCCTGAGTGTAAGAACCTCTGTATTTACGGTCGGTCCAGGAACCAATGTTGCTGAGCTTACCTTCCAGCATCAAGGTTCCATCAGGCATGTCTGCCACTATAGTCAGTCCCCAGTTTTCCGCATCCAGTTCCACGCTGGTCATCTCCACACCACGTCGACCTGGATTGACTGTGCCGGAAAGCTCGCCACTCATGGCGTCTAGCAGTAATCGAATGCGTACAGGTTCCGCAGAACTAAATGAAGTCAAATCACCTGACCATGAACCTTTAGCTGGGTGACCTGTTTGTGACATGGCAGGAAGTGCAAATCCAACACATGTGATTAGTATTAAAATTCGTGCAAGCATTCTAAGCTCCTGAGCGATGGCGAATATTGTTATTTTTTTTAATGCAAGGGAACCGAAAATTTTATATCCTTTGCATAGGTAAGGATAGTAGTTTATTAAATTCTTGTAAATGAAATATAGTGCAGTCTCTCTCTGCCAACCAATCTTCACACTATTTGCACATAGAAGGACACAGTATGGGTAATTTTATTAAGTTTTTCATCATGTTAGCGTTTATTCTGACAGCGGGTTGCGCCTCTCAACAGCCTGCAGACAGTGGCACTCCTAATGCTTCTGAGGGAAATGTGGAAAGTGTGGATGTAGCTGCAAACAGCGATTCAGAAAATGATCCCAATGAAATAATCTGCCGCCGGGAAATGGTAACAGGAAGTAATTTTAGACGACGTATTTGTCTTACCAGAGCCCAAAGAGGAGAAATGCGTTCAGGGTCACGTGAAGTATTTAATGATAGTAGGTCTGGTTCACTTGGTGTTGGTCCTACCGCTCCGGCACAATAAACCTAAATTAAGACCAAAGTAAGACCAAAGTAAGAAAACATTACATGCTCAACATTAAAATTCCCATCACTTTGAAAGTGCTGCATTTCAGTAAAGCGTTGGTACTATTTGCTGGCATATCTACTATCAGCCTGGCTGTCGTTGGGCAGGTAGATATTGTTACCTGTGCCGATATTCAGGATTCTGCTGCCAGGCTCGCCTGTTACGATGAAGCTACAACACAAAATCAAAATTTGCCGGTAATCAGATTGCCCAGAGGGTCAGCATCGTCTTCCAGTGAAGTTTCTGAAACTGCATCTGAGTCCACCTCCCGAGTCGATCAATTTGGACTTGATCTAAGTCGAGGGGGCGCCAGAACCACACGTACCTTGCGTGTTGTTGCAGCTACGCGTAATGACTTTACAGGCTGGACAATAGAGTTTGAAGGCGCTGGCAAGTGGCGACAGGTAGGAACAGATAAATATGATATCGATGTAGGCCAGCTTTATACGGTAAGACGCGGCACACTGAATTCTTTTATGCTGAGTAATTCAAGTAATAATAGAAAATTACGTATTAAACGTGTGGAATAATATCCTTGCTAACCACTTTGTTATTTATTATTAAATATTTAATGCTTGATCATAAATAGTATTACAGTTTTTCCTACTATCCTTTCCCCATTCTAAACAACCTAAATTGAAGAGTTTCTGCTTCATTCTGCCTGCCTTCATCCCTAATAATTTGTTCTGACTAAAATGTTAGGCAAAAAAAACCCCGCCGAAGCGGGGTTTTCTACAAACTGCTACTACTAACACTCTAATAAAGAATTAGAAGCTGTAGTTATAGCTCAGTCTGTACATACGACGTCTTGGGTCATACAAGCTACTGTTAACCGTTGTCAGTGAACCATTGACCAATGGCGCTTCTTTATCACCTATGTTCAGGATTGCTAACGAGACACTAGACGCGTTATCAGTCTCCAAATTATAAGTGTAGAGAAGGTCATTGACAGAGAAGCCGCCTTCATTACTCAAGGTTTGGTTCGCTCTTGGGTTACGCAATTCAGTTCCATCTGTGAAACGCGTAGTCCAACGGAAAGAATGATTATCTCTGTTATAGGTTGTAATGATGTTTCCGCGCAGTTGTGGGTTAGTGCCCACACCAGCTACGTTACCACCGTCAGTTCCAACAACATCAATGAGGGAGCCATCAGTTGCAGTACCTGCATAACGATTTACATAAGCACCGTTTACTCTGACACCTGCATCACCACCTGCGAAGGCGAAGTCATAGGAAAGCTGGAAATCAACACCATTAGTTTCGACGGTATTCTGATTGATAAAGCCTGATTTAAACAGAGATACATCGAAACCAGTCATACAATCATCAGGGCGGGTGTTAGTATTAATACCATCCCAGCGACCAGTAACCTCACAGACTTCGTTAGGAACACCAGGGAACAGGTTAATACGAGGGTCAGTTATGAAACCATCCATCATGTCAGCTATCAGGATGTCATCCGGGCTAACAGTAGTCACCAGGTTGGTAAACTCATAGTCCCAGTAGTTAAGGTCTAGCGATATGCTGTCGGTAATATCCCAGGTGAAACCAATAGTCCAGCTATCGGAGCTTTCCGGTAACAGATTCTCATTACCTACCGCCAGTGCACGAGCCTGAGTGACTTCACCACCGATTTCTCGAATGGAAGTACCACTTGGTCCGATACCAAACGACTGGTTTTCAGAAGCCAGACGGAATGAAGAACCGGCAGATGCTCTGATAAACAGATTGTCAGTGGGTGTCCACAGTGCGCTGATCTTTGGCTCTACTGAACTTTTGCTCAGAGTGCTTTCATAGCGTGCTGCAATGTCTATTTCAAAAGTGTCAGTAGGGAACATGACAATTTCTGCAAACAGGGCCTCAGTATCACGGTTTGAATCCCATGGCTCAATTGTCTGGTTATTAAATGCATAACCACCGTCTCTGGCAACAGAGTCAACAATGATATCAAGTTCCTGTTTACGGTATTGAGCACCTATAGCTACACCAGTTACACCACCTGCCATTTCCCAAAGCTCGCCTGTTGTGACGAATTCAAGAGAGAATAATTGTGATGTACCTCTGGTAAGGGGCTGGTTGGTCATCCATTGCTGCAGAGAGACCGAGTTATAGGTTGCATCACCAGGTTGGGCAAGCAAGCGGCTGCCAAAGGGGTTCCACCACTCGCAGTTACCTTCACCAGGGACAAGACCAGAGTTTTCATAGCCTACTATCTGATTGGCTTTACAGTTACCACCACCATAACCGGCTACGGCTCTGGCATAACGGTCTGCTATTGAGTCCGAAGAGCCACTTTCTTGCTGGTTCCAGGAAGCAGTACCAGTCAACCGCCAGTCCCAATTACCACCGAGCATGCCATCAAGAGTTAATGAGGTTCGGAAAGTATGCTGCTTGGATATAGAGGGCAAAGCGCCTTCTACTGGAGCCGCCTGACGAGTGAAGACCCGGTTGTAAGCCTGTAATGGAAAGTTGGGGTCACGTCGATTAGCATCAATAACCCCTGGATTATTGGCAGGAACCTTAACACCAATACCTGTGAGAGCTAGTAGTGGTACACCAGTACCAAAACTAGCTAATGATTCAACTCGAGCATAGTTCGATTCAAATGTCAGATTTTGCAAGAAATCACCGTCAAACTGTTTGGTCACAACACTCATACCGACCATCTGTTCCATTTCAGGAATGATTGTACGCTGATGGCTCAGAGACATTCGGCAGAAGGGATTTCCAGGTGATGAGAAACCATTACCATTAAAGTCTGTTGCGCCAGCCGGGTCCCAAATCACATTTTCTTCCAGACCGCCAATCAGAGGGCTTCCACAAAGAGGGTCACTCTGCCAGCCATTAACACTACCACCTGGTTGTGGCGGGCCGAAATAACCAAAGGTACCCGGGTTAGCAAGGCCGGTTATCAGACCAAGGCCTATACGTGGTCCGTCAAAAACATCCTGACTTTGCATCTCGTCACCACGTTTCAGAAATTCTAGGGCCATAACGATACCCATAGAATCACCCTGTATGCCGAAAATACCGCCTACGAGAGCTTCTGGGATTGAAGATTGCGCTTGTGCATGCTGTGATGAAAGTGAAATTTCAGCACCTTCAAAATTGTTACGGGTAATAAAGTTAGCAACACCGGCAACAGCGTCAGAACCATAAAGGGCGGAAGCACCGTCCAGTACCAGCTCAACTCTTTCTATCATAATGCCTGGTGCAAGGTTGTTAACATCAACCTGTGAACCACTGTTTGCATCAATAGTTTGACGTTGTCCATTCAACAGAACCAGAGTAGATCTGGGACCCAGACCTCGAAGGTTAATACTGTTGGTTGGTGTATTCCAGTTACCTGTTGTGTTGGCAGATGAAATCTGCGGCATATCACGAATTGCTTCAACAACCGATACACGCTGATTCGCCTGTAATTCTTCATTGTCCATGATGGAAACAGGTTGTGGCCTGTCTGCAGGACGGGATATGAAAGAGCCAGTAACCTGGATTTCTTCAATATCATCCTGCGCCATCAGGGAGCCTGAACTAGTCGCTGCTGCTGCAAATGCAACGGCAGTGGCGAGCTTTGTAAAGCTCAGTTCGACTGATTTTTTCATGTAAATCCCCTTGCTTGTTTATCAAAACTTTTGCCTAACAAACGCTCTTGCTCTAACAAAAATAGTTGGATCTGCTTTTAAACTTCAGCAGTTTAAATCAACAACTTAAAACAGAAAAAAAGGGGGGCAGATGTATAACACGAAACAAACCTGTTAAAACAAGTTGTTGCGGTATTCGATGAACTCCCCTTTTTCTTACCTAATTCGCCCTATATTTGAACATTTCGAACACAAAGGCTTTTTAAGTAGGGCGCATAATAGACAACCTGCGCATGCTGCGCAAGTATTAAAGACAACTATTGTTATGCTCGGTATGTTGTTGATTGTTCAGAAAATATAGAACTATGATTCTGAATAAATTGGATGCTAATAGCAGGCTTATTCAGGTTCAATACAGTGTTTGGATATCTGGTGAAAAACCCGGGTAAATATTATTTGCATATTTGCCGGGGAAAGGAATTTAGAAATTCCAGGGAGTTATTTAACTCATTGAAATATAACAATAATATTATTTAACTGTCCAAGTATGACCACTCAGTAGTAGTTTCCCGAGATCTGCCTGACCTCGGCTTTCTCGTAGTTTGAGCCTCTGATCAGTCACATCTGACACGTAGGCCGTGACGGGACTGTAGTACAGGATTCCTATGGCGACAGGAAATTCCGGGCCCTGCATGGCAGCCAATAGCTGGGCCTGAGCCAGATTGGTCTGGTCATGCACCAGAATATCTTCCATTTCAGCGTTTTCACCTAAATTGACCACTTCCAGGGTTAATTCATCACGGTTCAGTCTTATGCCTTTGTTTTTGTCCTTGCCAAAGAGCAGGGGCTGGCCATGTTCGGCCTCAACCCTGAAATCCGGGGCGATTTTCTTGTTTTTTACCTGCTCGAATATGCCGTCATTGTATATCGGGCAGTTCTGTAATATTTCCACAAAAGAAGCCCCTTCATGCGCATGAGCCTCCTTGACTACAGGACTGAGATGTTTCATTTCTGTATCAATAGAACGGGCCACAAAAGGTGCACCAGCACCCAGGGCAATAGCGCAGGGAGAAAGAGGTCTATCTACCGATCCGTCTGGTGTAGAAGGTGAGCGAGTACCCACTTTTGAAGTGGGTGAATACTGCCCTTTTGTCAGCCCGTAGATTTCGTTATTGAATAAAAGAATATTCAGATCTACATTGCGACGAAGCGCATGCATGGTGTGATTGCCGCCAATGCTTAGTGCGTCCCCATCCCCGGTAATGACCCATACGTCCAATTCTGGATTAGCCAGCTTTACGCCTGTAGCAACAGAAGGTGCCCGTCCATGGATAGTATGGAATCCATAGGTTTCCATGTAATAAGGGAAACGCGAAGAGCAACCAATTCCAGAGACAAATACCTGACTTTCCCGAGGCCGCTTAAGCTCAGGCATCAGTTTCTGGATGGTTTTCAGGACTGCATAGTCACCGCAGCCAGGGCACCAGCGAACTTCCTGGTCTGAGGAAAAATCATCTATAGTTAATGTGTCGACTGCCTGATTCATAATTCCACTCTTTAAATCACTCTGTATTTCACTATTTGCCTGAGATTAATCATCCTCAGCCAGTGTAGCCCTGATGGCATCGATTATTTCGCCAATCTTGAACGGCAAACCGTTAACTTTATTCAGCGCCTGCGCATCAATCAGGAATTCAGAGCGCAGCATTTTTACCAAATGCCCTGTATTCATTTCAGGGACAAGGATCTTGTCAAAACCTGATAGCAATTCCTTCAGATTATCTGGAAAAGGCCATAAATGGCGGATATGAATATGCGAGACATCAAGTCCGTCCTCGCGACTTTGTTTCACCCCTTGATGAATGGGGCCATAGGTTGAGCCCCAGCCTACAACAGCCAGCTTGCCTGAGGTATTGCCCATGACCACTTCCTGCAAAGGAATGTCTTTGCTGATACCGAGCACTTTGTCTCTGCGGGTATCAGTCATCTTCTGGTGGTTGTCCGGGTCATAAGAGATATCACCCGTGTCATAACTCTTTTCTATGCCGCCAATGCGATGTTCCAGACCTGGCGTGCCTGGTTTTGCCCAGACCCTGGCCAAGGTGTCCGGATCTCTCAGGGAAGGATGGAAACCCTCCGTCTCTTCCCTGAATTGAACCGGGAAGGAGGCGAAATCCGCAATGTCCGGGATTAGCCATGGTTCTGCAGCATTGGCTATATAGCCATCTGAAAGGAGCATAACGGGAGTCATGTAACGGGTGGCAATTCTCACTGCTTCAATAGCTACTTCAAAGCAGTCAGAGGGCGTACTGGTGGAGATGACTGGCAAAGGGGTGTCACCATGACGACCGTAGACGGCCTGCAATAAGTCAGATTGTTCTGTTTTCGTGGGCAGGCCAGTAGAAGGCCCTCCGCGCTGGGTATTGATTACCACAAGAGGAAGCTCTGCAGAGACGGCCAGGGAAATGGCCTCGCCTTTCAGGGCAATTCCTGGACCGGCACTGGATGTAACGCCAAGGCTGCCGGCAAAGGATGCACCGACTGCGGCACACACGGCGGCAATTTCATCTTCCGCCTGGAAAGTAGCAACATCAAATTCTTTACGCGCAGCCAGGATATGCAGCAAGCTGGAGGCCGGGGTAATCGGGTAAGAGGCGAAAAGGAGGTTAATGTCCGCCAACTTGCCACCAGCAATCAGGCCCCATGCCAGGCCTGTGGAGCCGTCAATATCCCTGTATACACCTGGCTCGACTTTTGCCTTGGGGACTTTATAGATTTCGATACCGCTGGGCATTTCGGCTGTTTCACCAAAAGCATGGCCTGCATTCAGCGCAGCAACATTGGCGTTGGCAATATCCGGTTTGCTGGCGAATTTTTTCTGCAGGTTATCGATGGTGCCCTGCTTGTCCCTATCAAATAACCAAAGTACCAGGCCGAGCGTCCACATATTTTTGCAGCGCAGTGCCATTTTGTGTCCCAGATTGAAGGGTTCCACGGCGGCAATGACATGTTTGTGAATATCTATTTCCAGAACACGGTAGGCATCAAGCGAGCCGTCTTCCAGAGGACTGTCCTCATATTTCGCCTTTTTCAGGTTTTTTTCGCTAAAGGCGCCTGTATCAACAATGATCAAGCCGCCCTTGACCACCTCATCCAGGGTTGTCACTAAAGCAGCAGGGTTCATGGCGACAAGGACGTCAATGGCATCCCCTGAAGTGGTGATATCTTCTGAACCAAAGTAAATCTGGAAGGCAGAAACACCGAAAGTGGAGCCCGCTGGTGCCCGTATTTCAGCCGGGAAGTCCGGGAAAGTTGAAAGATCGTTCCCGTACAATGCTGTGTCATCGGTAAAATTGGCACCAGTTAACTGCATGCCATCACCTGAATCGCCGGCAAAACGCACGACAACATTAGCCACAGTCCGGGCAGGTGTTTTGCCAGGTTCAGTATTGGCTATGGATTCTGCTGTTTCAGCGTTATTCATTACCCATTCTCACAACGTAGTTCAGTTACTCGGTTAGTGTAAAGAGGCCCCTGATTTTTCAGGCTTCCGGAGTGTAAAAAACTGGAAAGACACAGTGACCGGCGATCATCCTTCAAATTTCACCAGAGGCGGCAAATTTAGCGCGGGATTATAGCAATCCCTTTGAAAAAATGGCTATTAAATTCAAGTCAGGGAGAAATACTTATTTTTTGTTGCACAGGTGAGGAATTTGAATTTTTCCGTCAGTAAATGACTGATGATCTTGCCTATGACTAACTGTTGGATATCAACCCAGGCAATGCTTGTATATGGCATGTGTCCTGCTTTATGCTTGACTGTTTTTGACCGTCTGGCAATGCAGAACTAAAAACTAAACCTAGGTGGTAAATTTTACAGCTAACCCTCAATAAGGATCTGACATGTCCAATGGCATTCTGGCGCTTTTATCTCTTTTACCCATAATTTCTGTCGCAGTATTTCTTGTCATGCTGCGCTGGCCTGCTAGTCGCGCAATGCCTATTTGCTATGTTGTCGCTGTCGTACTTGCGTTATTTGTCTGGCAGGTTCCCTTTGTACGGGTAATGGCAGCTTCAGTAAACGGACTCATTGATGCCATTGAGCTTATCTACATTATCTTTGGCGCCATTCTACTTTTGAATACCTTGCAGGAAAGCGGAGCTATCCAGAGTATCCGCAAAGGCTTTTCCGATATCACTCCTGATCGCCGTATTCAAGTCATCATCATCGCCTGGCTGTTTGGTTCTTTTATTGAAGGGTCGGCCGGATTTGGAACACCAGCCGCTGTAGCTGTTCCATTAATGGTTGGGCTGGGCTTTCCTGCCATGGCTGCGGTTGTCTCCGGGATGATCATTCAAAGTACACCGGTTTCATTTGGCGCTCTTGGAACGCCAATGCTGACAGGGGTCTATACCGGTCTTGTTGATGACCCTGCCGTGTTGGCATTTGCTGCTCAGGAAGGCATGGATTACCTGGAACTGGTGTCCTACATTGCTGCCAAGGTGGCGTTTATTCATGCCATCGCCGGGACTTTCATCCCGTTAATCCTGGTTTGTGTAATGACTCAATTTTTCGGAAAAAACAAAACCTTTACCGAAGGTATGAAAGTATGGAAATTTGCCCTCTTTGCGGCTTTTTCCATGACTATCCCTTATGTGCTGGTAGCACGTTATCTGGGTCCGGAATTTCCCTCCCTGTTTGGTGGTTTGATTGGTCTGGCAATAGTTGTAACAGCAGCGCGCAAAGGCTTTTTGATGCCAAAAGAGGATGAGATCTGGCACTTTCCAGAGCGCAGTGACTGGGATCCCCTTTGGATTGGTCAATTGGAAGTAAAAGACAAACAGTTTGATGGTCCAGCGATGAGCCTGGTTAAAGCGTGGATGCCCTATATCGTTGTAGCTGGACTACTGGTTGCCACACGCTTACCACAACTGCCTTTCCTCGAAATGCTCCGTGGTCAACTGGCTACTTTCACCATCAGCAATGTTTTCGGCACCGGCCTTGGGCAATCCGTACAACCGTTTTACTCACCAGCGGCACTTTTCATTACAGTGTCAATTATTACGTATTTTGCCCATGGCATGGACGGTAAATCATATGTAAATGCCTGGAAGACATCGGGGAAAACCATGCTTTCTGCTGGCGCCGCTCTGGTGTTTACCGTACCTATGGTGCAGGTATTCCTGAATTCAAACGGGGGTGCTGCGGGTTACCAGCAAATGCCCATTGAACTGGCTGAAGGTGTCGCGGCTCTGGCAGGAAATGCCTGGCCCTTCTTCTCCACCTTTATCGGCGGACTGGGCGCTTTCGTTGCAGGGAGTAACACCGTGAGCAATATGATGTTTTCCCTCTTCCAGTTTGGTGTCGGTGAGCGGATAGGAGCCGATCCCACCTGGATTGTTGCCTTGCAAGCGGTAGGCGGAGCAGCAGGCAACACCATCTGTGTGCACAATGTCGTTGCAGCATCAGCAGTAGTTGGGTTGATCGGTAGGGAAGGGGAAGTCATTCGCAAAACCCTCCTGGTCTTCATTTATTATGCTCTGTTCACGGGTTCGGTAGGTTACGGCATCATAGCCACGGCGAATGGCAATATGTTCAATATCGGTTATATTATTGCTGCACTGATTGTGCTTAGCGCTGTTGCAATTATTATGAAACACGGTGTTAGCAAAGAGCCCGCAATAGCGAGATGATAAACGGTGATGGTAGTAACGATTTATGACCAGTAAAGAAGAAAAAAGACAAAAGAAAGAAGAAAAACAGGCAGCGGCAAAGCGTAATGAAAAACGCAACAGCCTGCTGATGAAAGCGGCAATTGCTCTGTTTGTGCCGCTGGCTCTGTTCGTGTTTTATCAGGGTATATTCACCGGCCCCCCCTCATTACCACCGGATATCATTGGAGATGCGGATCATGTCAGGGGTGCGCAAGACTCTGATGTCACCATAACTGTCTATGCGGATTTTCAGTGCCCGGCATGTCTGAATGAAACCCAGGTGATTGCCAGAGCCTGGCCAAGGATCAGTGAAGATGTGCGTGTGGTGTACCGCAACTTTCCGCTGGATACACACCGCTTTTCATTTGAGGCTGCCCGCTATGCGGAAGCTGCCGGGATGCAGGATAATTTCTGGCCAATGCATGACTTGTTGTTTGCCAACCAGCTATCCTGGAGTGGCGTGGAAGACCCGACATTATTTTTTGAAGGTTATGCCGAAGAGTTGGAGTTGGATCTGGAACAACTGCGTGCTGACATTGAATTGCCGGAAGTGCGCGCCAAGATTAATGCTGATCAGCAGAGTGGGATACGTGCCGGCGTTCGCAGTACCCCTTCCATGTACATCAATGGTGAGATGGTTTCGAACCCTCAAACGGCAGGTGGTCTGATCGATTTAATTGAAGAAGCGCGCGCTTCAATCTAGTTGAATCTGAAACTTTGCAAGGGCGCATGATCGTGCGCCCTTTTTAAATCCCGCGAGAACTGTGTTCGTTCCGGCGAAGATCGCTTCGCTCTTCCAGCTTCGCCCGGCGGAGATCGCTTCGCTCTTCCGCCCTACGCCATAATCAGAATTTTTTGTAGGGCGGAAGAGGGCGCAGCCCGATATCCGCCGAGGGAAGGCGTAGCTTTCCCCAAAAAGCTCAGCTACAACTCACGCATTGCTTCCAACAACTCAAAATTAGCGTAGCCGTCGGTGGGCAAGCCTGCTTGTAACTGATAGTCGCGTACACCGGCCCTTGTTCTCGATCCAAGAATACCGTCAGGTGTTCCAACATCAATGCCCTGCCCATTCAGAATTCCTTGCAGCTCAATCACTTCATTGCGTGTCAGAGGTCGCTCCTCATCAGAGGGCATATTGATAATAGGACCGCCGCCTACAAAACGATCGGCTAGGTGGCCAACAGAAATGGCGTAGTAGGTAGAGCGATTCCAGACCATGGTAGTGCGAAAATTATTGTAAGCAAGGAAGGTGGGGCCGTTGGCGCCGGCCGGCAGGACAATGGAGCCCTCTATGTCTGAGTTGCCCAGTGTAGAGCCATCTATTCGAGTTACACCAAGACGGTTCCATTCTGTAACAGTTTTTCGGACACCAGTACCCGTTTGGGTGAAATCAAATCCGGTTGGCAGAGTCACTTCACGTCCCCAACGTTCATCGCCTTTCCATCCGGATTTTGATAAGAAGTTGGCTGCTGAAGCAAAAACATCAGGTATGCTATTCCAGATATCGATACGGCCATCGCCATTGCCATCACGGGCATAAGTATAAAATGTAGAGGGCATAAACTGGCATTGACCCATGGCGCCAGCCCAGGAGCCTGACATTTGATCTACAGAGATATGACCGTCATCAATAATTTGCAGGGCGGTGAATAATTCACGACGAAAAAAGTCGCTGCGGCGGGGGTCATAGGCCAGAGTCGCCAGGGCGTTAATGACGGAAAACCCGCCGGTAAAATCACCAAAGTTGCTTTCCAGTGCCCAGAAGGACACCAGATAGTGCGGCTGAATGCCGTACTCAGTCTGGATTCTGCTGAACAACTCGCTGTGCTCTTCCAAAAGGGCTTGACCACGATTAATACGCGCCTGGCTCAAGCGGTTGCGCATATATCCAGCAAAGGTTTGGACAAATTCCGGCTGACTGCGGTCTAGCTCAAGAACTCTGGGGATGGGCTCCTCGACGAGGGAGAGTGCCGAATCGATTGTGTTTTCACTAATACCCAGACTTATTGCTTCAAGACGTAACTCGATCAAAAAATCCGCAAAAGATTGCTCCTGTGCCTGAGCAAAACCAGGGAGCAGAAGACTGAAAAATAATAAAAAGAGGCGGGAAGATTTCATAAAAATATCCCAAAATAATAATGCAGTGGGCGATGGCTGATTATAGCCAATCAAATTTGTAACCTACGCCATACAGCGAATGAATCAATTCTATGTCTGGAAGTTTTTCAGCAATTTTTTTGCGCAGCTTTTTAATATGACTGTCGATAGTTCGATCACTGACTACTCGGCCATCGTTATATATTTTGCCAACGAGCAAGCTTCGGGGAAAAACTCTGCCAGGCTGATCAGTAAGCACTTTTAGCAACTGGAACTCTACTGCTGTCAGATTCAGATCTTCGCCATTGATAATTGCTTTATAGGTATCAATATCCAGCACTAATCCTTTATCCGAAAGACCCTCAGTACTATCAGAACGCCTCAAAACAGCTTTAACCCTGGCAACCACTTCACGAGGGCTGAAAGGTTTGCAGATATAATCATCTGCTCCCAATTCCAGGCCAAGCAGTCGGTCTATTTCTTCCACCTTGGCAGTGATCATGATGATCGGCAGGCTGGAGGATTTCCTTACATCCTTGCAGATTTCAACACCATTCTTTCCAGGTAGCATCAGATCCAGCAGCATGATGTTGGTGGAGTTGTTAGTAAGCCAGTCTTCCACATCCTCGCCGTTATAAAGTACAGTCGATTCAAAGCCGCTCTCCACAAGATAATCATTTAGCAGAGAAGCAATCTTGGTTTCATCTTCTACGATCAATACATGCTGGCTCATTCTGAGGGAAACCTTTTTTTACTAGAAGTACTAGTCTAATGGGGGAATTTCAAGGGAGCAAATATTCCTTGAAACAGGAAAAATCAATTAATCAGGTATGCAGGGAATCTGGATGATTATTTTCAAACCGCCCAGGCTGGAATGTTCAGCTCTGACAGTTCCACCATGGGCTTCAATGATATTTTTGCATATTGCCAGACCAAGACCAGAGCCGCCCTTTTTTCTGTTGCGGGAAACGTCGACACGGTAAAGTCTGTCAAACAGATGAGACAGGTCTTCATCAGTCACACCTGGTTTTGAGTCATACCATTCAAGTACGACATGGTTAGTATTCTGCCTGATATTAATGATGAGCTCGCCGCCATCATCCGTATAGCGACAGGTATTTTGAAAAAGATTGTCAAAAAGTTGAAGTAGTCTGTTCTCATCACCGATGACCTGAATGCCATCATCACCTGACCTGGATTTAAAGCTGATAGTCAGTTTGATGTTGTTTTTATCCAGTAGGTGTTGGGTCATGTTTCTGGACATTTCAAACACTGATTGCAAATCGATGAGTTCTTTTTTGTAAATTAATGCGCCCTGGTCGGACATGGACAATTCATGTAAATCATTGACCAGTGCGCCCAGGTGTACCACTTCATTGTGTAACGAATTGATCGTATCAGTTGTCATTGGCCGGATACCGTCCTGGAGAGATTCAAGTTCTCCCTGCAAAATCGACAGGGGCGTTCTCAACTCGTGGGAGATATCAGCTATCCACTGCTGGCGAGCCTCACGGTTTTGTTCAAGCGTGTCTGCCAGGGAATTAAAATCCACTGATAATTGGGTTAGTTCGTCCGAGCCCCTGACAGGAATACGTGATGTGTAATCGCCATGAGCCAGCTGTTGTGTGCCATATACAAGACCGCGGATGGGGCGCACCATAAATGCGGACAAGGGGAAAGCAATCAGTGCTGAAATCACTCCCAGGAATAAGGAAAATAGGAAGAATGAGTTTTTCTGCTGGTCAGAAAACAACAGATCTGCCTGTTCGGACAACACCTGACGGCTGGTAACGGCCAGAAAACCTACCGTTTCACCCTGGACTATTATTGGATTCAGATTTGCCTGAGGCAGTGCCTCCTCGCTGCCAAAGATAATGAATTGCTCTGCATCCAGCAGTGCCAGATAGGGGCGCGCAGGACTGTATTCAGACGCGTAGTACCAGTCATTCGGTGTAAACCGGCCAGGAGTAAAGCGTCGGGCGTCCAGTAATGCGGCAAACTCGGGGTCTATTGAACTTTCAATACTATCTTTGATGAGGTCGCTGAATAGACCGAAATTATGGCGAATAGGATCCCAGGATCCGGTTTGTTTATAAAAGCCCGTAAGGCTATCAACCAGGGCAGGCACCTGCTGCTGCTCGATACGGGAGATGTATTCCAGAAAACCGCTGTCAAAATTGAAGCGGCCAATACTGTACATTGCCGTATATACAATCAGATGGACTGACAGCATGGCAAAAAACAGTTTGTATTTGATGCTTAAACTCATGGTCAAAAAATGTTTTATCGTGAGAGATTGTGTTGAACTTTTCAGCTTAAGATATGTGTAAGCTGGCAGATCTTGACGGTAGTCTGAAAATCACGAACAAGCTACTATATAAACAGTATATGAACATGGACTTACGAATTCCGCAATGCCCATCAGGTTTCATTGTATTTGCACAATAAATCCGCGTAACTAGCGGTTTTACCCACTTTTCCGGATAGCCTTAAACATGGTTTTAAAAGGTTTCCACCCTCTGACAAGACGCTGGTTTGAAGACACACTAGGGTCTCCCACCAAGGCTCAGTTGGATGCCTGGCCGGAAATCCAGAAGGGGAGAAATACACTTATAGCGGCTCCCACCGGCAGCGGTAAAACCCTGGCCGCTTTTTATGTGGCTATTGATCGCCTTGTCCAGCAGGCCCTGAATCACACCCTGGAACCTGCGATTCAGATTGTCTACATCTCGCCACTGAAAGCCCTGAGCAATGATATCCACCGAAATCTTCAGGAACCGTTGGCTGCAATCTGTAAGGCTTTGGATGAAGCAGGTTATCAAGGCACAGAGATAAAGGTGGCTGTACGCACCGGCGATACGACCCAATACGAACGTCAGATGATGCTGAAACGTCCTCCTCATATCCTGGTAACCACACCAGAATCACTTTATCTGTTACTGACCAGCAAAAAGAATAGTTAATAACAAGTTAAGAAGTGTTTCAGTTCGGGATTTCTACGGCATCGTCAAAAGAATCTTCAAAGTCCCTTTTACATTGGCCTGTTCCACTGCACTCAGACTCTTCTCAAGTGGATAAGTCGCTTCAATTAGTCCCGTAGGATCTATCGCTCCTGATGCCATTCTGGCAACAGCCTTATCCATTGGTCCACACCGTGAACCTACCAGAGTAATTTCATTGACGACCAGTGGTGCTGGATTGAAATTCAGCGGCGCTTCGTATGTGGATTTAAGTACCAGGGTTCCCAGGGGCGAGGTGATATTTAAAGCATCAGTAAATCCTGAAGAACTTCCTGTTGCTTCAATAACTACTGGGAATTTTCTCTCTGGCGCCGTGGAGCAGAATTTGAGGGTTGTCATGCCTAGCCGCTCGGTACGTTCCGGGTGATGTCCCACCAAGGTGACATCATAACCTGCCTGGATCAGGCTCAAAGTAATCAGCAGCCCCAGTTTTCCGTCGCCAACAACAGCGATTTTAACACCAGCAGGAAAATTCACCTGTTCCTGAATTTCCAGGGCTGCAGCAAGGGGTTCAGCGAAAACCGCCATATCATCTGAAACAGTGTCCGGCACCATAACCAGGTTGGCAGATGGAGTTGTAAGAAATTCGGCAAACGCGCCATCACTGCCTTTAATCCCAAGGGCTGTCCGGTTAATACAATGGTGTGGATTGCCCGCGTCACACATAGCACACTGGTGGCAGCTACTGTTGATATCTGACACTATCCTTTTCCCGACAAGCGTGTCATCTTCTGCCTGTTCCACTACACCCACGAATTCATGACCAAGAGTGCCCTGAAAAGGGTAATAACCCCGAAGGATTTCAAGGTCAGTATTACAGATGCCGGCTTTTGTCAGTCGCACAAGGACTTCACCTGAATCAGGAACAGGTACAGGGACAGTATTCAACTGTAATTCTTTGCCATCCCATTGCAGGGCTTGCATTGTTTTCATAATATTCATGTTACCAGAGTGAAGATGCAGGTTCAGACAGGTCGCCGCTTTTTAATAGTTCTGGTAATAGTTCTGGCTGGATTAGAAAATATTTCAACAATGAAAAAAGCAGACACACTTACAGGAAAAATCACCAGCCGTGTTGAGAAATCTCAGGGTGTAAAAGATGTGAAGAGTGTGAAAGGTGATCCTGTTTCATCCAATGCCGGATCTTCCAGAAACAATTCCAGTAAAAATGAACATGATCATATTGATGCCATCAACCAGGTCTTTGCCGAACTTGAGCTCGCCTACCATAACCAGTATCACAAGGCTTATGGGGATGAAGGCAGTATCCGTCTGGCAAAAAAATACTGGCTTGAATGCCTGGCGTACTTTACTCCACGGCTAATTCTTCATGCCACGCGCACTGTGGTCACCAGTCAACAATACTTGCCTTCAGTAGCCACTATTGTTCAGGCCTGTGAAGAGTCTATGAGCCAATACGGTTTGCCAACTATCCACGACGCTTATGTTGAAGCTTGCTGTGCTGATCACCCCAAGGCAGAACAGGCCTGGTCACACGCGGCGGTTTATCTTGCCGGCAAGGCGACTGGCTGGTTTGAGTTAACCAATAAAACCGAAGCAAAGATTTATCCGTTATTCGAGACAAATTACCGAAGGTTTTGTCAGCAGGTAATACATGGCGAAGAGTTGGTGATAGATAAACAGGAAGCCCTTCCAGAACAAGTGTCCAGAAAACTTTCCCAGGAAGAAAATAAAAGCAGGATGGATGAGCTGCGTAAGCAGCTTAAATAAGGTGTTCGCGGGGCATCCAATAAAGTCCAAATTTTGGCAGCGTCGATAGCGCAGCCAGATCGATGCAAAAAAATTTCACGCGAGGATAGTACTGTAGCTACTTGACGAAGCGGGACAACTTTTTTAACGAAGAGATGGCAAGCGTAGTAGCTGCTGCGTAAGCCTCGAATACAAGAAACTATGCGAGTTTCTTGTATTTGATGCGGGTTGGCTCAGTGTCTCCTTTACGTTTCTTGTACTCTTCCTCGTAATCAGAAAAATTTCCCTCATGGAAAACCACTTCTGAATCCCCTTCAAAGGCAAGAATATGCGTAGCAAGCCTGTCCAGAAACCAGCGGTCATGAGAGACCACAATTATTGTTCCCGGGAATGCCAGCAGTCCTTCCTCCAGCGCACGCAGAGTTTCGATGTCCAGGTCATTGGTAGGTTCGTCCAGCAGTAATACATTCGCGCCCCGTTTCAGTAATTTAGCTAAATGTACCCGGTTGCGTTCTCCACCTGACAGATCTTTCACATATTTTTGTTGGTCGCCGCCCTTGAAATTAAATCGGCTGACATAGGCTCTGGATGCAATTTCATAATTGCCAATTTGCAGGTTATCCTGGTTGCCAGAAATTTCCTGCCAGACTGTATTGCTACCCTCCAGAGTATCGCGACTCTGATCCACATAGGCCAGATCTACTGTTTCGCCGAGACTGATATCTCCACTGTCCGGTTGCTCCTGTCCTACCAACATACGCAAGAAAGTAGTTTTGCCGGCACCATTACCACCAATAATGCCAACAATACTCCCACGTGGAATGGAGAAACTCAGTTCACTAATCAGGGCCTGTCCATCAAAGCCTTTTGAGATGTTATTCACTTCGATTACTTTTTCACCAAGCCGTGGGCCGGGTGGAATATACAGCTCGAGGGTTTCGTTGCGGTTCTGAAAATCTTTAGAGCTTAACTCTTCGAAACGGGCAAGCCTGGCTTTGCTTTTAGCCTGACGTCCCTTGGGATTTTGGCGCACCCATTCCAGCTCAGCTTTTACGGTTTTGGCCAACGAAGCCTGCTGCTTCTCTTCAATTACAAGGCGCTCTTCCTTGGCGGCCAGCCAGTCACTGTAGTTGCCTTCATAGGGAATACCATAACCACGGTCCAATTCAAGAATCCAGCCTGCAGCCTGATCCAGGAAATACCGGTCATGGGTAATGGCTACGACGGTGCCTGGATATTCTTGCAAAAACCTTTCCAGCCAGGCGACACTTAGGGCGTCCAGATGGTTGGTTGGCTCATCTAGCAGCAGCATGTCCGGCTTGGAAAGCATAAGTCGGCATAATGCCACTCTGCGCTTTTCGCCACCGGACAGGGTTTTTACCTCTGCATCCCATGGCGGCAGGCGCAGTGCATCGGCTGCGATTTCCAATGTTCGTTCCAGGTCCCAGCCATTACAGGCGTCTATAGCTCCCTGAAGTTCACCCTGGCGTTCAAGCAGGGCATTCATTTCATCATCATTCATGGGCTCGGCAAACTTGTCACTGATGGCATTGAATTCATCCACCAGGTCCTTGATTTCACGGATACCGTCTTCTACGTTGCCACGGACGTCCTTGCTTTCATCGAGCTCCGGCTCCTGGGGCAGGTACCCAACTTTTAAATCTGGCTGAGGTCTGGCTTCGCCAAGAAAATCCTTGTCGACTCCTGCCATGATTCGCAGCAACGTAGACTTGCCGGCACCATTGAGACCAAGAACACCTATTTTTGCGCCTGGAAAGAACGACAGAGAAATATCTTTCAGGATTTCGCGTTTTGGGGGGACAACCTTCCCTACGCGGTTCATCGTGTATACAAATTGTGCCATTGGTTGTGGATACCTCTAAAAATCGTGCTGTAACGATCCAGGTGAACGAAGACGGGATTGAAAACTAATAGTGTTTTTCTATAGCCACTATTATTTTAAGATAGAATGGCGCCCGCAATCTTACTACAGCCCCTATTGAGGAGAAAGATGTTAGACAATCAAATGCAGTTGGCAGGATTTGATGATGAACTGTTATCGGCGATTCAGGATGAAGCGACCCGACAGGAAGAACATATCGAATTGATAGCGTCTGAAAACTACACTAGTCCCAGGGTGCTGGAAGCCCAGGGCAGTATCCTTACCAATAAATACGCGGAAGGCTATCCAGGTAAGCGCTATTACGGTGGCTGCGAGCATGTCGACAAAGTCGAAACCCTGGCCATAGAAAGAGCGAAAAAACTTTTTAACGCCGGGTTTGCGAATGTACAGCCGCATTCCGGTTCCCAGGCGAATGCTGCTGTGTACATGGCCTTGATGAAACCTGGTGACACTTTTATGGGCATGAGTCTGGCAGACGGTGGACACCTGACCCATGGCGCGTCAGTCAGTTTTTCCGGGCGCATATACAACGCCGTGCAATATGGCCTGAATGCAGAATCTGGTGAAATTGATTATGACATTGTGGAAGAGCTGGCAAAGCTGCACAAGCCCAAAGTAATCTGGGCCGGGTTTTCTGCCTATTCACGAGTTATCGATTGGGAACTTATGCGCAGTATTGCTGATAGCGTTGGCGCCTATTTCGTTGTCGATATGGCGCATGTCGCCGGTCTTATTGCTGCAGGTTGTTATCCAAGCCCGGTCAATATTGCCCACGTAACTACGTCGACCACGCACAAAACGTTGTGCGGTCCTCGCGGAGGCATCATCCTTGCCCAAAAAGATGAAGAGTTGAACAAGCGCCTGAATTTTGCTGTTTTCCCTGAGAGCCAGGGCGGCCCGTTAATGCATGTCATTGCCGCCAAGGCAGTATGTTTCAAGGAAGCCATGTCTGATGAGTTTGTTGTTTACCAAAAGCAAACCATTGCCAATGCCAGAACCATGGCATCTGTTTTTATGGCGCGAGGTTTTCAGATCGTCTCTGGGGGCACTGATGACCACCTCTTCCTGTTAAGCCTGGTGGATAAAGAAGTTACAGGCCAGGATGCAGACAAAGCCCTGGGTAAAGCCAATATCACAGTAAATAAAAATGCAGTGCCTAATGATCCCAGGCCGCCCTTTGTGACTAGCGGGATCAGAATAGGCAGTCCCGCAGTGACGCGCCGTGGTTTTGGCGAAGAAGAGGTCAAACAGCTGGCCGGCTGGATGTGTGATATTCTTGAAGACATTGAAAACGAAGCATTAATTGGATCAATCAAGGGCAAGGTAGTGGAGTTGTGCAAGCGCTTTCCTGTATACCGTTAACCCTGCATTTTGTTGGAAATCAGTAATTGGTAAGGGTGCACGGCTGTGCGCCCGTTTAAGAACAGTGGACGCTTCATATGCATTGCCCCTTTTGTAATACCACAGACACAAAAGTCATTGATTCCCGGTTAGTGGCTGAAGGCAACCAGGTGCGTCGCCGACGTGAATGTACTTCATGTTCTGAACGTTTTACCACTTTTGAATCGGCAGAGTTAGTCATGCCCCGGCTGATTAAACAAAATGGCAATCGTGAACCTTTCGATGAAGAAAAACTTCGTTCGGGTATTCTCAAGGCTCTTGAAAAAAGACCAGTCAGTATGGAGATGGTGGAAAATTCCATCAATCAAATCAAACATGAACTCAGAGCCACCGGTGAGCGGGAAGTACCAAGTAAAATGTTGGGCGAACAGGTGATGAATGCATTGAAAAATCTGGATGAAGTCGCCTATGTACGTTTTGCTTCTGTGTATAGAAGCTTCAAGGATTTGAATGAGTTCAGGCAAGAGATTGATCGAATATCCAGGGAGGGTGAAGTCTCCGAGCCGGCTGACTAGCTGAAATCCCGTCGCATAATTAACGCCTGAACACGCATCAGGAAACTCTCACTTCCTAAAAACAAATCAAGCCAATGTCCCAGTCTGATATTCAATACATGCAACACTGCCTGGAGCTTGCTGAAAAGGGCAGGTACACCGCCAGGCCCAATCCGGTTGTTGGCACACTGGTAGTAAAAGATGATGTGGTTGTTGCAGAAGGCTGGCATGAACAAGCCGGCAAACCCCATGCGGAAATTATTGCCCTTGAAGCGGCTGGGGATAAAAGTCGTGGTGCCACTTTATATGTGACTCTTGAGCCTTGTTCTTTCACAGGAAAAACCGGCCCATGCGCGCAAGCAGTTATTTCTGCGGGTATCAGCAGGGTGGTTTACGGCATGGTTGATCCTAATCCTAAAGTTTCCGGCAGTGGCCTTGATATAATTCGTGCAGTTGGCATCAGCGTTGATGGGCCAATACTGGAACAAGAAGCCATGGCGCTGAATCCCGGTTTTGTAAAAAGCATGACGACGGGTCTGCCATTTGTGCGCTGCAAACTGGCAATGAGCCTTGATGGCAGGACTGCGATGGCAAGCGGTGAAAGCAAATGGATAACCGGGCCAGAAGCGAGAGATCAAGTCCAGCAATTACGTGCTGGAAGCGGCGCAATTATCACCGGCATAGAAACTGTGCTGGCAGATGATCCTGGTCTTGACGCGCGTAGTGAACTTGTTCATGAACAACCTGTGCGCGTCATTATAGATTCCAGATTGCGTATTTCAAATGATGCCAAAATTCTCAACCTGCCAGGTGACGTAATAATTGCCACAGCCGTAAGCAGCAAGGAGCTGTTGGCAGATAAGCAGAAAATGATTGGAAACGAGAATGTCACCCTGTATTCATGCGCCAATGCTGATGGCCAGGTAAATCTGGAACAGCTATTACGTAAGCTGGTTTCTGAAAAACAATGCCACGATATCCTGTTGGAATCAGGTGCGGAGTTGGCAGGTGCTATGCTGATTGACAGGCTGGTGGATGAAGTCATTACCTATATTGCACCTTCCTTGTTAGGCAGTGAGGCCCGGCCACTGTTCAATTTGCGCGGACTTTCCACAATGGAAGACAGAATAGAACTTGAGATTCTGGATGTATCAATGGTGGGAAAAGATTGTAGAATGCGCACCCGTCCTGTTTACCAACACAATCATCAGGAATAACGAGCACTGTGTTTACTGGCATTATTGAAGCAAAAGGTGAGATCAGCAGCCTTGAACAGGCAGGTGGTGACCTGCGTGCTGTGATTTCCTCTGAAACGCTGGACTTCAGTGATATAAAACCTGGCGACAGTATTTGTGTCAGTGGCGTCTGCCTGACAGCCACTGAGATTAATGACAATAGTTTCAGCGTGGATATTTCCAATGAAACAATTGCGCTGACTTCTTTTACCGGGTTGCAAGCGGGCGATAGGGTAAACCTCGAAAAAGCCATGCAACCAGCCAGTCGTTTTGGCGGACATATTGTCAGTGGCCACGTAGATGGATTGGTAGAACTGCTCAGTCGTGAGGACGACGGTCGCAGTGAGCGCCTGGTGTTTCTGGCACCCGAAACATTAAGGAAATACATTGCAGCAAAGGGCTCTGTTTGTCTGGAAGGAATCAGTCTTACTGTGAATGAGGTGAAGGGGGGTGAATTTGGTGTCAACATTATTCCCCATACAGCACAGGAAACTACATTGGGCACTTTGGAACCGGGCAGTAAAGTTAACCTGGAAGTGGATATCATCAGCCGCTACCTTGAAAGCCTTATTCTGGGCAGAGAAATAAAAGGCGATTCAGAAGCGATAACTTTTGAAAAACTGGTTCAATTTGGCTTTGCGGAAAAGACTGAATACTCGAAACAAGGCCGGGACAAACCATGAAGCTCAACAGTATTGAAGAAATCATTGAAGATTTCCGCCAGGGTAAAATGGTTGTGCTCATGGACGACGAGGATCGCGAAAATGAAGGCGATCTGATCATTGCGGCAGACAAGGTTAAACCGGAAGATATTAATTTCATGGCCAAGCATGCGCGTGGTCTTATTTGCCTGACATTGACAAGTGATCGTTGCCGGCAGCTCAATCTGCCGTTGATGGTAGAAAACAATTCTTCACCTTTCGGCTGTAATTTCACAGTCTCTATTGAAGCATCCACAGGGGTGACTACAGGTATCTCTGCGGCTGACAGGGCTCGTACTATATTGGCCGCAGTGTCAGCCGACGCGAAGCCAGAGGACATTACTCAACCAGGCCATATCTTTCCGGTCATGGCTAATGCGGGCGGTGTATTGCGCAGAGCGGGTCATACTGAAGCAGGCTGTGACCTGGCAAAAATGGCTGGCTTGACGCCAGCCTCCGCTATTTGTGAAATCATGAATGAAGATGGTTCCATGGCTCGCAAAATGGATCTGGAGAAGTTCGCGGCTGATCACAAGTTGAAAATCGGTACGATCATGGATCTGATTCATTATCGTATTGCCAATGAGCAAACCATCGAGCGCATCAACCAGTATAGTTTGCAAACAGAGCACGGCGAATTTGAAGTCATGTGTTACCGCGACCTTATTAAGGAAGGCGGCCCGATACATCTTGCCTTGGTTAAAGGGGATATTCAGTCCAGTAAGCCGACCCTGGCGAGAGTGCTGGTCGCTGATACCGTTAGAGATTTACTTGGCATTCCAAATCCCGCTCGGGCTAGCTGGTCATTACACAAATCTTTGGCGCGCATTAACGAAGAAGGGAAAGGCGTTGTGGTAGTATTGGCCAATGAAAATGGCAGTGCAGATGTGTTGGACCAACTGGCAACCATCGACAAACTGGCAGAACAACCTGCATCAACTCCCGCCCACCATGGCATCTACCTGAATGTGGGTACGGGCTCACAGATTCTCAGGGATGTAGGTGTTGGCAAGATGCGTCTGTTGAGTTACCCAACAAAGTACGCCATTTCAGGTTTCGATCTGGAAGTGGTGGAATATCTGCCCTGCGATCAGGATTAAGTTACCCGGCTTGCTTATGAACAATCTTTTTAAACCGATAATTCTGTAATGAGTAAAGTAAAAACCATAGAAGGTGATTTTGCCGGAGCTGTTGCCAATTTTGTTTTGGTGGTTTCAAGATTTAACAGCTACATAGTCGACAGCCTTGAAGCAGGTGCGATTGATGCTTTACAAAGTCATGGCGTTGCTGAATCCAACATCACTGTGATAAGAGTGCCTGGCGCACTTGAAATTCCACTGGCCGCTAAAAAGGCTGCAGAATCTGGTGTGTTTGATGCGGTGATTGCTATAGGGGCAGTGATCCGCGGCAGCACGTATCATTTTGAAATTGTGGCCAATGAATGTTCCCGTAACCTGTCTGATTTAAGCCTGCAGCTCGACCTTTCAGTTATAAACGGCGTGTTGACAGTTGACACAATTGAACAGGCTATCGAACGTGCTGGCACGAAGGCTGGTAACAAGGGTGCGGATGCTGCGATGGCAGCCATGGAAATGGTCAGTCTGATGCGAAGGTTGGGCTCACAGTCCTGAGCCTGGGCTTATTTACCACTTTTTTATTAACACTTACTGAAACTGGATCTCTGCATGACGGCATCTTCGGGTAACCTTGCCAAAACGCCTATTGCTCACCGCAAGAAAGCCCGTAACTTGCTGGTGCAGGCTTTGTACCAATGGCAGATATCTCGCTATCCCATCACAGCCATCGAGGCTCAGTATCGCGCCGACAATGAAGGAAAAATCGACTGGGAATATTTCCATGAAGCGCTCACGGCTATATCTGCAACTTCCGACAGTCTTGATGAAAGCTTCACTCCCAGTCTGGATCGGGATATCAGTCAGTTGAATCCCATTGAGCTGTCTATACTCAGGATAGGCAGTTATGAACTGTCTCAACGCATCGATATTCCCTACCGGGTGGTCATCAATGAATGCATTGAACTGGCTAAGAAATTTGGTGCCACCGACAGTCACAAGTATATCAATGGAGTGCTCGATAAACTGGCCCGCCAGTTACGCGATGTTGAAATAAAGGCACGCGCCTGAAGGCCAGTGCCATGCTGTCTGAATTTGACATCATCCGACAGTGTTTTGACCAGAAAGGTCTGTCAGCACCAGAAACTGAACTAGTGAAGACGGGCATCGGTGACGACTGTGCCCTCTTGTCTATTCCAACTGGCAAGGAACTGGCCCTTTCCATGGATACCCTGGTGGCGGATGTCCATTTTCCCTCTTCTGCAGAACCGGCGCTGATAGGTGCCCGCGCCCTGTCTGTTAATCTCAGCGATCTGGCAGCAACGGGTGCTGAACCCTGTGTCTTCACCCTTGGTATAACATTGCCCGAAGCCGATCCTGACTGGCTGATGGCTTTTGCAGGGGGTTTGAAATCCATCGCTTCCAGATACAACTGCGCTTTAATAGGAGGCAATATCAGCCGTGGCCCGCTGGTGATTACTGTACAAGTTCATGGGCTGGTCGAAACGGGCAATGCAATTCTGAGAAACGGCGCCTCTCCCGGAGATAAAATATTTGTAACTGGCTCATTGGGTCAGGCCGGACTGGCTTTGAAATACATTCTAGGGGAACTCGATGGCTTCAATGCAGAAGAGGAAGCTTTGTTACACAATGCCTATTTTAAGCCGGTGCCCCGTATTGAAGCTGGATTGGCTCTGGCACCATTTGTTTCAGCTGGCATTGATGTTTCGGACGGCTTGCTTGCCGATCTGGGCCATATTTGCCAAAGCAGTGGCGCTGGTGCGCAAATTACCTTACCTGCCGTGCCGGTCTCTGCCCATTTGACACACCGTCTCTCAGAACAAGAGGCGCTTGCTATGGCTATGACGGCAGGGGATGATTATGAATTGTTATTCACCGCCCGGCCTGAACACGAGCAGTCAATTATGGCATTGAGCCTGCAACTTGATGTACCGATACATTGTATTGGCACAATGACCTCAGGCAGCCAGGTGATCTGTAAGGATGCGCAAGGCGCGGAAATTTCATTCGAAAAAGACGGATACCAGCACTTTTAAACACTATGACAGTGACTTCAGGAAGCGTTTTCAAAAATCCAGTGCATTTCCTGGCTTTTGGCTTTGGTTCTGGCCTGGCACCTAAAGCACCGGGTACGGCTGGTACCCTTGTTGCCATTCCTCTATATCTCGTACTTATTCATTGGCTGAATTTATATGCTTATCTGGGTGCAATTATTGGCGCCTTTATTCTTGGCATTTACTTGTGTGGACGCACAGCAAGTGATCTGGGCGTGCATGATCATGGGGGTATTGTCTGGGATGAGTTTGTAGGTTTCTGGATCACCATGATCCTGGTACCGCTCACCTGGTACTGGCTTCTAGCCGGTTTTGTTCTGTTCAGGATGTTCGATATTCTCAAACCCTTTCCTATTGGTTTGTTGGATAAAAAGGTTCAGGGCGGCTTCGGCATCATGCTCGATGACGTCATTGCTGGGTTGTACGCTTGTGCAGTGCTGCATACAGCCATGTATTTCACGGGGTTTTGAAAGTCCGAGGCGACGAAAACCAGCCAGGTGATATCATCTGGCGCAAATAGGTTAAATTGTTGGGAAGAGTGCAGTAAACTGTGCTTGCTGTAGCAGTAGTTAAGCTTAAATCAAGAAAAGCAAAAAATACAAAAAAAAAGGTAAAAAAACTGCTGGAGTCACCGTGGTCAAATTTTTATACCCTAAATCAGTATTCAAAAATCCCATTCATTTTCTTGCCTTCGGTTTTGGTATTGGCGGAATGCCCAAAGCCCCTGATACCTACGGCACCTTACTGATCATTCCTTTCTACCTGCTGATTATCCAGTTACCGATGCTCTATTATCCGGGAATTTTGCTGCTGGTAATGGTCTCCGGGCTTTATATCTGCGGCCAGACCGCGAAAGACCTCGGTGTCAAAGATCATCCCGGCATCGTCTGGGATGAATTTGCCGGCTTCCTGTTAACCATGTTGTTTGTGCCGTATGAATGGTACTGGCTGTTACTGGGTTTTGTGCTGTACAGAGGCTTTGACATTCTCCAGCCCTATCCTATAAGCCTGTTGAAAGAGAAAACAGGTACCGGGCTAAGCATCATGTCAGACGATTTGGTTGCAGGCTTCCTGTCTTTCCTGGTGTTGCATGCCGTCATCTTTGTAGCAAACTGAACTAATTGTGAGGTATTAAACTACCGGGGCCTGACCATGCTGGATCGTGGGAGTAGGGAATGTGGCCTGACCCCGGCAGTTTAATTCTTTAGCGCCCTGCGCTATCTATCGCTTTCTTCAAAAGTTTGATTCCTGTTTCTGAAGCGTTCCCGTATACAATTTTCATCTCTGTTGCGGTAGCGTCTGTCAGTACCAATGACCTCACCTTCAACATTCCTGACATTAAATCCACCAGAACCACGGCTGAAGACAATGACATCATTTTCCACATCAAAAACATCGATAGAGCCACTACCATCAGTTAAAGCGATAGACCCTTTTACCCTTCGGACATCAATATTGCCGGAGCCATCATAGATTTCTCCACCCTCTAAAAGGTTAGTAACGCGGATATTGCTGAAACCATCCCGGATATCCAGAACACCTTCAACAGTATCCACCTCAATATTTCCGGAACCGTCATGAATGGTCAGGCGGCCATACACTTCTTCTACATCAATATTGCCGGAGCCTTCCCTGATTTCTACGTCACCCTTGACGTTTGAAACCCTGATTTCCCCGGAGCCGTCTTCCAGATCCAGGTCACCAGTATGATCATTAATTTCCACTGGACCTGAACCAGCTCTGAGTTCCATATCGCCGGTTACCCTGGAAATAATGACTTCGCCCCGAAAATCATTGATTTCAAGATCTATGCCTTGGGGTACCCTGACTTCAAGATGGGAATATGGTCTTGATTTGTCAGATCGGAATAGATTAATTAATCCTCAAGTGAAATAGGAATAATCACCGTCGTCATAATCGCCAACCCAGGAATTAAGTTCTGCACGATTGCCTTTACGTTCCAGCTCAAAGATCAATCCATCTTCCAGAGCTTCACGGGCTTCGCCATCGTCCCAGTTGTCACGAAAATCAATAACAGCTTCCACCTCGATAGAGTTACCATCAGTTCCGGTAATGGATAAGGGGCCGCTATAGGTGCGGATAGAAAGCGTGCGAATACCACTGGCATCCAGTGACGTATTTTCAACAGATGTATAAGCTTGCGCGGCCGAATTCAGAAGCACGGTTGTACACAGGCAAACTTGCATGCATAACTTCATGCCGTGTTTTATGCACAGATTCATGGGTAATTCTTGCCAATTTGATCTGGTTAGAGTTATTCCAACAGACCTTTTTTCTTTTCTTATTTCTAATCTTTGACGCATGTCCAGTCCCAATAGTTTTAATTCTTTTCAGGCACCTGAGCCTGATGTTGGTTCTGAGTATAAAACCGATGCTTACAAAGCTTTTGCATAGGTATTGCACGAACCAGGCCAACTTTTCGAATTACTGTAACCTGCTGATATTAAAGATTAAATTAACAAAGTAAAAAAGAGAGCACTGAGAGAGGTGGTCTTATGCCCCATTTTTTGGTGAATACGACAGGCACAATTTGGCGGGTCGGGGCATAGCCTTGTCTGGCTCAGATGTTTATACTTGCACCCCCGTTTTTCAAGGCCCGGCACGCGGGTGGGCCGACTCAAATCTTAGGGATTTTTCAGGAGAAGTTTATTCATGCGTGAATACATGCAGTTCTATATTAATGGCGAGTGGACAGACCCTGCCAGCCCACGCTCACTGGATGTTATCGATCCGGCAACGGAAGAAGTGGCAGGTCAAATCAGCCTGGGCAGTGATGCTGATGTGGACAAAGCAGTGACTGCAGCGGCTACTGCTTTTAAAACCTGGTCAATAACCAGTAAGGATGAGCGTCTGGCCATCATGAACCGTATCGTAGAAGAATTTGAAAAGCGCGTTCCCGAATTGGGCGCCGCTATTACTGAAGAAATGGGCGCGCCGAAATGGCTGGCTGATGGTACTCAGGCCGCTGTTGGTGTCAATCATTTCAAAACCGCCATAGGTATTTTGGAATCCTTTAAATTTGAGGAAGACCGCGGAACCAGTCGCGTATCTCGCGAGCCCATTGGCGTATGCGGTTTTATTACGCCTTGGAACTGGCCTATTCACCAGATTTGCGCCAAGGTCGCGCCTGCACTGGCGGTTGGTTGTACGATAGTCCTGAAACCCTCTGAAATTGCGCCTTTCTCAGCCAAAATATTTGCCGAGATCCTGGATACTGCTGGTGTACCTGCCGGTGTGTTCAATATGGTGAATGGCCTGGGTCCGGAAGTAGGGCAAGCTATTGCTGTCCATCCTCAAGTGGACATGGTATCCATCACCGGTTCCACCAGGGCCGGCATTCAGGTAGCTGAAGCGGCCGCAAAAACGGTCAAGCGTGTGCATCAGGAACTGGGCGGCAAAAGTCCTAATATCATCCTGGAAGATGCCGACCTTGAAGCGGCCGTTAATGGCGGTATTAGCGGCATCATGATGAATTCCGGTCAGTCCTGTCGCGCACCTACACGCATGTTAGTGCCTAACAAACTGATGGACGAAGTGAGCGCACTGGCGGCTGCCGCCGTCGAAAACTGGGCACCCGGTGATCCCAAGGAAGACAGCCGCATGGGTCCTGTTATCTCGGAACCACAATGGACAAAAATTCAGGGACTGATCAACAGCGGCATAGAGCAAGGTGCCACACTGGTCACCGGTGGAGCAGGCAGACCGGACGGCCTTGAGCAAGGGTATTACGTTAAACCGACGGTTTTCAGGGATGTGAAGAATGATATGGAAATAGCCCGCGAAGAGATTTTCGGGCCGGTTTTAAGCATCATTGGTTATGACAGTGAGGAAGAGGCCATTGAGATTGCCAATGACACTGAATATGGCCTTGGAGGCTATGTCCACAGCAAGGATATTGACCACGCCCGGGCGGTAGCATCCAGGGTTCGTGCTGGTTATATCAGTATCAATAATGCAGGTCTTGATCTGAATGCCCCCTTTGGCGGCTATAAGCAAAGCGGTAATGGCAGGGAGTTCGGCGATCAGGCCTTTGGTGAGTTTCTGGAGTATAAATCGCTGCTGGGCTATTCGCCGGCAGCATAAAGATGCCCTGTAATTGGGTATTAAAACGGGACCAAAATGTGCCACTGCGTCAGGCCGGTTACAGGCCTGTATAGCGTTGCAAAATAGGGCTGTTACCTGTATTGTAGCGCCTTTTTTTGACCCCAAAATATTTAAAGGAAAGCAAGAAAAATGAGCAAGAGCTTAGAAGACTTATTGCAGAGTGCAGGTAATCCGGTTGAGATGATGCGCAACTCCAAGATAGGCGCGTATGTCTATCCAGTAGTAGCACCAGAATTCCACAACTGGCGTAGTGAACAGGCTGCCTGGCGCGAATCAGCTGTGCTGTTCGATCAGTCACACCACATGGTTGATATCTATATCAAGGGGCCAGACGCGATTAAACTGGTGTCTGATACAGCAATCAACAGCTTTGAAACCTTCCCGGTTAACCGTGCCAAACAGTATGTCCCAGTGAGCCATAGCGGCCACGTCATCGGCGACGGTATTCTGTTTCATCTTTCTCAGAATGAGCTTGTATTTGTAGGTCGTGCTCCATCTGCTAACTGGATTATGTTCCATGCAGAAACTGGCGGTTACGACGTAGAAATCACCCATGATGACCGTTCGCCTTCCCGCCCAATGGGCAACCCGGTTGAACGCATTTCCTACCGCTATCAGATTCAGGGTCCAAATGCCTGGCCAATCATTGAAAAACTGCACGGTGGTGAACTGGAACAGCTTAAGTTCTTCAACATGGCTTCCATGAATATCGACGGCACCGAAGTACGCACACTGCGTCACGGTATGGCCGGTGCACCTGGTCTGGAAATTTGGGGCCCTTATGCCGATGGACAGCGTATTAAAGACGCGATTCTTGAAGCTGGTGCTGAATTCGGTATGGTTCCTGTTGGTTCACGTGCTTACGCATCAAACACGCTGGAATCCGGCTGGATTCCATCACCACTCCCCGCTGTCTATTCTGATGACCGTATGAAGTCCTATCGTGAGTGGTTGCCAGCTGCCAGCTATGAAGGTGGAGCTGCAATTGCCGGTTCATTTGTTTCTGACAATATTGAAGATTACTACGTCACGCCTTTTGAGCTTGGCTACGGCCCGTTCATCAAGTTCGACCATGACTTCATCGGCCGCGAAGCCCTGGAAGCCATGCAAAATGATGATCATCGTAAGAAAGTAACATTTGCCTGGAACAAAGAAGACGTGGTTGCAGCTTACGCCACCATGTTTGAGAAAGGCCCTAATGTTAAATACATGGATATCCCCATTGCCAATTATGGTAACTCTTCTTTCGATACCATCATGGGTGGTGACGAAGTTGTTGGTCTGTCCATGTTCTCAGGTTACAGCTACAACGAGCGCAGTTGCCTGTCTCTGGGTACTGTTAACTCTGACATTGATATCGGCACCGAGGTTGTTCTGGTCTGGGGTGAAGAGCCTGCTACTGAGAAGACAACAGTTGAGAACAGTACTTCCATGAATATCCGTGCACGTGTCAGCACTGTGCCATACGCTGAAGTGGTTCGTGACTCCTACGTCGAGGGATCCTGGCGTAAGTAGTTAGTTGAAAGGCTTTAAAAAACCCGGGCATTACCCGGGTTTTTTATGCTTGTATATTAGCGGTAGCTACTGCGCTCGCCCAGGCTTTGTCAAAAGCCATTCCCGAGACTCGTTATTTACTTCTGTAAACCGCCTCGCTCAAAAATGGCTTCTTCCTCGCCTGAACTTCGCTAGCTACGCTACTTAAATTTGTACTTTATTGTGCCTCCAACGAATGTCTGCTTTCGGCCAGAAGCGATGTATGGACTCCACCACCCTACCTAAGTAAGGTGGCGTCGACGAAAACTAAAGGAGTCCATACAATGAAAAAGTCTAACGTGATTGTTATCGATTTAGCAAAGAATGTTTTACAGGTCTGCAAAGTCAGC